>CAVPTN010000016.1:0-97110 GCA_963708755.1 uncultured Acidobacteriaceae bacterium
CCAGCCCCGGCCGCGAAGAAGACGACCAAGAAGGCAGCCACTAAGGCCGCGGCAAAGCCCGCAGCCAAGAAGGCAGCCGCCAAGAAGCCCGCAGCGAAAAAGGCTGCGAAGTAACAGTTTCTTGTAAACTTAAAGCTTTGCACTACCGCCCACCGGCTCAACCGGAGAGGGCACGGAGTAAAGGGAAGCTATGGGACAGAAAGTCCATCCGTATGGGTTTCGCCTCGGCATCAACAAGCCGTGGAAGTCACGCTGGTTCGTGGAGCGCGGCTATGACAAGCTGCTGGTCGAAGACGTCAAGCTGAAGGCTGAGCTGCGCGAGAAGCTGAAGGCCGCTGGTGTCAGCTCGGTTGAAGTCGAGCGCCCAGGCAACAAGCTGCGCCTGATCATCCGCACCGCGCGTCCGGGCATCATCATCGGCCGCAAGGGCGCCGAGATCGACAAGCTCAAGGCCGACATCCAGAAGCGCACCAGCCGCGAGGTCTTCATCGACATTCTCGAGGTCAACAAGCCGGAGCTCGATGCTCAGCTGGTCGCCGAGAACATCGCATTGCAGCTCGAGAAGCGCGTCAGCTTCCGTCGCGCCATGCGCAAGTCGGTTGACTCCGCACTGCGCTTCGGCTGCAAGGGCATCAAGGTCCGCGTCTCCGGCCGTCTCAACGGAAACGAGATCGCCCGCTCCGAGTGGTACCTCCAGGGCCGTCTGCCGCTGCACACGCTGCGCGCCGACATCGACTACGGTTTTGCCGAGGCGCACACCACCTACGGCATCATCGGCGTCAAGACTTGGGTCTATCGCGGCGACATCTACGAGCAGAAGAAGCGTCGCGACCAGGGCGTTACGACTGGCGCATTCGCAAGCTAAAGATTTCACCGGCCTGGCCGGAGTTTCCGGGGGCGTATTGAAGTATCCCTGAAAGAGTAAGAGGGTTTTCTTATGTTGATGCCAAAGAAGGTCAAGTTCCGCAAGCAGCAGCGCGGACGAATGAAGGGCAAAGCGTGGCGCGGCTCCGATCTCTCCTTCGGTGACTTCGGCCTGAAGGTTATGGAGTGCGGTTACATCACCGACCGCCAGATCGAAGCCAGCCGTATCGCGATGACGCGTTTCATCAAGCGTGGTGGCAAAGTCTGGCTCCGTCTGTTCCCAGACAAGCCGATCACCAAGAAGCCTGCCGAAACCCGTATGGGTAAAGGTAAGGGTGCTCCCGATCATTGGGTCTGCGTTGTTCGTCCGGGCCGCATCCTGTTCGAGATGGAAGGCGTCTCCCCGGAGCTTGCCAAAGAAGCGATGCGTCTCGCGGCTCATAAGCTTCCGCTTAAGCCAGTTTCGTCCAGCGCCACGATGTCAAGGCGACGGTTGTTTCCAAATAAGACCGGGCCAAGTAGCTCTCAGTAGTTAAGGAAAAGACAATGGAATTCGAAAAGATCAGCAATCTCAGTGATGAAGAGCTCAAGAGCGAGCAGGTGAAGGCTGCCGAGCAGCTCTTCCGCATCCGCTTCCAGAAGAGCCTCGGCAATAACGAGGGCATCAAGAAGTTGAGGACGCTCAAGCTGGACATCGCCCGCATCAAGACCGTCGAACGGCAGCGCACTCTGGCCGCCGAGAAGGCCGCCAACCCCGTCGTCGCCAACGTTGCGCCGGCCAAGAGCACTCGCACCGCCCGCAAGAAAGCGAAGAAGGACTAATCATGGCAGATACAACCAACACCGCAGCTGCAACCCCCGAAGCTCAGACCTCGCGTCGCAATGAGAAGGTGGGACTGGTCGTCTCGACCAAAATGCAGAAGACCATCGTCGTCGAGATCGAGATGCGCAAGGCGCACCCGAAGTACAAGCGCGTGATGAAGTCGAACAAGAAGTTCTACGCGCACGATGAGCAGAACTCCGCACGCGTCGGCGATGTCGTTCGCATCCGCGAAGCCCGTCCCTTGTCCAAGCTCAAGCGCTGGTCGCTGAGGAGATAGTTCGCCGCTCCTCGCTCGCGCCTCGCCGAAGAGAAGTCCGCAGCTGCCGTTGCTGCCGAAGCCAAATAGTTAGGCCCACAAGTTCAAGCATGGGGCATGAGCCCCGGCCGTATCACCCAGGAGAAGAACGATGTCAGTACAAATGAGAACAATGCTTGACGTGGCCGACAACTCAGGCGCCCGCAAGTTGCAGGTCATCCTGCCCCTCGGTGGCGGTCTCGGTAAAAAGGCTGGCCTCGGCGATGTCGTCACCGCAGCTGTCAAGGAAGCCTCACCCGATGGCACCGTCAAGAAGGGGAAGGTCGTCAAGGCCGTGATCGTCCGCACGCGCAAAGAGTATCGCCGACGCGATGGCACCTATATCCGCTTCGACCAGAACGCCGCTGTCGTCATCAACGACGCCAATGAGCCAGTTGGCACACGCGTCTTCGGCCCGGTCGCCCGCGAGCTTCGCGATAAGAAGTTCCTCAAGATCGTCTCGCTCGCACCGGAGGTCATCTAGTTCTACGCCGCGTCTTTCACGCGGTGCCACAAAGTTAACCGGAGTCCGGCTCCGTGGTTTCAAGATCGTCGAGAAAAGAGAGAGCTATGGCAGGCATCAAGATCAAGCGTAACGACAAGGTCGAAGTAATCGCAGGCAAAGACAAGGGCAAGCAGGGCCGCGTCCTACGCGTCATCGCTGAAAAGAATCGCGTCCTCGTTGAGGGCGTCATGATGGTGAAGAAGCACGTGAAACCGAATCCCCAGCGCAACATAAAGGGCGGTATCGCGGAGCAGGAGTCCACCATCCACATCTCAAACGTGATGTTGCTCGATGGCGATGGCAAGAAGACCCGCGTCGGATCACGCTTCGAAGGCGACACGAAGGTGCGCTTCTCGAAGACGAGTGGCGCCACGATCGCCGAGAAGAAGAAGTAAGAAAGATCTAGTAAAGTTCGTTTTGAGTAGTAGCAGTTCAAATCCCTGTAACAACGGTTCACCCCACGCATCGGTACACGGGCTAAACCCAATCCGGCAACCGTGGAGAAAGCGAAGAAAATCATGGCAGCACGTCTAAAGCAGAAGTACGAGAGCGAGATCAAACAGGCGCTGGGCAAAGAGCTCAACATCACCAACGCTATGGCGATTCCCAAGCTCGAGAAGATCGTCATCAACATGGGCCTCGGCGAAGCCACCCAGAACGTCAAGATCATGGATCCCCTGGTGGCCGATCTCGCCGCCATCGCCGGCCAGAAGCCTGTGACCACCAAGGCCAAGAAGTCCATCGCAGCCTTCAAGGTGCGCGAGGGCATGCCCATCGGCGCGATGGTCACTCTGCGCGGCGACACGATGTACGAGTTCCTCGACCGCCTCATCTCCATCGCTCTTCCCCGCGTCCGCGACTTCCGCGGCGTCTCGTCGAAGAGCTTCGATGGCCGTGGCAACTACACCCTTGGCCTCCGCGATCAGCTGATCTTCGCTGAGATCGACTACGCCAAGGTCGACAAACTGAAGGGTATGAACGTCACCATCGTCACGACGGCGAAGGACGACAACGGTGCCCGCGCCCTGCTGAAGAGCTTTGGTATGCCCTTCCGCGTTGGAGCTTAATCTACGAAGCCAGGCCAATCGGCCTCGAACAGGTTTGCAGTACAGATAGAGAGCAAAACACATGGCAACTACAGCAAAGCGCGTCAAAGACGCAAAGAAACCGAAGTTCAAGTCTCGCCAGCACAACCGCTGCCAGCTCTGCGGTCGTCCTCGCGCGTTCCTTCGCAAGTTCGGCGTATGCCGTCTCTGCTTCCGTTCGCTCGCCCTCAAGGGAGAAATTCCGGGCGTTGTGAAGTCGAGCTGGTAGAATAAAAGGACTCGTGTGCGGCTCTAGTCGCACACTTACTCCAGAGACCTCATCAGGGCGTGAGCTTATGGTGCAGAAGTCTGGACGTATCACCCGAAACAGACATTCCCGCTGGTTCTTGCGAGAGACACTCGTGAGCGAACGGGGGATGAAGGAGAATGAATGAACCTCACTGATCCAGTAGCCGACTTCCTGACCCGCATCCGCAACTCCATCCGTGCGCGTCACCAGAAGCTCGACGTCCCCGCATCCAAGCTCAAGGCCGAGATCGCCCGCATCCTCAAGGAAGAGGGCTACATCGCGAACTACAAGCCGACCGAAGAGAATGGTATGAAGGTCATCCGCGTTTACCTCAAGTACGGCCCGAACAACGAGGCTGTCATCCGCGACCTGCAGCGCGTCTCCCGTCCTGGCTGCCGTGTTTACCTCGGCCGCGACGAGATCCGCCGCGTTCAGGGTGGTCTTGGCATCTCCATCATGACGACCCCCAAGGGTGTTATGACCGGTCGTCAGGCACGTCGCGAAGGTGTTGGTGGCGAGATCCTCTGCGAAGTCTGGTAGTTTGCACTTCAGTTTTCGTCATTCGGTGAGTGACGAACCAAGATTAAGTTTTCCCGGCTGCAGTGGAACGATCAGCACCAGTTGCGATCGCGACTCGCAAGCCACAAAAGGAATTTGTTATGTCACGTATTGGTAAGAAGCCGATCGCTCTACCCACCGGAGTCAAGTACACGGTCAGCGAGAATGGCAACACCGTTCTGGTCGAAGGCCCCAAGGGCAAAGTCACCGCAATGCTTCCCGGCGGCATCAAGCTCGTCCAGAAAGACGGCCAACTCCTCACCGAGCGCCAGACGGACAAGCAGGCGGCCTTTCACGGCCTTGCCCGTGCCCTCGTCTTCAATGCTGTCACCGGTGTTACCACCGGCTGGACCAAGGAGATCGACATCGTCGGCATCGGTTATCGCGCCGAGCTGAAGGGGAAGAACATGGTGGTCTTCACCCTGGGCTACTCTCACCCCATCGAATTCCCGCTCCCTACCGGCATCTCCGTCGAGATCGACCCCAAGCAGACTCACCTCACCGTCTCCGGCATCGACCGGCAGAAGGTAGGTCAGGTTGCTGCCGACATGCGCTCTCTCCGTAAGCCAGACCCCTACAAGAACAAGGGCGTCCGCTACACCGGCGAAGTTCTGAAGAAGAAGGTCGGTAAGACCGGAGCGAAGTAATTCTGTAAGGAGTGGTTGGTAGCCTCAAACCAGCCACTCCTCACCAAACAAGTTTTATAACCGAACGTCCTCAGCACTCTGAGTACGCCACTAGGAAGGAAAGTCAATCATGATCAATCCCCGTCAGCGCAACGTCATCCGCCAGCGCGTCCACACGCGCATCCGCGAGAAGATGTCCGGTACCGCAGAGCGTCCACGCCTCAACGTCTACCGCTCGCTCAATCACATCTACACTCAGCTCATCGACGACCTCAACGGAGTCACCATCGCCTCTGCCTCTTCCATGGGTAAGAAGACCGAAGAGAAGAAGTATGGTGGCAACATCGCCGCCGCTGCAGAAGTCGGCAAGCTGATCGCCGAGCGCGCCAAAGAGAAGGGCATCAAGAAGATTGTGTTTGACCGTGGCGGCTACCTCTACCACGGCCGCGTCAAGGCCCTCGCCGATGCAGCCCGTGAAGCGGGTCTCGATTTCTAAGGTTCCCAAGGCGCCTCATTGGCAGCCAGAAAGCTGGATAAGACATTATGGCAATGAAGAAAAAAATCGATGCGAACCGCCTCAACCTCAAGGACGAGGTCGTTTCGATCAACCGCGTCACCAAGGTCGTCAAGGGCGGTAAGAACATGTCCTTCGCCGCTCTCGTCGTTATCGGCGACCCAGCCGAAGGCGTCGTCGGCTACGGCTCCGGCAAGGCGAAGGAAGTCCCCCAGGCCATCCGCAAGGGCATCGAGTCGGCCAAGAAGAATCTGCACAAGGTCAACCTGACCGAGAGCACGATTCCTCACCAGGTCCTCGGCCACTTCGGCGCAGGCCAGGTCATGCTCAAACCCGCTCCCGAAGGTACCGGCGTCATCGCCGGTAAGACGGTTCGTGCCGTCATGACCGCCGCCGGCGTGCAAAACGTGCTCACCAAGAGCCTCGGCTCGGCGAACCCCCACAACGTCATCAAGGCCACCTTCGACGCTCTCATCCAGCTTCGCAACAAGGCCGAAGTCGCCGCCCTGCGCGGCAAGGCAGTGGAAGAGCTCTAAGCTCAACCCTGTTCCAACAAGATCTACAGGAGCTCTCTCATGGCTGACACCAACGCAATCGCCAAAATCAAGCTGCAGTACTTTCGTTCCAAGATCTGCACCCCGGTCAAGCACAAGCTCGTCATTAAGGGCCTCGGCTTCACCCGCCTCAACCAGATCGTCGAGCGCGAAGACACACCGTCCATTCGTGGCATGGTCGCAAAGGTTCCACATCTCGTCCGCGTCGTCGACTAATAACGATCCGGCATAACCCCACCAACCCGTCAGGGCAAATTCATATGCGAGTCGGCGAAGAACAAAAGCTGCTTTACCGGCGTTAAGCGAGGAAACAATGGCAATCCGTAATCTCTCCAATCTACGCGCACCCAAGCGGGCGAACGAAAACAAGAAGCGTGTCGGCCGCGGTATGGGTTCGGGCATGGGTAAGACCTCCACCCGCGGTCACAAGGGTCAGGGCTCCCGCTCGGGTTCATCCCTCATGCGTGGTTTTGAAGGCGGCCAGATGCCCCTTCACCGTCGTCTGCCGAAGCGCGGCTTCACCAACATCTTCCGCGTGGAATATCAGGTCCTTGGCCTCGATCGCGTAGCCGAGATCGTTGCTGCCGAGAACGTCACCGAGTTCACTCTCGACAAGATCATCGAGCTTGGCTTGCTCCGTAAGAAGGGCGCTTTGATCAAAGTGTTGAATAACGGAGAGATCAAGACAGCCGTGACGGTTCACGCACACAAGTTCTCCAAGACTGCACAGGAAGCGATCGAAAAGGCCGGCGGCAAGGCCATCCTCATCGGCTAAGCAGCATTTAGAATGATTGGCAGGCGAGGGCACGCGCCCTCGCATCGCCGTTTCACCAGACTCACCAGCGTTTACCCCGAGGTTCCAGTACCCGATGTTCGAGAAAATCGCAAACATCTTCAAAATCCCCGACCTCCGCAAGCGTGTCCTCTTTACGCTTGGCATGCTGGCCGTATACCGCCTCGGTTCGCATATTCCTACCCCCGGTATCAACGCCGATATGCTCGCCCAGTTCTTCAATCAGAACTCCGGCTCTGCACTCGGGCTCGTCGATCTCTTCTCCGGCGGAAACCTCCGCAAGCTCACCGTCTTCGCCCTTGGCATCATGCCGTACATCACGGCATCGATCATCTTCCAGCTGCTCACCGTCATCTATGAGCCGCTCGCGAAGCTCCAGAAGGAAGGCGAGCTCGGCCGCCGCAAGATCACCCAGTGGACGCGTTATGTCACAGTCCTGCTTGGCATCGTGCAGTCGTTCGCCATTGCGCTGACGCTCACGAACACCAGCACCGGCCAGACGATGGTCACCATCTCACGTGGCGGCTTCATTCCGCTCTGCGTTATCACCCTTACCGCAGGTACTGCGTTCATCATGTGGCTGGGCGAACAGATCACAGAGCGCGGCATCGGCAACGGTATGAGCTTGCTGATCTTCGCCGGCATCGTCGTAGGTTTGCCTAAGGGCGTCGAAGATCTCTACGAGAAGATACGTGACAACGCCTGGGGAGCACTCACGCCCATTGCAGTGGCACTCCTGATCGTCGCAATGATCGCGGTCGTCGCCTTCATCGTCTTCGTCGAGCGCTCCGAACGGCGCATCCCCGTTCA
Source organism: uncultured Acidobacteriaceae bacterium (assembly GCA_963708755.1). Classification (GTDB taxonomy): domain Bacteria; phylum Acidobacteriota; class Terriglobia; order Terriglobales; family Acidobacteriaceae; genus Edaphobacter. Next base: position 7,678 of record CAVPTN010000016.1, read on the forward strand.
GTACGCCAAGCGCATTGTCGGCCGTAAGATGATGGGCGGACAGTCCACGCACCTCCCGCTGAAGGTCAACTCCGGCGGTGTGATGCCAGTCATCTTCGCCAGCTCCATCCTGTCGGCCCCCCTGCTCTTTTCAGGCGCTCACATCTTCGGATACTCGCTGCAGGACTCCTCGTTCTTCGGTCCCATCTTTCGCGCAATCGCACCTGGTGAGCCTTGGTATGAGGTGCTCCAGATCGTCGCCATTATCTTCTTCGCATACTTCTACATCTCCATCGTCTTCCGGCCTGACGACATCGCCGACAACATGCGCAAGTACGGCGGATTTATTCCCGGCATTCGTCCAGGCAAGCGCACCGCCGACTTTATCAATGATGTGCTCACCCGCATCACCCTGGTCGGTGCCATCTACCTGATCATCATCACCATTATTCCGACATTTCTCATCAGCGGAATTCACTTCAACCATCTCTGGCTCATCGGTCCGGTCTTCGATCGACTGCCAACCTGGATGACCAACGGACTTGGCGTCAACTTCTACTTTGGTGGCACGTCGCTGCTCATCGTCGTCGGCGTGGCCATGGACACCGTCCAGCAGATCGAATCGCAGCTCATCATGCGCCACTACGACGGCTTCACTCCCAAGAGTGGCCGCATCCGTGGCCGCAAGAGCTGGTAGGAAGTTAGCCCGTTGACGACAAGCACCGCATCTGAACGAGAGACGGCCCCGGCAGACAAGGATTTCCTGCCCGGGCCGGTGCTTCTTTTAGGAGCTCCCGGCGTAGGCAAGGGGACCCAGGCCAAGGCATTGATGGCCGCCTATGGTATCCCGCAGATCTCCACCGGCGACATCCTCCGCGCCAACATTAAGAACGGCACTGAGCTCGGCAAGGCAGCGAAGACTCTCGTCGACCAGGGCACTCTTGTCTCCGACGACCTCGTCAACCAGATGGTCGCCGACCGTCTCAAGCAGCCCGATACGCATCGCGGCTTCATCCTCGACGGCTTTCCCCGTACCCTCAACCAGGCCACCTGGCTCGACGCGCAGCTCTCCGGCACCCTGGAAACTTTACCCGTTGTCGCCATCAGCATCGTTGTTGACTACGAGCAGCTCCTCCATCGAATCACAGGCCGCCGCATCTCGCCCATAGGCCGCATCTACAACATCTACTCGAACCCTCCGAAGGTCGCAGGCGTCTGTGATGTAGACGGCTCCTCTCTCGTTCAGCGTCCCGACGACTCCGAAGCAGTCTTCACCGAGCGCATGAAGACCTTCGAAGCCCAAACCGCCCCCGTAATCGAGCACTATCGCAACCAAGGCCGCTTCGAAGAGATCAACGGCGATCAGCAGGTCGAGCAGGTAACCGCCGAGATCACCTCCGCCCTCAAACGCCTGCGCCAATCATCGAACCGGTAACCCAGACTCTATGGCCATCATGATCAAAACGCCGCAAGAGATCGAGAAGATGCGGATCTCCGGCAAGGCCCTCCGCCAGGTCCACAACGCCATCGCGCCCCACGTCGTTCCGGGTGCATCGACCATGGACCTCGAAGAGATCGCCGTCAAAAAGATCGCCGAACTGGGCGCCATCGCCGCATTCAAGGGCTACCACGGCTTCCCCGCAGCCCTCTGCACCTCGGTCAACAACGAGGTCGTCCACGGCATGCCCAACGCCAAGCGCATCCTCGCCGAAGGCGACATCCTCTCCATCGACTGCGGTGTCATCATCGACGGCTTCTACTCCGACGCCGCCGTCACCTACCCCATCGGCAAGGTCAGCCCCGAGGCCACAAAGCTTCTGGCAGTCACGAAAGCCTCTCTCGAGAAGGCAATCCAACAGTGCCAGGTCGGCGGTCGCCTCGGCGACATCTCCTCCGCCGTCCAGGAGCTCTGCGAAGCCGAAGGCTTCGGCGTCGTCCGCGAGTTCGTCGGCCACGGCATAGGCCGCGCCATGCACGAAGACCCCCAGGTGCCCAACTTTGGCGCCGCAGGCAAAGGCCCCCGCCTCAAGGCCGGCATGGTCCTCGCCATCGAACCCATGATTAACGCCGGAGGCCCGGAAGTGAAGGTCCTTAAAGACGGCTGGACCGCCGTAACTATCGACGGCAGTTACTCCGCCCACTTCGAGCACACGGTCGCGATCACAAAAGATGGCCCTCAGGTGCTGACTCGCTAGGAAAATAGACCCGTTTTGAGGTACTATAAGAGATGCTGTGTGCGTAAGTATGTTGCACGGTAACTCTGATTGAAGCAGATAGCTTCAACTCAAAGAAAAGCTGTGGAGATCAAAGGGTTTATGCCCTCTACGTTTCCAAAGGAGATCGTTTGTCGAAGGAAGATGCAATTGAAGTGATGGCGGTGGTCGTTGAGACCCTGCCGAATGCGATGTTCAAGGTCGAGCTTGAGAACAAGCACCAGGCCCTTGCACACGTCTCCGGACGTATGCGCAAAAACTTCATCCGTATCCTCCCCGGCGACCGCGTCGCGATTGAGCTCAGCCCGTACGACCTCAACCGCGGCCGCATTGTCTACCGCTACAAGTAGACAACGGCTACGGGAGCCCATCCCGTCTCCATCATGGGTTGCTCAAGCGCACTTGCACTTGGGATAAGTCAGGGCTTACGTCCTGGCATTCAAGGTCGCCTGTCAACTGGGGGCTTCACTCCCTGCGACGCGTCCTCTGTTTCACCGGTTCTATGTTGCATAAAAGAAGGGAATCACAATGAAGGTTCGTGCCTCAGTAAAGAAGATCTGTGACAAGTGCAAGGTCATCCACCGCCGCGGTGTCGTTCGCGTCATCTGCAGCGCAAGCGCCAAGCACAAGCAGCGCCAGGGCTAAAGCATTCGATCTATCTCAGTAGCGGCCCCGCCGGGCTAGTTAGCCGAAGTCAAGGCTTGCGTTGAACCCGTCGGATCTAGCCGTAAACAAATCACCCGCTCTCGTGGCGAAGCTACGAAGCTCAACCGAAAAGGAACCCCATGGCACGTATTGCTGGAGTCGATGTCCCTAATAACAAACAGGCGCGCATCGGTCTCACCTACATCTTCGGAATCGGCGACTCTCGCGCCGCCAAGATCCTCGCGAAGGCGGATGTCGATCCCGTCGCGAAGGTTGGCACGCTCGATGAGGACGCGCTGAACCGCATCCGTCAGGTTATTGAAGCCGAGGGCCAGATCGAAGGCGATCTCCGCAAGGACATCTCGCTCAACATCAAGCGCCTCATCGAAATTCAGTCCTACCGTGGCCTCCGCCACCGTCGTTCGCTGCCCGTCCGTGGCCAGCGCACCCACACCAACGCTCGCACCCGCAAAGGCCCGCGCAAGGGAACCGTTGCCGGTAAGAAGAAAGCGACGAAATAAGACATGGCGAAGACACAGAATACGAAGGGCGCAGCAAAGCCCGGCAAGAACAAGAAGTTCAAGAAGCGCGAGCGCAAGAACGTTCCATTTGGCCTCGTCTTCATTCAGGCCTCGTTCAACAACACCATCGTCACCATCACTGACCAGGTCGGCAACACGCTGAGCTGGAAGTCGTCCGGTTCGCTTGGCTTCCGCGGCTCCCGCAAGGGAACCCCGTTTGCCGCGCAGCAGGCCGCCGTCGGTGCAGCTAACGCAGCCCGTGATCACGGTGTCCGTTCGGTCGATGTGCGCGTCTCCGGTCCCGGCTCAGGCCGTGAGTCCGCGATCCGCGCTCTCGCCACCACCGGCATTGAGGTGCGTAGCATCCGCGACGTTACGCCGATGCCGCACAACGGCTGCCGTCCGCCGAAGCGCCGCCGCGTTTGATTTTGTGCAGGCGATGGGTTCGCTCCTCGCCTGCACTTGCTCTTTCGTTTACTCAATAACCGGATCGTGAAGAAGCGCTGCCCGCGCGTAAAGCGATCGTCACCCGAAGTCAGGAGTTATAAAAATGGCACGTTACACCGGACCCGTCTGCCGCCTCTGCCGCCGCGACGGCACCAAGCTCTTCCTCAAGGGCACCAAGTGCTTCTCTGAGAAATGCCCCGTCGAGAAGCGCAACTTTCCCCCAGGCCAGCACGGCCAGTCCCGCAAAGTGAAGAAGGTCGTCGGCTACGGTCTGCAGCTCCGCGAAAAGCAGAAGGCCAAGCGCATCTACTTCACCCTCGAGACCCAGTTCCGCGCCTACTACCAGAAGGCCTCGAACAAGACCGGCGTCACCGGCGAACTTCTGCTCCAGCAGCTTGAGACCCGCCTCGACAACGTCGCCTACCGCCTCGGCTTCGCAATGAGCCGCCGCCAGGCCCGTCAGGTCGTTCGTCACGGCCACCTTCAGGTCAATGGCCGCAAGGTCAACATCCCATCCTTCCAGGTGAAGGTTGGCGATGAGATCGCGATCCGCGAAGGCTCGAAGGCTCTGGTCATGCTCGAAGAGGCAAAGAACTTTGCTGCCGGTCAGAACCAGGTTCAGTGGCTCGATATCAACCGCGACAATCTCTCCGGCAAGGTCATTGCTCTGCCGAAGCGCGAGGATGTCAACCTGCCGGTCAACGAGCAGCTGATCGTCGAACTCTACAGCAAGTAACTGCTGTAGTTACACATGAACATTCGTCATCTTGCAGCGCGGCAAAAAGAACATCATATTTGTTCCTTGCCGCGCTACAACATGCGAAAGCGAACACAAAACCTAACCCGCAACAGCAACACCCCGCCATCTCGCAGAATGCATCGCGAGTGAGCCGGAAAAGGAGAAACACATGCTTTGGAGAGGTTTTCAAAAGCCCAAGCGTCTCGCAGTCGACACCGAAACACTCACCGAAAAGTACGGCAAGTTCTCCGCGCAGCCCTTTGAGCGCGGCTTCGGTACCACCATCGGCAACGCGCTCCGCCGCACCCTTCTGTCCTCCATCGAAGGCGCTGCCGTCACCGCTGTTCGCATTGAAGGTGTCCTGCACGAATTCCAGTCCATCACCGGCGTCGTCGAAGATGCGACCGACATCATCCTGAACCTCAAGCAGATTCCCTTCAAGCTTGCCGGCGAAGGCCCCAAGGCTCTCTACCTCCGCGCCGACCAGGCCGGTGTCATCACCTCCGGCATGATCGAAGCCGACGGTGACGTCGAGATCCTCGACAAGAACGTCTACATCTGCACCGTCTCCGAAGGCGGCAAGATCGACATGGAGATGCGCCTCAAGCGCGGCCGTGGCTACATCTCAGCCGACAAAAACTTCGACGGCGACCTCGGCCTCGGCTTCATTCCGGTCGACTCCGTTCACTCGCCCGTTCGCAAGGTCAACTACCTCGTTGAGGCAGCCCGTCTCGGTCAGATCACCGACTACGACAAGCTCACCATCGAGATCTGGACCAACGGCACCGTGCTCCCCGCAGACGCGCTCGGCCTCTCCGCCAAGCTGCTCAAGGACCACATGACCATCTTCATCAACTTTGAGGAGGAGATGGAAGCCGGTCACGACGGCCTGCACGATGGCCCTGCCCTGCGCAACGAGAACCTCAACCGCTCGGTCGAAGAGCTCGAGCTCTCCGTCCGCAGCTACAACTGCCTCAAGAACGCCAACATCGCCACCATCGGCGAACTCATCCAGAAGACCGAAGCCGAGATGCTGAAGACCAAGAACTTCGGCCGCAAGTCCCTGAATGAGATCAAAGAGATCCTCGCGCAGATGGGCCTGTCCCTCGGCATGAAGATCGACGAGAACGGCAACCCGCAGCCCGGACCCACCTCCGTCCTGCCCGCAGCCACCCTCGCCGCCAGCTTCGGCAACTTTGATGACGACGATGATGAAGATGAAGATGAGGACGAAGATCTCGACCTCGTCGGCAGTGAGCCAGAGAACTTCTAACCAGGCAGCGGTGGCGGACCTCAACTCCGCCACCGCAGTCTTACCTGAAAGCGCAGCGCAAGCAGCGTAGCAACAAGCCTTCGGGCCGTTTCACCGCGCCAGCCTCCACCGAGCGCACATTCTAAGCACCACCGACTCACGGCCATAGCCGAGTCGAAGGAGATCACCGATGCGTCACCGTAATGCAGGATACAAACTAGGCCGCAACACCAGCCATCGCCGCGCCATGCTGCGCAACCTCGTAACCTCCGTCATCCTGATGGACCGCGTCGAGACCACCATCACCAAGTGCAAGGCCACCCGCCCCCTCATCGAGAAGATGATCACCCTCGGCAAGCGCGGCACTGTCCACGCCCGCCGCCAGGCTGCTGCATACCTCATGACGCCCGAGTCGGTTGACCGCCTCTTCGCCACCGTAGCCCCGCGTTACGCCGCACGTCAGGGCGGATACCTCCGCATCACGCGCGTCGGAGCCCGCAAGGGTGACGCCGCCGAGATGGCTTACATCGAGCTCCTCGGTGCAGAGCACGAGCTCAACGAAAAGGCTCAGAAGCGCGCCGAAGCTCGTACCAAGAAACGTGAAGAGCTTGCCAAGCAGATGGAAGAGCGCAATCCCGGCGAAGCAGGCGATCCAAACGCCGAAGCATAAACTTCCGTATCAACATCAACAAAAGAGGCGCACCTAAAAGGTGCGCCATTCTTTTGAAAAGTGCTTACTCACGACCACAGAGCATCGCCTCTCCAAGACCGGTATACCACCACGAAGTGGTCGCCCGAATCGGGGTCCCCGCAAACAGGTCTTCGTTTGCAGGGGTGGCAAGCGCAGTGGGCCGTCCGGCAGGACAGTCTTACCCGCTATGCACCATCACGCGATTCTTCCCAGCGCGTTTGGCAGCATACAGAGCCTCATCCGCCAGTTCCACCAGCTGAAACCCATTCTCCAGCGACTCAGTCATAGCAGCCATTCCAACGCTGATCGTGAGCGCCTCATTCTCCCAGTCCTCGCTTGCAACCCGCTGCATCACACGCCGAGCCAGCCCCATAGCACTCTCTTCGCCGCTCTCCGGCAACAGCACCACAAACTCCTCACCGCCATACCGTGCAGGCAAGTCAGGCAGCCGCACTGTCGTCCGCAAAATAGTACCTAGCCGCCGTAACACTTCATCTCCAGCAGCATGTCCCCACCGGTCATTGATCGTCTTGAAATCATCGACGTCAATCAACAGCACAGAAAGCTCCCGCTTCCTGCGCCGTGCCATCGAGAACTCCATCACCAACCGCTCTTCGAACGATCTGCGGTTCCTCAACCCAGTCAGTTCATCGGTCACAGCCAGCTTCCGCAACTGATCGTTCGCGTCCTCGAGTTCGCGATGGTAGCGTTCCAACTCAGCATGATGTGCGACCTCTTCCGACACATCCACCGCCACCCCAGCCAGCAAAACATTCCCAGCCGAATCATGACACGGAAACTTGAACGACCTCAACGAGCTGACCGTCCCATCTGTATTACGGATATGCTCCTCGGTCTCGACCATCTTCCCGCCGGCCATTACCTCAAGATCATGGGTCCTCACCGACTTAGTCAGTTTTCTCGACCAAAGCTGCTCATCCGTCCGCCCCAGCCACGCGTATTCTGTCACGCCAAACCGTTGCGCGAAACTGCGGTTATAAAACAGCAACCGACCTGCAGCATCCTTGATATAGCTCAGAAACGGGCTGGCATTCATGAAGGCGCGAAACAGCTCTTCACTGGCCCTTAAACCAGCGCCAGCCTTCTCTTTTTCAGCCAAAGCCTGCTCCAGCGCCCTGCGCTGCACCACTGCCTCCAGCCGAACACTGATCTGCCGACCCAAAACTTCCAAGGCGCGACCCTGTTCCTCGCTCAAGATACGGGGAGCCATATCTATTACACAGAAGGTCCCCATCGGCTCTCCATCCGACCGGAATAATCCCACCCCCGCAAAAAACCGTATTGTCGGATCTCCTGTAACCAACGGATTACTTCCAAAAAGCTGATCCGTCAGAGCGTCTTTCACCACAAACAGCTCAGTTTGTCGGATCGCATGAGCGCAAAACGCGACCTCGCGAGGTGTCTCCCACATCTTCAGTATTTCGGACGTACGACACCACTGGTGTCGCTCGTCCAGCAGCGTCACCAGGCCAATTGGAGTTCCGCAGATACTGGCAGCAAGCTGCACCAGTTCTTCACATTCAAGTTCTGGCTGGGAGTCCAACAGTTCACGTGTCCAAATCGCCCTTAAACTAGCAGCTTCTGCTTCTGTTCGACGCACGTTCATCTATCACCGTAAAGATAAGAAAGGATAGCCGGGGTAACCTGCATAAGCTACAAGGAATTTCAAGTGCTTACGAAAGTAACGTGCAATATTATTCCCATTGTGGGAATCCCAACAAGCCGTCCCCTGGGGTAACGCTCAAATAAGAGCCAATAACCCTTTTCGCCCCTCTTCCGACCTTGCTCAACCCCCCACCCTGCACTAATCTAGAACCAATCATGTATGAAGACTTCAAAATAACTGACCGTTGGACCGGGGAAGACCTGCACTGCGTCTGGAAGGGGACCATGGTTGCCATCGCCACCCGCCACGCCGACGCCACCGACATCCGCTTCGCCGTCAATGGCCGCCCTGTCTGGATCGCCATGCCAAACCTGGCCTGGGTCGAGCAGAAGCACCGCACCGGTCACGTTATCACCGACTATCTCGCCGCCCAGACTGCCGGCCGCTATCTCCAGCACGCCATCCAGTCCGGCTACGATAATGGCCGCGAGATGTACACCATGACGGTCGACGAAGTCCTTGAACACGCCAACGCCGTCGTCAAAGAAGCTGGACGAACCGACTATTTGCCGAGCCTGCCCGTCATCAACGAGAACATCCGTGCCGAAGACGAGCTAGGCATCCACCTACCAGGCGAACCAGCATAAGCTCCCAGGGGTTTGGCCCATGTTCACCCGACGAAGATTTGTTGTCTCGATTTCCGCCTTTGCCGCGTCTGCCCGAGCTTTGGCCGACTGGCCAATCCGCAAGAAAAAGCCCATTCCTCCCATCCCCGTTCATGTCTACTTCGGAACCGACACGAACAAGGGCGTCAGCAAGGGCATCTATCAATCCACCTTCGATCCCACCAAGGGTCAGCTGACTCCTCCAGTCCTCGCCGCGACCACCGCGCGTCCGTCGTTCCTGGCTGTCTCGCCACCAGGGCCGGGACGCCGCTCCGTCTATGCAGTCAATGCCATCAACGACCCCGCCGCAACCGTAACCACCTTCACCTTAGACCCGGCCTCCGGCGCTCTTCATCAGGCTGGCCAAGTCTCATCCGGCGGCGCAGGCCCTGCATACGTCTCAGTCGACTCCACCGGCCACGCCGCCTTTGTCGCGGACTACATGGGCTCAGCCATCGCCTCCTACCGCATCCAGCCCGACGGCACTCTCAGCCAGCCAGTCGAACGCCTCGACTTCAAAGACCATAAAAAGTTCGGCGCCCTCGGCCCCGTCGGCAGCCGTCAGGATAACCCACACCCCCACTGCGCCACAGTCTCCCCCGACGACCGCTTCCTTCTCGTCTGCGATCTCGGCACTGATCGCATCTGCGTCTTCTACATCCACCCCGAAACTGGCGAACTCTCCGATCCCCACCTCTTTACCAACGACCGCCCTGGCTGCGGCCCGCGCCACGTAGTCTTCCATCCAAACGCTCGTTGGGTCTACTGCATCAACGAAATCGACTCGACCATCGATCGCAATCTTTGGACCGCCACGCGCTACAGTGCCACCCCGCAGGGTCTTCTCATCAACACCAACTTCTCGATTAAGACCATTGCCGCGGATTTCCCGGCAAGCAAAAACACCGCGGCAGAATTAGCCATCTCACCCGACGGCTACTTCCTCTACGCGAGCAATCGTGGAGAAGACTCGCTCGTGGTCTTCTCGATCGCCGGCAAAGACGGCAATCTGACCTTCGTCCAGCGAATCTCCTGCGGCGGCAAGACTCCCCGCCACTTCACCCTCGACCCCACCGCCGAGTGGCTCATCTGCGGCAACCAGGACTCTGCGAATGTCACCGTCTTCAAGCGCGACACCGTAACCGGCAAACTCTCCGGCCCTGTCCAGACCGTCCTGCTTGACTCACCCATGTACACACTCTGCGTTTAGAGCACGATCGCCAAGCTCAACGTAAACCCATAACAGAATCGCTCGAAGCGGCCGCATCACAACAGCGGCCGCCACAAGCAACCATCCGGATCAGCCCTTTGGCAACGTAGCCATATCGATCACGAAGCGGTACTTCACATCCGCCTTCACCACGCGCTCATAAGCCTCAGCAAGTTTGTCCACAGACGTCAGTTCAATGTCCGACACGATGTTATGTTCGGCACAGTAATCAAGCATCTCCTGCGTCTCCTTCATCCCACCAATCCCCGACCCGGCAAGCGAGCGACGATTTGCCACGACCGAAAACGGAGCCACGGTAAGCGGTGTCTCGGGCAGCCCCACCAGACACAATGTCCCATTCAGCTTCAGCAGGCCCAGATATTGATTGATGTCGTGCGGCGCCGACACGCAGTCGAGAATGAAGTCGAAGCTCCCCGCATGCTTTGCGACTGCGGCAGCATCCTTGGTCACAACAACCTCGTCCGCGCCCAGCTTCTTCGCATCCGCAATCTTGTTCTCTGACGTCGTGAACTGCACCACATGCGCGCCAAACGAATGAGCAAACTTCAAACCCATGTGGCCCAACCCACCAAGCCCAACCACGCCCACCTTGCTGTTCTTCCCCACCTTCCAGTGGCGCAACGGCGAGTACGTCGTAATCCCTGCACACAGCAGCGGAGCCACAGCAGCCAGGTTCAGCTTCGGCGAGATCGTATGGACATAATTCTCATCCACCACGATATTGTTCGAGTACCCGCCATACATCACCACGCCTTCATAGTCGCGCTTGTTGTATGTCTCAATCGCTCCCTTCATGCAGTACTGCTCCTCACCTGCCTTACAGTTCTCGCAAACTCTGCACGAGTCGACGATCACGCCAACCGCAGCCAGATCGCCCACCTTGAACTTCTTGACATCGCCACCAACCGCAGTGACATGCCCCACAATCTCGTGTCCCGGAACCATCGGGTAAATCGACCCACCCCACTCATCCCGCGCCTGATGAATATCCGAGTGGCAGATCCCGGAGTAAGCAATCTCGACCACTACATCATTCGCCCGAGGCTCTCTCCGCTCAAAGTTGAACGGAACCAGAGGCGACTTCTTATCATGCACCGCATATCCACGAGATTTCATTCCTGCTCCTTTGTCTTAGGCGAAAAGGGCCAGCATCGATCCGAGATGCTGGCCCTGGTTTAATAACGCTTCAAAACGGTTCGATGAACAAATTTGGTTCACGCCTACTCGTCATAGTGCAGCAGACTCAGCACGTCATACTCCTGAAACTTCTCGCGCCCCTTCAGGAAGTCGAGTTCAATCGCAAACCCCAATCCGGCGATCTCTCCGCCAAGCTGGCGCACCAGACGCACCGTTGCTTCCATCGTTCCGCCGGTTGCCAGCAGATCGTCGACGATGATCACACGCTCGCCCGGCTTGATCGCATCCAGATGAATTTCCAGCGAGTCCGTCCCATACTCCAGGTCGTAGTTCACTCGCGCCACAGGTGCAGGCAGCTTCTTCGGCTTGCGCACCGGCACAAAACCCGCGTTTAGCCGATATGCCAACGCCGGCCCAAAGATGAACCCACGCGCCTCGATCCCTAGCACCAGATCGATCTCTTTGCCGATGTAGTACTGCGCAAACGCGTCAATCAACGTGGCAAATCCTGCCTTGTCTTTCAACACGGTTGTAATGTCGTAGAACAAAATTCCAGGCTTCGGAAAGTCCGGAACGGTCCGGACAAGCTCTTTCAATGGTTCACAATTTATCGGTAACGTCATCAGTTCTTACCAGGCTCCCTCAATCTCAAATGGCCCGAGCTTCGCGCCTTCGCTCTCGGCCAGTTCATCTTCCAGCACTGCATCGACGCGGCTGCCGCGCGAACCCTTGTGCAGCGCATCCTTCAACTCAGCAAGCTCACTCGGTTCACCCGCCGCAAGCACTTCGACATGGCCTTGATCCGTGTTCCGAACCCAACCTCGCAGCCCAATCTCCGCCGCCTCCCGCTGCACAAACCAGCGAAACCCGACCCCCTGCACGCGACCTTTGACGAGGTAATGACACACCATGGAGCATCCAGTCTCGCAGAGCCGATACGCCCACGCAAGGCGCATCGGATGAAAACAAAGAGGCAGAGTCCCGTGACCCTGCCTCTTTGTTCATAATGCAGTTCCTACGCCCGGCTAATGTAAGCGCCTTCCGCCGTATCCACGCGAATCTTCTCACCTTCATTGATGAACGGAGGCACCGCAACCACCAGCCCCGTCTCCATCTTCGCAGGCTTGGTCACCGACGACGCCGTTGCCGATTTGATCCCCGGCTCGGTCTCCATCACAGTCATCTCCACCACGCCTGGCAGCTCGATACCAACAGCCTTGCCGTCGTAGTAGCTCACGCTGATGTTCAAGTTCGGGATCAGGTACTCCACGGCATCGCCCAGCGTCTCACGCTTCAGCATCGTCTGTTCGAAGGCTTCGTCCATGAAGTAGTAGTCGTCGCCGTCGTTATACAAAAACTCCATCTTCGTCTCATCAACAATGACGCGATCGATCGGATCAGGCGACCGAAAGCGCTCGACGAACATCGCGCCGGTGCGAACGTTCCGCAGCTTCGCCTGGATGAACGCGCGCAGGTTTCCCGGCGTACGGTGCTCCACCGAAAACACTGTGTGAAGGTCATTGTTGTGCTTGATAATCATGCCCGGGCGCATCTGCGTTGCGGGAATCGACATAAAAAAACCTCTAATCTGTGCTGAATTCAGCTATTTGGAAGATTGTCGTTGAGGGGCACAAGCATCCTTGCTGGAAGGCCCACAACCCTTTAATTGTAGCTCAGCGAACGCTCTTCCGCTCTCACCGAACACCCGCTGCAGGCCATGCCTCAATCCCCACCTTATCCACTACCGAAGATCCGCTTGAAGAACCGCCCGATAGCGTGCCCAAAGCCCCCTTTTTGCGGCGTCGCAGCGGGAGCCGCAGCCGGCGCACCCTGACCTGCATTCGCGGTCGTCGTCGCGGCTGTCGCATCAGCCTTTGCAGCCGCAGACCCAGCCGGTTCAGCCAGACTATCCGCGCCACCACTCGAACTCAGCGTCGCCGAAACCTGCTCGTGCAAAGCCCCCTCAGGAGCCTGTGGCGGCACAGCAACCGGAGCCAACCCAGCGCTCACGGCAGCAGGGAAGGGATGCGCCTCAGCAGCCGTCTTCGCTGCATCACCCGAACCCGCGGCCCCGCCACTCAACAGCGCGTCCGCCACCGTCATCGTCGGTGCCTGCTCCGGCGGGCACCCACACGACGAGCTCTCATGGTCCACTACCTCTTTCAAGCTCCCATGTTCAAACAGCACATGCTGCCCCGCCCTTAGCTCATACGTCCCATCGCCAAACGGATCGGCAACATTCAGCATCGGCGCCTGCGCCCCACGATTCTCAACGCACGTATCGCCATTCTTCGTCACCCGCAACTGCAGATCGAGCGGCCCATCCCCCTTTAGGCTGAACCGAAGATCCGGCGTCATCACCACATCTCTGGTCGTCGCCGCCATCTTCACCTCAATCGCCCCGCGATCGAGCGCCAGCATCAACGCTGGCGTGACACCAGCCGCACTCTGTCCAGAAGTCACATGCAGACCACTCGTTGCACAAACCTTCACCGACCCGCCGCGCTTCAGCTCTACCTCAGCAGTCTTATCCCTCGCCGTAACGGTCGTATTCCCCACCAGCACCGCCCGGCCATTGCTTACCTCGAGCGCCCCTGCAATCGTCGCATCCTGCACCCCCACCGTCCCAATCCCACCAGCCCCGATCGCCTGTTGCGCCCCCGCCACCCCACAACCCATCGCGAACACAAGAATCACCCGACGCACCATCACAACCCCGTCCTACATCTTCAAAAAATTCTTAATGATCTCTTTGCCATGCACCGTCAGCACGCTCTCCGGATGAAACTGCACCCCTTCAATCGGCAGCTCCCGATGCCTCAGCGCCATAATCGTCCCACCATCCCCCTGCACTTCGCTGACAGCCCGCGCCGACACCTCCAGCTCCTCCGGCAGCCCCTCATCCGACACAATCAGCGAGTGGTACCGCGTACACGTCATCGCCGACGGTATCCCCGCAAAGATGGTCTTCCCATCATGCTCCACCTCGCTCGTCTTGCCGTGCATCAGCTTCGGCGCGCGAATCACATTGCCCCCAAACGCCGCCCCGATCGCCTGATGCCCCAGGCACACCCCAAGAATCGGCACCCTCGGCCCACCCGCCTCCCCCAGCGCGGCGAAGTGCCTGATCAGCTCCATGCTGATCCCCGCATCCTGCGGCGTACAAGGCCCCGGCGAGATCAAAATCCGATCCGGCCGCATCGCCTCAACCTCCTCCGCCGTCAGCTCATCATTGCGCCGAATCACCATCTCGGCCCCAAGCTCACCCATATACTGCACCAGGTTGTAAGTAAACGAATCGTAGTTATCCAGAACAAAGACCATATCGTATTAAATTTACGCCCCACACAGCCCACCACAGATAACAGACGCAACACGCAGCACTAGAGCAATGCCGCAGTTGGCGCAGAGTCGTCTTGGCCTTTTGTTTGTCATTCCCGAAGGGAATCTGCGTTTGCAGTCTTTACACCATCAGGCAAATTGCCATAAGCCACAGCTACACCCAGCTTCAGAAACTCCAAGCGACTGAATCTAGCATCCACCCTCGTTTGAGTGTTTTTTCGAAATCACCATTCAATGGTGATAAATCGAGCTGCAGAATTCCCCGTATTACGCAAACGGTGCATGCCTTCCTTGAGCCACATACTCTGGCCTTTCTGGAGTTCAATTTTCCTTTGCGGACTTGCCTTTCATGGCTCACCCTCATTGGCTAGATCCCTCACGTCACTGAGTCGTAACGGAACGATTGCGAGTAGCAAAGTGGAGTTTCGGTCGCTTGCGTCCTCTAACCGTTGATTAGGCGCAAGGGTGGTCTCTTCAATCGTGAGAGGCTGTCTTGCGGAAAGAATTTCGACTACGA
This sequence comes from uncultured Acidobacteriaceae bacterium, assembly GCA_963708755.1. Taxonomy (GTDB): domain Bacteria; phylum Acidobacteriota; class Terriglobia; order Terriglobales; family Acidobacteriaceae; genus Edaphobacter. The sequence goes on from CAVPTN010000016.1 coordinate 22,684, forward strand.
AGAACGGGATTGATATGTTGCCGGATTGGGCGAGCTCTAAATTTAGTTTGCCAGAGACCCTCTTATATTCCCCAGCCTTTAAAGGAGTGCTTGTTCCGTTGATAAGAACCAAGCAATCTTGGGTAGCGATGACAACAAATCCTTCGTTGGAAGTTGTCTGAAGGTCCAACTTGGTATCTCTGTTTACTTCAAACAGAGATACTTTCGCTAGGTCCTTCTCTGAAACCGGAGTGCTCGCTTGGATCCCTGTCGGAACAAGGGCGGAAAGGAACAAAGCTATAAAGACAACGGCTATTTTCATTCGATTACCTGATAAACGAAAGTGGATTAAACTCCCCTAGCCCGCTCAATCGCCCTCACCACCGCTCTTGCCTTATTCACCGACTCCTCAAACTCCTTCTCCGGCACCGAATCCGCCACAATCCCACCACCCGCCTGAAAGTGCCCCTGCTCCCCATTCATAAACAGCGTCCGAATCGCAATACAAGAGTCCAAATTCCCACTGAAGTCCGCATACAGCACACTCCCGCCATACACCCCTCGCCGAGCCGGCTCCAGCTCCTCAATAATCTCCATCGCCCGAATCTTCGGCGCACCACTCAGAGTACCGGCAGGGAAGCACGCACGAAACGCATCCACCGCCCCCAACTCCGGTCGCAGCCTGCCTTCAAGCGAACTCACCATATGCATCACATGGCTGTACCGCTCCACAAACATAGATCCTTCACCTTCACAGACCCAAACTCACTCACCCGCCCAACATCGTTCCGCCCCAGGTCGACCAGCATAATGTGCTCGGCCACCTCCTTCTCATCCGCGCGCAGATCGGCCTCCATCGCCCGATCCTCCACCTCGTCCGCGCTCCGTGGCCGCGTCCCCGCAATCGGCCGATACTCCACCTCACGCCCATGCACCCTCACCAGCAGCTCCGGCGAAGACCCCACAATATGCGCCTGAGACTTCGAAACCTTCTTCGCCGTTGAAGAAGTCTTACCCTTCGCAACCCCATCCTCCAAGCCAAACCGCAAAAAGTACATATAAGGCGAAGGGTTTACGATCCGCAGCGCCCGATACACCTCAAACGCATCCACCCCCGGCACGCAGTCGAATCTCTGCGACAGCACACACTGAAACACATCCCCCGAAGCGATGTACTCCTTCGTCTTCTCAACACCCTTCAAATACGCCGCCTTCGGAGTACGAGCCGTTACCTTCAACTTGCCGAGCGCCTTCTTCTTCCGCTGCAAAGGCAAAGCATCCGCCAGCCGCTTTTCCAACTTATTCAGCCGCCGAACCGCACGCTCATACGCACCCTCGCGAGCCTCCCGCGTCAGGTCCGCCGTCACCATCAGGTGAATCTCCTTCTTCACATGGTCGAATGCCAGCACCTGATCGAAGAACATCAGACAAGCATCCGGAACGCCAAGCTCATCCTTAGCCAGCGAAGGCAGCTTCTCAATCTGCCGCACCACGTCGTACGCAAAGAAGCCCACCGCACCAGCCGTAAACGGTGGCAGCCCCGCAAGCTTCGCCGGGTTATGCCCACTCAGCGCCCGCTTCAGCTCTTCAAAGATGTCCCCTTCAAACGTGCGCTCCTTCCGCCCCTCGCGCACCGTAATACTTTTCCCCCGCGACACCATCTTCTTATACGGCTGCACGCCGATAAAGGTATAGCGACCCACATGCTTGCCGCCCTCTACGGACTCCAGCAGAAACGCCTCCGGCTCCTCGGACGCAATCCGTAGAAACGCCGACACCGGAGTCTCCAGATCGGCCGTAATGGTCCGGTACACCGGCACAAGCGAGTGATTACGGCTTAACTTCAAAAATTCACGAGCGGAGGGAAGGGAGTTCGAGTCAATAGAAGACATGGCACTTCCATCATAAATGTGCCTGTCGGAGGGACTTTTTAGCCCACTTTTAACCCATTATGTCAACCTGGCTTCTCCCCCATCGGTCTCATTGCACATCGTCGTTTTAGGGGCCTATACTCTGCGAGTTTGGCCACAGACCGGTCTGGCTCAAGCTGTATCCTGCTTCTAGCGGAGGCACACGATGGCCGGAGAATCGCTGATACCAGCAACAGAACAAAGGAACGTCACAATGCAGACCCTCACACTCGAGCAGGAGACAAATCCCTGGGAGGCCCAGGCCGCTCGATTCGACTTCGCAGCACAAAAACTTAACCTCGATCAAGGCATCTGGAAGGTCCTCCGTTACCCCGCACGCGAACTCATCGTCCACATTCCCGTCGGCATGGACGACGGCTCCATCGAAGTCTTCACCGGCTACCGCGTCCAGCACTCCGTCGCCCGTGGCCCCGCAAAGGGCGGCATCCGCTACTCCCCCGACGTATCCCTCGACGAAGTCCGCGCCCTCGCCTCCTGGATGACCTGGAAGTGCGCCGTCGTCAACATCCCCTTTGGCGGAGCCAAGGGCGGCGTCATCTGCGACCCCAAGAAGATGTCCCAGGGCGAACTCGAACGCATGACCCGCCGCTATACCGCCGAACTCATCGAATTCATCGGACCCGAAAAAGACGTTCCCGCCCCCGACATGGGCACCGACGAGCAGACCATGGCCTGGATCATGGACACCTACTCCATGCACATGCGCCAGACCGTCAACGCCGTCGTGACCGGTAAACCCGTCAATCTTGGCGGCTCCCGTGGCCGCAAAGAAGCTACCGGCCGCGGCGTCTCCGTCGTCTGCGACGAGGCGATGAAGCACCTCGGTATGTCCATCGACGGCTGCCGCGTCATCGTTCAGGGCTTCGGCAACGTCGGTTCCAACTCCGCGAAGCTCCTCGCACAAAAGGGCTACACCGTCACCGGCATCGCCGAGTACGATGGCGCTCTCTACAACCCCAACGGCATCGACATCCACGCCCTCATCCAGCATCGCCAGAAGGCCGGAACCATCGTCGGCTTCACCGAGGCTGAGGCCGTCGACAAGCACGAGCTCCTCACCTACAACTGCGAGATCCTCATCCCCGCAGCCACCGAAAACGTCATTACCAGCAAGAACGCCGACCGCATCCGCTGCAAGATCCTCTGCGAAGGCGCCAACGGCCCCACCACCACCGTCGCCGACGAGATCCTCGCCGACAAGCGAGTCTTCATCATCCCCGACATCCTCGCCAACGCCGGTGGCGTCACCACCAGCTACTTCGAATGGGTGCAGGACCGCATGGGCTACTTCTGGACCGAGGCCGAGGTGAACCATCGCCTCGACAACATCATGACCGAGAGCTTCGGCGACGTCGTGAACTACGCCCGGACCCATAACGTCAACAACCGCATCGCCGCCTACATGCTGGCAATCGACCGCGTAGCCTACACCACCAAGCAACGTGGCATCTACGCCTAAACTCCGAACAAACGCAACAACGAGGCAGCCTGAAGAGGCTGCCTCGTTGTCTTAGCATCCTCCCAGTCCGACGGTTCATCGGGGAGGTATTTGGCGCGCTCGGTTGGATATTTTTGTAGACTTTTTTTTGAACGGTCCTGAGGGTCGGTTTTTGATGTTTTGTTGGTTTTTTGAAGGGGGTTTTGGGAATTTGTGTGGTGAAAATGTGGTTTTTTGCATGGTGAAAACGTGGTGTTTTGCGTGGTAGATGTGGTCGTTAGAGGTGCTTTGTTTTGGCTTCGAAAAATGCGCCATCTTTTTCACATTTATTTTGGTGGCTATCGCCGGTCGCGACATTTGTCATCAGTTCGATAAACTACCCATCTTTCCCGACGTCCAACCCAGGTCGAACTTCTTAAACCTACGTCTACGCCACTATGGGAGAATGCTATTGTTGGTGCCGCGTCTCCTCCGCACGGCATGCTTTCAGTAATCCGCGATGAATCTGCCTAACTCCATCACGATGAGCCGTATCGCATGCATCCCGCTGCTCATCTGGATACTGTCGCCCATCTTTCCTTTTACCGGCGGACATGGGGCCACAGGCCTGCGCGGGGGCGAGCAGGAGATCATCGCTTCCATCGTCTTCATCCTGGCCAGCATCACGGACGGCCTGGACGGCTACCTCGCGCGGCGTCGCCAGCAGATCACCACCATGGGCATCCTGCTCGACCCGCTCGCGGACAAGCTGATGATCACGGCGGCCTACATCATCCTGGTCGCCTACACCCCCGGCATCATGAAGCCCTGGATTGCCATCCTTGTCATCGGCCGCGAGTTCCTTGTCTCCGGCCTGCGCAGCATCGCCGCCACCGAAGGCTTCACGATTGAGGCCAGCGAGATCGGCAAGCTGAAGACCGTCATCCAGATCGTCTCTGTCGTTGCAGCGATCCTCGCGCACCGTTGGGACTACTGGAACTGGGGCGGTTACATCGTCGGCGTCCACTTCATCGCGGTCACGGCCATCTACTGGATGACGATCGTCTCTATCATTTCGGCAGTCGACTACTTCATCGGCTTCTGGAAGAAGATCGACCACGCCTCCGACAAACGCCGCAAGCGCCGCAGCTTCGTCCTCAGCCGCAAAAAGAAGCCGCTGCCTCCCGCCGAACACCCCTCACGCATCACCTAATCTGCCAAGGCCGTCGCGTCCAACCGGAAGCCCAAGCCGCAATTCTCCAATAGTGATCAGTGTGGTTTGCCAACACTAACTGCCGAAAACCCCGTTTCTCGGGAAGTACCGAGTGGCGGAGAGCAAATCTCATAGAATCAGGACATGCTCGTTGCAGGTGCGGATCCCGTGTACGAAAGAGTTTTCACCGTTTCGGAATACTATGACGGCCCTCGACAAGGTGTCGCGAACTTTGGTGATCAACCCCACTTTTACGATTGCTGTTTTGATCGAGACGGCTATACCGACCTGTTCTTACTCACCCCGCTTACGCTCACTCAGCTAGAGTTTGTCCTTGAAGATTGGGCAATTTGGCGAAAGTGGGAGTTGGCTTTTCATTCAGGCGAGGCGACGAAGGCGACTCACCCTGCCCTTCCAGCGGATAGAGATCGGCATGAGCAACTCAAGTCTCTTTTGGGGCCTATCCTTCGGACGGATCCCGAACGAAGTGTCATCCAGAGGGGTTCCTTCAGAGTGGTTAATGGGAGCAGTGCTCCGGCAGGAGTCATGCGTGACCTAGAAGTCAGATGGTCAACCGCTGGTAGTCATCGAGCAACTTCATTTGAGTAGAAGCTTGAGTTCGCACACGTCAGTGACGTGCCCGAAAAGTCACGTTATAGGCAATTTCACATCAGCAGGTGAAGAATTGGCACACCACGCTCTGTCAAGTTCACAGCTATTGCAGAATCGGAATTCCGGCTTCCCGCTCTCGATCATCTCGGCGACACAATCTGGGCTTGATCGAATGAGTTACCCGCGTCGACCAACAACAGGTCTGTCGAGAAGCCATCTTGTATAAATATCTGATGAGCTTCCGGAAATGGGTCCGTGGTAAGGCGAGATCCACGGTCGATCGTTTTTTCTATTCATCCTCCCCCGACATGTATCTCCTGGGCATCGAGAACGGTGGCGGCTGGGTCATCAACACAACGCATCCGCCTGCCATAGCCTACTGCGGCGGAGTAGGCCTGAACATGAGCTTCGAGCTCGAGCTTGCAAAGATAACCAGCCAGCCCGTTCTCGTTTTCGATCCCTCACCAACCGGCATCGCGACTGCGGCGAAGAGCGACACCACCAACTTGCACTTCTTTCCCATCGGACTAGCTGCGGAAGACGGCATCATAGAATTTTCGGTGCCAACAAAACCGAAAGAAGGCTCCTATTCGATTCCCCGAGAGGGAGTGGAAAAAGTCACCTTTCATTGCAACAGAGTCTCAACCATCATGCGCGACAACGGCCACCCCGCCATCGACTTGTTGAAGATCGACATCGAAGGATTCGAGTATGAAGTTATCGACCAGGTACTGTCGGAGCACATCCCCGTCCGGCAGATATGCGTCGAGTTTCACGACGGGCTGAAACCCGGGCAGACCTCACAGATGATCTCCAGGTTGCGCAAGGCGGGCTACAAAATCGTCCACAAACAGCGTGGTGACTACACTTTCCTCATGGGCGATGCACGCTATGCCCAGCTTATCGGCGCGGAGCGGAGCACAACAAACACCCTCGAAACAGATTCCTCCAAGATAGAAGCGCGCCGAACATCCCTCACGCATCTCCTGATCTAAAGGAATCGTTAGAGTTCTATTCACTCATCCTGAAGTGGATCGTAACAATCATCCCGACTGGTACAGCATTCGACCCGATGATTAGGGGTTCATACACCCAATCCTTTACTGATCTAACAGCAGAGTCACGCAGCATCTCCGGTCCTGAGATCACCTCCACATTGTCCACGTGTCCGTTTGGGGTGATGTGCGCCATCATCTTGACCGAACCCTGGAGGTGCAACCTTCGAGCTTCCGGTGGATATACCGGAGCTTTGGTTGAATGCAGTGGCAGTTTGAATTGACCGCGAGCCTGCTTATCCGTAAGGTAGCGCGCTGCATCTTCGTTGACATCCAGCACGATGTCCTTCTCATCGCTTCCCCGCAGCAATACGATCCATTCGCAAGACACAGTCACATCAGGCACACGATAAATAACCCTTACACAAGGGTCAGTGGTTGTCGGGCATGATTCGGGGGTGTCTCTTCCAATCGACCAGTGACCATTGGAGTCTAGTGGCTTGCCCGTCTTTGCGACTGCCACAGAGGTGTCGATCGCGTATCTGCTTAAAACCACATGCACGGCCTCTTGTGCGACTGTTTTTTCACGCACAGAAGAAGGGGCTGACGTGTCTTGTGAGATTGCTTTCGAGGCTATACCGGTAGGGACAATGACGATGCACAAAAGAAATAGAGCAACTTTACGAAAAATCATTTACCTTCAACGCTCCCGGAGCGATCACTGCAATATTGGAATCCCAGCAATTCTACGTGACCATTCCTCGGGGCCCGTTGTGTGTACGCTCGTGCCTTTGGTGTCGACGGCTACGGTCACCGGCATGTCCTGCACCTCGAACTCGTAGATGGCCTCCATGCCGAGGTCCGCGAAGGCCAAGATCTTTGAGCTCTTGATTGCCTTCGACACCAGATAGGCAGCTCCGCCAATCGCAATCAGATACACCGCTTCGAACTCGCGAATGGCGTCGATTCCTGCGGGTCCACGCTCAGCTTTGCCGATCATGCCGAGCAGACCGGTCTCCGCGAGCATCTGGCGAGTGAACTTGTCCATGCGTGTTGCTGTCGTCGGTCCTGCAGGGCCTACGGCTTCATCGCGCACGGCTTCCACTGGGCCCACGTAGTAGATGAATCGATTTTTGAAGTCCACGGGCAGCTTCTCGCCCCTCGTCAACATGTCGGTCATCCGCTTGTGTGCTGCGTCGCGACCGGTCAGCAGCTTGCCGGAGAGCAGAAGCACCTCACCAGGCTTCCAGGTCTTCACCTCTTCATGCGTCACGGTGTTTAAATCCACGCGCCGCGCCGTGTGTACGTCGTACTCCAGCTTCGGCCACGCATCCAGTTTTGGAGGATCCACCATCACCGGGCCGCTGCCGTCCAGCGTGAAGTGCAGATGCCGCGTTGCCGCACAGTTCGGAATCATCGCGACAGGAAGATTCGCCGCATGCGTCGGGAAGTCCATGATCTTTACGTCCAGCACGGTTGTCAGCCCGCCCAGCCCCTGCGCTCCGATGCCCAGACGATTGACCTTCCTATAGAGCTCAATCCGCAACTCTTCGATCTTCGTCTTCGCGCCACGCGCAATCAGCTCCTGCATGTCGATCGGGTCCATCAGCGACTCCTTCGCCATGACCATCGCCTTCTCCGCGGTGCCGCCAATGCCGATCCCCAGCATTCCAGGCGGACACCAACCCGCGCCCATCCCCGGCACCGTCTTCAGCACCCAGTCCACTACCGAATCCGATGGATTCAACATCGCAAACCTGCTCTTGGCCTCCGAGCCGCCGCCCTTGGAGGCGACCGTGACATCCACCTCGCCACCCTCGACGAGCTCCACCACCACCATTGCGGGAGTGTTGTCTCCAGTATTTCTGCGCGTAAAGGCGGGGTCTTCCAAAATGCTCGGTCGCAACACGTTGTCGGCATTACGCCACGCTTCACGCACACCTTCATCGACCATATCCTGCATCGTCATCATGCCGCCGATGCCCGGTTCCCAGCGCACCTCCATCCCCACCTTCACAAATGCCGTCACAATCCCGGTGTCCTGGCAGATTGGTCGATGACCCTCCGCACACATGCGCGAGTTGATGAGAATCTGTGCCATCGCATCCTTCGCGGCGTGACTCTGCTCCATCTCATAGGCCCGAGCGAGATTCGTAATGTAGTCCACCGGATGGTAGAAGCTGATGTACTGGAGGGCATCTGCCACACTCCGGATAAAGTCATCCTGCTTGATCGTCGCCATTACAAACTGCCTCCCACGGATGGTCGCTGCGCATTGCCGCCCGCGCATAGTATTTTACGTCTGCGAACGCATGGCTGGCAGAACACCATCTACTCGATCGACGAAAGTAAAACGGGGTGCAACGAAGACTCTCGCTGCACCCCGTTTCAGCTCACGATTTATCGTTATTTGATCTTGCCAAACCGATACACGAAGCCAACGTTGACTCCGAAGTTGTTCTGAATCGTACCGGGTGGTCCATGCGTTGTATCTGCCGGGTCGAGTCGGAAGAACGTTCCGACGTAGGTTGGGCTTATCCGAAACGCAAGGTTTGGGAAGAGGTTGTAGTCAAAGTTGGCGCCGATACTGAAGCCGGGCTTTGTCGTCGACTGCCAGACGCCAAGATCCTTGGATTGAAAGCCCTTCGACCCGCCGTCAAACTTACCCAGTACAGCTCCACCCTCGCCAGTCACAGTGACTGCGATCTTCTCCTTCGCATACACCCGGTAGGCCACACCGCCCATGAACGGGTATTCGGAGATCTGCGGATTGAACGGTAGAAAAACCGGAGGTCCGCCGTCTGGGGCGGTGGTGTTATTCCCAATCTTCGCGTTGCCATACGCTCCGCGAACATCGCCGATAATGCCGAGCTTCGGATTCAGGAAGTATGTGCCGGTCATCCAGAACGTGACTTCATTATTTTTCTGCAGCTGGGAACCAGGCTTGAAACGCAGATAGCCGCCGCCGCCGGCAACTTCCCACCGATGGCTGTAGGTTTCTGCGATTGTCCTGGCAATGCGGGCTTTACGGTTGGCGCTCGACTCCCGCCGCGTCCGATGCGTCACCTGCGCTTGTACAGCTACTGCTCCGCTGGCCATTAAACCCGCCAGCAACACTCCTGCTACGCACTTCACACTCGACCTGAAACCGAACATCAACGATTACTCCTGCACAAGCTTGGCTTTGCTATTGTGGAACGTGAGACCCGCCTGCTGGAACACCATGCGGGTATCCCTTATTAGAACATCCGCCGCCCTCTAACGGCCCTTACCCACAAGGAGTTTCCCCCTCGATGGCGAAAAAAAGCAGCAGCGGCAGCTTCGGCAAACTCTTTCTCGGTTTTATCCTGGGCATCTTTACCGTTGCCGCGGGACTTTTTGCCTACCTCAAGTTCGGCCCACTCCCGGTCGCTGTCACTGACTCGCCCCTTCCTTTTGAGAAGCAGATTGTCGCGCTTCCCCTGAATGCCCGCATCGAGCGCGAGTCCAAAACTGCGCCCTTCGGCATCAGTGAGGATGTTTTTGAGTCAGGCGCTCACGTCTACCGCGCACAGTGCGCCAGCTGTCACGGCACGCCAGGACACGACGTCAGTTTCTCGAAGCACATGTTTCCCATGGCTCCACAGCTATGGAAGAGGTATAGCGAAGGCGTGGTCGGTGTCAGCGACGACGAGCCGGGCGAGACCTACTGGAAGGTGGCTAACGGAATTCGCCTCTCCGGCATGCCGTCTTACAAGCACATCCTCTCGGATACCCAGATGTGGCAGGTCAGTTTGCTGTTGAAGAACGCCGATAAGGAGCTTCCAGGTCCCGTCGCTCAGATTCTCAACTCGCAGACGCCATAAATCTCGCGACGCTCTGGCCCTCAAAATAAAAGCGGCCTCGATCACCTGCATCGAGGCCGCCCACTCTACCTCAACTGACTACTTCAACGTATAAACAACGCCCGTCACGAACTGGAAGCTGTTGTTTTTATATCCAAAGGCCGGATTACTGAGATAGTTATCCAACACGTTCACGGTTAAGCCGAAGTTTTTGTAAGCCGGAATCTCCAAGCCGGCTGCAAAGATGGCTGAATAGATGCTGGGGTCATTCCACGACGGAATAAAGGTACCGCTCTCCGTGAAGACAATCTTCGCGGGAAGATTGCGATGGTACAACTCGCTAAAGCTCGATCCAATGAGGTCGGTACTCGCTGTGGGCGGCACGAAGTTCTGCCGTTCGTAGTGCACATCCGCCTTTACATCGAACTCCTGGACGGGCGTTTTAATCACAGTCCAACCGATACCAGCGCCATAGATCTGCTGAAAGTTCAGGCCTTGAGCGAAGTTGTGATCGAACGACACTCCGACGAGTCCATACACTCGTGGCGTGAAGTACTTATCGTGCTCCGCGTCGGCATGAAAGATATTCGTCTTCGCCACAGAATCTGGCGTCGGCGGGTCTGTCTGCGGAATCGTAGGTTGGGTTATCTTGCCATAGGTTTCGAGCACATTGATCGTGTCGCGAGTCCGTGGAGGCAGGAAGTCCACCGTGGGGACCAACCGTATCAGGTTCACAGCCGCGTTGAAGGTCTGGCCCGTCGAGGACGACTCGACCAATGTCACACCGCCGGATATTTGTCCTGTCCAATTGGAGAAGACTCCGGGGTTACTTACGACCTCCTTCGTATACGTCGCGGCGTCAATCAGCTCCGCCAAGTCCTTGACTGGAACTACCTCTGGCGTACTGGACGACGTTACATCAGACACCGATACCGCGTTGTCTCCGTAAGTTATCGTTCCGGGTGTTCTAGAGGTGCGTGTGACCTTCTCTCCGTTTTTCAGCGCGACGAACTTGCCGGCCGAACGCAGTTCTTTGATCTTGTCGGCCGTAACCGTGATTTCGCCTACGATATCGCTTTTGAAGACAAAGGAGTCCCCAGTGGCCCTCTCCAGCGTTCCAGTCAACTGATCGCCGTTACTAAACACAATCAAATCAGGCCCTGACTTGGCGGCAGGGGCTTGAGCCCATCCCGTCGCCGTCTGTTGAAACAACACGCCTGAGATCAGGCTCAAAACAAACAGGCCGCTCCACTTACCTGGCCTGCGGACAGAGGTCGATTCATGGTTTGCACTCATTGGTTAAAAATAGCGTAGCTTGGGGGGTATCGAGGATAAATATGCGGCCTATTGTTCGTGCCATCGGAAAGGTGTTGCGTCTCGTTGGCATCTCCAGTCCGGAGGACGCTATTCAGAAGGCTCCGAGCGACGCGAATCTACCCTCCTGGCGCACGCCGAGCCAGCCTCCCGCCAAACGGGAAAAATCCTCTGACTGAGCAGGGTGGCAGGCATTTCAGTCGATCAGTAGTTCAATCGATTTAGGAAACGCTTTCTGGTGATTTTGTGCTGTTTTCTTACCCGGGCCCGACGATCTGACGGTCCCATCTGATCTTTTTGGCGGGCGTAAGTGACCTGCTACCAAACTGGTGCATTTTCTAGCAAAGAAAATGTTGCCAATCGTACTTCAATAGGCATACTATCCGTTTCGGTTCGGCGGAGTTTGCTGAAATTGGCGAGCTTCTCAGAACAAAAACCTATTGAAATGAAGAGTTCCCTCAAAATTTCCGTATCGGTTTGAGTTACATAACCAACTTCCTGATGGGGCGGTTAGACCCCTCAGCGTGCTCGGAAGGATAAAAATTATGGCTTGGTACGCATATTGCGTTGCAGAGAGACAAGCGTTTCCAGAACTTTGCCGCCACCGCCGCCCAATGCCCCTGGCCGGGGTCTCAGGGCTCTTCGGGAATCAAACCTTCCTATTTCCAGCCAGTGACCTGGCTGTCATCGTGTCAGAACACAGCGAAGAGGACACCTCCCGCCTGGACCAGCAAGCTGCCAAAGACCACGCCCGCGTCGTCGCTGACTGCTTCAAACTCTCAACCGTGCTGCCTTTCCGGTTCGGCACCACCTTCCAGGACGACGACGCGCTGCGTCGCTCGGTCCGCTCCAACCAGCGTCACTTTCAGGCCAATGTAGAGCGTCTGCGCGGCAAAGCCGAGATGCACCTCAAGGTCCTCGTCGACGATATCTGCCCCGGCAACTCAGCTCGCGACATGACGGTTGGCCAGCAGTACCTGACCAGCCTGCGCGAGAGCGCCAGCCGTCAGCGGGAGCGCCAGTCCAAGGCCCGTGCTCTCTCCATCCAGATGCATCGCATGTTCCTTCCGCTCGCCGAAGAGATCACCTGCAAGCGCATGGACTCCGGCAAGATGCTGCTTGATATCGCCCACCTGATCGATAACAAGACGGTGGAGCGCTACCAGAACAAGTACTCCTCGGCCACGCTTGAGCTGAAGGACTGCCGCATGCAGCTCTCTGGCCCGTGGCCTCCGTATCACTTCGTGCACCGCACTACACCTGCTCATCAGCACAGCGCCTAGCGCCGACCGCGACTCCCCTCTGCTTGTTGTTCAACAGCTGGCGGAGGGGAGTTACGGTTTCGCTGACGACCTAAAGCACCTGTTTTCAGGTTAGACTTCCCCAAAATCCTGGCATCCAACTTCTTCAAGCCCCTTCCACGGACTACCTTTGTTGTTTTCGGCGCATCGCACCTAATAGCGATAGGCTAGGAATTAGTGCGTTTACAGCTACCAGCTCGTATTTCCCAGGAGAACGTGAATGAATCGTCCCATGAACTTCTTTACTGCCCTGATGCTTTCTGCTGGAATTTGCGGATCGACAGTGGCAGCGCTCAACGCCCAGGAGCCCAACCCTACGGCGCAGACGGCCCCAGCTCAGGATTCGGATATCAAGAAGCAGGACAATGGCATCTATCTCTATCGCGTGAAGGTCGTTCAACGGGACCTCGATGCCGTCAACTACCTGCACCGTAGCGCTTCCACGAACATAGCCTTTAAAGGCACCACGCTTCTCCCCCTTGCGAAGGGGTCGGCCAAGGTCACAAGCGAGCGCGGCGGTATTCACATATCAGCCAGATTTCAGGGGCTCACACCTGCTAACGGCTTCGGCCCCGAATATCTGACCTACGTTCTCTGGGCTATTACCCCGGACGGCCGGCCAAACAATCTCGGCGAAGTGCTTCCATCGAACGATAAGAACAACATCGACGTGACCACTGCGCTGCAATCGTTTGGCATGATCGTTACCGCCGAACCGTATTTCTCCGTCACCCAGCCCAGCGACGTCGTCGTCCTGCAGAACGTCATCATCAATGACAAGACCAACGGCGTGCTTGAAAAGGTAAACGCCCACTACTCGCTTCTGCCGCGTGGCGCTTACGCCCAGACAGACGGTTCGACATCGAATCTCAATCCCATCACCAGGGACGAAAAATCGCCCCTCGAGCTCTACCAGGCGAACAACGCCATCCGCATTGCCCAAGCTGCTGGAGCAGACAAGTATGCCCCTGAGATTATGGCTGAAGCGATGCAGGATCTTCGCAACGCCACCGACATCGACCGGAACAAGAAAGGGGATCGTAAGCTGGAGATCACCTTCGCCCGTCAGGCGGTGCAGCGTGCTGAGGACGCACGCCTGGTCACCCTGCGAAAACAGGCCGCGGAGCGTCAGCAAAACGCAGATAATGCTCGTCGCGATGCCGAGGCGCAGGCCCAGCAGTCGCAGTTGCAAGCTCAACAGGCCCAACTCGACGCCGAGCGTGCCCGTGCAGCGCAGGCCGAAGCTGATGCCGACCGAGCCCGAGCCGAAGCGGCCGCCGCCGAAGCCCAGGCGCGCGCCGCCAACGCGAACAAGAGCGCCGCTGATGCAAACGCCGTCCGCGAAAAGCTACGCGCTCAACTTAACAGCGTTCTGGCCACAAGCGAATCCGCCCGCGGCCTCATCGTCAACATGTCCGACGTTCTCTTTGACACCGGTCGATATACCTTGAAGCCAAACACCCAACTCAGCCTCGCCAAGGTATCTGGAATCCTGCAAGCTTACCCGGGCCTCAAGGTGCAGGTTGAGGGATACACCGACAGCGTTGGAAGCGACCAATACAACCAGAAGCTCTCGGAGAACCGTGCCGATGCCGTCCGCGACTTCCTGATCTCTCAGGGCGTTCCGACGGACAACATCACGGCGACCGGGTACGGAAAGTCCAAGCCAGTAGCGGACAATAACACTGCTCAGGGCCGTTCGCAGAACCGCCGAGTCAACCTCGTCGTCTCAGGGGATGCCATCGGAGTCGAGCAGAGCAGCCCCGACGCCGCTTCGGCAGCCCCCGCGACTCCTCAGTAGCCGTACTGTAAAACTCAAATGTCGAAGGGCCGCGCGTGCGACTCTTCGACATTTTGGATATAAAAACCTATGGCATCTCTTCAGGGAAAGACCGTACTCATCACTGGCGCAAGCTCTGGTATCGGCAAAGCCACCGCGCTGGCCTTCGCTCACGAAGGCGTCAACCTGCTTCTGTGCGCCCGCAGGCTCGATCGTCTGGAAGAGCTTCAGCAAGCTCTTTCGGCAGCAGGGGCTGCTTCTGTCCATGTCTTCAAGCTCGACGTTCAGCACCGCGCTGAGGTCGAATCCGCCATCGCTAATCTTCCCGCCGCCCTCCGTGACATCGACGTCCTCGTCAACAACGCAGGTCTAAGCCGCGGCCTCGCCAAGCTCTACGAAGACGACCCGCAAAACTGGGAGGAGATGATCGACACGAATGTGAAAGGTCTGCTCTACGTCACGCGCGCGGTCGTTCCAGGCATGGTCGCTCGAGGCAGGGGCCACGTCATCAACCTCGGCTCCACCGCCGCTTACATCACTTATGCCAACGGCGCCGTCTACTGTGCGAGCAAAGCGGCCGAGAAGGCGATCAGCGAAGGTCTCAAGATCGATCTTATGGGAACAGCCGTCCGAGTCACATCCATCGACGCTGGCATGGTCGAAACGGACTTCAGCAAAGTTCGTTTTCGCGGCGACGAAGAAAAGGCGGCAAAGATCTACCAGAACATTACACCGCTGCAACCCGAGGACGTAGCCGAAGCCATCGTCTGGGCCGCCAGTCGCCCACCCCACGTCAACATTCACAACGTATTAATGACCACGATTGACCAGGCCAACTCGACGGTCTTCAACCGTCGTGGCTGAAACAAAATCAAGGCTCTCGAAAGAGCAAAGCCCTAGAGGTGAATCGTCCACCCTAGCTCTGAGAGCTTCTCTTCGATATCGGCAAGCGCAACCGTTAATGCAGACCGCCTATGCGGGCTTGAAGTCCGCTCGGACAGAATGCGTTCCCGCTGCAACTCCAGCGCCTGTCGCCGCCGTTTCCGTTCAGCCACCTCGGCGCGATCATCCACGGTGACAGGTTTCGGAGCGGCAGCCTGATTTTGCTGTTCTTCCACGGATTTACTCTCCCATCCTCGTGACATATTCCTCATTCTACGCTGCAATACATCAATAAATGAATAGTTAGCGTAGGTTATGAACTTCGTCATGCATTCTTAATCAACGCGCATCTAATCGCCGGAGGCCTCATGCACGCATACCCCGTAACAGAATTCGGTCTCGATCACCTGCGACAGATTGAGCTAAGCATGCCTCAGGCAGGCCCGGGAGCTGTCTTGATTAAGGTCCACGCCGTCTCTCTCAACTACCGCGACCTCATGGTGGTCAAGGGCCTCTACAACCCCAAGATGACCCTCCCCCGCATCCCTTGCTCTGATGGAGCTGGCGAGGTGGTCGCAATCGGTGAAGGAGTCAGCCGGGTGAAGGTTGGCGACCGGGTCTGCGGCATCTTCATGCAGCGGTGGCTCGACGGACCTCCCTCAGCCGAGACGTCTAAGGCGGCTCTCGGTGGCGACGTCGACGGCATGCTCACCGAGTACGCTCTTCTTCATCAGGACGGAGTCGTCCGTTTTCCCGAACACCTCACCTACGAAGAAGCCGCCACGCTCCCTTGTGCGGGGGTGACAGCCTGGAATGCTCTCCATCACGCTGGAGATCCGGCGAATCCGACTCAGCCCGGTGAAACGGTAGTGATTCAAGGTACTGGCGGTGTCTCTATCTTCGCGCTACAGTTCGCAAAACTTCTCGGTGCCCGAGTCATTGGCACCTCCTCCAGCGATGAGAAGCTAGAGCGAGCACGGCGCCTTGGTCTCGACGAAGGCTTCAACTACAAGCAGCGCCCTGACTGGGCGAAGTGGGTAACCGAGACCACCGGAGGTAAGGGGGCCGACCGTGTCATCGAAGTGGGAGGAGCCAACACCTTCGGTCAATCTCTGCGCGCAACTCGTGTCGGTGGCACCATCGCACAAATCGGCGTGCTATCTGGAGCATCGACATCGGACCCCGTTGCCCTGACGCCCATTCTCCACAAACAGCTTCGTGTGCAAGGCATCTACGTCGGCTCACGCGCCATGTTTGAGCAGATGAATGACGCGATTGCAAAAGCCAGCCTGCACCCTGTCGTGGATAAGGTGTTCAACTTCGACCAAGCTGCCCAGGCCTTCGCTCACATGGAATCCGCGTCGCACTTCGGCAAAATTGTGATCCGCATCGCCGCGTAGAGTTTGAAAACTACAAGCCCGCAAATCTCGTAGCTTTTTTTAGCGGCGCGAATAGCTCAAACTCTTCGCCCTCAGAGGTTCGACCGGCGGTGCATATAATCGAAGCTGTGCAGCAAGGGTGAATCCGCCGTGATTGTTGAGATTGAAAACCTGCAAAAGGTATATGACGGCAAGCAGCGGGTAGTCGCTGTCGACGGCATCGACCTCAGCGTCCGCGAGGGTGAACTCTTCGGTCTGCTCGGCCCCAACGGAGCCGGCAAAACCACTACGATCAGCATCTGCACCACTCGCGCCCTGCCAACTTCGGGCCGCGTCCGTATCGCCGGAATCGACGTCGTGAAGACTCCGGCGATCGCCCGTCGATCCATCGGCGTTGTGCCTCAATACAACACGCTCGACCGCGCCTGCACCATCTTCGAAAACATCAACTTCCACTGTCTTTACTTCGGCTTCTCCCGCGCGGAGGCCAAAGAACGTACGAACCAACTCCTAAGCCAATTTCACCTTACCGAACGCGCCGACGCGTACCCGTCTCAGCTCTCCGGCGGACTCGCGCAGCGTGTCCAGATCGCCCGCGCCATCGCTCATCGTCCTAAAGTGCTTTTCCTCGACGAGCCCAGCGCTGGCCTCGATCCTCAAAGCCGCATCGCGATGTGGGACGCCGTTCGCGGCCTGCGCGAAGAGGGAATTACCGTCGTCCTCACCACGCACTACATGGAAGAAGCCGACGAACTCTGCGACCGCGTCGCCATCATCGACCATGGCAAGATCCTCGTGCAGGACACACCCACCGCTCTCAAAGGCTCGGTCGGCGCACAAAAAGTCTACGAGCTCTTCCTGCGCAGTCACGAGAACATCCCGGCTCTGATCCAACAGCTTCAGCACCTTACCGGAGTGGCCAGCGCAGAGTCCACTCCAAAAGGCGTCCGTATCCTCGCTGAAGGCGCCGACGGCCTCCTCTCCGACGTCGTACGTGAGGCGAATCCGTACGGCCTCCGCGATCTCACCATCACTGAAACCAGCCTCGAGACCGTCTTCATCCAGCTCACCGGCCGCGATCTTCGCGAGTAGCAATCAGAGACGTTTAGGACCACCAACTCCCATGACCCAACTCGCCGAAGTCGAAACTCCCGGAATGCAGTCAGCCAGCGCTGCTCAAAACCCGAAGCTTATGCAGTACGGCCGTGCCTTTGCTGGACTCTTCCTGCGCGATCTCTACGTGCTCCGACGCGAATTCTTCCCCTTCGTCATCCGCGTCTGCATGAACCCGCTGCTCTTCCTCTTCGTCTTCACTTACGTCATCCCTCACATGAGCGCCGGCGCCGCGATGAACCCCACTGGAGCAATGGCAGGGAACGCATTTTCGACCGTTCTGCTCCCTGGCCTCATGGCCGTCGCCATCATGTTCTCCGGCATCGCTGCCGTCGCACTTCCTCTGGCGCAGGAGTTCGGCATCACCCGCGAGATCGACGACCGCGTCATGTGCCCGTTGCCCGTTCCCTTCGTCGCGATCGAAAAGATCTGCTTCTCAGCCGTGCAGAGCGTTGTCGCAGCCTGCATTGTTTACCCGCTCGCCTACTACGTCCCAGCCACCCATCCCACGACCCATGTCGCCAGCTGGCCCTTCCTCATCCTTGTCGTAGCCCTCGCCAGTCTCACCGCCGGTGCACTCGGCCTCACCATCGGCACCAGCGTGAAGCCCCAGCAGATTGGCCTTATCTTCGGGGTGGTTGTTATTCCCATTACGTTTCTTGGCTGCGTCTACTACCCGTGGGCCGCGCTCACCCATATTCGCTGGCTGCAGGTCGGGGTCCTGATCAACCCCATCGTCTACATGAGCGAAGGCCTTCGTGCTGCTCTCACGCCAACGCTCCCCCACATGAATCAGTACCTCATAGTGGCTATGCTGATAGCGTCTCTCTGCCTCCTCACGTGGCTAGGCATTAAAGGCTTCCTCCGCCGCGTCATCGGCTAATCTGAAGGCAGCTAGGCAGCCACCAGCTTTTCTCGGAGAGCCTCCGCGATGAGCTGGCCATGAAACCGTCCGTTCTCAATAAAGATCTCATTCGTCCGCTCACCGGCAACGATCACGCCAGCTAAATAAATTCCCGGAACATTGCTCTCCAAGGTTGCGGGATCGCACACCGGGCAACGGTCGTTTGCCTCGTCCAGCTTCACGCCCAGTCGCTCAATAAAGCTGAAGTCAGGGTGGTATCCCGTCAGCGCAAACACGAACTGGTTCGCGATCGTCACAACACCCAGGGGCGTCGACAAGGTCACTTCATCCTCAGAGATGTTGGTCACTGTGCTGTTGAAGTAAGCAGTGATCTCGCCATTCTTCACGCGGTTGTTGATGTCGGGCAGAATCCAGTACTTCACATGCCGATGCATCTCCGCGCCGCGATGCACCAGCGTCACCTTCGCTCCATGCCGCCACAGATCGAGCGCCGCAATTGCAGCGGAGTTTTTGCCGCCAATCACCAGCAACATCCAGCCCATAAAACGGATGTGGCTCATGGTAGTAGTGCTTCACCTTGACGAGATCCTCGCCAGGAATACCCAGGTAATTTGGCAGGTCGTAGTATCCAGTCGCGATGACCAGTTTGCGCGCGCGATGCTTTAGCATTCGCCCAAACCGATCCATCGTATGAACGACAAAGTCTCCATCGGAGCCATCCACCCGCTCCACCTTTTCATACTGGCGCACGTCCAGCTTGTAGTGCTCCGCCACCTTGCGGTAGTACTCGAGCGCTTCATTCGCGATTGGGCTTCTGGTTCGGGCTGGAGAACGGCATATTGCCGATCTCCAACAGCTCCGGCGTAGTAAAAAAAGTCATGTGCGCCGGGTAGTGGAACAGAGAGTTACAGAGGCATCCCTTATCGATAAGCAGCGCTGTAAATCCTGCTCGTTGCGCTTCAATCGCGCAGGCCAACCCCGTCGGCCCCGCCCCAATCACCAGCAAATCAACGATCTCTTCCGCCGCCCCGTCACTCATACCGTCCATTCTACTGAACGTCGGTTGATGAACGTTCGAGGCCGAGACACTCGCGTTAGCTCTCCAGCATCACCAGCTTGTGGGCAATTGCAAACAGCGCCAGCTCCAGACGTGTCGAAACACCAGTCTTGTCGAAGATATTCGACAGGTGCCGCTTCACCGTCTCCTCGCTGATCGTAAACTGCTTCGCAACGTCCTTGTTGCTGCAGCCTTCGACGATGCAGGTCACCACTTCCAACTCCCTCGGCGTCAGGCCATATGTCTTACGTTCCGGAACTGCCGCCGCTTTCTTCACCAACTCATTCAGAGCCGTCACGAGGTTCACGACGCGCTCTCCGCCAATCCAGTAGTCACCGGACAGCACCGCCCGCAGCGATCGCGAGAGATCGCCCGCAACAGCATCCTTGAGTACAATTCCGCGCGCGCCGATCTGCAGCGCTTCAATGATCTGTTGCGTCGAGATCGTGCTCGTCAGCATGATGATCTTCACTCGCGGCGATTTGCTCATAATCGCGCGCAACGCCTCAAGGCCGGGCAGCCGGGGCATCTGCAGATCGAGCAGCAAAATATCCGGTTCCAGCTCGAGCGTCTGCGTAATTGCGACATCACCGTCCTCGGCCTCGCCAACGACTTCAAAGCCGGGTTCGTTCTCCAGCATGTTCTTCACGCCAAAGCGGACCACCGGATGATCGTCTGCCACAACGATACGGATAGGCGTTGCTGCTACGGCAGCATCATCAGACTTCTTCACTGCTTCCTTCATTGCGCGTCTCTCCTCACAAACCGTTGGCCCGATTATGGTTGATCTCGTGTGCGACCAGAATACGCCGCAGCCGTTCGCATGCCAGTATGAATTCATCGAGCGAAGCTATATGGTCATCACGCAAGCCCCGCTCCTCCATTGATGTTGCAAGACTTTGCAGCTCGATCGCCCCAACCATCCCGCAACCTCCCTTGATTGCATGCGCACCCTTTCTGTACGCGCCGTCGTCTCCATCGGATGCAGCTTGTCGCATCGACGCAATTCTATTCTCCGCATCCGTCAAACAAAGCGCATACAGTTGCTCCAGTCGGAGGCGGGGCATCGACCCTGCAAGCTTCTCATAAACAACCTCGTTTAGCACACCTTCATCCGTGCCGCCCGGCGCGTTGTCTACAGCAGATCTGCCACCGGCAATCGCTTTTGACAGCGTGTCCATCCCGAACGGTTTCAGCAGAAACCCATCAAACTCCCGCCCCTCTCCATTCTCCAACTCGCTTGCACTCATACCAAAAACCAAAGTCTCGGCCCCGCATAGCTCACGCACCCGCTTCGCGAGTGCATCCCCGGTTGTTCCAGGCATCTGCATGTCGGTCAGGACCACCTCTGGCAGCGGATGCATCGTCTGCAGATGCGCCAACGCGGCATCACCAGAGTCCACCGACGCAACCTCATACCCCTCAGCTTGAAGCAATAACTCCAGGATCTCCCGACTGACCTCATCGTCTTCCACTACCAGGATCCGAACCGGCATGCACTCTTCCTCAGCGCAAAGACTACCAACTGGCTGCCTCCAGTACCACTCCCGCGCACGATAGCGGTAAAGTAGTTGCCATGGCCTCGGGGGATCAGCAGGACGAGCACGACCAAAAGCAGAGCAATCAGCAACCTGAAGTGGCCGTAGACCTCGCCGCCCTGGCCGCCCGCGTCGAAACCCTCGAGCGGCAACTGGCCGAGTTACGCGCTTTTTCCCCACCGAAGATTTCCGCAGCTGCATCCGGCCCGCAAAGCCGTCAGCTTCTGCCATCGACAACTCAGGGACCCAAACTTTGCCAGGCATCTCCCCAAAGTCGAAGGTTCGCTTGAAAACCGCATCGGATCCCAGTTATTCAGCCGCATTGGTATAGTGGCCCTGCTCATCGCGACCACCTTGTTTCTCAAGTGGGCGATCGACAATCACTACATAGGCCCGATCGGCCGTATTCTGGCCGGCCTCATAGCAGGCACTGGAGTTATTCTCTGGTCCGAGCGCTTCCGCCGCCATAACTTCATCGCCTTCTCTTATGCGTTGAAAGCGGTCGGCAGTGGAGCGCTCTACCTCTCACTCTGGGCGGCCTTCCAGCTCTACCATCTGCTGCCCGCCGAAGTAGCGCTGGGCGCCATGATCCTGGTCACAGCCTGGAACACGTACATGGCGTGGGCGCAGAATAGCCAGATCCTTGCCGCGTACGCCCTAGCCGGAGGCTTCGCAACTCCTCTGCTCCTCTCCACCGGCGGCAACCATGAGGCCTTTCTCTTCAGCTATATTCTCGCCATCGACATCGCCACGGTCGTCCTCGTCCGTCTCAAACCCTGGCAGCGCCTTCTGCTCGGTGCCTTTCCCGCAACAGTCGCTTTTTTCGTTGCCTGGTACGTCGACTGGTACGGCGCATACAACACGCCTCACCCCGTGATCATCACTGCGATCTTTGTCATTCTGTTCTTTATCACCTTCATCATCCCGTCCCTCCGCAAATCGCAGGAGATTGAGCATACAACCACGCTCACGCAAGTCCTCCTACCGCTCGCCAACGCAACCTTTGTGGCTCTCGCCCTTTACAGTGTGCTGCAGGACGCTGGCCACCACGACATCCTTCCCTGGGTCGCCATCTCTCTCGCGGCCGCCTACCTCGGCCTGATGCGTCTGCCCCAGACCCGCGTTACCTCCGCTGTTCATCTCTCGCTGGCGGTTGTCTTTCTCACCATCGCCATACCCCTCAAAGCCAGTGGCCGCTGGATCACGGTTGGATGGCTTGCCGAAGGCGTGGCCCTCCTCTGGGTCTCGGCTCGCCTCTACAACCCCGTGCCGGAAAAGAACGACGTAAATATCCATCGGATCATCCGTCGACTCGCCGTGGGGGCTTTAGCTTTGGGCTTTTCAGGCCTGATCATTCAACCGTTCTGGCTCTACGACCGCATCGATACCGCCTTTCTCAACTCGCGCTTCGCCACTTCGATCTTTGGAGTCGCCGCTCTGGCTGCCTCCATCGCAATCGCCCTCCATGCTCGCCACCAGAAGGACATTGCCACTCCCACCTGGCTCCAGATCGCCGGCTCATCCACCATTGCGCTCAACCTGATCGCTGTTCTGGCGTGCGTGCGAGAGTTGGATACTGCCTGGCGCTACACGCTCGACAACCCCGAGGCCAACCTGCAGAGATCTCTCGCCATCTCAGCCTTTCTCATGCTCTATGGAGCGGGCTTGCTTGCTATTGGCTTCTGGAAGCGCTCCTCCTTCATACGTTGGCAGGCTCTCGTACTTCTCGTCTTCACCATCGCCAAAGCGTTTCTGTATGACCTCCGCGATCTCAGCCAGGGCTACCGCGTCTTCAGCTTTCTCGGCCTCGGAGCGCTGCTCATGGCCGTAAGCTTCGCCTACCAAAAAGACTGGCTCGCCCTCCGCGATCCCCACCCAGCCACCGAACCCGGTAACCCCAGCCATCGCGATCCCAGTCACCAAGGAGCCGACCAGTGAAGTCCGCCATACTCCTAGCGCTCCTCCTCTGGCAGGCTACGCCGGGCCCTGAGACCACCAGTCCGCAGTACTTCCGTTATCAGCGGGTCCTTGCTCCCTCCGATCCTGGTCAAAACTGCGCCATCATCGATCCGCATCTCTTTCCCCACGCCGCTCCCTCCCTCAAAGATCTCCGTCTCTTCAAGGACAACCACGAAGTTCCTTATGCCATCACGCTCAGCGAGCCTCAGCAACCTGACAGCGACACCGCCACCATCCGCAACCTCGGCCTGCGCGGGCGCAAGATCGTCTTCGACCTCGAGATGCCGAATCGCCCTTACACCGAGATAGACCTTGGCCTTGCGGGCCACAACTTTCTCGCTACTGCCACCGTCTCCGGTACCCGCGACCCCGACTCCGCGGACCAGACCCGCCTGGGCGACTTCACCCTGTTCGACCTCAGCCGCCAACACCTCTCCCGCAACACCACCATCCACCTGCAGGAGACCAGCCTTCCCTTATCTCCACATCGAACTTGCTGTCTCTCCAGCCGCAGGTACGAGCTGCACGACTTTAACGCCCGAAGCGCTGCAAAAGATGGTGCACGGCGCCACCGTACCTCCCAGCCGCGAGGCCCAGATCTCTCTACACGACCGCAGCCCGCTCAGACCACCACGCAACGTGGCACGCCAGAGCATCGCCACCTTCGTACTCCCCGAGCGAATCCCCATTGAGCGGGTGTCCTTCGACCTTCTCCCAACCTACAAAGCCAACTTCAGCCGCGACGTCCACATCACCGACCACCCCAACGGCACAGCCAACTCTGCCAGCGAGACCCTCATTGGCACGATCCTGCGCGTCCACCTGACTCATGCCGGCCGCGAGATTCGTCAGGAGCAACTCAGCATCCCCGCCACCCTCGGCTCCAACATGCAAAGCGAGGCGACCGTCCAGGTTGCGGTTGAGAACGGTGATGACACCCCGCTCCCGATCACCAGCATTCGGCTTGAGATGCGTCAGCGTAAGATCTGCTTCGACGCTGCCGACGAACGACCTCTGACTCTCTACTACGGTGACCCCGCTCTCGCCGCTCCGCAGTACGACTATGCCCGCCTATTCTCCCTGTCGAGCGACGTCCATACCGCACTGCTAGGCCGCGAGCAGATTAACGTCTCTATCGCGACCGGCCCGACACGCGCCCGCTTACCGATCGCCGCCCACATCTGCTTTGGATTATTCTTCTGATCGTGATCTGCATCCTCGCGATCATCGCCATTCGCAGTTCCAAGAACATCCACCACCGCTAGAATGTCCTCGAATCAACCTGCCACAAAAATCGCTAACGAATCGCCGCATCCACCTCGTTGATCCAGTTCGGCGACTTCAAGATCTCTCGTGGCTTCGACCCATCCGCCGGCCCCACCAGCCCATCGTTGTACATCATGTCGATCAGATGAGCCGCCCGGCCATACCCGATCCGCAGCCGCCGTTGCAGCAGGGAAGTGCTCGCCTTTCCAAACTCAAACACCAGCCGCACCGCATCGTCATACAGCTCGTCGTTGTCGTCGCCCTCGGCGCCGCCATCCCCATCCTTGCCGGGCCTTCTTCCTTCGGCCCTTCGAGGAAGCCGTGCACATACTCGGCCTCTCCCTGCGCCTTCCAGAATGCAGTCACCGCCGAGATCTCCTTCTCCGTCACAAATGGCGCATGCACGCGCTGCACCCGGCTCGTCCCCGGCGGCAGGTAGAGCATGTCGCCGCGTCCCAGCAGGCTCTCCGCGCCGTTCGAGTCGATGATCGTCCGTGAGTCGACCTTCGTCGCCAGCCGGAAGCTCATGCGAGTCGGCACATTCGCCTTGATCAGTCCAGTAATGACATCGACCTACGGCCGCTGCGTCGCCAGCACCAGGTGAATGCCCACCGCACGCGCCATCTGCGCCAGCCGCGTGATCGACTCTTCCACGTTCGCCCGATCAAGCATCATCAAGTCGGCCAGCTCATCGATGATGATGATGATGTACGGCAGCGGCTCCTGGTTCACGATCCTCAAACAAATATTCGCTGCCATGGTCGAACAACTTGTTGAACTGGTCGATGTTTCGAACATGGTTCGCCGCCAGCAGCTTCAGCCGCCGCTCCATCTCGCGCACCGCATTTCGCAGCGCATTCGCCGCCAGCTTCGCCTCGGTAATGATCGGCGTAAACAGATGCGGAATTCCCTCATACATGCCCAGTTCAACCCGCTTCGGGTCGACAAGGATCATGCGCACCTGCTCCGGCGTGCTCTTGAACAGCACGCTCATAATCATCGCGTTGATCGCGACCGATTTACCCGATCCCGTCGAACCCGCGATCAGCACATGCGGCATACTGGCCAGATCGGCAGTGACGATGCGCCCGTTGATGTCCTTGCCCAGTGCAATTGCCAGCCTGCTCTTCGACTGCGCAAAGCTCTCGCACTCCACCACATCCCTCAGCCAGATCGTCTCCCGCTCGTGGTTCGGCACCTGAATGCCCACTGTGCTCTTGCCCGGCATCCGCTCAATCAGGATCGACTCCGCCGCCATAGCCAGACAGAGATCGTCAGCCAGCCCGGTAATGCGAGCGACCTTGACCCCAGCCTCCGGCTTGAACTCAAACGTCGTCACCACCGGCCCTGGATTGATCTGCGTCACCTGTCCATCCACGCCAAACTCAGCAGATTTTTCGACCAGCACACGAGCCTCTTCGCGCAGCGCATCCTCGCGAACGATTGCGTGCTCTTCGCTCCGGTACAGCAGCGAAGAAGGCGGTAGCTTATACCCGCGGACGCTCTTCGGCACAATCGTCACCGGCTTGATATCCGCATCCGCACGCTTCCCAAACGAGATGCTCTCGGGCAGAGTGTGCAACGGAGCAGCAGCAGGAGCACCCGGCCCAGCAAACGAAGCTCTCGGTTCCTCTGCCACCTTCTTTGGCGCCTTCATCGGGGCAGGAGCCTTCATCGAAATCGGCTCGCGCCACTCCTCATCGCGCCGATCCTCTCCAGCAAAATCACTGAAGTTCGAATCATCATCCAGCGCATGCACTGGCGCAGCCGCCTTCGCCAACACCTCAGCAAACGGCGCTGCCGCCGCCGCAGCAGTATCCGAACGCCGTCACCGGTGGAGCATCCACCAGCGTCCTGGGCATGGCCTGAAAGATTGAAGTCGGATGCCCAGGAGCCGCAATCTCCTCTGGCGCAATCGAGATCGGTTGAACTTGCTTCTTCCTGCTCAGCCACCCAAACAGTCCGCCCAACAGGGTAGTGGTCTCGGGCTCCGGCTCGAGCCTCTTGCGCTCTGCCTCTTCTGCCAGCTCTCGCAGGCGTCGAGCCTTCGCATCCGCTTGCTCTCGCTTACTCCCATACGACTCTTCGATCGCCGCTTCCGCCCCGGCGCGTCTGCTGCGTCGCTGTGACCACCAGTCCCACAGCCGCTGCAGGAAACCAAAGCGAATCGTCGCCCACTCCCGTGCCGTATTGAACGTAAACGTAGTTGCCAGATACAGCGACACCGCCACCATCAGTGCCAGCACAATCGCTGCACCTGGCAGATTCAGGTACTGCACCAGTAAAGTCCGCCAGCAGCCTGCCCGTCGTCCCTTCAATCGGTAGCGAGCTTCTCCACAGCATCGTCCCGGGCAACAATGCGATCGCCGCCGGTGCAAACACCACCCACATCCCCAACCCAATCGTCTTTGCCAGCGGCGATCCTGCTGGCCGCGACCGCATCCAGCAGACTCCGAGGCGTGCCAGCACCAGCGGAAGAAAAAATGCCGCAACCCCGATCAACTGAAGCGTCCCGTCGGCAAGATATGCACCGACCATGCCCGTCCAGTTGTGCGCAGGTCGCCCCGTTACGTACTGCCCGACCGTATTGAACGAGGGATCCGTAGGGGTATAGCTAACCAACGCCAGCAGCAGCAGCCCTGCACCCACCAGTATGACCATCCCGAGTATCTCGTTCAGGCGGCGGTTGCGCGTCGGTGTCGAAACAAGTCTCAGGGTTTTCATTGGGGAGCCTTCATGGTTGAGGTGCGCACAGACTCACTCGTCCCGGGAGCGCGCAATATCGC
This sequence comes from uncultured Acidobacteriaceae bacterium, assembly GCA_963708755.1. GTDB lineage: Bacteria > Acidobacteriota > Terriglobia > Terriglobales > Acidobacteriaceae > Edaphobacter. The sequence continues at coordinate 49,895 of CAVPTN010000016.1, forward strand.
ACACCGGGCGATCCAAACTGAGTCCGCGAACCACCAGAGCATCTTCGATTATCCCAGCCACCCCGGCATAAATGTGTGGAAACCTAAATTGGGGTACCCGGATACAAACCCACGGGCACTCCCTGCATCTACCTTTTTATATCCGCCGCCGGGCTAACTATCATCCCGGCGGTCCTTAGAACCGGTTGGCGGGGGCGCGGGATTTTCGCGATTTCTCTTGCTTGCCGTCGGCAGAGGAGAATCGCGCGCAGCCGATGGACCCCGCTCCAACCGCACGCACCACAAAATCACCCAAGATTGAGGAACTCCTATGTCCACCGATTCAGGCCGTCAGAACGAAATGAAACTTGCACTGAACTCCCTCATCAGCACCCTCGTCGACAGCCAGAAGGGCTTTGCCGACATTGGTGAGCACCTCAAAGACGAAACCCTGAAACGCTACTTCCTCGCTGAATCTCTCAAGCGCGCAAGTTTCCGCGGCGACATCGAAGAGGTCCTTCACCAGAATGGCGTTCACGACATCAAAGAATCCGGCACAACAGCCGGCGCCCTTCATCGCGTATGGGGAGACTTCAAGGCGAAGCTAGGCGGCGGAGATCACACTCTACTCGAGACCGCAGAACAAGGTGAAGACGAGGCTAAGAAGGCGTACGCCGATGCCCTCAATCAGGATCTTCCACTACCTGTGCGGCAATTGATCGCAGAACAACAGGCTCATATTCTCACCTCCCACGATTACGTGAAGAGCCACCGCGACGCGCTCGTATCGAAATAATCCAAACAGCATCTACGATTTATTCGGCGGGCAGCAGGTTCATCCTGCTGCCCGTATATTTTAAGAAACCATGTCGCGAGGAACGCAACCACTTAGAGGGGAACTGACAGCATGATAGGGCGTATCACCCTGGCCGTTGGCTTCATCCTTGCTGGTTGTGTCCATCTCATCGCGCCGCAGGTCTACCTCAAGATCGTTCCGCCCTACCTGCCTGCACATCTCGCGATCGTCTACATCAGTGGAGTCGCGGAGATTTTAGGTGGCCTCGGACTCCTTTTTGCTTCCACGCGCCAGGCCGCCGCATGGGGACTAATCGTCCTGCTTGTAGCCATTCTCCCGGCAAACATCTACATGGCGACCGCCCATCTGTATGCACCGGGAATCATGGGTCAGAGCTGGGCTCAGTGGCTCCGCATACCGCTGCAAATCCCCATCATCTACTGGGCGTGGCTCTACACCCGCGCACGATAAGACAAAATCCGCCCTCAAAACGCAAATATTTCGCAACGCGCCCTCAGTATGAGTGGCACCTTTTCGCGTCGATATACGCGTTACAGATTGAAAGGTTTTGTCCCCAGGGCCAAACCATCGTGCGGAAAGCGCGGATCTGTAAATCCAACTGAATCAGCTTTCGCCGACTCGTAGAAGTGCAGAGGGGACCTGCATCGGCTCATGCAATGAGCGATGCAAACGAATCAACCGACGTCTGGGGAGAGACGTCGATTGACAGAAGGCTCCGCGGCGGGGTCGGTTACCATGACCACACCCACCGCGAAGCCCTTCTATCGAATCGGATTAATACCCTGCGCGGTACAACCCAAACACCACCACCGAAGCCACCAGGCAGTAGATCCCAAACAGATACCAGCGTCCTTCTTCCAGCCAGCTGCTCAGCCACTTCAATGCCACCAGCCCAGCGAGAAAAGCAAACACCGCCCCGAGCAGCCCCGTTACCATGCTCCCGTGCAAATCAATCGTAGTGCCAGCAGCCTGAGCAGCATGCGAAGCCTTCACCAGCCGCAGAATCTCGCGCCCCACCGCCGGAGGAGTCAGAACCACGGCCAGCGCGAAGCTGAACCGTTCCGCACGCTCCTTACTAGCCCCAGTCAACATACCCGTTGAGATCGTCGCCCCCGACCGCGAAAAACCACGGAACGGCAGGCACAATCCCTGAATCGCGCCGATCCACCCCGCCTGTCGCATTGTCACGCTGTCGCCATAAACCTGCTCGTGCGCTCCCATGCGCCGCTTTTCCATCAGCCCGGCCAACAAAATCAACAGTCCAGCCGCGGCCAGCGCTGGAGCGATCAGATCGAGCCGCCCAAACAACAGCTCGATCTCCCCCTTGGACGCACCTTTGAACGCAATCTTTTCAATCGCCTTGATAATCACTTCACCGATCACAGCCGTCAGCAACGAAGCCCAGACCAGCCGAATCAGAAATCGTTTGAACGCATCGCCGCTCGAGAAATACGTCTTCTTCCACTGATTCCAGAAGTAAACAATCACGGCAAACATCGTGCCGGTATGCAGCATCACCAGCAGCAGTGTCATCTGCGGAGTAGTGGGGTCAAGCCCCAGCAGTTTTTCGGCAACCACAACGTGAGCGGAACTGGAGACTGGCAACAACTCGGCCAGACCCTGCACGATGGCAAGGATAATCACATGAAAAATCGACATGCTTTCATCCTAAAGCGTCCGCATGTGTAAACGGTAAATCGATCGAACCGAGTCCCGAGGAAGATACCGGCCCCTCTGGAACCCGGTCACTGCCGAACGATAGTCAAATCAATCCCGGTCGCTGCCATAGACCGCAATCCCCTGCGACACCCGAAACGCAATACTCGCCCCCCTCGCCGCAAACTCCGACTTGGGATATCGCGTCTTCAAATCCTGTGCCAGCGCCTGCACCCTCTTCGCCGCCTCGTCCGACTTTTTGCGGTCCTCCTGCACCAGGTACATCGTCACCGCTACCCCTTGCCGGTACATGGCGTTATAAAGCGCCTCCGCCGCCTTCGGCCCATCCGGAAACTGCTGTGCATACTTCACATACAGCCCCGTCTCCATCTCAGGACACTTCGGCAGTCCCTGCCAATCCCCGCACAGCTTGTTATCCAGCAGGTCGTATGCCGCCCTCGCCGCATACTCGCTCCCCGGATACCTCTTCTCCACCTTCTTCAGTTCGCCTTCATAGATCTGTGGCCGCAGGTAAGCCTCCTGCTCCTTCGCGCTAGGCAGCGAACTAATGTCGGCCCGATCCAACTGCCATCGAATATCCGCAGACCTCCACGCTGCCTCTCCCGCCAACGGCGAGTCCGGGAAATACTCCGCTACTCGCTTATAGAGCAGATGAGCCTGTCCAGCAGCTCCCTTCGGCGCATGTGGCCGCTCCGCCTCATCCTCAAGATTCGCCGCCGTCCCAAACAAAATCACATCGCCGCCAGCCGTAGCCGGCCCCAAAATTCCCTTGTCCCGAATCCACCCCGAAGCGGGCGTCACATTTGCATCTTCACCAAACTCCGGCTTATTGCGATCGTCCTCATTCGCATCGTCGTTGATGTCGGTGTTGGCAAAGACCTTCACCCACGGCCCGCTTCGCTCGACGATCACGATCTCATGCCCCGGCGTCACCAGCGAAATCTTCTGCGCATCCGCATCCGCCGCAACATAGACATTCGCATCGTGCAGCACCGTCGCCCGCGCCGCCGTGGCATAGTCCTGCGACTTCTTCTGCGCCGATGCCTGCTCCACCGCAACCAATCCCACCAGCAGCAAAGCTACCCCTGCACCCATCCCCGAACACCGCCACACGATAGAGAGCTTCATAGACCTCATTTAACGTGAAGAATCACTCGCCGAAAGCCAGTCTAAACTTTCGCCTGCGATCCCCACTCTATTCCATCAAATTTCCAGACTAGTAAGCCTCCGGGTTCGCGGCCCTATCCCCATCTGCATCAAATCCATAGACTGGAAACAGCCGCGACAGTCAGGGAGAAGGCCCGGCAGCTTTTTTGACCGCATTATGACAGTGCAAATAGAAGAATTTTCGAGTATGAAACGAAGGTTGATCCTTCGCGACTCCCTCACCTTTCTGAGTCTGCTACTCGTAACAGTAGTTCTGTTCCTCATCACACTGTTTCTCTTTCGTTCCTTTGCCTCCCACCGCCAGGAACTCGCACAGCGCTGGTCTGCCCGCGGTCAGGCCTCCATCAGCGCTGGCCATCCCGATCAAGCCATCGTAGCCCTGCGCACTGCATTGACCTACGCCCCTGGCCGCCGCGACTGCGAGCTTCTTCTCGCCCAGGCACTCGGCGACGCTGGCCACACCGAAGAGGCTTACAACTACTATCTTGGTCTTTGGGAGACCGAACCCGGCAACGGCCTTATCAATCTCAGCCTCGCCCGCCTCGCTGCAAAGAAGAACGACACGCAGACCGCCATCAACTATTACCACGCCTCCATCTACGGCACCTGGGAGGGTGACGGCACGGTGCGCCGACGCGAAGTCCGTCTCGAGCTATCCCAATACCTCCTCGCCCACCACAACCTCAGCAGTGCTCGGACTGAGTTGCTCATCGCTGGCGGCAACGCTCCCGACGACACAGCCCTTGCCCTCACTCTGGCTCCGCTTCTTGAGCAGGCTAACGCTCCCCGCGACGCCCTGACGTACTACCAGAAGGTCCTTGCGCAAGATCCAAAGAATCAGACCGCCCTCGAAGCCGCCGCCCGCCTCGAATACGACTCCGGCCACTTTGAAGACGCCCACCGCCTGATGGAGCAGGACATCCGCGAGCACAAATCGGATGACTCAAATCAGGAGCCCATCACACCAAGCGACAAGGAGATGCTCGACAACTCATCGCGCATCCTTGCCATCGCTCCGTTGAAGAAACTGCCGAACGACGAACGTGTTGCCCGAATCTTAAAAGCACGCGAGCTCGCAAAAAAACGCTTTGACGCCTGCAATATCCAGCTCTCAACGACGGGTAGCACATCCTCTCCACTGCAAGACCTCCGCGCAAAATGGACGAGCAAAGAAGCAGCGCTGACCCGAGCCGACCTTCTCAACGACCCAACCGAGCAGGACTCAACCATGCTGCTCGTCTTCGACACAGAAACTCAGACCGCAAAGACTTGTGGCGCACCCACCGGCGACGACGCGCTTCTGCTCCTCCTGGCCCGGACGCCCAAAGCGCTGGAACCATAACGAATGCAAAATACTTCGACCATCACTGAAAGCGAACCCGCCTCCTCCGGAGTTCTCAAAGACGAAGCGATCTCCCGCATCGCGCCCGGTCGCGAAGAGCGCGTCTTCCTTCTGCTCTCGATCTTCATCGGTATCATCTCCGGCCTTCTCGTGGTCTCCTTCCGCATGGCCATCGAATGGCTCAGCGTTCTTCTCCTTGGCTCCTCGCCAAACCCGCATCAACCCCGTCTTCTCGTCATCCCCGCTGCCGCCGGCCTTATCATCGCGCTACTCACCCGCTATGTTTTTCCCAATGTCCGCGGCAGCGGTATCAATCAGACGAAAGCCGCACTCTACATCCATAACGGTTACATCTCCTTCCGCACCGTCATAGGCAAGTTCCTCCTCTCCGCCCTTGCTATCGGCAGTGGCCACTCCCTCGGCCCCGAAGACCCATCCCTCCAGATCGGTGCCGGAGTCGCCTCGCTCATCAGCCGCCGCTTCGGGATGTCGAAAGAAAAGCTTCGCATCTTCGCTCCCATCGGTGCCGCCGCTGGCCTCGCCGCCGCCTTCAACGCTCCCATCTCCGCCATCCTCTTCGTCATCGAAGAGGTCATCGGCCAATGGAGCGCCGCCGTCCTCGGCTCCATCGTTCTCTCCGCCATCTCCAGCGTCGTCGTCGCCCGCTCCTTCTGGGGAGCGCAGCCGATGTTCCGCATCCCCACCGTCGACCTCCGCGACTCTCGCGAACTTGTCGCCTACGCAGCCCTGGGAGTCTTCGGCGGCTTCGCATCTCTCCTGTTTGCCAAATCCCTCAGCTACCTCCGCCCTAAACTCCGCAGCCAACCGTCATGGTCGCAACTCCTCCAGCCAGCCGCCGCAGGCCTGCTCGTCGGAGCTATCGGCTACTTCGGCCTCACCCAGGTCATGGGCGCCGGGTACGACGCCATCGATCAGGCCATGCACTCTCAGTTCACCTGGCGCATGCTTCTCATCCTCGCGCTCTTCAAAATCATCGCCACCACGCTCTCCTTCTCGAGCGGCACGCCCGGTGGCATGTTTGCCCCCACGCTCTTCATCGGAGCCATGCTCGGCGCTGCAGTCGGTACCTTCGAAAAGATCTACTTTCCTCATCTCACCGGCACCACCGGCTCCTACGCCCTGGTCGGTATGGGAGTCCTCTTCGCCGCCTTCCTGCGCGCTCCGCTCACCTCTGTCTTCATGGTTCTCGAGGTCAGCGGCAACTACTCCATCGTCCTTCCTGTCATCCTCGCGAACACCATCGCCTACCTCATCTCCCGCATCCTCCAGCCCGTCCCCATACTCGAACAGTTCACCCACCAGGACGGCCTCTATCTCCCGTCCATGGAGGAGCTCCGCGAAGAGAGTAATCTCCACCTCGAAGACGCCATCCAGCCCGTCACCGTACCGATCCTGCAAGGCAGCGACACCATCGCCAACACGATCCATTCGCTCGCCCAATTCGAAGACCCAGGATCAATCCCAGTCTTCCTCATTCAGTGCAGCGACGGCCTCTGGTACGCAGCAAGAAGGGAAGAGCTCGAGTCCCTGTCATCGAGAGGTACCCCGAACTCACAAGAAGCTCAAGCTAGCCCGGACAAGGCATCCGCCGCGCCGTCGGCAGTCACACTAGCCGAACACCTGGGCCACGAACGCACCCCCGTCTTATTCCCCGACCTCCCACTCGCAAGCGCTCTCCCCCACTTTCAGCGCTGGCCTCTGCTCCCAGTTACCAACCGAGCAATGCGCGGCTCCCTCGAAGGCGCAGTCTCCCTCCACGACGTCCTCACCCGCTATCAAAAGCACTAATTCGTTCGCTAACGGTTACATATAGCGAATCACATAACAGTCCCACGCAAAACAGTCGGCTGTCATATAACGCTCAACATAACGGTCGTCATCCTGAGCGCAGCGAAGGATCCCTGTATTTAGCTTTTTCGCAGTCGCAGAGCAGTCGCTCGCCGCGCGCGCAGCCACTACCGAGCAGCCAACTCCCCCTCCAACTGCTCCCGCAACTTCGGCTCCAGGTTTCCGCCACTCAAAATCACCGCCACCTTCTTCACCTTCGGCAGCTCCTCCGCATGAAACAGCGCCGCCGCCAAAGTCACCGCTCCACTCGGCTCCGGAACCAGCTTTGTCACGCTTAGCATCACCCGCATCGCCGCAAGAATCTCCTCCTCCGACACCGTCACAATCCCATCCACATACTTCATCACGTGCGCAAAGTTCAACACCCCCATACTCTGCGTCCGCAACCCGTCTCCGATCGTCCGAGTCGTATCCTCAGCCGGCCACTCCACCAGCTTCTTCGAATAAAAGCTCTCCTTCGCATCCGCCGCAAGCTCCGGCTCCGCGCCCCAAACCTGCACCCCTGCACCAACCAACCCCGCCTCCGCCGCCAGCTTCACAGAAGTAGCCGTCCCACTCAACAGCCCACCGCCACTCACCGGCGAGATCACTAGTTCCACTCCCGGCAGTTGCTCCACGATCTCCAATCCGCACGTCGCCTGCCCGGCAATAATCTGCGGCGCATCATACGGCGGAATCATCGCATACCCAAACTTCGCCACCAGCTCCTCTGCCTTCATCCGCCTCTCTGACGAAGCCGGCCCCACCTCTACAATCTCCGCGCCCAGCGCCCTCGTCGCCGCCTTCTTCACCTCAGGAGCATTTCCTGGCATCACGATCACCGCCTTCGCGCCCAGCGCCCGCGCTGCGTACGCCACACCCTGCGCGTGGTTTCCGCTCGAGTAAGTAATCACCCCACGCTTCAACGCCTCAGGCGACACCTGTGCCACCATGTTGTAAGCGCCGCGCAACTTAAAACTCCCAATCGGCTGCTCACTCTCGGCCTTGATATAGAGATCAAAGTCCGGCTCCGCAAACTTCCCCATCCGCAGCCGAGCCCGCTCCACGCGATAAAGCGGAGTCCTAACCGCCACCCCGGCAATCCGCGCCTTCGCCGCCCGCACCTCATCCAATGTCACAAACTCACTCATTGAATACATCTCCTCTGCACAGCTGCCGCAGAGATAATAGTATCCGCCGGATCCCACTAAAGACAGGCCATACCATCTAAGAAACCGACGATCTAAAACACCCTTCCCAACCCAAAGAACCACTTACGATGCCCACTATCCCCAATGCTTCCCCCACCATAAAACGGCCCAAGCAGAGTCTTCACCACTACCGCAACCGAGCCATCGTATGGCAAAGTCGGCGTCCCCGCCGCCGCTCCATACACCTTCCCAATCTCATAAAACGCGGTAGCGTAGATCGAATCCCCAATCACAGGATTCAACCTCACCAGCCTGTACAGATACCCCGTCTGAAATAGAAAATAATCATTCCCCAGCAACTCTCCACGGCCATACGCGCTCAACCGCAGCGGCCCACCCAGCGAGAATCCCGCGAGCCCAAGGTTCGTCGCTCCAAAGCTCGTCCCTCCCGACGCCACCCCGAAGATGATCCCTTTCTCGCCGACAGGAGTAAAGTGCTCCAACCTCGAATCCCATTGAGAGAGCCCCCCGGATCATTTGGCCTCTCTGTCAGATACGTGAACTTGGTAAACACCACCGTCCCCTTCGTCGGCACCTGCACACTGTCCTGCCCCAGATACTGAAACTGGACATTACTGACAAATGGTTGCAGTTGAAACACCTGCTCAATCGGCTGTCCAATTCGCAGCGTCTCCCCGTACCACTGATAGTCCTCTCCCACCCGAAGCTCAGCCTTCGAGCTGAACCGGTATCCAAGATCCGCGCCAAATCCATTTTTGTTCTCGGTATACTCCGACAGCTCCTGGCTCCCTGAGTAGAACGAAGTGATCGTGTGCGTGTAATAGAGACGCGGAGCTACAAAGTATCGGCTGCCATCAACCAGAGGTTTATACAGCTCCCCCGAAACCCCAGCCAGCTGCCCAATCGAAGCATTCAGTCGAACCTCAGACCCTGGCCCCACCAGCCCAAAGAACGTTGCCCGGCCACCCAACCCAAGCTGTATATCGTTCGAGTCATTCGAAGAGAGCGTCAGTCCCACATTCAAAAACGGTGGACCATAATCCTTCAGCCGTGGCCGCACCAGCAAGCCGGTCTCGCCCTTCTCATCGATCATGTTGTAGCTAATGCTTGAGTACGTCCCAAGTCCCTGCAGGTCTGCAATCGACGTCTCTATCTTCTGCGGGTTCACTGGTTTATTGATGTACTTCGTAAACTCATTCATAACCTCGGCGCGCTGTGCTCCCTTCAGTCCATAAACATCCACAAACTGTGGATCTGGAACATGGGTCCTCGTCCGCGCGGCGCGCTGTTTCACGTAAGCATTCCAGTCGGCGTCGTTAACGGCATACTTCTCTAGCTCCGCGGCGTGTTCCTCCGCCACCTTCACGCCCTGCGGGATAATCTCCGAGCTCTTCCCAAAATCGGATGAAGTGAACTTGCTTACGTCCGCCTTCAGCAGAATATTTGCACTCTTCATGCTCTGCAGCTCGTTCGCCGCAACCATGATCTCCACGTTCCGGCCCGCCACACCTACCAGCGAATCCAGACTCGTTTTATTCAGCGGCCCAGTATCCAGATACACCGCAATGACAATATCCGCACCCATCGCTCGCGCCACATTCACCGGCAGGTTATTAACCGCGGCGCCATCCGAATAGATCTGTGTCCCATGCGCCACCGGCGCGAACACTCCCGGAATCGACATCGTCGAACGCATCGCCTGTGCCAACGAACCATCCTTGAACACATGTTCCTGCCCGGTAGTAAGATCTGTCGCCACGCAACGGAAGGGAATCGGCAGGTCATCGAAGTTCTTCAGGTCGTAGTAGGGCAGCATCGTCCGATCCAGCAGCAGCCCGACAGCCGAACCCGAGTTCAACCCGTTCGGCAGGCTCACCCCATGCTTCAACCCAAACTCCAGTCGATTCGGAAATGCCAGCTTGTCCTCTTTACGCCGATAGCTCAACGCCGGAAATGGTAACTGCCCGCTCAAGACCGCAGGCCAATTAATCCCACCCATAAACGTCGAAATCTCCTGCGCATTGCTTCCCGACGCATACAACCCACCCACAAGCCCGCCCATGCTGGTTCCGGCTACGTAGTCCACCGGAATATGGTGCGCTTCCATCCACTCAATTACGCCAATATGTGCAAACCCCAGCGCCCCGCCGCCTTCAAACACCAGGGCTATCGTAGGCCGCGACGGCGGCACGATCACTGGCTTCTGCGCCTCAGCTACATAAACTGAAGACGCTACTACGACAAACACCGCGGCAAACACCCGTCGGCAGAAAGCAATCTTCAACATAAAATCCCCATGCCACTGAACCTGCTTGCCAATCGACGAGACCATCCGTCTCGCCCATCCGATTACTCCGTTATGCGGTGATCGTACTACCGCTTCAACCCTCTCTCGACCTCTAACTGAGAGGGGTAATCTCCGCGCTAACCCGCATCAATCCTGCGGATCGGCGATCTATGATGACAGCCCTGACCACGACCAAGAGGATTCGAGGAACAAAAAGAAGCGCTCCGCAAGGAGCGCTTCTCTCGTCTCAAAACAACTCGGTCAGATCTCGAGAATCACCGGCATGATCAAAGGACGCCGGCTCGTGCTCTTCTGGATATACCGCTTCAGATCGTTGCGGATCTTCTCCTTGATCACGCCGTAGTCGGCCTTCTCTTCTGCCGAAGAGCCCTCCAGCGTCCGCTGCACCACGTGCCGCGCCTCGGCGATCAAGCCCTCTTCAGGAATCGCCATGCCCCGCATCACAATCTCAGGAGCATTCTCAACCAGACCCGTGCGCTTGTTGATCTGAATGATCGGTAGCACAATTCCATCCTCGCTCAAGTGCTTCCGATCGCGAATGACGATGTCTTCCACGACATCCGTCGAAGTCCCGCCCGAATCGATGCAAACCCGGCCAACGGTTATCTTGCCCGTCTTCGTAGCCGAATCCTTATCCAGCTCCAGAACGTCGCCGTCCTCCAGCAGAATCGTCTTATCGACCACGCCCATCGACCCCGCCAGCTCTGCATGACGCTTCAAGTGGCGATAGTCCCCATGCACCGGAATAAAGAACTTCGGACGAACGAGGTTGATCATCAACCTCAACTCCTCCTGGCTCCCATGCCCGCTGACGTGGATCAACCCGGACTGTCCATCATCATGAATCACCTTCGCATCACGCCGCTCCAGGTGATCGATCATCCGGTAGATCGACTTCTCATTGCCAGGAATCACGCGCGAACTCAACAACACGGTATCCCCTGCATCGATATGCGCGAACTTGTGGTTATTCACCGCAGCTCGGCTTAGCGCACTCATCGGCTCGCCCTGCGTTCCGCTGATCATGATCAGCAACTTATTCGCAGGAAAATCCCGAATCTGTCCCGGATTGATCACCAACCCCTGCGGCAGATCCAGATACCCAAGGTCCTGCGCAATCTCGGTCGTATTGTCCAGCGACCGCCCGATAATCGCAACCTTGCGACCATGGGTATGCGCCAACTCCAGCGCCAACCGAATCCGGTGAATCGAAGAAGAGAAGCAGCTGAAGAAAAGCTTCTTCTTCGTTTGTCCAAAGATCTCATCCAGCTTCGGCCGCACCGCACGCTCACTAGGCGTATATCCGTTGCGGTCGACGTTGGTCGAGTCCTGCAGCAGCGCCAGCACGCCCTGTTTGCCCAGCTCCGCAAATGCATGCAGATCGAAAGGCTTATTATCCGGTGGCGACAAGTCAATCTTAAAGTCGCCTGTATGCAGCACCACACCCACCGGCGTATGAATCGCCAACGCCACGCAGTCCACCAGCGAGTGCGTCACGCGAATCGGCATGACCGAAAAAGGTCCCAGCGTCAGCCGCTTGCCGGGAATCATCTCGTTCAAATCTGCATCATCGAGCAGCCGGTGCTCTTCCAGCTTGCCCTCGACCAGCGCCAGCGTGAACTCCGTTCCATACACCGGAACATTCAGCTCAGACAGAATCCACGGCAGCCCGCCGATGTGATCTTCATGTCCATGCGTCAAAAGGATCGCGCGAACCTTCTCGCGGTTTTCAGTCAAATAGCTGATATCCGGGACAACAATGTCCACACCCAGCAACTCTTCTTCAGGAAACATCAGTCCGGCATCGATGACGATAATGTCATCCTGCCAGCGGAGGGCCATGCAATTCATTCCAAACTCGCCGAGGCCCCCCAGCGGTATCATCTTCAATTTATCTTGTGCCATCAATCTTCAATCCTACCATCGCAGCCCGAATCTCCTGTAAATGCAGCATTCGCAAATTGCTCATCGCTTAGACATTTCGCCTGAAGATCCACCCTCCAGCGAGCAGCGATCCGCCAATCATTGAAATCTCAACCTCGGCAACATCGCCTTCATCTCTCCTGCGTAGGGAATAAAAAAGGCACATCGCGTGTTCCTCCTTTACACAGGTGACAGCCAACAGGAGACTGCTTCCTCGACGGCGTTAGGCTGATCACCTCCATCACGCAGAATACCCGGAGACGGGTTTCATGCGAACAGGAGACCCACCTTGAAAATTGGCTTTATAAGTATGCCCCTCTCAGGACACCTCAACCCCATGACAGCGCTTGCCCGCACGCTGCAGTCGCGTGGACACGAAGTAGTGTTCATAGGCTTTCCAGATATCGAACCAATCGTCAGTGCCGCAGGCATCCCCTTCGTCCCCTATTGCGAAAAAGAGTATCCGGTAGGTTCCATAGACCGAATCTATAGTCCTGTCGCAAAGCTGCATGGCCTCGAAGCGTCACGATATTCACTCACGGAAATCAATGTTCAAGCCGCTCAGGCAGCATTGGACAATCTGCCCGAAAAACTCCTGGCGACAGGAGTTGAAGCGGTGGTAATTGACACAATCCATTCATTTGTTGAACTTGCGCCGATGAGTTTGGGAATACCATATGTTCACATCTGGAACGTCCTTCATGTGGACTTCTCAGGAGTAACGCCACCCTGTTTCTTCAGTTGGCCCAACGAGACAACTCCCGAGGCCTTGGCCAGGAATGTCAAGGGAGTACAAGAAGTGGGTAGTCTGTTTGCGCCGATAGCCGAGGTCGCCATCCGTTACGCCAAGAAGGTAGGTCTAGAGATTGACTGGCAAGATCCCAGCGCAACTATCTCCAAACTCGCCGTGATCACGCAGACACCGAAGGAGTTTGATCTTCCGGGCGCCCCCTGGCCGTCACACTTCCACTACGCGGGTCCATTTCACGACGATCGAGGTCGCGAGCACATCCCCTTCCCATGGGAGCAACTGAGCGACAAGCCTCTCGTCTACGCCTCCCTGGGAACGCTTGTGAACGGTCTGGAGCACGTTTACAAAGCCATCCTCGGCGCGGCCGGGAAGCTTCCGAACGTTCAGCTCGTGCTTTCGATTGGCAACAAGGTCAATATCAATGATCTAGGGCCAATTCCTTCGAATGCCATCGTCGTCACCTCAGCCCCTCAAATTGAACTGCTGAAGATGGCCTCGCTTTGCATCACTCACGCAGGGCTGAATACAGTGCTTGAAGCCTTGGCTCAGGGAGTACCGATGGTCGCAATCCCGATAGCCTATGACCAACCCGGTGTCGCTGCCAGAATCAACCATCACTACCTCGGTGAATTCATCAATCTGGAAGACCTTAGCCCAGAACTTCTCTTGGCTGTGATTCAGGCAGTTCTCAGAAATCCGAACTACGGCAACCAGGCCCGTCACTTCAAGGACGTAATCGCAAAGACTCGCGGGCTTGATGTGGCCGCAGACGTAATTGAACAGGCCTTCCAAAAAAGCCACGCCGAGTCTGACGTTCAAGAACTAGCGACCGTAAGGTAGTCGAAAACATACCGGCCCATCGCTTCTTATGAAAAGTAGCTCTGAAGCGCTGGGCCGTAAATTGTCGTAAAACCCGACCCTCCGATTGAACTGTCACAAGGCGCAAGCCTTTGCATCACCCATGCCGGGCTCAATACGGCACTGGAGTGTCTGGCTCAGGGAGTGCCCATCATTGCGATTCCCATAGCCTATGACCAACCCGGTGTCGCCGCCCGCATCGCCCATCACGGTGTCGGTGAACTTCTGGGCCTGGAGGATGTGACAGCGGAGCGTCTCCTGCAGCTGATCCAGGCAGTCCTCAGCAATCCGAGCTACGGCAGCCGGGCCCATCACTTCAAGGAAGTGATCGCAAAGACTCGCGGGCTCGACGTAGCCGCCGACGCAATCGAACAGGCCTTCCAGAAAAACCAGCCGGATGGTCGGACAGCCGAAGCCGCCGAGTTATCGCGCGCCTGAACTACACCCCGCCCCGGCTGGTACAAAACGAAACTCACTCCGCTCTTGTACCGGCTACTGCTTCGCTTCAAGAACCTGTATTCCCTCTGGTCCGCCAATCACCACCCGATTCGCCATCCCCAGAAACAGGCCATGCTCGACAACCCCCAATGTTCGCTTAAGGTCCACCGCTGCCTGCTCCGCATTGAACCCGACTTGCGGCAGCTTGCAATGCACGATGTAATGCTGACCGTCTGTCACGTAGGGCTTCCCATCGTCCTTCAAGCGCAGTTCGAGTTCGAAACCCAGGTCCCGCACCCGTTTCACCGTTGTCTCAAACCCGAACGGCACAATCTCGACTGGCAGGGTAAACACAGACCCGAGGTTCTTCACCAGCTTTCGCGGATCCACCGCAATCAAAAGCTTCTTGCTCGCCGTTGCGACGATCTTCTCCCGCAGCAGCGCCCCACCATGCCCCTTGATCAGGTTCAGCGTTCCTTCCTGCACCTCGTCCGCTCCATCAATCGTCAGGTCAAGCTGCGTCAGATGAGCAAAATCGCTCATCGGAATCTTCAACCCCAGCGCCCGCCGTTGCGAATCCTCAGACGTAGCGATCGCCGTAATCTTCAGACCCTCCGCAACGCGCCGTCCCACCTCATCGATCACCAGCGCCGAAGTCGAGCCGGAGCCCAACCCAACCGCCATTCCATCTTCAATCTGCGACGCTGCCCACACCGCCGCTCTACGCTTAGCATCTATGGCCGGATCGGTCTGCGATTCGTTTGTCATGCCATCTTTGATATCACGCCGCAACTACAACTCGCTACCCCGGTTGCCTCAGAAGTTCGCATCGCTGCCCCGATAAAAATATGGCGGTAGACAGCGCAAAATATGAAAAAGAGACAAACAATCCGTATCGAGACTCTAAGGATTGTCTCAGTGTCTCGTAGTCTTAACTGTGGCATCTCTGATGCAAGTCTTATTCGCATCCGGAACGAAGTTCATGAGAAGAAACGGGGAGCGTTATGCAGAAAGTCGCTGAACAGATTCACGGCTACACCTACGGAACATCCGAAGTTGCGGCCTCGCCCGTCACACTGCAACAGTTGGAAGAATTAAAAATCAGTGTCGGATTCACGGAAGAGGATCAGCGTTATCTCCATCAAGCCGGTACTGTCCTCGCTGACCAGACCAAGCAGATCGTAGAGCACTGGCGTAGTGGAATCATCGCCGGGATTCCTAACCTTGCTCGTCACTCCCGTTCTCAGCAAGGCGAGCCGCTACCCGACTATCTCGCAAAGAGCAATCTCCGCTTCCAGCAATGGATCCTCGACACCTGTCTTCGTCCCTATGACCAAGACTGGCTCAACTATCAGCAGGAGATCGCTCTCCGCCACACCACGTTGAAGAAAAATAAAACTGACAACGTCAATTCAACTCCATACGTTCCACTCCGAGATATCATCGGCTTCATCGCCGTCATCAACGAGACCATCAAGCCTTACCTCGCCGCGAAGAATCATTCCGCCGACGAAGTGGATCGAATGCACCGAGCATGGTGTAAATCTATCCAACTCCAGCTCGCAATTTGGACTGCGCCCTACACAGACATTGATCAGGCCCCAAACGAATGGTGATAGAACTTTCCTCCGTTACGAACATCGGCAGTCTCCACGCACCAACAAAGTCGTCATTGGGCCCAGCAATCTCGTCACCTGACTCCAGTAATGTCGTCATCCGGCACCAACAAATGTCGTCATCCTGAACGAAGTGAAGGATCCCTGTATCTGTCGTTGTGCTCCAGCAGAACGGACGCCCAATGAGTGTCGAGCCAGCAAAGCTAAACTCAACTAAAGCACGGAGAGAGCATGTCCACCCCAGAACAGTACGACGCAATCGTCATCGGCAGCGGAGAAGGCGGAAAGTACCTCTCATGGCACCTGGGCTCTCAAGGCAGGAAGATCGCGAATATCGAAGACAAGCGCATCGGCGGAGCCTGTCCCAACATCGCCTGCCTGCCCAGTAAAAATGTCATCCACTCCGCCAAGGTCGCCTCCTTCTTCCAACGCGGCGCAGAGTTCGGCATCGTCCACGGTAAATGGCACGTCGACATGGAGGCCGTCAGCGCCCGACGCCAACGCATGATCGACGGCCTCCGCGACATGCACCTCGCCAACTACGCAAAGTCCCACGCCGAGATCGTCATGGGCTTTGGCCGCTTCATCGCCGACAAGACCATCGAAGTCGCCCTCAACGCCGGTGGCACCCGCACCCTCCGCTCCGACTACATCTTCCTCGACACCGGCTCCCGCGCCACCATCGACCCCATCCCCGGCCTCGCCGAATCCGCCCCACTCACCCACATCGAAATCCTCGAACTCACCACCCTCCCCAAGCACCTCCTCATTCTCGGCGGCGGCTTCATCGGTCTGGAGTTTGCCCAGGCCATGCGCCGATTCGGAGCCAACGTCACCATCATCGAGCGCAACCCCTCTCTCGTTCACCGCGAAGACCCCGACGTAGTCGAACTCGTCCAGCAGCTCTTCAAAGACGAGGGCATCGACATCGTCACCAACGCCAACATCACAAGTGTCGAAGGCATCTCCGGCGAATCCGTCATCGTTCATCTCAGCGACGGAGCCCGTCTCGAAGGCTCACACATCCTCGTCGCCACCGGCCGCATGCCGAACACGCAAAACATGGGCCTCGACACCGTCGGCATCAAGACCACCGCCGCCGGCCACTTCCAGGTCAACGACCGCCTCGAAACCACCGCCCCCGGCGTCTGGGCCATCGGCGACTGCGCCGGCTCCCCCTACTTCACCCACGCCTCCTACGACGACTTCCGCATCATCCGCGACAATCTCGCCGGAGGCAATCGCACTAAGAATGGTCGCCAAATCCCCTCCGTCACCTTCACCGATCCCGAAATAGCCCACGTGGGCTTCACCGAGACAGAGGCAAAGAAGAAGGGAACCACCTACCGCCTCGGCAAGATTCCCATCTCCTCTGCCTTACGCACTCGCACCCTCGACGAAACCCGCGGCTTCATGAAGGTCCTCATCGCTCCCGACGACCAGATCCTCGGCTTCACCGCCATCGGCCCCGGCACGGGAGAACTCCTCCCTGTCATTCAGCTAGCCATGACCGCAAACATGCCCTACTCGGCAGTCCACAACCTCATCCTCACCCACCCCTCCCTCTCCGAGGGCTTCCTCAACCTATTCAACGCCGTCCCAAAGAAACCAGCATAGACAAAAGGGCGCGCAGCGGTAGCCAGTCCCGACCAACGGGAGGGCCACCGCAGATCTTTGTCACACAAAAAAGGGTATACACGCCACGAAGTGGCCGCCCTCCGCGCAGGAGGCCCGTCCGGCAGGACAAGCCTCCGCAAGAGGACAAAACGCCGAAGCCGTAGATCGAGATCAAAAAAATAAACTTCAAAACCGTGGCGTATTTTTAGCCGCCCAAAATATGTCGGATGGATCGCGGGGTATTTTGCGCCATGCGCAAATCGTCTTCCTTTCCCAGTCAAAGCTCGAACACGAAAGAAAGCTCAGAGTTCTCACTCCCGATATTTACATCACAAAGCCGGCAGACTTCAAATCCATCTCCAGAACACTGAATTGTATCGACTGGCAGTAGCCGATACATACCGAAAAATAACTTAGTCGTGGTAAGGAACAGCCGAGCAAGTGGCAAGCTAAGAAACTGAGTGTGCGAGCGTTTTAGCAGGTTTCCTATTTAGTAAGGAGATGAGAGGGCGTTCAAGCAGTGTGTAACTGAGGTAGCCCACCAGGAGGACCAGTGGGAGTGAAATGGTGTCGACGATTAGCATCGCAAATTTCAATATGCACCACGAAATGGAATATGACTCGTCCTATCAACTCGAGCAAGATGAGATGCGAAAGGTAGATCGAGTAGGACCAGTCGCCTACGACGGATAGCGGACGGACGAAGCGGATGAATCCAGAGCGCTCCAATTCCACGATCCCAAGTAGCAAAATGCTGGAGAAGGAGCCATAAAGGCCGAGACGAATCCACGGCGTGTGCTCGATCCAGATTTGATTGGAACCGTGATGATATGTGCTCCAGGCCACGATCATAGCCAGCCAGATGAAAGCAACGGGAACGAGAACAAATCCTGCTGTAGGCCGGAGGGTCCCGCGGCGATAGAGATGAAAGATTACACAGCCGGCAAGAAACTCAAAGACGGATGGACTGGTGATAAGTCCCAGGATAGGCTGCGTAGGAACTAAGATCAGTGACGCAATAGAGATAGAAACTCCCCAGAGAGCGAGGAAAAACGGTGCTCTTCTCTCTGGAACGAAGAATAAAAGAAGGAAGAATATGAAATAAAAATATAGCTCGAAGCTAAGAGTCCAACCTTGCATAACAAGCATCGCCAAATTGGTAGGGATGAGCAGGAAAGAAGCAAGGACGTTAACACGATGGCCAGAGCCGGCATTTATCCAAAGGGGGTTATAAATGAAAGCGGCTAAAACAATAGCTGAGTATACCCAGTACACAGGGTAAATGCGTGCCAAGCGGTGATAGAGGAAGGTTCTGGCATAGCGACGGTTAGAGAACTTCCCAACGGTAACAGCGGATATCACAATACCGCTGATAACAAAAAAGAGGTCGACGCCGAGGACACCATACTGAAAGATGCCCATAATGTTTGTCCGAAAATACTTCAACTCGACGTTGTGGAGATGTGCGAGGACGACAAATATGGCAGCAAGCCCCCTGCATACTTGGATACTTACCAGTCGATGCTTATTGCTCGGATGGGGTGCTAGTACTGCGGGTTGTGACATGCGTTTCCTAAGACTAAATATATACAGCTATCATATCCAACTAAGTCCACGTAACATCAGCCACACAACTCACCTCGGCACACCACCCAAAATCACCGCAAAATCTCCTCTAACACCAAGGAAAGCTCAGTTTTTTCATCCCGATATTTAACGATCACCGGAGCCGCCAAACTCAGCCCCCACTCCGCGCCCTTACCCTTGGAAATCGCCCGAGACCCCGGCACAACCACTGCCCCCTCAGGAATCACCAATGGCATCTCCGCAGTAGCCTTATAAATCTCGCCCTTCACCAGGTCATACACCGGCGTCCCCCGCGTCAACACTGTCCCGGCCGCCAGCACAGCGCGCTTCCGCACGATCGTCCCTTCATAAACCCCAGTATTTCCCCCAATCAAACAATCATCTTCAATAATCACAGGGCTGGCATTCACCGGCTCCAACACGCCACCAATCTGCGCCGCCGCACTCAGATGCACCCGCCGGCCCACCTGCGCACAACTCCCTACCAGCGCATGCGAATCCACCATCGTGCCCTCATCCACATACGCCCCAACATTCACATACGAAGGCGGAATAAGCGCAACACCCTTGGCGACATAAGCCCCAGTCCGCGCGCTCACCCCACCCGGCACCACGCGAACGCCATCCCCCACAGCAAACTTCCTCACCGGAAACGTATGTTTATCAATAAAACGCAACGTCTCCCCACCCATCTCCATCATGGTCCCAATACGAAACCCCAGCAAAATTCCGCGTTTCACCCAGGCATTCACATGCCAGCCCAACGAAAGCGAAGCATCCGGCTCCGCAGCCCGCAGCTCACCGGCCTCCAGCTTCCCCCGTAACTCAAAAAAAGCAGCCTCTGCCTCAGCGTTACCAACAGCCGCCGCGCCCTGCGCAAACCAATGCTCAATCCGCTCCTGCAAATCTCCGTTCAAAACTCAATCCTCATCTCTCTCATTTTGCAATCATCTAAACGCAACTAGAACATCCGCAGATCTTCACCCGTAGCAGGAACACCCACCAGCATTCCAAGCTCGCCAACCATGCGCTCCAGCCTCCTCCGCGTCGCATCCGACACCGGCACCATCGGTAGCCGCAGCACGTCCTCCCCACGTCCCAGCATATGCAGCACCGCCTTTACCGGAGCAGGGCTAGCCTCCCAGAAGTGCGCCTGCATCAACCGGAAGAACTGTCGATTGATTCGCCTCGCATCCACCCAATCGTTTTCAAGCGCAGCTCGCACCATCCGCGCCATCTGCGCCGGAATTACGTTCGAAGCGACAGAGATCAATCCAGACCCGCCCAAGGCAATCACCGGCAGCGCCAATCCATCATCTCCGGCAAAAACTTTAAAGCTCCGCGGCGCCGTCGTCAGTAACTCCGTAATCTGCGCGATATTTCCACTCGACTCCTTCACTCCAATCACGTTCTTCAACTCAGCCAGTCGCAAAACGGTCGCGGGCTCGAGGTTTGCACCCGTCCGAGCTGGAATGTTGTACAGCAGAACCGGCAGTGCAGTCGACTCGGCGATCGCTTTGAAGTGCTGATACTGTCCCTCCTGCCCAGGCCGGTTGTAGTACGGGTTCGCCGATAAAACGCCAGTCAATCCGTGCACCTGCGATAACTTCTGCACCCGCGCCACAACTTCATGCGTCGAGTTGTGCGTACACCCTGCAAACACCGGCACCCGTCCAGCCGCTGCTGCAACCACGACCTCAATCGCTCGCAGCCACTCCACTTCACTCAGCGTCGAAGCTTCACCAGTCGTACCGCACGGCACAAGAAAATCGATTCCACTCTCGACCTGCCACGTCACCAGCGCATGCAGCGCAGGCTCATCCACACTGCCGTCCCTGCGAAAGGGAGTCACCAGCGCCGTTCCACAACCCATCAATTCCATAATGAATGCAAGTTTACCGCGTCGAGAGTATTGATTTCATAATGGTCGAGTCTTCTTGCCGTGCAAAAATTAAAAAAGCCCTGACGATCTCTCGCCAGGGCCTCAAATTCATTCTCCAAAACTAACCGCGATAAATCTCCGAGGGCACATGAAACTCAGGCATATGCAGTGCGGCAGCTCCATTTGCAGCCCCTGACGGCATATCCATGCACTTCACAAACGCTGTCTGGAACTTCTCCATCTCAGCCTTCGTTCCCACCGTAACCCGCACATAATTCGGCATCGCAGCCCATGTACGTCCAACCGCAACATTCTCCCGCAACATCGCTGTCTGGAACTCCTTCCCAGGACGTTTCACATCCACCATGAACATGTTGGCCTGCGATCCGGGAATAATCTTGTACCCATGCTTGGTCAGAAACTCCAGCGTATCCGCCCGAACGTCCGCATTGATCTTCTTCCGCAGCGGCACCAGATCTTTATCCTGCAGGCTCGCACGCGCAGCAGCAGCGCTCGTAATCGAGATACTCGCCAGAGTATCGCTCGGCCCACCCACAACGCTAAACCGTCCAATCAAATCCGGCCTCGCCACCACAAAGCCCGCCCGCAGACCAGCCATTCCGTAGATCTTCGAGAACGTCCGCATCACAATCACGTCTTTATCCTGCGCCACCAGATCGATGCACGACTCGTTGTCAGAGAAGTGGTGATAAGCCTCATCGATGATCACCACCGAGCCCTTCGGCTTGTTATTCACCAGCCACACGATGTCCGCCTTGGCCGTCACCGTCCCCGTCGGATTATTCGGGTTCACAATGTAGTACGCGCCCGGCGAAGGATGCGCCTTCAACATGGCCTTCACGTCATACGCATAGGTTGCAGTCAGAGGCACAGGGTACTTCGGAGCCTTCATGATGTCCGCCGCGCGCGGCCCCTGCTCATAGCTCGGATCGCCGTAGACCAGCGGTTTATCCGGGCCAATGTTCGACATCAACGCCAGATCCAGCGGTCCGCTCGAACCGGGATAGAGCGCAGAATAATCGTTCTTCAGCCCATATTGCTCATTGAAGACGGCAATCGTCTTCACATATTCGTCTTCGTGGTAGCGGCCGCCCTGCGCGCCCATGCTACATAGCGCCGTTAGGGCGGACTGAGCAGGTCCCAGCGGATTTTCATTCGCGCTGATGACGACAGTATCGGGAGAAAGCTGCTGCCCGCGCATTCGACGCTTCACAGGCTGTGCCGGCGCGGCCTGCTGCACCGCAGCAAAGGACGGCAACGATGCGGTGGCAGCCGAGGCCGCACCAAGGAGGCGCATAAACGATCTGCGCGAAACGCCTTGCGTCATATCAGAGTTCATAGGAGGTTCTCCTTGAGTGATTGAAGAAGTTTTATTTGTAGAGATGCAACACCGCGACAACAGAAGGAAGACACCAACTGAAGACCAGAGACCAGCTACAGATCTCCTGCACAACAAAGATGCGTTGCAGTAACTATTCTTTGGGAACCTGAATGTGAAGACGGGCGTGGCCCGATTGAGTTCAATGTACTGCGAATCTCTCATGAATACCAGAGAAATTCTCTTGCCTGAAGTGGAAAAGCCGCTGACAGAGCGGCTTTTCCTTGCGAAGCAAATATAACGGACCCAAAGCGTCGATGAATCATCCTCCAGGCCGCGTCGCGGTTAGACCCACTCTCCCTTGCGCATTAGCGGCTCGACCGACCCATCCGCCGCCACGCCATCCACATCCATCTCACCCGACCCGATCATCCAGTCCACATGAATCAAGCTCGCATTCGCACCCAGCGCCGCCAGTTGTTCCGCGTCCATCTTCTCGCCACTAATCAAACACGTCGAATAGGCCTGTCCCAGCGCAATATGGCTCGCCGCATTCTCATCGAACAACGTATTCCAGAACAGCACACCACTCTGCGCAATCGGAGACGAGTGCGGCACCAGCGCAACTTCACCCAGCCGCCGCGCCCCATCATCCGTGCTGATCAGCCTATTCAAAACATCCTCGCCCGCCGTAGCAGTAGCCTCGACGATCTTGCCACTCTCAAACCGAACAGCGATGTTCTCAATCAGCGTCCCCTGGTGCGACAGCGGCTTCGAAGCCCGCACCGTCCCATTCACGCGGTCCTTATGCGGAGTCGTAAAACACTCCTCCGTCGGAATATTAGGCTGACAGTAAACGCCATTTCCAGCTGTCGTCCCGCCGCCGGCCCAAAGATGGTCATCTGCCAGCCCCACGGTCAAATCCGTTCCCGGTCCCTTGAAGTGCAGCGCATAAAACCGCTTCGCATTCAACATATCCATGCGCTTCTTCAGCCTTGCGCCATGCTCCTGCCACTCGACCACCGGATCATCTACCGCCACCCGCGAAGCCACAAAGATCGCGTCCCACAACTTCGCGACTGCAACATCCTCCGGCTCTCCCGGAAACACCAGCTTCGCCCACTCCGGTGTCGCACACGCCACAATCGTCCAGTTGATCTCATGTCGCGTAATCAACTCCATCGCGGGCTTACCCGCCTTCGAAGCTGCAACATTCGCCCGAGCCACCTTCGCCGGATCCTGCTTTGCCAGCAGCGCCGGATTCGCTCCTGCAATCGCCAGCCGCGCCGCGCCACCTCGGAATCCATCAGCAATCCCATCCTGCAACCACTTCGGCGCATAGTCGAAGCTCGCGTCCTGAGCATACTCATACCGCGCCAGCACCGTTGGATCATCCGAATAGAACGTCGTCACCAGCAGCGCCCCAGCCTTATAAGCATGCTCAGTAATCCGGCGCACCAGCGGCAGCGCCTCCATCGGAGCCGACATAATCAGCTCCTGCCCGGCACGCAGCCCCAACCCAACCTTCACCGCAACCTCGGCCAGACGATCCAGCTTCTCTTCAAACGTCAGATTCGCAAACTTCGTCTTCGCTGCCATCTCCATCACGCTCATAAACTTACCCTCGCAAAACTTAAAGCTCGTTGTAAACACTCTGGAAGTCGTAGCAGCCAGTCCGCGACGACAACCACTCCGCCGCCCTCACCGCGCCCTCGGCAAATCCGCGCCGCGAAAACGCCTCATGCGTTAGCACCAGTCGGTCCGCGTCGCTCGTAGCGGTTAGCGAGTGCAACCCCATCACATCCCCTTCACGCTTTGCCTCAATCGGCACAGAGGTCACCCCAGCTGCACCTTCAACGGTCTTTGCCAGAGTAATCGCGGTCCCCGAGGGCGAATCCAGCTTGCTCGCATGATGTGTCTCCGCGATCGAAAACGCATATCCCGCCTTCTTCAACTCACTTCCCATTACCGAAGCCATCTTCAACATCACCTGCACGCTGACTGAAAAGTTAGTTCCGTACAGCAGCCCAGCCTGCTTGCGCTCCGCCAGCGATTTCATGTCCGCAAGCTTGTCGTACCAGCCCGTCGTCCCAATCACCATCTTCGCCCCGGTCGCCAGGCACGCCCGCATATTTTGAATCGTCGCCTCCGGAGTGGTGAAATCAATCACGACATCGAATCCTGCAACAAACGGAGGCGTCAGCGCAGCGGATCCAGCGTTCTCCTTAGCATCCAGCACATTCACGCTATGCCCACGCTCCGCCGCAACCGATGCCACCAGCTTGCCTGTCTTCCCCATCCCCAAAACCAAAACCCGCATGTATGCCTTCCTAAGCTTTGCTCTCTAGCTGAACCCTGTTCACAACATCGAACACCGTCTCATCCGGGTTCGCAAAGAAGTGACTGTGCAGACTCCGCACCGCATCTTCCACATCTTCTTCATCAATCATGAAGCTCATATTGATCTCGCTTGCCCCCTGCGAGATCATCCGCACATTGATGTGGCTAATCGCCCCGAACACCTGCCCCGCAATTCCGTTGTGCCCTCGAATGTCTTCTCCCACCAGACACACCAGTGCCTTATGGCCTTCCAGCTTCACATCTGCAATCTTGCCCAGCTCCGCGCAGATCTCCGGAAGCTGCTGATTGCTGTCCACCGTCAGCGAGATGCTCACCTCGCTCGTCGAAACCATATCGATAGCGCACTTGTACTTATCGAAGACATCGAACACCGCCTTCAGATATCCATGCGACATCAGCATCCGGCTCGCTACGACATCGATGATCGTCAGCCGCTTCTTTGCCGCAATACTCTTGAACGGACTCGCACACTTCGCAGCCATCGCCGTGATCTTCGTGCCTTCGTTCTCTGCATTGCGAGAGTTCAGCACCCACACCGGAATGCTCTTCTGCACCGCCGGCAGAATTGTCGCCGGATGCAAAACCTTAGCGCCAAAGTAAGCAAGCTCCGCCGCCTCTTCGAAGCTGATCGTCTTCACCCGCAGCGCATCCGGACAGATCCGTGGATCGGTCGTCATAATGCCATTCACATCCGTCCAGATCTCGATCGCTCCAGCATGCATTCCACCGCCGACAAGCGCAGCCGTGAAGTCGCTGCCACCTCGACCAAGTGTCGTCGTCACTCCCTCAACCGTCGATCCAATAAATCCGCCCATGACCGGCGTCTTCCCTGCTTCAATCAGGGGCAGAACAATCTCCGCCAGCTTAGCTTCAATCGCAGCCTCCTGCGGTACGGCCTTGCCATAGCTCGCGTCGGTCACAATGCAGCTTCGAGCATCCACATGCGCGCCCTGCAGCCCGCGCTGCTCCAGCGTCTCAGCCATCATCCTGCTCGACAGCCGCTCCCCAAAGCTCACCACCAGATCATTCGTGCGCGGCGTTAGCTCACCTACCGCTGCAATTCCTCGCAACAGATCGTCCAGTGCATCGAACTCCTGGTGCAAAACCTGCTGAACTCGTACGACACGCTCCGCATTCAGCAGTGCCGCAGAGGTATCGATATGCCGATGTCGCAGCCGCGCACCAATCGCCAGCGCCCCGGACTTGTCTCCTCGGCCCGCAGCAGACGCGGCCGACAGCAACAGGTCGGTCACCTTCGCCATCGCCGACACCACAACCACCGCCTCGAGACCTTTGTCCCTGCGCCCGTGAACGATCGCCGCCGTTCGCTCCATAGCCTGCGCGTCTTCCACCGACGTGCCGCCAAACTTCATCACAACAAGCTTCTCTCGCACTACACTCAAGCCGTCACCGCCGCAGCCTTGAGCTGTTCCCCTGCTTTAGCCGAAACAGCCTTCACCGGCACACCCAACTTGTCCAGCTTACCCAGCAACGCCAGCACCTCAGCATTCAACACCGCAGCTCCAGCCGCGCCGCGAATCGTATTGTGCGACAGCACCACAAACTTCCAGTCCAGCAACGTGCACTCGCGCAAACGCCCCACCGTTGCTGTCATCCCATGCCCTCGCATTCTGTCCAAACGGGGCTGCGGCCTATCCACGCCAGCGTCGTACTCCACCGGCTGCTCCGGAGCTGTCGGCAGATGCTGCCCTTGAAGCGGCAAAAACTCGCTCCAAGCTGCAATGATCTCCTCCCGCGTCGCCTTCTTCTTCAGCTTGATGCTCACGCACTCCGTATGCCCATCCTCGACCGCCACACGATTGCAATGCGCGCTGACCTTCGCATCCAGCAGCTCAATTTTGTTGCCGCTCAGCTGGCCCAGCAACTTGCCGACCTCCTCCTGCAGCTTCTCCTCTTCGTTCTTGATGAACGGCACGACATTTCCAAGAATGTCCAGCGAAGCCACACCCGGATACCCAGCTCCGCTCACTGCCTGCATCGTCGAAACAAACAAGCTCTCAATCCCAAATCGCTCTTCCAACGGCTTCAGAGCCAGCACTAACCCAATCGCGCTGCAGTTCGGATTCGTGACGACATATCCGCCGCGCCCGCCATTCTCCTTCCGCGAGCTCTGCGCCTCGATCAGCGCAAGATGATCCGCGTTTACCTCAGGCACCACCAGCGGCACGTCCGACGTCATCCGGAACGCACTCGAATTGGAGATCACCGCGCACCCTGCCGCAGCGAACTTCGGTTCAAGCTCCCGCGCAATGTCCGCATCCAGCGCAGCAAAGATAATCTTCGGCAACTCAATCGCCGAGCCCTCAGGAACATTCGGCTGCAGCGTCATCGCTGCAATCCGCGCCGGCAGGGGAGTGTCCAGCTTCCACCTACACGCCTCGGCATACGTCTTCCCTGCACTGCGATCGCTCGCCGCCAGCCACGCAATCTCGAACCACGGGTGATTGCTCAAAAGTTGAATGAATCGCTGCCCGACCATTCCGGTCGCGCCAAGAATGCCAACCCTGCGTCGTTCCATCCTCTAAGAATAACTCGCGGACCGAACACCGTCACTCACCCGAAAGCAGACGAGCGGAGAACCCAAGCCAAGGACCCGCAAAACAAGGTACACAAGTCACGAAGTGACCGCCCCACGCGTAGTGGGCCCGTCCGGCAGGACCCTATCTAGTTATCTCGCCGTCGCCGACGCGTCATCCGGTGCCCGCCGCCCGCCCACACCAGCAAGGCCACCAGCAGATGTAGCAGAAACCAGAAGTGGATCCCTTGGTCCTGATAGATCAGATACAGCACCAGCACTCTCGGCAGCAGCAGCCAGAAGAGCAGAGGAACCAGGCCCTGAAAGTGAGGCGGGGTCAGATCGAAGTGAAACGGCCCCAGCAAACCCTGAAACCACGCCACGACCATCGCCAGCCGAGGCAAAAACAGAGCAAACACCAGAAACCACAGCGGCAGCGCATGAACCACAAAGGCCAAATCAACAGTGAACTGCGCCGTATGCTGCATCATCGCTGCCAACACTGCAAATCCTGCAATCATCGTGCCTCCGCCGTCCTGATGTCACTACTTCGCGCTGAAACTGAAGTCCGCCTTTGCGGTTCCCTTTGGCTCGACTGTCAGCGTCATCGTCTGCTCGCCCATCTTCTCGTGTACCGCCGCCAAAGTATAAGTTCCGGCCGGCAATCCGCTAATCGTAAAGTGTCCATCCACATCCGTCACGGCAAAAAACGGCGTCGCCGATACATTGATAAACGCATTCATCCACGGATGGTTGTTGCACCGTACCGGAATCATCACCTCAGGCTGGTTGAACTGCTTCACCTGCGGCGCACCCTTCGGCCCTTGCGAGATATCGATCGGCTGACTCCCCACCACCGTCGGCATCGTATGAATGTTATGCATCGTCGAGTCCGAGTTCCTGAACTCAACCGACCCGCCACGCACCACCGCAATCACATGCGGCACATACTTGCATCCCACCTGGTCCAGCACCACCGGCGCAGGCGTCGGTCCGCCCGACAGCATCGCAGCCGGAGGGCCACTCTTGATGTACACGTAAACATTCCCCAGCTTGCCGTCCTTCACCGCATACTGCTCGGCAAAGTTATCCGCGCCCGTCATCGAGCACACCGGATCCATGCTCATGTCGATCTTCACCTTCTCCGGAGCCTTCCCGGCAAAGTGAATCGTCCCACTCACCGTTCCGAGGGTCGCCGGATCGAGCGGCACACTCGAAGGCGCAGGAGAAGAAGGAGTCGAGGCGCTCCCGTCATTGTGCTGCTTCACCGGGTTGCTCGATTTACATCCGTTCAACGCGCTGCCAGCAACCGCCACTGCAAATAACCAACCGCAAATCCGCCTCATGCTACCTCGCTCCCTCAAGTTTCACCCTTCTTCGCCAAATCTGAACTCGCGGCCTCGAAAGCTGTATTGACCGTGCTCATATTAATCCGTCATCTCGACCGAAGGCGGCGTGTTTCGCCGCCGTAGTGGAGAGGCCCCCGTATTTGTTTTTCCTGTTCTGATCGGCGTCATCAATGAAGATTCGCGTTAAGCCTTTACCGGAGCTTCCATCGCCTGAATGATCGCATCGGCAAAAGCCTTGGTACCGCTCGCCCCGCCAACATCCTTGGTCAACGTCTTACCCTCGCGATACACCTGCTCAATCCCAGCCTGCACCCGCTCTGCCGTCTCGGGTTCATCGATATGATGCAGCATCAACACCGCGCTCTGCAGCAGGGCAGTGGGGTTCGCCATATCCTTCCCCGCAATATCAGGAGCCGATCCATGTACCGCCTCGAAGATCGCGCACTCAGTCCCAAGATTCGCCCCCGGAACCAACCCAAGCCCACCCACAAACGCACTGCAAAGGTCGCTCAAAATATCGCCATACAGATTCTCAGTCAGCAAAATATCGTACTGGTAAGGATTCATCACCAGCTGCATGCAGGTGTTATCCACGATGTGTTCGTGATACGCCACCTCGGGAAAACCCGCCGCCACCTTCCTGCAGCAGTTCAAAAACAAACCATCCGACAGCTTCATGATGTTCGCTTTATGAATCGCATGAATCTTCTTCCGCCCATGCTTCCGCGCGTAATCGAACGCAAACTTGGCAATCCGCGTCGAACCCTTTTCGGTAATAATCTTCAGCGCCTGCACCACTCCCGGCACAACCTCGTGCTCGAGACCAGCGTACAGATCCTCCATGTTCTCGCGCACAATCACCAGATCGATGTCCGGATAGTTCGTCTTCAACCCCGGCAGGCTCTTCACCGGCCTGAAGTTCGCAAATAGCTCGAAGTTCTTGCGCAGCGTCACATTGATCGAAGCGAAACCGCCACCGACCGGCGTCGTCACCGGTCCCTTCAGCGCCACCTTATTCTTCTCGATCGAGTCATACAGCGCCTTCGGGATATACTCGCCCGTCTTCTCAAACGCAGTCGCACCGGCATCATAGGGATGCCAATCGAACGCCACACCCGTTGCCGCACCCGCGGCTTCCAGTATCTTCACCACCGCGCCAGAGACCTCCGGCCCAATTCCATCACCCGGAATCAAAGTAATCCTGTGCGTCTTCTTCACTGCCGTCATCCACTACCGCCTTTTCTTGGGGCTTTCCTAATTGTTTGTCATTCCGCAGCGCAGCGTAGGAATCTGCTTCTGCACTTGCTGTTGCGTGTTCTTGAATCCGAGTTAAGCTTTTATTTCTTCCCCTTCTTGGGGTCTCTTCCGTTCAACAACTCTTCCAACTCTTCCTTGAACTCTCGAACATCCTTAAAATCCCGATACACGCTGGCAAATCGGATATAAGCCACCGTATCGATGTCCTTCAGCCGCGACATGATCAGTTCGCCGACCTCATTCGTCGTCCGCTCCCGCTCCGGAGAATCGACCACATAGGCCTCGGTCTCATCAACAATCTGCTCAAGTTTCACTGCGGCAACCGGCCGTCTTCTCGCAGGCATGCAGCAGCCCGCTCAGCACCTTCTGCCGGTCGAACTTCTCTCGCCGTCCATCTTTTTTCACCACCATGTACGGGATCTCGTCGATCCGCTCATACGTCGTAAATCGCTTGTTACAGCCTTCGCACTCCCGTCGCCGGCGAATCGAATCCGCGTCTTTACTCTCGCGTGAATCGACAACTCGGTCCTGGGCAAAACCACAGTAGGGGCACTTCATCGGAATAAGTCGATTCTACCAGCGCACAACGGCAGCATCATCTCCGACCAACGGGAGGATCAAAGTAGATCACTACCCAGAAAAGGTACACAAGTCACGAAGTGACCGCCCCACGCGCAGTGGGCCCGTCCGGCAGGACAAGAGTGAATGCCCTATCCCAAATCCTCCGCAACAACAGCCGCCCCCGCTGCCTCGCTCTCCTGCGCTACCTTCTTCAAGCTCACATGCTCCACTCGCGAGTAGATCAGCCCCGCCGGAATAATGCACAGCCACGTCACCACGAGCAGCAACGCCCCGCATGCGGTCGCAGCCTCAATCGGCGCGCCATAAAACGTACGCATCGCCGCAGCGGTAATTGCAATCTGCGTAAACCATCCAATGATCGGAAGTTGCAGCAGAGAACCGCCAATGCTCGCAGCCATCAGCAGCATCGTTCGCGAGAAAGTCACCCCCGCCAACTCCGGCGTACGCACAAACGCATGCGCCGTCTCCAGGTATGCAAATCCGATCATCCCCCACATGGCGAGCGACAGCACTGTCACCACCGCAAAATCCTTCACCGAAGAGAGAGCATTCAAGCCATCGCGAAACCCGACAATCTTCGTGGCAATACTCTCTCCCGCGGACTTCGAAACCAACCCTACCGTCCCCCGCGCAAACCCCGCCACCGCACCGCCTGCAACCCGCACCACACCGGCAAAGATTGCAATCGCCAGCGTCGCTCCCATGCTCAAAACCCCCGCATGGACAAACACCTCATGATGGGGCAAGCTCTTCGGCGTAAACGCTAACGCTCCAGAAAATATCACCGCCGCCGCACCCAGATCGAACATCCGTTCAATCGTGTACACGGCGATCTGCGAACTTAGCGGCAGCCCCATTCGCCGCGCCAGCAGATACGGTCGAGTCAAATCCGCCAGCCGTCCAAACAGCGCCACCGCCGTAAATCCAATAAACTGCGATCCCAGCAGGGAAGACGCCGATACCTTCTTCGTCGGCGAAACAAACACCGCCCACCGCACCGCCCGAACGAAATATGTAACGTAAATCAGCACAATACCCGCAACGACATGCCCAACGCTCACGTACCGCAGTTGCTGCCAGAACATCGCCCAGTCAAAATCAACTTTGCTCCGAAACAGAAAAACCAGCACGACAAGCGCAACCACGCCCACCGACCACAAAATTCCATTGCGCTTAGTCATTGTTCTCTCTCTGCGCGTCTCTCGCGAGCGATAATCCTACTTCGCCTGCGCGACGAGCGCCATCTGTTTGCGACGGTTGAACTCGCGAATCACACGGGCCACATACTCCCGCGTCTCGCGATACGGTGGTACCCCATGATACTTATCCACCGCGCCCGGCCCCGCGTTATACGCCGCCAGCGCCAAGCGCCACATTGTCGTGATACCGCGTCAGCAAAGCATCCAGATACGCCGTTCCACCTGCGATATTCTGCTCCGGCTGAAACGCATCCTGAACCCCCATCGCATTCGCCGTCCCCGGCATCAGCTGCATCAGCCCCTGCGCTCCGGTCCGCGAAACCGCCCTCACATGCCCGCCACTCTCCGCCCGCACAACACTAGCCAGCAGATCCTCATCGATGTGGTGCGCCTCGCCAGCGTGGGCCAGCATCTCGTGCATCTCTTCCTTCGTCGGAGCGGTCATGATCGTCACCGGCCCCTGAATCTTCTGCGCAACCACCGGCTCTGGCACATCGGCGATCGTCTCAACCCGAACCACTGAATCTGCCGCAACCTCCAGATAATTCGACTCAGCACTAGCCCCACCCTTTTCCACCAGGTAGAGCCTCACCTTGTCCCCAACCGCCTCACGCCTCGCGCAATCCAGCTCAAATCCGTTCTTCAGCGTCACATGCTCAGCCGCATGCATCAGCGGAGATACCGCCGTTAACACGGCCCCTAACGCAAACGTTTTAAAACACATAGCCACCCTTAAAGCCTACCACCCCCAACCAGCCTTCGACCCCGCTAAATCTCCCACTATCGTGTCACTGGCAGACCGTTCAACACCGCCTCAATCGCTGCTGCGACACCATCCTCGTCATGCCGAAGCCCAAGCCCCCAGCCCCGATCCGCTGCCACGGCCTTCAAATCGTCCGGAGCGTTCCCCATCAGCACCGCCCGCCCCGCAACCTCCAGCATCGAAACATCATTCCAGTTATCTCCAATCGCGAGAATCTCCTCTGCCTTCACCCCGCGATCCTCGGCCAGCCGCAACAGAGCCGACCCCTTGCTGCATCCCGCCGGCAATATATCCACAATGCTCAAATCCCGCTCTGGATACTCCGTCCGATGCAGCGCAGCCTCCGCCCCCGAAGCGTGTTCCTGCGGTGTAATCCCGCCCTCAGCCACGCCCAGATTCTCCAACCGCCGCAACTCATCCTTTCGCAGCGGAGTCACCCCCACAGCCGACACTCCAGGATGCTCCAGCAGCCGAGCCTCTGCTCTCCGCATTCGCTCCACCGTCCCACACAGCATCATCTGGATCGGCGCCTCACCCTCCAGCGCCTTCTCAATCGGCACCACCCGTTCGATATACGGCTCATTAGCGACCATCCACTTCCCAATGCTTGCGTTCAACTCCGCCAGGTCCTCTACCACCAGCGCGCCCCGCGCATCCTCCCCATCCGGTCCCACCTTATCGAAGGTGATCACCAGCGCATTGCGAAACTCATCGACGTGGCCGCACAGCCAGCGAGCCGTCTCCACCGGCAACAACGTCCGGTCCAGCAGCTTCGCCCCAATGGTCCGCGTCACCGTCCCATTCGAGCTGATCAGTGCATCTTCCTCCCGCAACCCAAGCCCACGAAGCACCCTCATCGCATAGCAATGCCGTCGTCCCGTCGCCACCACAACCTGGACACCAGCACGCTCTGCCGCCTTCATCGCCGCCAGATTTCTCTCGCTGACGCGTCCATCCGGTCCCACCAGCGTCCCATCCATATCCACTGCGATCAAGCGCATTCCAGCCTCAATTCCTTGCATATTCTCTCATTCTCAATGCATAAATATCCATAAAGCGTTCATTATCTTGTGTTTATCGGAAATTCACTCGACAGGCACGCTCCAACCAGCCACACTATTAGCAGACATCACAAAGGCTTGTTTATGTTTCACAAAAATGTACTAAGCTCCCTCCGGAGCGTCTCACCGCAGCAAATCCCAGCTTCTCCCCAGCCCTCAAACAGAATCGCGCTGGTTTCA
The DNA here is from genome assembly GCA_963708755.1 of uncultured Acidobacteriaceae bacterium. GTDB lineage: Bacteria > Acidobacteriota > Terriglobia > Terriglobales > Acidobacteriaceae > Edaphobacter. Next base: position 83,504 of record CAVPTN010000016.1, read on the forward strand.
TCCATAGGCGGAGTTCCGCCTCAGAAGAAGCCGTCTCCTCTCTTCGATCTGATCTGCATCGCCGCCCCGCGCTGTTCCTCATTCTTCGCAGAGGCGGCTGTCCTCGTCCTTGTTCTGGCCTTGCTCGATCGGTTCATGCTCAAAGGACGCATGGAGCTCAACTGGGTCGTCAGCGCCTTCTCCATAAGCCTCACCCTGTTAGCGGCCAGCATCTTCACGGACTTCTCATCGCGACGTTGGCTCCAGCGGCATTGACAGTCTGAGTCAGTAACAATCTAAGCCCATGCAACGGGCATAGCGCTGGGTACCTGATACACTCGTCCGCGACCCAATTAAGTTCAAAATTCAGATGCGTACGGTTTTACGCACGGAAATTTCGGTAACATCTAATATATGCCCGCAATTGCTTCGCTCGAATGCTCTCGCTGCCAGCACCACATCGCTGCCGACACGCCACAAACGCTCTGCCCCCTCTGCGCTGGATCTCTCTACGTCCGCTACGACATGGACAAGCTCAAGCACACCGCGAAGCGTGAAGACATCGCCGCCCGCGCCGCCGCCAGCCCCGCGAGCCTCGGCATGTGGCGCTACGCCAGCGTCCTGCCCGACGTCGCCCCCGTCACCCTCGGCGAAGGCTGGACGCCCATGCTCCACAGCAAGCGCTACCCCGGCCTCTACATCAAGGAAGAAGGTGCTAACCCCACCGGCACCTTCAAAGCTCGCGGCCTCGCCCTCGCCGTCACGATGGCGAAACACTACGGGCTCCAGCACCTTGCCGTACCCTCCGCAGGCAACGCCGCCGGAGCCCTCGCAGCCTACGCCGCAGCCGCAGACATCAAGGCACACATCTTCATGCCGCAAGACGTTCCCTTCGCTAACTATCTCGAAGGCATCGTCTACGGCGCCGACGTCACCATGGTCGACGGCCTCATCTCCGACTGCGCCCGCATGGTTGGCGAAAACATCAAAGCCCAGCGCGACGCCAACCTTCCCGCCAGCGAAGTCTGGTTCGACATCTCCACGCTCAAGGAGCCCTATCGAGTCGAAGGCAAAAAGACCATGGGCTACGAACTGGTCGAACAGCTAGGCTGGCAGTACCCCGACGCAGTCTTCTATCCCACCGGCGGCGGCGTAGGCCTCATCGGCATGTGGAAGGCCTTCGATGAGATGGAGCAGCTAGGCTGGGTCGCTAAAAAAGATGGCCAGTACAAGCGCCCAAAGATGTACGCCCTCCAGGCCTCCGGCTGCGCACCCGTCGCTAAAGCCTTCGCAGAAGGGAAGTCCTCAAGCGAGTTCTTTCAGGAAGCCGCCACCTTCGCCGCTGGTCTCCGTGTCCCCAAGCCTTACGGTGACTCCATCATCCTCGACATCGTCCGCCAGTCCGGCGGCAAAGCCCTCGCCTTCTCCGATGACGAAATCCTGAACAGCATCCTCGACTGGGCTAAGCACGAAGGCATCTTCCTCTCACCCGAAGGCGCAGCCGCCACCGCAGCCTACGACGCGCTCCTCGCCACCGGCGACCTCAAGCCCACCGACAAGGTTGTTCTCTTCAACACCGGTGCCGGCCTCAAGTACACCGACATGACCGCCGACGCCATGCACCTCAAGCGTCCCGGCATTCTCCCCAAGAGCATGCCCGTAGGCGGTATCATCACCCCCCAATAACGAACCCAGTAGCGACCAGGTATCGACAGGTTTTCACCATGACCTGGTCGCCCCGGTGTTATCCTCTCCCAGCCAGCACGAGGCGCTATTCCAGGTTGAGGAAGAGGGGCACCAATGTTCGTTCCGAAGCTGCGCGTTCTATCCCAGACAACTTTTCTTGCCGCGTTGATCGTCACCGCAGGCTGCAATACCAAGCCCTCCGACAACGCGGCCGCCCCGGTCCCGCCCGACGCCCGCGCCATCGCCAAAGAGGCCTACATCTACGGCTTCCCCATGGCCGCAAACTACCTCACCATGTACAAGCAGGCCATCGACACCACCAGCCGCGACTACCGCGCCCCCTTCAACACCCTCTCCAACTCCAGCAACGTCGCCACCCCCGAAGACAAGTTCGTCGTCACCCCCAACTCCGACACTCCCTACTCCTATCTCTGGATGGATCTCCGCGCCGAGCCCATCGTCGTCACCATGCCGAAGATCGAGAAGAACCGTTACTACACCGGCCAGCTCGTCGATCTCTACACCTTCAACTTCGCCTACCTTGGCACTCGCAGCTACGGCAACGACGGCGGCACCTTCCTCATCACCGGCCCCAACTGGAACGGCCCCACTCCCGCCGGCTTCAAGGCCGTCTTCCACGCCCAGACCCAGTTCGCCTACCTCCTCATCCGCACCCAGCTCTTCAATCCTGCGGATATAGCCAACGTCCATCGAATTCAGTCCGGCTACCACGCTGTGCCGCTCAGTACCTTCCTCCACCAGCCCGCACCGCCCCCCGCCCCAGCAGTCAACTGGCCCAAGCCTACCCCCGATCTCATCACCACCCCATCTCCCGCCATCTTCCCCTACGTCAACTTCCTCCTCCAGTTCTGCCCCACCGATCCGTCCGAAACCGACCTCATGGCGCGCTTTGCCAAACTCAACATAGGCGCAGGCAAAACCTTCGACCTCGCCACCTTCACTCCGCCCACACAGCAGGCCATCAACGACGGCATCGCCGAATCGAGCGCCGTCATCGCCGACATCATCAAGAAAGTTAACGCCGACCAGATCTCCAGCTCCGACTTCTTCGGCACCCGCGACTTCCTCAAGAACAACTACGTCTACCGCTTCGCCGGAGCCAAACTCGGTCTCTACGGCAACTCCGGTGCCGACGCCATCTACTTCGGCTACTTCGCAGACGCCGACCATCACCCCCTCGATGCCTCGAAGAACAACTACACCTTGCTCTTCGAAAAAGGAGCCATCCCCGAGTACCACGCCTTCTGGTCCCTCACCATGTACGACGGCAAGACCCAGCTCCTCGTCGCCAATCCACTCAAGCGATACCTGCTCAACTCCACCACGCTCAAGTCCTACAAGTACGGCCCCGATGGCTCGCTCACCTTCTACATCCAGAAAGACTCCCCCGGCAAAGACAAGGAGTCCAACTGGCTTCCCGCGCCCGATGGCCCCTTCTACGCCATCTACCGCGTCTACATGCCCGGCGAAGCAGTCATCAACGGCACCTGGAAGAAGCCCCAGATGCAGCCCGTCCCACTCAAATAAAACTCGCGACTAAAAACTCGCAACGATCGGTAAAGTAAAAAAGATCACAGACGAAGGAGACCCGATGCAAACGACCCAAACAGAGAAATCTTCGACGCGCATCTGCCGAACCGCATCCGGAACTCTGCTCCTCATCTCCGCAGCGTCGCTTCTTCTCCTCGCAGGTTGCCAGCAAAATCCGTCCCCTGCGCCCACAGCTTCTACAGCAGCCGAAAATACAGCCGCCGTAAAACCATCCTCACCCGAAATCCCATCATGTTCTGACTGCACTCCCGTCACCGCCGACAACTTCGTCCGCGCAGAGTCCGACCTCTACTTCGGCGCCCAGGCCGTCAAGCGTGGAGCCCTCGGGAAGTTCGTGCATGACCGCACACCCGCTCCGCTCGACAATCAAACCGTAATCCGGCTCAATCGCGACACCCTTTACTCCGCCGCCGTCTTCGATCTCGACGCCGGCCCAGTAACGATCACCCTTCCCGACGCAGGCAAGCGCTTCATGTCCATGCAGGTCATCAATCAAGACGAGTACACCCCGATGGTCGTCTACGGCAAGGGCACCTATACCCTCACCAAAGATAAAATCGGCACGCGGTACGGCATCGTCGCCGTGCGCACGCTCGTCGACCCCAATAGCCCGCAGGATCTCGACCAGGTCCACACCCTGCAGGACGCAATCAAAGTCACACAAAAGAGTCCCGGCACCTTCGAAGCCCCCAAATGGGATCTAGCTAGCCAGAAGAAGGTGCGCGAGGCTCTGCTCATCCTCGCCCAGGGCCTTCCCGACACGCACTACATGTTCGGCACCAAAGAGCAGACCCAGCCCGTCCGTCATCTCATCGGCGCCGCTTCAGCCTGGGGAGGCAATCCCGAAAAGGACGCCCTCTATCTCAACATCGTTCCCACGCAGAACGACGGCAAAACCATCTACCAGCTTCACGTCGCCAACGACGTACCCGTCGACGGCTTCTGGTCTATCAGCCTCTACAACGGGCAGGGCTACTTCGCGCAGAATCCGTACAACGCCTACACCCTTAACAACCTGACCGCGAAGAAGGACACGGACGGCTCCGTCACCGTTCAGTTCGGAGGATGCGACGGCAAGATTCCCCAACTGCCTGCCCATCATGTCCGGCTGGAACTACATGGTTCGTCTCTACCGTCCACGCGCCGACATCCTGAACGGAAAATGGAAGTTCCCCGAAGCGAAGCCGATCTCATAAGAAGATGGATTCCGCCTCTTCGTTGTCATTCCGCACACTGGGCGCACCCCAAAGAGGAGGAATCCGTTGTTTCTTTCCGCGGCAATTTACAGGATTGTCTCAGCTTCCTCAACAGTGGGGAAGTTCTAAGAACGGAATTCACCTTCGTCATCTCAAGCATTGCGACGATGCGATGATTCGCCCCAGCCAACAATATCTTTCTGCCGTTGTGTTCCGCCGACACGTAGTAGTTCATCAGCAAACCCAGCCCGGCCGAGTCCATGTAAGGCGACTCGCTCAGATCCACGATCATCACCTGCGGCGTTTGAGATCGAAACTCATTCTGAAATCCAAACATCGTCGAAAGCGTCAACGGTCCCACGAGCTTCAGGATCGTAGTGCCGTCTTTCTTTCCAGCAGCATAAGTATGTACCAAAGGTTCATCGAGCATAATTCAAAGTGTATGGAACTCAGAATCGGCAAGTATTACAAGCGCGTGAATCTAACGGCTTGAAGCATGTTACCCTCTCGGCGAGGCCACCTATCATGGCGAATCGCGCATCTTCAGTCGGCAATCTACGGTTGAATCTTTCACGCTCACCACTCTTGGCCTTCGTCATACTGGCCTCGTGCTGCCTCTCATCGGCTCGCGCTCAGGATGTCGCCGCCAGTCAGTGCGGTCAGTACGTCGAAGCCTACCAGAGCGGTCCCGCCGCATACACGCCATATCTCCAAGCCACCGAACAGGTCGCCAAATCACGCGACGCTCAACAGGGAAGCGCTCGTTACGTCCCCGCACTCCGTCGCTCCGCACCCTCTGCCAACGCCCTCTGGCTCAATAACTGGTGCTCGAAAAATCCACTCAAAGGCTACACCGAAGCCTCCAGCCTCCTACTCGACGAGCTCACTGGCCAGTCCAAACCAGACGCCACCCCACCTCTGTCTCCGCAACAGATCGTCGTCGTTGTCCCACAATCGGCCTCGCCAAGCGCCTGCAAGGTCGGCGACAACGGTGCCTGCTCCGGTTGTGCCGTCTCTTGTGGCAACGGAACCACAGCGAAGTGCAAACAAGGCTCGACTACTGCGGATGGCCAGCGCTGCGCCTTCACCTCAAAGTGCGAGTGCGCGGTCGACAAAAACTCTGGCCCGCCGCCAGCTGCCATCGCAGACGGACCCACCTCCTGCAAAGTCGGCGACAACGGCGCCTGCTCTGGCTGCTCCGTCTCCTGCACCAGCAAAACCGCGACCTGCAAACAAGGTTCTCTCATGGCCGACGGTCAAAGCTGTGCATTCCAGGCCAAATGTGTCTGCAAATAGCCTGAAACCCAACAGACCAGATCATCAGCGCCATACGAGGTTTGCTTTGAATGCGGCTTGAGCCGCTGACGCCATACATTTCCTGTCAAGTGCCAAAGTCGCTCAACCCCGCGCCAGACAAGCGAAATCGCGTGGCGTATTAGTTATGCGTCGCCAGCTATACTAAGAATGGAGATCGAAGAACCCGGTCACTCCGGTGTTTATCTTTCCAGCATCGCCTAACCCTATAAGAATCAAATTTTTACCTGTAAGCCATCTGAAATGAATATTTTGCAGTTGCCTTAAATCGTATGTAATTGAAAAAAAGCCGTTTATCTACACCCACCCCGGAGGGGGGTACCCCAGGTTTGATATGTCCATCCGCCAGCAAATCCGACCCGTGCTCACGCTTGCACTCCCGCTCATCCTAGCCGAACTCGGCTGGATGGCGATGGGCATCGTGGACACCATGATGGTCGGGCACATGGCCAACCCCGCCTTAGCCATCTCTGCCGCTGCTCTCGGCCAGGTCCTCTACAACACCATCGCCTTCGGCATCGCGGGCATTCTTCTCGGCCTCGACACCCACCTCTCGCAGTCCCACGGAGCGGGACGATTCGACGAGGCCAACCGTTGGCTCCTCCACGGTCTCATCCTCGCAGCGGGCCTCGCCGTCACGCTCATCCTCATCATCGTCTGTGCCCCGTACCTCATGCTCCGCCTGCCCATCGACCGCGCAGTCCTCAGCGGCTCGGTCGCATTCCTGCGCTCGCTCAACTACGGCACGCCCGCACTCTTCCTCTACTTCACTCTCCGCCGCTACCTGCAGGCCTTCAACCACGTTCGCCCCATCGCCATCGCACTCGTCACCGCAAACCTCATCAACGTAGTCGGCAACTGGCTCCTCATCTACGGCCACACCTTCGGTCCCATTCAAATTCCCGCGCTGGGCGTCACCGGTGCAGGCCTCGCAACATCAGTCTCGCGCTGCTATCTCGCCCTCTTCATGGTCATCGCGCTCTGGCGCATCGAGCGTCGGCACCACTACGGCCTCAGCAGCATGGCTCGCCACTTCGAGCCCAGCCGCCTACGCCGTCTCGCGCTCCTCGGAGCACCAGCAGGCGGCCAGATCTTCGTCGAAATCTCCATCTTCGGCATGGTCACCTTCCTCATCGGCGTCATGGGCCGACTCCCTCTCGCCGGACACGAGATCGCTCTCAACTGCGCCAGCCTCACCTTCATGGTGCCCTTCGCCATCTCCGCTGCCGCCGCAGTCCGCGTAGGTCAGGCCATCGGTCGCAAAGCCCCGGCTGACGCCGCCTCCGCCGGATGGGCCGCAATCCTACTCGGAGCTGGAGCCATGGCCGTCTTCTCCGCTGTCCTTCTTCTGTTCCCCCACGCCATAGCCGCCAGCTTCACGACAGACACCGCCGTCATCGCCGCCACAATCCCTCTACTCTTCGTAGCCGCTATCTTCCAGTTCTTCGACGGCCTCCAGATCACCGCCACCGGAGCCCTGCGTGGCGCTGGCAACACCCACGCCGGCCTCGTCGTTCAGATCGTCGGCTACTGGATCATCGGTCTTCCCATCGGCTACCTCTTCGGCTTTCGCCTCCACTACGGAGCCGTAGGACTCTGGCTTGGTCTCTGCGCCGGTCTCATCGTCGCTGGCACCACCCTCTCCCTCATCTGGAGACACACCACAAAAAAGCTATCCACCCAAACCCCAGAGCTGACCACCACGCACTGACTCCGCTCAGCCCGCCAGAATCATATCTTCGCGCACCCTCGTCTTCGACCGCGTCGTCAAAGTAATCGCCGAAGCAAGAATCAACCCACCACCAACCCACGCACTAGGCCCCAGCTGCTCCCCCAAAACAAGAACCCCCAGCAAACTCCCAATCAGCGGCTCCATATTCAACAACACACCCGCCTGCGAAGCCGGAACCTGCGTCATCCCCCAGTTCCAGAGCAGTGTAGTCGTCGCCGTACACAACACCCCACTCCCCGCCAGCGCAAGCCAGGCCTTCACCGAAATTCCATGCACCGGCGGCAATCCATACCGCACCGGAACCCAGACCATCAGCATCGCAGTCCCAAGCGCCAACCCATACACAGTCACCACAATATGCGAGTGCCGCCCCATCAACTGCTTATTCAAAAGTATCCAGAACAGCGCAATCATCAGCGACACCACCACCAGCGCATCTCCCGCCAGCGTCGCCCCACCCTTCGCATGCCCACCCAGCGCAATCAGCGCCGCTCCGCTCGTCGATCCCGCCAGCGCAACCCAGCCCACCCAATCCATCCGCTCATGTGCAAACACCGCCGCCCCCACCGCAAGGATCACCGGCATCGTCCCCACCATCAGCGCAGCATGGCTCACCGTCGTAATCGACAGCGCATAAAACTGAATCAAAAACTGCAGCGGCACCCCAAGAAACGAAGCCACCACCAGCAAGCCCCACTCCTTACGGTTCAACTCCGGACGATGTGTCACCAGCAGCGGCAACAAAACCACGATCGCAAACAGAAACCGATACAGCACCATATGCGCAAAGCCCATCTCCGCCAGCGCGATCTTGCCGAAGAAAAATCCACACCCCCACAGCGAGCTGGCCAGCGCACACGCACCAAACCCCAGCGCTCGTCTCTTCTCTAAAATGGCCATACCTCCACTCTCGCACACTTGAGGGCCGCACAAAAAAACAACGGGAGAGAAAGCTCAAGCCTTCTCCCCCGCGGTTTCTACTCAAAACGAAAGTGAATCGCACCCCTTACCAAACGCGGCAGCTATTCACAGGCACCATCGGCGAGCCTTTCTTGCAACCGAAAGCCTCGGCGAATCCCGGCTGATTCACAATCGCGCCATTCGCACGGAAGTGATCCGGCGAATGTGGATCGGTCAACACCTGGTTTCGCACCTGCTCCGGCCGCGAGTTCTCGCAGTAGTTCTGCGCATAACCAATGTAGAACCGCTGCGTCGCCGTATACCCATCTTTCTTCGCCGCGAGGTCGACACCTTCCTTCTTCGCGCGATCGAGGTAGGCCATATAAGAAAGCAGCAAGCCGCCATTGTCGGCAGTATTCTCGCCCAACGTCAACTTCCCGTTTACCTTCACGTCGTCGACTGCGACAAAGCTGCCGTACTCATTTACCAGGCAGTCCGTTCGAGCCTCGAACTTCTTCGTATCCCCGGCCGTCCACCAGTCGCTTAGATTGCCTTTGCCATCAAACTTCTTGCCTTCATCATCAAACCCGTGCGTCAGCTCATGGCCAATCACCGAGCCGATATGGCCATAGTTCACCGCATCATCCTGCTTCGGGTCATAGAACGAAGGCTGCAAAATTCCGGCAGGGAAGTTAATGTCGTTCATGCTCGGGTTGTAGTAGGCATTCACCTCCGGCGGAGCCATCCCCCACTCACTGTGGTCTACCGGCTTGCCGATCTTGTTCAGCTCGCGATCATTCTCAAACGCATCGGCACGCCGAGAGTTACCCAGCGCATCGTCCGGCTTGATCTCCAGCTTCGAGTAGTCCCGAAACTTATCCGGATACCCGATCTTGTTCGCGACCTCATGGAGCTTCTCCTTCGCCCGCACCTTGGTCTCTGGCGACATCCACTCCAGCTGGTCGATATCGTGTCCCATCGCAGCTTCGATGTCACCGACCATCTGCACCATCTTCGCCTTGCTCTCTCCAGAAAAATACTGCTCCACGTACACCTTGCCAAGCGCCTCACCCAGCGCGCCATTCACCGCATTCGAGCAGCGTTTCCATCGCGGAGCCTGCTCTGGTTGTCCCTCCAGTTTGCGTCCGTAGAAATCAAAGTTCTCCGCATCAAACCGCTTCGGCAAACGTCCAGCCGAGGCCGTCAAGACCTGATAGCGCATGTAAGCCTTCAGCGTCTCCAGGTCTGTCGCATTGATCTCTTTCGTCAGGGCAGGGAAGTACTCTGGCGTTGCGTTGTTGATCTCGGTCACGTGTGGCGAATGCATCGCATCCTCAAACGCTGCGAAATCCATACCCGGCAGCGCCGCCTCGAAGGTCGCAATCGGCTGAAGATGGTAGATCTTCTCCGGATCCCGCATCTCAGTCACACCCATCGAAGCCTTGGCCAGCGAAGTCTCAAACGCCATGATCGCCTGCGCATCCTTCTTTGCCTGTATCCGGAGAGCTTCCCGCCAGCTCCAGCATCTTCGCAACGTGCGCGACATACTGCTCTCGCAGTTCTACATCCTTGGCGCCGGTGCGGAGGTAGTAGTCCTTCTCCGGCAACCCCAAACCGCCCTGCTGAGCAATTGCAATCTGTTTGCTCGCGTCCTTGAAGTCCTGCTGCTCTCCATAGCCGAAGAACACATTGATGCCCATCCGTTGCAACTTCCCAGCCAGCGCTGCCAATTGCTCCTTGCTCTTCACCGCGTCAATCTCACTCAACAGCGGTTCAACCGGCGCCAAACCCTTCGCTTCAATCACATCGGTATTCATGCAGGCTTTGTAGTAGTCACCAATCTTCTGCTCATCCGGCGAACGATCCGCGCCACCGGCCGCTGCCTTATTCAAAATCCCATTCAGTGCCTGCGTATTGACGTTGAACAGCGCATAAAACTGGTCCACCTCTGGCTGATCGGCCGGAATCGGATGATTCGCAGCAAACTTCCCGCAGGCAAACTTGTAAAAGTCGTTGCAGGGATCGACGGCCTTATCCAGCGAGGTTGTATCGAACCCCGGAATTGGAACGTAGACCTCAGCGCCTTTCCCGGTGTCGCTTACTAGCTTCGTCTCCTGTGCGACTCCCATGTTCCAGGCGCATGTTGCTGCCAGCGCAATCGCTACACTCAGTCCGGTCCGGCCCTTAATCCTGCCTGACATTGCTAACTTCCATCTGTTCAACATTGGTTCGTCCTTTACGCGAAATCTATCCAGCCTTTGTATCACTAACCCACTGCCGGCCATTATTTGCGTGACCAACGCGTTCATTTCCGTGACCAACAGCGTGCATACGTTGGCACCGTTCGTGCGTCTGTGAAAACATAATCCCTGCGCACCCTCGGTTAAGTAGGGATACGCGCCCGTTGCCATGCCGGTTCCCATGCACTCCATTCCGATGTTGCGCCGACGCCTCTCGGCCTTGGTCATGCTTCTTCTTCTGGCGCCCACTCAGGTCCATGCCGCCCGCGGACCAGAGCCTCCTCTTCGTATCCCACTTGAAAGTCTCGGCTTTCAACCCCAATCCATCCAGTTCCTGCTCGGCGGCAGCTCCATGCTCACCCTGCACTACGTCGACGACCAGCATCTCCTCCTCACCTTCAGCGCGCGCCATCTTCTCCGGCGTCTGGTCGACGAACCCGAGGACGATCAGGACCGCGCCATCGACGCCGTTCTTCTTGAGATTCCCTCCGGGCACGTCCTCGCCCGCACAACATGGCGTATGCACGACCACGGCCAATACCTCTGGTCCCTCGGCCACGGCCACTTTCTCCTGCGCGTCCGCGACTCCCTCACCACCTTCGCTCCCATGGCAAACCTCTCCACCAGTGAGCCCTTTGCGGAGACACCATTCCTCGCCACCGTCGACCGTCGAATCGCCTCCATCCACCTCACACCCGACGCCGACCTTCTCACCATCGAAACAATCAAACGTACTCCACCCAAACCGAAGCCAAAGCCCAATCTCTTCGGCCCGAATCCGCCCGAGTCGGCTCAGTTGGAACAACCAACCAGCGTGCAAATTAAACTTCTATCGCCTCCACCTGATGGATGGGGGGAGCGAAATCAGACCTATGTCTGCTGGTGCGGTCGTCGCTAGAAGAACAGGAAACATCGCCGCCACCACCGCCGGTTACCTCGCCGTCGTCGACCAGGGCCGCACCCACTACGCCTTCGACTTCCACTCTTACTCCGGCAAGGTCGACGAACTCGCTCCCTTCGACTCCACCTGCTCTCCGGTTCCCATCTTCGTGAGCCACAGTGAGTTCATCGCATTTGGTTGCCGCAACAGCCATACCATACAAACCTTTGGAGGCTTCAACATGCGCGGCCAGGAGATGTGGGAGCAGGGAATCTTCGGCGACTTCGTCGCGCCATCCCTCGTCTACGCCCCGTCAAGCGGACGTTTCGCCTTCAGCCGCATCCTCCTGCGTGGCTCCGCTCTGCCCGACCAACCCATCAGCTCCGACGACTAGGAGCCCAAAGCGTAGTGGTCTATCAAACCGACACTGGCAAGCAGCTCCTCCACGCAGAGTGTTCTCCAGTCGCGCGTGCAGGCCAGAACTTCACCTTGTCCCCCGACGGCCTCTCCCTCGCTCTCATCCACGCCGACGCCATCGAAATCTACCGTCTGCCGCCCCTCAGCGAAAAAGATCAAACCGCCGTCAAACTCGCACGGAACTCATCCCCCGCAGAGACCGATCTTCCCGTTCGCTTCGCAGAAAGGCCCACGCCATCCTCCGAAGAGGCCGACTCCACCGTTCAACCCGAGGCGCAGCCAGACAACACCATCGTTACCCCCACAGCCGCAAACAACTCCGCTCCTGATACCACTGGGCAGACCTCCCAACAGGAGACCCACAACGCCCCAACCTCCAACGACCTCGATGGGACCACTGCCGAGTCCACACCCCAGCCCACCGCCGAGTCGCCCGAACATCCCCATCAGGCCCCCACACCACAACCCTCCAACAACCGCGCCCAAGCCTCGGGCACCGCTCGGTCGTCCGGCGACGTAGACCCTTCCGGCGATGCAAACCCCGAAGCCCACCGCAAGCCCCCCACCCTCTACACTCTCCCCGGTGATAAACCGCCAGCCTCCGCCCGTCCCAACGACACTCCGCAATAAAGTCCGTTCTCCTCCACGTCGCTGCCGTTGCCGCTGCCGCTGCCGTTGCCGCTGCCGTTGCCGTTGCCGCTGCCGTTGCCGTTGCCGCTGCCGTTGCCGCTGCTCTTGTTTCCTTTGTTGTCATTCCGTAGCGCAGCGAAGGAATCTGCTGTTGTCCTTGCCGTTGTTTTTGTTCTAAAACCAGTACCCACAAAGAATCGTCATCTCGACCGAAGTCGCGCGGCCCCATCGCGCGACGCAGTGGAGAGACCCCCGTATTTCGCTTTTGCCGTTGCCGTTGTTTTTTGCCGTCCAGGATTCAAGCCACCGTTACCTGAAGTTTGCAAAAAGCAGGGCTCACACACACGCACGCAATACAAAAAGAAAAGACCGACCACGGTCTCCCGCAGTCAGCCTCTTCAAAGCTTTGCTCTTTTTGTCATCCCCAAAGGGATCTGCTGTTCTCAGCATCTCTACGCGCCAAAACCTAAGCGCAGCAGCCGAAAATTAAGCAGCCTTCTTCGTCGCAACAGCCTTCACACGAGCATTCAAACGGCTCTTGTAGCGGCTCGCGGTGTTCTTATGCAGAACGCCCTTCTGCACGCTCTTGTCGAGGATCGATGCAGTCTCGCGGTACTGGGTGGTTGCGGCGGCATGGTCGCCCTTGGCGATTGCCTCACGTAGTTGGCGCAGGGTTCCGCGCAGCTTGCTCTTGTTCGAGCGGTTTACCGCAGTCTTTGTAACGGTCTGACGTGCGCGCTTCAACGACGAAACATGATTTGCCATAAACTCTCTTCTCTAAACCCGTACATTTTGTAGGGGAAAATGGGATGCAGGCTCAAGGCCAGCAGACTCTGCTTTCCAGTCACAGCCTTGAGCGGCGATAAAGAAGCCCGCCGCACTCCCTGCAATATCTAAGTCTACGGAACTCCAGCCCTCCGGTCAACCGGTTTCCCACTAAAATCACCTCCTCCAACCCTTTCCACAGCATCTAATCCACAACGGACATGGTTCCCCCACGACTCAATTCCGGCTCCATTTCAACAGCTATTCATCATTTATCCCTTGACGTCGATCAGCCC
>CAVPTN010000017.1:0-72682 GCA_963708755.1 uncultured Acidobacteriaceae bacterium
ACGTTCTACTCTTCAGCCATCTTCGACACTCGTTTGGCACTTCCAGCCAATCCCGGTCGCAGTCAAAGGGCGCAGCCAATGCGCCACCAGCCAGTGCCCGCGCCATCCCCGCAAAACTTCACACAAATCTCCCAAGTCAACCGGCCACAGCAACAACCCGGCTCGCCCTGACGGAGGTCAGATCACTACTTGAAAAAAAAAGCCCTCGACATCACGCCTGGCATTGAGCCCCTGTACGGGACCCGCGACGAAAACCTCCGCCTCATGGAAGATGGCCTCGATGTCACGATCGATCTCCGCTCCGACGCTATCCATGTCACCGGCGAAGCACGCCGTCGCCCGCGTCGAGCGCATCTTCGCCGACTTCGATCACCTCCGCAAATCCGGCGTCAACCTCCACAACGGCGAACTCAACGGCATGCTCAAGCTGGTCGTCGCCGATCCCGCCGTCACCCTCGAAGCCTGGTCGAATCCGGCAAGCAGCGCTCCGCCGGCGTCAAGCGCATGGTCCAGCCGCGCTCGCCCCAACCAGCGCAAGTACGTCGAAGCCATCGAGCAGAACGACATGGTCTTCGGCCTCGGCCCCGCCGGCACCGGCAAGACCTACCTCGCCGTCGCCATGGCCGTCTCCGCGCTGATGGCCAAGAAGGTCAGCCGCATCATCCTGGTCCGCCCCGCCGTCGAAGCCGGCGAACGCCTCGGCTTCCTCCCCGGCTCGCTGCAGGAGAAGGTCGACCCCTACCTGCGCCCGCTCTACGACGCGCTCTACGACCTCCTCGACCCGTCAAGGTCGACAAGATGCTGGAGACCAACGTCATCGAGGTCGCGCCGCTGGCCTTCATGCGCGGCCGCACGCTCAACGACGCCTTCATCATCATGGACGAGGCCCAGAACACCACCAACGAGCAGATGAAGATGTTCCTCACCCGCCTCGGCAACAACTCCAAGGCCGTCATCACCGGCGACCTCACCCAGATCGACCTGCCCAACCCCAAGAAGTCCGGCCTGCTTCGAAGCCCTCAACGTGCTCGACGGCGTCGAAGGCATCCGCTTCTGCCACTTCGAAGACGTCGACGTCGTCCGCCACCACCTCGTCCAGCGCATCGTCCGCGCCTACGACAGCTACGGCCGCGCCCAGCAGCAACTCCCGCTAGCCATCGGCGAAACCGCCCTCCCCGGCCCATCGCTCACCGAGCCGCCAAACCCATCTCCAAACCCCAATAAACCCGACCGACATGCGATACCATCCATCACAGAGGGCGTCATGAGCAGCCTCTTTTTACTTTTACAACATCACCGATGATCACCATCGAACCCCCAAGTACTATCCCCAACCCCGCGCCCTGCCGGTATCTCTGGACGCGCACCCTCACCCGCGCCTGCCTTGCACTTCTCCTCGCAGCAGCCCACGTTCTACTCTTCAGCCATCTTCGACACTCGTTTGGCACTTCCAGCCAATCCGGTCGCAGTCAAAGGGCGCAGCCAATGCGCCACCCGCCAGTGCCCGCGCCATCCCCTCAAATCTCCCAAGTCAACCGGCCAAGTATTTAACCCAGCTCCCCCTGACGGAGGTCAGAACACTACTTGATAAAAAAAGCCCTCGAAATCACCCCCGGCATTGAGCCCCTGTACGGGACCCGCGACGAAAACCTTCGCCTCCTCGAAGACGGCCTCCACGTCACCATCGATCTCCGCTCCGACGCCATCCATGTCACCGGACCCGAAGACGCCGTCGCCCGCGTCGCACAGCGTCTTCGCCGACTTCGAAACCCTCCGCAAATCCGGCGTCAACCTCCACAACGGCGAACTCCACGGCATGCTCAAGCTCGTCGTCGCCGACCCCGCCGTCAGCCTCAAATCGCCTCGTCGACTCCGGCAAGCAGCGCTCCGCCGGCGTCAAGCGCATGGTCCAGCCCCGCTCCCCAACCAGCGCAAGTACGTCGAAGCCATCGAGCAGTCCGACATGACCTTCGGCCTCGGCCCCGCCGGAACCGGCAAGACCTACCTCGCCGTCGCCATGGCCGTCTCCGCCCTGATGGCCAAGAAGGTCAGCCGCATCATCCTCGTCCGCCCCGCCGTCGAAGCCGGCGAACGCCTCGGCTTCCTCCCCGGCTCGCTCCAGGAGAAGGTCGATCCCTACCTCCGCCCGCTCTACGACGCCCTCTACGATCTCCTCGATCCCATGAAGGTCGACAAGCTCCTGGAGCCCAACGTCATCGAGGTCGCCCCGCTCGCCTTCATGCGCGGCCGCACCCTGTCCGACGCCTTCATCATCATGGACGAGGCCCAGAACACCACCACCGAGCAGATGAAGATGTTCGTCACCCGCCTCGGCAACAACTCCAAGGCCGTCATCACCGGCGACCTCACCCAGACCGACCTGCCCAACCCCAAGAAGTCCGGCCTGCTCGAAGCGCTCAACGTCCTCGACGGCGTCGAAGGCATCCGCTTCTGCCACTTCGAGGACGTCGACGTCGTCCGCCACCAGCTCGTCCAGCGCATCGTCCGCGCCTACGACAGCTACGGCACGCGCCCAGCAGCAGCTTCCGCTGCCCATCGGCGAAGCCGCTCTGCCCGACCCGAACGCCATCCAGGCAGCCAAACCCATCCCCAAACCCCAATAAATTCAACCAATCTGCGATAATCAACACAGGGGGCGAATTCGGCCCCCTGTTGATATTGAGCACCCGCTCTTCACGATGATCACCATCGAACCCCCAAGTAACTCTCTCCATCCCCGCGCCCATCCGCTCCCGCCCGATGCGCACCCTCACCCGCGTCTGCATCGATCCTCCTGGCAGCCGGAGCCACTCCGCCGCACGATCCTCAACAACCGCCAACCCCAACTGGCGCCTCACCTGGAGCGACGAGTTCAACGGCCCCAACGGCACCTCCCCTGATCCCACAAAGTGGGTGTACGAAACCGCCGGTAAAGGCTACGACAACCACGAGCTGGAAACCTACACCACCGCTCCCGCCAACGTCCACCAGCAGGATGGCCACCTCGTCATCACGGCGCTGAAAGAGGATCTCACCGGCCCCGACGGCATCCCCCGCGACTACACCTCAGCCCGCATCTTCACCAACGGCCACTTCTCCCAGACTTACGGCCGCTTCGAAGCTCGCATTAGATTCCCACCGGTAAAGGCATCTGGCCAGCCTTCTGGATCCTCGGCGACGACGTCGACACGAAGCCGTGGCCCAAGTCCGGCGAAATCGACATCGTCGAAAACATAGGCGACCCATCAACCATCTACAGCACCGTTCACGGCCCCGGCTATAGCGGCGACAACGCCATAACGGCAAACTTCACCCTTCCTGCAGGCCAGCGTGTCGCCACCGGCTTCCATCTCTACTCCGTCGAATGGGCACCCAACGTCATCAAATTTTTCTTTGACAACCACCTCGTCGCCGATCGCACCCCCGCCGATCTCCCCGCCGGTGCACCCTGGGTCTTCAATCATCCCTTCTTCATCATCTTGGACCTCGCCGTTGGCGGCGACGTGGCCCGGCAATCCCGACAACATCACCACCTTCCCTCAGCAGATGCTCGTCGACTACGTCCGCGTCTATAAACCGGTATCGTCAGCCTCCAACGGTACGAAGCCAATCCAATGATCACCATCGAGCCACCTGCTAGTCTTGAAACAACGCTTCTCGCCCGGCCTGACGCGCTTCCTCACCCGCGCCCGCCTCGCCGTCGGCCTCCCCGGCGAGGTCGACGCTTGCTACCTGACGACCCGACGCTAAAGCGCCTCAACCGAGCCTTCCGCGGCAAAAACAAACCCACCGACGTCCTAAGCTTCCCCACTCCACCCGAAATCGCCACACCCCAAGCCGGCGACCTCGCCATCTCGCTCGAAACCGCCGCCCGGCAGGCCGCCACCTTCGGCCACTCCCTCCGCGACGAGGTCCGCATCCTCCTCCTCCACGGCCTCCTCCATCTCTCCGGCCTCGACCACGAGACCGACAACGGCGAGATGGCCGCCCGCGAAGCCGACTCCGCCCCCAACTCAAGCTCCCCACCAGCCTGATCGAACGAGTCAGCAACGAAAAGACCTGCAAATCCCAAGAAACAAGCGTATGGACCCGGACCCTAAAGTTTCAAGGAAAAATCCAGGCTGAGGCGAACCACATGAGCCCCGCCTTCGCCTACACCTCGCTCTCATCCTCCTGCTCGTCATCCTCGCCCTCGCTGCCTACGTCGACCGCGTCTACTCCGAGATGGGCAAGTTCCTCGCCCGCGAGTACCAGGACAACATCGACTCCTGGGAGCAGGTCGTCGAACCCCGCCTCCGCCTCGCCCGCGAGTCCATCGCTCTCTCCGCCTCCATCCTCCGCCAGCTCACCCTCGCCGCCATCGCGCTATCTCCGGCCTGAGCCTCTACACTCACACCATCCTCGCCCAACGCTCGCACGCACTCCAAGATTGCGCGAGGTCATTCTCACCGTCGTCGAGCTCATCCTCCTCATCCTCCTCTTCGACCGCCTCGTCCCTCAGATCCTCTTCACCCGCACCCGCGGCCTCTGGATCAACGCATCCGCTACTTCCTTCATGCGCTCTTCTACCTCATCTTGCCCGTCACCCTCCTCCTCGGCCTGCTGCTCTCCATCGCCGCACTCGCCGAACCCGAAGACACCGAAGAAGAGGACCATCCTTCCGAGGCCATGGACGCTCTTCTCGAAGCCGGCGAAGAAGAAGGCATCCTCGAAGAGTCCGACCGCGAACTCGTCCGCTCAGTCGTCGAGTTCGGCGACAAGGTCGTCCGCGAGGTCATGACGCCGCGCCCCGAGATCTTCGCGTCCCCGGGACCCTCACCCTCCAGGAGTTCACCGCAGTCATCAACGAGCACGCCTTCTCCCGCGTCCCCGTCTTCTCCGGCTCGCTCGATCACATCACCGGCATCGTCTTCGCCCACGACCTGCTCCAGATCACCGACACCGAAGCCGGCACCAGACGGTGGCCAACTGCAAAGGCCCGCCGCCTTCGTCCCCGAAAAAAAAGGTAACCGAGCTCCTCCGCGAGATGCAGCGGAAAAGCAGCACATGCGCATCGTCATCGACGAGTACGGTGGCGTCGCCGGCCTCGTCACCATCGAAGACCTCCTCGAAGCCATCGTCGGCAACATCGCCGACGAGCACGACGACACCGAAGCCGACGACCCGCCCATCCGCGAGTCCGACGGAAGCTACATCGTCTCCGGCGGCTTCGAAATCTCCCGCCTCCGCGACCTCTTAGCAGACCAGTCGAGCCCACCCTCCCACTCGTCGCGGAAGACTACGAGCCCCCGACCCCAAGGCTCGACGCAGAATCCGGCAGGCGATACGCCTCACCCCGCCGACTCTCCCGAAGGAAAAAAAATTATATGACATCCGAGAAAGAACCCGAATCCCCCGCCCTCCGCCTCTCCGATCACTATCAATCCACCACCCTCGGCGGCCTGGTCTCCGAGATCGCCGGCCACATCCCTCTTGCGGAGAAGTCGTCGAGCAAGACGGCCTGCGCATGGAGGTCCTTGCCTCCACCGATCGCCGCATCGAACGTGTCCGCATCGGCCTGAACCCATCCTCAAGCCGCGGCCTAACCCGCGCCGCCTAACCGATCAACTCTGCCGAATATTTGTCCTTGCCATTGCCATTGCCTTTGCCCTTTTGTTTGTCATTCCGCAGCGTAGCGGAGGAATCTGCTGTGGTTGTTGCTGTTGTCCTTGCCGTTGCATGCCCCTTTGTTTGTCATTCCGCAGCGTTGCGGAGGAATCGGTTGTGGCTGTTGCCTTGCCGTTGTCTGTTCTTTTGTTTGTCATTCCGCAGCGTAGCGGAGGAATCTGCTTTTCTACCACCACATCCTCCGTTATCCTCACCGAATGCCGCAGCGCGATTACCATTTCTACGTCTACATCCTCGCTAGCCGCTCACGCGCTCTCTACACAGGATTCACCAACGACATCCGCCTCCGCATCAAACAGCACCGCGAAAAACGTCCAGGCTCCCACACCGCGAAATACAACATCGGCCGTCTGGTCTACTACGAGCACTTCACCTACGTCCTAAACGCAATCGCCCGCGAGAAAGAGTTAAAAGACTGGAACCGGGAAAAGAAGATAACTCTCATCTAACACGAAAACCCCACATGGGAAGACCTGGAGCCGACTGGTAGCCCCCGCAGTCGACTAATGTCCCCTTTGTTTGGGGATAGAGACCGCCTTACAACGATCCCGAACTGGCATAAAAAGCCCGAAAACAACTGTCAAGCCCCCGAGTCCTATAACCATAAAAGAATGAACAATATACATCTGGCGTATCAGTTTCACTCCAGCCGCATATAATGGAATCAGAGTCGGAAATCCCCGACGAAAATCGGGGCTTTTTCAGCACATAAGACCTATCCCTTTTAGAAAGTCGATTTTGCCTGTAACTCATTTAGAAAGACGATTTTGCAGCCTGTTTAAAACGTAAGTAAATGATAATAAAGTACTTACAAGTCGATACCTGGGGGGGGGGATCTTCGACAGAAAACAAAAGGCCCGGATCATATCCGGGCCTTCCAACAGGAGTCGCAGCCAAAACCAATCAGTCGATGGATATCTTACGAAGCAGCTTGAAGTCCGAGAGCATCTTCCCGGTCCCAAGCACCACAGACGCCAACGGATCGTCCGCAATCGAGACCGGCAAGCCCGTCTCTTCACGAATTCGCTTGTCCAGATTCTTGATCAGCGCCCCGCCGCCGGTCAGCACAATGCCGCGATCGGAGATGTCAGCCGAAAGCTCCGGCGGAGTCCGGCGGAGTCCGCTCAAGCGCCACGCGAATCGCGTTAATGATAGTCGCAATGCACTCCGAGAGCGCCTCACGAATCTCGGAGTCTTCAATGGTGATGGTCTTTGGCACGCCCTCGATCAGGTTGCGTCCTTTGACCTCCATCGAAATTGGCTTGTCCAGCGGATACGCAGAGCCAAGCACGATCTTGATCTGCTCGGCGGTCCGTTCGCCGATCAGGAGGTTGTACTTGCGCTTCAGGTACGTCATCACGGCTTCGTCCATCTGGTTTCCGGCCACTCGCACCGAACGCGAGTAGACGATACCAGCCAGCGAAATCACCGCGATATCGGTCGTTCCACCGCCGATATCCACAACCATGTTTCCGCCCGGTTCGGTGATGGGCAAACCCGCGCCAATCGCGGCAACCATCGCTTGTTCGACCAGATGAACCTCAGAGGCCTTGGCCCGATAAGCCGAGTCCATAACCGCGCGCTTCTCCACCTGAGTAATCTCGGAGGGAACACCGATCACAATCCGGGGATGAACCATCATCTTCCGGTTATGCGCCTTCTGGATGAAGTAGTTCAGCATCTTCTCGGTGTGCCGGAAGTCGGCGATCACGCCGTCCTTCATCGGTTTGATGGCCACAATGTTGCCCGGCGTGCGGCCAAGCATCTCCTTGGCCTCCTTGCCCACGGCCTCCACCTCGTTGGTGATCTTGTTCACCGCGATGATCGAAGGCTCGTTGACGATGATGCCTTTGCCGTGTGCGAAGACGAGCGTATTCGCCGTACCCAGGTCAATGGCCAGGTCGCTGGAGAAAAGGCTGAAGAGTGACCGCATGTTGTGAATGCGGGAGTAACGCATCTGAAAGCTGTTCGAAGACATAGATGTTGGATCGTTTCCTGAAAAGAGACTCACATTAGTGTATCGCTTTAGCAAGTGCTATTTCAGGCCATCATCTAACCAGTTAGCATGTCCCTTTTGTTGTAGTCCCATTCTGGAGAGCACAGCACGCGACAGCAGAACAGCACCGAAGGATAGATCAGGACGCTGACATGCCTCGTATAAGCGAATCCCGCCAGGAAGGGAAGAGTACAAGCAACGACCAACGCAAGATACGTCCCCGCTGCCACGCGCAACGCCGTGATGCCAAACGGGGCCAGAAGCAACACCACGACTAACGTTCTAAGACCGGTCGATTGCGGCAGAAAGAGCCACACGAGGTAGATTGCCAACTGCAGCAAGCGACAACAGCATCGGGACGATCCACAGCAACCATAGGATGCGACGGTCCCGCGTGGCTCGCTCCGGTTTGGATAGGGCGATCGATGGCACTGCTCAAATCTAATTCAAGATCGATGTGCCACAATATCGCGACCCTCTTTTATTCCCTGTTTTCGTTGCAAAATCACTTACTCAATGTTCAGCAAAGGGAAGCACTTCAAAACCTCCGACGACATACTTCGCCCCGCAAATGGATACAATCAGAAGAGCTTTGCTGGGGAGAGACAGAATGATTATTGGTGTTCCGAAGGAAGTGAAAGATCACGAGAGCCGCGTGGGCGTAACCCCAGCTGGTGTGAAAGCCCTGGTAGAAGCGGGGCATAAGGTTCTCGTAGAACACAACGCTGGCGCGCTTTCCGCTATGCCCGACGACGAATATCAGGCGGCCGGTGCCGAGATAGTCGGGTCAGCCTACGACGTTTGGCGGTTGGCCGAGATGGTCGTGAAGGTCAAAGAGCCGATTGATAAAGAATACAAACACTTCCGCGAAGGCCTTGTTCTCTTCACGTACCTCCACCTCGCCCCACTGACAGAGCTTACGGACGCGCTGCTCACCTCAAAGGTCACCGGTATCGCGTATGAGACTGTCCGCGACCGCGCCAACACACTGCCGCTGCTGACTCCAATGAGTGAGGTTGCCGGTCGTATGAGCGTGCAGGTTGGCGCAGCCTACTTAGAGAAGGAGCACGGGGGACGCGGAGTTTTGTTGGGAGGCGTTCCGGGCGTTGCCCCTGGCAATGTTTGCATTATCGGTGGCGGCATCGTCGGCACCAACGCTGCCAAGATCGCCCTCGGCATGGGTGCGAAGGTTACACTGATCGACCTTAACCTGAACCGCCTACGTGAACTTGATGACATCTTTGGCGGCCGCCTTCATACTGTCGCCTCAAACAGTTACAACATCGAACACGCAGTTCGCGAGGCCGACCTTGTCATCGGCGGAGTTCTCATCCCTGGAGCGGCTGCTCCGAAGATTGTTACCAAGGCGATGGTCGAGAAGATGAAAAAGGGAGCTGTCATCGTGGATGTTGCCATCGATCAGGGTGGTTGCATTGAAACAGCGCATCCTACTACCCACTCCAATCCCTCCTACGAGGTCAACGGTGTCGTTCATTATTGCGTTACCAACATGCCTGCGGCAGTGCCCAATACCTCAACCCTTGCCCTTACGAACGCAACGTTTCCGTACGTGCTGAAGTTGGCGCGCTTGGGAGCCAACGCGGCAATCAGTGAAGACAAGGGAATCGCTGAAGGCGTCAACACTTTCAACGGGGTTCTGACCTACGGAGCTGTGGCTGCTGCGCAAAAACGTGAGTGGCAGGCTGTAGCAAAGCTCGTTTAGCTCCGCGTTGGGTGCAGGATGAGCGAAGAATAAGCTATCGAGCCGCTTATAATCGATGGACCGAGGAGGGCGCGGCATGGGCACGACTGTGAACCGGCGAAAGATATGGATCGTCGCCCTCGGCACATGCCTGCTTGTCCTCTTCGCCGTCCTTGCTACTCTCAACGCCTTCAACACGCAACTGCCCAAACCTGCCACGACCCAACAGATCGTCGTCTTTACTGGTCTGTCAATCGTAGCCTTTCTTCTGTTTGTCGCTGTGCTTGTTCTGCTCGTTCGCAACGTGCTCAAGCTCTACGCCGATCAGCGCAGCCGCGTCATGGGCACCCGTTTGCGCACGCGTATGTTGTGGGGTGCGGTTCTCGTCAGCCTCGTTCCAATCGCGTCGATGTTCGCATTCAGCTATCAGTTGATGAATCGTTCAGTCGATCGCTGGTTTTCGCAACCTGCTACAGAAGTACGTGATGACAGCAACAATATGGCGCTTGAATTGGCTCGCTATACGAGTGCCAACGCACGTGCCGAAGCAGACTCCATTGCCTCAGCTCTGCCCGATCCATCCCCTGCCATCTCTCCGGTCAAAACGCACCCCCAAGCCAGCTTCGGCACAAGCGCGGCTTCGGGGCTCGATCCATGCTTCGACACACGCTTCCTCACGCCGCCCCAACACTCCCACCTCTCATCTGGACCGCGAGGCGATCTATCAGGTGCTCCGTCAACACGAGATCACCCTTCAGAACGGCTTTGCCATCGTCTACCGTGAGGGCCGCGTCATCGCTTCTTTCCACATGCCTCAGCGCGTAGGAGCTACTGCCGAGGTCAAGACATGGCTCCCAGATCAGGTAGCAGAACAGGATGCCGGCCGACGCAAGCGCACACTCTCCCACCGATACCACCGACGCCGCGATCCTGTCCGCCGCCCAACGCAACGACCAGCCCGTCTTCTCACTCGGTCCCACCGACTATGCTCTTGGGGCCACGACACTGAAACAAGGCAATACGGTAGTGGTTGGCCTTCCGATGCCCTTTGGCATGGCAGCTACCATGAGCCGTTTGCGTAAGCGCGCCGACGCCTACTGGGTGCTTTACAGCGAACGCCGTCAAATCAGGGATTTGTATATGCTCCTGCTCCTGATGATGACCAGCCTTGCTCTCTTTGCTTCTTGCTGGCTCGCCTTGCACCTCTCAAAGCAGGTCACAAAGCCGGTCGAAGCCCTTGCCGACGCAATGGAAGCCATCGCGTCCGGAGACTACGCTCATCGCGTACAGGACAGTGCAACCGAAGAACTCGGTGAACTGGTCCGGAGTTTCAACCATATGGCCGCCGATCTCGAAGGCAGCCGAAGAGCGGTCGAAGATTCAACAGTGCAACTCAGCGCAGCCAACGCCGCTCTTGAAGCACGCCAGGGCGAACTCGAGACGATGCTCGAAACCATTCCCAATGGCGTCGCTACCCTCGACGCCGACCGCCGCATCGTCCTCGCCAATCGTGCTCTGAGCGAGATGATGGACCCCGGCGGTCAGAGTCCCTTCTACGGTCGGGCCATGGAAGAGGTATTTCCTGCGGAGGTCTCCGAGGTTCTGGATCGACTCATTAAGCGCAGTCATCGCATGGGCTCTGCCTCCAGCGAAATAGAGATCATCAGCACCCCAAACAACGCGAACGAGAGATTCGGTGGCTCGATGCACCTCCTTGCTACCGTCGCTCTCCTCGAGATGCCTGCCGCCACCGAGCGCATGCGCCGCGAGCATCAGGGCTATGTCATCGTCCTTGAAAATGCCACTGAACTGCTCCGCGCGCAAAAGCAATCTGCATGGAAAGAAGTGGCTCGACGAGTGGCCCACGAGATCAAGAATCCTCTTACTCCCATCAGCCTCAGCGCGGAGCAAATACGTCGTCACATCGACCGGCTCGCCAGCGCAATTGCAGATTCCACCCCGCGACGCCCCGCCGAGCCACCATCCATCGCAGTCATTCGCCGATGTTCTGAGGTCATTACCTCCTCAGTCGAAAGCATGCGCTCCCTCGTCGATCAGTTTGCCGCACTCGCCGAGTTCCCAACTGCCCGGCCCAAGCCAGCTGACCTCAACACCATCGTCGAAAACTCATTGGCTCTATTTGCTGGTCGCATGCAGACCATTCGTATCGTCCGCAAGATGTCCCCCGACCTTCCGCTTGTCATGGCTGACCCAGAGGCACTCAAGCGTGCCTTGGGTAATCTCATCGACAATGCCGCCGAAGCCATGCAGCAGAGCCTCTACCGCGAACTCCGTATCGGAACGAGTCTCCTCCAAAATGGAATGGTAGAACTTACCATCGCCGATTCTGGCTCTGGGCTTACCGACGAAATGCGCGAGCGACTCTTCCTCCCCTACTTTTCCACCAAGCAGCGCGGCACCGGTCTTGGTCTTGCTATAGCTGCCAAGATCATCCAGGAGCATCAGGGCACTATTCGCGCAGAAAAAAATGAGCCAGCAGGCGCAAAATTCATAGTGGAACTGCGGCCGGCATCCTCACTCGATAGCGACTCCGAGATCCTGGGCGCTTTTACAGGTTTTGTATCACCGCAAGATGGCCAACTCTCCGAATTTGCAGATGTGCCAGCCACTGAAAGCACTGTTCCTGATACCGCAGAAGCAGAAATTGATCTCGCCTCAATCCTCCCCCGAGGTCCCAAATGAACCACGTACTCATCGTTGACGACGAAGCCGAGATCCGCGAGTCGCTCGAGAGCATCCTTCGTGAAGAGGACTATCTCGTTACCACGGCTGCCACTGCAGGCGAGGCCTTGGAGCTTCTTCGCGATGCCGCCTATGACGTCGTTTTGCTCGACATATGGCTTCCGGATCGCGATGGACTCGATGCTCTCACCGAGATCCGTCAGATGGAATCCGCAAACGTACCCGAGGTAGTGATTATCAGTGGCCACGGCACCATCGAAGCTGCTGTCCGCGCCACAAAACTCGGCGCCTACGATTTCCTTGAGAAGCCTCTGTCTCTTGAGCGGACTCTCATCGTCCTCAAGAATGCGATGAAGGCGCGCCAGATGCGAGAGGACAACCAGGAGTACTCCCGCCAGCTTGCGAAGGGAACGGTGACTGGAAATTCAGTTCCAATGAAGGCCCTCCGGCAGCAGATCAGGTTGATGGCCCCGACCAACGGCCGCGTTCTTATCTATGGCGAGTCAGGCGCAGGCAAAGAACTGGTAGGCCGCGCAATGCATGCGGAAAGTCTGCGCAAAGACAGGCCTTTCGTTGAACTGAACTGCGCCGCCATTCCCGAAGACTATATCGAGAGTGAGCTCTTCGGCTATCGTCACGGTGCTGTTCCCGGCGGTCCCACGGAAAAACGTGGCACCTTCGAACGTGCCGATGGCGGAACCCTCTTCCTCGACGAAGTGGGCGACATGAGCCTCAAGACGCAGGCCAAGGTGCTACGTGCGTTAGATGAACAACGTTTCCTTCCCGTGGGGGCGTCGCATCCCGTCCACGTCGACGTTCGCGTCATCGCCGCTACGAACAAGGACCTTGAAGAAGAGATCGCCCGCGGCAACTTCCGCGAGGATCTCTTCTATCGTCTCAACGTCATTCCGTTTTTTGTGCCTCCGCTGCGCGACCGCAAAGAGGACATCCCTCTCCTGGTCAAGGAATTCCTGCAACAGTTTGGCGCGGAGTACGGTCGCCCACACGTCGAGATGACTGAAGACGCTCTGGCCGCATTGAAGCAATACCACTGGCCCGGTAATGTTCGCGAACTTCGCAATCTGGTCGAGCGAGTCCTCATCCTCAATCCCAAAACGCTGCGTATTGAGCGCAAACACCTTCCCATGCTCGTCTATCGCGACTCAACTCGCGATGCCAACAAAGCCAGTGGACGCGGCGAAGAGTTCACGAGTTTACTGCAGGCTCGCGAAGCCTACGAACGCGACTACATCCTGAAAAAATTAGATGAGTTTCACGGCAATGTCAGCCGGGCTGCGGAAGGCCTCGGTCTCGAACGCAGCCATCTCTACCGCAAGATGAAGGCCCTCGGAGTCAGTGTCAAGGAGTGACCCGCTGAATGTAGCAGCGGGATAGCGAACCTGATCTAGGACCATGGCCATTGAAAGAGCCAGCGCAGACGCCATCGATCCTGCTGATGCCAGATAATGGCCGGCAGAAGAGTTGCGAACAGCGTGGGAAGCAGTAACTGCAACCAGAGCTCGTGTGTATGGAAAACTCGAACTAGAACTTCGCGGGTAGCTCCTTGCGGAAAGTTGCTCAAAAGGAAGACCGCCAGCGAGGCACGTCCTACCCATGCCAGGCCATCGCCAATCAGATGCTTATCGAGCAACTTCGCCAGTAGAAAAAGTCCCGCCGTTCCAGTCAATCCAAGTTCGATGTAAGTCCATCGGGATGGAGGTCCATAGAGGTAGATCGCCACAACCTGCAGGGCAGCTAGAACAACAAATCCCAAAGCTGCCGTAGACAACCGCATTCCTTCCATGCGGTAAATCCGCGTCCCAACCCACATTCCGGCAGCCAAAAAACAAAAATCGCGCAACACCTGATTCGTGAGAGGCGGTCCAAATGCTGGAGTCATTCCAACGAGTGCTGCAATCAAAAAGCGTACCCACGCCGGAACCCGCACAGTCAGCAAAGCTAGCATCAAGCAGACGAACAACACGAAGAGAAACCAGCTTGCCTCCCCATCCATCAGGTTTAACAGGAAGTCCTTCCAGTGAAAGGCCGAAGATCCGGACTTGAATCGATCGATCAGTGGGTCAATCGCGACGTTGATCAGAGCGAACAACACGTACGGGTAGAGGATGGTCTTCATTTTATCGACAACAAAACGAGGCTTGCCTCGCTTCGTTATGCTGCCAATCACAAACAGGCCCCCAACGAAGAAAAACGCCGGCATATGAAAGCTGTAGATAAAGGCGTCAGAAAAGAAAGCGCCAGGGCCGCTCCACCATCCTCGATGCATCAAGCCCTGCGCAGTATGGCCGTATGCAACCAGAATAATCGCGATACCCTTTACTATATCGACGATCTGCGATCGTGCCCCGCTTGTAATTGGCTCCAGAGTGTCTGGTCCTTGTCCTTGTTTGATCATTCACTCCGCCAACGCCGTCTGGACTGATTTTGAACATTCTATTGCAGGCATTTCATATCCAGCAAAGGAGAGATCGCCCACCTACAGGTCTCCCTACTCTTCAGACTGCTGCTTTGCAGCAATCTGCTCCAACTGCCGTCGCCAATCCAAATCCTCAACGAATCCGCGGCTCGACCGCCACTCCTCCTGCACCTTCACGAACAACTCGAGAAAAACCCGTGTCCCCAGCAGCGATTCGATATCTTTTCGGGCTGCCGTTCCGATCCGCTTCAGCATCTCACCCTGCTTGCCGATCAGAATTGCCTTCTGCCCCGTTCGCTCGCAAAAAATCGCAGCCGAGATCTTCGTCACTGGCAGCTTGCCGTCCTTCATCTTCTTCATCGAAGCCGGCTCTTCATACTTCTCGATCACTACTGCTGTCGCGTAAGGAACCTCTTCACCAGTCAGCATCAAAATCTTCTCCCGAATCAGCTCCGCCACCAAAAAACGCTCTGGCTGGTCAGTCAACTGATGCTTTGGAAAATATCTCTGCCCTTCCTTCAACTGCCCCACAACCTTGTCCAGCAGCAACTCCAACCCTTCTTTTTTTCGAGCCGAAATTGGAATCACATCAGCAAACGAATGAAGCGTGGACCAGTGTGCGATCAACGGCAGCAGGTCTTTCTTGGGGATAGCGTCCATCTTGTTCAGCACCAGAATCACTGGACAATCGAGCTTCTTGATCAGCGAAAGGGCAAAGTCATCCTCCGCCGCGGACATCCCCATCCGTCCGGTCGCCTTGGAGCCTTGTGCGGCCTCAGCAGCCTTCGGAAGGCGGTGGGTCACATCGACAAGGAACAGCACCGCATCGCGCGACTCCAGCGCGTCATGCACCTCCTGCATCATCCGTCGATCAAGCTGCGTATCCGGTTTGTGAATTCCCGGTGTGTCTACCAGCACCACCTGTGCCGCGGGGTGTCCAATCTCACCCTTGGACTTCTTCTTCAATGGGATCTCAAGGACTCCATGGATGCGCGTCCGTGTCGTCTGCGGTTTATGCGTGACGATAGCGAGTTTTTGGCCCAGCAGGGCATTCAGCAAGGTGGACTTGCCCGCATTTGGGCGACCGACGATTGAGACGAAACCAGAACGAAAGGCCATTCCCTTTATTATGCGCTGTCAAACTCATTGCTACGCGGCCTCAGCTAAACTGGCTCGTATGAATCTCAATCATTTGCGGACCATGGTGCGATCCGCTCGAGGTCTAGCCCTGTTACCCATCGTTTCCGCTCCTCTTATTGCTGCTCAGGCCCTTGCCCCCTTTCGCTCGGTTGAGATTCACCCGGACCGCACCGTAACTTTCAGCTATAAAGACTCAGTTGCCGCCAAGGTCGAACTTCTCGTGGACGGCCTTCCCAAGCCGGTGCCCATGGAAAAGAACGCCGCCGGTATCTGGACTGCGACCACTCCGCCCCTGGCGCCCGAAATATACGGCTATCACTTCGAAGCAAACGGAGATTCACGGCTCGATCCAGCAAATCCCAACACCACAATCAACCTCGTCGACATAGACAATCTGTTCACTGTGCCAGGCGACACCCCGCAACCGTGGGAGCAGACCAATGTCCCCCATGGCACGCTCCACCATCACATCTATGCAACCAGTACAGTTCTCGGCCTCCCGCAGAATCAAAGTAGTTATTACGTCTATACGCCGCCTGGTTACGACGCAAAGGCAAAGAAGGCTTACCCGGTCCTCTATCTCCTCCACGGCTGGAGCGATTCCGATTCTGGATGGTCCGCTGTCGGCAGAGCGAATCTCATCTTCGACAACCTGCTCGCAGACGGAAAGATGAAACCGATGGTTGTCGTAATGCCCCTCAGCTACGGTGATATGTCATTTATCCATAACGACAACGTGTGGGAAGAACCGGCTGCTATCGACCACAACACCGATCTTTTCACGCAAGCCTTACTCACCGAAATCCTTCCCAGGGTCGAGTCCGAATATCACGTCTCAAAAGACCGCAGCGATCGCGCCATTGCTGGTCTTTCGATGGGCGGACTCGAAAGCCTGGAGATAGGTCTCACTCACACTGGCATGTTTGCCTGGATCGGCGGCTTCAGCTCAGCGTTTCACAACCTCAACTACACCCGTAAGCTGGCATCGCTCGACTCGCAAGCAGCAGACCTGCGTCTTCTTTGGATCGCCTGCGGCACCGAAGACTCACTGATCGAACCCAATCGCAAGTTTGTCGCCTATCTCAAGACCAAAGACATGCCCGTCACGCAGATCGAAACTCCCGGCCTTCATACCTGGATGGTGTGGCGCAACAATCTGATTCACTTCGCCCCGCTACTCTTCCAGAAAAAGTAGCCGTCGGCCCTCCAATGGAAGGGCTCTATCCAACCGACTGAGCACAAAACGAAAATAAGTTGCCCCCCGCATCCATCCCGCCACCTCCGCCCGCGTGGCAATTCGCGGATAATCATTCTTAGAGAATGGAATCTTTCTTCACACGTTTCAAAAACGTCCTGGTTCTTGTTGCGATCCTGCTCGCGCAAACCATTGGCCTTGCCGTTCAGGTTCGGCGCCCTGTCGAAGCAGGAGCCCCCGACGGCAGCAAGGTTACCCTTCTGCGCTACTGGGCCGTCTCAATCGTTAGTCCATTCGAACGTTTCTTTCATGGCATCGGCTACAACGTCCGACACGGGTGGTCGAATTACGTTGACCTCCGCCACACTCGCCAGCAAAACCGCGACCTCCAGGATGAGATTGCACGGCTCCGCCTCGAACAGGCTGCTTTCGCCGAAGACGCCATGCAAGGGCATCGCCTGCAGGCTTTATTGGACTTCCAACAGCACTACGTCTCTACCACCGTCGCGGCCCAGGTCATAGGCACCAGTGGCAACGATCTGTCCCGTGTCATCTACATCGATAAAGGATCGAAGGACGGCCTCAAGGTCGATCAGGCGGTCATTACCCCTGACGGCATCGTCGGAAAGCTCCGCGACGTCTTTCCCCATACCTCGCAGGTTCTGCTAATCAATGACCAGACCTCCGGCGCTGGCGTGCTCTTGGCTACCACGCGCATCCGGGCCATTCTTCGCGGCAGCACCACCGGCCAGATCCTTATCAACAATCTAACCCCGGATGACCGCATCAAGCCCGGCGAAAAAGTGCTCAGCTCCGGTGGCGATCAGGTCTATCCGCGCGGCCTGTCGGTTGGCATCATTGAATCGATCAAGATCGACCCTGACCACCAGCCCTACACTCTCATCCAGCTTCGTCCAGCGGCCAATCTCAACCAGCTCGAAGAGGTCCTCGTTATTACGGGCAGTCAAACTGAACTTCCCGTTCAGGCTCAGAAAGATCTAGCCACAGGAGCTGCCACTGCTGAGGCGCAGGCCGCAGCGAAGCAACTCGCCGATCAGCAGGCCGCCGAAGCTGCCGCCCGATCTGCCGCTCAAATTGTGGCGGACCGTCTACCTAGCATCCACGACGACTCTGACGCAGCCGCGCAAACGACACCGAGCACGACTGGCGCGCCGACAACGCCCCCAGCTACGGTCGTTCCCAAGCCTCTCCCAACCATTCGTCCAGACCGCTACACCCCCGGGACTACACCACCGGCAGCAGATCTCAAACCCGGTGCTGGCGAAAACAACCCAATCAGCACAGTCCCAGCGCAGACGACCCAGCCTACAGCAACGCCATCATCGCCTGCTGTTTCAAAGCCTCGTAAACCACAATCGCCGCCCGAATCAACGAAACCTCCTGACCCTCAACCGTAGTAATAACTAAAGCCACAAATCGGCAACAGCCAACACGATCCTTCAATATTCTTATGGCCACCCGCAGCTACACATCCCGCCGAGAGCTTGAGCAGCACAGCTTCCCCCTGCCGTGGCAGTGCTGGTGCCGCTCGGCGCGATCCTGCTGCAGGCGCTCCTCCCAAGACCCTTTCCCCGTCTTGCCATCCTCGATCTTCCCCTCATCGTCACTGTCTTCTTTGCGGTCTCGCGCCGCAATCCCGTCGCCGGAACCCTCACTGGAGCCGCCATCGGCCTGCTTCAGGATGCCCTGACAGCCCAGCCTATCGGTGTCAACGGTATGGCAAAATCCGTCATCGGCTACATCGCCGCGAGTATCGGCATCCAGGTTGACGTCGAAAACCTTACCACCCGCGTTCTCATCAACTTCGGCTTCTTTCTCATCAACAGCTTCCTGCTCTTCCTTATCAACCGCCGCCTCCTCGGCCTCACCAACTTCCATATCCATTGGGGGCACGAATTTATCCGCGCTGCGATCAACACCATCGTCGCCCTTCCGATATTTTTCCTGCTTGATAACACCAAGCGTCGCGAATAGAACCTGAATTGAGGCGTCTAATTGATAGTCGTCAGACCTAACAGTGGTAGGCTCAAACGCCAATACCGGCCGTAAACTGGAATCAGTATGGAATTAACGCAACATATCGATCCGAATGACCTCGGTCCTAACGGGAAGGCTGAGAAGGTATCCGCAGGTAAGCTTCACGCCGCCCAATACATTGTTGCGTTGATTCTCATCGTGCTCATCACAGGCCTTTGGCGCTTGCAAGTCCTTGGCGCTGAAAACTTTCGTGCCCTCGCCGAGGCCAATCGCATTCGCAAGGTCCCCATCCTCGCCCCTCGCGGCCGTCTCTTCGATCGCGAAGGCAGGCTTTTGGTCGACAACTACCCCTCAGTCTCCTGTTACCTCTTGCGCGAGCAGGTCAAAGATCTCGAGACGGATCTTCCACTGATCTCGCAAGGCCTTCACATCTCGGTCGAGCAGATCCAGGCCACTCTCCGCCGCTATCGAGATTGCGCCCAAATACCAACCCATTCCCCTCAAGCAGGACATCTCCCCCGACGAACAGGCCTTCATTGCAGCCCACCGCGACGAGCTCCCCGAGCTCGAAACGCTCGACGAGCAGCGCCGGCTCTACCCGCGCGACGGGTTCGCCGCGCATCTCATCGGCTACGTCGGCGAAGTCTCAGAGCAGATGCTCGACGACCCACGGTATGCCTTCTATTCTCCGGGCGACGTCGTCGGCCGCTCAGGTGTAGAGCAGACGTACGACGCGCTTCTTCGCGGCGTTGATGGTAGTCGCGATGTCATCGTCAACAGCCACGGTAAAGAGCTTGGTCACTTCGGCCAGGAGCTCGCCACACCCGGCAAAGATCTCAAACTCACGATCGATCTCGACATTCAGATGGCCGCTGAAAAGGCCCTCGATGGCAAGATCGGTGCAATCATTGCCATGGATCCGCACACTGGCGAGATTCTGGCCATGGTCTCCCGCCCCACCTTCGACCCCAACCAATTTTCCGTTCGCCTCACGAAAAACTACTGGAACGAAATCCTCAACAACCCCGACCATCCTCTCCTGAACAAGTCCATTCAGGCCCAACTCGCTCCGGGCAGCACATTCAAGATCATCATGTCCGTCGCCGGTCTCCAGGAGAACGTCGCTCAGAACATGCACGTCGTCTGTAATGGAGGAGCCGAGTTTTACGGCCACTTCTACGCCTGCGACCTCCATCACGGCAACGTCGACATCCACAACGCTATCCCATACTCATGCGACACCTTCTACTACACCCTAGCCAACCGGCTCGGCATCGACACAATCGCAAAATACGCAACGTCTCTCGGCTTCGGCCAAAAGACCGGCGTCGATCTCCCCGACGAGGTCACCGGCACCATGCCCTCCACCGCGTGGAAGCTCAAGACTCAACATGATAAGTGGTTCGCCGGCGAGACCATCTCAGTTGGTATCGGCCAGGGGGCTGTAGCCGCCACGCCGATCCAACTCGCCCGTGCCCTCAGCGGCGTAGCCTCAGGCGGTGTTCTCCGTCGCCCCCACGTCGTCTTCGCAGACGAGGTGCCCTCCGAGATGCTCCAGGCTATTCACGAGTCCTTCCCTGGCTCGGGAGACGCAACCATCCCACTCACTACGGACAATTGGCAGACCATCACAGACGGCATGGCCGCTGTCACTACCAGTGGCACTGCCGCCCCCGCTCACCTCGAAGGCATAGACTTTGCAGGCAAGACCGGCACCGCCCAGGTCATGAGTCACGAAGCACTCGCCCGTACCAACGGTGGCCATAACACTGTCCCCAATGCATGGTTTGTCGGCATGGCTCCCCGCAGAAACCCCGACATTGTCGTTGCAGTTCTCTGGGAGCATGGAAACTGGGGCAACAACTCCGCCAAGCTCGCCTCTCAGATCATCGACGCCTACGTCACGAAGCAGCGCAAGCGCGATAACAACATCCGCGTCGCCACGACTCCGGAGCCCGCCAAACCCGAGACCTCCCCAGCCGCTCCCTCTGCCACCAAGACCACGACCCCGAGTGCTGAATAGGAAGCCAGCTCACCGCGTCACGGATGCCCTCTCACCCTTCGTGCGAAAGCGCGACACGCCAACATAGAACGTATTTGCATCTGTCCCTGGGTTGTGGGCGCTAAGATCGGCGTTGGCAAAGTGCTGGTAGCGATATCCAATCGTCACTACTTGGCGTTCCCTACGAAAGATATTAACTCCAGCTCCAAAGTCGACTGTATACATGAACTGCGATCCCTGCGTCGACAGCACCTTACCCGCGAAAGTAGATAAAGCCCGCATTGTTGCTGAGGAATGGCTGCACCCGGCTGCGCGGAAAGAAGTCTGCCTGAAATCCCTCCGGACTCAACCCGCTGCCATAACTCCGCTTTCTCAGCTCGAACGGTGCCGCACCCTTTGGGGTCGGCCAATCGATCATCGCCAGCGCCGTAATCTCCGGTGAGTAGCGAAGTGCCCAGTGTTCATGCAGCAGGAATCGGTACGAGTAACGGACATCGATGGGCATGTACTTCACATCGCCCGCATCCCCCCACAGATGGCCACTGATTAACGAAAGCCCCCACCATGCTCCCAATTCATGCGTCCCGCCAGGCAGAATCAACCGCTGTGGCTGTTGCGTCGCCTGCACTACTAACGCCTCTGGATCACCATCCGTTGTGCTTCTGACATCCTCTACGCTCTCCGGGGTCACTCCGCCACCGGCAGAGGAGCTGACGGATGGCTCTGGATCACTCCAGAACGAGTTCGCTTTCACCGTGCGCGAGTCTCGATACCACGGCGGCCGAAAACGAAGCAGGTTTCCTGTAGTATGTGCCGGAGTCAGGAACGAATATCCCATCAACAAAAACGGATTTCGATTCCATTGTTCAAGCCGGCTGACAACCTTCTTATCCATGATGTCTTCGGTGATCGTCCACAGTGTTCCTCCTACCGGCGTAGTCACCAGGCTGACAAATCCCGTCTCGTTGCGAGCATGGCCATCGTCATACGAAATGTGATCGCCCTGGTGTCCGACTCCCGACTCCCCGATCGGCCCCAGCTTCCACTCCGTGCTGTATACCGTCGAAAATGCCAGCGCGCGCAGCCTGCTTCGCCAATAGGGCTTCGTGTTCGAGAACTCCAGCGTCATCCCTTTGGGATCGTTCTGAAT
The DNA here is from genome assembly GCA_963708755.1 of uncultured Acidobacteriaceae bacterium. Lineage (GTDB taxonomy): Bacteria > Acidobacteriota > Terriglobia > Terriglobales > Acidobacteriaceae > Edaphobacter. The sequence continues at coordinate 21,991 of CAVPTN010000017.1, forward strand.
CCACAACGCGTTCGTAATCGCGCCCATGAACGGATGGCCAACATAGTCGTCAAGATAAGGGTTGCCGTCCGACCATACTGAAAACTTATAGCCTGTCACCGAATTGATGTAGCGTTGCCACCATTTGCCGGTAGTCGTCTCATAGCGATACCAGTAGCCGGAGTACACGTTCGCCGTATTCTGCCAGGTAATGAAAACCGCAGAAGAGATCAATAACTGCCGCCAATGCACTCGACACTCCGGAGCCTTGGTTTGATCATAGGGACAGTCCCGCAACGCAACCCGCGGCGTGCTTGTATTCAACACGGATGTACTTTCATTCAAGTGTGACCCGATGGAGCTACTCGAACTGCTGAGTTCAAGGGTCGGTACCGGCGCGTCCGGCAGGTCGTACTCGGAGATTACAGGCGCAGTATCGGCTATTAGATCGGAAGTCGCAACGCGCTCAGCGTGATCGCTGGACACCGCGTCTTGAGCCACTTCCTGTGCGCTTACAAATTGCCCGGTCGGCACGGTCAACAGTATTCCCGCTACCCCAAAGATGACCAACCTCGGCAGAAAAATTGGCGCTCCACGTCGTTTACAGAGCCGCAGCTCACATAGCGCCACAACGAGGCATCTCCTGAACCACGACAGCATTGATCGACATCCAGAAAAAAAGCGAGAATCGGGGCCCGTTCGACCGTTGTGCTGCACAAACTCTCTAGGAGGCACCAAGTGTAGCAAGCCGGTTTGCGGCCAAAGAGATTCTTTTCGAAGAGTTACGCTAGTGCCACGGGTAACCACGCAGGTCCAGACCGTATTCACGCGCAACAATCCATCGCCCGAGTAGTTACACTACAACCAGCCAACATGCCCCGCTTCTCCTCCTATCGCGACTTCGACTGGGTCCTCCTCGGTTTTGTCCTCCTTCTCTCGGTCATCTCTGTCCTTGAGATCAAGTCTGCGACCCTCCACACCAAGTTCCACGGATTCGATCACAAGCAGGTCCAATTCCTCGCTGTTGGCCTGGTGCTGATGTTCCTCATCTCCTTGATCGACTATCACCGGCTCATCGATATCATTCATTGGGCCTACGGCATCAGCATCCTATCGCTCATCGCCGTTCTGATCGTCGGCACCAAGGTGCTCGGCGGCCGTCGCTGGATTAAGTTCCCAGGCGGCATCCACTTTCAACCCTCCGAGTGGGTCAAGTTGGTTCTCATCCTTGCAGTGGCCCGTTACTTCTGGGGACTCACAGGCAAGGAGCTGACTTGGGCCGACATCGGTAAAGCCGCTGCAATGGTCTGCGTCCCCATGCTGTTGGTCCTCAAGCAGCCTGACCTCGGCACTGCCCTGACCTATCTGCCCATTCTTATCTGTGGTCTGTTCCTGGGCGGCATCCGCGTCAAGCAGGTAGGCCTCATCGTGCTGGCACTCGCGCTCGTCGGCGGCATCGCACTGAAGAGCGGAAAACACCTCAAGCCATACCAGCAGGCGCGTATCAACGCCTTCATCAATCCCGACTCCGACCCTCGAGGCTCCGGATACCAGATCCGCCAGTCCCTTATCGCAGTCGGCTCGGGTGGTATCTGGGGCAAGGGCGCCAACAAAGGCACGCAGACCCAGGGCGACTTCCTCCCGATCCCCTACACCGACTTCATCTTCGCCGCGTTCTGCGAAGAACACGGCTTTGTGGGCGCCATTGGCGTCCTGCTTCTCTATTTCCTCATCCTCATGCGGTTGATCCAAAACGCGCAGACGGCATCGGATCTGCCCGGCAGCTTCATCATCATGGGGGTGGTCGCAGTGATCGTCTTTCAGATCGCGGTCAATGTAGGCATGGTCGTCGGCCTCATGCCGGTCACCGGAATTCCTCTGCCCCTGCTCAGCTACGGAGGCTCCTCGGTCCTGTTCACCTTCCTCTCCTTGGGGATCGTCATGAATATTCGCATGCGCCGCTTCGTAAACTAGGCGAATCAGCAAAATCGCAAAGGTAAAGTCTTCACTTCAAGACTGGACCTGATTGTTAACGTCGTGCGACAGCTTAAATTCCCGCTGCTACGGATTTAGTGCAATACTGTTAACAACACCTGCTCGGCTGTAGATGCCGCTCAGTGTACCCCGCTACTTCGGCGCACGGTCGCCAGCCAGCGGCAACAAAAGACTTTTTAGAAGAAAAGGCCGGCCAGCCAGAGACATCGATCCGTTGGCCGGACAGGTTTTAGGGAAATGATTGCATCCGGATGGCGAACGGCCCCGCCTCAAGTATCTGATTTTGAGGTTGTTCTGGTCACAAACTCCGCATGTCTGCAATTGCTCGAAGCATCCCTCCGTGTCCCCGATCTATCCGGTATCGCCCAATCCGCCCTCCAGGGGAGTGCGCTCAAGGCAGAGCTGTATTCACACCTCGCACCGGCCGTCGAGTTTCGTTCACGCGCTTCCGCAGCCCGTACCCTGTCCGCTCCACGGTGAGCCGCTCCTGGCCCTCAAGCCAGGTAAGCTCCCGATTGTTCTCTGTCGCGTCTGCCGCTCGAACCTAAATCAGGTCGGGCAGAAAGAGCACAGCGAATGTCGAAAGAAATTTATATCTCCAGTACCCCCCACGAGACTCGTCTCGCTATCGTCGAAAACGACGCCCTAACCGAAATCTATTACGAACGCGAAAACGAATACACGCTCGCGGGCTCTATCTATAACGGAAAAGTGACCCGTGTCCTCCCCGGCATGCAGTCTTCTTTCGTAGACATCGGCCTCGAGCGCGACGCCTTCCTCTACATCACCGATTTCATGGAAGAAGCCGGCGACTCCGCCGATTTCGACACCAGCGATTCAAGCCGCCGCTCTGAAGGCCGCAGAAACGATCGTGGCGACCGTGGTGGCACTGCCCCAACCCTCGAAGGCACCGTAGCCAGTCCCCCGGATCGTCTCGACCAAACCACAGACTCCGGCAACCGCTCGTCCGAGCGCACAGACCGCGGAGGGCGCAACGACCGCGGCCGTGGTGGACGAGGCCGTCGTGATCGCAACGGCAACCGCGACCGCCAGCCTGTCTCCAACATCGCACCGACAGACACCCCCGATGCTATCCGTGAAGAATTCAATCGCCCTGACGTTGACTACTCGGCTGACTCAACCGCTGAAGGCGCTGCCTTCGCCCCGAACGACGGAGCTGAACTAGGCGAAGGCGCCCCCGGAGCTGACGGCAGCCGCCGCTGGCGTGGTCGCCGTGGCCGCAGACGTGGTCGTGGACCTGGCCAGCGCGACGAGTCCACGCAGGCAACCGGCTCAGCGAGCGTTCCGACCACAGTCGAAGTCTCTTTCAACGACGATTCCTTTGATTCCTTTGCCATCGACGGTGCCGCGGCACCCACCTTCACCCCGAACCCGGTCGCACCTGTCTCCACCGAGGCCGCCGGCCAGCCGCAGGAGAATAACAGCCGAGGCGACCGCGAGCGCAGAGGCGGCGATCGAGGCGATCGAAACAACAGAGGCGACCGTAACCGCAATGATCGTGGCAACCGAGGCGACCGTGGTGGCCGTGACCAACGCGAGCCCCGCATTCCTCGCGGCTTCGCACCCAAAGCATCGTTGTACGGCGTCGATGACGCTCCCGCCTACAATCAAGCTCCAGAACTCGGCGCCAACTCGCCCGAGCCCATCGTACTTCCCGGCGAGTCCCTCTCCAAATATCGCAAGGGTGGCGAAGAGCCAGCCGCCGCAGCGTCCAAACCGGCCGAAATCAATGTCATCATCCCATCCGCTCCCTCGTTTAGCATCCCCGACGGTTGGGACGGTGGCGCGACCCTTCCCGGCGAGAGTCTGTCACGCCATCGGCGGTCTGAAAATCGTCAGCAACAGCAAGCCGAGCATCGCGAAAGCAATCGCGCCGACTATCGCAACAACGCCGAGCCACAGCACCCGCTCGCCCACGTCCCAGACACTCTAAGCGCCGCACAGATCGTCGAAGCGCAGCCCGAGGTCAGTGTCGCAACCCACTCCGATCTCATCGCAGCCGATCAGCCCCATCACGAGCCCGCAACTCCGGTCGCCCCCGTTGAGTACGAGCCCACCGATGCCTCCGCCTCTTACCGCATCGATCCGGTAGCCCCCAGCGAATTTCGCCAAAGCGCTCCAGTCCTTGATGCACCCGAAGCCGCACCCGAAGCCGCGCCCGAAGAAACGCCCGAGGAGACGCAGTTCGAAGAACACACTCACAATCACAACCCTGCCCATAGCATCACGCCAAGCCCCGAAGAGCCTATTGCGCACGTTCACGTAGAGCAGACACACGAACCCATCGCAACCGCATATGAAAAGTTCGACTGGCAGACGGACACAACCCCCGCCGTTGTTGCTGAGACTGTCGTGGCTTCCCACGAGCTGACTACTCTTCACGCCACGGGTGAGATGCACTCGGAAGCGCCCGTCGCGACCTTCATTCCTGAGCATGCGAGCGAGCCTGCCTCTCCCATCGAGCATGAAACTGCTATCGCCAATCCAGCGGACAATCAGATCGCCGACGTCAGCGCCGGCATGCCTCAGCACTTCGCCCCTGGCATCGGCTCTCTCGAAGAGGAGACCTTCGACGAGGAGGACTTCAACACCACTCTCCACGCCAGCTCCATCGAAGAGATGGACGACTTCGACGAGGAGGAGACCCTCGAAGGCGCCGCAGATCTTGGCACCATGATCCGCGAGATGTCCATTGACCAGATCACTCGCTCTGGCGATGTCGATGAGGAGGAAGACGACCTCGAAGAAGAGGACGCAATCCACGATCCCCTCAGCGATGATCTTGATGACATGGACGAAGAAGATGACGAAGATCTCGACGAGTCCGATACCGAAGAAGACGTCATCCACGAAGAGTTCACCGAAGGTGATGAGGTTGCAGCCTCCAACGGCCTCGATCAAGCGCACAGTGGTGCAGTAGCTCCTTCACAGGATCGTGAAAATAACCGTAGCCGCGGCCGTCGCGACGGTCGTCGTGATGGTCGTCGCGGAGACCGCTTTGGCCGCAGTGATCGCGGATCGAGCAGCGACCGCCCTCGCAACACGGGTGGCGCAGGCGATCGCGAGCGCTCCGGTGGCGGAGGCCGCGACCGGCGTGGTGGCCGCAGTTCCATGCAGTCCACCAACCTCCCGGCCATCAGCGAACTGCTCAAGCCAGGGCAGGAGATCCTCGTTCAGATCGCGAAGGAGCCCATTGCGAAGAAGGGCGCACGCATCACCTCGCATATCGCGCTCCCGGGCCGCTTTCTGGTCTTCATGCCAACCGTCAATCACACCGGTGTCTCTCGCAAGATCGAGTCCGACGGCGAACGTCGCAGGCTCAAGGAGATCCTCCTCAGCGAAAAGGGAGAGGCCACCGGAGGCTTCATCGTCCGCACAGCAGCCTCAGGCGCAAGCGAAGAGGAGCTCCGTTCAGACCTGCGCTTCCTCCTTAATCTCTGGGCCGACATCAAGCAGCGCTCCGAATCTTCAAAGTCCCCGGCTCTCATCTATCACGACCTCAATCTCGTCGAGCGCATCCTCCGCGATCAGGTCACCGACAACTTCTCCGCCATCTGGGTCGATACCGAGACCGACTACGAGCGCATTCTCCGTTTCCTCCAGCGCTTTCAGCCGTCACTCATTCGCCGCGTCAAGCTCTACACCAAGGAGACGCCACTCTTCGAGCAGTTCGGCATCACCGAAGAGATCAACAAGGCTCTCCGCTCCAAGGTGTGGCTCAAGTCCGGCGGCTCCATCGTCATCAACCAGACCGAAGCCCTCGTCGCGATCGACATCAACACCGGCAAATTCGTCGGCAAGACCGCTCGCTTGGAAGACACCATCGTCAAAACAAACCTCGATGCTATCCCCGAGATCGTTCGTCAGATTCGTCTCCGCGACCTCGGAGGAATCATCATCATCGACTTCATCGACATGGATGAGCGCAAGAACCGGAATAAGGTCATGGCTGCTCTGGAAGAAGAGCTGAAGACGGATCGCGCTCCATCGAAGGTTCTTCAGTTCAATGACTTTGGTCTCGTCGCCATCACGCGGAAGCGCGTCAAGCAGTCGCTCGAGCGAACTCTGTCGACGACCTGCAACGTCTGCGTGGGAACCGGAATGGTCAAGTCACCGGTCACCGTCTGCAACGACATCTACATCGAGATGCGCAAGATGCAGAAACATCTTGACCGCGGCGATGTCATGCTGCGCGTCAACCCCGAGGTAGTCAAACAGCTCAAGGCACCGGGCACCAAGTGGCTGCAGGAGATGGAGGAGATGGTTGGCAAGACCATCCTCGTCAAATCCGATCCCGCCCTTCACCCGGAGCAGTTCGACATCCACTAGGCAGAGACTTGCTCTCGGGAATCTTTCATCGCAAGGACCGCGTGAAAGATTCCCGCAAATAACATGGCTTTCGCCTGGGCCTCTCCATTTCACTCACGGGCATCCTACGCCAAGGGTGCCCGTAACGATTTGTTTGTTGTATTTGTCATCCACATAAGAGGAAAAACTCTCGCATCCCCGTCATCCGAAACGAGATTTTCTGCGTCATACACAACAAGCGCGTTACAGTTGGGTTCAAGACACTGAATAACTTAAGAGCAACTAGGGAGCCACTCAAAGATGCACAAGATGATCAGTAGGAATCGCCTTTACCCCATCCTTGGCCGCACTGCGGCAGTCACCTTTCTTGCCGCCGCAGGCACGCTTGGCCTGCACGCGCAGCAGTCGGCGGGCGTTGCTCCATCCTTGGCCCCGATTAATCTCAAGGAGAGCCTCGCAGCACCCCTGAATCTCACCGTCCCGGACGACATCAGCTACAGCAGCAGCACAGGAAGTGCGGAAACCGCCAACGCGGTGGATTTCAGTCTCAGCAGCGACGCAAACCAGCCCCCACCCCGCCGTAAATACAGCCGTCCCAACTACAACGATAGCCGCACCAATGCCGACGGCTCCGCTAAGTACACCTTCGTCGTTGGCGGAGGCTTCACTCTCCCGGTCGGCGGTACGCACAACTACCTCACCACCAGTTGGAAGCTTCAGGCTGGCGTGGGCCGCAACTTCAACAAAACATTTGGTGTCATTGCCCAGTTCGACTATGACAACTTTGGTTTTCAAACTTCGACGCTGAACAACCAGCTGGCCATTTATAACGCGCTCAACGAAGCGAATGGTTATCCAGACCTTCCCCAACTCGGCGGTACCAGTCATGACTGGTCCTTTACCCTCAATCCCATCATCAACTACTACACCTCCGACACCAAAGGCGCCTACGTTATCGGCGGCGCAGGCTTCTATCACAAGACCGCCAACTTCACGATCCCCTCGATCGGCCAATATTGCGATCCGTTCTATGGTTGCATCACCTATCAGGCCAACCAGACCATCGATAAATACACAAGTAACGCCTTTGGATTGAATGCGGGCCTTGGTTTCACATACAAACTGTCGCGTTTTGCCTCCACGCGGTTCTTTGTGGAAGGGCGCTATGTTTACACGTTCAACTCGCCACGTGAGTTTTCACTCGGTGACGTAAACGGAAACGGCTTCAACGTCTTCCCTCAGAACAGTGCCAAGACAAGCTATATCCCGATCACCTTCGGTCTCCGCTTCTAACCTACTGCTCTCACATCTGGGCAAACAAAAAGAGGAAGAGCAATCCGCTCTTCCTCTTCTTCTTGCTCTTTGAAGCAGACAAAATGTTGTCAAGCCCCAACGATGTGTATCTGTATTATCTTCAACGAGATAGAGTTGGCGTATTAGTTCTGTCTGGCAGGCTATACTGAATACAGATAGAAACAAGCCCCGGCGAATGCCGGGGTTTCTGTTTTATGACCATGTTCGGGGGGCCAACGCGAGCTAACTAGTTTAGAAAGTGATATTTACCCGTAACCCTTTTGGAATGACATTTTTGCAGTCTGTGGAAATCGTAAGTGTAACTAAATAGGATATTTACCAATACCAACCCGGGGGGGGGTACCTATCTCAGCCGAATCATAAATCCAGCCGTCACACCAACGGCTGTAGCAAGACTCATCGCGATCTGGTGCTCAAGGCCTCGCTGACGCATCTCCCATGCATTCACCCACAGCACGCCGACCAGGGCAGCAATCAGTCCGATAGCTCCCAGCCACGGACGTGTCTGGCCGATAATAAGGGCCGCGACATAGCCTCCTGCCGTCGTACACACGAGCCACACCGCATCTTGTACGAACTTGTACCTTCGCCGGATGCGAAAGTCCTTGGCAATAAAGCCAGGCGAAGCCGCTCTGATACCGAAAGTCGCCGCCATCGACAGACCAACCGCCACCGAATATCCGAGAAATAAAGCAAGTGCAAGAAAACTACCAGTGATCATGGGCCTGTTCTCGCCCCTCCGTGCCGCATCTCCCGCGGCTTTATCGAGAGACGCGATGAGTAAGTCTACCAGTCTTGCAGGATCTTAAATGCCCACCGGATACGGCTTCTCATGCATCTGTTGGTCCTGATCGCCGCTCCGTTCAAACCGTCCCTGCAACAGACTCAGTAGCCCCGTATACCAGTACCCAAATACAAAAAGCAGCAGGAAAGGGACCGTAAAGAAGTTCTCCGTCGAAACCGCATAGTAAACCGTCCACGCAAAGTAGCACCCGATCGCAAGTTCGATCCAGGGCACGATTCCCAGACGCTTGCGATACACCTTTGCCTGACTCTTCTCGCCTTTCTTTTTCACGCTGTACTTCGGCGTCCGCGCAAATGCGCTCTTCACGCCAAATAGCGCTTCCAACACTGCTTTGGTATTGGTGATCGTCAACCCAACTCCACCTAGAGCCATCACAAACGGTATGTAGATGATCGACTTGTACCAGCTCTTCGGATAAAGCTCTTTCTGGCTCACCATGTAAAACGTCGAGACCGACATCGTACTAGCGATGAACAGCGGGAAGTCGATTAGGAGCATCTGGATATAGCCTTGCCAGCTACGGATAATCATCGCGGGCATCAGCAACACGCTCAGCACAATCATCAACGGATAACTGATATTGGCCGTCAGGTGATACCACGCCTCAAGCTTCGTATGCCACGGCGCATCGCTCTTCAGCACGCGAGGCAGGATCTTCTTCCCCGTCTGAATCAAGCCCTTGGCCCAACGTGCCTGCTGCGTCTTGAACGCGGTCATCTCAATCGGCAACTCCGCAGGACACTCGACGTCCTGCAGATACTTGAAGTGCCATCCCGCCAACTGAGCCCTGTAGCTGAGATCAGTGTCCTCGGTCAGGGTGTCGTGCTGCCAGCCACCCGCGGTCGAGATCGTCTCCCGCCGCCACATCCCCGCCGTCCCGTTGAAGTTGAAGAACACGCCAGCCCGGCTACGACCACCATGTTCGAGCACAAAGTGCCCATCCAGCAGGATCGCCTCCACCTGCGTAAGAAAGCTGTAATTTCGATTCAGGTGCGTCCATCGCGTCTGCACCATACCGATCCCCGGCTCCGCAAAGTGATGAATCACCTGCATCACCCACTGCCGCGGCGGCACAAAGTCCGCATCGAAGATCGCGACAAATTCACCACGTGCTACATCCAGGCCCTTGTCGAGCGCTCCAGCCTTGTACCCATGTCGATTGCTGCGGTGCAGGTACACGATGGGCTGCGGCTCCATTCCGGCAAATCCGCGCGAATACTTCTCGACGATATCCCGCGCAACTCCGGTCGTCTCATCCGTCGAATCGTCGAGTACCTGAACCTCGAACCGGTCTCGCGGATAGTCCAATCGGCATACCGCTTCGATCAAACGTTCGATCACAAACTGCTCATTGAAGATCGGAAGTTGAATGGTGACAAACGGCAGCTGTCCTTCAGCAAACCGCATGGGCGGTTCACTCCACTTTGCTGCGTTTTTCTTGTTCCTGAAGTAGAGCCATACCAGCTGATACCGGTGAATTCCATAGAACGCCAGGATGATCATGACGATGAAGTAGGGAATCAACATTGCCGTATCGAACGCGTTCCACCGGTAAAGATGTTCGAACGTCTTGTCTGCGTAGTGCGTCTTCCAATAATGGCCAAAGCCCTTAGGCGCAAGCAGCAACCCGCACAAAATCGCCAATGTATGAGAAAAAGGGGACAGGATCGTTGCTCCAGCTTCAGGTGAGGGTGCTTTAGCGATTCTACGCGATAGGATGCTGTAAATCTGGACTACAAATAGTGAGGCAGTTCAATCAGATTCTCGTCTTAGTTGCGTACATAGAGGGAGGGAATCTGGGCTTCAGCATTGGGGCGATTCAGTTCAAAAACATCGTCCTGTACGCCGTATCTCTTTGCACTGGTTTGAAACCAGCATCACGAATCACCTGTCGCAGCTGCTCCTCGGTTGCTGCATTGGCGCCCTCCGCGAGCATTACACTGCCTACATCGTTACCGCCGAAGCGCAGCCCAACTTGCAACACCTTGAGGCCTTGCGTCTCGAGGTTCGACTGCACATTCTGGATATCGTCGAGGTACATCCGCGAGATTGCCAGTGTTTTGAGATATTCCACCGCCGTGGCTTCCTCAAACCCCTGTACAGCCGCGGCTTGCGGCGCAAAACTCCAGGGAGTGAATGACGCAAATCCGCCCGTTTCTTCTTGCAATTTTCGCACTAGCTCCAAATGGTTCACGCGATGATCCATCGTCTCACCACCGCCGAACATCATGGTTGCGGTCGTCTGAATACCTAGTTTGTGTGCTGCGCGATGAACAGCGATCCAGTCTGCGGTTGTTCGCCTGGCGCGAATTCCTTGATTTTGCACCGCGTCGTCGAGGATACCCGCGTCATCACCAGGGATTGAGTCGAGGCCTGCGTCGCGGAGGCGGGTAATGGTGTCTTGTAGGGTTGTTCCGGAGTGCTCTGCAATCGCGAGAATCTCGCTGGCAGAGAGGGAGTGCAGCCAGATAGCAGGGAAGCGCTGCTTGATGCGGCGAAAGAGCCCGTCAAACCAGGAGATTGTGAGTGGAGGCGTTACTTCACCTTGCAGCATCACGCCTGTCCCGCCCATCTCGATGATGCTTGAGATATCTTCGCAGAGTCGATCAAAACCTACGCCAGCGGCGGTTTCTGTGTAGGTCACTCTACCGTCTATGGTGTAGCTGACTACGCCTTCGGGGTGCAGGCGGCGGCGCACCGCGTCGGCCTCCATCCCAATCCCGATCAGATCATCGCTTGCAAAGCAGTCCAGAGCTTCTTTTCGGCTAATTCCCATCCTTCGATTCTACGTTTTTTGCAGGAAAAATTTCTGCGTGGTGAAGCACTGTTTTTATTGGGGGTTTTTGTGTTTTTGGTGTCTTTTTTGTGGTGAAAACGTGGTGAGTTTGTGGTGTTATGCGTGGCTAACGTGGTTGTTAGGAGACCATTTTTCGCATGGCTAAAAATACGCCACGTTTTTGAACTTTATTTTCGGCCGGGGTAGCAGTTTGGAATTTAGCGGTGGAGCAGCTGGATCAGCAGGACGACTACGACTGCGAGCAAAGCCACAATGAGCGAGACTCCTGCCTTGAGCCAGATGCCGAAGGAGCCGATCTGACTCTCCAGCGCAGCCATGTGTTTCTCATGCTGCTCCATCGCGCTACGCGAGCGCTTCACCTCTTCGCCAACCTCTGCGATCTGTGCGCTCTGGTCCTGTAGCTGGCGGTAGAGCCCGAGATGCGCCTTGGTCACCTGCCCCAGGTCGCCTCGCACACCCTCGGCCATGGCAACCATTGCGGCCTCATTGGCCTTCTCCGCGGCAGCCTTTGATGAGAGAAACTTGTCCGCCATCGGCACCAGCCGCGTTAAGTGGGGCAGCAATTCAACCAACTGCATAAAGACCTTTGGCCACATACATTTCTCCAGAACACCGTTTTACCGCCACGTAAGCACGTGCCGCGGCGGTGATTCATCCTAGACCACGCTTGCGCATGGCGCCTGCCGCAGGCTTTTTATTTTGAGCCGATTATGGCTGCCCGCTGCGCCTCTGCTGCCATTTCATCACAAGCATCGCTATCGTCAGCACGAGGATCGCGGTCACGATCCCTTGCGACCACAGGCAGTAGATGCACCACTTCTGTAGGACATATGCCTCGATATAAGAGAGAAACGCGGCGAAGAGAAAGCCGATTTGGGCGAACTCGAAGAGCAGCCACCAGCGTCCCATCAGGGCTGCGACGGCGATTGCGGCATATCCCACGATGCCAAGCATTGCCACGGGAATGTGTGATCCCGCCTTCGGATCTTCATCGAAGGTTCGGGGAGGGAAGACCGCGAACCGGCTGTGATTCACCGCACCGCAGTCGAACTTCTCGGTTACGGCGCAGGGCGGTGCCAGCGTCGGGTCCATGTAGTGAACGCGAAGTGCCATCGTTGAAACCACAATCCCCGCAACAGCCAGCAGAGCAATCAGATACTTCATGGTCTTCATTTTACTTCGACGGTGATGGAGGCGATTTGTGAGGACTTCAAGAATCTGGATTTATCGATCAGGCCGGTTCGGACGCGTATCATGATGGAAAGGCCCTTGGGGCCAGCACGGAGAAGCCAATGACTGAGAACCGCCTGGATCTGAACTCCTTTCCCACGATTATCGATGTTCCCCGCGAGCAGACTGCCTCCCTGCTGGGCAAAGTGCTTGGTATCACGTCGCTCGGCTTCCTGATCACGGCACTCGGTGTCGCTACCGCGCCCGACTGGAGCACTCTGCCTGGGATGATCGCGGTGCTTGTCCTCGTGCTTGCCATTACCTTCACGCGTAAAGCGAGTCCGGCGCTTGCGTTGGGGCTCTTCCTTACCCTGACTTACTTTATGGGATGGGAGATTGGTCCGCTGATTCACCGCTACGCTCGCAGCGTTGGTCCTGCGGTGGTCTTTAATGCTGCCGCTACGACTGGGCTTGGAATGGCTGCTATGGGTTGTGTCGCATACCTCTTCCAGATCAACTATCGACGTATCGCGGGCATCGGGTTTGCGGCGCTGCTGCTGCTCATCATCGCCGGTATCGCCAGCATGTTCTTCCACTTCATGACGCCGAATACTTACTCATGGCTGACGCTGGGGATCTTCACGCTGCTTACGATCGGTGATTTTGCACGAATCCGTGCGGGTGGCGATGGCCAGTCGGCTGTATCTCTTGCGCTCTCGATCTATCTCGACGCGATTAATATATTTCTCGCTGTGCTGCAGTTGATGGGCGGACGTCGCAGAGACTAGGGCGCTACGAGACTGCTCGCTATTCCTCTTTGTGAGGGTCGGCTTCACTCGCGTCGTTTTGTTCTAGTGTCGCCCTCGCCGCTGCCTGTTCTTTGGCCTCCATCCAGCCGCGCAGGATGACAACAGCTGCTACCTGATCGATTACGTACTTACGATCTTTTTGATCGTGACCTGCCTCATTCAAAATTTCGTGGGCTGCACGCGTGCTTAGCCGTTCATCCCACAGATGTACCGGCAGCTCGGTGCGCTTGCGAATCTCATCGGCGAACTCCTGCACCTTTGCTGCCCAGGGACTCACATCGCCGGAGAGATGCAGTGGGTTCCCCACCACAATTTCCACTACTTCATGTTTGCGAATTAGTCGTAACAGGCTGCGCAAATCGTCGCTTCGGTTCTTGCGCCATAACGTCAAGAGCGGCTGCGCCGTGTAACCGAGTGGGTCGGAGAGTGCCACGCCAACACGCACCTTCCCTACATCCAATGCCATCACTCGCCCGGTCGCCATACGCTTAGTCTACTGCTGCATCTCTCCAGCTTGTCGCTTCCTGTGAGCAACTCCTGCGCGCAACGGTTTACCATTTGTGTATGTCGAACACTCCACTTACGTCTGTCTCTGCCGATGTACTGGCACGCGCTCGCAAGATCAAACTGTTTTTGATGGATGTGGACGGTACGCTCACGGATGGAGGCGTCTGTCTCATCTCGGCGACCGTTGTAGGTGGCGACGGGCATTCATCTGTCTCTGAGATGAAGGTTTTCAATGCGCAGGATGGTCAAGGACTATCACTTGCACACACGATGGGGATTCAGACTGGGTTTATTACCGGGAGGAGTTCGCCTGCAGTGGCCAAGCGTGCTGAGGAGTTGAAGGTGACGTTCGTTTGCCTGGGACAAGCAAAGAAGATGCAGGCGTATGAAGACTGCATGCGGAAGGCTGGAGTGACGGAGGACGAGGTCGCCTACATGGGCGATGACTTGCCGGATATGCCGTTGGCGAGGCGGGCGGGCCTTGCAGTTTGTGTGGCTGATGGAGTGCCGGAGTTGAAAGCAGTTTGCCACTATACTACCCAACGAGTGGGCGGCCGAGGGACAGCGCGAGAGGTTATCGAGTTGATCTTGAAAGCGCAGGGTCGGTGGGAAGAGGCTGTGCCTCTTGCGCTGGCGTAGAGAACAAAGTGTTCTCAGAGCAACGCTGCCTATTAGAATGTCGATCTGAGTTTTTTGCTCGTGTTTCGTAATTTCTAGTGGATTGAGGTGCCAGTCGATGTGCAGGAATATCAAGATGCTTTTCAACTTCGAGCCTGTGGTGACTCCCGAAGAGATTCGAGCCGCGTCGATCCAGTATGTGAGAAAGATCAGCGGCTTTAATAAACCGTCGAAGGCGAATGAGGGTGTGTTTCTTGCCGCGGTCGATGAAGTCGCTGCCGTCTCGGCGCGTCTGCTCTCCGCATTAGAGACGAATGCACAACCTCGGAGCCGAGAAGAAGAGGCGGCAAAAGCTAAGGCTCGTGGGGAGAAGAGATTTCACGCCTAGATCTCTTCTCCGCACGTTGCCGTTGTGGCGGTCTCACCGATGCGGAGAACGATCTTCTCAAAACTGATGAAACAAATTTACTGATGTCTGCTTGACAGGCATCCGGTGTTCGGTGTAATTAACGCATTAGTTATTTATCAAATAGGTTAAATGCAAACACAATCGGACTCTTTAAGTACGACCTTTGCCGCACTCGCTGATCCAACCCGTCGAGCTATCCTTGCGCGTCTGACTCTCGGCGAAACCTCTGTCAACGAACTCGCAGAACCGTTCGAGATCAGCCTTCCTGCGATCTCGCGGCACCTCAAGGTCCTTGAGAACGCCGGTTTGATCTCGCGGAGCCGCGAGGCACAATGGCGTCCCTGCAAGCTGAATCCGACCCAGTTCAAAGATGTAGCAGATTGGATCGACGGCTACCGCAAGTTCTGGGAGGCGAGTTTCGATCGCCTCGACGATTACTTGCAGACGTTGAAGGCCTCGCAAAACAAAACCCATTCGAAGGAGAGATCTAATGCCCGCAGCAAATCTCGAAAACGTCGATGAGGCGCTTCATGAACTCTCGATCAGGCGTGTCTTCGATGCCCCGCGCGATCTGGTGTACGAAGCCTTCACCAACCCTGAACACGCTCGCCACTGGATGGGTCCGCGAGGCGTCGTTGCGACACACTTTGAGCAGGATGCTCGTCCTGGAGGGAGGTGGCGTGCCTGCCTGCACCAGGTTGAAGATTGGGAGGGCAAACGCTATCCCGATCTGTGGCAAGGCGGCGTCTTCAAAGAGATTGTTCCGCCTGAACGTGTTGTCTATACCTTCGCGTGGGAGGGCCAGGGTGGTCAGCCTACCCGAGAGACCCTGATCACGATCACGTTTACAGAGCTCGATGATGACAGGACTCAGATGGACTTTCATCAAGCCTTCTTCGACTCCGTGGGTTTACGCGATGGACATAACCAAGGTTGGAATAGCAGCTTCGATCGTTTGAATGATTACGTGAAAGAGAATGCCCGGCAACTCGCAGGCAGCGTTAATGATGAGCCGGTGTGAAGAGGAAGTGGCTCAATCTCGCTGAGTTTGAGCGCAGTAGCTTAAAAATCGATAGGGGAGAATAACGATGAGCACAACAGCACAGCAGGAAGTGATCACTCCAACCGCGATCAAGTCAGGTAGCTTTGTCTGGCACGAACTCAGAACTACCGACTCCAAAGGCGCTACGGACTTTTATACTCACGTCGTTGGATGGCAGGCGAAGAGCTCGGGCGACCCCGGTGGCGTTCCCTATACGATTCTCGCGACCGAGGATCTTGGTACCGCCGGTCTTATGCAACTAACACCAGAGATGATCTCTGGAGGCATGAAGCCGGCGTGGATAGGCTTTATCGGCGTCGACGATGTCGATCGCTTTGCCAAACGAGTCGAAGAGGCCGGAGGCAAACTTCACTGTCCGCCACAGGATATTCCTGGAATTGGCCGTTTCGTTTCGGTGGAAGATCCGCAGGGTGCAGCCTTCCTTTTGTTCAAGGGCTCGCTCGATTACGCGCCGCCACGGCCGCCTTCTGGTTCGCCCGGCACCGTTGGGTGGAATGAGCTTTCTGCGAATGATGGGGAGTCGGCATGGCCTTTCTACTCCAAACTCTTCGGTTGGGTGGAAGAAACAACCTTGGACATGGGACCGATGGGCACGTACAGAATCTTCAACAACGGTGGCGCTGGCATCGGGGCGATGATGACGCGCGACCCGAAGAATTCTCCTGTACCATTCTGGCTTTATTACTTCAACGTTGAGGATATCGATGCTGCTGTAACACGCATCAAGGAGAAGAATGGACAGGTGATCATGGGTCCGCACCAAGTACCCGGCGATCTCTGGACCGTTCTTGGCAACGACCCTCAGGGAGCTTTGTTCTCGCTTGTCGGACCTAGAAAGTCGTGATGATCAGTGTGGCTGCGCATGTCTTCGCTGTGCAGCCACACTCTCGTTTCATCCATCCGACAAGGACGAAGCGTACGCAGTGATGTTTGTCTCATCGAACAGCGGCGGTGGTGTGCCGTCTGGCTCTCGGAAGTTGCTGAGGCCAACGCCAACTAGACGAAAGCGCTGGGCAGGCCCGAGATCGATACGTTCTCGCAAGGAGAGCGCGATGGTGGTCAATTCTTCGCACGAGACCGGCGGGACGACCGGCGTATGGCTGCGAGTGAGGATGTTGAATTCGCTGGTCTTCAGCTTGAGCACTACCGTCCGCGCGATCGCGGTTCTTTTCGTGACGCAGCCCATACTTTTTCTGCGAGTCCCCGGATGAGTTCCTCTGTTTCCGATAGCGGGATATCGCGTGGGAACGTGTCTTCCGCAGAGATCGACTTAGTGAGTCTGTCGGGCACGACCAAGCTGTGATCAATACCGCGGGCGAGTTGGTATAGACGCGATCCGTAGCGGCCAAATTGGGCTTCGAGAGATGACAGATCAAAACGCTGTAGATCGCCTACCGTCTGGATTCCAATCTGCTTTAGCCGAGTCTCGGTTACTTTGCCGACTCCAGGGATGCGACCTACAGGGAGTGGTGGAAGGAACGTATCCAGGTCAGTCGGCTGAATGACGAAGAGACCGTCAGGCTTCCGCCAGTCGGATGCGATCTTTGCGAGGAACTTGTTTGGAGCAACGCCCGCCGATGCGGTGAGAAAAAGTTCTTCGCGAATTTGTTGGCGAATCGTTTTGGCGACGCGCGTTGCTGTAGGCAGAGAGGTCTTATTCTCGGTGACATCTAAATACGCTTCATCCAGTGACAGAGGCTCGATCAAGTCCGTGTGTCGCTGGAAGATCTCTCGCACGGCGCGGGACACGGCTTTGTAGCGCGTGAAATCAGGAGGAAGAAAGATCGCCTCCGGGCACAAACGTTCAGCGGTAATCGCAGGCATGGCTGAACGGACTCCGAAGCGTCTTGCCTCATACGAGGCGGCGCAGACGACAGACCGATTGCCACGCCATGCTACTACGACCGGCTTACCGCGAAGCGAGGGATCATCCCGCTGTTCCACTGAAGCGTAGAACGCGTCCATATCGACGTGAACGATCTTGCGAAGATTGCTTTCGCGTGGACGCTCGGCGGTCGGTTTGGAGTGAAGTGTGCGTTCTTCGCTCATGAGCTGATTGTAAAGCGAAGGTAGAGCGAAAGATGTCGGCGAATCGGTGCTTAGCTATTCTTTTTGCCAACGAGCGGAGTCATTGATTGGAGCATTGTGGGAATAAGCTCCGAGACAGTGGGGTGGATGTGAACGGCATGGGAGAGAGTCGTGTACGGAGCCCCGGCGTACATGGTGCTGAGTATGCAATGAATTGCTTCGTCGCCGCCTGTACCTAGAATGGCCGCTCCGAGTATTTTTTTGTTTTCGGCGTCAACAAGCACCTTCATGAAGCCCTGTGACTCGCCCTTCTCCACGGCTCGTCCGACTTTAGTCATAGGCCGCGTACCGATGAGTGCCGGCCGACCGCTCTCGAGTACCTGCGTTTCGGTCAGGCCGACTTGCGCGAGGGGTGGGTCAATGTAGAGAGCACTTACTGGAATTCGATCGCTCACACGACGGGATGCTTTATCGAGCAGATTGTCGGCGACGATCTCGAAGTCATTGTAGGAAGTGTGCGTGAACGCTCCCCGGCCATTGCAGTCTCCTAGTGCCCAAACTGCGGCATTACTAGTGAGGAGCTCATCGTTCACAGTGATATAACCTCGTTCGTCGGTCTGGATGCCGGCTGCTTTCAGTCCGAGGTCGTCAGTGTTTGGCCGTCTACCGACTGCGAGAAGTATGTGTGATCCAACAACCTCAGGATGTCCTTCGAGACAGTCCACGCCCACCGCGACATCGCTCCCGCGATCTTCCAAGCGGATGCAGTCTGCGTCGAGGCGAAGTTGGATACCTTCGGATTCGAGGATTTCTTTGACCCCTTTGGAAAGATCCTCATCCTCGTTCGGCACAAGGCGAGATTTGCGCTCTACAACGGTGACGTCCGCTCCAAAGCGTCGATACATCTGTGCGAACTCGAGCCCGACATAGCTGCCACCAACGACAATGAGATGGCGCGGCAGCTCGTCGAGGTCGAGGACCGTAGTGCTAGTGAGAAAACGAACATCCTTAACCCCAGGCATGTTGGGTACGCTTGGCCTGGCACCGACGTTCAGGAAGATCTGCTTTCCGTGGAGTACGTCCTCGCCGACTCGAATCTCGTTTGGTGACTCGAAACAAGCTGTCCCCTGGAAGACTGCGCATCGTTCCATGTTTCGCAACCAGCCTTCAATGCCTGTGCGAGATTTCATGACAATTGCGTCTTTTCGTGACAGGACCTGGCGCATATCGACCGAAACGGGCTCGTGTCGGATGACACCGAAGTCGCCTCCTCGGCGCGCGAGGTGGGCAGCGTGAGCACTTGCAACCATTGCTTTTGTTGGAGTGCACCCGACATTGACACAGGTACCACCGAACAACTTGCGTTCGACGATGGCCACGGTCCATCCTGCCTGCGTAAGACGCCCCGCTAAGGACGGCCCCGCTTGCCCTGTGCCTACGATGATTGCGTCGAAGTCTTGTTTCATCGGAGTTTCGTGACTACAACAACAGCGAGAATAATCGCCACAGCGTCCTCGAGCAAAGCGGCGGGGAGGTCTTTTCCAAAGACCTCCGCCAGCTTCGAGCGGATAGCTGAGCCGCCGAGTGTGCCCGCGACTGCACCGATAGCGCCGGCGATCAGGCCAAGAATGAGTGATTGACTGGCAGCACCGATAGCAGCACCGGACAGCGATCCGGTAACGACCCTGGTGATGAACTGCGGTGGAATGGTACGGCTTGGCGTCTTCGGCAGCTTGTCGTTAAACAATTCACCAAGTGCCAGAACCGTGAAGATATACGGTGTAAATGCGTAGCCAAGCCATGCAAGTGGCGTGCCTTGAAGCGGCAATAGTCCGAGGTGTGCAGCCCAACTAACGGCGGCGGGTGCCGTCAATGCTCGAAGTCCGGCGACAATGCCAATCAGAAACGCAAGTGCGAGAACGAACATGGAAGCTCCTGTCGTGGTGGAAATAGATGCTTGAGGTAGTCCGCTGAGTGTAACCCTCTTTCGCTTTGATCAACGATGTTACCCGTAAGACTCTATTTTCTTTCGACTTGCTCCGTGAATTAAAGGCCCAGTTCGCTCAAACTCGGGTGATCGTCGGGACGCCTCCCAAGCGGCCAGTGAAACAGCCGGTCGCTCGCTTGGATGGGAAGATCGTTGATGCATGCATAGCGGTGATGCATTATGCCGCTCTCGTCGAACTCCCAGTTCTCATTTCCATAGGAGCGATACCATTGCCCGGCTGCGTCATGCGATTCGTAGGCGAACCGAACCGCGATACGTGAACCACCGAACGCCCACAACTCTTTGATCAGCCGGTAATCCAGCTCCTTCTGCCACTTGCGAGTGAGAAACTGAACGATCTCTGCTCGCCCGGTTACAAACTCGGAACGATTACGCCACTTGCTGTCGAGCGTATAGCCCAAAGAAACTTGATCGGGGTTACGCGAGTTCCAATTGTCCTCAGCCTTTCGGACTTTGAGGGTTGCGGTTTCGTGCGTGAAGGGCGGGACGAGAGTGACAGGCGCATTACTCATACTTGAGTTCCTTTCGGCAATACAGATGTACGTGGGCCGAGACTAGCGGTGAAGCATCACGGTGATAACAAATGTAAATAAGGCGACGATTGCGACTACGGTGCCAAGAAGGCCAGTTGCGATGAAGATTGTGGCCGATCGTTTGTTCTCTGGTTTGGGCGGTGTAATGCCCACTGTCATAATAAAGCCGTTTACCACTCCTTGTATGAGCCCCATTTTCAGTTCCCCTTTCTTACTGATAGCGGATTTCAGGACTATGCGGGTGGCTGATCTTGCGGAGAGTTGTCACTTCTTGCTGGATCTATGATGAATATGGAGACTCTTGATGCCTCGATTCGACCACATGTCAGACAGCAAGAGAAGTGTGAGGGAGACTTCTTCGACGCCCCAACTTCGGCCTGCGGATGAACTTTCGATGTCGAAGCGGGTCTCAGTTCTGGTTGACGGTCGGTCGGTGCCGTTGCTTCCTAGCCATCCCATCAAGGACGGCGCGCGATCACCGTGGACGGGGATAATTCTGGAGAAGCATTGTCTCGGAGCGGTAGTCATTCCTGAGCACGAGCACTCAACCTTCTGTTTGCATCTTCAATCGAGTGGGCCCGTCGAAATGGACTGGTATAGCGGCGGACGTAGTGGACATCTGAAAACGGGTGCCGGAAATTTGATCTTCCTAACACCTGGAACGCGTGACAGCCTTCTCTGGCATGGCCCGTCGCATCGACTCGTCGCCTCACTTGAGCCGTCGCTGCTCAGTCACGCTGCCGAGCAGCTCGGCAGCAGGGGATTATGCGACTTCGAAAATCGGTGGTCATTTCAGGACGAACAGCTCCGTTTGTTGCTGACAGAGATGGAGCGAGAGATGAACTCGGGTTGGCCGATGGGCTCTCTTTACGGAGATCTGCTTGGGATGTCACTTTCGATCGCACTGATCAAAAAGCATGGTCGTATGTCATCGATTCCAGCGGTTCAGAAAGGCGGTCTCTCACGCTCAAATCTGCGGCGGGTGTTGGCGTATATCGATGAGAACCTGGATCGCGATGTTCGGCTGCAGGAGCTGGCGGCACTTACGGATCTAAGTGTCTTTCATTTCGCACGATCGTTCCGCGAGAGCATGGGTTCTACGCCTCATCAACACATAGTGACCATGAGAGTTCAGAAGGCAAAGACGCTTCTCGTATTACCGGAGTGGAACATGCAACAGATCGCGTCTGCAACAGGGTTTGCGGATGGCGGCCACTTCGCGAAGATCTTTAGAAAGAACACAGGCGTTAGCCCAGCCGCGTGGCGGAGAATGAGGTGATTCGCTGGAACTGTTGGATTTGGCACAGCTAAGCGCAGGGACATGCGGGTGTTGCGAACAATTCTTTCGTCTGAAAGAACTGTCTTCCTTCAAACTTTTCAAGCATTAGCTGATTGGAGCACCGGATGGGATTTGAACCCATGAATACTGGTTTTGCAGACCAGCGCGTTAGCCACTTCGCCACCGGTGCCCTTGTCGCCGCAAGCAAATCTTGCGGCGAGTAGCCCAAGTAGAGTGTCACCTACTCGGGCGCTATTTCAATCTACTTCGGCTGTGAGACTGTACGGAGATACGGCTTCACCGTCTTATACCCAGGAAAGATCTTGTCGGCATCCTCATTGGAGACCGCTGCCGTGATGATAACGTCATCGCCCTGCTTCCAGTTCGCGGGTGTTGCTACTTTATGTTTGCTCGTGAGCTGCATCGAGTCGAGCACACGGAGGATTTCGTCGAAGTTGCGACCGGTCGTCATTGGATACGCGAGGGTCAGCTTTATCCGCTTGTCGGGTCCAATAACAAACACTGTGCGCACCGGCGCGTTGTTCGCAGGTGTGCGCCCCTCCGAGGTCTCGCCTGCATCGGCAGCAAGCATGTCATAGAGCTTCGCTATCTTCAACTCCGGATCGCCGATCAATGGATAGTTAACCTTCGATCCACCGATTTCTTCAATGTCCACTGCCCACTTCTCGTGGTTGCCAACCGGGTCAACACTTAGTCCGATCACCTTGGCGCCGCGTTTGGCGAAATCGCTTTCCAGATTTGCAACCGCGCCAAGCTCCGTCGTGCATACCGGCGTAAAGTCCTTCGGATGGGAGAAAAAGACTGTCCAATTATCACCAATCCACTCATGAAAATGGATTGTGCCATGGGTGGTTTCGGCAGTGAAATCAGGAGCAATATCGTTGATGCGGAGTGACATATCGTTCACTTTCTTGGGCATCGCCCAATTCATTATTTTGAGATAACCATGCTAGCTGAAGCGTCTAAACTCATTTGTGGCTCAAAGTAAAAACCCACCCGGCTTATGCGCTCTGGGTGGGTTTATGTGCTGCTCGAAGATGCTTCGATTCGCTCATCCACACACCCACACTGGGCCGCAGCAACAGCAGCAGAGTGTGGTGGTCGTGTTTGGCATCATCGTCATAAAATTCTGTACCGCTGCCAGCTAAGCTAGCATGAGGCCGGTTTGCCCCACTGCGGTCTATCCAAACCATACTTACGAGGAGCTTGCATGTCAAATAACGAACCTTCTCCTTTAGCTGTAGTCGAACCCACCGCCCATTGCGCCTACGACTTCGCGCAAGTGGACGTCTTCGCCGAGCATCCCCTGGAAGGCAATGCCCTCGCTATCTTTACTGATGCCCGTGGACTATCCGACGAGGAGATGCAGGCTATCGCCCGCGAGACCAATCTCAGCGAGACCACATTCATCTTTCCTCGCTCTGCCGAAGTCGAACGTGAACGCGGTGTCCACGTTCGCATCTTCCTCACCACCGAGGAAGTTCCTTTCGCCGGACATCCCACGCTCGGTACCGCTAGTTGGCTCTACTTGAATCATCCAATCCTCCGAGGCTCCGAGCAGATTACCCTCGATCTTGGAGTCGGTCCAATCACGGTTCGCTTCAAGCCACAACAACATGATGCGCCCGGTGTCTTCGGCACCATGCGACAGAACGATCCGACCTTCGGCGAAGCTCTGTACGCGAGCACGGACCGCACGGAGTTGGCCGCTGCCCTTAGCCTTTCCGTTGACGATCTCGCACCCGATCTTCCCGCGCAGGTCATCTCAACTGGTATGTCCTTCTGCATCGTGCCGCTACGATCGCTGGAGGTCGCGGCTCGACTGAGTATCGTTCCACAAGATGCGCGCCGCTATCTCGATCGCATTGGCGCAAAATTTTTCCATTGCATTACTCCTGCTAATGCAGGTTCAGGAGCGAATTGGCATGCACGTATGCAGTTCGACCGAGGTGAAGATCCCGCCACTGGATCAGCGTCAGGTTGCACCATCGCTTACCTCGTTCGTCATGGTCTCGTATCGAGTGAGCAGACGATCGTCATCGAACAGGGAATCGAGATGCTGCGTCCGAGTCGCATTCACGTCAGCGCTACGCTTGAGAACGACATTGTCACAAAAGTGTTCGTAGGCGGGCGCACCATTCCTGTTGCAAGCGGACGTCTTTTCCTGCCGTGATGCACTCGATTTCAACAGGAGGGTATTGCAAATCCCCAATGAACACGCACAATTCCACACATCGGTGGATGTGCAAGCTCTAATAATGTCGCATCTTCGCTCAAACTTCGCTGTTGCCAATCCGGCAAACCATTCGTACTGTTGGAAAGCGTTGACGACGACGTTGCATGCAAGATGTGGCGTCGTTGTAGATGATTGCTTTCGCCTGTTTTTCTGACAATTTGAGTTGAGAGAAGCTCGACTGCCCCGCAGTCGCGACTCCCTACGCAACCTCACTGTCTGCACACGCAGTATGGTCGGTGCCGGTCTTTCGGCATCGGCTCCTACTGTACTCGCAGCAGCTGATCATTTGCGTTTGTGGAGCCGCGTGGCAACCTGCGCCGGTACACGGCCTCTCTCGCACCCCGCGGTTCGGCAGCATTACGCTCGCCGGACAGGTGGCACTGATCCCTCGTGGAGCAGACAGGAGAGCCTTGCTCTTATTGTCAGCTACTTGCGCGGAGCAGCCGGCCAACTACGCGCCGAAGGGCCATATCGGTCGAACCACGGGGCATCGTTTAATCACCACCGGACCGGTGAGCCTGCAAACCAGCAGACACATCGGACTGGCCTATCGGCTGCGAGCCGCCACAAGGTGGCCTCCGGCAGAACTGAGACCGCATGCGCCCCAAGAAGACGATTCTCTGCGTTGACAACAACGAACAAGTACTCTCTGTCCGCACCTTCCTGTTGGAAACCCGTGGCTACCGCGTCATCGCTGCCCACACCCCGCACGAGGCGCTGGAAGTGGTGGAGCGATCGCTTCCAGGCACACTCGACCTCATCCTGTGCGACCTCATCATGGCCCAGATGGATGGAAACGAATTGGTCCGTCGCGTGAAGCAGCTTCATCCAGGACTTCCCGCCATGATCGTCTCCGGCACTGTCAACGCCTTCGACCGAGCCGTCCACGCAGACGTCTTTTTGCCCAAGGGAGCAAGCTCTCCTGCTGAGATGATCGAACGCATCCGCGTGCTCGTAGCCCGCAAACGTGGCCCCAAAAAGGCTGTGTTGGCACAGCCCTCTCATCCTGCAGAGCTTGCCACGTACACCCACGCAACGGCAAGCTAATCCAGCTGAGTCACTTCAGTATGTATGGGAAGGCTGGCAGAATCTATGCTTCTACCAGCCCATACTTCCTCTGCCACTGCATCTTCAAACGCGTCCACACAGCATCCTTCTCTTCGCGCGATACGGTTGGGTCAGGCTCAGATGCAAAGCGTGACGCCTCGGCCTTGGCCAACTCCAACAGTGCGCGGTCACGAATGAGATTAGCGACACGAAACTCCGGCAATCCTGCCTGCCGCGTCCCGAAGAACTCACCAGGCCCGCGTTGCTGCAGATCAAGTTCAGCGAGTTCAAAGCCGTTCTGCGTTCGGACCATTGCATCAAGTCGAGCTTCTGCCTGGTCGCTCACCTTGCCGCCGGTCATTAGAATGCAGAAGCTCTTCGCAGCGCCACGTCCGACACGTCCCCGTAGTTGATGCATCTGTGCCAGACCGAACCGCTCCGCATGCTCAATCACCATCAGGGATGCATTCGGAACATCGACACCTACTTCAATCACGGTTGTCGCGATCAACACATCGATGTCTCCACGTTGAAAGCGGCGCATCGTTACTTCCTTGTCATCCGCGCCCATTCGACCGTGCAGCAATCCCAGCCGCAATCCAGCGAGCGGCCCCATGCGCAACTCCTCATACATATCTGTGGCGGCGCGCAGCGCCTTTTTAGGTTCGAATAATTTCTCTGTCTTGATGGAAGACTTTGTTGCCTTTGAATTTGACGCTCCGCTCTTTGCGCCCTTCGTTGTCTTTACGGAACTCTTCTTTTTGCTATTTCTAAGAGCAGCGGGAGAGTCCGTTTCGAGCTTTCACGGTGGCCGCGGCTTCATCCAGCCCAGTGTCCTGAGGAAAGTCCAACTCCGGCTGATCGTCCCGTGTTCCCTCAATAACCGGATACACAATATAGGCCTGCCTACCCGCTTCCACCTGCTTCCGTACAAATCCCCAGACATCCTCCGCCCGTTCCTCCGTCGTTCTTCGCGTCACAATTGGAGTTCGCCCCGGCGGCAGTTCATCAATCACACTTGCGTCGAGATCTCCGTAGAGTGTCAACGCCAGTGTCCTTGGAATCGGGGTTGCCGTCATGACCAGGACGTCGGGATCGAGTGCGCCTGGCTTCTTCATCAATTTGAATCTCTGCTGTACTCCAAATCGATGTTGCTCATCCACGATCACGAGGCCGAGATTATCGAAGTCCACCTTGTCCTCAATCAGGGCGTGAGTCCCAATCGCGAGATCCGTCTCGCCACGAAAGATTCTTCCCCGCGCCTCACGCTTCGTTGCCTCATCGAGCGATCCTGTCAATAACGTCACGCGGTACGGCTTTCCGGTCCGCGGCGACAATACATCGCCTAATAATTTTCTTGCGGAAAGGTAGTGCTGTGTCGCCAGAATCTCAGTGGGTGCCATCAGCGCTGTCTGATACCCATTCTCGATCGCGACCAGGGCGGCCTGCATTGCCACGATCGTCTTGCCGGAGCCCACATCTCCCTGCAGGAGCCGCCGCATCGGCTGAGGTTTGCGCATGTCGCTCGCAATCTCCCCCAGAACCCGCTTCTGCGCCGAGGTCGGATGGAAGGGAAGTACCTGCTTGATCGCTTCACGTACCTTCACGTTGGTCACAAACGCTGTGCCTTCGCGTTCGCGCATGCGTCGCCGCTTCAACTCCAAGCCCAGCTCCAGATAAAACAGCTCTTCAAAGATCAACCGCCGATGCCCTGGAGTCGTCGCTGACATCAACTCAGTCATTGGTGTTCCAGCTTCCGGAAAATGAACACTTTTCAACGCCTTTAGACGCTCCGGAAACAGGAGCCTCGCACGAATTGCTCCCGGCAGGGTTTCGATCACCTCAGTTTGTTGATCGGCTAATTTGTTAGCCTGCTGTTTTTCCAGCTCTTCAAACAGCGCCCAGATAACTCTCCTGAGCCACTTAGAGCCGAGTTTTGCACCCCACGCCGTCGTTCCACCGAGTGACTCATAGACCGGCACGATTCGTCCTACTTCGAGCATGGAAAACTCAGCGTCCGCTCCCGCGCCGGATGGCAAAACTTCGAATTGAGGTTGAATCATCTTGAACTTGCCCGCACTGCTTCGTGACGGCTCGAGCTTTCCATATAGCGCTACCATCTGGCCCACGTGAAACTTGTCGCGCAGATAGGTTCCGCGGAACCACATGCACTTCACCGTGCTCAGTCCCTGCCCAACGGTCATCTCAAACAGTGGCATGCTGCGCGTCTGTAGCAGCACCGTCCCTCGCACCTCGCCGATCACGGACGCCATCGTCCCCGCCTGCAGCCCGCTCATTGGAACTGGATTCAGGCGATCTTCATAGCGAAAGGGAAGATGGTAGAGAAGGTCTTCAACGGTCTCAACCCCCCGTTTGGCAAGCTCGACGGCAACTCGCTCGCCCACGAGCTTTACAAATTTGATCGGTGTAGAAAGTTCCAGCACAGACCGATGCTACCAAGAACTTGAACCCGCCATCTCGCGCATCTGAGAGGCGAAATCTTTCATTCTGGACAATAGATATGTTGCAATAACGAAATGGCAGCCTTTGAAGCAACCTCCGAAGTTATTGCCGAACGCAAAAACATCCTGCTGCATACACCTCTCATGGCGCTTGCTATCGCGGCCTTTGGCATTGGTACGTCCGAATTCATCATCATGGGTCTGCTGCCCAACCTCGCCACCGACTTTCAAGTCAGCATCCCGAAGGCCGGAGTCCTCGTTACCGGATATGCGCTTTCGGTCACCGTCGGCGCTCCAATCGTTGCAATCGCTACTGCACGGCTCGAGCGCAAACTCGCACTTCTTCTTCTGATGGGTGTCTTCACCCTCGGCAATCTCGCCTGCGCCATCGCCCCGACCTACAATCTCCTCTTTGCATCTCGGGTGCTGACTGCTCTCTGCCACGGGGCCTTCTTCGGTATCGGCAGCGTCGTCGCCTCGAATCTCGTTCCGCGGAACCAGCGCGCCCAAGCGATCGCTTTGATGTTCTCCGGACTCACACTGGCGAACGTCCTCGGCGTCCCCGCCGGAACTGCGCTAGGGCAAGCATTTGGCTGGCGATCTGCCTTCTGGGCTATCGTCCCTATTGGGGTTATCGCCGCCACTGCCGTCTTCTTCCTCGTTCCAACACAGGCCGCAGGCACAGGCGGTCTTCTCCACGAGTTCCGCGTCCTTCGCAAGCCACAAGTCCTCCTCGTCCTTGCGATGAGCATCCTCACCTCTGCGTCGCTCTTCTGTGTCTTCACTTACATTGCGCCCATGCTCCTGGAGGTTACGCGGGTCTCTCCCCACGCCGTCACCATCACGCTCTTACTCTTCGGAGTTGGCATAACGATCGGCAATCTGCTCGGCGGCACGCTCAGCGACTGGCGCCCCATAGCTTTCCTCATCGGCGCGCTCATCACTCTCATCGTGTCGCTCATCGCCCTCTACTACGCCGAACCGTACACCATCCCCGCCGTCATCATGATCCTCATCTGGGGAGCCGTCCAGTTCGCTGCCGGAGCACCCCTGCAATCCCGCATCGTCGAACAGGCCGCCGCAGCCCCCAATCTAGCCTCCACGCTCAACCAGGGAGCCTTCAACTTCGGCAACGCCACCGGAGCTTCACTTGGCGGTATGATGCTCACCGCCGGCTTCACCTATCGCCAACTGCCGCTGGCCAGCATCATCGTCACCCTCGTCACCCTATCTCTATCGATCCTCTCCGCGAAACTCGATCGCAAACATCGCGACGCCCGCATCGCCGAAAAGCGCTCGATCCTATGAGCGCGATATCCATCAGAAAACCCCTGCTAAACTTGAGATAACACAACACGCGAGAACTCATGTCCATCGTAGAACTGCAACATGTCCGCAAGGCCTACGACACCAAGATCGCCGTAGCCGACCTCAGCTTCACCATCGAACCAGGCAGCATGTTCGGCCTCCTCGGCCCTAACGGCTCTGGTAAAACCTCCTCCATTCGGATGATGATCGGCATCACGGTCCCCGACTCAGGCACCGTCAGCCTCTTCGGTCAACCCTTCAGCCGCGAAAATCTAAAGCGCGTCGGTTATCTCCCTGAAGAGCGCGGCCTCTACAAAAAGATGAAGGTCATGGACCAACTCATCTTCCTCGGCCAGCTCCACGGTCTCGATGCGGCCACCGCATCAAAGCGCGCGCATGCCTGGTGCGACCGCCTCGAGATCACTCCAGCTATCGGCAAAAAAACCGAAGAGCTTTCCAAGGGTATGCAGCAGAAGATCCAGTTCATCTCCACTCTCCTGCACGAGCCCGAGCTCATCATTATGGACGAGCCCTTCAGCGGTCTCGATCCCGTCAACGCTGTCCTGCTCATGGACACTCTCGTCGACCTCCGCAAGCAAGGCCGCACGATCCTCTTCTCCACCCATAGAATGGATCAGGTCGAAAAGATCTGCGACAGCATCTGCCTCATCCACAACAGCCATCTCGTCCTCTCAGGCTCCATGCGCGAGATCAAATCTCGTTACCCCGTCAATCGGGTTCTCATCAACTTCACCGGTAACGCGAGTTTTCTCAACCATCCCACCATTCATTCCGCGAAGAACTACGGTGGCCATGCCGAGATTCGCCTCAACGATGGAGCCGATGCCCAGGCTCTCCTCGCCGCTGCCGTTGCTACCGCACACATCACCCGCTTCGAAGTGATGGAGCCTACCCTCGAAGAGATCTTCATCGAAAAAGTAACAGACAGCAACGCTACCATCGAGACCGGAGAGAAAGTCGATGCATAACATCTGGCTCATCGCCAAGCGCGAGTACCTCGAACGCATCCGCACCAAAGCATTCCTCATCGCGACGATTCTGATTCCTCTCTTTATGGGAGTTTTTGTCTTCGGCAGTGGCTATCTTGCCTCTCGTGCGAAATCTTCTGCACATCTCGCCATCGTCTCTGCCGACTCTACCTTCGCGAACGATCTCAAACGCGAGCTGCAGACCGGCAAGAACAGCAGCATGACCGTAGACGTCATCACCGCAACCTCTCCATCAGCGAGCGACGAGATACGTACTAGGCTTGATCAAAATCTGCACAGCAAATCCGGCGACCTCACTGGCTACCTTGTTGTTGCGCCTCCCGCGCAAACGAACACGCGTCCAATCTTTACTTACGTGCCGCGCTCCGCTGGCGACATCACTACGGAAGAGACTCTCTCCACTGCCATTAAAAGTGTCCTCACCCGAGAAGGACTCACTCATCAGGGGATGAACTCATCCGACATCGACGCCCTTATGGCGCCAGTCGCAATCGACACCAGCAAGACGGGCGATAGCCGCGCCGCCTTTGGTGCCGCTTATCTGCTCTTCTTCCTCATGTACATGGTCATCATGCTCTACGGCATGAATACTGCACGCTCCATCATTGAAGAGAAGACCAGTCGCGTCTTCGAGGTCATGCTCTCCACCATCAAGCCCGACGAGATGCTCGCCGGCAAGATCTTCGGTGTCGGTGCAGTAGGCATCACGCAGGTTGGCGTATGGATGCTCGCCGCAGCCGCACTCGGTTCGACGTCGCTGGCGACGAGCCTCATCGGCAGCGGCCACGCACTCATCAGTGGCACGCAGATATTCTTCTTCGTCGCCTACTTCATCTTCGGCTTTCTGGTTTACTCCAGCATCGCCGCTGCTCTAGGGGCCATGACTAACTCCGAACAAGAGCTCCAGCAGCTCAATATGTTCCTCGTCATCCCACTCGCCTTCTGTTTCCTGATGATCTTCGTCATCGTCCCTGCGCCCAACTCAACCCTCGCGCAGATCGTCTCGCTCATTCCGTTCTGTAGCCCACTTTTGATGAACTTTCGCATCTCTCTCACCACTGTTCCAGCGTGGCAGATTGGTCTTTCGTTCGTCTTGATGAGCCTCACCATTCTTGCCATCCTCTGGATCGCCAGTCGCATCTATCGTGTCGGCATTCTTATGTATGGCAAGAAACCAAACCTGCCTGAGATTCTTCGCTGGCTCAAATACAGCTAGCCAAAGAGCGAATATCGAGTTGTAGCGGCGCTTTTTTTAGTGCTCATTCCGCAACGAGTGGAAGAAGGCAGGCGGCTCACCACGCTCCTTGCTTGCCCCCGACCCACCACACCAGGCCAAGCGTCAGCGTTGGTTGGCTCGCCGACAGTACGCCAGGCTTGTTCGTCAGGAAGAACGGAACATTACTCCAATCCCTGCGATACTCCACACGCGACAAAAATCCTTCACCGAACCTGTACTCATAAGTCCCGGTAAACTCCTTCAACGCCTGGGACGTCCCACTGTACAGCCCATCCCGATCAGAGAAATACTCCATCCGGCCGCCCAAAGCGGTCTTCGGCGTCCACTGATACCTCACGTACGCGGCCCCTCCGCTCACATTTCCCGGTGCCGATGACTCGCCTGGGGCGGCCTTCGTCCATTCACGCGAGATCAGATAATCACCCTCAAGCGAAAATGTCAGCTTCGGCGTTGCGTTCCATGTCACATAACTATCGAATATGTGCTGCCTGCCATCGGGTGCTGGACTGATCGGTTGCAGGCACAGCCCCGGCTGAACCGGGGCCGGGCAATTCGTCGCTGGCGCAACATCTGGATGATCCTGACCGAAGTAGTAGTTGACTGTCCATGAAATGTTTTTTGTAGGCTGGGCGACAAATCCGAATAGCTCGTCCTTAAAGGAATTTGTAGGCTCCGACTGGTCGGTCCCATTGACCAGCCAGTAGTTCGCCGTCAGCTTGTCGTTGATCTTGTAACTGGCGCGCACGCCTGCATGGTAAAACGGCAGATAGTCGAAGAAGAACGACCGGGAATAGTTCACCTGGTCCTTCGTATAGTTCCCCTCGATTCCAAGCGAGCTGGCCCATTTGCCGAAGTCCACCGTCAATCCTTTACCGACCGGGACCACGTAGGTGCCATATGCCTGGAAGATGTTTCTGTAGATCTCGGGCCGCACCTCATTCGACGGATTCCCCTGCAGCGTCTCGGTTGCCTGTCCAAACTGCAGATCGAGTCGAACCCCATACCGCCGGCCCGCAGCAACGTCCGGATCAAGGTCAAAGATGATGTCGGCTTGATTGATACTGAACGCATTGCTCAGCACATCGTAGGCGCGCAGATACTGTACCCTTCCGATCGGATGGTTGAAGTCGTAGTCGTAATATCCGTCGAAGGTATAGTTCAAAGTCGCTCCTCCCGGCAATTGAGTCGGGAGTGCGGAGACTACAGGAGCGACGCTGGTCTGTGTAGGCATTGTCACAGCGGCTGCGGCAGATACCATAGGAGCCGGTTGGGCCGCGGAAGCCACACTGCTGCTCGAAACACTCTCCACACTGCTGCGAACGTCTACGGCTGGAATAGGCATCGCAATCGGCCTCAATGTCGCCATAGCTGTAGTTGGAACGGGAGCAGCGGTTGTCGATCGTCCTTTATGCAACTCCTCCTCGAGAGCACTGACGCGAAGTGTCAGATCCCGAACTGTCTGTCGGAGGTCATCCACATCACTGTTGGTGGCAGGAGAGGCTGAAGTTTGTGCATGCAACGGAACTCCAGACATCAATGCGGCGAAGAAGAAAAGAGTGCTGAGTCGATTTATGCAGCGCATGAAGTACCTCTCAAATCAGTCGAGCAAACCACAATCGAAGTAAATTGATCGTAAAGGTTAGGTTTATTTCTAGATGCGTTTCAGATCCATCGTGCAGGTAAACTCCATAAGTGGCCTCCGCCTATACCCTGAAGCAACGCCTCGCCCTCGCCATCGTCCCGCGCATCGCGAGCATGGTTATCTGCTGTCTGGGCGTCACCCTTCGGTACGAAGACGTATGCGAGCCCGGTGCAGTCCCTGGGGATAAAAGCCCGCCCCCGGCGGTCTATGCCTTCTGGCACAGGTCTTTGCTGGCTTGTGCCTGGCGCTTCCGCAACCTCGGCGTCAGCATTCTCATCAGTCGCAGCTTCGACGGTGAACTAATTGCCCGCACCGTCGAGCGCCTTGGTTTCAATGCAGTCCGAGGCTCCAGCTCTCGTGACGGCAGCCTTGGCTTGCGCGGCCTCCACCGCGCCTATCTTGCAGGCCACTACTGCGCCATTACCGCCGACGGTCCCCGAGGTCCCGCGATGGTTGCTAAACCTGGCGTCATGCAACTCGCCAAGCTCGTCGACAGCACCGTCGGCGCCTTCTACGTCCTTCCCGACCGTGCCTGGCAGCTGCGCTCATGGGACCGCTTTCTCATTCCGAAGCCCTTCTCTCGGGTTACCGTCGCCTGGTCGCGTCAAGTTCCAGGCGATTTGCCCAAGGTCCAGTCCGCACTCGACCGGGTGGTAGAGCTGGCGGCTTCCCAGAAAAAATAGTTTGAAAACGTGGCGCATTTTTTGAAGTACAAAATCAGCCATGCAAAACACCATGAACTCACCACGTTTACCACACATAACACCACGATATTGACCACTAAAATTGACATAGATTGCTCGTAACCGACTTCCATTTCGACCTGCCCGAGGAGCTGATTGCCCAGTCTCCACCGGCGATTCGCGGCTCCAGCCGCATGCTCGTCCTCGATCGAGCCACCGGCCAGTACCGCGACGATTTTTTTCGCAATCTTCCCGAAATTTCTGAGATCTGGCGACCTTTTAATCCTCAACGACAGCCGCGTTCTGCCGGCCCGTCTCTATGCCACACGTGCGCGCGGCCAGCAAACTCAGCGAAGTTCGCCTGACCCGTCTGGTCGCATCGAAGTGCTTTTAACACAACAACTTGCTCCAAATGAATGGACTGCGCTCGTGCGCCCCAGCCGCAAGATTCAGCCCGGCGAACGTCTTCTGTTCCATACGCCAAATGAACCCGAGCCCCTTCTTCAAGCTGAAATTATCGCCGCATCAGAGTTTGGCGAACGCACACTGCGCTTCAACCCCACGCCCGACTTCCACGCCATCCTCAACAAAATAGGCCACATGCCTCTTCCTCCCTACATCCACCGCGACGACAGCCAGGAGGATCGCGACCGCTATCAGACAGTCTTCTCACATGAAGTAGGTTCCGCCGCTGCCCCGACCGCCGGCCTTCATTTCACTCCCGAAATCCTCGCTAAACTCAAGCAAAACGGAGTCCAGATCGAAACAATTACCCTCCACGTCGGCCTCGGAACATTCCAGCCTGTTCGCGCGGAAAAGCTTGAAGATATACGCCTTCACGCTGAGCATTACACGCTCCCTGCTGCCACCGCTGAGGCTATAAATAAGGCGCTTAGCGAAGGGCGGCGCGTTATTGCTGCTGGAACTACTACGACTCGCACACTTGAGCATTGTGCGCAAATATCAGCGGGAATGCCTCTTGTGGCACATTCGGGGGAGACTAGTATTTTCATTTCGCCTGGCCATCAATTCAGAATTGTCAGTGGTCTTTTGACCAACTTTCATCTTCCACAATCTACGCTGCTTATGCTTGTCAGTGCCTTCGCTGGCAGCGAGATGGGGAGGGAGACGGTACTTGCGGCTTATGCTCACGCGGTTCAGCAGAAGTATCGTTTTTTTAGCTATGGGGACTGCATGTTGCTTCTTTGATTTCCGCCAATTTGAATTTCATTTATCTGGGAAAATTTTGGGCTGCTTTTGGGTCTTCAATGTGCGCTTTTTTAGGGGTTTTTTGAAAAAAGCGTGTGCTTAACGTGGTATTTTGCGTGGCAAAACGTGGTGGATTGCATGGTAAATGTGGTTTCTAAAAACGTCATTTTGGATGGGCCAAAAATGTGCCACCGTTTTCAAATTTATTTTTGAGGTCGGGCGGATGGTCCCGTCCCGGTCTGTCACGATCTGGACTCTGACGCGCTACCATCAAACAGCATGGCAAAGACACCTGACCCCAAGACAACTTCTGAACAGAAGCCTCCGATCTACCTGCTGGACAGCATGGCCTTCATCTTTCGCGCATACCACGCGATGCAGCGCCAGCGTCCCATGTCCACCCGGACTGGGATTCCCACGGCGGCAACGTACGTCTTCGTGAACATGATCAATAAGCTGCGCAAGGATTTTTCACCGCACTACCTTGCTGCGGTCTACGATCTATCCGGTCCTGTCTTCCGCGACGAACGGGCTCGCGAGATGAAGGCTGTCAAGAAGTTCAATATCAAGACACAGCAGTTTGATGAGATCGACTACCTCGGCTATAAAGCGAACCGGACCGAGATGCCGGCGGATCTCACTCAGCAACTACCTTTCATTCGTCGCGCCCTGGATGCATTCCGCATCCCGATCCTGAGCTACGAAGGCTTCGAGGCCGATGACGTGATCGGTACCTTGAGTTGCAAGCTCAGTGCTCTCGGCCACAAGGTCTACGTCGTTTCGTCCGACAAAGACATGATGCAGCTCGTCAACGACGATGTGGTGATCCTGAATCCGACCAAGGACAATCTCATCCTCGACCGCGCCGGGGTCGAGGCTAACCTTGGGGTTCCTCCTGAACGCGTGATCGACGTTATGGCTCTTCGTGGAGACTCTGTCGATAACATCCCTGGCGCGCCTGGGATTGGGGACAAAGGCTCGATTGAGCTGATTCAGCAGTTCGGCACGGTTGAAGCCGCGCTCGATCGAGCTGACGAGGTAAAGCGCAAAACGTATCGTGAATCGCTACAAAATAATCGCGATAACATTCTTCTTTCCAAAGAGCTTGTCACCATACATACCAGTGTGCCCATCGAGTACGACCTGAATGACATGCTCACTCAGCCGCCGGATAATGCTGCGTGTCGTGAGCTTTTCTCGGAGCTTGAATTCACGACTCTTCTTAAGGAACTAGCGCCGTCTGTCGATAACACTCCTATCTCGTACAATTTGCAACCTAAACCAGCACAAATATCGGATTTGTTGGCCGATGCTCGAATGGCTGACGCGGCTGGAGAGATTAGAGGGCTCACCGTTGCCGTGTTTGAAGATGCACGTGCGCTTGCTGAAGAAGTGAGTGCTGATCCTTCCGCGGAAGAAGAGGAGCCAGAGCCTGCTCCATCGGAGTCTATGTCGCTCTTTGCCGCTTCCGAGCCTGCTGCTCCGGTCGCTCGGGTTCCTTCTGTGCCAACTATCCTCCAGATTGGTCTCACAACCTCTGACAAAACGGCAATGGTCGTGTCGCTCGATGCTTTCGGTCTTCGAGAGGCGCTAGAAGACGCTAGTCTTCCCAAGCACGTGCATGATCTGAAGGCTGTTCTTCGCGCACTCGAACCGCATGGAGTGAATTTGAATGGCGTTCGTGACGACGTGATGCTTTACAGCTACCTCGTTAATCCGACGCATGGTTCTCATATCCTGCCAGATGTGACGGCTCGATTTACCGATCGAGCCCTGACTCCTGCCTCAAAGAACCCCACCGCGGACGAGATCGCGAATCTTCTTCCTGAAGCCGCCAATGCTGTTCATCGACTCTCGAAGACGCTGCGTGAACAGGTGGAGACGGCTCATCTCAAAGAGATCTACGAGACGATGGATCTTCCTCTCGTGCCTGTGCTTCTGCGTATGGAACAGGTGGGCGTTCGAATCGATTCCGGTGTGCTCGGCACTATGTCTACTCGGCTGGCGGTTGAGATGGATAATCTTGCTGAGCGGATTTATGCAGACTCCGGCCATCGGTTCAATATCAACTCGCCGAAGCAACTCGGCGATATCCTGTTCAACAAGATGCTGCTTCCTAAGCCGATGAAGTATGGCAAAGGCAAGGTAGTCAGCACCGCTCAGGACGTTCTTGAAGAGCTTGCAGAACACCATGCTGTCCCTGCGCTCGTTCTGGAGTATCGTCAACTCTCCAAGTTGAAGTCAACGTACCTGGACTCGCTGCCACAACTGACTGATGCGCAAGGCCGCGTCCATACTACGTTTAATCAGGTTGGCACTGCGACGGGTCGTCTTTCAAGCACCAACCCGAATCTTCAGAACATCCCGATTCGAACTGCGCTTGGACGCGAGATCCGAGCGGCGTTTATACCCGCTCCTGGCAATGTTTTGATGTCTGCTGACTATTCGCAGATCGAGTTGCGTCTGATGGCGCACTTCTCGCAGGATCCGTTGTTGCTCGACGCCTATCGGACGGGCAAGGATATCCATACGCTGACTGCGTCAGAGGTCTTTGGTGTTTCGCCGGAGGATATGGACAAGCAGACACGCGCTCGGGCTAAGGCTGTAAACTTTGGCATTGTGTATGGCATCAGCCCGTTTGGTCTTGCCGCGCAACTCAACATTGATCAGAAGACTGCCAAGACTTATATCGAGACTTACTTCGATCGGTATAAGGGAGTGCAGCGTTTTATTGAGGAGACGCTCGAAACGGTACGTCGAGATCAATCCGTAAAGACTTATTTTGGCCGCATTCGCCCCATTCCTGATATTCAATCGCGCAACCCCAACATGCGTGGGTTTGCGGAGCGCACTGCAGTCAACACACCGCTGCAAGGTACGGCTGCTGATTTAATCAAGCTTGCCATGCTCAAGATCGATCAGCAGATCCGCGATAGAAAGTTGAAGTCGCGGATGACGCTGCAGGTGCATGACGAACTGCTATTCGATGTTGTGCCCGAAGAGGTAGCGGAGCTTGAGCAACTCGTCAAATATGAGATGGAGCATGTTGCGGAGTTCTCTATCCCGATCGTTACTGAAGTGGGCGCTGGGCAAAACTGGCGAGATATCAAGTGACAGAACAGGTGAAGTCACCGTGCGCTTGTTTTTGTTAGGAGAACCAGCTTGGATGTAGCTGCCAATGAGAAAAATTCAAAGTGAGTTTTCCTAGGTTGTTGGCAGTAGCATAAGTACAAGCTATGACTGACGTAAGTGTTCTCTCTCCCCAGATTTTGCTGCACATCGCCCAAACTCTCAACCTTCCGATGCATGGTCTGGTAGCGGTTATATCGCTGCTGGACGAGGGAGGGACTGTGCCGTTTATTGCGCGGTATCGCAAGGAGGCTACCGGCAATCTTGATGAGGTGCAGATTCGCGATATTGAGGAGAAGCTTTCGTACTTTCGCGATCTGGTTGCTAGACGGGCTACGATTCTGGCTTCGATTGAGGAGCAGGGCAAGCTGAGCGATGAGCTGAAGGCGCGGATCGAGGCGACTCTCGACAAGAGCGAGTTGGAGGATTTGTATCTGCCTTATCGGCCGAAGCGAAGGACGAAGGCGACGATTGCGCGGGAGAAGGGGTTGGAGCCGCTGGCGCTTTATCTGTGGGAGCAGAAGTTGCGGACGAGCCGCTTAGTGTGATGGCATCCGAAGTTTGTGGATGCGGAGAAAGGCGTGGCTTCGGTGGAGGAGGCGCTTGAGGGTGCACGGCATATCGTCGCGGAGATGATCAGCGAGAGTGCCGATCTGCGGAAGGCTGCGCGTGCGTTGATGTTTGACGAGGGCGTGGTGGTGAGTCGCAAGGCGATGGATGCGGTGGATGAGCAGGAGAAGTTCAAGATGTACTACGAGTATCGCGAGCCGGTGAAGACGATTCCGTCGCATCGGATGCTGGCGATTCGTCGGGGTGAGAGCGAGAACGTTCTTTACTTCTTGATTGAGTTGGAGGCGCTGCGCGCTACGGCTGTGTTGCGGCGTGGGGTGCTGCGGGAGCAGGGGGATTGGACGCCGCAGTTGGAGTTGGCGATTGAGGATTGCTGGTCGCGGTTGTTGAATTCGTCGATACAGGGGGAGCTGCGGCTGGAGTTGAAGAAGCGGTCGGATCTGGATGCGATCCAGGTGTTCCGGGATAACCTGCATCATCTGTTGCTGGCGCCGCCGGCGGGGCCGATTTCGGTGTTGGGGATCGATCCGGGGCAGAGGACCGGGTGCAAGGTTGCGGTGGTGGATGAGACGGGGAAGTTCCTGGCCAACGATGTGTTGTATCTGCATACGTCGAAGGGTGCGGCTGAGGCGGCGGGGAAGACGCTTGAGGCGCTGGTGGTGAAGCACCAGGTGCGGGCGATTGCGATTGGGAATGGAACGGCTTCGCGGGAGACGGATGCGTTTGTGCGGGAGTTTCTGCGGGAGCGCGGGCTGGAGAATATCTTCTCGGTGACGGTGAGTGAGTCGGGGGCGAGTATCTATTCGGCTTCGGATGTGGCGCGGCAGGAGTTTCCGGATCTCGATCTGACGGTGCGTGGAGCGATCTCGATCGCGCGGCGATTGCAGGATCCGTTGTCGGAGCTGGTGAAGGTGGATCCGAAGTCGATTGGCGTCGGGCAGTATCAGCATGATGTGGATCAGAGGCAGTTGCAGCAGTCGCTGGAGACGGTGATTGAGAGTTGCGTGAATCGTGTTGGTGTTGATCTGAATACTTCGTCGTGGACTTTGCTGCGATATGTCTCTGGCGTGACGGAAAGAACCGCGCTGAACATTGTCAGCTATCGGAATGAACATGGGCGATTTCGTTCGCGGACTCAGTTGATGAAGGTGCCTGGAATTGGGGCGAAGACGTTTGAGCAGGCGGCGGGATTTCTAAGGATTCGGGATGGAGAGAATCCGCTGGATATGACGGCGGTTCATCCGGAGTCG
The DNA here is from genome assembly GCA_963708755.1 of uncultured Acidobacteriaceae bacterium. Lineage (GTDB taxonomy): Bacteria > Acidobacteriota > Terriglobia > Terriglobales > Acidobacteriaceae > Edaphobacter. The sequence goes on from CAVPTN010000017.1 coordinate 61,438, forward strand.
TATTCGGTGGTGGAGCAGATTGCTGCTTCGCTGAAGGCTCCAGTTGAGGAGTTGATCAAGAGTCCGGGGTTGCTGGAGAAGGTGGATAAGAGCGCGGTTTCGGCGGGGAGTTTTACGTTGAATGACATCCTGGAGGAGTTGAAGAAGCCGGGGCGGGACCCAAGGGATAAGTTTGTTGCGCCGAGCTTCAACGAGAGTGTGCGGGAGCTGTCGGATGTGATGCCGGATATGGTGCTCGAAGGTGTGGTAACGAATGTGACGAAGTTTGGCGCGTTCGTCGATATCGGGGTGCACCAGGATGGGCTGGTGCACATCAGCGAGCTGTCGGTGAAGTTCATCAAGGATCCGTCTGAGGCGGTGAAGGCTGGGCAGATCGTGAAGGTGAAGGTGCTCTCTGCGGATGCGAAGACGAAGCGAATTGCGCTTTCGATCAAAGCACTGCATGAGGCGGGGCCGCGCGGGGCTCGGCAGGGAGGTACGGGTTCACCGGCTGCGGCGAAGGTCTCCGGACGGCCTGCTTCGGCGCAGGTAAAGGCGTCGATACCTGTTGCGGTGAAGGCTCCCGTCTCCCTGGACGACAAGCTGGCTATGCTGTCATCCAAGTGGAAGGGACGTTAGGCATAGGGGTGCCCCCCGGGGGTGGTATTGGTTAAGGTGTTTATTTGCAACAACTTGATGATTTGGCTCCTCGTAAAAATGAGTAAATAAAGGGGTTAGAGGTAAATATTTCATTCCAAACGGCTTGCTCCGATCTTCTGGTTTAAATAGGGAAGCCCCGCCTTTTGCGGGGCTTCTTTTTTTACCTATTTCTAGTTTAGCTGATTGGGTGGAACTTATACGCCACGCGAATCTCCTTTGTTGGCGAGGGTTTTGAGTGTTTTGGGGCTTGACACGCGTTTTTGACGGAGATTCTTTGCTTGAGTTGGGATGTTCTCGAAAAGATATTCCGGTAATGAGAAGAACAAGCAAAAACAAAGACAGGGATCCTTCACTTCGTTCAGGATGACGACGGAGTGGGGTACTCAGGATGACGACGGAGTGGGGTACTCAGGATGACGACGAAGTAGTGGGGTACTGAGTATGGCGACGGAGTGGGGGACTGAGGATGGCGACGGAGTGGGGTACTGAGGATGACGACGGAGTGGGGTACTGAGGATGACGACGGAGTGGGGTACTGAGGATGACGACGGAGTGGGGTACTGAGGATGACGACGGAGTGGGGTACTGAGGATGACGACGAAGTGGGTACTGAGGATGACGACGCAGTGGGGTACTGAGGATGACGACGGAGTGGGGTGGTTGGTGCCAATGTTGCTGATTCAGGCGGATTGGATTTGGTTGGTGCGGGCGCGCCAGATGTCGAGGAGGGCGGTGGCGATGGTGAAGAGGACGGGGCCGAGGATGATGCCGATGGGGCCGAAGACGGCGATGCCTCCCAGGATGGAGAGCAGGATCGTCGCGGTATGGGCGCGGAGGTGTCCGCCGATGAGGATCGGGTAGAGGATGTTGTCGATGGTGCTGACGATGAGGCCACCCCAGATGGCGAGGAGCGCGGCCTTGCCCCAGTGGCCGTTGAAGCCGAGGTAGATGGCGATGGGTCCCCAGACGAGGAAGGCCCCGAAGGCTGGGATCATGGCGAAGGCCATCAGCGTGAAGGCCCAGAGGATGACACCGGGAACACCGAGCACCCAGAAGGCGAGGCCGGCGAGGATGCCCTGAACTGCGGCGATGGTGAGTCGGCCCAGGGCGGTGGCGAGGATGGTGTCGCCGACGCGTTCGAGGAGGTCGTTGGTCTCGTCTTCGCGGAGGGGGAGGATGGCGCGTAGCGAGGTAAGGGCGAGCGCACGGTCGCGAAAGAGGAAGAAGAGCAGGAAGAGCATGACGACGATCTGGGTGATGACGCGGATGGAGTTGCCGAGGATGGAGCTGAACTTTCCTGCGACAAAGGCGCCGGTGGAACGGGCGGCGCTGTTGGCATCGATGGAGTCGGTGAATGCCTCGAGGCGCGAGGCGAGGGCGGGACGATTGGCGATGAAGTCGGCGATGGGGTTCTGGCTGGCATTGCTGCGGAGGGCGGTGATTGCCTTGAGGGTCTGTCCGCCAAGATCATGCGCGAGGAAGAAGATGGGGACGATGACGGCGAGGATGACAAGGATGAGCGCGACTGCGGCGCAGGTGGAGCGGTTTTTGATCTTCGTGGTGAGCCAGTCGTAGGGATGCTTCGTGACGACGGCAAGGACAATGGCTCCGACGATGGCGGTGAAGAAGGGTTGAAGGACGAGGGCGCAGAGGATCAGGACACCGAGGGTAAGGAGGAAGAGCGTGATCTGCCTCCAGGGTATTTCTTCTCGGCTTGTGGTCATTGTTTTGGCTCCATGGTGCGATCTCTGTTTTATGGGTGGAGCAAGAAGTCTCCGCTTCATCGAACTTTACGCGGTGTATCGGCCGGCGGAGTTTTCATTCTAAGTGGTCGCCGTAGAATTCCTCCATGTAAAAGCATATTTGGCGTTTTACGGGTGGCGTGCGTTGTGATTTGGAACTGGGTGCGGATGAGACCTTTTGGCGTCGTGCGAGTTTAGAGAGTGCGGTCGAGCTTCGCTCGATAACCCACATCTCAGAATCGAGATATGGGGCACCCGGCTTTTAGGGGCGGTGCGTTGTGATTTGGATTGGGTGGTCTTCCTGGGAGGCGTAGACGCGGTAGCTGCTCCATCGCCATTGTTCCGGTAGTTCGACCAGCCCGGCTTTGATGGGGTTGCGGTGCATGTAACGAAGCTTCTCGACTCGCTTCGCGTCGGTGAAGACGTTGAAGTCGTGGTACCTGGGCTCCCAGACGAATTCTTCGGATCTTGTGTGTGAGAAGCGTTGCTTGAGGACTTGGATGGCTGTGGATAGGTTTGCGGTTTTGGGTTCGGTGATTAGAAGATGGATGTGATTTGAGAGGAAGACATAGCCTAGTACGTGGAAGAGATACTTCTGGCGGGTTTCTTCGAGGATTCGCTGTAGGGTGTCGCGGGCGGCTGGTGTGTTGAGTACGTGGGAGTGACGGTAGCAGCTGATGGTGATGAAGTGGAGGTCTCCGGTGTGTTGGTGGCGAATGAGGCCCTTTGGCATAGGGTGAGTTTAGAGGAGAGCGGTCGAGCTTCGCTCGATAACCCACCCTTTGCGGTGAGACTGCAAAGGATGGGCCACCCGGCCACTTCGGCTGGCGGCTGGCAACGTGGTCCACTTGACGTGGGGCACCCGGCTGCAAAGGATGGACCACCCATTTCTCCATCCGGATCTCCATGGGGCGTCCACCCGATCGACATGCGGAATTGATGCGTTGGTTCTAGAATCGATTTCGCGAGTCTCTCGGTCGATTTGATGGACCACGATTTGGCACTTCGGAGATGTGAGGAGGAGTTGGCATGAGCAAGAGAGTGGTGTTGTGTGCGGATGGGACGTGGAACACGGCGCATGGCGTGGATGCTGTGGTGAATGACACCAATGTTCGCAAGATGTTTTGCGCGTTGTCGGACACGGCAGACCAGTTGCGCTACTACGACAGCGGCGTGGGAACGGACGGCACGCCGATCGATCACCTTACGGGTGGCGCGATGGGGCAGGGACTGTTCCAGAAGATTCAGGATAACTATGAGTACCTGGCGTATGTGTGGGATCCGGGTGACGATATTTATCTGTTTGGATTTAGCCGTGGAGCGTATACGGCGCGAAGTCTGGGTGGAATGATTGCGAAGTTTGGTGTGCCGACGAAGAACTTCGATAACGAGATGGTGAGGAAGATCTTTGCGGCGTATCGGCAGACGGATGCGGCGCAGAGAGCGACGATGAAGGCGGCGTTGACGGCACAGTATGGGCTGGCGGATGTCTCGATAAAGATGATCGGGGTTTGGGATACGGTGGGGTCGCTGGGGATTCCGGGGTTGCTGTTCAGCTTGTTTGACCAGAAGCAGTATGGTTTTTTGGACACGACGTTGCATACAGGGGTGCAAAAGGCATATCACGCGATCTGCATCGATGAGCGAAGAGCTCAGTTTATGCCGACGCTGTGGAGTAATGACGATGGCAGCCCGCGCGCGAATGACGATCAGGTGACGCAGGTATGGTTTCCTGGGGTGCACTGCGATGTGGGAGGAAGCTATGAGGAATCGCAGCTGTCGGACATCACGATGCGGTGGATGATGAAGAACGCAATGGCGTGTGGTCTGACGTTCGGTGAGACGGCGATGAAACAGTATCTGGCGCCGGCGGTGGCGGATCCGCTGGGACAGCCGCACGATGAGTGGAAGCTGATTCCGTGGGGACTGCCGAAGCATAGGACGATTCCAGCGAATGCGGTGATGGCGAATACGGTGCAGCTACGGTTGGCGGGGTTGGGCGAGTACGCTCCGGAGAACTTGAGCTTGAAGGGGCGGGTGCTGCAGGGGTATGGGGTGGAAGATGTGCTTTGAGATTGTGCCTCGACGGTGGTTAGTGTTTTTTTAGGGCTTCGAGTTCGTCGAGGGTGCGGGGCCAGTCTTTGCCGAGGAGGCGAGAGAGGCTGCGGTCGGCGAGGACTTTGCCGCCGGTCTGGCACTGGGCGCAGTAGTTGGTCTCGTTGTCGGCGTAGCGGATGCGCTGGATGGGCTGGCCGCAGATGGGGCATGGCTGTTGATAGCGGCCGTGGACGGCCATGTCCTTGCGGAAGGCTGTGACCTTTTCGGGGAAGGCTTCGGCGGCTTCGGCGTTGAGGCGAGCGATCCAGAGATTGAGGGTATCTTGGGTGGCCGTGAAGAGGCGCTGCCATTGGTCTGGGTCCAGCTTCGCGGTTTGTTGGATGGGGGAGAGCTGGGCGGCGTGGAGGATCTCGTCGGAGTAGGCGTTGCCGATGCCGGAGAGGATGCGTGGGTCGGTGAGGGCGCGCTTGAGGGTGCGGTTTTCGGCGGTGAGAGCGGTGCGGAAGGCTTCGAGGTCGGTGGTGAGGACTTCGATGCCGCCGGGGTCGATCTCTTTTGCGGCGGCTTCGTTGGCGAAGAGATGGAGGGAGGCTCGGCGCTTGGAGCCGGCTTCGGTGAGGACGAGGGAGCCGTTGGGGAAGTCGAAGGCGGCGAGGTTGTTGCGGCCTCCGAGTTTTGCGCCGAGAGGGCGCCAGTGGAGGCGGCCGGCGATCATGAGATGAAGGACGAGGTAGAGGCCGTTGTCGAACTCGAAGACGATGCGTTTGCCGATGCGGTGGAGGGCGCGGATGGTGTGGTTTTCGGTCTCTTCAATGCGGGGCTGGACGGTGCGGAGGAGGAAGGGGCTTGCTATGCGGAGGTGGGTTAGCGGTTGGCCTACGATGCGTGGGGTTAAGGCGGAGAGGTAGGCCGTGATGTCGGGGAGTTCCGGCATTGGGTTGGAGAGATGATATATGTTCGCCGATGGTTGGGGTACGGTCGTGCTTCGCACGATGCCCACATCTCAGAATCGAGATATGGGGTACCCGGCTGAAGCGAATACTTTGCAGCTTGTTATCCGTGTGGCGTGGATTGGGCATAAGATTCTTCCAACTAAGGAGGAGCTCATGGTACGTAGACTGTTTCTGTCAGGTCTTGCGCGGTTGGCGGCTGCGCCGCTTGTTGTGGCGGGTGGTGTCTGTCCAGGATGCCCAAGGGCAGGCGGCGCACAAGTCGCTGAAGATCATGATGAAGAGCGCGTGGGGCTCCGATGATCCGACGAAGGCAGCGTTTCCTTTTCTGCATGGGCTGGCGCTTGCGGAGGCCGGGCATGAGGTGCAGTTCTTCCTGCTGGGAGAGGCGGTTGGTCTGATGCGGAAGACGCTGGCCAATGCAGTGACGCCGGTTGGATGGCCTCCGGTGGGGGAGACGCTGGATAAGCTCGTTGCGAGGCATATTCAGATCTACGCTTGCGGCACGTGCTCTCGTGCAAGGGGCGTGACAGAGGCGGATCTTAGCAACTATGGGGCGAAGTTTGGCAATCCGACGATATTCGTTTCGCTGGTGGAGTGGGCTGACCGTGTGATTACGGAGTAGGTGGGAGCTGGGGCTTGTTTCGCTACGCTTTTTCTATGACGGAGTCTGGGTGTTGGGCGTACTCGGCCCAGGAGCCGTCGTAGAGGGTTACGTCTTTTGCGCCGGCGATTTCAAGGCTTAGGGCGATGACCGCTGCTGTTACGCCGGAGCCGCAGGTGGTGGTGATTGGCTGGTTGAGGTCGACGTTTTTGGTGGCGAAGTATTCGCGGAGTTTGTCGGCTGGTTTGAGGCGGCCGTCTTCGGCGAGTTCGGTGAAGGGGATGTTGGTGGCGCCGGGCATGTGGCCGGAGCTTAGGCCGGGGCGTGGCTCGGGTGCGGTGCCGTTGAAGCGGGGGGCGGATCGGGCGTCGAGGATCTGCTGGTGTTGGGCGAGGCGGTCTTTGAGTTGGGTGAGGTCGGCTACGGCGTTGCGGTTGAGTTTGGCGTGGAAGCTGGCGGGGGCGCGATGGACGGGGCCGGATTCGGTTGGGAGGTTGGAGTCCGTCCAGGCTTTGAGGCCGCCGTCGAGGATGTAGACGTTTTGGGCGCCGAAGGTGCGGAGCATCCACCAGGCGCGGGGGGCGGAGAAGACGCCTTGCTGCTCGTAGATGACGATGGTGCTGGTGTCGGAGACGCCGAGGGCGGACATGCTCTGGGAGAAGGCCTCGGGTGTGGGGAGCATGTGGGGGAGGGTGGTCGCGTGGTCGGAGAGGGCTTCGATGTCGAAGAAGATGGCGCCGGGGATGTGGTTGGCGAGGTAGCGGGCGTGGGTGTCGATGGTGGGAGTGACGCCTACGGGTGGGAGGGTGGCGTCGAAGATGATTGTTGTTGGGTCTTGGAGGCGAGCGGCCAGCCATGATGGGGTGACGAGGGGGTTCATGATGATTAGATTACTGCTTGGGGGACTGAGGAAGAGTGGAGATCAAGTGCGGTCGTCCTTCGGACGATGCCCACATCTCAGAATCGAGATATGGGGCACCCGTCTATTTGCGAACAGAGAGTGTCTCAACGAAGGTCCAGAACGGTTCATCACCCTTAAGCTCAAGAATGGAATCGTCTTTGGCCGGAACGGGTAGTGTTTCGGGAGATACGTTGGCTTGCGATCAAAGGCTTGTTGCAGATGGAATGCGAGCGACGCTATGTGGCTTCAGTCGATTCGTGTTCCCAGTGGCTGATCTGGAAGCGCAGATGCGAGGTGTCGTAGAGTTAATGTAGCAAGTCGGCCTTGTTTGGATTCCCTTATCTTGCTGACTGCAGTGTCGATCAATTAAGTTTGTGATGCCGAAATCGATCAATGGAAATGGATCTTTCTTGACTGCATCTTATGAATAATTTGCGAGCGGCGTCGACCTGACCAGACATACCAAGCGCCATACCCATGTTGTCTGTTGCGACTCTGCGCGCTATCAGATTGTCTTTCGTCGCCGATGTGGTCGCTAAGAAGTATCCATGAGACAGGTATGGAAGCTTTGTACTGTCTGCTGTTGTAGAACTCGCGGCATAGATAAATTTATCTTTGCCGGTAGGAACATATTGAGGGTCATAACTTTCGACGCTCAAGGAATTCAGATGCCTTGGGTGTGATCAAGTTCGCTTCCCTTGTCAGGGTAGATCTCGATAGTGAGGCATTGGTCACCTGATCCCGCGTATTTGTATAGGATTTCGCCTCCGGACGACGTCAGACTCATCGTCGCAACATCTTTCGTGAATCCTTGCCGTTGGCTAGATTGAGCGCCTGCAGTTTTGTTATTACCTCCCGAATCTTTCACGATTTGGTCTAGACTCGGCTTGGCGGCATGAGGCGGCGGTTTCGAGGTGTTTATCCGGTGTGAGGAACAAGAAGGCGAGCATACCTGTGTGCCCATCATCGTGTGCACGAATGCCTAGCTCGTTTCCATTGGGTTTGGCTGAGCTCTGCGTTACGTGGAAGCCTTTTAAATCCAGAAGCATCGCTCCCTTGTGAACGGGCAGTGCGAAGGGTTCCGTCTGAGCGAGAACCGCGGTGCAGGAGAGCAAGAACGAAATGAGAACGAGGCGAGACAGACAGAGGTTCAAGGCTTGCTTCCGAAAGTGTGTCTAGAGTTCCATGGCGAATTGGTGGGTGGGGTCGTAGGGGGTGGGTTTGGGTTCGGTGGAGAGGTCGAGGATGAGGCGCTCGAGGACGAGGAGTTTGTTGGCGGGTGAGCTGCGGAGTTCGAGGTCGGCGCGGGCTACGAGGCGGATGGCGCGGGTGAGTTCGCGGCGGGATTTGTAGCGGCGGGCTTGTTTGATGAGGTCTTCGGCGGCGAAGGGGGGCATGCGGAAGCCTTGCCATAGGACCTGCCAGATGGCTCGGGGGTCGCGAACGTTTTTTTCGGAGATGATGAGCATCTGGCGGAAGGTGCGGGCGAGCATGTAGAGATGGCCGATGGCGGAGTCTTCGCCGCCGTCGGAGGCGTTGAGGAGGCCGTGGAGGAGGAGGAGGGCGCGGGGGCGGTCTTTGGAGCTGATGGCGTCGGTTAGCTCGTAGAGGCTGCGTTGTTTGGCGGCGAGGACCATGGTTTCTACGTCGCCGAGGGTGACTCGGTTCTTGGCTAGAACGGGTGTTTCGGATGAGGTGTGTATCCGATCCTTCGCGATGAGGCTGCACCAGCTGTTGCGGCGGATTGAGGACTGCGGTCTCGCTTCGCTCGATAACCCACCCTTTGCAGAAGGCGCAAAGGATGGGCCACGTCATTCTGGTGGGGGCGCCTGGTTGTGATGGCTGCATTTGTAGCAGCGTTTGCTGGCGCTGTGGGGGCGCCCACAGTCGAGAAGGCGGCATTTGTGGTGGCGCTTGAGATGGATTGGTGAGTCGGGGCGGAGACGTAGAGGAGGAGTTTTTCGAATTCGCTGGCGATGAGCATCATGTCGGCGCCGAGGGCGTCGACTAGCTCGCGGGCGGCGTCGGGGTCGAACTTTACGTTGCGGGATTCGGCGGTGGTGGTGACCCACTTGATGGCGTCGTTTTCGTCGACGCGGGCTAGTTCGACGAAGCCGCACCAGTCGCCGAGGGTCTCGCGGATCTTTTCGTAGCGCTCCTTGTCCTGGTAGTCCATCTTGCGGAGGTCGGTGGGGATGCGGAGATGGTCGGCTACGAAGAGGATGAGGGCGGATGGGTTGGGGGAGCGGAAGTAGGCGTCGATGGCGGCGAACTCTTCTTTTTTGCTGCCTCGGCCGTAGAGGGTTTTGAGGTTGCGGACGAAGAGGACCTGGAAGGGCGCCATGAGGGATGGGGTCTGGGCGCGGTCGAGGATGTCGAAGATGCTGGTGTCGGCGAGGTCGAGATCGTGGAGGCAGAAGTCGCGGGTGTCTTCGGGGGCGAGGGTGGCGAGGACGGCTTTGCGGCAGCGGTCGTAGAGGAAGACCTCGTCGCCGAGGAGGACGTAGGCGGGGCGGAGGGTGGCTGGGGAGGCGATCTCTGCGACAAAGCGATCGACGCTGGCGAAGGACTTGAGAGATGCCATTAGAAGGACTCCAGCATATCGCTTACGAGGGCCTGGGCGAACTCTTTTGCGACGCGGTTGACGGCGTGGTTATCTTCCTGGATGAAGCCGCTGAGGTCCTGGGTGGACTGGTACTGCTCGTGGTAGACGAAGGCGTCGTTGCGGTAGAGGACCTGGCCGTCGTGGGCGGTGAGGACGGCTTTGGCGGTGATGGTGATGAGGTAGCTGGAGGACTGGCCGGTGTTGGCGTCGTAGGTGAGGGGGGCGACGGTCTGGGAGAGGATGATGCCGTGGAGGGTGGCGTCGGCGGAGTCGGAGTCGGTGTTGAGGATGTGGTATTTGGTGCGGGTGTTGAGCTCTTTGATGGTGGCGTCGGTGAAGGCCATCTCGGTGTGGAAGGCCTGGGCGTTGGTGGTGAAGATGGGTACGGAGAGGGTGCGGACGTCGATGGGGATGTGGGTGGCGGAGCCGGCCTGGTGGTAGCCACAGCCGGTGAGCGCGAGGAGAAGGATCGGGGTGAGGAGGCGCATGCGTCTTTTTCTATTGTCGCATTGGCGTTTGGGTGGGGTTTTGTGCGGAATAAAGTTTGGGGTGGGGAAAGGTGTGAATTTGCTGAGGGTTTTGGCAAAGTGCGGGTGCTAGACGTGGTGTTTTGGTGGTGAATTCGTGGTGGGATGCGTGGTGAATGTGGTGTTTTGGATGGTGGTTTTTTGGAGCGGAAAAATGTGACAGGTTTTTGAGATTTATTTTCAGGGGATGTGGTGAAGGTGGGTGTCTTTGAAGGCGGTGGGGTACTTGAGGCCGTAGCCGAGGAGGCGGTCGAAGGCGATGTGGGCGATCCAGATGAGGGCGAAGGCTGTGGCTTGATGCCAGTGCTCGATGTAACTGGCGAGCAGGAGGGCGAGAGCCAAGGCGAGGGTGTGGGCGAAGTTGTAGGTTGCGGCGCCGATGCGGGTGTTGATGAGGTAGCCGAGCATGAAGAGGTCTGGGGTGAAGAAGAGGAGCGCGAAGAGGAGCCAGCTGTAGTGGAGATGCTGGTAGGCGAAGACGGTAAGGGTGAGGAGGATGGCTTCTTCGGCGCGGAGAAGGATGGCGGGGCGGGTCAGCATGAGTTTGTTATACGGGATTGGGTGGGGACGGTTCTTCGACAACTCAAAGAGCTGCAATGCAAGACAAAGGCAACGGCGTGCTGCGCGCACGGCGCGATCTGCCATCGAGGCTGACGCGCCTTCGGCGCCTTGTTGGGTGAGAAAGATGAGTGTTTGTGTCGGGTGTTGCGATTCAGACGTGGGATGCGGGAATTGCATCGTAGTAGGAGTACGCAGAACGGAAGAACGAAATTTGGGATTTTGAGGACTTCCTATGTATCACCATGTAAAGAAGCTGATGTACACCGTAAATATTGGTGAGCCGGATGTCCGGTTCGGCAATATGTTGTTGGAGCAGTTTGGGGGCGCGAACGGGGAGCTGGCCGCTGCGATGCAGTACACAATTCAGGGATGGAACTGCGTGGACGATCTGGGGCGAAGAGATTTGCTGCTGGATATCGGGACGGAGGAGCTAAGCCATCTGGAGGTCGTTGGAGCGCTGATTCGGATGCATTTGAAGCCGATGAAGACGAATCGAGAGGCGGCTGAGGCCGATCCGCTGGTGACGATCGCCGGCGGTGGCGGGGTTGGGCTGTTCGATTCGATGGGGAATGCGTGGACGGCGAACTACCTGAAGATTACCGGAGAGATTGATGTGGATCTGAGGAGCAATATTGCTGCAGAGGCTCGGGCGAAGATT
>CAVPTN010000018.1:0-510648 GCA_963708755.1 uncultured Acidobacteriaceae bacterium
CCTCAATGAGCGTGCCTTGGCCTGTTAGCAACACTCCATCTGACCCGGAGCCACACCCTCCGCTTCTACGACGGCGACGTCGTGGGCTGGTCCGCGTCTCGAACGGGCGTCACGCCTTTGCGAGTGCGACGCGGGGCCGACGGGCAAGTCAGCTCTTCATCAGATACAGTCGGGAGATTCCCGTATATGGGCTGTTGCCGGTGTTGGGTGCGTCAGCGGCGACCTGGACCGGCTTGTTGCCGCTGATCGCGGCAATTCCGACTCCGAGCATCTGGGTTTGTCCGCCGTTTGCTGCATAAAACCAGCTGTTGCTGAAGCTACCGGCCTGGTCGGTGAGGTTGAGATAGATGACGGGATCCGGCGTCTCCGTACCGTCGGTTGCAGGGCCGACCTCATTGACTGTGCACTTGTACCATGGCATCTTCGGTTCTCCTTTGCGCTCGATTGCGGCGATTATTTGTTGCCCTCTCAAGGACAAGTGAACGGTCCGGCGGTTGCAGAGGCTGTTTTGTGGCTCGTCTGACCGGTGGCGGTGATCTGAAAGCTCTGTTGCGGCTGCTGCTGTCCGAAGGGCACGGATATCGGGCAAAGTCCGTACGGCGTATTCCCGGAGAATGGCACACTAAACCATCCGGCGCTGTTGGCGGTCACTGGGATTGGATACGCTGCTGGCTGCTCCCCAACGATGGACCACACAACGGCGATGCTAACTGGCTCGTTGTCTCCGAAGTTGGTGCCGGTGATCGAGAGGACGAAGTTGCCCGAGGAGGGAACTACGGCCGCAGAGAGAGTGGCGGGCGCAGCGGTGGTGGGGACTGTGACGACAATCGAATTCGACGGCGCCGAATAGCCAGTTCTATTGAAAGCTTTGACGTAGATCGTGTAGTCGTGGCCGCCATCGAGAACCATGTAGCCCTTCGTTGAATTGGCGTTGGCGGTGTACTCGCCTGGCGAGCCGTTCGGCTGCTGCTGAAACACCATAACGAAGCCATCTTCGTTGTCCGAGTTATCGTTCCAGCCAATGAGTAACTGCCGCTGGCTCGGGGTAAGGGCAGGCTGTATTTCAATGAGGTGCAAGTTGCTGGGCGCGGCGGGCGGCAGGTTTTGCACTTCGTGGATGCGGGCAACTGCCGTATAGGGGCTGCCCCCGGCGTTCGGCGCCGTGGCGACCACATCGACGGCATTGTCATGGTTGATCGCAGCAATTGCGACATCGAGCATCTGACTCTGGGCTCCATCGGCCGCATAGAACCAGGTGTTCGCAAAGGTTCCCTTGATATCGGTGAGGTTGAGATAGACGACGGGCGAAGGTGTTTCGGTTCCGTCGACGGCGGGTCCGACTTCATTAACGGTGCATCGATACGATGGCATATCCGTCGCCTCTTGGCTTGGCGTTTGAAGGGGCCGAACTTAGATTTATTTTTGGCCGGGCTGGGGGGCCACTATCAATCCCAGGCGGCCAACTATAGCACACGAGGCGAGGACTTCACAGGTGTTTGGCGCCGATTCTGGGTGCGCGGGAGCCAGCATGATACCGTGGAAGAACAAAAAAATGCCTGATGCAATGGGAAAACCTGGGTCCGATTCGATCGGCCGTGGCGGCACGTCACGACCGAAGGTGAGGACGGCGGTAGGATTCTGCGGATGTTTTTCGGTTGTGGTGCTTTGCAGCCTGGGGGCCGGTGCGATGGCTGGTCAGCAGACGCAATCGAACACGGCTCCGGTGGTGGTGCAGCCAGGCGCACCGGGAACACCGAGCAAGCGGCTGCCGCCTTCTACAAGGGCGACGGCGCCGCAACGGTCGCAGGCTGATGTCGAGTTCATGCAAGGCATGATCATGCATCATGGGCAGGCGGTCGCGATGACGGATCTGATTCCGTCGCATACGGAAGATGCGGAGATTCGCGCGTTGGGGGCGCGGATCGGCCTCTCTCAGGCGGATGAGATGAAGTTTATGAAGCGCTGGCTGAGGGCGCGTGGGGAGTCCGTGAGCATGGCCATGGCGGGGATGCCGGATATGGATAAGAACGGTAGCCCGATGGCGGCCATGCCGGGCATGCTGACGCCGAAGCAGATGGATGAACTGCGACAGGCTAAGGGCGCGGAGTTCGACAGGCTGTTTTTGACGGGAATGATTCAGCATCACAACGGGGCGTTGGTGATGGTCAAGCAGCTGTTCGATACACCTGGCGCGGGGCAGGATGCCGAGCTGTTCGACTTTGCTACCGATGCCGACAATACGCAAAGGGCCGAGATTGCAATTATGCAGAACATGTTGAAGGAGAAACGATGAATCGTACGCAGTCACTCGCTTTCCGTTTGGCCGGTGTGGCCTTTGGCACGGCTTTGGTGTGCTCCAGTTGGGGAGTTTTACGGGCGCAGGCTCCGGCTGCTCCGGCTGCTCCTGCCGCGCAGGAGGCTCCTGATGAAGAGGAGAATCCGTTTGTGGCGCGACCGGCTGTGCCATTGCCGCCAGGTATGACGGGATCTACGACGAACGATCCGAGGGTGGGGCTGAAGGCGGGACTTTACGACGCAGGTGAGGCGGCGATGGGGATGGAGCATCTCGCGTTCGTGAAGAAGCCTGATGCGTTTCAACTGTCGACGACGAATCCAGATGATCCTGCGGTGCAGAAGAGTCTGGATCTGATCGGCGTCAGTAACAGGAATAAGATACCGAAGCCGATGCAGCTGGTGATTGCACAGCTCGCTTTTGCAAACTCGGACTTTGCGTTTCAGGGAACGCATCTGTTCCAAGGGAACTTCTATGGCGTGAACTTCTACGACATCTCGAACCCGGCGAAGGTGTCGCTGATTACGTCGCTGGTGTGTCCGGGTGGGCAGGGTGATGTGTCGGTGTATGGGAATTTGCTGTTTATGTCTGTGGAGATGCCGAACGGACGGCTGGACTGCGGAGTGCAGGGTTTTCCGCCATTGCCTCCACCGGAGCCTGGGCATGAGAAGGACCACAGGATTCCGACGGCGAGTCCTGATCGCTTTCGCGGCGTAAGAGTCTTTGATATTTCGGACATCAAGAATCCGAAGCAGGTGGCGGCGGTGCAGACCTGCCGTGGGTCACACACGCATACGCTGGTGGTGGACCCGAACGATAAAGACAACGTTTATATCTATGTCTCGGGGACGTCGTTTGTGCGGCAGAGCGACGAACTCGCGGGCTGCTCGGGCGAGGAGAAGCCGGAGAAGGATCCGAATACGTCGCTGTTTCGGATCGACGTGATCAAGGTGCCGATTGCCGCGCCGCAACAGGCTAAGGTGGTCGCAAGTCCGCGAGTGTTTATCGATCCGCGCACCGGTGCTTTGAACGGCCTGAACAATGGCGGAAGCCACGATCAGAAAGCCGAGAAGCCAGCAGATACCAATCAGTGCCACGACATCACGGTGTACTCGGCTTTGGGGCTAGCGGCTGGTGCGTGCTCGGGCAATGGCATTCTGCTTGATATTAAGGATCCTGTGCATCCGACGCGGGTGGATGCGGTGAACGATCCAAACTATTCGTATTGGCACTCGGCGTCTTTCTCAAACGATGGAACGAAGGTGGTGTTCACCGATGAGTGGGGAGGCGGGTTGCAGCCACGCTGCCGTCCGACGGACCCCAACAAGTGGGGGGCGGATGCGATCTTCAATCTGAAGGACAACAAGCTGTCGTTCGCGAGCTACTACAAGATGCCGGCTGCGCAGTCGGAGACAGAGAACTGTGTGGCTCACAATGGCTCACTCATTCCGGTTCCCGGGCGTGATATCGAGGTACAGGCCTGGTACCAGGGCGGTATTTCAGTGATGGACTTTACGGACCCGGCCCATGCGTACGAGATCGCGTACTTCGATCGCGGGCCTGTCGATGCGAATGCGCTGGTATTGGGCGGCGATTGGTCTGCGTATTGGTATAACGGCTACATCTACGGGTCGGAGATCGCGCGTGGACTGGATGTGTTCAAGCTGGTTCCGAGCAAATTTCTGACACAGAATGAGATTGATGCCGCAAGGCTTGTGCAGGTCAACGAGTTGAACGTGCAGAACCAGCAGAAGATTACGTGGCCATCTCAGCTGACGGTCGCACGAGCTTATCTCGACCAGCTAGGGCGTTCGCAGGCGCTGTCTACAGGACAGATTGCCGATCTGAATAAAGCGATTGCGCGAGCGCAGAAGTCGCACCTTGGCAAAAAAGATGTTGCAAAACTTCGTAGCATGGCGGCGTCAGTTGAAACGAGTGCTTCCAGCGCAAAGGATGCGAAGGATGCCCAGCGGCTGCATGACTTAGCTCACATTCTGGAGAGTCCGACAGCCTAGCTTAGAGACGGCTCTGGCAGACTTGTCACGATCACGTACCCGAAGGGAACACTAAAAAAGTTCCCTTCGGGTACGTGAGGTAAATGTGTTGACCGCGGGATGGCCAGCATCAAGAAGAAGTAATTCGTCAGAATCTCAATGAGTGCGTAATGAGCAAGGCACCTCATCAACGGCACGCAGTACCATGCTTTTCGGCGGGCCGCAGCTAAGCTGAATCTAGTTGGGCCTCGTTATCAGATACCTGCTCTCCTGCAGGCGTTGATGAAGGTTGGCGAGATGGAAGAGGTATTGGTCAAAGCCACTTGCCATCTGCTTCATCACCTTTTCTCTTTTTCCCACTGCGGCCATGAGATAGCACTCTTTGCCCAGGTTTGAATAGAAGCCAATGTTGTGGCGGTCTTTATTCTGGTTTTGAAAGAAGCCGGCATAGAGAAGGATGTGGGCACCGGCTGACTCCATCCAGAGAGGGTTTTTCGCGCTGGTGAGTTGCCGCATCATGAGTTCAGCGATCTGGGTGAGATCGGCGAACTGTCGGAACTCCTGATCGTTCGGGCTGTAATCGGGAGAGAGGACAGCCATCCGATCTACGGATTGCAGGCAAAAATGGCCGAGCACGCTTGCCAGATAGACGCCCGTAGAGTCACGAATCTGAGACCACAGTTCATTTCCTATCGTCTCGTGAAGATGCGAGGTCCAGAAGTTGAGAGCTTGCTCTTCGGTGACGCCGTACAACTCGACAAAGTAGTCATCAGATGGCATATCCGTAACCTCGATCATCGATTTGATTGCCTATTGTTATCCTGTTTCGGCTTTGGCGCGAGAATGTTTAATTGCACGCCAGTATCTAACTGGGCACTTTGCTTCGTATGTTGATACTGCTTGTTGGTGAGAGTGGACAATACCCTCTCGGTGTTATGAGAGTGCTCTTCGGCGAGTCAGGTGAACTGCGTTCACCTGAGATCTACGCGGTGAACCAGGTCCGCGAATCGTGGATCGCTGCGGATTGGGTCGAAGTATGGATGGGTCAGCAGGAACTGCAGGATATTTGATTTCTCTTTGTATGCCTGCTCGAGCCAAACGAAGGCCTGTTCGTTCTCGCCAAGGCCCAGGTAGGCGTTCACAAACGCAGCTGCCGGAAGATAGCCTGCGGCTTTGCGTTTTTTCAGTTCTTCGAGCAGCCGAAGCGCGTCGTTGCGCCGACCTGCGTGGGCATAGGCTCTGATCAGTATGCCGGTGGCAGCAGGACTGCCTTTCGAAAGAGAGATTGCTTTTTCCAATACGGGGATTGCGTCTGCGGGTTGATTGTTCGCGATCAGAGCGAACCCGAGGCCTGAGAGCGCGACCGCATCGTCCGGCTTTACGGCCAAGGTACTGCGCGATTCGCGAATGGCTTCGTCGTAGCGATGTGCCTGAAAGAGAATCCACGATACGTTCGCTCCGGTGACTTCAACCGGATCCAGCTCCTGGCCGCGCTTTATCCATTCAACAGCTTCGTCGGTACGTCCTTCGCAGACCAGCCATAGAGCAAGCCCGGCGTGAGCACGGGCTCCGTTCGGGTTCAGTTGAAGGGCACGCCTGTATTCGGTCTCAGCTTCGGTCCAGTGCCACTCTTCCTGAAGGACATTTGCCAGAACGACATGGGCTTGAACCAGGTCAGGGTCGATGGCCAGCGCTTGTCGCGCGAAGCTCATGACCTTCGGGCGCGTCTCTGCCGGAGAGACGCCGCCGAAGACGGTTCCAAGGTTGGTATACGCTTGTGCCAGGCCAAGGTAAGCCGGTGCAAAGGTCGAGTCTTTCTTGATCGCGTCCTCAAAGTTGCCAATGCTTTGCTCAATCTCAGCTTTGCTGTTTCCCCGGTCTAATACGAACCTTCCTCTTAGATAGCTTTCGTAGACTTCAGGCGCGACAGGACGGGCGGCAGTCAGGCGCTGGCGTTCCTCTCCTGTGACCGTTACCTGGACCTTCTCTGCGATGGACTGCGCCAGCTCGCTCTCCAAGGTGAGCGCGTCGCGCATCTCGCGGTCATAGGTTTCGGACCAGAAGTGTTCGTCGGTGGCTCCACGAATCAGCTGTGCTGTAACGCGGATGCGATCGCCTTGCTGGGTCACCGATCCTTCGACGACAGCATCCACGCCCAGCATCTTTGCGATCTCCGGCACGGAGAGTTGGGGATTACTGAAGCGCATGACGGAGGTGTGAGAGATCACACGCAAGTTGTGAACTTCCGCGAGACGCCCGATGAGAGCCTCGGTCATGCCGTCGGCGAGATACTCCTGTGAGGGATCGCCTGACAGATTCCTGAACGGCAGCACCGCCAGCGATTGGATCCTGGGCTGAATCGGATCTTTGGGGTCTTTGGAGCGAGTTCGCAAGGCGAACCAGCCGACGGCAAGCAGAGCGAGAGAGATGATCGCTGCCAGAGCGAACCACAAGCGGCTTGTCTGTATTGTCCTGACTCGGTCGCCAGTATTTGTCTGGGGTGGCAATGCAACGGCAGGCTCAACGCTGGGCGTCGTCTCAGCTTCGTCTGCACGAAGTCTGCGGCTTTGGATCCAGGCGTCAAGCTCCTCGGTAAGGGCATACACGGAGCCGCGTTTTTCGTGCACATGCCGGTGAACCGGCATTCCCTCCCGCTTCTCCCACCGCTGGACGGTGGTGACGTCGCGGTTGAGGTAGACCGCGATCTCCTTCCAGGAATCAAGAAGTTTTTCGGGAGGTCCTTCCGCAGGCGGTACTTCGAACGACGGGTCACCCATGGCGATCTCCGAAAAATCGGCTTGTCGCAGGGATTTTATCCCACTTGATGGCACGGCGAAAGACAGCATTAGACCGCAAGTTGCTGTTCTGTCTGTTGCTGTTTGACCGCGCCGTGCTTGATGCGCCAGTGTGTCGGCAGTCCAAGCGCGTGCTCAGCGATGCGGACTTTGCCGTCGATTCCAGGGAAGTCGGCCACTTCGAATCGGTAAAGCTTCCAGCGAATTGAGGCGCAACTTTCAAAACCGGAGGTTTCTATGAGAAGCAAGTTTCTTTGTGCGTTATGCGTGTCGTCGGTACTGGTTCTATTTTCAGCAACCGGTGCAGTGGCCCAGGAGCGTGGTCCATTCCACTTTACCGGTGTGCTCAACGACTATTCGCCGGCGAATCCGTTGATCGTCGGCAGCCCCTATGAGATGCATGGTCAATGGGCACTTGATCTCCACGAGTGGGGCAGAACCGCAGACTTCATCGCGGACATGACCATGTCGGACTATGGAACGACGAACAATGTTCTGGATGCGACCAAGGGCGGTCAAAATGCTCACACGCATCACATCCGGTTGACGAAAGTTAAAGTTACCTGGGATATGATCGGCTGCCCTGCTTATCCCAAACCGCTCATCACAGGTGGCTTTCAGTTGAACGGCACAGTCAGTTTGATAACGGGGAATGGAAGCAACGCTCCCTTCGAGACAAGTCCACCCAGCACGACGCTTCAGGTTTGCATTACCGGAGGGAACGAGGTGCCATTTTCGAATATGACAATGGTCTTCGTGGGACCTGCGACGAATCACTTCGGTACACAGGCTATCCACGGCGTCGTCCGCAAGCAAGAGGCGATCGGCGAACTGCGGTGAAGAGTAGCTTGCATGGGAGTCATCCCTATTCAACGAAAAGAGACAATTTGTGAACAGTGCCATGACAACTGCCTGACAATTCTTCTCCAGCCTTAAAGTAAGACTGAATCGGTCGTAGATAAATAAGACCAATTCAGTCTTATTCATGGGCCGCGGAGAGTCATGCTGAATCCTTGCTTCAAACGCTGTCTTGTAACTGTGTTTTTGTCATTTTTTATCTCTATGGCCGCGGTGGCCCAAGGTGCCGCGGTTCGAGGATCGATCGTTGGTTCGATCGTTGATCCGTCAGGGGCTGGCGTCGCGGGTGCCCGTGCCACTCTGTCTGGGCACGGAGTTGGCCGGACAACTACCTCTGACGCTTCTGGCAACTATCAATTCTCGTCGCTGTCGTCCGGCACTTACACGCTGACGATTGAAGCGCCTGGATTTGGCCGCTATGAAGACTCTTCGATCAGTGTCTCGCAGGATGGAATGCTCGACTGGCCGGTGCGGCTTGCGCTTCAGTCGGCGTCTCAGTCGATTAGTGTTCAGGGCGAAGGCGAGACCTTGGAGCAGATACCGACGGTGGGCAAGACGGGCACGATGCTCGAAGATATTCCGCAGAGCGTGTCTGTCATCAGCCATCAATTGTCGGATTCGCAGGGCGATCTTGAGCTGGCGAATACGGTGCGCAATGCCAGCGGCGTTATTCAGGGCGGCACCGACGGTTTCGGATTTGGCGATCGCTTCCAGATCCGGGGCCTAGAGGCTCGCATCTACAACGACGGGTTTTCGGATGGAGACGAGCGCAACGGAATTCCGCACTCGCTCAACGGAGTGGAGCGCGTTGAAGTGCTGGAGGGGCCGGGATCTTCGCTCTTTGGGAGCGGGCCTCCGGGAGGCACGATCAACCTTGTGCACTACACTCCATCGCCTCACTTCCATGCTGGGGCGCAGTTCCAGACGGGCTCGTTTGGCTTGTACTCCGGCAGCGCGTACCTTACGGGAGCTACGGGCCTACATGCGCTGGACTACCGCGTTGACAGCCTGACCCAGCATACGGATGGCTACCGCGCGCTATCGGCTGCAGACTATGAGCTGCGGCCTGTGCTTGGTCTTACGACCAGCCATAACGTATTGCTGCTTGCAGGAGATGGCCGCTATCTGCAGGCTACTCCCGATTCGGCAGGTTTGATCTACTACAACCACACGCCGATCACGGTGGTGCCGCGCGAGACAAAATATTCGACGCCGTTCGGGTTTGGTGACCAGTCGCTTGGACGGTTCACCGCCTCGGATGTGTGGCAGGCCAAGCCGTTTGTTACGGTCAATAACCGGTTCTCGTATATGTACCGCAACCTGTCTATTCTGCGAAATGGGGATGGCGGCTCGGTCGTTGGTACCGCTTTGACGGGCAGGCAACTGCGCAATCAGCAGGATGTATTGAACGACATCGACTACGAAGGCGAGCCCGTCTGGAGCTTCCATACCGGCTCGGTTCACCATACTCTGCTGACTGGAGTTGAGGTGCAGCACCAAAATGATGTGTCGAACCGCTCGACGGCGGATCTGCAAAATATCGTCAACATCTTCGATCCGGTCGTGCCTGAAACCTCAAGAGCGGGGCTTGTCTTTCTCCGCGATGCGAAGCACTCCGGATTTCTTGACCAGTTGCGCGCGAACTACGAAGGTTTGTATGCGACCGACCAGATCGACCTGACACCGCGGTGGAAGTTGCGTATCGGTGGCCGTCAGGATTTCTGGCAGACCACGCTCGTTCCGCAGCTTTTCGTGCCCGGTCGGAGCCTGGGGAATGGGGTGCTGATCGAGCCGCCAAATACCTACAGCCGCAACGACACACCGTTCAGTTGGAATGTGGGTACGGTCTACCGAATCCTCCCCGGGGTCTCGACGTTCTTCGGTGTGGCCCACAGCAACCTTGTGAACTTCACCTCAGAGGCCACGCAGAATGGTGTGGAGGCGCCCGAGTCGGGGATGCAGTACGAAGCAGGCGCCAAGATCGCGGCGCTGAACAATCGTGTGATGATTACGGCTGCTGCGTTCCACGTGATGCGCAACAACGTCTTCTCCCTGGTGAGCGATATTCCGGTGTTCAACGACCAACTCACTCAGGGCGGCGAAGGCACGATTGAACTGGCCATGACACGGCACTGGAGAGTGAACGCCAACGCGACTGGTATGCATGCATCGCTGACCGACAATCCGTCTAACCCGGCAGCGACCGGTCGAAGGCCGCAGGGCGTTCCTAATCGCATCGTCAATCTGTGGACGAGCTATGATCTGCCGCTTGGGAGCCAGGAGAGTTTTTCGCTCGCTGGCGGATTCACCAACCGAAGCAGTATGTTTGCCGACCTGCTCAATACCAACTCGATTCCGAGTTACACGACGGCGGATGTTGTAGCCAGCCTAAATGCTCACAGCTGGACTGGTGCATTTGGTGTGCGCAATCTTGCGGATGCGCGGTACTTCACTGCGGCGAACGGAGTGGGCGGATTTGTAGGCGATGCACGTTCTTACTTCGGCAAAGTTCAGTTTCAGTTCGGGAGCAATCGATGAGAAGCGAAGCGGCATAGCTGACAGCGAGGTTCGGCGCTTCGCTCGATGGAATCGGCTTGTTGCTCCTGGATGAAGACATCGATTAATACCTTCGTCTTATGGAATCACTCTCTCTTTTTTGATTTAATCGCCTGAATCGAGAGCCGTGTTTGTATCGTGTCGGATGCGTCGGCGCGATTGATCTCGATCAGGAGGTAGTGATGAGCCCAGACGACGTTCGTAGTAACGACGTAACGCGTGCGAGAGTCGACATGAAGTTCGAGATAGTCGTCATCCCGGTTTCGGATGTTGATCGTGCGAAAGAGTTCTACGGGCGTCTCGGGTGGCGGCTCGACGCTGACTTCGACAACGGTAAGGACTTTCGCGTGATTCAGTTCACGCCGCCTGGCTCAGGATGCTCGGTCATCTTCGGCAAAAACGTGACGGGAGCGGCGCCTGGCTCTGCACAGGGTCTGTACCTGATCGTCTCCGACATCGCGGCTGCCCGCAAAGAGCTGGTGGATCTTGGGGTCAAGGTCAGTGAGGTGTTCCATAACGAGGGCGTGTACGCTGGCCCGGATGAGCCTTACCTGTTTGGGCGGATGCGAGTCAGTGGCCCGGATCCGGCGCATGGCAGCTATCGCTCGTTCGCTTCGTTTAATGATCCGGACGGCAACGGCTGGCTGTTTCAGGAGCTTACGACGCGGCTGCCGGGTCGGATAGACTCCGCTGCGACGAGCTTTGCGTCGACGTACGATCTGGCGAGTGCGCTTCGGCGAGCGGCGGCGGCTCACGGCGAGCACGAGAAGCGAGCAGGTGGGCAGTACGACGAGAACTGGCCGGATTGGTACGCCGATTACATGGTGCGCGAGCAGTCTGGCAAAGAGTTGCCGAAATAATCGTCTGCGGTTCTGTGAAAACTTCGGGTAGTGCCGTCTAATATGTCTCGATGTCATGCATGACGGCTACGAGGTGATCGCGTGAATCGTTTGCAGGAGCGTTTACAGGCTGACGTCGGCGTGGACCCGCGCCAGGTGCTGGTGGAGAGTTACGCCGTAAATGAGCGGATGAATCAGATCGTCCTCGAGCATCTCGATCCGGCTGCGTGGCGGGCTAAACTTCCGGGGAGCAAAGGGCGAACTATCGCTGCTATCTTCTCGCACGTCCACAATGTTCGTCGCAAATGGCTCAGATTGTCGGCCCCGCATATGAAGCTGCCGGCTGCGCTCAGCCATGCAAGCTGCACGCAGAAGCAGGTTCGAGCGGCTCTGCTTGAAAGTGGCGCACGCTGCTCGGAGATGCTTGCGGATGCTCTTACTGGGCCGCGGAGCCACGTCGAGATTTTTCTTCGTGATGGTTGGGCACGACCGTGGCCTGCAGGCGCGGCCATGGTGGCTTACATGATCTCGCATGACGCACACCACCGCGGTCAAGTGAGTATGCTTGCCCATCAGCTTGGGTATCCACTTCCAGCCAAGGCTGCTCAAAAAATCTGGGGTTGGGAAAAGCTATGGAAGGAGTGCGGGTTCACGCATCCGCGATAGAAGTTGCCAAGTCATTGGCCTCTGGAAAAAACGGAGCTACATAGGATCAGGATCTTTCGCTAGCGCGCAAAAACCTGAATCGAAGAAACGGCTCATTTCGAATAGCTGCCCTAAGGAGAGGTAAAAGATCCCGCACGGCATCTGCTTTCACGATGAACCCAGCTCCGACCTTTAATGCGTCGCGCATCACGTCGATGTGTTGGTATGAGCTTAGAAACAAGATCTTTGTGGCTGGCGAGATGGTTCGGATCGCCCGGGCGGCTTCAAGACCACTCAGCGTGGGTAGCTGAATCTCCAATAGAACAAGATCTGGTTGCAGCTCCTTACTTTTGTGAAGCGCATCCTGGCCGTCTGAGCTTTCGCCAACAACTTCCAGATCTCTGTCTTCCGCCAGCATTGAACGAACTGCACGTCGCCAGTGCTGCGAGTCGTCAACAATCAAAATACGAGTTGGTTCCAAGTGTCCGCGCCTCCCGCCAATCGCCGTTCCATTCGAACGCCGCCCTGCGGGCGATGCTTTAACGATCAATTGTTAGTAGACATTTAGACCTGATCCCTGTCGTTGCTCTCGCGCAATCCCCGCGTGGAATTCTGTTGCGGCGAAAGGCAAAGTTCAGCTGACGCTACGGATCAATGCTTCAGGAGAACGGACCACGACTCGCCCACGACTCTTCACAAGAAGGCCATCCCGCTGCCACCTGCTTAATAGCCGACTGACGGTAAATATCGTGACGTTTGCCTCGTTCGCCAATTCCTCATTTTTTACGTCGAGTATGGTCGACTCAGAGTCTCTTTGCCCTTTCCTTTTGACGAGCTTGTTCAACACCTGCGCAATCCTCTGGTTGGCGCTGTCGTGGCTTGTTGCAATGTGTATATCGTGGTAAGCGGCCAGATAGTCCGACGCAATCAGAAGAGCGTTCTCAAGCAGTCTCGGATATCTCTTAGCGAGGGGCAGGATGGCATTTCGGCTCCAGACCAATGCAACGCTATCCGTCACGGTCTCTGTGCTCAGCAGATACTCCATGGGTTCGGACAGGAATGCCCTTCCTCCAGCGACGTCTCCCGCTGGAATCCAGACAAGTATGACCTTTTCTCCTTTACGAGTCGTCGTAAAGGTACGCGCTAAACCATCGAGCATCAGAAATACTTTATCCGCAGGATGTCCTTCGCTTGCGAGTAATGTTCGCGCACGAAATCGCCGTGGTGTTGCTCTCTCTAAAATGGCTGCGAGATCATTCCGAGCAAATCCTTCGAGAAATCTGGGTGCGAGTTCGCTTACTCGGGTAGCGATGTCGCAGGTTGCGATTCCTTGTCTAAAAGCTGATTCCTTCATCTCACCGCCTGTGCAAGTCTCTCAAGGCCCCATCAACGCTTTAAGGCGGGTAAGCGCTATCAAAACGACGATGCATCGTCATGTGCGGCGGCCTCGTTGCGTGTCAGGGTACCAAATTTACACAAGACAACCAGTTTCTTGCTGGGTACTCGCGGTGGTTACAGCTCGGCTTCACTGACTCTTGGTTGTTACAGGTGGTAGAAGTGGCTGGCTCCGAGGACCAACAGCAGGGTGACGGCTGCGATGGCGACTTCGCCGAGAGCGCCGACGATAAAGGGGCGAGCACCTTGCTTGAAGAGGTCTTTCAAGTTGGTGCGGAGGCCTACTCCGGCGAAGGTTAAGAGGAAAGCCCAGCGGCTTAGATTTCCGAGCGCGAGGAGTTGCGGTTTGGTGAAGCCCAGCGCGGCGATCTTCGGATTGGTGGAGGAGCCGAGGGTGGCGAGCAGCGAGATGAAGAGGAAGCCGAGGACGAACTTGGGGAACTTCTTCCAGAGGAAGGCGGCCTTGTTGTCGAGCTGCTTGGTGGCGGCGCGGCTGGCGAGGCCTTTGCGGGCCCACTGGATGGCATAGCCGAGGACGACGAAGCCGATGAGGGCGTTGCGGCAGGTCTTGGCGAGGACGGCGAACTTGCCGGCGGCGTCGGAGTAGAGGGCACCGGCGGCGGTGGCTTCGGCGGTGTTATCGACGGCGAGGCCAGCCCAGAGGCCGTAGGCGCGGTCGCTCATGTGGAGAGCGTGGCCGATGAGCGGGAAGGTGAAGAGCGAGATGGCGCCGAGGGCGAGGATGGCGGCGATGGCGGTGGAGGAGTCCTCTTCATCGGCGTCGATGGCGCCCTGGGTGGCGATGATGGCGGAGACGCCGCAGACGCTGGAGCCGACGGCAAGAAGTGTGGTGAGTTGGGGGCCAAGCTTGAAGGTGCGGCCAAGCCAGGTCATGAACGTCAGCGAGAAGGCGAAGGCTATGAAGACGAGGGTGAGAGAGATGCCGCCGAGCTTGAGGATGTCGCCGAGGATGAAGCGTGCGCCGAGTAGGATGATTCCCGCTTTAAGCCAGAACTCGTAGGTGGCGACGCCGGCGCGGAAGATGCGATGAAGGCCGACGGTGTTGGCGATGAGGATGCCGAAGAGGATCGCCCACAGGACGTACTCGATGTTGGGGAGGACGTAGTGGTGGGCTTTGCCGTAGGTGTTGATGAAGTGCTCGACGAACTTGCCCGCATAGCCGACGACGGCGAGGAGCGCGATGCCGGGGATGAGGCCGAGGAGGGTGGAGCGCTCGGCTGGGACGCGGCCGGGGGCGTGAGGGGGATATTCGGTGCGGAGGTCGGGCAGTGAGGTGACGGGGGTGGCCATTGGGCTCTCCTTTTTCGTCTTGATGTCGGCTGTTGGCATGGGGCTTTTCGGCGCTCGGGTCTGCTTGCTACGCGGTTACCACGGGACGGTCTTGAGCAGGCCGATGCGGACGATGAGCGCGAGGGCGAGTGAGAGGACGATGGCCCAGGTGTCAGTGGATAAGCGGGGGGAGATGCGAGTGCTCGGGGTGGACATGGAGGAGGCTCCTTGAGGGAAAGCGCGACAGACACGAATGGGTGTGAGCTGTGGCTTTTAAATTGAATTTAAGAAAGGGGGTAAAGCGCAGGCGGGACTAGCAACAACAACAGCGGGTGGACATGAGGTGCAGGATCGCGAGTTGGCGGGAGACCGTCATGTTAGGGGACTAGTGTACATCAGATGTGCTGTGGGCGGGGGGCAGAGCTTTTTGTCAGGGCGCGGACGGCCTTCGACTCGGCCTGACGGCGAAGTATGGTGGTTTTGGCGTGGAGCCTTTCGGTGAGGGGGCTGTCAGATGGCAGAGCTGTCTGGGCTTCGGTGAGCAGCACCAGATGATCGTGCCAGGCACCGATGGTCTGTTGGAGGTCGATGAGACGCTTGGCCAGGGTTGCGGCTTCCTTGGAGACTTTGCTGCCGATCTCGGCGATGTAACGGGCGGACTTGCCGGCTTTGCGGATGGAGTGGAGGTCTTCGTCGTCGCTGGGGTCGAGGCCGCGAATCGCTGGGGCGAACAAGGTTCGGGCGGCGTGGGCGAGGCTGCCGCCGCTGAGGTTGAGTTCGGCGGCCGGAGCGAGGATGGGCTCGAGCTTGTCGAGCATCGCGAGGATATCGCGTGCGTCGTTCTGGATGTGTTTCTGGAGCTTCTTTTCTCTGTGGAGGCGTAGGGCGCTGAGATCTCGTTCGAGAACGGTTGCGTCGCTGATGGTTTTGTAGGTGGCGAGCAGCTCGCAGTGGACGTCGAGGTCGCGGACTGCGCCGGCAGCGCGTCGAATCTTGCGGAGGGAGCGCCTGAATTGTTTGGATTGCTTCGGCAGCGTGGGCAGATCGGCGGTGTCGATAAGGAGGTCGAGCGTAGCTTCGATGCGACGTATTGTCGCTCGGAGCCGGTGAACAGACTTCGGGGTGGGTTGCGCGAGGCACTCGGCCATTACGGTCTTGAGCGAGAGGGAGTGGCGTTGAAACGTAGCGACGGGCTGTGGCATGAGATACCTATATCTCTAGATGCGGATTCGGGCGGATGTGAATCAGATTTGCGACACCGTCTTTGCTGGATAGTTGCGCGCAACCGGCGTAGGGAAGGTGGGTTTCATCTGATGTAGGTAGGAGGCAGTTATGAAGATCACAAACGTAAAGGCGATGGTTGCAAAGGGTGTAACGGTTGGCTTACTGGCGGGTGCGTTTGTGTTGGGGGCACCAGCGAAGGCGAATGCACAACAGTTTGCCGTGGTTCAGGTTGGTTATCCGCATGGGTATTATGGGCCGGACTACTATGCTCGGCTGCGGTTTGAGCAGGAGAGACGGCATGCAGAGTGGGTGCGGATACATGAGTACCAGCGCTACCGCTACGATCATCGCCGTGGTTGGTAGTCGCTTCCGCTAAAGATAGCGTCGTAATTTGAGCAGCTTCTAACAATGTTCGCAGGCCGGTTGCGGAGAGGTTTCCGCGCCGGCCTTGCTGTTTGTGGCTGTTAGTTCCTGTTGCGACAGCGGCTGGTAGTAGCGGGCCTCGGGGAAGGCGCAGCCCTGGCAGAGAGTCTTTCCGTCGCGAAGAGTTTCGCGATCGTAGTTGATGCCTTCGCCACACTGCGCGCAGGTGATGCGGGCGGATTTGTAGCCGGGCATCTCGCGCGGATGGATAGGGACGGCAACCCACTCTTCGCTGAAGAGATCTTCGTTGGGGAGTTCGCGGTAGGCGAGCATCTGCTGCTGGTTTTTGTTTTCGATGTGCGGGTAGAGGTCGCGGGCGCGTTGCTTGGAGGACTCGAGGGCGGCGATTCGGAGGGCTTTGTAGACGGGTGTGTCGCCCTGTGGCGCGAGAGGGGACGTGAGGTCGACGAAGGTTGCGGCCATCTTGCCCCAGTCGCGGAATTTGATGGCGCGCTTGCCGAGGCGGCAGCCGGTGACGACGGCGATGGCGTCGGTGGCGCAGCGGTCGATCTCGATAAACGTGACGAGACGCTTGCGGTCGACGCCCTTGGGGTCGTCGACGCCAAGGCGTTCGCAGCCAAGCATAGCCAGGCGGACGCCGAGGATCTGGCCAGCGCACAGATGGCCGTGGGCGACTTCGGCTTCGCGGAGGAGTGCGTCGAAAGACTGCATAACTTGATGATACTGCTGGCGGCGGGATTGGGTTGGCGCTTCGGTCGGAGCCATCCGGATCGGGCTGCTTTTGGACTTGCGGCCGAGGCCTGGGATGCGGGGTACGAAGCGCCCGTGTTTTTGTTTGCGCGATGTTGCGCGGCGGGGGTAGTATTCGAGGCCCGAGGTGCCCGATGAGCGAATTTGCGACGACGATTGGTATGGTGTTGAAACAGAAGACAGGGCCGGTCGCCTCCATTGCGCCGGATGCGTCCGTCTACCAGGCGATTGAGATGATGGCGGAGCGGCAAGTGGGTGCGCTGCTTGTGATGGAGCGGCAATCGCTGCTGGGGATCATCTCCGAACGCGACTATGCGCGGAAGGTGATTCTGCAGGGCCGGTTGTCGAAGGAGACGCACGTGTCGGAGATCATGAGCAGTCCGGTGATCTCGGTTTCGCCGAAGAATACGGTGGGCGAGTGTATGCACATCATCACGAAGAATCGCATCCGGCATCTTCCGGTGGTAGAGAACGGCTCGGTGGTTGGGGTGGTCTCGATCGGAGATCTGGTGAACTCGGTGATCAACGAGCAGCAGATGACGATTCGTCATCTCGAGGCCTACATCTCCGGCGTTACGACATAGGTGGTGATTCCAGAAGTTCGCCGATGGGAGGCCGCGAGGGGTTTCAACTTCTCGTAGGCATCGAGCGCGTCGTGCAGACGGCTGAAGATCCATTGTGTGCCGATGGTTTCGGTAAGGTGATGGCGGTCGAAGTCCGATCTGGTGCTCCAGGCGAGGCGAGCAAATCCGAGCTTGACGCCGGATCCAGCTAGATTTTTGTGTAGCTCCTCGACGATCCTTGCGGCGCTATAGTCCACGTTTGCCATCGCTTCGGCGTCAACGATAAGCCAGCGAACTGAGGTTGGTGACGGACCCACCAGAGCCATAATCTCGTCGGAGAATCGGCTGGCATTTGCGTAAAAGAGGACAGCACCAAAGCGGTAGAGGATGAGGCCTGGCTCGGTGACGGTGCCGGGGGTAGGCGGAACGAGCTTCCAGATTCCGCCTTCATCCGGAATCATGACGCCGGTGCGGGGATGGTAGCTGTGGTGCACGATTCGGAGCAGCGACATCACCATGGCGAGCACGATGCCCGTCTCAACGCCAGCCACAATGACGACAACGGTTGTGGCGACTGCCAGTGCAAACTCGGCGGGGCTCTCACTGCGGATGGCGGCGAGACTGCGTAGTTTGATGAGGCGGATCGCGACCAGAAATACAAGCGCGCCAAGTACGCACTGTGGCAGGTATTGCAATGGTTTGGTGAGAAACAACAACACGAGAGCGACAACGGCTGCGGCGGTGACTTGTGCGACCTGGCTTCGGCTGCCTGCGCCCTCGACCATTGCGGTCTGTGTGGGGCTTCCGTTGACAACGAACGTTCCGCTGAAAGCAGCGGCTGCGTTTGCCGCAGAGAGGCCGACGAGGTCCTGATTTTCGTCCAGGCGATGATGGTGGCGCATCGCGTAGATGCGAGAGGTTGCCGCGCTCTGAGTAAGGATCATGACGGCGCACGCGGCGGCAGTCGAAAATACCGGGGGGATGTCTCTCCAACCGACATCGGGGATGGTCAGGTGCGGCAAGCCGGCTGCGACCTGTCCGACGATTGCAATTCCGTGTCCTGCAAAGTTCCAGATTCCGCTGGCTGCGGTTGCGAATATTACGGCGAGCATGGGGCCCGGTACTTTTGGGGCAAATCGCTGGAGCGCGAAGACGAAGGCGAGAACGACGAGGGTTACTGCGAGCGTCGGCAGATGCAGCTTCGGCAGGCCGCGGAAGACTTCGGCGAGCTGGAATATCGTCTTGTGTGAGGCGACCGGAACGCCAAGCATCTGGCCGAGAACAGCTATGCCAACTTGAAATCCGATGCCTGTGAGGAAGCCGACGAGAACGGTTTGGGAGAGGAAGTCGGCGACGAAGCCGAGCTTACAGATTCTGCCGAATAGCAATAGAGCGGAGGTCAGTAAAGCCACCAGCCCTGCCAGCGCAATATAGCGGGAGCTGGCGGCGGGCGCCATTCCGGAGAGGCCGCTGCGAAGTATAGCTGCAGTGGCGGAGTCGGCGGCGACCACGAGGAGGCGCGATGAGCCGAAGGTCGCGAAGGCGAGGAGCGGCAGGAGCAGAGAGTACAGGCCTGTAACGACAGGCATTCCCGCGATGCGCGTGTACCCGAGGGCCTGCGGGATGTCCATCGCGGCGAAGGTGACGCCTGCGATTGCATCGCGCTTTGCTTTGTGGCGCTTGAACGGCCTCATGCCCTGGAACAGATTCAGCAATTAAACAGACTCCTTTGCGCGGATCGCCGCGCGGTGGTTCGAGTGTGAGAGATGCGCTAAGCCTTGTCTTCCATCTGCAACCGCAGTTTGGTGAAGTCCATTTGGTTCCATCCCTCGATGATCTTCCCCTGCTGGAAGCGGACGAAGGAAGATCCGTTCATGCTGAGAGGCTTACCTGCGGGTGAATGTCCCAGAGATGCGGTCCACCGAACGGCGACCCAGTCTCCCTCAGCCACAAGCTCTTCGAGACTCATATGCTGATCGGGGAACGAACTCAAAAGATTGCGATGAACCTGCTTGAATGCCTCTGGTCCTCGAATCACGGAGTCAGGATCCGGCAGTCCCTTTGACTGACCGTCCGGGTGATACAGCTCGTCGATGGTGGCCACTTTCTTCTGGTTCCATACCTCTTCGAACCAGCGTCGGGCTAAAGCCTTGTTTGTGTCGGACATGGTTTCCTCCAGGCAGCGAGGGTAGCACGCAACTACGAAATGAAATCAGCAATATTTCGTAGTAGCTGCGGTGGTTGCAAATGCCGGAAGATCAGTTTTCTTCAGATGAGTTGTCGCCCTCTTCGACGATTGAGGCGGAGCCGACGACATCGTAGGTTGTGGCTTCGCCTCCGGTGGGCTTGATGGCGACGCGCATGGGCAGACGCTGCCACTGCGCGGGTTGGCAGACGGGAATGAAGTGGTCTGTTTCCGGCCATTTGCCGATCTGCTTCTGGACGACGGCACGCCGTGCACCGATTTGGGCGACGACGGCGAAGAGACCGCCTTTGGCCGTCGTGGCGATGCCGCAGTAGGCGGCGTAGTCGCGAAACCAGACCACGTCGGAGACCGCGGAGTCAAAGTCGGGAAGATGCAGCGCGGTGATGTGGCCGGTGACGCGGTCGACGGAGAGCCAGGGACCAGGCTGCCATATCCAGTGCGGCGCTGCATCGGTGGGCAGCGCGTCGTTGAGTCGCAGTGCGCGGCGAACAGTGAAGGTGCGGTCGGTAACGTCGTGAATCTCGCCGGTGGTCCATTCTTTTTGACGGTCGTCGACGAAGAGCGGGCGAATTTTGAGGCTGCTGGTCTCGTCGGCTTTGGTGTCGGGAGTCGCGTCAGGCTGCGTGTACGGCACCTTGTGGAATGGGCCAAGGGTGACGGTGTGAACCTTTGGGGCCTTTGCAGCCGCGGCGAAGAGCCGATTTGCAGGATAAATCGTGAGTGCGATAAGGGCGATGGTAGCGGGAATAACGCGAACGAAGGGCGTTTTTGCACTGGTCGTACGGGGAGTTGAACTCAAGGGATTGAACTCTCACTGGGCAGATTTCAGATTATTTTCATGCTACCTGATGCACTGTGCTTTTCATGAGATAGCGGTTTTGCAGGAGTTAAACGCCTTTAAGGCGGAATTAAAGGGATAAATGGCGGAAGAAACTTCGGTGGGAGGGGGAAAGAACTTCAGAGGTATTGAATGAGGTACGAATGCTGTGGAATACATTATGCAGACAGAGCAATCCATGGGCCTTTACAGAGTAGTATCGTGGAAAGAATGCGTGCTGCCGTCGTGGTAGCGCGTGCGACAGATCGCGGCGGGAACATTTTTAAAGCAGTACGAAAGGACACAAACGAATATGTGGAAACCGAACCAGACTGGAAGCAACACTCCCTCAACTCCTGAACCAGTACGTCCATCGACGCCGGCGACGAACTTTGAGGCCAGCCCTACCCGCCCCGCGACCGTAGGCGCCGGCACCAACGCGGCGGCTGTAGCAACAGGGGAGCAGGCGACGATTGGCAAGTCGCTCGTCGTTAAAGGTGAAGTGACTGGATCCGAGTCGCTGTACATCGATGGCAAGGTAGAGGGCGCAATCAATCTGCCGGGCAATCGCGTGACGGTGGGCCGCAATGGCCAGGTCGCAGCGAACATCGTAGCGCGCGAGATCGTCGTGCTGGGTAAGGTTCGCGGCAACTGCCAGGCGAGTGATCGTGTGGACATTCGCAGCGAAGGTTCGCTTACCGGCGATGTGATCGCAGCACGAATCTCTATCGAAGATGGTGCGTTCTTCAAGGGTGGCATCGACATTCGCAAGCCTGGCGGCACCGATCTGAAGGGCGGCACTGCTACACCAGCAGCTGCTGAGCCTGTCGCAGTCGAAGCATAAGACGCAAAGACGCAAGACCAATGAAATTTGCTGAGCTCTGGCGGCCCTGAAGGACATCGGGGCCGTCTTTGCTTTATCGAAAGAGTTGGAACGGCAGATTGCGAAGAATAGTAAAGACTGCCGCTATGCCAAAGGCACAGAAGATCGCTGCTTGGGGTGGGCGCGGCCAACGAATGGTATCGCCACGCAGAAGACGGCGATACCACAACGTGCCGTAGATCGCAGCGATTGGCAGCAGCAGCGTTACGAGAGCATTCGAGTGCATCGCTTCGCTGAAGTGCCCGCGTAGCACGGCGGCAAGCGCACGCGTGGCTCCGCAGCCGGGGCACTGAAGATGAAGTGTCTCGTAGATTGGGCAGCGCGGGTAGAAGCGACTCTGAGTTGGTGGGAAGCGTACAAGAACTGCCGCAACGGTTGCGATGATTGCCAGCGGAGCCGCACGCGCTGTGTCTGCAATGCGGCCGCTGGCTGAGGATGTCATCGAACTCCGCTCTGGTAGCGGAGAGTCTGTTTGATTTGGTTGATCTCGTTGAGTTTGTACTGGAAGTAGATGCCGCCGAAGAAGAATGTCATCACAGCGTCGAGACGCAAGCCGAGTGGCTCGGGGCCGTTGTAGTGCCGTTCGAGTGTGTCGCGCAGCGTGAAGCGAGCGATGAGCCGCATGACCCAGGCGGCAATGCCGATTAAGCTGCCAACAAAGTGCTGATGTGGCTGGTTGTGGTGGGCTAACGAAATCATCACGCCCCATGAGCCGCCGAAGTTAAGCACGATCAAAACGCTCGCAATGATGTAGTACATCAGGGCTTTGCTGGCTGGCTCGACGCGATTGGCCCAGGATGCGATGACGAGGTTCCAGGCCATCACGAAGAGCGTGCAGGTTAAGAAACCCAACAGCAACTCGAGAACCCAGTTCAGATTTGGCGGGTCGGGGTATGCAACCCCCGTGGGCTGTTGCGGGATGAGCGACGGCGCCGCATACGCTGTTGGTGCCGCATACGTTGCTTGCGGAGCACTGGCTGTGCCGAGGATTTGGGAGACGGGAAGCCAGTCGGCCATCTCTTCGCTTTTGGCGAGATCGGTGGGCAGAATGTTGCCGGAGGCGACGTAACGCTTGAGATCTTCGAGTGCGTAGGGGCCGTACATCTGGCCGTTGCGCGAGACTTGATAGGTCATACAGAACTCCTGGGAGATCGGGCGGTGACGTGGATGTGTTGCACCGATGAAATCATGGACTGGCGGTCGGGCACAATCAGATTCTCGAAATGATGGTTGGATGACCCGGAAACTTATCTCGTTGGCCACTGTCTCGTGCGAGTGTGAGACGCTTGCTGTGTGAATCGAGTGGCTCTCATCGTCAACGCAGTTGCCGGACGGAGAAAAGATCTGCGCGTGCTTGTTCCGGAGCTGGTGCGAACTCTGGAGCAGCACGGGGTGCAGGCGAACGCAACAGTAACCACAGCCGCTGGGGAAGCACAGACTATCGCGGCGAATGCAGCTGCGAGTGGATACGATATCGTCTTCGCCTGCGGGGGCGATGGGACCGCGCACGAGGTGCTGCAAGGGATTGTTGGTACAGCGTGTGCGCTCGGCGTAGTGCCGCTCGGAACGGCAAATGCGCTGGCGCGAAACCTGGGGCTATCGCTCGACCCGGTGAAGGCTCTTCTCCAGCAGTTGGACTTTGCACCGCGAGCGATCTCTGTCGGGGAAGCGCGTTACGTCACGAACGATGGCGAAGGGAAGCGCTACTTCACTGTGATGGCTGGTGCGGGGCCCGATGGTGCGTTGGTATATCGCACGCTCGCCGGACGGAGATCGAAGCTTGGCCGCGGCATCTATTACACGCATGCGGCGAGGTTATTCCTGACGCGCCGATTCCCCGCGTTTCAATTGGAGTATCGAAGCAGCCACTCCGGGGAGTGGGAGCAGCGCCTCGCAGTCGGCATTATGTGCGCTCGTGTCGCGGACCTTGGTGGAGTTTTTAGTCGGTTGACGCGCGGAGGTTCTTTGCTCGATACGGAGCTTGAGTTGGTTCTCGTAAAACCTCCAGCCGGAATCGGATTGCCCGCATGGTTTGCACTCAACACTATTGGTCTGCATGCGCGAAATCCTTGGGTGGAGACAGTCCGGGTGACGGAGTTCCGCTGTGCGCCCATTACCTCAGACCAACCTGTTCATGCCGAAGTCGATGGGGAGTGGATTGGGCATCTGCCTATGTCGGTGCGCCTGATTCCACAAGCGGCATGGATGCTCATGCCGAACGAAGTAGCAACAAAAACAGTTACGCCGTAGACCGTCCGATGGCTGAGACGATCTACGGCATTGAGGGCGATGAGGTAGTGCAACGCGGCGCTAGATGTCCTTGTTGTCGGCGGTATCGAGTAGTGTGTCCTTTGCGGCGCGACTCAGCAGGATCCGCAGATCGGTGACTTTGTCGAGGTGAAATGCGGGGTTGGCGTTGGGTGCCGTGACAGCGATAAAGTCTGCGCGGTTGACGCCTTCGAGGAAGAAGCTGGGGCGTGGATCCGGTTGTATCGACTGTATCTCGATGTGGCTCATCTCCAGATTGCGAATGTGGCGAAGATAGAATCCCTGCGAGGGCATTGGGCCAAACATGCCAGGGTCGGGGTACTTCTCTTCAAACTCCGGTGGTCGTATTGCGAGCGAGTCTTGCGCTGCCCCGCCGACATGCTGTTGATAGATATTCGAAAGCTTGATGTCTTGAATCGCGTGGTCGGGCACGCCGCTAATGATGGAGCAGAGACGGGAGTTGGCGTTGGAGCTCACCAGGTTGTCGATGAGAATGCGCTGCATGGTGCCCACTTTGGTGCTCTCCTTCGGTCCGCGCAGGCGAGCGCCAAGCCGAATGAAGATTGGAGAGGTAAAGATGTCGCGCATGGTGATGTTGGAGATGGCGATGTCCTCGCACAGCGCGCCGTCTTCGCTCTCGAGCGCAAGCCCATCGCAGCCTTCGAAGACACAGTTGGAGATGGTGATATTTTTGAAGCCGCCATTCGACTCAGTACCGCACTTGATGCGGCCGGTGCGAGGAACGCGGAAGTCGGGAGCGAATTTCTTGAAGGTGCCGTCGAGGATCGTGCCCAACTCGTAGTTGCCGGTGACGTAGCAGTTGGTGATGGTTACATTTTCCGTCGCGCTGCTGTAGCCGAGAGCGTAGCTGCTCTTGGGGCAGATGCCGTCGTCCCACGGCGAGTTCACGGTGCAGTTGGAGACGTGGACATTTCGGCAGCAGTCGATGTCGATGCCGTCGCGATCGGTGTCGATCTTCAGGTTGTCGATGGTGAGGTTGTCGACGCCGGTGAGGAGCAGGCCGAAGTGGCCGCCCTTGAGAATCGAGAAGTCGCGGAAGATGACGTTGCGGCAGTTCTTCAGCGCGATGGCCTTGTTGCCTACTCCCGGCTGCTCGGCTTTGTAGAGCGGGTAGTTGCCGCGCGGGGTGCGTATGCCGCCAAAGCTAAGGCCCTTGCCGTAGATCAGCCCCGGCCCGGTGATGCTGATGTCGTTGAGGTCTTCGCCCCAGAGGAGCGAGTTGTGCCAATGGTTGTGGCCGTAGTCCTGATAAGCGTCCCACGCAGTGTTGGGCTCTGCGGCGTCGTAGGTTCCACCGTTGTAGCCAGTGGTTGCACCGGGCAGCGGAGAGTCGGCGGCCAGGATGGTCGCACCCTGCGCCAGATAGAGCGCAACGTGACTCTTCAGGTGAATGGAGAAGCAGAGCCAGGTCCCGGCAGGGAAGAGCACCGTGCCTCCGCCTGCAGCCGCTGCGGCTTCAATCGCCTTGTTGATCGCAGGTGTGTCGACGGTCTTGCCATCGCCGACTGCGCCGTAGCTGCGGATGTCGAAGATGCCAAGCGTGGGCGAAGCTGAGGGATGAGTAGCGGCAAACGCTGCGGGCATGGTGGTGGCGGCAGCGGCCAGACCTATGCCGCCCAGACGAAGAAGATCGCGGCGAGCAGAGTTGAAAGAGTTCATTGGGAGGCCATGTTAGCAGACCCGATGTATGGATTGGAAATAGTTCTATAGGGAACAACGGCTGTGTAAGGTCTAAGTAGAGACCGGCGCGAAGCTAGAAGTCATCGTTGCCGGTCGGGCGAAATCTATAGCCGATCCATGGTTCGGTGACGATGTAGGTGGGCTCGTCGGACAGTTCGATCTTCTTTCTCAACTGGCCGATGTTCACACGCAGATACTCGGGCTGATCAGCGTTGGTGCCCCACACCGCGTGGAGCAGAGCGCGGTGCGTAAGGACCTGGCCGGGGTGCTGAGCGAGGCAGACGAGAAGATCAAACTGCTTCGGCGTCAGATGCGTCTCCTGTCCGCGTACGACGACACGATGTTGTGCTATGTCGATATAGAAATCTCCGGCTGAGATTATCTGTGGCGTCTCGGTTTCGGTGATTGAGCTGCGACGCAGTTGCGCACGCACGCGGGCTTGAAGCTCTTGAATGCTGAATGGCTTCGTGACATAGTCGTCGGCTCCCGCGTCGAGCGCTTCAATCTTCATCTTGTCCTGATTGCGGACAGACAGAACGATGATCGGGACAGTAGACACTGCGCGAATCTCGCGGCACAGCTCGACACCGTTCATCTCCGGCATCGCTATATCTGTAATGACCAGGTCCGGCTTCCACGCGTGCACTGCCTCCATGCCTTCAGCACCATTTGCAGCGATACGCAAGGAGTAGCCCTGAGTCGACAGCGCCGTGCGAAGCACGCGGGTAATCTGTGGCTCGTCATCGACGATGAGGATTTTTGCTTGCTGCTGGTCTTGCACGTTCTGTTTCATTCGCGCTCCGGGTGCTGTGTGACGATGTGGACGTCGACGTTGGGCGATTCCTTCAGGAAGTGTTGAATAGCCCAGTAGTACAGATATTTGCGAAAGCCATGGACGGCTGTGCGGCCGAAGACGACGTGAGTGATGCGCTTCTCGCGAACGAATGCTGCAGCTGTGTGGGCGATGCTCTTGCCCTTGATCGTGAAGACCTGAGCATCGAGATTGCGCGCGAACTGTATGTTGGCTGCAAGTGCGGCTCGGTCTTCGTCGGACAGGTCTTCATCGTCGTCAACGTGCAACACGAAGAGCTCGCCGCCGACACCCTCGGCTACTCTAGCGCCACGAGCGATCAGCATCTGCGATGAACTGTTGGAGCTGATGCAGACCGCGACGCGCTCGCGAACCGCCCAGTGTTCCTCAATTCGCTTTGCATCCATGTAGGCGGTCAGCGTGCGGTCCACTGCCTTCGTTACGTGCTGCAGAGCAAGCTCGCGGAGCGCAATGAGATTGCCTCGTCGGAAGAAGTTGGCCAGGGCTTTCTCGGCGCGAGCCGTGCCGTAGATATCGCCGCGTCGCATGCGAGTCTGCAGGGCCTCCGGTGTCAGGTCGGCCATGACGATCTCATCGGCGCGCTGCACCAGCCAGTCGGGAACCGTCTCACGGATCTGAACTCCAGTGACGCTTTGGACGGTTGGCGCGACGCTTTCAATGTGCTGCACGTTCATCGTTGCCAGTACATCAATGTTGGCGGCGAGGACGTCGAGTACATCTTCATATCGTTTGCGGTGCTTGCTGCCCTCGATGTTGCTATGGGCCAGTTCGTCGATCAGGACAATCTGAGGACGCCGGGCAAGGATGCCATCGAGATCCATCTCCTCGAAGACGACTCCTTTGTACTCGATCTTTCGCCGAGGAATCTTCTCCAATTGATCTGCAAGCTCAGCGGTGCGCGGCCGGCCATGAGTCTCGACGACGCCAATTACGATGTCCTCGCCGCGTGCATGTCTGCGGATCGCCTCGCTGAGCATGTTGTAGGTCTTGCCGACACCGGGCGCATAGCCGAGAAAGAGTTTGAATCTGCCCCGCGTCTTCTCAGGTGCAACTTTTTCGAGCCATTCGTCCGGGCTCTTCAGTGCGGGATTCGAGTTGTCGCGAGTGCCCATAAGGATAAGATAAAGAGGTGCAGCGAAAGCTTAGACGCAGTATCGTTCGTTACAGCATCTCAACAGTAAGTGCAGCTGTCATTGTAGCTGTCTACTTTCGTTGGCTGCATGTCAACGAGACAACGGTCGCGCTGACGTTGCTGGTTGGCATCCTTCTGGTGGCCGCAAATTGGGGCCTGCGCCACTCCATTTACCTATCGATTTTGTCAGCAGCGGCGTTCAACTTTTTCTTTCTTCCACCGGTCCTTACCTTCACCGTGGGAGATGGCCGCAATTGGGTGGCTCTGTTCGCGTTTCTGGTGACCGGCATTGTGGCGAGCCAGCTTGCGGAGCGCGCCCGCCGGGAAGCGAAGATCTCACGCCGTCGCCAGCGCGAGTCGGAGCGGCTGTATGAGTTCAGCCAGCAGATGCTGGTGACGGGTAACGTCATCGACCTACTGAACGTACTGCCGCAGATGATCGCGGTCACGTTCAATCTCTCCGGCGCAGCGGTTTACCTGCGGGAAAAAGATCGCATTTATCGCTCCAGTCCGGACTACATGGATGTGACCGCAGCCGAGCTCCGTGACGCAGCATACACGCGGGATCATCGTCACGACGCGGAGCGCAAAGTTACTCTTATCCCAATTTTGTTGGGCCAGCGTCCGATCGGCGCAGTCGGCATAACGGGCGAAGGCACCTCGCCCGAGGCACTCGACGCCGTCTGCGGCCTCGCTGCCATCGCCATCGAGCGTGCCGGAGCGGTTGAAACGCTGACGCGAGTGCAGGCTTCGCGAGAGAGTGAGCGCCTGCGGAATGCTCTGCTTGATTCGGTAGCGCACGAGCTGCGAACGCCATTGACCTCCATCACCGCTGCGATTACGACCCTGCGAAGTGACCCGAAACTCGACGCTGAACAAAGGGGGGAGATGATGCAGGTCATCGAAGAAGAGGCTGCGCGGTTGGACCGACTCGTGGGCCAGGCGATGGAGATGGCGGAGCTGGACGCGCACGACATCAAACTCGACCTCAGAATGCAGTCGATGCGTGAGGCTGTCGATCTTGCGTTGGAGGCAGTGCAGGGTCCGCTCAAAACTCACCGCGTCGAACTCCGTTTTCCCGACTCTTTGCCTCTGGTGCAGATGGATCTTGAACGCATCGCCAAAGTTCTGCAGCATCTGCTTGAGAATGCGGCAAAATATTCGGCGGAGGGAAGTCCTATCTTCGTGAGTGCAGAGGTGTCGAAGGGACAGCTCGTCACGAGCGTTGCTGATCGCGGGGCTGGCGTCGACGACCTGGAAAAGATGATGATCTTTGACAAATTTTATCGCGGGCAGGGGCAACGGTATCGAGTGCAGGGAACCGGGATGGGCCTCGCCATTGCGAAGGCAATCGTCGAAGCGCATGGTGGATCGATCGAGGTCACCAGCCAGCCTTTGCAGGGCTCGGTATTTTCTTTTTACCTGCCGCTCAACTTATCCGGTCGCTGATTACAGTTTCGGTAGGCTAGTCACGTTCCATCCGCCGCCAAGCGCCTTGATCAGAAGTACGCTCGCATCCATCTGTCGGCGCATGATGTCGATATCGTTCCGTTCGTTGGTGAGTGCGGTCGTCTGCGCAGTCACAACTTGCAGATAGGTATCGAGTCCACCTACATATCTATTGTTGAATATCTGTTCCGCCGACTGCGCCGCCTTCGTTGCCTGGCGCTGGTGTGTCGCCTCCTGGTTGAGAACACGCAGCGCTACGAGATTGTCTTCGACCTGTTGAAACGCGGTCAACGTCGTCTGTCGGTAGTTGGCAACGGTCTCATCGTAGCTGGCGTTGGCCTGCTCGGAGACAGCGGCCCTCCGTCCTGCATCGAACACTGTCTGCGACAGCGTCGGCCCAATAGACCATAGAAAGCTGCTGGGGTTGAAGAGATTTCCGAACGATGAACCTTCGAAGCCTATCGTGCCATTCAAAGAGATCGTCGGATAGAAGGCGGCCCGCGCGATACCGATCCGGTCGTTCGCTTCGGCGACGCGGCGTTCTGCTGAAGCGATGTCCGGGCGGCGCTCAAGAAGCTCGGAGGGAAGCCCCGGCGGAATTGCGGGCGGCCGTGCATCGAGCGGTGCATTCGTCAACGAGAACGATGCGGGAGGCTTCCCAAGCAGAATGGCAATTGCGTGCTCAAACAGCGCGCGCTGCAGCGTGATATCGCGCGCCTGAACCTTGGCCGCTTCGAGCTGGGTCTCTGCCTGATCGACGTCGGACTTCGGCGAGACGCCGCCTTCAAAGCGATTGTTTGTGATCCGATACGCCTCTTCAAAGTCCTTCACGGTGTCGTTTAGCAGCTTCTCCTGCGCGTCGGCGCTGCGTGCTTCGAAGTAGTCCACGGCGAGCTCGGCCTGAAGGCTCAGCATCACAGTCTGTCGGTCGCCCGCGCTCGCCTGCGCTTCTTCCCGCGCCGCGCTGACGGTGCGGCGAACGCGACCCCAGACGTCGATCTCATAGTTCAAATCAACCGGAAGCTCAATCACGCCAACGCCATTTCCATTGTGATTGTTGACGTTGAAGTATGGCTGATTGGAAGACTCTCGCGCTCCTCCGGCAAACGGAGCGACTCCAACCGTGGGATACAACGAAGCATG
The DNA here is from genome assembly GCA_963708755.1 of uncultured Acidobacteriaceae bacterium. Classification (GTDB taxonomy): domain Bacteria; phylum Acidobacteriota; class Terriglobia; order Terriglobales; family Acidobacteriaceae; genus Edaphobacter. The sequence goes on from CAVPTN010000018.1 coordinate 30,018, forward strand.
GTTAAAGCGGATCAAGGCCCGTGCCTCGCGGAATCGAGCGTCAGCTGCCTTGAGATTCTGATTATTCTCAGCTACCTCTGGTTCAAGAACATTGAGCTCGGCATCGCCGAAGATCGTCCACCACTCCCCGCGCTGCGCCGCATCGGCAGGCTGGGCAACATGCCAACTGGTGTTCTCTTTATTGGCATCGGCAGTCACATCCGAACCTGTCTCCTTAAACGCGGGAGCCATGGGAACGGATGGCTTGACATACTTCGGCCCAACCATGCACCCAGTAAGTAGAAGCGCTGCAAAAGGAGCCAGAGCAGATGGACGCAGCGTCACTGTGCCCCCGCTTCCTTCTTCATCTTGGTCGCGTTCTCGTCGACATGGTTCTTCACCTGCACCTCCTGCCCGGTGGAGAGCGAATCGGAAGGATCGAGAATCACAGCGTCAGTTGCCTTCAACCCCGAGGAGATCTCCACGCTTGCGCCGGAGTCCTTGCCAATCACAACCGGAACCAACTGCACCCGTCCGTTGCGAACGACGCCGACCTGCAATCCCTGGGCGCGGAACAGCAATGTGTTGGCTGGAATCATCAAACCGGACGCATGCTCAGGAACTTTGAAGTGAACAAACACATATGCGCCTGGAAGCAGCTCGCCCTTGGGGTTGTTCACATCAACTTCAACGTTCAGCGTGCGGGTCGCTAGATCGATAGCGTTTGAGTTGCGTGCGATGGTGCCTTCAAATGACTTATCGGGATACTCATCCAGGGTCAGGGTGGCTTTATCGCCCTGCTTGATGGATGTCGAGTAAGCCTCAGGAACTGCCACGAAGACGCGTATCTTTTGAATCGACGCAAGATGGAACAGCTCCTTCGGCGTCGTATTCTCTCCGGCCTGGATCAGCCCGCCAATGTCGATATTGCGCGCCGTCACAATTCCGTCGAAGGGAGCGTACACCTTCTCGAACGATTGCAGTTGCTCCAGCCTGCGCACGGCTGCCATCGAAGCATCCACTGCGGCCCTTTTCGCAGCTGCGTCGCTCACCGCAACATCGGTCTCCTGCTTCGAGACCGAGTTTGTCGTCAGTAGATTCTGATAGCGGGCCGAAGTTGTGTCGGCCAGGTTCAAATTAGCCTGCGCACTCTTCAGGTCAGCCTGCGCTACCTGAAGTTGCTGATCCAGCTCTGGCGTCTCGATGACCGCCATCAACTGTCCCTTCTTCACATGTTCGCCGATATCGAAGTGCCAGCTCTTCAAATAGCCGCTCGTACGCGCATAGATAGGTGTGTCGACAAATGCCTGGGTATTGCCTGGCAGGGCCAGTCCTGAAGACATCCTGGAACTTGCGGGATAGATCACATTCACAAAAGGAATTGCCTCGGCCTTTGTATCTTTCTCTAAAGTGCTTTCGGTCTTCCGTCGTGCAATGATTCCGAAGATGACAATCAGAGCGACGATCAAGGCAATGAATGCCGCTCCAATCCACGTACCTTTCGTCAGGCGCGGCTCTTGAGGCTCCGGCGATTCATCTGCGAGATTGTCCGATGGCGTAGTCATATCCTCGTTTGTCCCCGTTTCCACCTCAGTCCCTACTGTCATGCGCCCTCTTTCAATATTCATAGATTCTTAGGCTCCGGCCGTCGAATGCTGTTCGTGGTTCTCGTCGACAGACGTCGTTTTCTCGTTCGAGCTATGTAGCAGAGCGAAGACTGCAGGGACGAAGATGAGCGTTGCAACCGTTGCGAAGCTAAGTCCACCGATCACGGCGCGACCCAGCGGAGCATTCTGCTCTCCGCCTTCACCCGCGCCCAGCGCCATCGGGATCATGCCGATGATCATGGCGAGCGCCGTCATCATAACCGGCCGGAACCGCGTAGCTCCAGCTTCAATCGCTGCTTCAATCGCACTCCCATGGTGCAGCAGACGTTCTTTGGCGAATGAGACCACCAGAATACTGTTTGCCGTTGCGACGCCCATGCACATGATCGCGCCCATCAGTGCAGGAACGCTCAGCGTCGTGCGCGTCGTAAATAGAAACAGAACGATACCCGCAAGCGCAGCCGGCAGCGCCGTGATGATGATGAACGGATCAAGCCACGACTGGAAGTTGACCACGATCAACAGGTAGACCAGCACAATAGCGAATCCCAGTCCGGCGAGCAGGCCGAAGTAGGAGCTCCTCATCGTTTCGATCTGTCCGCGCACCTTCACAAAACTGCCGCGCACCAACGTCTTTTCATATTTCGCGACGATCCTGTCAATCTCTTTGCCGACCGAACCAAGATCGCGCCCCTGGATGTTGCCATAGATGTCGAGCGTGCGGCGGATGTTAAAGTGCGTCACAACCTGCATCTCGGTGCTACGTGAGATCTTCGCAACGTCTGTCAGAATCTCAGGCTGTTTCGCATTCGCCGACGAAATCGGAATATTTTCAAGTGAGTTGAGCGAACTAATCTGGTACTGGGGCGTTTGCGCCACAATGTTGTAGGTAACGCCGTTCTTCGTGTTCAAGTAGAACTGCGGATTCAATTGAGTGCTGCCACTCAGGATGTTCAGAAGGCTGCTGCCCACATCGCGCTCCGAATACCCGCCTTGCGATGCCTTCGTTCGATCCACATCGACCTTTAGAACCGGATAGTCGTTGGGCTGTTGGATGCGTAGATCTACAAGGCCTGGAACTTGCCTCAACTCGTTGAGCATCTCGTTCGCTACCTTGCGATTTGCCTCTATATCGGAACCTTCGAACTGAATATCGATCGGGGCAGGCAGACCAAAGTTGAGGATCTGAGTCACGATATCTGACGGAAGAAAATAGAACATCACACCAGGAAAATCGTGCGGCAGACTCTTTCGCAGGGCTGCGACATAGTCAGCAGTCGGATGATGATCTTCCTTCAAAGAGACGAGAATATCCGCGTCCCCAGCGCCGATCAGACCCGATGTGGCATGTTGCGTGTTCAGTGTGCTGTAAGGCAAGCCGATGTTGTCGAGAATATTGTCCATCTCGCCAGCGGGAACAGTCTTGCGCAGTTCCTGCTCGACCAGGTCACAAAGCTTCGCAGTCTCTTCGATGCGAGTTCCGCTCTTTGCTCGAAGATGCAGAAGAAAAGAGCCATTGTCGGTACTTGGAAAGAAGTTTTGTCCGAGGAATGGAAGCAATGCGAAGGCGCACAGACAGATCAGCAGAAAGATAGGAACGAAAAAGATTCGTGCTTCCACCAGGCGGCCCAGCAGACCTTGATAGCTGCGGCGGATCTTCTCAAAGATGCGCTCGAATCCGCGCTGGAATCGGGCGAAGATGTTGTTTGATGGAACAGCATGATGGTCATGCGCCTTTAGCAGGTACATCGCCATCGTTGGCACCAGCGTACGCGAAAGGACGTAGGAGGCGAGCATGGCAAATACCACGGCCTCAGCCAGCGGAACGAAGAGGTAACGCGAAACGCCGGTCAAGAAAAACATTGGGAGAAACACAATGCAGATACAAAGTGTCGATACCAGGGCAGGTACTGAGATCTGTGCCGCGCCCTCAAGGATGGCATCATGCAGCCCACGGCCATCCTCCAGGTAACGTTCGATATTCTCAATCGTCACAGTAGCATCGTCGACCAGGATACCGACCGCCAGCGCCAGCCCGCCAAGCGTCATGATGTTGATCGTCTCTCCCATCAGTCCGAGGATGATGACCGACGTCAGGATCGACAAGGGGATAGAGATGGCAATGATGATTGTGCTGCGCCAACTTCCCAGAAACAGAAGAATCATCAGCCCGGTTAGCACTGCAGCGATCACGGCTTCACGAATAACGCCAGTCACCGATCCGCGGACGAAGATGGACTGGTCTCCAATCGGAGTGATCTTCAACTCCGGTGGCAGCGTCAACTTCACCCTTGGCAGTAGCGCGCGGATGCCGCTCACAACGCTCAGTGTGGATGCGGTTCCGGACTTCAGGATCACCATCAATGCTCCGCGATGGCCGTCCTGCCGAACGATGTTCGTCTGCGGAATGCTGCCGTCGGTCACGCTGGCTACATCGCGCAGATAGATCGTCGTTCCGTTCAACTGCTTGATTGGCAGATTGCTGATGCCTTCAAGTGTCACCGGCGAGGAGTTGATATGAATGTCGTACTCGTCTTCACCGATCTTCGCCGTACCGCCTGGCTGCACCACGTTCTGCACGGCAAACGCGTTGAGCACATCGCTCGGTGACAGTCCTTTCGACTGCAGCAGCTTGGGGTCGATGTTCAGCATGATTGACCGCTGCTTGCCACCGTAGATATTCGGGATAACGGCACCGGGGATAGATACAAGCTGTGGGCGAACGAAGTTCGCTCCAAGATCGTTCAGTTGCTGCTCGCTGAGCCCTTCGCCAGAGAGACCTAATTGCAGAATCGGCACACTCGACGCGCTGAAGTTGATAATCTGCGGAGGCAGAATGCCCGGCGGAAGGCTGCGCAGTTGAAACTCGGAGGCCGCAGACACCTGCGAGTTCGCTGTATCCAGGCTCGCACCCGGCTGCAGATAGACCTTGACGATCACCTGACCTGCAAATGTGGTGGACTCAATGTGCTGAACGTTATCGACCAGCACCGTAAGCGCCTTCTCATACGGCGTCGTCAGTCGACCTTCAAGCTCCTCTGGGTTCAGTCCCGTATACTGCCATGCGACCGAGACCACCGGAATGTTGATATTCGGAAAGATATCCGTCGGGGTGCTCATGATCACGACAGGCGCTGCAATCAAAATGAGGATCGCCAGCACGATGAACGTGTAGGGGCGGCTAAGCGCAATCTTTACGATCCACATCGACGAGGCTCTCCCAGTACGGTGAAATCTTTATATAGAGTAAGACATTTCTCGCCATATATAGGTTTCACAGTTATTTCCGCCATTAGCCATCGGCAAAACCGATAAACTGAGGACGGAGCCTAGCATGGAACTAAGACACTTACGCTATCTGTGCGCCGTCGCCGATTACGGTACCTTCAGCGAGGCCGGTCGACAGCTACACATCTCTCAATCTGCCATTAGCGAGCAGATCGCCGATCTCGAACGTGAAGTCGGAGGCACCCTCATCGATCGCTCATCAAGCCGAACGCGCCTCACGCCACAGGGCCAGCTCTTTCTCATAGAAGCGCGCAAAACCTTGATCGCCGCCGATCACGCCCGAGAGGTCATGCAGCGCTCGCTCCTAGGCGAGGTCGGTTCGCTCTCTATCGGCTTTTTTCTCTGGGGCGCGGGAGGCTTCTTCGGACGCCTCATCCGCGACTACCGAAAGCTTCACCCTAAAATCAAACTCTCGCTGCACGAGATGCGTACGCCAGAGCAGATCGAAGCGCTCGTGAGCGGCAAGATCGACATCGCCTTCGCGCGTCCGTTGGAGGCTCCCTACGACCGCACTCTCCGCGCCGAGCTTCTCTACCGCGACCCCGTCGTTGTTGCTCTGCCGCGTGATCATCCTCTGGCCGGAAAGCCTGTCTCAATCGCTGCGCTGGCCGGCGAGCGGTTTGTGCTCTGCGATCGGCACATGACGCCTGCGCTGTTTGACGGCATCGTCGCGCTTTGTTCCTCAGCTGGCTTCTCGCCAAACATCGTCAACACCTCCGCGGCCTGGTCCAGCGTACTTACACTCGTCGAATCCGGCGAAGGCATCGCGCTGGTCCCGTCCCGTGTGCAGTATCTCAAGCCGCCCGGCGTCGTCATCTCGCCACTGCTCCCGCAAGATCTTTACATGGGCCTCTCCGTCGTCTGGAATCCTCAGAACGAGGGGCCGATCCAGCAGAACTTCCTGCGCCTGGTCCGTGAAAACAAAGATCGTATCCAGCGCACCAACGGAAACTAGCCGCGCCGTCTTCCATCGTATGAGTCGTTTGGGCGTTCCACGTGCGGTCCCACGCCAGCAGCAGAATTTTTAGTGTCTAATGTTGTCCATGATCAGACCCTGCTTTCTAGTCATCGACCGAGAGTTCCCCGGCAGCATCTCGACACGCAAGCTGGTGATCGAAACCGCAAAGTTCAACGTCATTACAGCGTACAGCGGTCAGGAGGCTCTCGACATCTTCACCAGATTTCCTGCTGTCAGCGGCATCGTGCTCGACGGCGGCCTCGACGATGTTCCATGCGAGGAGCTGGCCATCAAACTCAAACAGCTTCAGCCGAAGATCCCCATCATCGTGATCGCAACACCGGGCTTCGATGGCTGTCCCCATGCCGACTACCAACTGGAGTCCTTCGATCCAGCCAAACTGCTCGAGACTCTCCGCAGCATAAAACCGGAGGCCGCAGCGCAGATCGAAAAACGTAACGAAGAATTAAGCCGCGAGAAACTTTCGTAGTAGTCTCGCCACGCAAAAAGGCCCTTCACCATCGCAGTCCTCAGCGATGGTGAAGGGCCATCCTATCGAATGTCTATTTGTTGGCTTCGATGTCGATCGTGAACTTAACGTCATCGCCCAACATGGTCGAGCCATACTTCGAACCGAAGTTGAAGTCGCTGCGCTTTACTGTGCCGGTAGCCGACAAGCCGATAACAGTCTTACCGCCCATCCCCTTCTGAGGAGCCGTCGGTCCATCGACAGCTAGCGTTACGCTCTTGGTCACGCCCGCGAGCGTCAGGTCGCCGACAACCTTCAGATTGCCTGCCGTGCCTGACACTGAGGTCGACTTGAAGGTAAGCGTCGGAAACTTCTCGACGTTGAAGAAGTTGGCAGACTTAAGGTCCTTGTCGCGGTAGTCGTTGTTCGTGGACACAGTGTTCGCATCCATAGTTGCTTCGACGCTTGACTTGCTGGGATCTTTGTCATCCCACACGATGGTGCCGGTCACGCCGCTGATCGAGCCGCGTACTGTGCTGACTCCCATATGCGTAATTGCGAAGTTCACCTGCGTGTGATTCTTGTCGATCGTCCAGCTTGAGCTTTGGGCGAACGCGCTGACTCCAGTAAGGAGCAGGGCAGAGAGGGCGGCGGTAAAGAGGCGACGGTTCATAGGTGATTCTCCTTGTTGGGTCTGTTGTGAGATGTCATCGGTATAGTGGCCGGCTCAAAAATATGTGCCGGCCACCGTTGCAATTACTAAAATTCCAGGGCCCGTCAGCGCCAGAGGAGAAGTTACGCAAGGTCGAACAACAGTATCTCGCTATTTGCAGCTCCCTGCGCGGTCACGTCTAGCAGCTCTTCATTGTCAGCGGCGACTGCGTCACCGGTCTTCAAGGATTTGCCATTCACCGTAACCTCGCCATGAATCACATGCAACCATGCATGGCGCTTTTTACCCAACGAATAGGTAAGCTGTTTCCCAGGCGTCAGCTCTGCAACCGATACGCTCGTATCCTGGTTGATCGTTGCTGCTCCGGCAACCTTCTCCGGCGAAGCCAGCAGCTTGAACTTGTCCAGCTTCTCTGCCGCTTCAAACTTCAACTGCTCATAGCCAGGCGTAGTCCCTCTGCTCTTCGGCTCAATCCATATCTGCAGAAAGTGTACCGGCTCTGTCTCCGAACCATTGAACTCGCTATGCACCACACCGCTGCCGGCCGACATCTTCTGAATCTCGTTCGGCCCCAGCACTTCCACGTGGCCCATGCTGTCTTTATGAGCGAGTTTTCCCTTCAGCACATAGCTCAAAATCTCCATATCGCGGTGTGCATGCGCGCCAAACCCACGTCCCTCGGCTACGCGATCTTCATTGATGACGCGCAGTGAGCGATAACCCATGTGCGCCGGGTCGTGGTAGTTGGCAAACGAAAATGTATGGTGCGAATCCAGCCATCCGTGGTCTGCATGGCCTCTTTCGTTACTCTTGCGAACAGTCAACATAACGTCTCTCCTTAGTGCATCCAGCCGAGCGCTCAGGCCAAATCTTTGTGTTCAACTTCCGTCTGCTGCGTCGGAACCGCAACCTTCGCCGCGAGTCCGATCTTCTTCAAGCCCTCGTACATCGTTCTGCGTTCTTCTTCCGTAAGTCCTGCCGTCACCAACTCAAGATCCTTCTCATGCCGTGTGTAGATCTCTTGTATGAAGCCCTTACCCTCGCACGTCAGCTCTACCAAACGAATCCGTCGGTCCGAATTGCAGCTTCTCCGCACTACCAGACCACGCTTCTCCAGCCGGTCGATCGCCGACGTCATCGAGGCGCTGGCCAGCAACACCTTTTCACCGATCACCGAGATCGTCAGTGGCCCCTTGTGAAGCAGTACTTCCAGCACCATGAAGTCGCTTATTCCAAGTCCTTGCGCAGTGATCGAACCCTCGATATAACTCACGATCGAGCCATAAGCCCGAGCCAGAACCAGCCAGAGCCGGGGTGCCGAAACGTTATTGCTCTGCTCTGTCATCCCGGCCTCCCAACTCCTACGACATAAGATATCTCGATATCGAGATAAGATTCAAAAGTTGCTCTCTGGGCTTCCGTCCCCAGCTCACTTATGGTGAAGATAGGAGCTAACCATTGATTTTCAGAGAACTTAGCTGGTCGATCTGTTTCAGGTCCCGCTTAGTGTATGGCCACGACTAAGTCCTTTAGGACTTCCGCAAGAGGCATCTGGGCGAGCACCACGGCCAGAAGTGGAATCGCCACCGAGGCTGCCAACACGTACACAGAGCCCATGTCGGCCGGCAGAGGCTTCAACTCTCCAATCTTCTCGAAGCTGTGGCCGAAATCGGCGAGCGTGCTGCTCTCGGTTGCCTGAAGGAACTCGCGTTCGTGTCCGGCACGGTTCACGATCCATTTTTCTTCAAACTCTTCACTGTGAATCTGACCGAGGATCCCGTATTCCATGAGCCCTTTACGTCGCAGCGCGGCCAGGCGCGGCGCAAAGAAAAGAAGTGGTCCGAATGCGATCAGCGCAATGAGCACGGCAAGAACGATACCGGCTAGTCTGTAATCGGTCAGGTGGGTTCCATGGTGGAGAATGTCATGGCGCCACGTCGATCCAACGACATTGGTAACAGCAAAGGCGATCGGTGCAAAGGCCGATGCTGAGACATCCAGAAAGCCGAGCCCTCCGCGTTCGTCGGGATGGGTTGCGATCAGCTTCAAATTTCGTCTCGAAAGCTTGAACGCGAAGACTGTCCACAACATCCATCTCCACAGCGACAGCCCCAGCAGAAAATTCCACAGAGGCGCGCTCACCACAACCGCGTACCAACCCGCTGCGGTCAGACGGAAACCTGTTCCAACGTCCTTACCAAGCCAGGGAGTTGGATCGAGAAGTCCCCGGTACGACGTTGCGTCATGAATGATAAGCAACGCGAGAACGACAAGTTCGGGGAGATAGGCGTCACGGAGACGTACCAACTTGGCGACTACGTTATCCATGTAAGCCGAGTCTGCGGCATCCAGCAGGCCAGCCCGACGAACATAGACAAACGATGCGCGGAAGAGCGAATCCATCAGAAGATCGCCGATCAGCAGTACGGGAATGGCAATCAATATTCGTGAGTGGATGCGGTAGTCCGTCAGGAGGGAGCGCAAACCCGCAGGGTTTGTAAGTGCAGTGACGAAGAACAGTGGCAGCCAGCAGATACCGACCAGGATGGCGATGCGGCGGCCAAGATCCCATCGATTCGCATGGATAAGTCCAAGCGCGAGCTGAGCCCGGTAAAACGGGCCTCCACGTATAAGAGATTCGGAAGCAGCAGGAGTGGCAACGTGCGGTCGGGTATCCATGAGCAGTGCACCCCTCTAAGCGGCCAATTATATCCAAGCATGAAGGACAGGCCTGCCCATCTGAAAAACTTGGTCGATACGGCAGTCGATAGCGGCACAAGCATTTGTGTACCAAAATAGGTTGGCCGGTGGTTTCGTCGAGCCGTCGTCATCTCCTTGCAAGCTGCCGGCCGGTCTCTTTCATGCGCTCCGTAGCGTCCACTGAGTCGGGTACGAGGGCGGGCAACACTGTCACGCCTGCCGCCTGGAACGCAGCTTCGACATAAGATTGCGCCTCGGTCTTCGCAGCAACTCCCTCCGCGCCAAACGTCCATGCCTGCTTCTGTGGGAATGAGCTCTTATCGGCCGCGGTCAGTGCTGAGAGCAGCCCATCCAACTCCTGTTTAGGCTGTGCATCTTCCAGTCCGACGACGAAGATGTCCGCCCAAACCAGATCGGCTTCTTTCAAAGTCCCGTAGCCCTTGTGGCCAACCTCGACGGCACCCGCTGCAGCAAGCCGCCGCAGTCGAATATTGGCCTCGGACTCCACCGCGCCGACACCGACGGCCAGCGCTAGCTGCTCCGTGCGCTCCGTATCTGCCTGAAAGATGACCAGGACGTTGCTCATCGAGTTGCTCTCCTTGTGTTGGCTCTGAGTTCATCCTAGTCGCTGCCTTACGTGCGACGTATTTTGCCGTGCGAGATTTTGCGGTTATTTGCGCGGAAAAAATTCTGGATGGTGGAATGTCGTTTTTGCAGGGGTATTTGCGAATTCGAGGGTGTTTTTGGATGGTTTTTTGTGGTGAAGTTGTGGTGATTCGCGTGGCAAACGTGGTGTTTAGACGACCACATTTTCGGCGCTGAAAAATACGCCACGTTTGCCAACTTTATTTTCGGAGGCGAGGAGGTTGATGGGATCAGCCTTCGCTCTCGAGGGGCTTGCGGGCGAAGTAGTAGAGGGAGAAGGCGAGGAGAGCGAACATGAGGACGCTCACCCAGTCGTGGTGCAGAGGGTTGTGCTCGCTGAACCGCGGGATCGAGCGATCCGTAGCGGCTTCGTAGAGTTTGACGCAGACACCGAGCAGGCCGACGATGCCGCCTGCGGCAATGAGGCCGGATGCATAAAGGGAGCCCGGAGAGACTTCAGACTCGATGGTGACGTCGCGAGCAGTGATGGTGTTGAGAATGGGAATGCCAGCGGGATCTGCGTGTGTCGGGTCGGTGGGATCGAAGTCAGGATGTTGCGCGAGCCAGGTCTCACGGTCAGAGTGCCAAAGCGCCAAAGAGGCGTCGTGTTCGAGGCGTGCCTTCTGCGCCGCGTGGCGATGCATGGCCTGGTCGACCATCCAGCGCATGACTCCGCCAACAAAGATTGCGAGGGTAGTTGCAATGCTGAGGTACGCGCCAACGGCGAAGGTGAGGGAGCGGACCCCTAGCATCTCAACGACGATCACGATTGCAACACCAAGCAGGACGAGCGCCCAGGGAAGTTTGCGGCTGAGGATTCCGTTGATGACGGTGGCCATGAGGCGGCCTTGTGGGGCTGCTGCTTTTTCGCTGCCGATGCCCTGAATCCACTGAACGTCGATTTCGCCTGTGGCGGGGTTGTAGAGGTATTTGCCGTCGTCGAGGGTGGTTGAGCCGATGGCATTGAGGAGGACGTATTGTTTTGCGTTGTTGAGTTCTTCCTTGGTGTGGTTATCCGTGTTGTGAGAGCTGAGGGTGATGTGGTCGCGGGTGAAGAAGCCGTTGTTCTGAACACCATCGGGGAGATGATCAAGGGAGAAGACGATTGGTTTGGGCAGGCGTTGGAAGGTTTCGAGGCCTTTGTTCATCGCGTTGAGCGTGGCTCCGATGGAGAAGATGGAGACGATGACGCCGATCATGATGGCGATCTGCTGCTTCCAGGGGGTTGCGCCGATGAGGTAGCCGGTCTTGAGGTCCTGCGAGGTGTCGCCCGCGTTGGAGGCGGCGATGCAGACGACTCCGCCGATGGTGATGGCGAGTGCTCCGAAGGCTGGTGCGGTCCAACCTTTGACGAGGAAGATGGCGGCGGTGGCCATGAGGGTTGCGATGGTCATTCCCGAGACCGGTGATGCGGAGCTGCCGACGATGCCGACGATGCGTGCGCTGACGGTGACGAAGAGGAAGCCGAAGACGACGACGAGGAGAGCGGCGGCGATGTTCGCAAGAGCACCGACCTGCGCGCCGGGGATGGGTTTGAACTGGAGGAAGAGGAACATCAGTAGCACGAGAAGCAACGAGCCGCCGAAGACGACGATGGGGGGAAGGTCATGCTCGGTGCGGGAGGGCTGAGCCGATGCGGCTTTGCCTGTGCCTTTCTTTTTGAAGCCTTGCGTAAGCGCGCCGACGATGGTGGGGAGGGTGCGGAGGAGGGTGATGAGTCCGGCGGCTGCGACCCCGCCTGCTCCCATGGGGCGAACGTAGGTGCGCCAGAGGTCGGACGGCGACATTTGGGTGATGAGGACGGTGCCGGGGTAGAGCGGAGTAGTGAGGTGCGAGCCGAAGAAGTAGATGGCGGGCATGAGGACGAGCCAGGAGAAGACTCCGCCGGCGAGCATGATGGCGGCGACGCGGATGCCGATGATGTAGCCGACGCCGAGGTATTCGGGGGTGCAGTCGGCGCGGATGGCGGAGCCTTTAAGGAGGTGCTGAGGGCCGATGTTGGGTTGGTAGTCGGGCTGGCTGGGCCAGAGAGAGAACAGGTTGTCATTCTGGAAGAGGGTATAGACGCCGCCGAGACCGAGGCCGAGGAAGACACGAGATGCGAAGCTGCCACCGCGTTCGCCGGCGATGAGGACGTCGGCGCAGGCGGTGCCCTCTGGGTAGATGAGGTTGTCGTGCTCTTCGACGATGAGCTGACGGCGGAGCGGGATCATGAAGAGAACGCCGAGCCAGCCGCCGAACAGGGCCAGGGCGAAGATTCGTGAGGCCTCCAGATCGAATCCTAAGAAGATGAGCGCCGGAAGAGTGAAGATGACGCCTGAAGCGATGGACTGGCCAGCGTTTCCAGTGCTTTGAACGATGTTGTTTTCGAGGATGCTGGCTTTGCCGAAGGCTCGAAGGATGGAGATGGAGAGGACTGAGATGGGGATCGATGCAGCGACCGTGAGCCCGGCGCGAAGGCCGACGTAGACCGTGACGGCTCCGAAGAGGACGCCGAAGAGTGCACCGAGGATGAGGGCGCGGGTGGTGAGTTCGGGGCGCGTCTCGGTGGCGGGAACAAAGGATTTGAAGCTGGGCTTGGTCGGTGTTGATGTTGCCATGTCTTGGGGTCTCTCGCTTGCTGAAGCTATTGTGGCTTGGATGGGAGTGTACCAGCGTGTGCGTAGAGAGAGTCTACTGGCCCTTGCGCACAGGTTTCGCTATTGGACATTCAGGGCGACTCCTCGTAGCGTTGAGGTTAGAAGACGTGAGCGTGGCGTCTTCGAAAACCTGCACTCAAAACAACCTGCTGAGAGCAGTGGAGTCCGTTGAATGAACGCAGCGAGTCTGGATCTGACAATTCGAGAGTTTCGAGCCGGTGATGAAGTCGCCTTTCGCCGCTTGAACGAAGAGTGGATCGTCCGCGAGTTTGTCCTCGAACCCAAAGATCAATACTCCCTCGCCGATCCCCAGGGAACCATCCTGGACCACGGTGGCAGAATCTTCTTCGCGATCCGGGATGGAGAGACCGTAGGCTGCTGCGCGCTGGTCGCCATGGGAGCAGGCGAGTTCGAAGTAGCCAAGATGGCCGTCACACTCGCCGCTCAGGGTGGCGGCGTTGGCCGTCAGCTACTCGAAAAGGTAGTGCAGGAGGCAAAGGCGTCAGGCGCGACGAGGCTCTATCTGGAGACCAATCACAAACTTGCTCCCGCGCTACGGCTCTATGAGGCGGTGGGCTTCCGGCGCCTCCCACCCGAGCGTGTCGTAGCGTCCCCTTACGCTCGCGCCGATGTATTCATGGAGCTGTGGTTCGGCTCTCACTAGAAAACTTTGACGCCATGGTGGTACCTCTGCAGACGCAGATGCAGTTGCATGATGACCACACATCGTCGCACGAGTCGCTGATCGACTGCGACAGAGATCGTCTCCTCTATCGATTGCATCCACCAAGGTTGCGATTATGAATCGATGAAACTGTCTCGTGTCTTAATCCCACTTTAGTAACCAATCCGACTCTAAAAAATGATCTAAAAATGGCTCCGGAAAAGCGAAGAGGCCACCCGGCAACAGGGTGGCCTCTTCTTTAGGGAGAATAGTTCCAACGGAGGCAAAGCCATCAGAACTTTCTGGCGAAATACTAAGTTTGGAGAAATGACGTGTCAAGGCCAAAACTCGCATCTTGTAAGTCCTTATTGGCTGGGCAGTTACGGGGGTTACTAAACATACAACAGACCATCTTGCATTCGCTTAATATTCGCTTTTGCTGATTCGGTCAGATATCAAACGGCATTCCTATCAGCCGCTTAGCCTGCTCCCTGCACCATCTCCGGTGCAGGTTTAGCCCGTTCTGGCTAGCCCCGGCTCTCGGCTCCGGGAATCTCCGGCTTGATCCTCGCAGAGCCACCGCTCAGGTCGATCCGCAGAAACTCCGGCTCGGTCGCCGCGGGCTTACCCTGAAGTACCCTGATCGCAGCCCGTCCCCCGCCAAGAAATAACGCGAGGATGACCGCCGCCAGCGACCCTACTCCACAGAAGACCAGAATGCTCGTCAGCAGACTGACGGTCTTGCGAATCTCAGCGTGGAACTCCGGCGGCACCGGCTTATTCCACGTCACTTCACTGCGAAGATGAATCCCTTCCACAAGCTTCTTAGCCTCGGCAGGATTCCACGCTCCTGTCGTCAGCAACACCAGCGGCCCCTCGCGCCTCAACATCACGGTCCCGTCCGCCCCACCATGCTGATTCACTTGCGCCTCGATCTGCCGCAGGTGATCTCCGGCAATCTGTGGCGTCGGATAGAGCAACATCGTCAGCGTGCCCTTGCCCTCGTACCTGGCAGTCACCACCTCGGCCGCCTTATCGAAGCCGACAATCTCCGGTGGCAGCACTCCACCCATCGCCTGGTAGCTTACCGGCCCCAACGCGTAGTGCTGCGAGTCCTTCGCTAAACCCTTCGCAGGCAGATACGTCGGCAGCAGTGGAGGCAGTCCCTTCGGCCCGCCGACTTTCGGTAGTCCCGTCTCAACGGTCCGCATCAGCGCTTCAGCCGACGCCGGTGGCATCTTCAAATTCGCAACGACCACCGAGACGCCACTCCGCACAACATATGGCGCGCTCTTCCGCAGATAGTCATACGCGGCCGCCGCTCCCGTTGCATCGACAAACTGATAGACCGTCACGGTTCCGCTTGGCGCCGTGCCATGAGCCGCCGCGCTCTCCGGCGTTCCTCGCTCGTACCGCTTGATTCCGTCCTCGATCAGGATCTGTTGATCGGCTCCACTCCAAGACGGAGCGCCATTACCTGCATCATGATCCGGCCCACCTCGCATCGACGCCGGTAACAGTGGAGCCGGCGGCTCAGCCAGCGTTACCTGTTGTCCTTGCAGTGGCACAGTCGAAGCCCCAACCAGCAGCAGGCCAAGCAGGCCCGGCACCATCACCCGCAACCGAAGAGAAACACCCATACTTTGGTCAGACTACACCAGCATGCGAACGTAAGCATAGAGCCTGTGGCTTTCATCAAGCCATCTCCCGGCGTGTTGGAATCCATGCATCGCCCCGGATTCACAACCTAAAGCTTCAACAAAGCCGCCATCCCCTCAGGATTGCAGAGGTTTCGATCCTCCATGAACCGATTAATCTCCTTGAGATAGTTTGGGTTGTGCTCCACCGCTTTCGAGAAGGACTGAACCACTCTGACGACATGGTCTTCGCAGAACTTCTCCCGGTAACGCCCTGCCATGCCGATCAGTAAACCCCTGATCAACGTAAATTGAGCCAACATCAAAATGTATTCGCCGAAGATACTCTGCGGCGTATGGTGTGCGCTCGCCTCCCGGCCAAAGGGAAACAACGTCCGATAGATATAGTTCAGCAGATAATTTTCGAGGATATGCGGATGTCTTTCGAAGAAGGGTCTGCAATATCTCCTCTCTGCTTCGACGTAGTGTTGTGCGTCGCTTACCGCAGTCGAGTCAGGCGAATAGCCGATGCCTTCGAGGAACGTTTCGAAGCACTCCATAAAGCGCGCGCCGCAGGAGCCCGCGCGAATGCGTTGATCGATCAACCGCAACACCACATCCAACTGCATCGTGGGCTGTGCCGGCATCCACTCCATCTTGTCGCGCAATGCTCCTGTCGCCACAATTCCCCGATAACTTCCCAGAATCTCAGGCACCGAGTCATCTTGTTCTGCACTGGTGACAGCATCCAGACGCTTTGAGAGCATCCCCAGCAAAAAAAGCCGCTGCCATAACGGCCGCCCACGATCTTGGATCATCGTGACGACCATCTCCCGGATCTCCCAGAAATAACGGAGCGGCTTATGAAACGAGGTGCTGCCCGCAGACATCAGTCGCGAAAACTGGTCCGTTCGGAATTGACCGCGCGATGCATCTCCCATCTTCTGGGTCGAGTTTGCATCCAGCAAAACCTGTCGCGCCGCCTCGGGACAAGACAGATAGAGCGAAACCTCCAGCTCGTTCTTCACACTGTTCAGCGCACGCGGATAGGTCGAGCAGGTCGCAGACAGATGGTCCGAGCCGTACTCCTTCTGCACGCTGCAAAGGCTCGTCGCCGAGAGAAACGGACAACGGTTCGAAGAGTTCGGCGTGATTCGCGCATACAGCGAGTCGGACGCCCCGGTCATATTAATAGAGACGTACTGCTTTACCAGCGATCCAAGCCTCTCCTCCGGAAACGCCTGATACTTGTCATAGGTCGTCTTGTCGACCAGGACACTCATCCCATGACAGCACGAGTCCTCGCACTCACCTCCGATGCAATGAAAGGCGCTCCCATAGCGTGGCTGAATCGGCAGCGCTTCCGGTGTCATTGATTCCTCCAGGGAGCCCGGGAGAGCGAAGCTACGGTGTGCTGTGCCTGCGACTCTCCTTTGCAGCAGGGAACTCCGCATCAGGTAGAGGCAAACCTCAGGCCATCTTTGGGGCCACCCAGATTGGAAGAAGTTAAGAATCTCGAAAGCAGAAGTGGCCGAACCAGCTAATTACCGCTCGCCCGCTCCGTCGGCACACGTGCGCCACTCAGTCCGCTCTCGTACTTTGCGACACCCTTGTACAGACTCTCCGCCACGCGCTCCCGATACTCCGGCTGCTGTAGCTGCCTCGCATCCTTCGCATTGGTGACAAACGAGATCTCCGCGAGAATCGATGGCATATTCGCACCGATCAGCACTACAAACGGAGCCTTCTTCACCCCGCGATCCTTCAGCCCGGCGTTCCCCTTCTGCAGACCACCGTACAGACTCTGTTCCACGTCCGCTGCAAACTCCCGAGACTCGGCGATCTTATCCTTCAGCGCAATCTTCTTCACCAGGTCGCTCAACTGATGAATCGACTGATCCGAAACAGCGTTCTCGCGAGCAGCCGTCTCCAGCGCATCCGGCGACGACGTGAAGTTCAGGTAGTAGGTCTCGACTCCACGAGCACTCTCGTCCGGCGACGAGTTCGCATGAATCGACAGAAACAGATCTGCCTGCGCTTTATTCGCAATCGCGGTCCGAGTCTCCAGTGGAATAAACGTGTCATCCGACCGCGTATAGATGATCTCCGACCCGAGCCGGTCATGCAGCAGCTTACCCAGCCGCAGCGCCACATCCAGCACCACATCCTTCTCCTCGATGCCGTCCACGCCAAGCGTTCCGGAGTCATGCCCGCCATGCCCTGCATCGATCACGATGCGCCCGACCTTCAACCCCAGCGCCCGCACCATCGACGTCTCGCCATCGGCCATCGGCGCCGCGGCCTTTGCCGGAACCGCATCAATATCCTTCTTGCCTCGCCTCAACTTCTTCGTAGTTGGCACCGGTACTGCAACATCCGCACCCGAACTCGCCACACTCGCCGAGTTGCTTGTCGAACCAGTCACCCCCGAAACACCATCGGCCGCCTTACCAACCGTTCCAGGATCCTTCACTACCGCCACCACTGCAGAGATTGGCTGCGACGTAGGCTGCGTCGTCGCCTCAACCCTCCCCGGCTGCGCGCTTATCGCCGCCACATCAAACGAACTCGCCGACTTCACCGCCGTCGTATTCGGCACCGTTGGGGCAGCAGCCGCAGCCCGCTGCGTCGGAACGCTAACGGTGGAAGCTGCAGGCTCAGCCTTGCTCCCTCCATGAATATCGATGATCAACCGATACGGATTCGGTAGCAAAAACGCCGAGTACTCCGTCACGTCATTTACATCGAGCACCACGCGCGTCATATCGTTCGAAAACTGCGCCGCGCGAATCTTCTTCAGAAATCCATCGTCGGTCACGGTGAAGCTCTTGCCCACCAGCTCCTGCGCCAGCCGCGTTCCATGCAGATCAAAGTAGATCCGATCCGGATTTGGCACCCGCGCCGCCTCATACGTCACATCGTCACCCAGATCGATCGCCACCCGCGTATAGGTCGGCGTCGACCAGTGACGAATCCCCGTTACCTGCGCCATCTGCCCATGCCGTTTTGCCGACGTCTTGGCTACATGCATCGGAGCAGCAACTTGATCGCCCGGCACCACAGCATCACGCGGAGCAGTATCGAGCGAAGCCTCCACAGGCACTGAACCAATGGTCTTCGCATCCCGCACAATCTGCGATGTAGTAGCAGCGCCAGTCGTTGCAGCAGCACCACTCTCAGTCGAAGCAGGAGCCGCAGAGACCGGAGCAGCAACCGCATGATCACGCCCAGCAACCTGCTCCCTACGCGTCGAACCCTGCTCCAGCGAAGCCAGCCCAGCCTTCGCCTCCTCCGCCAGCGTGCTCTTTGGATACTGCTTCACCAGCAGCGAATATCTCTCCCGCGCCGCGCCCGCATCATGCAGGTCGTTCTCATAGATCTGCGCCTCGGCAAGCAGCGCGGCCACTCTGAGCGAGCTCCCCGGATACTGTGTCCGCAGAAACTCATACTGCCCCACCGCTGCCTTCAAACTCTTCGCATCATGCAGACCGTGCCCCTGCTCCGCAAGTAGCTCCGCCACTGCATTCACGCTGTCGGGAGCGTGCACATCTCCCGGAGCCTCGTGATAGACCGCTCGAAACCGATCCATCGCCTGCGTGTAATCGGCTCGCGTGCGCGACCCTTCCGGAATCGCTTCCAGCGTCTCCAACCCTCGCTCCGCCTGTTCCCAGGGAGTCAGCTCCACATGCCGCCGCGTCGCTTTTGCAGGCAGCACCTGCACCATCGCGCAGCTCAGCACCGCCGCGCAACCACCGCACCACCACCAATTACGAATTGTCTTTCCTGGGCCCATTGTCTTTTTTCAAACCGACAGACAGACCTAAGTTTAAGAGACCCCACCCATCAACGCGTGTGAAAAGAATCCCCGTACACCCCCCGATACCCCCACCGAAGAGTCATCGCAATCCTCATATCTCCATGAACCGACAAGGCTGCTCAGGTTGAAAAACTTCATGTAGACTGGCTCGCATGATGGTAGATATCGATCTTCTCGTCGAGGCCCTCCGCAAACGCGGCCACAAGGTAGAAGGCGTGTTCAAAGTCCCTGACAACGCCGGCGACTACGAGCTAATCGTGGACGGAAACACCCTCAACCTGGCAGAGACTCGCCAGCTTCTCGAATCCGAAGAACCCACGTAGCCGTTCCCAAAAAGGGAACACGACAAGCCGCGGCGGATGCGACTGCCTCATCGCCGCGACGGTCACGATCAATCTCGACACAACCCTTTCGGCTTCCAATCCGCCGCAATCGTCGTCCACGGGTGCGACGAGTCGTGAAGCACCAACGCAATCGAACGCCTCGTCTCCGTTCCCGAAGCAGTCACCGTCATCGGCTCGCCCTCCGGAACGATCACGTCCAGGCCCACACGCCTCATCTGCTTCCCTTGTGGAGTCTCCAGGCAGCTCTCTCCCGCCTCCGTATAAAACGCCTCGGGGCCAGGATGACGATGAATCACGCTCGACAGTCCAGGCTGCTGAACGGACTCCATATATTGGACCATGTAAGCTGTCTGCGGCTTGATCGGTAAGGGACCTATCTGGGTCACATGGCGTCCCCCCGCCGGTCGATCGTCTTTTCCCGAAACCGTGAAGACCCACACTTTGCCCAGCGCCTCCACCACCTGGCCATTGCTTCCTTTTGCGGCCTCTGCCTCCGTGCGCGTCGGAAAGGTGTCGAGCGACCAATACAAAGGCTCAGCAACGGTATTTGCGAGCATCTGATGCGAGAGTATCCAGCATCCGAACTCGCCGCTGCGCTCACTGACCGGCTTACAACTCGTCGCACCGGCCTGCGCGAATCCGCTATGACTCAAGAGAAGGAAACAAGTGCCGACAAGCGCACCCAAGCAGCGTCGTTGCCAAAGGGAAGAGTGATAGGAAGTCATGGCGCTCCTTGTCCTACCCGCCACCATACCAAACCATCGCGCTGCCGCCTAGCCTCGCCGTCGCGCCGTTCGCTGGTCGAACCGAGCGCAGCCTCCCGCGCAGTCAGTACGGCATGACCGTAGCGCTAACCCAGGAGCCCGCCTACTACCTCAGCCGCGCTCTTCAACGCAGCATCCAGCGATCCAACATCACTCCCGCCAGCCTCCGCCAGATCAGGCCGTCCACCACCCTTGCCTCCAACCTGAGCCGCCAGCTGCCCAACAATCTTCCCCGCCTGCACCTTCGCGGTCAGATCCTTCGTCACGCCAACGATCAGCGAAACCTTCCCCTCCACCGCTGCCCCCAGCACCACAACACCCGAACCCAGCTTGCCGCGAAGCTGATCCACCAGCTCCCGCATCTGCGCCTTCTCCACTCCATCCACCCGCTGCGCCAGCACCTTCACGCCCTTCACCTCAACCGCCGACGAGGCTGCATCCGACACCGAAGCCGAAGCCGACTTCATCCGAACCTGATCCAGCTCCCTCCGCAGCTTCTTCATCTCCTCTTCCTGCGAAGCGATGCGAGCACGCAGCGCATCGGCAGGCGCAATCGCGTCCGAAGAAGAACCTACAAATGACCCCACCACCTTCGCCACGTCGAAGTCGCGCCGGAACTCATGCAACGCACCCGTACCCGAAACCGCCTCCACGCGCCTCACGCCCGAAGATACCGACCCCTCCCCAACAATCTTGATCAGGCCAATCTCGCCCGTCGCCCCGGTATGAATCCCGCCGCAAAGCTCCGTCGAAAAATCACCGATCTTCACCACCCTTACCCGCTCGCCATACTTCTCGCCAAACAGCGCCATCGCCCCCAGCTCATTCACCGCAACATCGATCGGCACATCCACCATCGTCTCAACCTTCGTATTGCCGAGCACCTGGCGATTCACAATATCCTCAACCTCCTGCAACTCCTCCTCGGCCACACCCGCGAAGTGCGAAAAATCAAACCGCAGCCGCGTCGCATCATTCAGCGACCCCGCCTGCTTCACATGCTTACCCAACACCTCCCGCAGCGCAGCATGCAGCAGATGCGTCCCCGTATGATTCCGCGTCGTCGCCACCCGCGTCGTCGCATCCACCACCGTATCTACCGTATCGCCCACCGCGATCGTCTGGTTCGCCCTCACCTTATGCGCAAACACCCCCTGCACCGGCTTGGTCGCGCCACTCACCTCAGCCACCACTGCGTTGTGATCCCCCGAGTACAACCACCCCACATCCCCAACCTGCCCACCCGAGTCCGCATAGAAACTCGTGGCATCCAGCACCACCTCGCCGGTCTCGCCGCCCTTCAACTCCGGCACCCCAATCCCATCCTTGACCAGCGCCAACACCCGCGCCCCATCGACACGCAGTGCGCTATACCCTTCAAACTCCGTCTTCGGCAACTCCCAATAAACCGGCGCCGCCGACTTCTGCGACCCACCCTTCCAGGAAGCCCGCGCCCGTTGCTGCTCTTCTGCCTTGGCCGACTCGAAAGCCTCTAAATCAAAGATGATCCCAGAATCGCGAGCCGCATCGACTATGAAATCCAACGGCAAGCCGTAAGTCTCGTATAAGTAAAATCGCTTCGTTACCAGCAAACCGGGCATGATAGCTGCTTGGAAGATGATCGGCTATTGGTTTGTATAAAGTTCTTATAGTATCCAAATCAGAAACAGTCCGAGGTCTTTGCCAGATCTCGTCAAATCTCAAGCCTTCAGGATCGTGCAACGAATGTTCTTGCTGGAATGCCTGCACAAGTAAGTGCTTTTTATTCTTGTATAGCTCTTCAATGGCAAAAAGCATGGAATGCGCAAACATTGCATCGAGTTCTTTAATCGCAAGAGAAAGTACCCGAGCAAACTGCTCCTCTTCCGCAAGCACTACCTTACTCACCCGCTCAGCGCTATCCTTCAACTCCGGATAAGCCATCTGCATCGCATCCCGCACCGCGAATACCATCTCATACATAAACGGTTTTTCCTGTTGCAACAATCGCCCATGTCGGATACCACGCCTGATAATTTTTCGTAGAACATAGCCCCGTCCATCATTTGCGGGCAATATTCCATCTGAGATTAGGAAAGTCGCTGCGCGGGCATGATCCGCGATGATACGTACAGACGAATCGGACCTATGATCACCGATTGCCAGTTGTTCTAATCGCCATTTGCTAAGGGGCAAGTCAAAACCGGTCAGTTCGGCAGCACGTTCCAGAAGCGGCGTAAATAGATCGCTTTCATAGTTTGAAAGTTTGCCCTGCAGCACCGCCGAAACCCGCTCCAGCCCCATGCCTGTATCGATCGAAGGCTTAGGCAGCGGCGTCAGCGTCCCATCGCTGCTCCTGTCAAACTGCATGAACACCAGATTCCAGATCTCGACATACCGCTGCTCATCCTGCGGAAACGGCTTATCGACTCCCGGCTCCTCAGCCGCCTCAATCCCGAGGTCGTAGAAGATCTCACTACAAGGCCCACAAGGCCCCGTATCGCCCATCTGCCAGAAGTTATCCTTGGCCGACATCCCAAAGATCCTCTCCTTCGGCACGCCCGTCTCAATCCAGAACTGCTCCGCCTCATCATCCCGCGGAACCTTCGCATCGCCCTCGAAGATCGTCACATACAACTTGCTCTTATCGATCCCAAAGCAATGATCGTGATTCGTCGTCAGCAACTCCCACGCATAGGCAATCGCATCCTTCTTGAAGTAGTCACCAAACGAGAAGTTCCCCAGCATCTCGAAGAACGTATGGTGCCGCCGCGTAAACCCGACGTTCTCCAGATCGTTATGCTTGCCCCCCGCCCGCACACACTTCTGCGAACTCACCGCCCGCGTATAGTCCCGCTTCTCGTTCCCGAGAAAGACATCCTTAAACTGATTCATCCCCGCATTGGTAAACAGCAGCGTAGGATCGTTCGCCGGCACCAGCGAAGAAGAGTGCACGCGCCTGTGCCCCTTACCCTCAAAAAACCGCAAAAAATCTTCCCTGATTTGCGTTCCCGAAAAAAAACGCCGGCTACCCGAATGATTCGTCATAAGCACCAAGTTTATCAGCGGCCGACGCTGCGCAGCAGATACAATGACCTAAGGCCACACGCCGCAGGAACGATCAGATGCGACAAATATCAGCCAAGCTCCTCGATCAGGAATCCCTTGTGGAATTGAAGGCAGGGCATCGCCTCCAGCTAGTACAAGGTGGTCACACCATCGCGGAGATCGTTCCCGTTCAAGAGTCCGCCTCGCAATCAGGCAGCGAACTGGCCGACATGCGTGCCACGGAAGACGAGCGGCTTGCGGCGGTCGAACAGCTTCGCCAGATGATGCAGCAAGGCATACATCTCGGGGGTCTGCGCATCACAAATCGAGACGAACTCTACGAACGTGATTAGAGTAACTGTTGATACGAATATCCTGATCTATGCGGTTGATGTCGATGCAGGGGCAAAACATCTTCTTGCAGCCCACATCGCTAGCCGAGTTTTACAGAGCCACCACCAAGAAGCGCCGTTTCGTTGCCGCCGAAGCAGCTTCGTTCGTTCGTCAGTTCCAGCTCTCTATGAGAATCGTCCCCTACGAGGCGGACGATGTCATCGCTGCGATGCACGTCCACAACCAAGATGGGTTTCAGTTCTTCGACGCCCTTATGGTTTGCACGGCCCGACGCGCCGGATGTCACACTTTCCTGACAGAAGACATGCAGAACGATCGGACGCTCGACGCAATAACCATCCGAAATCCATTTCTCTTGCCCCCAGCCGATTTGGATCTGCTTCTCGGTATCAACAAAGACAGCCTAACGAATCTCTAATTTCAACGCCTTTGCCGCATTCCCCCCGACAAACCTCTCCCTCTCTACAGTTGAAAGTACCTCCGCGACCTTCTCCAGAAAATCCTTGCCCTTTGTATTCGCACTAAACGGATAGTCCACCGAATACATCATCCGCTCGATCCCCACCACCTCCAGCGCACACCGCAACGGCGGCAGCGTAAACCATCCACTCGTCGTCAGATGAATATTCGTCTTGAAGTACTCCGCTACCGTCTGCTTCAACTTCGCCTGTCCTGAGAGGACCCCGCTCGACCGCGCCAGCGCATACGGCAACCCCTCGCCCATGTGCCCGATAATCAACTGCAGCTCCGGCACTTTATCGAACAGCCCCGACACAATCAGCCGCAGGGTATGCAGCGCCGTCTCCGAATGCCATCCCCAGCCAGCGATCGACAGCATCCGCCCCATGTCTCCCGGCAATCCCGAAAAGTAAGCATCCCGTACCGGCTCAGGAGGGGGCGCGGGATGCAGATAAACCGGCACGTCAAGCGCTGCCGCCGCCTCGAGGAACGGCAGAAAGCGCGCATCGTCGAAGAACCGCCCTTCCACCGTCCCATTCAACATCACGCCGCGAAATCCCAGCTTGGTAACGCAGCGTTCCAGTTCCTTCGTCGCCTCGCCAACATCCTTAAGAGCCAACGTAGCGAACCCAGCCAGCCGATCCGGATGCGCCGCCACCGCCGCCGCAAGCTCATCATTGACGTCCCGAGCCACACCACTCCCATCCGCAGCACTCAATCCCTCCAGTCCGAACGCAACCAGCGACAGTACCTGCAGATCGATCCCGGCCTCATCCATCGCCGCGATCCGCCCCGCTCCCAAATCCAGCAGCTTCGCCTGCATCTCCGGAAACTGCATCCCAGTCTTCGCGGAGTACGCCGCAGTCGCCTGCACATAACCTTCAGTCAAAAAATGTTCTTCCAACGTAATCGTTCGCATCCGCAGTTAGATGCTGCGAACCACTCAGAGTTTCGACCTCACCCCGCCACCAACCCCGGCACCCACGTATGCCCTTCCATCCGAAAGACCTCATCCTCCAACTTCCGCAAACCGGCAAACTCCCCGCGATGCTCCGTCATCACTATCGCTGTCACTAACGCATCAAACGCATCCTCCGAAGCCCGTGCCTTCGCCATGACCAGCCTCGAAAGCCCGGCATACATCGCGCTCTCCTTCCGCTTCTTCGCGAGGTAAGCTGTCCGCGCCACCTCCGAGCTCTTATTCACGGCCCCCGTCATCAGCCGCGTGTAGATCTCCACCACCGTCGGGGCCTGCTTTACATCCGGCTCGTCGTACGGCCAGATCCGAAACCCAGCGTCACGCAACACGATCAACCCCGGCATCCCCCGCAGCGACGCCGTCCCCACCGCTCCCGCCCCGCCAATCTGAAACACCGACTTCGGCGCAATCCCCGCAATCTTCGCGATCTGCAGCGGATCAGTCATCTCCGCCCTGACCTTCAACCCCGTCTCCACCCTCCGCAGCATCCTGTAGGCGTGCGGCCCGCAAAACTCCGGCGGCTTCTTCCCATGCCGTTGCGAACCCGGCACCCCCCAAAACCGCACATCCGCACAGTCCCGATGCAGCCACTTCTCACCCTGCCCATCCGCAACCAACCGCCAAAACTCCGGAGCCGACCCAATCCCCAACTCCTTCAAAAACCACGCCGGATAGCTAAACGTAAAATCAAACCCCACCACCATCCGCGGCGTCTCCGCGCTCATCTCAATCAGCCACGCGATCAACTCCTCCCGCGTGCGGCCACCTTCCAGCGTCACCCGACCCGTCGAAGCGGTCCAAACCCCGGCCCAGATCTTCCTCCTCTGCCCCGGGCCCTTATCGCCCGACCAGTCCACCCCAACCACCCGCTGCAATCTACGATCGACCATCTTCCTATCATCCACCCAACGGAACTTTTACCCCGCCCCAACCGTTAATCTCATCAGGAGAGAAACACACCGATGCTCAACCTTCTGCTTTTTCTGATCCTCATGGTCGTCTGTTGGCCCCTCGCACTCGCGGCGCTTCTCCTCTATCCCCTCATCTGGCTCATCCTCCTGCCCTTCCGTCTCGTCGGAATCGTTGTCGGAGGCACCTTCGAACTCATCGGCGCACTCTTCATGCTTCCCGTTCGTCTTCTCCGTGCGGTCTAGACGTTTTCAAATCATCCGCATCAGCAGAAGATAGATTCATGACCGGCACGCGCATCGACAAGTGGCTCTGGGCTGCTCGCTTCTTCAAGACCCGCGAGCAGGCATCCAAAGCCTGCGACATGAACCGCATCACCTCGAACAACGTCTCAGCGAAACCCTCGCGCGAGGTCCGCGTCGGTGACATGCTCCACATCAAAAACGAAGGTGGCGAATTCGACATCGAGGTCCTTGCCCTCAGCCAACAGCGCGGCTCCGCTGCCATCGCACAAACCCTCTACCGCGAAACGGAAGAGAGTAAAGAAGCGCGCCGCAAAGCCGCCGAAGAGCGCAAGCTCCTGGGACCAATGGCATACGCAGCACCATCAAAACGCCCCAGCAAACGCGACCGCCGCCTTATCCACAGCTTCCGAGGCGACTACTAGCCATCCCCTCCGAGCATCGCGAGGACAAAGCGAAGCAATCACAAGTCACGAAGTGACCGCCCTCCGCGCAGGAGGCCCGTCCGGCAGGACAACTCACTCATCATCATCCTCATTCTGCTTCGCATAAGTATCCGAATCCCCAGCCCGCTCCTCCGGCTCGGCATACGAATCCGAATCATCCCCGCCCTCAGAGACACCCACCAAAGCCTCCTCCGGCAGATCCCAAGCCCGCAGCACTTTAAAGATCGCATTCGAAGAAAACCCAGCCCGCATCAGCCGATTCATCGTCCGCACGGTCTCCTTCTGCGCATTCGCCCCACTCGGCTGCTTCATCCGCTTCCGCGCAATATACTGCCGAGCCAGCACAACTTCATCGACATCTTCATACGCCGTCTCAAGCGTCGACGCGACCAGCTCTTTCCCCACGCCCTTCATCATCAGATCCTGCTGCACACGCCTCTTGCCAAACTTCTCATGCTCCTTCCGCACCCGCGTATAGTCCTCTGCGAACCGCGTATCGCTCAAATAGTTCAGCTCCTTCAGCCGAACAACCACCGCATCCATCGCGCGCGCGCCAGCCTCACCCTCCTCTGCGCGAGCCCTCATCAACCGCCGCAGATCGCGCTCCGTCCGCATCCGTCGCGCCAGCAAACCCACCGCATACTCAAACAGACCAGCCTCTCCCACCGGCTCCCGCTTCTTCGGTCGTGCAAACGCCATCGAAATCCTCCAACACCATTCTCGCGCACCCTAAGGCACAACGTTCAGCGTCAGCTCATTCGACTTCACCACCGCGCTCCCAACCTTTCGCGACACCTGCACCGTATACCGTCCCGGCCTATTCAGACTCACCAGCTTCCCAATATGCGCCGTCTGCACGCGTCGTTCCACCGGGCTGTACATAGTCCACTGTCCGGCTCTCCGTCTGCTGACGCTGCGTCGCCTCGCGGCCGTACTCCGTCTCCTCCACGACATGCCCCGCCGCGTTCCGCACCTCAATCCGATACGAGAACTCCGGATTATCCATCCCGGGTTTGTGCCCAAACAAGATCTGATGGTCCGACACATTCTTCAGCGTAATCATCACCCTCGCATCCGACCCGACCTGTACCTCATTATCAGGAGCGCTTAGCGAAATCGTGAACTCCGCGCCACCAGCCGCAGGCTGCGTCTTCGCGCCAACAGATGCAGGCGCAGGTGACGCAGCGACCGAAGATGGAGGAGCCGAAGCAGCAGGCGCAACAACCTTCGCCTTCGCGCCTTTGGCAGGAGGTGCAGCAACAGGCGCCACCGCCGCAGGCAGCGGCTGAGTCTCATCCAACTCTGCAGGTTTCGACTGCCCAGTCCTCGCCGATGCCGATGCCTTTGGCGCAGCCGCAACCGGCGGTGCATTGACCGCAGGCGCAACAGCAGGAGAGCCCGTCGCGTACATATTCGTCTTCGTCCACCGATCGCACCAGTCCCCCACCGTCTCGTACCAGAGCTTCGAGTTCTGCGGCTTCAGCACCCAGTGCCCCTCATCCGGGAAGTAGAGCATCTTGCTCGGCACATTCAGCCGCTGCAGCGCCGTAAACAACTGGAACCCCTCCGACACATCCAGCCGATAGTCCCTCTGCGAATGAATCACCAGCGTCGGCGTCTTCGCATCCTGATCGACAGCATCGGCGACCACTTCCGAAACGGATCCTCAGCCGCCGGCTTATCGAAGTACCTCCACGGCTGCCCCGGCGTAGCCTCACCCGGATTTCTAAACTCCCACTCGTTGAACCAAAGCTCCTCCGTCGTCCCATACGCACTCTGCGGGTTAAACATCCCGTCATGCGTCACGATGCACTTGAACCGGTCCGTATGCGTCAGAATCCAGTTCGCCATGAACCCGCCATAGCTCGCCCCCAGCGCACACTCCCGCGTCTTGTCGATGAACGGATACTGCGCCTCCGCATAATCCAGCCCCTTCATCAGATCGACATACGCCTTCCCACCCCAGTCGCCGTTCACCCCATCCACAAACGTCTGCCCATACCCCGTCGACCCGCGCGGATTCACCATCACCACCACATACCCACTCGCCGCCATCAACTCCGGATTCCACCGATAGCTCCACGCATCGCCCCACGCCCCCTGCGGCCCGCCATGGATCAGAAACTTCACCGGATACTTCTTCGCCGGATCAAAGTTCGGCGGCCGCACGATAAAGCCCTGAACCTTCGTCCCTCGCGCCCCGGTGAACCAGAACGACTCCATCGCGGGCAGATCGAGCTAAAGCAAGCAGGGCATCGTTAACATGCGTACAGCACAACCGGTGATCTGCACATCCGAGCAACGTCGGATTTCCTGTCGGCATGTCGTACGACTCTGCGGCGGAATCAGCACACACCTCGGATGGCCGATCGACCAGCATCCGTGCGTCGCTACTCAGCCTGCCCGATCATGCAATCGGATGCGATGTCGCGAAAACTCTCCAGCTCTCGTCGTAATCGCGTTCATGTCAACTCGGTAGCTCGACCTGCGACGCTCAGTTCGTCGACACTGATCGCAATAGATCGCTCCTCTCCCTTCTGGCCACTCGCGAAGATACAGCCGTTTGGAATCGTGCGTCCACACAAACTCATCCACCCAGCTATCAAACTTCGGCATCAGCTCCTTCGTCGATCCCTTCATCCTTTCCCGATCCAACACCATCAGCCGAAACCGATCCGACTCAAACCCAGCCCGCGCCTGCGACCGAAACGCCAGCCACTTCCCATCCGGCGAATAAGCCGGCCCATCATCGCTCCCCGGCGACGTCGAAACCTTCTCCGCCTCTCGCCCCGGCTCATCCAGCCGCAGCGTAAACACATCGTTATTCGTCGACTCGCCGCCGGCACCTTATCCAGATTCGTCACATAAGCAATCTCCTTCGAGTCCGGCGCCCACGCATACCCCAGCGGCCCACCCAGCGAAAACGTCGGCGTCTCCGCATCCCCACCACACTCCCGGCGTCAGGTCCCGCACCTCATTCCCATCCGTCGGCCGACACCACCAGCACATGGCTCCGCTTCGCGCCCGTAAAGCGTTCCAGTGCCGATACAGCAGGTGATCGAACACCTGCGCCTTCACCGGACTCGCCGCCGCGCCTCGTCCTTCGCCTTGTTGCAGCGTCCTCCTCCATCCACGATCGCCTCGTCGCTGCACTCCGGATACACCTGCGACACAAACAAAAGCTGCTTCGAATCCGGCGACCACACCGCCCCATCCGCCTCCGTCTCACAGTCGTCACTGCTTCGCCGTCCCCAGCGTCCCCTGCTGCCTCATCCCACGGGCCAGAAAGATCTGCGACATCCGTCGCACTATCCGTGGCGATAACAACACCTACTTCCCATCCGGCGAAAACCTCCCGTCCGACTCACCTTCCTTCCAGAACGTCACCTGTCGCTCTGCCTGTTGTCATTCCGCACCGATCGGAGGATCTGCTTCTGTCGCGTCACGGCCATCCAGCGGCACCACCCACAGATGGTTCACCTTTGTATTCTTCTCGAGACGACACATCCGTCACCGAAAACATCACCCACTTCCCGCTCGGCGAAATCTGCGGATCGCTCACCCGCTTCATCGGCTTCAGATCCGCAAACGTCATCGGACGCTTCCCGCCGCACTCGCTCCAGCCGCGCCACTCCGACGGCGCACATCCCAACACAGCTCGCCGCCACCCCCAACGCAAAGAACCGAAGCCCATGACGTCCACGACGCCCAAAAAACACTCGATCCATCATCGCGCCAGTCTAAACTGCAACAGCGCGACCGTAGCCAGAGGGGGAATCAAGGGAGAAGACCAGGCGAGTAGCGCTCTCGGCTCTCAAAACATATTTACTCGAAAAGCTGGCGCATTTTTTGGAGCGTACAAAATTGCTACACAAGACACCACCCAAAACACCACGTCCAGCCACGCAGAATCACCACGTTATTGACCACAACAAAACTACAGGTCAATCCATCTATCCTCAATCACTTACGCTGGCAACTCGCCCCGCGGTCACGCTCGGATTTTTTTCCGCTGCCATCTCAGCCACAGGCAGCTCGACCGCCACCGCCGCGCCATGCGGATGCAGATTGAATGCACGAATCTCCCCTCCAATCTCATGAACAATCCCATAACAGATACTCAACCCCAACCCCGCGCCATCAGCCGCCTCCATCGTATAAAACGGATCGAACACCCGCCCCGGCTCGTGAAATCCCGGCCCCGTATCGCTCACAATCAATGGACGCGCCGCTCCTCGCTCCCCAGGATGCCACCCGAAGCACTCCCAGACGAGTTCACCGAAATCCGAATCACCGGCTCCTCGCCGTCCCTTACACAATCCGCTCCAGCCAGCGCCTGCGCCGCATTATTCAGCAGATGCTCCAGCAACTGCCGCAGCCGATGCCTGTTTCCCCGCACCAGCGGACTCCTCGGCCTCTGCCTCAACAACCAGCCGAACCCCTCTCTCTTCGAGCTTGTCCGCACAGGCCGCCGCCAACTCCCGCACCAGCTCCGTCATGTCCACCGATGAGTCGCTCTGCGTCACCGGCCGCCAGAAATCCAGCAGCGACTCCACCGTCTGCCGCATCCGCAGCGCCTCGCGAACGATCACCTCCGCATCCTCCTTCACCCGCGCCTCTGCCGTCGAAACCGCGATCAGCTCCGCAAATCCCAGCACCGCCGTCAGCGGATTACTCAACGCATGCGCCATCCCTCCCGCCAGTAGCCCCAGCCCGGCCAGCTTCTCCGCACGCATCAGCCTCTCGGCCACCGCTGCGTTCTCTAACGACCGTGCCACCTTGACGCCCAAGGCCTCCAACGGTGCCAACGCCTCTTCAAGCGCCGCCCTCCGCACACCCAGCAGGCCATCCGCGCCCACCGCCAGCGCCCCCACCATGCGCCCGCCCGTCGTCCACAGCGGAATCACAATCGCCCGGCGATACTCAACCTCTGCCGCCCCCTTCCCAAGCATTACGGCAAAACTATTGCTCCCCAAACGCGTACCCAGGCTCCCATCACTCTGCCGAACGCCCATCCCGCGATCGCGCTCCGCTCGCTACGATCACGCGCTCCGCCCAGGCGTTCAGCGACTGAACCGTCAGGTCCTCCATCCCCGCACTCGCCGCAACCGAAAAACCACTCTGCCCATCCCGTAACAGCATCGCAGTCCGGCGAAAGGCGCTCTTCTCCGCCATCGCCCGGCTCACCCGTGCCGCCAGATCCGCCATCTTCCCCTCTGCCGGCAATCGCACATCCAGCCGCGCATAGGCCTGAAGCTCATCGTTCGTCCGCTGTTCACGGCGCCACTCCGCTGCCCGTGCCCGCGACCGAATCCTCATCAGCCACACCGCCCCGGCCACTCCTCCTGCCCCCGCCACCTCGGCCCAGCGCAACCCCGCCAGCCTGCCAACCTCCTTCACTCCCACCCACATCACCAAACCTCCTCAATTCGCGTCTATTCTTAGTAAGGTGCAGAGCAATCCAGAAACACAGCCCATGCGCCAACGGAGTTCTTCCTCATGAAGCCCCTTTCGATCCGCGCCTCCGCCACCGTAAACTTGTTTGCTCTTTCTCTTCTGCTGCTATCGGCCCCGGCCACCCCGCTCTTCGCCGCTGTACCGATTCCAGACGGCATCGCCGCGCAAGACCCCGCCGGCTTCGGCCCCCTCGACCCCACCCCCCCCACCGGCATCACCCCGCAGCAGATCATCGAAAAGTTCGCCGCCCGCGAGTCCGTCTTCGACCAGGCCCGCGAGAACTACACCTTCCGCCAGACCGTCAAGGTCGACACCATCGACGACGACACCAACAAGCTCGACGGCGAGTACCAGCAGGTCACCGACATCACCTTCGACCACGACGGCAAGCGCGAAGAGCACGTCGTCTTCGCCCCGCAGAACACCCTCGAGCGCGTCATCATGACGCCCGCCGACTTCGACGAGATCGAGCACCGCCTCCCCTTCATCCTCACCACCGAAGACCTGCCCAAGTACGACATCACCTACCTCGGCCGCCAGAAGGTCGACGAGCTCGACACCTACGTCTTCGACGCCGGCCCCAAGACCCTCGAAAAAGGGCAAGCACTACTTCCAGGGCAAGGTCTGGGTCGACCAGCAGGACTTCCAGATCGTCCTCGTCAACGGCATCACCGTCCCGCAGGACACGCGCCACGGCCACGAAGACCTCTCGCCGCCCTTCACCACCTACTACGAGCAGATCGACGGCAAGTACTGGTTCCCCACCTACACCAAGGCCGAAGGCAACCTGCACTTCGCCGCGCAGAACGGCGCGCTCTCGCCAGGACGTCCACATGCGCAACATCGTCCACTACACCGACTACAAGCAGTTCCACGCCACCAGCCCGCATCATCTACAACGGCGAAGACATCACCGACAAGAAGGCGCCTGAAGACAACAAGCAGCAGCCACCACCGCCAGCCAAACCACCGCAAAACCCCTAACAGCAGAGCAGCTTAAAGAACCCGAAGCCCCTCGCCACTCCCGAGGGGCTTCAACGCTGCACTCTCAGTTATTTCGTCTCGCAGTGCGAATCAGGATCGGCATGTTGCTGCGTCATCCAACGATCCATCAACGTCCCGGCACACCGTGCACCACACAGGTGCTTCACCCCAGCCGAGTGCGCATGATGACTCTGCCACCGCGTCAATTTAATCAGCGGCTGATCCTCCTCCGGCTTCTCTCCCTGGAAGCAGTCCACCCACGCCAGCCACCAATCTCCGCCTTCACCCTTCTTATCGCCGCACACGTCACACTGGTAACTCTCGATATAAGACATCCATTTTCTCCTGCCGCTGAAACTATCACATTCCTGCTACAACCGCAGTGTCCTGAAACACGATCCACTGCGTCAAAATCGCGCTACTTTGTCGCGTCCGGCGCCGCTCCCGGCCCAACTCCGTCAACAAACGGCTCGCCCCAGATGTAGTGTCCAAACCAGTGCAGGTTCTCCTCCATCACCGCCCGCTGCTGCTTCGGCTTATCGATCGGGTGCCCAAAGCCGTGATACACCACCATCTTCACCGGCACTCCATGGTCTTCAAGCGCCTGCCGCAACTCATACCCATTCGGCGTAGGAACACGCTTATCTCTATCCCCATGCTGAATCAGCGTCGGCGTCTTCGCCGTCGCGATATATGAGATCGGCGAAGTCTTCCGATAAATCTCCGGATCATCCCACGGCGTCGCATGCAGGTACTGCGGCGTAAACGGAGTAATGTCCGTATTCACGTAGTACGTCATCCAGTCCGAGATCCCAGCTCCTACCGACACAGCCTTAAACCGATCGCTCGAAGTCGTAATGAAGGCCGAGATATAACCACCCTCGCTCCATCCCATCGACCCAACGCGGTCTTTATCGACATACCCCTGCGCAATCAGATAATCAACGCCCGAGATCACATCTGCATAATCACCCACGCCAAGATTCCTCACATTCAACGCTCGAAACTTCGCGCCATATCCCGCCGACCCGCGATAGTTCGGCCGCAGCACCAGCGCGCCCTTCGCGACAAACTGCTCCACCGGATAATAGCGATCAGGATTGACCAGAGGCTGATCCACCCCCGTCGGTCCACCGTGAATCACCACCAGCAGTGGATACTTCTTCTTCGCATCGAAGTCCGCTGGCTTGTCCAGAACTCCCTCGATGACCGTGCCGTCGCCAGACTTCCACTGCACCACCTCTCGCCGCGCCAGCGTATAAGGCTTCATCGCGTCCGTCAGATGCGTAACGCGAACAGGGGCTCCGCTCCCGGTCGTCGGGGCAATATAGATCTCCACACCAGTGTTCGGCGTCGCCGCTCGATAGGCCACCTCGCCAAAGTCCTTCGAGAAGGATGGAGAGAGCGCCATCAGGTCATCCGGATGCGTCACCTGCTCAATCGCGCCCGTCGTTACATTCAAACGATAAAGATGAGACGCTGTCTTCTTTATCGCGCCAAAATAGATTCCCTTCTCCGACCAGGCAAACAGGTGAGCGTCTTCATCGAAGTCACCGCTCACCACGCGTGGCGTGCCACCTGTCACCGGCACCACCGCGATCTTCTGGTTCGCATAGAAAAAATATTGCGCACCATCCGCAGTTACAAATGCAACCTCGCTCCCATCGGGAGAGAACTGCGGATCCTCATTCGGCCCCGGAGTCGTCACCAGCTTCGTCACCTTCTTGTCCGCAACGGAGACGATATAGATCGTTGCCGTCCCTCCATGCTTCAGCTCGCCATCCTTCGCAGCCGCAAACGCAATCCTCGCCCCGTTCCTCGACCAGGAAAAGTCCTGCACGCTGAACTCATCTCCCTCCGTCAGCCGATGCGCCTCAGGCACACCAGCCGGCGGAGTAGCAGCTCCGTTCGAAGCTGCAGATGGCGCTGGCTTCGTAGCGGGAGACGCAACCGGAGCCGACATCACATCCACCGTCCAAAGATGAGTCATCCGCTCATCCCCATTCACCACGCTGTAATCCCCGTATCGTTCCGCTCGGTCCTTCTGCGCCTTCGACAAAGGGTCCATCGTCGTGAACGCAATCGTCTTCGAGTTTGGCGCCCACTCAAATCCATCCACCCCATCATCGAGCTTGGTCACCTGCCGCGCCTCGCCGCCCCCAGGGTTGATCACATAAAGTTGCTTACTGTCCGCCTTGGTCTCTGCAACCTGCCCAGGACGATCCGACAGAAACGCAACCCAATGTCCATCAGGCGACCACTTCGCACTGGAACTCGACTTCACCTGCGACGTCAGCAGATGCGTACTCCCCGCACGATCCGCGATCCAGAGATCACGCTCAAACGCATCGTCTTTCCAGTTAGTCCGCGACACCTCGTACACCACGCGCTGCCCATCCGGAGAGAGTGCAGGCGCTGAAGGCACCTGAGCCTCAAGCGCCTGATCGATACTGGGCACGCTGCCAGGTGCGTTCGCAGCAGCCGACACCGTCTGAGCAAAACACACCCGCTCTGCCGGCGACCCCGCCAATCCACAAACACAAGAGACACCCGCAACCCACAAACCAGCTCTCAACCATCGCAAAGAAGAAGACATACGCGACAGTGTCGCATACGTCGCGACTCTACCGACAGCCTCGCCTTACCCTCTGCCTGCCTGAATCCAACCGCAGTCAATCATGCGCCAGGATGATCATCGCTGAGTCGCGCTCCAGTCGTGCCAACGTGGTCTTTAGTGGTACCAGTGTGTTCAAGCCATAAACTGCGCGCTAGCGTCGTCATCGTCGTGCTGCTCTGAAGCTGCTTGTTGAGTCGTCATCCTGAGCGAAGCGAAGGATCCCTGTATTTGCTTTTTGTTGCTGCCGTCGCGGTACCGGAGGATTAGCCCGGAAACTCCTTCAATAACTCAAAGAACGACAGCGTAAGGCCCAGTGAGCACAATCCCACAAAAACGCTGTCAAGCCCCCAAATCCAACAACCCCAAAGCAATCAACAACATCGCCGTGGCGTATCAGTTATGCTCCAAACGATATACTTGAACTAGGAATTAAAGAAAAAGCCCCGGAAGAGACCGGGGCTTATGCCATTAACGCAAATTTTCACCTGCAAGTCATTTGCTTCCAATATTTTAGGCGTAACCCTTTTACTTCCAATATTTTGCAGCCACCCATGACCGGCAAACTGTTGAAAGTAATTATCTTACGTCCAAGATACCCTCCCGAGGGGAGGGGGGTACCCCTCATGAAACTTATAAGCCTTGGCCCTGAAGTGACTAAGCCGCGGGTTCTGCCTCGAAGTAGAGATACTTCCGCCAAGCCGCATCCGCGCTGCCGATCATTCGCATGATGTGGCGCGAGGTATGCAGAGAAAATGGTCGTGGCTCACGCTGCAGCTTCATGTCCGTCAGCTCATGCAGCAGTTGGTTGCCCTTCCGGCGATTGCAGTTGTGACAGCACGCGACGAGGTTCTCCCACGTCGACAGACCGCCACGCGACCGCGGTATGACATGATCCAGCGTCAGCTCTCCCGCGGTCAGGATGACGCTGCAGTACTGGCACGAATTTCGATCCCGCAACAGGATGTTCTTGCGGCTCAGCGCACGAGTCTGGTGTGGAATCCGGCGATACTCCAGCAGACGGATCACGCTCGGCATCGCCACCCGCATCCTCGCCGCATGAAGCACCGCACCCTGCTCCTCTTCGGTGCGCGCCACACCCTTCAGCACCAGCACCAGAGCACGCCTTGCCCCACAGATGTTGATCGGTTCATACGACGCATTGAGGACCAGCACAGGAGTCTGCATCGCCGGCTGCCGAAACACGCCAACCCGCACCTCCCGCTCCGTCGTCACCCGCCCTGAACTGTGGCCCGAGTGCCCGCCCCCATGCCCCGCGTGTCGCTTTCCACCTAGCCCTTGCTTTCGCATCTTCCCCGATTGCATCTCAAAGCCCTCCGGTTCCAGCTACTGTTAGCACTCCGCCAAGCATCTCTGCAGACTCCAAGTCCGCCAAACTTTGCTACCCGGCATCCCAGGCCGCGGTCCCTGAACCAGCGTCCCACGCCGCAATCATCTCCGTCTGAGCCCGCGAAGCCGTCGCCACCCAAACCTTGGTCGCCCCGGCCGCCCGCAACACACGCGCACAAGCCCGCGCCGTCGCTCCAGTCGTGTAAATATCGTCGACCAACAAAACTTCGCGCCCGGCCAGCGCCGCACGATCTCGCACAGCGAAGGCTCCCTGGAGATTCCGTCTCCGCCCCTTCGGCGTCAGTCCAAACTGGCTCTTCGTATCCTTCACCCGGCGAATCACGCCATGCGCCGCAGTCAGCTTCCATTCGGGCCGGCTCTTCTTCAACTCCACAAGCGCCGCATCCGACATCAGCACGGCTTGGTTATATCCGCGCTCGCGCTCCTTCGCCGGAAACAGCGGCACAGCCACTACCAACAACTCGCGGCCAGCCTCAGCCTCCAGCATCTCGATCGCCCGCGCAAGGAGCTTGCCCAGCGGCTTGGCCACTGTACGCATCCGCTCATACTTCAGCAGGTGCACCATCTCCCGCAACTTATCCTGATAGACCGCAAACGCCACAGCACGCTCAAACTCTGGCGGCACCATTCGGCACGGCGAGCAGACCAGCCCCTCCACCGGAAACTGCCCGGCAAACCGCACACCTTCCATGTCCAGCGCCTCGCCGCAGCGCACGCACAGCGTCATCGACTGGGGAGCAACTCCATCAGCACAAGCATCACAGACAGGAGAGAAACCGGCTCTCAGCAGTGGTCCACCACAAACCCTGCAGTCGCTCGGATAGATCGTTGTAACCAAGTCATCTAATGCAGCCCGAACCACCCGTCCAGGCCCTTGCCACCAGCGAGACATCACGCGCCCTTCCACCACCCCACCAGGCGGCGCACCGGGTGGCCCCCCGGCAGCAACTCCGAGCGCATTGTCATTCAAGCATTCGCTGAAGACTCACCTCACTCGCCGACGCTCCAGGTCCATCGGACCGCGTCATGTCTCGCAGTATAGCGCCTTGCGCCATTAAAGCGTCAACAATTCTGCACCACAAAAGATGCGCCTGTGCTACATCTAGGCAATGCTGAAAGCGGTCACATGGTGCGCCAAATGTTTATTTATCTACTTCCTCGTTGCGATCGCGGCGATACGTTTCTCATGGGTCTTCACGACACCCGTCTGGCAGCTTGCCACTAAAATGCAATGGACACATCTCAACCGCCTCGCCTATCTTCTCAGCTACTTTCTTCCCATCTTCGCCGCGACCGGATTTCTTCTCGGCCTCATCCCCTTCGGCAAGCTCGGCAAAGCTCTGAGCGATCTTTTCCGCTCGCTCCTTCCCTCAGCCGCGATGCAAGTTGCGCCTGAACCCGACGCGGTCTCGCCGATCCTATGGGCATGGCTGCCGGTCACACTCGCCTTCCTTATTCGTTTCACAACCTGGCAATCACGCAACTCGAGTGTTTTTGACACGCAGCGATCAGTGGGCAGAGTCGAGCGTTTCTTCGGCCCTCTCTATGGACAAGCTCCCGGTCTAATCGACGAGAGATGGATTACCGATCGCTTCATCTTCACTGGCCCAATGCTCTTCCTCATAACCTGTGCCATCGCCGTTCTTCTTCGCCACCGCATCACCGCTTTCCGCAAACCTTACGTGGAAGCGGAGATAGACGAGTGAGTTTGGCGAGGTAATCGAAGTTCACAATGCCAACCCGCTTATCTCGCATCCCGGGGGACTCGCTATATCCGATGCCGTTGTTGAGATCTTCGTGAACGCCGATTCCGGCCACACTGGTCTTCTCCGCTCACTGTGCCATGCCCGGCAAGAGCCGGTCGG
This sequence comes from uncultured Acidobacteriaceae bacterium, assembly GCA_963708755.1. GTDB lineage: Bacteria > Acidobacteriota > Terriglobia > Terriglobales > Acidobacteriaceae > Edaphobacter. Next base: position 68,909 of record CAVPTN010000018.1, read on the forward strand.
CCGCGTTGTGGGGTATATCGTCATTCATTGAGAACGCGTCTCTCAAGTTGTCCTCGTAAGGAAAGACATGGATCATCCAGGTGAACATGCGTGGGAAGAATGTTCCACCTGCGGTCTTGCAGGCCTCTTCAGTACGGATCGAGCCAAACATGCCGTACTTCGGGCTTTTGCCGAAGTATTCTTGCACTTTATCCGCTGGAGCCGCGCAGAAGTTAGTGTGTTCGTGCCACCGAACAATGCTAAGTGGGATTCGTTCATTCAACTCGTCTTCCGTCGCATCCGGTCTGTCTGTAAACATTACCCCTTCCAGCTTGTAACGTTGGTTCGGCGTCTTACGATAGAGCAGCGAGGACGGCTTGGTCGGATCGAAATGCTGTTCTGCTTCCTTGATGTTGGCCGCATTGTTGAAGTGAGACTGAGGCTGATCGACCTTTGGATTTGCAATGACGTATCCGTCGGCCAAAGCCTTGCGATAGTCCTTGTATCGTTCGATTGAGGCTTTCACTTGTACTACCACGCCTTGGCTTTCTCTTCGTCGCCTGGCTGCTTGGGCCGTAGCGGTGTGATGTACATATGACCTGCCATCGCTGCCATACTGGAGCCCATATTCCCCATGCTGCTCATGTCGCCCATGTTCATCCCTGCCATCGATTGATCCTGCTGTGCGTGCGCGGGGATAACGGCAAGCACCAGTGCTCCGCAGGTGAGCTTAAGTAACAACGACAGAAGGAGGGGACCGTGACGCGACCTGCGCACGGACTCATGGCCAGCAAGCAGCATGAGTGAAATATAGACCGGCGCTGCAATTTTTCAATCGCCACTTAGTGCCGCGGTGCAGCAAGCGAAAGAGCCACTATTACACTACGATGTGTTGAATAGTGACCTTCACTGGTACCATCGTCGAGGTAAAACTGACTAGGAGCGCTATGCCCTATAAACCCAGTCGTCGCAACTTCATCATTGGGAGCGGACTTACTCTCGCCTCAGCAAAGGCGTTCGGTGCAAGCGATACCCTACGAATTGGGGTGATAGGAGCAGGTGGCCGGATGAGGAATCTGCTCGATGCAGCCGATACGGTTGGCTCCTACGAGATCGCCGCCGTTAGCGACGTGTATGGGCCGCACTGCGATGCGGTGAAGGCACGATCCAACGGCCTCGCAACCACTCACGTTGACTATCATGAGGTGCTCGATAAAAAAGATATCGATGCCGTAATCATTGCAACCCCTGATCATTGGCACGTTCGCATCGCAACCGACGCGATAGCTGCCGGCAAAGATGTCTACCTGGAAAAGCCAGTCACCCACACCCTCGAGGAGGGTGTGCCACTTACCCGCGCAGTTCGCTCCAGCAAACAGATTCTTCAGTGTGGAATGCAGCAGCGAAGTTGGAGCCACTTTCGCAACGCGGTTGATCTCATACAGGGAGGCAGTCTTGGACGCGTCACTCAAGTCAGAACCTACTGGTGGCAGAACTACAACACAAGATTGGGTTCCTAAACCAATAGACGTAAGCCTGCTCGATTGGAAGCTTTGGCTTGGTTCAGCACCAGATCAACCGTTCAGTCTCGAAAAATATAATCGTTGGCGCTGGTACTGGAACTTTGGTGGCGGGGCGATGACTGATCTCTTCACCCACTGGATCGACGTGGTTCACTGGGCTATGAAATCCGATCAGCCGGTCAAGGCACAGATGCTCGGTGACAAATATATCTTCGATCAGTGGGATTGTCCCGACACCATCCAGGCCGCATTCCGTTATCCCGGCTTCGATGTTGTGTACGAGGGTGCAATGAGTTCTTCCATCGATGACGGAGGTCTGGAGTTTCGGGGTACGGAGGCAACGCTGAAGCTAACCCGCAGCGGATTGAGTCTCTATCGCGAGGGAGTAAAAAGTGATCAGAACCCAGTTCTTTCGGAACACAGCTTCCGCGATGGAACCATCTCCCACATGGCAAACTTCTTCGAATGCATCAAAAGCCGCAGGGAACCAAATGCGCCGGTTGAAGCCGGAGTAGCCTCCGCCCGTGCCGGACACATCGGCAATTTGGCCTATCACAGTAACGGCCAAATCGTGTGGCCGCTCCGGGCATAAGCCATGCTTCATCTATCGTTGCGGCAGCCTCCGTACCGTGGTAAGTAGACTCCCATCACTCCCTCGATACCGATGTGGATAGACACAATCTCTAGATGGCCACGAGAGTTAGCGAGTTTCCGAGGAGATGATTTGGCGGATAGCCGTGAAGTCGATAGAATAGAACGACAGGCCGATGTAGCTCAGTTGGTAGAGCAACTGATTCGTAATCAGTAGGTCAGCGGTTCAACTCCGCTCATCGGCTCCATTCTTCTTCTTGATTTTGCCGGCTCAGCCAGAGGGCTCAAAACAAAAATCAGCTTCTTCTCAACATGCGGCCTGCCGATTTAAATCGTGCCCATGGTGCGAATGTGTGAGCAGTTGTGGGAACAGAGACGCCGTGGTCGCAGCTCTCCGGCTTTCAATCTGCTATGCCGAGGATGATGGCAAGCGGCCTTCAATTTACAGTTCTCCTCTCCGTCAGGCATTATGGATGCGTAGAAAAAATGGTTTATCGGTAGAAACGTTCTGATGAGAAGCCTGCCGATGATCCTGTCTATCATCCCTGAGTAAGGAGATTTACTTGCGAGATTTGCGATGTCTGCTTTCAGTTTCGTTTCTCGTTCTTGGTATGGGTCCTTTTACTCAGATTTCGATGGCCCAAGGTGTGCAACCGTCGAGTGCGCCGCCTGCTCCACACGCCAAGCAAATCCACCTAAAGCATGTGCTAATAATTGGCCAGACGAAAGGCTTTGAGCACGACTCCATCTCAGCCGCCATGGCTGCTGTTTACGACATGGGTAAAGAGAGTGGACTGTGGGACACAATGATTCGCACAGATACAGAACTGATTACGAAAAAGGATCTTTCCAGGAATACGAAGAACCTTAACTACTTCGACGTTCTGATCTTTGCCAGCACGACGGGCGAACTGGATCTGGACTCCAGTCAGAAGCAAGACATGATGTCCTTCATTAAAGAAGACGGTAAAGGCTTCGTTGGAATTCATGCTGCGCTCGACACAAATTACACATGGCCGGAATATGGAGAGATGATCGGTGGGTGGTTTGATCAGCATCCCTGGGGAACTTTCAACGCACCAATTATTAATGAATCGCCAGATTTCCCGGCAGTGCGTCACTTTCCGAAAGAGTTTGTAAAGTTTGACGAGATCTATCAGCCCAAGGAGTGGTCTCGCGATAAGGTAAACGTTCTGCTCAGTTTAGACGCGACAAAGCTCGATTATTCGAATAATCCGCGGATTCATCGTGCAGATCATGACTTCCCCGTGGCTTGGACGAAGCCTTATGGCAAAGGCCGAGTCTTCTACTCGACACTAGGTCACACGGAAGAGTCGTGGGAAGATCCAGACATACGCAAGATGTACTTTGAGGCAATCAAGTGGGCACTTGGCATGACTGGCGGGAGCATGTCATCTCATGCGCGTCAAACCGCATCTTCGCCAGCGCAGTAAGACTGGATAAAAGTCCGGAAGACGAATGGAAGATCTTTAACCACGCTGCACCACGGAAACGACACTGCTTTCTATGAAGAAAATCGGAATGGGCTTAGTTGGCCCCGGATTTGTTGCAGCACATCACATCGATGCGGTGCGCCGTCTGGGAGACGTGGATGTTGTGGCAATCGCTGGCTCATCGCAGGAAACTGCTGATAGAAAAGCTCGCGAGTACAAGGTCGAGCGGGCATATGGTGACTTCCATGAATTGATTGCGGACAAAAACGTGCAGGTGATTCATAACACGACGCCAAATCACCTTCACCTGCCGGTAACACTGGCTGCGCTCAAGGCAGGGAAGCATGTGATCTCCGACAAGCCTCTCGCGCTGAATACGGAGGAAGCACGTGTATTGCGCGACGCGGCCATAATGGCTAACGTGGCTCACGTCGTCACCTTCAACTATCGAGGAAATCCGCTCATACAGCAGGCGCGTAGCATGATCGCGAAAGAGGAAATCGGGGGGATAACTTTTGTACATGGCCACTATCTGCAGGATTGGATGGCCGACCCGAACGTTTATTCCTGGAGGTCCGATCCAGCCAAAGGTGGTGCAACTTCCGCGTTGGGGGACATCGGCTCTCATTGGTGCGACCTGGCGGAGCATGTTACCGGACTAAAGATCGACTCCGTGTTGGCAGACCTTACGACCGTGATTCCGCTTCGTTATTCTGCGGGATCTTCTGCGGAGGCCTTCTCCTTGCGCAGCGCAGAGGAACGCGTACCGGTTCAGGTGCACTCTGAGGATTTGGCCAGCGTGTTGCTTCGGTTCGAGAATGGCGCCAAGGGAACGTTCTCCGTCGGCCAGGTTCTTCCGGGTCACAAGAATGATTTGCAACTCGAAGTGAATGGCCTGTCGTGCTCTTTGAAATGGATTCAAGAGAAGCAGAATGAGCTGTGGATCGGCCATCACAAACAACCTAATAGCGTCATGGCGAAGGACCCGTCGCTGGTCGCGCCCGATGTCCTCCCCTATGTACATCTCCCGGGTGGACACCAAGAGTCTTGGGCAGACGCGTTTTTCAATGTCATTCGCGACGCTTATCGATGGATTGGCGAAGGTGCCTCCCCTAGTGCAAAGCCAGTGATGGTACCAACCTTCGAAGATGGCTATCGCTCGAGCTGTGTCGTCGATGCCATGCTGAAGAGTTACGCCGCTGGTGCCACATGGCAAAAGGTAAGTTATATTCCTGCAAATGGTTCGTAGATCAACTGTTCTGGGACTCAATAGATGATTAAGTACATCAATCTTCGAACTCGCGAAAAGAAACTAATCCGGGAATGCAGCCCTTGCAAACTAGCCATCTTGAAGGAAGCCTTCTCTTGTTATTGGGAATACAACTGAACATCATAGAGGGATTGTGAATCGTAGAAATTTCATCTCAGCTGCGGGCGTGGTGCTCGCGAACGGATCCCTGAACACGCTCCTCCCTATGTCAAAAAGGGGAAGCGCCCTCTTTGCGGAGACTAAGCCCGATCACAGCCTTCGTATTGAACCTTGCACTCTGCAGATTGGCCCTAGCGTTAGCATTAAAACGCTTTCGTATAACGGACAGGTCCCGGGGCCATTGTTGCGGTTGCGCGAAGGAGTGCCGGTGACCATTGACGTCACCAACGCGAGCTCGGCGCCGGATCTGGTTCATTGGCATGGCCTCGCGATTGATTCCCTCAATGATGGCGCCATGGAAGAAGGTTCTCCGATGATCCCGGCCGGTACCTCCCATCGCTACACATTTACTCCGCAGCCTGCGGGGACACGTTGGTATCACACGCATGCCGCCGCATACGATGATCTCTCGCTTGGGTCCTACACTGGTCAGTTTGGATTTCTTCTGATTGAAGGCAAACAAGAGCCCGGACAATACGACCAAGAGATTAACCTGGCTATTCACCACTGGGAGCCCTCTTTCGTCCCGATGGTGGAAACCATGCGCGAACAATCCGCGAATGTTCCGCTTACGACAGGCTCAGATGTCGGATATAAATACGCCACAGTCAACGCACATATGCTTGGGGCAGGCGAGCCGATTCGAGTCAAAAAAGGCCAACGTGTTCTTATGCGCCTTTTGAACGCGAGCGCGACTGAGAACGTGATCCTGGCTCTTCCCGGCCACAGCTTCAAGGTCATCGCTATGGATGGAAATCCTGTACCCAACCCGAAGGCAGTTCAGGTGTTGTCGCTTGCTGTGGCAGAGCGCGTGGACGCCATCGTAGAAATGAATACCCCCGGCGTGTGGGTACTTGGCTCCACACTCGCAAATGCTCGTCAGATGGGCCTCGGTGTCGTCGTCGAATACGCCGGAAAGACAGGAGCTCCCGTATGGAAAGACCCGGACCCACAGGAGTGGGACTATCAGCAGTTTGCCCATACGACCGAGGCATCCAAGCCTGATGAGACCTTCGTCCTGACCTTCCGTGATAGCGGTCCGCAGCACGGGTCCAAGTTTGACACCTGGACCATCAACAACAAATCATGGCCTGCCATCGAGCCGCTAAAAGTACGGCAAGGAAAACGCTACAGAATGGTTCTCCGCAATGGAAGTGGGGACCAGCATCCAATCCATCTGCACCGCCATACGTTTGAGGTCACAAGCATTGGGGGTAAGTCAATGAGCGGGTTGATGAAAGATGTAGTCAATATCATGCCACTGGATACAGTCGAAGTAGATTTCATCGCCAATAACCCGGGCGACACACTCATGCATTGCCATCAGCAGCTTCATATGGACTACGGCTTTATGCAACTCATCAAGTATGCGGACTAAAAGGTCTGTAGCAGGTGACGATTCACTTTAGATGGACGGGGATGTCTTCAATATGAAACGGCTCTTGGTTTTGGCAACTCTGCTGACGGTGACTGGATGCGTCATTTCACTGGGAAGACCCACGCCTACGTATGCGGCGCTTAAACATGGTGCATCAGCGGACTCTGCTGCAGAGGTGTGGGCGGGAGACACTTCCGATAACGTAGGCGCTCAAGTCTATGCGAAGCGTTGTGCGATATGCCATGGAGAGCAGAGAGAAGGGATTCTTCCATCCTTTCCACCGCTTCAGAACATACGTAGGCAAATGACATCCCAGCAGATCACCGACATCATTCATACCGGCAAAGGTAGAATGCCCGCCTTCTCTCATCTGCCGGATGCTGATGTGACTGCGTTGCTTCATTATCTTGTCAGCAGCGGCAGTTCTATGCCCGCGTCCGAAACTGCAGCTGGCGGCACGGGAACCCATCCGTCCGACTTGGTCGAAGCTGGCGGCGGCCTGTTTCAACAGAGTTGCGCGTTCTGTCACGGACGAGACACGATGGGCGGCGAATCGGGACCTGATCTTACTCGGTCCAAACTCGTAAGTGCCGATGTAGGTGGAGACAAGATCTCTGAAGTTGTTCGAAATGGCCGTCCTGAAAAAAAGATGCCCGCCTTCAATTTTTCCAACCAGGAGTTACTCAGCCTCACAGCCTTCATTCACTCCCAACAAGCTAAGGCCGCGTCTCAGAAGGGGAGTCGCCGCGGAGTGGATGTGGCGGATCTGCAAACCGGAAACGTTGAGGCAGGGAAGCGGTACTTCGACAGCACAGGAGGATGCGCGAAATGTCATTCAGCTTCGGGAGATTTGGCTGGCATCGCGTCTCGTTATGAGGGTCTACAGCTGGAAGAGCGCATGCTCTTTCCTAAAGACGCGAAGAGCCAGGTTATAGTGACGCTGCCTTCAGGACAACCCATAAAAGGTACCTTGGCCTATCGGGATGAGTTTACGGTGGGACTGTTTGACAGTGGCGGAACCTATCGATCATGGCCTACGGACAAGGTGAAATATGTGGTGGACGAACGGGTAAATGCCCATGCCGATTTATTCGAGAAGTATACCGATAATGACATCCACAACTTGATGGCTTACATTCAAACGCTTCGTTAACTAGATGGAACGCGCAGAAATTCCTTGGCCAATATGAAGAGACTGAAAGACATGTCCGCTCTCGCTGCAAGCGTGCTATTCGCCGCTTTGCCGAATGCGCTTTCAGCCCAAGGCCTGGGTGTCAATGCGTCACATAACCCGGTATCTGGAGACTGGCCTGGATACCATGGAGACGATTCGGGTAGACGTCACAGCCATCTCTCACAGATCACACCGCAGAATGTAAAGAACCTTGGTCTCGCGTGGGCCTTTCAGACGAATCAGGCGGCCTTTATTAAATCTACGCCCCTCTTGGTTGATGGAGTCGCGTACTTTACTGTGCCGGATAACATCTGGGCCGTAGACGCACGATCGGGGCATACGATCTGGCACTATATCTATCCTCCCAATCGCGGGAGTCATATAGGCCAGCGTGGTGTGGGCATGTGGAAAGGGCGGTTATATTTCCTTTCGCCGGACGGCCACCTAGTCTCGCTCAACGCCAAAGACGGCACCGTTCGTTGGAATGTCGTGATCGCAGACGTTGACAAAGGCTATTGGACGTCGATGGCTCCACTCATAGTAGGCGACCATGTGCTCGTTGGTGTTTCAGGGGACTTTGACAATCTCGCCGGCTATTTGCGAGCGATCGATCCCGAGAGTGGAAAGATGCAGTGGCAATGGGACAGTACCCCACCTCCCGGAACTCCTAATAGAACGACCGGAGGTACAACCTGGATGACAGGGACTTATGATCCCGCTCTGAATTTGCTGTACTGGGGGACCGGGAACCCCACCCCAGTATTGAACGGAACTACTCGGCCCGGCGATGACCTCTACACATGCAGCATCGTCGCTCTCAACCCCGACACAGGAAAACTTGTCTGGGCATTCTCTGTTTCGCCACATGACACGCACGACTGGGATGCGGCCGAGGTTCCCGTTCTCGTCGATGGTGATTTTCATGGCGAGCCGCGGAAGATGCTAATGCAGGCATCGCGCAATGGCTATTTCTTTGTGTTAGACCGGATCAACGGAAAGAGCTTGCTCACTGTGCCTTATGGGCCGGTGAACTGGTCGCTGGGAGTAGACAAAGAAGGTCACCCGATTCCGAACCCAAAGAAAGAGCCTGCGCCGGATGGACGTCTTATCGCTCCGGACGAAGCTGGCCTGACCAACTTTCGCTCTCCGAGCTTCGATCCAAAGACCGGCTTATTTGTTGTGGCTAGCCATCCTAGCTATAGCGTCTATTTTGCTAAACCGGCAGACGGCAACTATGGCTGGGCTGGTGCAGATTATGGCGTCTGGGGTAAGGCCATCATCAAGGCTATTGATTATCAGACAGGCAAGGTTCGCTGGAGTCACGATCTGCTGGGGGAGGGATCAGGTGCCGGTGTGCTCACAACCGATTCGGGCCTGACTTTTACTGGTGATAGCTTCGGAAACGTACTCGCACTGGATACAAGCAGTGGGAAGACTCTATGGCATGCAGGGACTGGGTCATCGATAGCAACCTCTCCCATTACATACACGCTGGACGATCGACAATACGTCATGACAAGCAGCGGAGGAGTTTTGTTTGCCTGGGCGTTACCGCAACCAATTACAAATCGCTAAGAGCGAATCGCAGTTATCGAATCACAGTCACTTGCTATTGGAGAGAAACTAAATCGATATGAACTACCCTTTTGGTGCATGTCGTCTTGCTGTCTGCGCAACGCTCATCATCGCGTCTCACACTTGTTCGATCGCGCAGAAAGTGAATGCGACGACGCTTCTCCATCCGCCCGCGGACAGTTGGCCGTCGTATCACGGCGACTATTCGGGACAGCGTCATAGCGCGTTGACGCAAATCACACCGCGGAACGTGAGGAGTCTGGGCCTTTCGTGGGCTTTTCAGACAAACCAGACTGCGGCGATCAAAGCATCTCCGCTGCTTGTGGATGGAATCTTGTATTTCACGGTTCCAGATAACTTATGGGCTGTCGACGCGCGCTCAGGTCATATGCTCTGGCACTATAAGTATCCCCCTAACAGGGGGGATCATATAGGGCAACGCGGGGTCGCGATATATAAGGACTGGATCTTTTTTATGGGCCCCGATGCCCACATGGTGTCTCTCAACGCCAAAGATGGCACCGTACGCTGGAATATCGCAATAGCGGATTCCTCTAAAGGCTACTGGACAACCGAAGCTCCGCTTATTGTTGGCAATCACGTCATTGCGGGCGTTGGTGGAGATCTGGATAATCTGCCGATGTTTGTAAAGGCCATCGATCCCGAGACAGGTGCCACGCAGTGGCAGTGGGATGTCGATCCGCCACCCGGAACGCCGAATGCGACTACTGGAGGCACTACGTGGATGCCAGGCACCTACGATCCAGATCTTAATCTTCTGTACTGGGGAACCGGTAATCCCACTCCGGTTTTGAATGGTACGGTTCGACCCGGAAATAACCTCTACACGGGTAGCATCGTGGCTCTGAACCCGGACACCGGAAAACTCGTTTGGGCTTTCCAGCCTTCACCACACGACACCCACGATTGGGATGCTGTCGAGATTCCCGTATTGGTAGACGGGACGTTTCGCGGCCGTCCGCGAAAGATGCTGATGCAAGCTTCGCGCAATGGGTATTTTTTTGTATTGGATCGAACCGATGGAACGAATCTCCTGACGGCTCCCTTCGGCCCTGTCAACTGGGCGAGTGGCGTAGATAAACAAGGGAGTCCTATCCCAAACCCTGCAAAAGAACCTGCTCCCGACGGCAGGTTGATTGCACCAGACGAGGGTGGTCTCACCAACTATCGGTCTCCAAGTTTTGACTCGAAGACAGGGTTGTTTATCGTTGATGCCCATCCCAGCTACAGCCTCTATTTCGCCAAACCGGCTGATGGTACATATGGCTGGGCGGGGGCTGATTATGGCCTTTGGGGCAAGGGTGTGATCGAGGCCATCGACTACCAGACCGGAAAGATCCGTTGGAGCCATGAGCTTGGACCACCCTCCGGCGCGGGAGTTTTAACAACGGATTCCGGGATCACTTTTACTGGCGATGGCCAGGGGAACTTTCTTGCATTGGATACAAGCGACGGAAAGACTCTTTGGCATGCAGGCACGGGGTCTCCAATGCAAAGTTCGCCGATTACTTACAAACTCGATGATCGCCAGTATGTGCTAACTAGCAGCGGTAGTGTGCTATTCGCTTGGGCTCTTCCGACTGGCGGCAAATAGAAACGAAAGACGCGAAATTGGGCGTATTCAAAATACATAACGTTGCGACGATTGGCTTACTGGCTCTTTTTATTGGGTGTCGGAATTCAGAAAAGCCGACTGGCGAAGTTGTAAAGCTTGTAGCGCCGCTCGGCTTGCCATCGGTCCCCATTCCTGCCGACAACCCGCCAACACGGGAGAAAATCGCTCTGGGGAGAAAGCTTTTCTACGACACGCAGCTGTCCAGAGACAATACCTTGTCATGTGCGTCCTGTCACAATCCAAAGCTCGGCTTTACGGATGGACGTCAATTTTCAAACGGCGTTGGAGGCATGATCGGCATCCGCAACGCCCCCACTTTATTGAATGCAGTCTATTCACCATTTCAATTCTGGGATGGTCGAAGTAGCAGCCTCGAGGCTCAAGTGGCCTTTCCGATTGCTGACCCGAACGAGATGAATCAGACCCACGAAGTCTCTGTTTCCAAAATACGGAATGACCCAACGTACAAAGCTGAGTTTGCAGAGGCATTCGGGCCTGGAACCATAACTCTAAGAAAGATAGAAAAGTCGTTAGCAAGCTTCGAGCGAACGCTCCTTAGTGGCAATTCTCGATTTGATCAATATCAGTTTTGCGGAAATAGAAAAGCGCTTTCGGCGGCCGCGATCAAGGGCTTCGCGATCTTTACAGATCCGAAAAGAGGCAATTGCGTTACGTGCCACACCGTTAACGAAAAATTCGCGCTCTTCACCGATGGAAAATTTCACAACACTGGGGTGGGAGTCGACGGAGAGGGGAAGTTCACTGATCTTGGACGTTATAACCAAACTAAACTCGAATCCGACAAAGGTGCATTTAAGACGCCTGATCTCCGCAATGTTGCAGTTAGCGCACCATATATGCACGACGGAAGCCTAAAGACGCTCAAAGATGTCGTCGATTTTTACGTAGGCGGAGGTAATTCCAATCCATATCTTGACAAAGAGATGAAAGCGATTAGTCTCTCCGCTCAAGATCGAGCGGACTTGGTTGAGTTTCTTAAGTCGCTTACTGGCGAGATGCCCAACGATGTTGGATCCCCTACTAAGGAGTAAAGTGAATTCGGATATGAGGCATCTTTACTTTCTCAATCTTAGCCTTGCTGTTACTCTCCTCGCGGGGTGCTCAGGAAAAGACAGAACGCAACAACCCGCTACCAGGAAAAATGAGACGCCGCGGTCGTATTTCAAAGTAGATCCAGCTACCACCGGAGTTGTAACCGGAACCATCCGCTACAAAGGGAAAAAGCCAACTCTCAAATTGATCAATATGAGTGAGGAGCCCGCTTGCGTTGAAGCACATCACGGAAAAGCTTACGACGAATCTTTAGTAGTCAATCGGAAAGGTGAGTTGATGAACGCTTTTGTCTATATCCAAAGCGGCCTCGAAGGGAAAATCTTCGAAGTTCCGGTAACTCCTGTCATGATTGATCAAAGCGGCTGTTGGTTTCGCCCACGCGTGATGGGTATTCAGACCGGTCAGCAACTGAAAGTTATAAATTCAGATCCGGTAACTCATAACATTCACCCAATGGCTCAGATCAACCGTGAATGGAACCACAGCCAAGGAGCGGGTGATCCTCCACTCATGCGCAAGTTCACGAAGCCTGAGATTATGGTTCCAGTCAAATGCAATATCCATAGCTGGATGCACGCTTTTATAGGCGTGTTGGATCACCCTTACTTTGCGGTCTCTCAAGAGAACGGATCCTTTGAAATTAGAAATCTCCCGCCGGGCCAATACACAATCGCAGTCTGGCAAGAAAAACTTGGTACCCAAGTACAACCGCTGACTATCAGCTCGCTCGGTAAGGCCGAGATCAATTTCACCTTTGAGGGAAATGATCGATGAGCAAATCTGGATACCTACTCTTTTCAGTTAGCTTGACGTTGTTATCAGCGGGATGTCACTCCTCCAAAGCTCCAGAGCACGAGGAGCAAAAAACAGCAAAATCCTCGGCGCCTCGGATCTATGTAACGAACGAGGTCTCCGGAGATCTAACGGTGATCGACTCTGGAACGTATAAAGTGATCGCAACCATCCCGCTTGGCAAGCGCCCGCGCGGGATTCATGCGAGCCCCGATCATAAGACTCTCTACGTGGCGTTAAGCGGATCGCCGATTGCAGGACCAGACGTGGATGAGAGCACTCTTCCGCCGCCAGACAAGAGCGCCGACGGGATCGGTGTCTTCGACGTTGCGCAAGGTAGGCTATTACGTGTAATTCATGGCGGTTCCGACCCCGAAAACTTTGATGTCAGCCAGGACGGCAAGTACCTATACATTTCGAACGAAGATGTCGAGGCCGTCAGCATTGTGGACATTGCTTCAGGTACGGTGGTCAAGAGTTTCAAGGTTGGCGCACAACCTGAAGGGGTGAAGGTCGCTCCTGACGGAAAGCTCGTTTGGATCACGTCGGAGGAAGCGGGAACCATCTCCATCCTTGATCCTGTTGCTGGCAAAATCACCACGACATTCAAAGTTGGGCACCGTCCTCGATCCGTCGCATTCCTGCCAGACGGCTCACGAGCTTACATCAACGCTGAGAATGATGGTGCAGTCGTGTTGGTGGATGCTAAAAAGAACCGGATGATCAAAGCGATCGAACTGGGTAAACCGGGTGTAATTAAGCCAATGGCAGTTCTCCTCTCTCCGGACGCGGCGAAGCTTTACGTCAGCACAGGACGAGGGCATATGATTTTCACGATCGATACGGCCACCAATACAGTCCAGAGTTCCGTTGAGGTAGGACAACGGCCCTGGGGCATAGCGTTGTCACCCGATGCAAAAATTCTCTATTCAGCCAATGGGCCATCGAACGATATTTCAGTGGTGGACCTTACGACGAATACTGTAAAGCAGAAGATCAAGGCAGGCGCAGGACCCTGGGGTGTAGTCGTTTTAGAGGAGTGATCAGCTCAGTTGAAATGACTGAGACTCGATGATGAGCAGGCCCAAATTAACCGCAACGCTCTTGAAGTAACCTTCTCCCCTCCTGCTTCCGAGACCGTAGTGCGGCCTCCTGTGCCCACCGTGCAATTCCGTTTCTCTGTTTGTATTATGGCTCTCGCGAAGTAGGATCCTGACAAGTGTCTCGAGGCACTAAAGATGAGGCCGGGCTGGCCTGGCATCATCTAATCGACTACGCAGACTTTCGTTTGGTAGTCGGTTTTGACGATGGTTTGACCAGGCCGATACCCTTCTTCGGCTCGGGCGTTGCGCTAGCAACAGGCTTCTTACTGGAGCGGCTTACAGTAGTGTCGGTACTTCCGATACTCTTTCTTAGAGCGTCCATCAGGTTGACCACGTTACCGCGTATCGATTGTACTTCGTCATCTTGAGGCACCGGCAAATGGTTCACTTTGGCGGCGACGAGTTCCTTTACAGCGAGCTCATAGCCATCCTCGAACTTGCTCAGATCAAGCTTTGCCGATTTTTTTGCAATCAAGCTCTCAGCAAGTTCTAAGGACTCTTCGTTGATCTCAACTTGCTTGATGTCGCGAAAGTAGTCGCTCTGGTTTCTGAGTTCATTCGAGTAGCGTAAGGTGTAACCCATCATTCCGCCGCGATCTCCATCGCCGGCGGCAGAGATCGCAAAGACGTGTTCTCGTCCGGAGAACGCGATTGTGCCGATAGCAGCTTTCCCGGTCTTTTGCAGCGCTCTCCTAACGACCGCGAACGCCTCTGTGCTGTCAGTTTCAGGCACGAGGAAATACGGCTTTTCTACGTATTCTGGGTTGAGGTCGCTCAGACTTACAAACTGGGTAACATCGACTGTGTGCTTCGATGGAACTCGCAAGTTTTCCAGTTCGCTGTTTTCAACGATGACGTACTCACCTTTTCTGAATTCGTAGCCTTTAACGATCTCGTCCTTCTGTACTGAGGGGACGGCTGTGGCTCCGTCGCTGGAGCTGTCGATAGCGCTTTGTAAAACTTTTTGGTGCCGGACGCGTTCCCCAGTACTCCGACTAATCTGGTTGAAGCTGATCTGGCTCTTGGCTTCGGTCGCGACATACAACTGCACTCCGAATGAAACAAGCGAGATCTGGATACGCCCAGACCAATAAGGACGAGCCATAGAACACCTCGAGTACCGGTTTAATCACCAGATAACAATAACTGACCTGTAGAAGGTCAGATCAACTTTGTTATCAGAATGTTCCGATATTCAAACTGATATTCTCCTATTCTTCGCCTGCTGCTCGCCAGTTCTGGCCAGACTTCAACGGATAACACAACGCGTAGTAACTCTGACTTCATTCATCTATGTGCATGCCAACAAGGTGATTTGACCCGTCATCGTTATGGATACCGATGGGCACACGAACATTTATCTCAGTGCCTCGCATCACCTTCGACGTAATCGTGATCGTGCCCTTTACTAAGTTTGCACGTTCTTGCATGCTGATGAGGCCAAGTCCTCGACCGTTGATGGCTGTTTTGGGATCGAAGCCAGTACCTGGGTCTCGCACCGTGAGGCGGATCTCATTCGATGTTCCGCGCAACTGAACGGAAAAGCGCGTCACGCCGCTATACTTTACCGCGTTATGCAAGGCTTCCTGCAGGATTCGGAAGAGACAGAGCGAGACATCGCTGGTCACCACGGGAAGTCTGTCACAAGTGAAATCGATGGTTACATTTTGCTGCTCCGACAACTCTCTGCAAAAGCTCGCTGCCGCAGTCTCAATGCCTAACAGTTCTAGCTGGGACGAGTGCAGGCGGTGCGATATCGCATGAATGTCTTTGTTGATCTCCTGCGTGCGTTTTACGATTTTCTGGAGCTGAGCCATACCTTCGGAAAAATTGTTGAAATGAGCTTTGAATGATTCGAGCTCGATGGTCAGCAATGCGATGCGTTGATTGATGTCATCGTGAAGTTCTCTTGCGATGCGGGTCCGCTCTTGTTCCTGCGCTTCAATCAACCTGCGGCTCAGGCTGGCTAGAGTCTGTTCGGCGAGCTTGCGCTCGCTGATATCGATGCAGGATCCGATAAATCCGGCGAAGGCCCTATCAGAATTGAATCTCGGCACTCCAATGGCTGTAAGCCATCGATACTCTCCGTCGTGACGGCGAAGCCTGTACTCGATTCTGAAACGCTCTTGGCGTTCGAATGCTTCGGTATAAGCGTCGAGACATCGCTGCAGGTCTTCGGGGTGAACACCGTTAATCCAACCGTACCCAACCTGCGATTCCAAGGAGCGGCCTGTGAACTCGAGCCACGGATCGTTGAAGTAGGTGTAGACTCCATTGGCGCCCGCCATCCAGATCAGTACTGGCGCCGTGTTGGCGACCAGCCGGAAACGCTCTTCGCTCTCACGTATCGCTTCCCGTGCCTGCTTATGGTCTGTAACATCTGCCGCCATCCCAAATATTCGCTCGGGGGCGCCGGAGACTGTACGGTACGATCGTCCTTTTGCCTCAACCCAGCGCACAGTCCCATCAAACCTGACAATACG
This sequence comes from uncultured Acidobacteriaceae bacterium, assembly GCA_963708755.1. Classification (GTDB taxonomy): domain Bacteria; phylum Acidobacteriota; class Terriglobia; order Terriglobales; family Acidobacteriaceae; genus Edaphobacter. The sequence goes on from CAVPTN010000018.1 coordinate 85,100, forward strand.
AAACTCTACATCGTCGAGGCGCTGAGTCAGTTCCGCGTCTGCAATTGCCATCTCGACTCTGGAACGATCTTTTGAGTGGACTCTGCTCAGAAGGTCTTTCATGTTTCCAAGATCGGTATCGGATTTCACTCCGAATATGGTGCACAGATCGCCGAACCAAATGCACTCTCCACTTGCGGTGTCCCATTCCCACCCGACGGTCCTTCCAGATTCCATTGCCAAACGAAAACGGTCGTGGGCAACGCCTACGTCCGAAGTGAAATCACGATTCGCAAGGTAGTCCTGAATAAAAGCTGCGATGGCGAGGATAAGGACGGTAATTACCCCTAAAAACAGGCGAATTTCATGTGTTCTCGGTGTTTCATCCGTGCGAAAGATCTCCCACAGACCGACGACTGGGACCCCAACTACTGCGAACATAGCAAAGACAGAGGTGTATCTCGTGTTCATGGAATCCAACTGAAGCGTGTGCGCCAGGTGAGGTGCTAGTCTTCGGCCACGCAAGCCTATCCAGATAAACCAACAGATGGAGATGGTGAAAGGAATTCCAATCAGACCGCCGTAGAGATTTCCAGATGCCCATGCGAGGTTTGCTGCCAGAGAACCTAGGGCGTAAAGAGTGGAGGCTCCGAGTAACTGCAAATACATCGACTTCCAAAGACCCTTGGATCGATGGATCAGCAAACCCAGTACGGCGAGAAGCAGGAGATTTTCTATGAAGTAAAAAGCTTCATAGTGCCGGATCGTTGCTCCGGCCCGAGCACCGTATTCGTATGGAAACAAGATGTACGCGTACGCGGAGACTCCGACAAACAGCAGAGTAAGAAAGTTCAGTGTGGTGCGGTACGGTCTTCGGCCGGGCAGTCTCAGGTGTGGGCGGGATAGTACCGCCGCGATCATCAGCACGATGTGGAGAAATGATGGAAACGTCTCCATCAGGAAAACGGGAGCCCTGCTATGGAGCACGAAGTAATAGAACCAGGCGCACGGAACAAGAGCCCATAGCCCAAATGCCGCTGCAAGGAATGACCAGAACAGCCGTATCGTTTGTCTATTTCGGATGGCATTTACACCGGCAAGGCCACTGGCCAGTATGAGCAGTATGAAATAGCTGATCTCACAATACGTGTCCAGGGTTGTGCCCTGCCCGAGGGACACCGAGAGCGCCACCTGAACTATCAGAAGACATGCAGTTACGATCGGCCATGAATAAAGCCGGGATCTTTGTCCAGGAAGATCGGATGTTTGCAGCATGATCTCTCCTGAAGTGACGGTTGCATGCCATGGACGGCACTGATCTGCAACTCTGAGAGCAAGGCGACTTCAGTTTGACAGGTCGCTGGATCCTGTAGCGCGCAAGAGATGCAATTCGCGAAATAGAACCTTGAAGACTGAAAAGTTGCTAAACCTACCAACTATTTGCACTGTGAAAAAATTACTATACCTTTTGGCGGTAGGAAGCTGTTAGGAATTTCGTTGCGACGCTCGCGGAATCAGCGCCGGAGATTAACGTATAGCCATGAAGTTGTAAGTGGCAGGCGGAGGGGTGTATGGCGCGGCGGCGGAATTGCAGTAGTGCACGATGAGCTGCCCTTCTTTATTCGGGTCGGGACGGCCGGTGACCGAGACTTCACCAAACGGTGCCGATGAAGTGAATTGAGTGATGAAGTCGCTTGCGGTTAGGCCGGGAGCCGTGAACACTTGATCTCTGCAAGTACTGGCTGGAACCGATGCGGGAGTAACGTGAACGCTGTACTTCACGAACGAACTGATGACTGCTGTGGCACCTAGCTTGAGAGTTGTCTCTGTGGTATTGCCAGTAGCATCAACGCACCAAACCGGGGTAAGGGCGGCTTCGGTTTGGAATTGATCCCGAACGAAGTGACAGCGTTTGCTGCCGGCTTCAAAAGCGTCGTACACCGAACCCTTGGCGCTGGTCGTGGAGGTGAGATAGCCCATACGAGCTGCCTGCTCGCCAGTATTATTAGGAATTTCTATCGGAGTGACCCTGAAGGACTCTCCGCTACCGTCATAGTTGGACAATAGCGGAATACCCGCACTCTTGAAGATTGTTCCAACCTGTGTCCCGATATAGAAAGGAATTGAACCATCTACGGGCTGAGTTTCGTCGGCTACCACGAGCCCAGTGGTAGGGATACCGAAGACATCGTAGTCGCCCTCAAAGAAGAGGTGTCCACCTTTTAGGATATGGGCGAAGGTGTAATTATTCCCGGAGTTTTCACCGGTTACGTGGAAGTTTTGACCGGCAAAGAAGCCGCCGATGGTGAAGACCTCCGTATTTGTCGTGACGCCTTTGCAGCCATAGTTGAACTGGTACTCAAACTTGATGATGTTATAGACGTTGGCGCCAGAGTCAACCTGTACTCCGTGGTCGCCGCACCCGATGTTGCTTGTAACTTGCTCGGCTTGGCCGTAGCCGAATGAGTCTGTACCTCCGGCTGGCTTTACAAAGTGAAGGTTGGTATGGAAGCCCCCGATGACGACATCGTCGAACTTCCACCGCTCAAACCATCCCAACTTGTTTACGAGGACAATGGCCTGTGATGTTCCCGCAGACGCGCTGTTTGTCTGGCCACCTGGGCCGATCATCTCAAGATCTCTGATGCGGAAACCAATAGCATCTCCAGCTGTGATGCATACAGCAGCGGTGTTGGTGCAATTGATGGTGAATCCGCCGATGGCTATACCCGGGTTGATGTTAAATTGTGCTGCGTGACCGTCAATGAATGGCAGCTCGTTTGCGTCGGTGATGTTGGTTATTCTCTGACCATCTCCAACGAGCCTCTGCGTGTTCTTACTGAGAAGAATCGTTGGGTGTAAGGCGTCTGTTCCCACTGGAGTGGTAAAACCGGGACCGTAGTTTCCTGCGGGAATGTGAACTTCGCATGTATCGGAACAATTGGCGAAGAGCGCATTGACCTGGTCGACAAGGTCTGTGGTGCTGGTCGGATCAACGTATCTGATATTGCTTAAAGCGTTGACCAACGGGGCAGCTCCCGGGGTCTGAACGACCTTTTGATTGCCAGAACGTGTCGGGTTGACGCTGCTCGCAGGAGTTGACGCGGTGGCAGATTGCCCATAGCCCGATGCAGTCATGCAGAGATATAGAAGTGCGCTGAGGATGTTCTTCATGGTGACTCCTGAAAGTTTGGCGGCCCGAAGTTTGGACGACTTTCTGATGCCTTAAGCTTAGTCAGCCATCGGGCTGGGTGATTGAAAGAGGCGAATAAAATTACTCTCATTGTCGGTGTGCCGCGAAAGGGGGCTTCCGTTAACGAAGAGATCCCGCAGTGGTGTTACCGTCCACTACATAGCAGTCCATGACTATCCTTTCTTGCTACGAATCCATTTTGGTACAAGTTATCCACTGCTTTGAGAGGGGTTTAGCAGAGATAGGGGTTGATTGGCTTGGATTTCGAAGGCATACTCCAGTAAGAGTCTGCTAGATGAACTTGTAAGACGGTGCCAACCGAGACACCCAAGTGACCCGATATAGCCGTCAAGATGTAATTCGAATCCTTCACCTGCATGCACGCCAGCTTACGGCGTGGGAGCGGGCCGGACTTATCTCTCACAACGAACATTACTCTTTTGGGGCGTTGGGGCAGTTGCGGACGCTACGCGACCTGCAAGCGACAACCCGTATCTCGGCTAAAAATATTCGGGCTTCGGTCGAGGCAATGCAACGTGTTGCTGGAATGCGCAATCCTCTAGTTGAGGCCAGCTTCGTGCGCCGGGGATCGCGGCTGAGCTTCCGGCATGGCGGTGCGTTGATGGATCCGCTGACTCAACAGCTAGCATTTGACTTCGAGACCTCGCCAGCACAGCAACTGCGCGTCGTTGGCGCAGGCGATGTAGCCTTGCGGCAGGCAGCAGAGGTGCAAGATCTGTTTCTGCGAGCGGTGCAGCTTGAGGAAAATCCCGCAACGATCAAAGAGGCGGTAGAACTCTATCGCGCGATTCTCGCAAGGAGACCCGCGCACGCCCCGGCGCTGATTAATCTTGGGACGATTCATTACAACCTTCGGAAATATGAAGACGCTGAGCTGCTCTATCGGCAGGCCACACTGGCGGATCCGGAGTATGCGCTGGCCTTCTTCGACCTTGGTAATGTGCTGGACGAGATGCAGCGCCTAGCCGAGGCAACCATCGCCTACCAGAAGGCAGTCTCGTTGGTTCCTCAGTATGCCGACGCGCACTACAATCTTGCCTTGGCGTACGAGCGGCAAGGGCAGCGACGGCGGGCTTTGCGCCATTGGCTTGCGTACGTCCGGCTTGACCCTATAGGTCCGTGGGCGAATCACGCGAAGGAACAGGCCCGAAAGATCATGAATACCGAGAAGCTCTCTATTGTGAGCCGACGGGGACGGCCGGTTAAGGTTGCCGGATAGGGCCCTCCTTTCTTCCGCTTCCTCTTCAGACTGACATAATTTATCCGTCAAATTCTCCGACTGAACGCCTATTCAGTCATGCCTTCAAGATGCTAGACTCGCCTTTTCCGAATACCGTTTGAGGTGAGTAGATGTCGCAACTGGTTCCGATGGCGTTGACGCAGTTGGTGGATGACGAGCAGTTGTTTCGCGATACGGTACGGCGTTTTGCCGCGGAACAGATTGGGCCGCTGGTACGCGGAATGGACGAATCGCAGAAGATGGACTCGGGGCTGATCCGCAAGCTTTTTGAACTGGGCCTGATGGGAATTGAGGTTCCGGAGGAGTATGGCGGGGCTGGCGGGACGTTCTTCAATGCGATCCTGGCGGTTGAGGAGATCTCGGCGGTGGATCCGTCGGTCGGCGTTATGGTCGACGTTCAGAATACGCTCTGCATCAACGCGCTGGTTCGTTGGGCGAATGAAGACCAGAAGAGAAAGTATCTGACGCGGCTGGCGACTGACACCATAGGATCGTACGCTCTGAGCGAAGCGACTTCGGGTTCGGACGCTTTTGCGCTACAGACGAGAGCAGTGAAGCGCGGTGACAACTATGTGCTGAACGGACAGAAGCTTTGGATCACAAACGCTAAAGAGGCTGGACTGTTTATTGTCTTCGCAACGCTCGATCCTGCGGCGGGGTACAAGGGTATAACGGCGTTTTTGGTTGAAAAGGAAGCGCCGGGTTTTACGCTCGGCAAGAAGGAAGACAAGCTCGGCATTCGCGCGTCGAGTACTTGCGAGCTCATCTTTAATGACTGCGTCGTACCGGCGGACCAGGTGCTGGGCGAACCCGGAAAGGGATACAAGGTTGCCATTGAAACGCTGAATGAGGGTCGCATCGGCATCGGCTCACAGATGCTCGGGCTTGCTGAAGGGGCCTGGGCGCACGCGGCGAAGTGGGCGAAGGAGCGAAAGCAGTTTGGCAAGGCACTCGTTGAGTTTCAGGCGATGCAGTTTCAGTTGGCCGAGATGGCAACCGAGATTGAAGCTGCCCGACTCATGGTTTACAACGCGGCTCGGCTAAAGGATGCGAAGCTTGACTATCTGAAGGAGGCGGCGATGTGCAAATACTTCACCTCGCAGGTAGCTGAACGTGTCGCCAGCCTTGCTGTGGAGATATACGGAGGATCAGGCTTCGTAAAGGACTACCCGGTCGAAAAGTTCTATCGCGACGCCAAGATCGGCAAGATCTATGAGGGAACATCTTTTATGCAGCTTGCTACGATCGCTAAACTAACGCTGGGCAAGGTTTAGCCCTCATAGTCGAGCGTGGTAGTGTGCCGAAAGGGTATAAAGGCCTACACTAAATAGACCTTGGTATGACCACTTCATCAAATTCAGGGCCACGCGCGCCATTACCGTTTCTCGGACTGGCGTGTGCCGTTGGCGTATCCACGATCTACTACAACCAGCCTCTTTTGCTGGAGATGAGCCGTACCTACGGATCTACGGCCGGACGCACAGGCTTTGTCGCTGTTGCAACCCAAGTTGGCTATGCTATTGGCATACTGGCATTTGTTCCTTTGGGGGACGTGCTGGAACGCCGGACACTGATGATGCGCATGTACGCTGCGGTGGCGGTGTCGCTGCTGCTGGTTGCAGTCTCACCCGGCTTGAACTGGCTGATCGCCGGGAGCGTTTTGCTGGGACTCTTTGCATCTGTCACTCACGTTGCGCTCCCCATAGCACCAGATCTTGTTTCGCATGAGCAGCGAGGACGCGCTATTGGAACGGTCATGACCGGCCTATTGCTCGGCATCCTTTTGGCCCGTACTTTCGCGGGATGGGTCAGCGGCATTCATGGTTGGCGCTGGGTTTTTGTTGTTGCGGCCGTGATGAACGCCGCATTCGTGCCGCTGATGTGGAAGGTAATGCCAAAACTGCCGCCGAAACAGAAACTGCACTATAGCGATGCCATGAAGTCTCTTTGGACGCTATTCCGAACGCAACCGCTGCTCCGCGAGTCCTCCATCATCGGTGCACTTGTGTTTGCTTCCTTCAGCTGTTTCTGGACGACGCTAGTCTTCCTGCTTCACAGCCACTACGGGCTGGGTGCTGGAGTTGCCGGAACATTTGGTGTCGTAGGCGCCGCCGGCGCAATGGTCGCTCCACTTGCTGGTCGTCTAGCCGACAAACACGGTTCTCGGTGGGTCATCTCGATGGGAATGGCTTTGCTGGCAACCTCCTACTTTCTACTGTGGGGAGAAGAGCCCATGCGATTGTCGACCACCTTCCACCTGGCAGGTCTGGTGATCGGCGTTGTCGTCCTGGATATGGGCGCGCAGATGACGCAGGTGGCCAATCAGACCCGTATCTTCGGTTTGGTGCCGGGCGCTCGTAGTCGCCTCAATACTGTTTACATGACAGTGTATTTCGCAGGTGCGGCGATCGGTTCGGCCTTGGCGACGGTTGCCTGGGCGCATTGGAAGTGGAACGGGGTTTGTGTCCTTGCGCTTGGCTTTATTGCCCTGGCAGCAATACGGCATGCGACCGGGAACCGCGACGGCGCCTCGGATCATCGTACGGTTGCCACCGAAGATGCATTGATGGAAGCCTGAGCAGATAGCTGGACGCCCAAGGGTGGGTGGTGAGCGAGGCAGGGCTCGAACCTGCAACCGTCAGCTTAGAAGGCTGATGCTCTATCCAATTGAGCTACTCGCCCTGCGCGTCTATTTCGATTGTAGCGGGGAAGGGAGCCTTTGGGTTCAAAATTGAATCTGAACTAACCGAAGGCAAGATCCTTACTCCGCAATAAAGCAACAATTGCATCCAGCGCCGACGCCCAGTTCTCCTCCGCAGTCTGCGCGTCATGGCCTAGCGCTTTGACATATAGGCTGACCGCAAAGCCCTCTTGAGGGCCAGTCAGGTCGAGCAAGGCAGGACGAATCACGCAGTCCAGCATTGCATATGGGTACTCCAGAGTGGCTGCGTGGCGAGTCAGGCGATGAAGCATCTGCTCCTGCTGATGGTATGAGGCGAAGATAGAGCGGTCGCGCCAAAGCAGATCGATATAGCTGCCGAATCCAACCGGAGCATCCTCGACGATTACGTCCAACTCGGCTCGAAGATTGTCGAGTTCGTCCAATTCGAGCGGCCACGCGTCGCACTTTGCGGTGAAGACAGAAGAACGAGCGGCGTTCAGTGCACGCAGGGCGTGCATCAGTGTGGGATAGTGCATGGCCTCGGGAAGGTGATCGAGGTCATAGGGGTTTTCGCGGAGATCGATGAAGCGGCGGTCACCGGAGGGATCAGATGGGTCAGACCACGGAACGACGAGCACAGGATCGTCTGAGGAACATTCGGCGGACCAGTCAGAGAGCATTACCAACTATCTTAGCGTTACTGGAGACACACGAGCTCAGGCGTTTGCGAGAAGGAAGCGGAGAAGAGTGTGCTCGGCCCAATAGCCATCGTAGCCGCTGTCGGCGTCAGGCTGGGCGAGGAAAGCGCAGTGGCCGCCATGGTGGGTTGTTAGCAACCTAATATTTGGGTTTGCCTCGAGTTTGTCGTAACTCTCGTCGGTGATGCGGACAAACGGATCGTCGAGCGCATGCAGGATAAGTGTCGGGACTGCGATTCGATCAATAACACGGGCAGCGGCGGCGCGATAGTAGTAGTCTTCCGCTCCGGTAAAGCCGGAGTATGGTGCTGTAATTCGGTCATCAAACTCTCGCAGTGAACGAATCCCGGTTGCAACATTTGGGGCGAACGCGCGAGGAAACAGCATAACTTTGTGGCGATAGCGACGCAGCAGAGCGCGAAGAAACTTCATCTCATAAAAGCGGTTCTGTGGGCGATGCAATGCATCGGCTGATGGCCCGAGATCGAGCGCAGGAGACACGCCGATTACGGAACGAAGTTCGGCTGGGGCCGCGGCACCAAGCTCGCCGGCGAGTTTGACAACGAGATTTCCTCCCATCGAATAGCCAATCAGAGACATCGACTGCAACTCCTGCTGCGCGACGAAAAAGTTCATTACCGCGAGCACGTCGTTCGAGAGGCCCGAATGGTAAAGGGTCGGTGAGAGCGCCTCTGTACCACCGCAGTTACGCATGTTCATGCGGATTACGTTGCATCCAGCGCTCCACAGTTTATTGGCGTTTCCGATGACATATTGCGATTCAGACGAGCCTTCCAAACCATGCACGATGACGGCGCTCGGCCGTGTTGCACGCTCCTCCTCCGGTTGCCAGTGACAATGGCAAAGAACCTGGCTTGAGACCTGATTTTCCGTCGCAGGCGAAACCTCAACCAGTTGCGCCTCGGCAGCAGGAAGGTCGTTCACACGGGGCAGATAGTTGCCCATAATCGTCTGCAGGTGGCCGTTTATCATGAAACGTCGGGGCTGAAACTTCTCAGCGTGGCTCGCAATGAGCTCGATCTCAGACGTCGGCATCACTGTCTACCTGATTCAGTTTGAATGCGTCTGAGAAAGGCCGTGGCATTGAGTGCTCCGGTCGGCTCGTCTTCGTGCTTGAAGTAAACGTAGACGTCGCGCTGCTCGGCGATCGCAGTAAAGCGCTTGGCGAAGGCCTCAAGCTCTACTTCGGAATAACCGCCATTTCGCCGAAGCCGATAACATGTGTGCTCTGCTGCGGTGTGTACTTCCGGCGTGAGGATGTCATCGCTTTCGGCGATGCACAGGGCTGCATTATGCCGACGAAGGATTACGTATATCTCTTCGGTAAACCATGAGTCATGGCGAAACTCGAATGCAATCGGTGGGCTACCCGGCGCTTTGAGTGCGGCGGTAAAGAGGAATGCGCTGAGACACTCGGTGTCCGCCTTGAAGTTGGGTGGAAGCTGGAACAGCAGCAGTCCAAGTTTGCCAGCTTGACGGACTGGTTCAAGCGCAGCGACGAACTGGGCTACATCTTCGGCGCAATCGCGCAGCCGTTTGAAGTGAGTAATGCGCTGCGGTGCCTTAAAGCTGAACCGGAACTGCGCTGGGGTGGCGGCCAGCCAGCTCTCGAGTATCTTGGCGGTTGGTAGAGCTCGAAATGTGTAGTTAACCTCGACCGAGGTAAGCTGCGAAGCGTAAAACTCAAGAAACCGTTTCGCCGGTGTGCCGACGGGATAGAAATCCGGCTTCCAAGTCGGATAAGCCCAACCTGATGTACCGGCATAAAGCCGCGCAGGAGACGCTATATCGGCAACCGGAACTGGCGTGGACGGTGTTTTGGGGACGCGGGTCAAGGTTGGGCCGCTGGTGTAAAGATTCGGAGAAGTATTTGGGGCGGCTAGTGGGTTTCGAACCCACGACATCCGCTGCCACAGAGCGGCGTTCTGCCACTGAACTATAGCCGCCGTATACTGGAATTATAGCACTGGTGGCCTGTGGGGCAATCCCGCGGCGAGACAGGGACGGTCCGAATGGCATTTACCGCGAAACCCGAAGTCCTGTCCCCTCGCCTGAAACGAGGCGGAAAACCCTTTGATGATGAGAATCTTGACCTGCTCTCGCATGTTCTGGACGACTTCATCCGAATCCCCGGGACCTCGATTCGCTTCGGGCTCGATGGAATTGTCGGATTTATTCCAGGTATAGGCGACCTGATCGGCGGCATCGCCTCCTGCATCATCATCATCGCAGCATGGATACGCGGCGTCTCCTACGTTACCGTGACACGCATGGTCGCGAACGTTGCAATCGAGGTTGTTGTCGGATCTATTCCGGTGCTGGGCGATATGTTCGATATCGCCTGGCGCGCCAACCGGCGCAACTATGCCCTCTTGGTTGGCAGCGTAGACGAACCGCGTAAGCACACCCTACAAAGCTGGCTCTTTCTCGCAGCCGTCTGTGTCGTACTTGCTGCACTTGTCATCCTTCCTATGCTGTTGCTCACCTGGGTCTTCGATGGGCTCTTCCACTCACTCTTCGGCACAGGGAGTCACGGCCTCTTCCGAACGTTATGAACTCGCAGGCCAGTGGATGCGGTAAACTGAAATAAGTCGGGGCGTAGCGCAGTCTGGTAGCGCATCTGGTTTGGGACCAGAGGGTCGGGGGTTCGAATCCCTCCGCCCCGACCATCCAATCAACAATTCAACAATTTTGCGTTGTTGTCAGACTCTCCGCAGAGAGAGTGTAGCGGGTGATTGTCGTTTTGCTGCCGCGCCGGCCAATCACGGGACCCGACGCCGGACAAAACTAGCCCGATGGCGATATTGAGCAGCAGTGGCCTTTAGCTAGGCAGTCGGGCTACACAACAGCGGTGTGTGCGGCTTTATATGGATCCCATACTCGGTCAATTAATCGATATTATTGCACTGGTCCTCGACAAAAGGAAAATGAAATAGCAATCTACGTTCCTGATTTACGGGGACATCCTAAGCATCACGAAAACGATAGCCAACATGACTTTCCGTCAAGATATAAGTCGGGCGTGTAGGATCGTCTTCGATTTTTTTTCGGAGCTGGTTAATCAGAACACGGAGGTACTCGCGTTCATTACCGTACTCCGATCCCCAAATCGAGGTAAGGAGACGACTATGAGGCACGGGGCGACCTGCATTCTCCATGAGATAACGCAACATTTCAAATTCCTTTGGAGTAAGGTGAACCTCCTGTCCCAATTTTTCGATACGATAACGGCCGGGATCGAGCGTGAGGTCACCGATGGCGAAGAGAGAGTCAGAGGGAGCGGCTGTCGTTTTGGAAGCACGGATAGCTGCACGTAGCCGCGCGGTTAACTCTCGGACCTGAAACGGCTTCGTCACATAATCCTGTGCACCGGCATCAAGTGCTTCGACTTTGTCCTCTTCGTCATCGAGTACCGTGAGCATGATGATGGGAAGACGAGGATAGGCATTGAAGATTCTGCGGCATGTTTCCATGCCACCCATTCCGGGCATATTAATGTCGAGCAGTACGGCGTCGTAGGTGATCATGCGCAGGCGAACCAACGCTTCTTCTCCAGTGCCGGCCTCGCCGATCATGAATCCGAGTGCGCTCAAAGTCTCGAACAGACTTTGACGAATTCCGGCATCGTCCTCAACGATAAGGACCTTGTTTCCCTGTTCCACGTCACCTCTCCTTTGCCATACGGGGAAGAGTAAGAAAGAATGTTGTCCCGGCATGGCGATTGCTGCTGACCCAGGTGCGTCCTCGGTGCGCCTCTGTGATCCGTTTAACCACTGCAAGCCCTATTCCGGTCCCTGACGCTCTGCGGTCCGAACCAGGACAGCGATAGAAGCGTTGGAATATTTTGTCCCTCTCTTCCAGGGGAATGAAGGAACCCTCGTTGCAAACGCTGATCAGTATCTCTGCCTCTTCCTCCTGGACATCGATTGCAATAGTGGAACCAGGAGTGCCGTATTTGGCTGCGTTATCGAGGAGCTGAAAGATCGCCATCTTCAGGAGATGTGGGTCGGCCCATACCTCACTGTGTTGCATTGCGGGCTGCATGTGGACGTAGTGTTGATTGAGTTCCTGCGAGGATGCTTCGATGCTGCTTTGGATGAGTTGTACGAGATCGATTTTTTCTCTCTTTAGCTTGAGATCGGCGTTGTCGAGCCTCGCCGTCCGGAGCAGATGTGTGGTGAGATCGTTGAGATGTCCGGCTTGTCGGTCGATGAGAGTGACGAGCTTCTCTTCCGTGCCGGATAATGTGTTCATCTCCAGTAGTCCCGAGCTTGAACTTCTGATTGTGGTCAGTGGAGTCTTGAAGGCGTGCGCGAGGCCATCCAGCACAGCGGAACGTAGTTGTTCGCTCTGACGGGCGGCTTCTGCGCTACTCTCTGCAGAGAAGGAGCGAGCCCTTTCGATAGCGACAGCTATCAGCGATGCGGTTGCATTGAGTGATGCAACATCGAGCGAATGGCCGCAGACAACCAGTGCGCCAATGGGCCGCGTGCTCAGACGCAAAACGCGCCAGGAGATAGCAGCTGCGAAGTCATCCTTGTTGGTTTCTATGAAATATATGGAGCGTATTTCATTCTCTGTAACGTCGCATTCGCCACTCTTGCATAGACGGAGGTCGTAAGCGTTCCAAAGCGCGACGCCCTTTACCTGGAGCGTGGATTGGACCAAACTGGCGAGTTGCTCGTCGACCGGCCTCTGTCTGTCGAGAAGAAGAACGTGCTGGCTCAGTTCATAAAGCTTCTGTAGGTGCGAGCGGTGCATCTCGGCTTCGCGTACATGACGGCTAACTTGATTGGAGAGGCGGCTCACCAATAGAGCTACGCTTTCGAAAGTGATCAAGGCTACCCAGTCATGCGAGTCCGACATGTAGAACGCAAATAACGGCTGAGTAAAAAAGTAATCGAGGCACGCGACGGACAGAAGAGACACAATGCTTGCTTCAAGAAATCCCCAGCGAAGAGCAATGACGGTCACGAGAAAGAGATGAACCGAGGTTGCGGAGGAGAGGTTGAAATGAAACCGATAAGCGAGCCAGTTCATAAGCAACGCAGCCGCACCTCCAACGGCGATTCTTATGACAACATCGCGAACTGCTTTTTGGGGCATCTTCGGAACCGATCAGGGCTTGATTCTAGAGTGATGGATATAAAGAAACCATAAGCACCTGCCTTATGCAGATTTAATCGGTTTCGCGATTCACTGAGAGTAGCCGGCAAAACCGGTTTCACGAGGTGATTCAAATGAAAGACATTCGAGGCCTTTACCAATTTGAGTCGACGATTGTTGTTGAGTCGTGGACATCTGTTAGGGCAAAGAAAGATTGGGATTTTACAAAGACCACGTCAAGAGACAGCGTGGCAACACGGAAAACAATGAAGCTGGCCAAGATCTGGGCAATGATGCTTCCGATGTTTTTGATTGGACTGCTTCTGAATGTAGCTGCGGTTGCTGTCGCACAGTCTACGTTTGGAAGTGTGAGAGGCATCGTTCAGGACAATACCAGTGCGGCTATTTCGGACACGCAGGTCGTGCTGCACAGCCTCGACGAGAATACGGAGCGCACTGTCAATGCTGACCCATCGGGCAGCTTTATCTTCGAGAATGTGAAGGCAGGAAGATATAGCTTGCATGCACACCATGACGGATTTGCAGATACAGAGATGTCTGGAATCTCAGTTGAGGCGCGTCAGGATGTGCGGCTAACGGTCTTACTGACGATTGCTGCACAGTCGACAACGGTCGACGTGACCTCTGGTGCTGATCAAATCAACACCGAAAACGGAACTCTGAGTGATTCGAAAGATAATCTGCAGATGACGCAGCTGCCGTTGAACAACCGTGCAACGACAACTAGTCCGTTGGGGGCGCTCGGCCTTTCACCGAATGTGCAAACTGACAGTTCGGGAAATATAGCGCTGGATGGAGCGAGTTCTTCGATGGTAAATTTTTCTGTTGATGGGATCTCGACCGTCAATGTTCGCCAGAACGGCGCTTTGCAGGATGCATATCCTTCGCAGGAGGGGATCGCCGCAGTTAAGGTGACAGCATTCAATAACAGCGCCGAATTTTCCCAGGTCGGCGACGTTACCTTTACGACGAAGAATGGAACCAATAACTATCACGGCAGTGTCTTTGAGTATCTACAGAATCAGGCGTTGGATGCCATCCCGTATGGCTTCACCGGCAAATCGCCGAAGAAGTTCAATACCTTCGGTCTTTCTCTGAGCGGGCCTGTAACAATTCCGCACTTGTATGACGGACATAGTAAGACATTTTTCTTTGCCGACTACGAAGGCAACCGCCGTTCTACCGCGGTGGCACAGCAGCTGGAGGTGCCAACACTAAACGAGCGGAACGGCGATCTCAGTGGGTTCACTACACCCGGACAAACACCCTTAGCCCCAGTTACCAGCATTAGTCCAACCGCAAAGGCGTTGCTGACCTACATCCCTCTTCCAAATGTAAACGGGCAATCTGGCTTCAACTATGAAAACTTTCAGACGACGCCAGCCCGAACTGACGGAGCTGATGTTCGCGTCGATCAGACGATCAATTCGAAGCAGTCTGCCTACGCGCGCTTCAGCCGGAAGAACATCACGTCGGAGTTTGCAAATCCATTTCTGCCGAACGATATTGATTCGATTCACAATCGGAGTTTTCTGGTCTCCCATACCTACACGATCACTCCGAAGCTGCTGAACGAAGCCCGCTTTGGTTTCACAGACGTCACGACGAGCGTCGATTTCGCAATTCAGGGATCGGCTGCGCTGAGTCAGCTAGGGCTGAGTGGCGTGAATATCAGCCAACACCCGACGACGCATGCGTTTCCGACCTTCAACTTCAGCGCCGGCACGGGGTTGACTCCGATCGGCAGAGACAAGGCCGGCGTTACCCAGTCGAAGACAACTCAGTTTGGCGATAATGTGACCTTCACCTTTGGCAAGCATACGTTGAAGGGTGGAATCGATGTCCGCCGGGTGCGCTACTTTGACCTGGAGAGCTTTGCGCCGGAGTTTGCTTCGGACGATTTCGGCAATTTCATCTTCCAGCCAACCTATGGAAATGCGGCTGGAGACCAATTTACCGGAAATGCTTTCGGCGATTTCCTGCAGGGAACACCGACGACACTCAATTTTGCAGTCTCAAGCCCTGATGTAGGAGGTACAGCGACGCAGTACAGCTTTTTCGCTCAGGATGAGTTTCAGGTGAACAGTCGTCTGACGCTTAGCTACGGATTGCGGTGGCAGATCCTGCCGGGATTTCATGAAGATGGAGGCAATCTGGCCAACTTCGATCAGCGGAACAACTCGATTGTGGTTCCGGATGCATTGGCAGGGTATCTCATGAGCCAGAATATTACGCCGTCGAACGTTGCGTTTCAGCAGTCGTTCAATGCGTGCAACCTTAATGTCTCTACGCTTCCCTGCACGAAGTATGTGACGGCGAGCCAGGATGGGTTGCCGCAAAGTCTGCGCAACACCTACAAAGGAAACTTTCAGCCTCGCATTTCGGTGGCATATCGGCCGTTCAACGATACAAAGACCGTGGTTCGTGCGGGCTTCGGCATCTACACGATGACCAACTTGGGACCGCTTTCATTCAACAACAGCGGTAACCCAACGTCGAGCCTTCATAGCTATGCCAATGCCAATACGTCGGGTATAAACACTCCGTTGATCCAGTTTCCTAACACGGCGCCTCCTGCAATAGGGGTACAGATTGGGGGAGGGAGTCTCGATCAGGGTGTTGACCCGAATTTTCGCGATCCACAATCGAATCAGTGGAACGTGACAGTGGAGAGGGAGATACTCAGAAACACGTCGGTTCGTGCAAGCTATGTAGGGATGCACACCTACAGGTTGAGTATCACCGAAGACCTGAACCAGATTCCTGCAAGTACAACGGCCTTCGCAACGACACCCGCAAGCCCTTATGTCGACCCACGGTCTCCTCACCCGAATTGGACGGAGCTTTTCAGTACCTTCAACGCCGGTGAGGCCAACTATCATGCATTTGAGTTGGATGCGACGCAGCGGATGGAACGAGGCCTTTACTTCGATGCAAACTACACCTTTGCCGTCAATAAAGCGGACAACCAGGGCGATGCACCAAGTGCATTTGCCGGTGAAGTAAACTATGGGCTTCCGATCGCAGATCGCTTTAATATCAAGCAGAACCTGGGAAACGTTGAAGGGACGCGTCATCATCGCATGTTGCTGACGGGGGTATATCAGCTTCCATTCGGCAGGGGCCGTTCATTTATGAGCGGCGGCGGTGTGAAGGATGCGTTCCTCGGAGGTTGGGATCTGACGACAGTGACGTTGCTTGAGACCGGGCCGTGGCTGACACCAAGCATCAGCGGGTCGAACGACCAGTCAAATACCAACGTTGTGAACCGTGGTGCGGTGCTTCGTCCGGATGTAGTCTCGAACCACTTCTATACTGGACAGTCCAGAGCGCAGTACTTCAACCCGCTCGCCTTTTCAGCGACACCCGCAGGCGCTGGCCGCTTCGGGAACGCCGGAGTCGGTATCTTAGAAGGGCCTGCAACTGCCGCAGTAAGTCTTGGTGTGGCGAAGCAGTTCCACATCACGGAGGCGGTTCATGCTCGCTTCGAGACGACCTTTACCAATGTGCTGAACCACACCAACTTCGCACCACCCGTGACCGCCATCGATAGCTCGACCTTCGGTGCGTTGACTGGACCGCAGACAGCGGAAAACGCTGGCAACCGTACAGGACAGGCAGCGCTCAGATTGGATTTTTAGAAAAGCACAGTCTTACTTTCAAAGGCGAGAACCTTGTGTTCTCGCCTTCTTTTTGCACCTAGCACCAGCAGCCAAACGAAGCAATCGAAGTACTAGAGAATTGATCCGTATATGTGGATTTTTAATTGCGGTCGGTGCAAATTGAAGCAAAGTATGAAGCTCAAGCGCTCGCAGCCTCACTTGGAAGGCCGGCGAATACCTGTTTTCTTCCAAAAATTTTTGTCTGTCGAAGCCCGCTAAACCAGAGTAATGCTGGGTCCGATTTCTTTTGGTCAGAGGGTAGGGGAGAGAATCCTTTCGATTTGACCATTATCGTTTTATTCGCGCAAGCACCCGCTCCAGCCCGCCGATCAGTCTGTTATTTTCCGGCTCTGATCGGACTGCTATTCGTACGTGCCCCGCCGCGAGTCCCTCAAAGTTTTCGCAGGAGCGAAGAACGATTTGCTCATCCTTGATCATTCTCTCCCATAACGGACCCACTTCCACGTCTGACGGAAATCGTAATAGAAGAAAATTTGTGCTCGACGGATATGTGAAGATACTCAAGTGCGCCAGTTCCTGCTCCAGCCATGTTCGTTGCTGATGGTTGGTGATTCGTGATTTATCACAGTAAACGTCATCGATTAATGCCGCACAGACTCCGACCGAGGCGAGGGTCGAAATAGGCCAAGGTGCGAGGGAGAGACTCAAGCTCTTCGCCATCAAGGCGTTGCTGATCGCGTAAGCTACTCTCAATCCGGGAATAGCAAAAAATTTTGTTACCG
This sequence comes from uncultured Acidobacteriaceae bacterium, assembly GCA_963708755.1. Lineage (GTDB taxonomy): Bacteria > Acidobacteriota > Terriglobia > Terriglobales > Acidobacteriaceae > Edaphobacter. Next base: position 102,446 of record CAVPTN010000018.1, read on the forward strand.
AACGGAACACGATTAAGTTAGGCACCTCACTAGACTTTTGCGCTAACGATTGCGATGAAGAGTAGTCGATAAATGCTTCGTCCAGCAACACCGTAATGTTGTGCCGCGTAACGATTTCGATCAGGTGATACATGAACTCGGCCTCAAAAAGTGCGCCGGATGGATTTTGGGGATTCGCGAGTAAGATCGCATCGCACGAGTGATCCACCAGTGCCTGCACAATTGAATCCAGTTGATAGCGAAAACTGCTCTTTGGCGATAGAAGATAGGGGAATACGGAGACACGAGCATTTTCGAGCGTTCGCCGATATTCACTGAAACATGGTACAGGTAAAAGGCATCGCTCAATCTTCAGCGACCGAAGCGCACTTTCGAGCAGAGGCACAAACCCGTTCGCAACACAGATATTTTCGCAAGCGACTTCCGTATGGCTCGCAAGAACACGCTTCAGCTCTGTCAGTTCGAGATCTGGGTAAGTAACTAGGGATGCATGGTCGGCAAGAGACTTCTGAAGTGCCTTGAGCACCGAGGACGGTGGACCGGCTGGATTAATGTTAGCGCTGAAGTCTAGAAGTTGCTCTGCCGAAAATCCATACCGCGCAGCGATCTGAGGAAGTTGGCCACCATGCACTGGCACCAGAATTTTCTGCGTCACGCTTAACGTCGCCTCGCGAATAGCATCGCCATAACAATACCAAGAATAGACACCCCAGCAGCAATTTGGATCGCTTGTCTAGTCTTCTGCGGAGAAGGTTGAGGAAACTCCTCTCCCATGAGTGCCGCCGCCACAGGCTCTCCAGCATAAAAGTTCTCGCCGCCGAGTCGGACATGCAACGCACCTGCCATTGCGCCTTCAGGCTGCCCCGCATTTGGACTCCTGTGTTTCATGCCATCACGCAGCCAGATGCTAAGCGCCGCGGCCGGACTTGCACCCTCCAGCATAGAGGCGGTAGCCGCAACTCCCAATGCAGTCAGTCGTGACGGCACGAAATTAGCAAGATCGTCCAGCCGCGCTGCTGTCTTCCCAAAGTAAAGATATCTCACATCTGCGTGGCCGATCATCGAGTCGAGCGTATTGATCGTCTTGTATGCCATGGCGAGCGGTACCCCTCCGATCGTCATGTAGAACAGCGGTGCGATCACTCCATCTGAGCAGCTTTCGGCGACGGTTTCGATAAGTGCACGGCTGATTTCTTCGATATTCAGCTCCTGCGTATCTCGGCCAACGATTCTCGCCAAGCGTCGTCGTGCACGTGGTATATCGCCCGCCTCCAAAGCAGAGAAGACAGCGGTAGCTTCATCGTGAAGACTTCGGGATGCAAGGCATGTCCATCCGAGTACGATCTCCACAACACCCGCCAGTGCGGAGTTCTTGCGGTTCGCCCAAGCAATTGTCTTCGCCGTCCCAAGATAGACTGCAACCACCATCCCGACGGTCAAGATGCCACCTGCGAAAAATTCTGTCGCAGGCATCTGACCAGGCCTTCTTAGTACCCGTTCTCCTCTTTCCACACCTTTGCCAATCAGCCGCACGGGATGCGGAAGCCACTCGGGATCGCCGGCAAGCCAGTCGAGCATATATGCAGTTGCAAGAATCTTTCGGCGGTTCATCCTGCCACTTCTCGCAAATGGTTTTTGGCAGGGGTGCTCTTGTAGGGAAGTCCGACCCAACCGAAGATTGTCTCCATGTCGAGTGCATCTTCTACCGCCTGCGCAAGCCGATTGAGGGAGTCCTCGCGCAGCCGTTTCCACAGATGAAGCTCTCGCGGTGCAGAGAGCCCATGAAAACAACGGGCGGCCCGAATAAATTGGTGACGAAAACTGTCCTCGTCAAAGATTCCGTGCAGATAAGTGCCGAAGACGTGCGTATCAGTACTCACACAGCCATCCCTGCCTACATCAGTGAGCTCCCGCTCGGTGCAAAGAACTGCGAAGTGTGCGGCCTCTGGCTGATAGTGCGTGTGTCCAATATGAATCTCGTATCCAGAAAGCTCGGTGTCGGTAATGGGCTGGCCAAACAACGTAGTGGTGGCCATCTTTCCTTTTACATTTCGTGTCACCTTGTCAGCGCGCATTGTTGTTTGAATTGGCAGTAGACAGAGACCAGCGACCGAGCCATCGTGCTCCATATCGAGAGGGTCGCTGATTGTTTCACCAAGCATCTGCATACCCCCGCATATACCAACCACGAGTCTTTCCTGGGCATGTTGTTGTATAGCAATGTCGAGGTGCCGACTCCTCATCCACAACAGGTCATCCACAGTCTGCTTACTGCCGGGCACAATTACGACGTCCGCTTCTGTCATCTCCTCAGCGGTGCGACAAAAAGACAGAGAAACGGACGGCTCTGCACGAAGCGAGTCAAAATCGGTGAAGTTTGAAAATGATGGCAGTGCGATCACAGCCACACGTAAAATTCGATGGGGCGATTTATCCAGGTTTGATGTCCATTTCGCCTGCGTCACTAGCGGTAGACCGAGGCTGTCTTCTTCCTCCAGCATTAGCGAATTCAGGTAGGGAACAACGCCGAGGCACGGCTTGTGCACCCGCTCTTCGATCATATGTATTCCTGGTTCAAGAAGATTTGCATCCCCACGAAATTTATTGACGACGAATCCGCCAACGAACTCTCGCTCGTATGGGTTTAGAAGCTCGAGTGTTCCCAGTAGCGACGCAAAAACTCCCCCGCGATCGATGTCGCCAACCAGCAGGCATCGCGCGTCTGCCATAGTCGCCATTCGCATGTTTGCGATGTCATGTTCCTTCAAATTGATTTCAGCAGGTGAGCCGGCACCCTCCAAGATAATTACGTCATACTCCAAAGCGAGCGCGGTATAGCTTTCATTGACAATGGGTAACAACTCCTCAACACGTCGCTGATGATAATCAGCAGCCGTCACTCTTCCCCAGATCTTTCCTAGCACAACAACCTGTGAAGAGTTCCCCCCAGTGGGCTTGATGAGAATCGGGTTCATATGTACTGACGGCGCCACTCCAGCAGCTTCGGCCTGTAGCGCCTGTGCACGTCCTATCTCAAGACCTTCAACTGTGGCTGCAGAGTTCAACGACATGTTTTGTGATTTGAACGGCGCGACTCGATACCCATGCTGTGCGAAGATGCGGCAGAGAGCAGCTGTTAGCAATGATTTACCAACATGTGAGCTAGTGCCTAGAACCATGATTGCCCGCGCCTTCATGGTGTCGGCCTTCCGTCCCCCCAACTGCTGTCATACTCATTGAAGGACAGCACACTCTTTAGCGGTGTCCGTTTTTCCCAGCCGATTCGTTCAAGGTCGGGCTCTGTCGCGAACGCATCAACATACCCCAGACATAAATACGCTACAGGAGTAATATGCTCCGGAATTTTCAGTGTGCTTCGCAACATATCTGGCTCGAGAATACTGACCCAACCGATACCAATCCCTTCAGCCCTGGCAGCGAGCCACAGATTCTGTACCGCACAGACGGCAGAGTAGACCGCTGTCTCGGGCATTGTTCGCCTGCCGAGTTGGTGCCCCTGACTGCTCTGCGAGTCGCACACGATACAAACATTTTGCGGCGCTTCTAGTATTCCCTCAAGCTTCATGCCGATGTAACTCTGTTGCTGGTCGCCTGTATAACTTGTTGCCGCCTGCTCATTTGCTCGGAGAAAAATACCATGAACCGCCCGCCGAACAATGGGATCCTGAACGACGATAAATCGCCATGGTTGCATTAGACCAACTGAAGGTGCATTGTGTGCTGCTTCGAGCAGTTGGAATAACAACTTGTCAGGAATCGGCTCCGGTAAAAATCCGCGCCGTACATCTCTTCGCTCGCGAATAGCGCGATAGACTGCCTGCCGCTCACTTTCAGAGAAGCCAGCGGCCTTCATTTCCATGCCCTTGACCACTTTGGACCCGCTGTCTCTCCACCGCGCAACCGCGCATCAATTCCGGCGTTTACTTCGATCAACCTGCCGAAAAGCCAGATTACATCGGATAGCCGATTCAGATACGCAAGAATGTCGGGACTTATTTCCACACCACTGGCAGCAAGGCGAACAGCAGCGCGCTCAGTTCGTCGACACACCGTACGTGCCATCTCATATGCCGCCGATTCAGTGTGTGCACCCGGTAACGACCAGTCTCCGAGGATGCCTTCAGTAGCTTCAATTTGGTGAACTAACTTCGTCAGGACCTCAACATCTTCCGTCGTGACAGCTGGAGGCATCTTCTTGCTCTCCGGCGGAGTCGCGAGTGCCGACCCCACTCGAAACAAAGTACGTTGAATTGTTTCCGTCCAGTCGTAGATCTCTTTGTTGGTGCAAATGCTGCGTGCAAAACCTAACACCGTATTCAGTTCGTCGACTGAGCCATATGACTCGACACGTAAATCAGCCTTCGAGATACGAATGCCACCGGCTAACCCCGTTTGTCCGCCATCTCCACGTTTCGTTGCGATACTCATAGTTCGTCTCCTTATCTGTTTTCGATTTCATCAAACTGTTCCAGCGATTCCTCGATATGCACTCGGATGACTTTACGAAGAGGCGGTCTTTTGTACCGTAGGACTAGGCTTTCATCGAGGAAGTCAATCACTCGAGGTGGCCGGTCCGAGAACAATTGCTCCTCACAAAAAAACCACGGTTCAGTAGCGCCAAGTTCTCCAATGTTCCGTGCCGAAATCACGACAGCTGGAACCTGATGCACTCCCGCTCGCAGAAGGTTATAGGCGCGGTGGTAGCCGTCGCGCAAAAACCATCGACGATCAAGCTCTGCCACCTCTAGAAAAGGACTTCCGCCGTAAAGCGTAAAAGGCAATAACTCCGCCTCATCTCGTTCCGGATCCAGTCGAAGCTGAAGATCTGGGTTGCTGGAGTAAAGGTTGATATCCAAGCTGTCTGTTGCGCATTTTTTACGCTCAAGACGATATTTTGTGTCCCTTTTTGTTCCTATTGCAAGCGAGATCAGGCCTGGCCAGTTGTCCTGTTTGAGATGTTCCATTGGTTGCCTTGTGGGATCGAAGACAAGCCTGCGTTGAAAGGCAAGTAACCTGCGTAGGTCGACCACACCCAATGTCCAAGTGAGCCCCTCATACTCTTTCTGCAGGTCTTTTCGCTGCGAAGCAAGAGTAAGAAGAGGGTGAATACTTTCTGTCTCGGCTACCAACAATGCGTCCCCATAGACGTGGCACTCTCTCTCGGCTAACGCATCACGCGCTCGCGTGGACCTGTGATCCAGTGCTTCGGGGCTGAAGTCTGCCATGGAGTTGCGGAATGGGTACTCATCGAGTCCCCAAGCGATCAATTCATGCACGTCAACCCTCGATGCGCTCACTGGGCAACCTCAGCAAACTTCGTCGAAGGACAAGCGCCAGCGGTGTAGCGAACAATCGAGCAGTAGGACTTCGTCTGCTTCCAGGATTCTTCTGTCGAAGATCCACACAACATGCACAAAATGGTACGCAATACGCCAGCGTGTGTCATGACGGCGATCTTGCGTGTCATGGCTTGCGTTGACAAAAATGCCACTTCATTCAGAACACGTCTTTCGAACTCGATGATATCCTCGCCACCGGGCGCCGGCAGGTTGGGATATTCCGCAAGCCAACGGTGAGCATAGTCTTTTTCCTGCTGCTCAATGTCGTTCCAGATGCGACCCTCCCATCGGCCAAAGTTGATCTCACGTAGCTCGGGGCGAACAATACAGTCGACGTCCCAAGATTTCGAGATAGTCTCCGCAGTAGTTTGCGCACGGCGGAGGTCGCTAGTGTAAACCGCGCCGATATCTTCTCCGCGGAGTCTCTTGATGAGCTCACTTACTTGAATGTGACCACGTTCGTTCAGGTCGGGATCTAAATGGCCGCAGAAAGTGCCAGCCATGTTCGTCTCCGCATGACGGATAAAGAGCATTTCACTCATGGGATCCACACCCCACAAAAGTACACGGCAATTTCAGTCAGTTGATTGGTCGCACCGAAGCAGTCGCCAGTTACTCCGCGAATCTTTCTCCAGTAAAACAATCCACTCAACACGACAATAAATAAAGCAGCGCATAGTGGACCTATAGCGGATCGTCGCAGCGCAAAGATAACGACAGCGAAACTAAACAGCGTTCCAAATATCAGCGTCGACGGCGACGTAAGCTTAGCGATTCGCGCGCCTTGACCCTCTTGCTCTCTCGCTGGTGGAAGTAGATAGCTTAGCGGTAGCGTACTCCATCGGCAAAGTACTTGCGCCGAGATGACATACCCAGCGAAATGTTCGACAGGCAATGATGCTAGTAGGGCACAACGTGCCAGTAACGACAAGACCAGAGCAGCTGCTCCATAGCTCCCAATGCGACTATCCTTCAGGATGGCTAGTATCTGGTCCTTGCTCCAGCCACCTCCAAATCCGTCAGCGGAGTCAGCAAGTCCATCCTCGTGGAGACAACCGGTAATCAGAACAAGGTAAGAAAGAATGATCAGTGCGATCAGAGGGCGGCTCAAATGGGATAAAAGCAACTTCTGCAATAAGAAGGCCCCGCAGCCAATCGCCAATCCAACCAGCGGGAAGAACTTAGCGGCACGTGAAAGGGAGTCTGCTGTATACGTCTTAGAGAAAGTCGGAATGCGTGTTAAAAATTGAAACGCAGCGGCCACCTCTTCGCCTGTTCTACGAATGTGTTTGATCACACTCACGCCTTCGCCCCACTGATGCCAGCAGAAGAGAAGGTGGCCATCTGATTGTAGAGACCCATCGAGGCCTCGATGATCGGGATCGCCAGAATCGCACCGGTTCCTTCACCAAGCCGCATATTCAAAGAAAGAATTGGTTTCAGGCCTATGTATTCGAGCAAGACGCGATGCCCAGGTTCTTCGGACTGATGTCCGGCAAACAAATAGCCCCGCGTATGAGGCTCGATTGAAAAAGCGATGGCGGCCGCTGCTGTCGAGATAAATCCGTCCACTACTACAGCAATCCGATGCCGTACGGCACCTAATATGAACCCAGTCATGGCTGCGATCTCAAGGCCGCCAACGCAGCGCAACACGTCCAATGGTCTCGGCGTGGTCATAACTGTTTGAAAGTGTCTTTGAACGACAGCTTCAATAACTTGTAACTTATGCGCATAGGCAGTCGAATTTAAACCAGTACCCCTGCCGGAGACCTGAGAAACAGGTGTGCGAGTTAAAACCGAAGTGATGGCGCTCGCGGCAGTAGTGTTTCCAATGCCCATCTCGCCAACTGCTATAAGATTTTCTCCTTTCGCCTTTGCCTCTGCGGCTAATCTTATTCCCACCTCAAGGGCTTGTGACAACTCCTCATCGTTCATCGCAGGCTCGCGCAGCATATTGCGTGTTCCCTTACACACTTTATGGTGTAGAAGTCCGTCGATGTTGTGAAACTCAGCATCAACACCAACATCGATGACATTTAGCGCAACTTGATGCAACTTCGTCAATACGTTGATTGCGGCACCGTGTTCAAGAAAGTTGAGCACCATCTGTCGCGTCACTTCGCTCGGGTACGCACTAACGCCTTCGGCTGTTATCCCGTGGTCCGCTGCAAATACGTAGACTGCTTTCTGTATGGGTTCGTTGAAGTCATTCTGCCGAATTGACACCATCTGCGCAGCAAGATCCTCGAGCATGCCGAGGCTACCTAACGGCTTTGTCAACACATTCAGGTGTTCCCGAGCGCGTGAAAGCCAATATTGGCTGGTCGGCACTATGCCCGACCTCACGTGCGAGAGAATCAGTTGACTCGACTCACTCATCCAGCCCTCCTGGTGAAACGCTCCATTCGTTCTAGTAACAAAGGATGACGCCGAGGTGGACAGTCAAATGCCTTTTCAAGAAGAGATGGTTTCAACATCTCTTCAGCGGAACCGGTCATCAGTGGCATGTGCGGGCTAAGCAAAACGACTGACGAAAAATTGCCCTCCACAAGTTGGAGATCGTGAATAGAAGCGAAAATAGTGATACCTTCTAAGCGCAGAAAATGGAGTAAATCGATCAATTCCACCTGTCGTCCAATATCGAGATTTTGAGTAGGCTCATCCAATAGCAACAACTTTGGTTGTTGTGCGAGGCCTAACGCGATCTTCACGCGTTGGCGTTCTCCTCCGCTCAACTCATTAAAAATTCGGTGCTGCAAGCCCGCCACGTCCGCGAGTTCCATAGCGCGATCTACCGCCCTCCGATCCCCACTCATCGGTCCACGTAAAAATCCAAGGTAAGGTGTTCGCCCTTGTTCCACAACCTCTCGCACGGTGAATTGAAAAGGAACGTCAAGCTGTTGAGGTACTAAAGCAACCGTACGGGCCACTTGCTTAAGTGCAAGCGTACGAAGTGGCTCGCCGTTCAGAACTACGCTCCCTGAACGGCTCGGCAGCGTACCTGCTGCAAGACGCAGCATCGTCGTCTTGCCCGCGCCATTCGGCCCGATCAACGCCGTGCAGCTTCCTGATTGCAAATCAAAGCTCGCCGACTTGATTACATCGGCAGCACCGTATCCAAAACTGACATCGCGGAAGCTCAATATTGGATTCATAACGTATAGCCCCGTTTTGTCCTTCGGAGAAGATATAGAAAGAAAGGGCCGCCGATGAAGGCCATTAAAATCCCTACGGGAACCTCATTTGGAGAAAATACCGAACGCGCTAGCGTGTCAGCCAATACCAAAAAGATAGCACCCGACAATGCCGTAATCGGCAGAAGACGCACATGGTCTGGCCCGAGCAGTAGCCGCGCAACGTGAGGCACAATCAACCCGGCGAAGCTGATGAGGCCACCGAGAGACACTGCGACAGCCGTTAGCAGGGAGCCAGTCAGAATAATTCCAACACGTGTGTATTCGACCCTGAGCCCAAGTTGATGAGCGTATTCGTCGCCCAAAGCAAGCGTATTAAGCTGTCGCATTAGGGGTGTCGCGATTACTGTTGCTATCAGAAAAAGCCCCCCTGTCACCGAAAGCTGTGTCCACCGTGGAATTCCAATAACTCCATGCAGCCACGAAAGCAATACCAAATGATTTGAGCCATTGCTGCTATCGAGTAGTTCAAAGACGTAGCTCGAGTACCCCAGCATCGTGCTAACAGCGAATCCAGCAAGTAATAAGGTAACCACATTCGTTTTCCCGTTCGTTCGAGCTAGAGAGTAGACAATCGCCATTGTGATGACTGAGCCCGCGAACGCTAGAAGTGCGGTAGCACTAAAGCCGAAGAACGAGATCTGTGAGAAGTAGAAGATACCGATACAGGCGCCCAACACTGCACCGCCTGAGGAGCCAATGACGTAAGGATCAGCCATCGGATTACGAAACAAGCCCTGAAACATTAGACCTGAGATGGCCAATGCAGCGCCGACAATGGCCGACGCCAGCACTCGCGGCAATCGAATCTGTAGAACGATAATTGCTTGCGTGGCGGTCAACGGGTGATGACGGAAAAGTGCGCCAAGGATTGCACTTGGAGAAACGCGAATAGCTCCGGTGGCTAAGGACAATAAAACGACAACCACCAGTCCTACAGCCAGCAGCCCAATTAGCGTAACAAAGACAGCCCCGCCTTTCGGCGAATGCTCGCCGTTAGAGCGTGTCCCCGGCATCAGAGGCTGAGATGAGCCAGCAACAGATGCCGAAGACGCGGTATTCCGGTCTGTTTCGGGAGTTACTTCAGTCCCCAGGACTCGCCTCCAAAGTTAATTTTAATTCCCGACCGAAATGTGAAGGGCAGGGAAGGGAACCCAAACGCCTGAGCATAGTGTTCACTCAGCAAATTCTGAATATTCGCGTAAGCGGCCAATCGTGACGTGACCTGATAGCCACCACTCAGATCGAGCCTCTGATAGGCCCCATCGAGGTTGCGATTTGGTAACAGCAAGTCAGGTCCGAAGTTCGGATCGAGTAGAAAGTCGCTGTCGTCTCGTCGCCCAACCAGTGTACCCGTCAGCGAACTGTAGAACTTTGAATGTGTATAGTTCAGCCCGAAGTATCCTGAGTGCGGAGCTACGCGAAATGGCCGCGCACCCACCAAAGGTGAGAACGCCCCAATAGGGACATCGGGAAACGCTGGATTGATCGATGCGCCTATGCCCTGATCACTCGAGAAAGAACGCTGCACCACAGCATCGGTGTACGTATAACCGCCACGCGCAAAGAGACGGCTGTTGATCCTGTACTCCGCCTCAAACTCTAAACCCTGTGAACGAAACGCCTGCGAATTGATGAAGGCACCGGCGTCGAGAGCTGGCAGTTGCTCTACTGGAACCCCTAGCTCGATCAGTCCACTAGGAGGAACATCCTCGATGCCATTTGTGAACTCATTATGAAAGTAAGTCAGACCAAGCCGTGCACGGCCGTTCCACAACTCCTGTTCCACGCCGCCATCGTATGTGCGCGATTCCTCGGGGCCGATCTGACCGATATGAAACTGCTCTATAAGTTGACTGCCGTTTGGAAGGCCGGACAAGATGTCGAAGATGGAACTCGATTGTTGAAAGATGCTCGGCTCTTTGATCCCTTTGCCAAAGCTAACGTGCAGCTTCGTACCACTAAGCCAGCCACTCGCAGATGGGCGCACCAGATAATAAGCGAGCGATGCACGCGGTGTTCCTGCAAGTCCAAATAGACCGTTATCTTCGATTCCACTACCGATGTTGTAGTAAAGCCGATTTCGAATATCCCCGGAGATTTGAAGTGTATAGCTGTAGTTGCCGCGGCTAATGAAGTTGATGCTTGCGGGGAAGCCTGTGAACGCTGTGGAACCTCGCTCTGCCTCATATTTGAATCCGCCGAGCGTGACGAGATGCGGGTTGATGCGGTAATCCGTCTGCGCGTAGACAAAATCGCGACTTGTAACGGTGAGACTTTGGTTTGGATAAGTTCCTGCAAATTGAAAGATGGCTTGCCCGGTAACGCTGTATCCGTTCGCTCCATTGATCGTTACCGGCGCACCAAGAAAATTACCGGAACCCGATGGATCAGGAATTCCGGTCGGTGCAAAGTCGTCGAACTGCGAATTCAGCCGTAATCCTCCGTAGAGGATCTCATTGTGCCACTTTGTTGTCGCTTGATTATTCCATGTGCCACTGTAATAGGCATTTTGCGCCTTCTGCGCTGCGTCGTCCGCAATGCCGTAGAGCAAAATGGCGTTAGGCTGTCCACCGGATACTGAAAGATGACGCACCGTGAAGCGTAGATCGTTGGTGGCGTTGGGTTGCCATCCAAAGTTGCCAGCGTACGTTGCATTGTGAAACGAATCGTTTGGCAGATTATTGCTGCTGTCCAGGCGCGCAAACGCACCGTAGTAATCGAACTGCCGAACGACACCGCTCCCGGTCGCTTGCTGGTTATAGGAGTTGAAGTTTCCACCATCCCCGGCATAGGTCAGCAGTGGTAGTCGCGTCGTGCCTCGTGCGGTCGTCAGGCTGACGACGCCTGCCAGTGCATCGGAGCCATACAGAGCACTGTTCGGTTCACGCAATACTTCAATCTTGTCGATGCCGACAGTCGCGAAGTTGGCAAACTCGACAGCTCCTCCAATATCGTTCACCGGTACGCCATCGATCAGCACTTTATTTGCATCGGTAGCTCCTCCGCGAATTGAAAGCCCGGTCGTACCGCCCTGCTGTCCAGTCTGCGTTACTTGAAGGCCGGGCACCAGGCGCAGAGGATCTTGAACCTCGGTGAACTGTCGATAGTCGTCTGTGGTCAGCACAGTAACAGAAGCGCCAATCTGAGCGATCGGTGTAGGAGTTGCAGACGCAGTTACAGAAACCTCTTGCGTCAAAGTTTGAGTGGCTAGCGTTATGTTCAGCTCTGCCTTTGCGGATTTTGAAGCGTACACCGGCAGACTTGTCGTGGCCTGAAATGTGTTTGCGATAGCACGGACTCTATACCGCGCAGATGTTGGCACATCAAAAGAATAGTTTCCCTCTGCGTCAGTAGTAGTCGTCTTAACGACGGATGTTCCGTTCAACAGCTCAACAGAAGCGTTTGTGACTACGGCTCCAAGCGGATCTTTCACAGTTCCGTGTAAAGCTCCTTGCTCGGCTGCTAACGCAGCAAACGTTGTGGATAACGTTAGCAATGAGGCACAAAAAAGGCAGATAATCCAACGGACTCTCGATACGCTGCGGATAAAGCGATGCATCTTTCCCCCTCGGGTTGGTGAAGCAAGGCCGGTCTCCTGGCTTGCGCTTCATCGAGCCGTGGCTGCCTTCCCGGAGTACTCTCCAGTGGCGTTGCGCGTCCGTGCCGTGGCTCTCTGCGCTTACAGTTACGGGGTAGTGGCGGATTCGCACCGCGCTTCCCGACACCTTGCTGTGGGTGAATGGTTGCAAGCTGAACGGCTCAGCTCAGGGATGAAACTGTTTTGCGAGGTCTTCTAAGGCATCGATCGCAACCGGGCTGGCAAAATTTATCCGGTCGTCTATGTAGTACACGCGATGTTGCTGGATGGCCGTCATACTGCCCCAGCCTGGACGATTCTCCAACACTTGAAAGGTCATTTTGCCTCCGCGCACAAGTACTAGTGCTTCGGGAGCGCGCTGTAGTACCACCTCCATGCTCACTTGCGGCCACTCCGCTGTCATATCGTCTGTCACAGAGCGGCCACCTGCCGCTTCAATCACTTCAGTGATAAATGCGTTTTTCCCGATCGTAGTGATCGGGTCATACCAGATGGGCATAAAAACCCTGGGGGCGGGCAAACCGTTGGTTCGAGCCTTCACCGCATCGACTCGCATTTGCAGACTGTGGACCAGCGCGTCTGCCTGTTGCGTCCGATTGAGTGCCTGCCCTATCGTCTCGACCGAGTGCATGATTCCCGCGATACCGTGCGGACTAACCAGAAAAATCGGAATGCCAATTCGCTCCAGTTGATCGGTAACCTCCAGCGGCCCCTTGGGTTGATATCCAATGACCAGGTCGGGATGTAATGCGACGATAGTCTCTATCGAAGGCCTGATGAGGTCGCCGACGCTTGGCTTCTTCAGGGCTGCTGCTGGGTATTTCGTGTAATCGCTGATAGCGACCACATCGTCGCCAGCGCCCAGTGCATAGACCGCATCGGTAACGCTTGGCATGAGGCATATGATGCGATGCGGATGATCTGGCACCACCACGCGTCGACCCATCTCATCGGTCAGCGTACGACTAGCAAAGCAGGGAACAACACATACCGTGACCAACGAAAGAAGTAGAAGACATCGCTTCATGCGGTTACCGCCTGGGTCGTCCGCGCGTGTCGAATTGCCGCGACGAAGTTCCCGGCCAACCTAACATCTGACCGAAAGTGCAAGTGGATATAGCTAGCCAACACGTTCTTATGCCGAAATCCTTCAAGTTCCTCTTTGCCAGACATGGAATATTGAACTCGGTAAGTCGTTGGGATTTCACCGCTCGAATTGATGCGCGAATAATGGAAGCTATGTCCCCGAACAACTGTCCCTGCCCGGCCAAGCAGGCAGCTGTCAGTAAACTCAACAGTGACATATCCAAACTGCACAAGTTTCTCGGTCATCCAAAGAGTCAACGGCAACACGCCTGCCATTGCGTAGTCCAAACCATCAGCCGTTCTCAAACTTTCAGCCAGATAGAGCATCCCTCCACACTCCGCGTATACCGGCCTGCCTGAAGCTGCGAACGTGCGCACATCCTCGAGCATTTGTTGGTTGCTGCTCAACTGTTCCGCGTACAACTCCGGATAGCCGCCACCAAGATAAAGCCCATCGAGATTGGGTGGCAGCGCAACATCGTGCATTGGACTGAAGCGAACGATCTCGCTCCCTTGCTCCCGAAGTAGATCGAGGTTGTCTTCGTAGTAAAACGAAAACGCGTGATCGCAGGGCACACCGATTCTCACCCTATCGGCGACCGATGGTCTGTCAATTCGCGCAGTATTGACCTCACCCATTCTCAGGCCGCATTTCAAACCAAGCAACGCATCGAGATCGAAGTGTTTCTCAGCCAACACAGCAAGAGTATCGATCGCAGCTTCGCTATCCTGCGCGGCCTCCGCAGCGCCCTGCAGTCCGAGGTGCCGTTCACGAATTGCGATTGCCGGCTCTCGCGGCAGCCAGCCCAAAATCTTCGTCTTGCACGACGACTCGATCGCCGCGCGCAGCATCGCATAATGCGACTCACCTGCAACGCGATTCAGAATGATCCCCGCAAGCTTCAACTCAGGATCAAACATCTCAAAACCGAGTACCAACGCAGCGACACTTCGTGCTGCTTTTGCTGCATCTACAACCAGCACTACAGGCAGCTCCAGCAATTTCGCAATCTCCGCCGTGCTTCCTGCTTCTGTCTCTCCACTCTTGCCGTCGAAGAGCCCCATCATGCCCTCTGCGACAAGCGCATCCGCTCCCAGCGCCGCATTTCGCAGAACACTTTTGTTCGCCTCTGCGGTCAACATCCATGTATCAACGTTGCGAGCCACCCGACCGCAGATTCGAGTGTGGTGGCCTGTGTCAAGAAAGTCAGGTCCGCACTTGAACGGCTGCACGACCAGCCCGCGTCGGCGCAATCCTGCCATAATCGCGAGCGAGACCGTTGTCTTCCCTACGCCGCTCGCTGTGCCCGACACAATTAGCCCTCTCACAAAGTCACCTCAAGATGTCCCTTCAGCGCCAGTGGCAGTCCTGCAACCATCAGCACCACGTCATCTGAGACCCGTGCGACTCGCTGATTGATCTCACCCAGCAGATCGCGATATCTTCGCCCCAGCGGATAAGCCGGAACTACACCGCTCCCTACTTCATTCGACACAAGCACGACCGAACAACCCACAGCACGCAGCGATCCGCACAGCGCCTCAATCCGTCGTTCAATTGCATCGCTGTCTTCCCCCTCTTCTTCAAGAAGATTTGCCGCGAAAACCGTAAGGCAGTCCACCACTATCACATCGCAGTCGACTTGATGATGAGCCAACACACGAGCCAGTTCCAACGGCTCCTCGACGGTGATCCATGCAGCAGGCCGCTCCCGTCGATGATGTTCGATCTTCTTCTGCATCTCATCGTCCGAAATCCTTGCTGTTGCCACAAACGTCACGCGTTGCGACTGCTCGGCGAGCTGCTGCGCATAACGGCTCTTGCCGCTACGAACACCACCAAGAACGAGAGTCACGGAACCCTGGCGCGTCTCCTGCATCGTTAAGCTCCTTGCTCGGGCGTCTTTTGAAACAACCAAGCTGAGCGGGAATAAAATTTAGGCAGCGCTCGTGCAGACTTTTATCGAAGTCAGCGAGAATGCTCTTCAGCTCTCCCAGCGAAGCTGAATCAAGCCTGATCGGCCTCTGGCAGGTCTCCTGACTTGCGCTTCAATGAGATTTGACTCACCTTCCCAGGACGAATCCCAGTGGCTTTGAGCAACCTGTCAAAACTCTCAACGCTTACAGTTACGGGGTAGCGACGGATTCGCACCGTCTTCCCAACACCAGATGAGAAAAGACTATCCCGGCCACTGTTCGAGGTCAAATTTTGACAAACCCACGACAAGGTGCCGACAGCTAGCTTCCACCCGCTATCTGCCGCGCCGCAGCACGCGCATCTCGCACCAGATCCGGCACGCCTACGCCGCGGTATCCGTTACCAAGCAGCCACAGCCCTTCCAGCGCCTTCACTCGTTCATCAAGCGCCTCCATCCGCTCCAGATGACCCACTTCATACTGCGGCAGGCTGCGCGGCCAGCGTCGCACCACGGTTACCTGTGGCTCTGGTAGAGGCCCTAAAATCTGTGCCAGCTCCAGTCGCGCCACTGCAGCGGTTTCGTCATTCCCGCAAAGCATTAGGCGTTCTGCTGCCTTGCCCCCGAAGAACGCCCTCACCAGACGCCCTCCCTGTGGTACCCGGTACTCGAACTTCTGATCGACGAACGTACACGCCATCAGCAAGTTGTCTGACCCCGGCGGCACCAGGAAGCCAAATCCCTGCGGCAGGAGAAGCTTAGCGGCATCGGGAAATCCAAACGCCACAACCACCGCTGAACTCGCGTCCATCTCCAACATCGGTGCAATATCAGTATCCACAGGCTCCAATAGTGAACGAGCCACATCGACGGGGGCTGCCATCATCAACGCATCAAACTGCTCGACACCCCGGGCCGTCCCCACCAACCAGCCCTCCTCGCCATAGGAGACAAACCTCACCTCTGCTGCCAGGCGAATCCAACCTTTCGGAACCGTCGCAATCATGCGATCTATCAACGTCCCCATGCCACTTCGCAGCGTTGTAAACACCGCCGACGACTTCGAAGTGGAAGCTCGCGCCTGTACCGCAGCAATCAGACTCCCATGCTCACGCTCCATCGCGACAAACGGAGCCATCACCGCGCGCACGCTCAGCCTTGCGACATCGCCGCCAAACACACCACTCAGCAGCGGAGCCCCAATCTTCTCCAGAACCTCTCCACCAAAGTGGCGTCCTACAAAATCGGCAACACTCTCATCTTCGTCAGGAGCGGCAGCCTTCAGATCCGCAGCAAGCTCAACTTCATCGCGATAAGCTTGCTTGGCCCCAGCGCTGAACAACTCCGACCCATCCAGCGCATCCAGATTCGTCGGCACCATCATTCGCATACCGTCCGGCATAGCCTGCAGCTTCTTATCGACCAACACATACGTCTTTCGCGTAGCGTCGTTCGAAGACATCACCTCAGCACCAAGCCCAAGCTCCTCGGCTAACTCACGCGCCCACGGCTTCTCGGTCACCCACGCGTCTGGACCGCACTCGATCACAAACCCACCCTCACGCACCGTCTCGACGATCCCCCCCAGCCGCGTCGAAGCTTCGTACAACACTCCCTGCACCTCTGCCCCTTCGCGTGCCAGCCGCGCAAGCTCGTACGCCGCCGCCAGTCCCGCCACTCCGCCACCCACAATCGCAACCCGCTTCATCCGTTCTCCAAAAAAATCGCAGACAAAAAGGCAGAGGCCAGAGCCTCTGCCTTCGGCCCTCATGACAGCCTATACCTATGCCGGAACCATCACCTCATCCACGGTGGCTTTGTAGTGCCCAGACACGACATCTACCAACGCCTGCACCAGCACCTCGGAATCGTTCAAGCTCTCGGCCCGCCACAACTTCAACTCCAACTGCCGCGCACTCTCGCGAAATGCAATGTCGATGTCGTACAAAATCTCAACGTGATCGCAGAGAAAACCGACCGGCTGCATCACCACCCCAACATGCCCTTCGGCTTTGATCGCCTTCAATATTTCTTCAACGGTAGGTCCAATCCAGGGACCACCGCTGACGCCTTGGCTCTGGAACGCGAAGAACCAATCCTTCTCATGAAATCCCATAGCAGCCATTCGTTCTGCCACCATCTGCGCTGTGCGTTTGGCCTCTACCGGATATGGATCCGGTGAATCCTGCACTGGAGTTCCCGGTCTCGCACCTGCAACCGATGCCTCGCCCGTCATAATCGTTCGGCACGGAACACTATGGGCGGTAAATAATACCGGCACGCGTTGCCCCGTCTCCTCGCAAGCCTCTACCCAGACGGGTCGTAGTTTGTCCGCAAACGCCTCGGCCAGCAGCGGGCTCTCCGCCCACCCAGCGACGAACTCTACCTCAATTCCCGTAGCAGCCGCCAGCACAGCCTTTCGATAAAGCCCCACGCTAGTGCGAGAATTTTGCGGAGCCAGGCACACTGCCTTGATGTGCGTCACACCATCCTCCCGCATCTCGGCCACGACATCCGCTATATATGGATGCCAGTTCCGCATCCCCACATACACCTTGCCGGCGCCCAGCGCCTGTTCCAACAGATAAGCCTGCGTCATCGTCCACTTTGTCAGCGGCGGAGCCTCCACGCCCGGCGTCTCTCGCAGCCCGATCAGCGCATATCGATGCTGAAGCTCCTTCACAACCTCATCTGGCAACGCCCGGCCGCCGGTCACCTTGCTCAGATACTCGGCCATCTCGCCGAGTACATCCGGCGTTCCATGCGCAAGCAGGAGCACGGCGCTCTTGCCTTTCACCGAACTCCTCTCTCCACTCATCGCGCGCTCAACTCCTTCACCCACTCCACCACTCGAATCACATTCTCGACCGGGGTTCCCGGCACAATGCCATGTCCCAGATTGAAGATATGCCCGGGACGGCCTGCTGCTGCAGCCAGAATCTCGCGCACCTGCTCCTTAAGCACATCCTCACTTGCAAAGAGTGCAATCGGATCAAGATTTCCCTGCACGGCACATCCCGCGCCGACCGACTTCCATCCGACTTCAAGCGGCGTTCGCCAATCAAGCCCGATCACATCCGCTCCCGTCTCACTCATCGCCGGCAGCAGGGAAGCGGTCTCCACCCCAAAGTAGATCACCGGTACGCCCATCGACTTAATCCGCTGCACCAACTGGGTCGTCCATCCAAGACAATACTGCTTGTAGTCCCGAACGCTCAACTTCCCCACCCAGCTATCAAAGACCTGAATCACGTCCGCGCCAGCTTCTACCTGCTGCTGAGCATAAGCAACCAGTACAGTTACAATCTTTTCCATCAACAGCGACCAGGCAGCCCCATCCGAGTACATCATCTTCTTCGTCTGGATGTAGTTGCGGTCCCCTCCACCCTGCTTGCCGCCTTCGATCATGTATCCCGCAAGCGTCCAAGGGGCGCCGCAAAACCCAATGATCCCGAGCGTGTCTCCGTCTGTTCGCGGTCCTGAAAAGTGTGTCGCGACCTTCTCGATCGCCCGCGCCACATAGCTCAACTCCTCGACGCGATCGGTCCTCAACGCCTGCACCTGCTCCAGCGACCTCACCGGCGTATGCACCACCGGTCCCTCGCCTGCCACGAACTCGAAGTCCAAACCCATCGGCGTAAACGGCAGCAGCAGATCGGCAAAGATAATCGCAGCATCCACACCCAGCCGCTCAGCCGCCGTAATCGTCACCTCCGCTGCAATCTCCGGCGTCCGGCAGATCTCCAACAGAGAATGGTGCTTCCTCACTGCCATATACTCCGGCATATAACGCCCAGCCTGCCGCAAAAACCACACTGGCGTTCTGTCGACTGGACGACGCAGGCAGGCCCGCACAAAACGACTTCCCACCGTCACGACATCAACGGGTTTCACTACCGCACTTTCCACAATCGCATCACTCAAAAGGCTTATCCTCTACAACCTTTTAAGCCTAGCACTCGCAGACAGTCGTAGGCGTCGCGACCACGCGGAGCCTTTCAGGAAACCACCAAAAAAAGAAAATTTATGTGCCGAGTACCGCACGAAAAGCGTCCGTTCAGGCCTCCAGCCGGAACGTAAACTCTTCTATTACAGGGTTTGTCAGCACCTCACGCGCAATTCGTTCCACCTCGGCCTGCGCGGCGTTTTGTTCCAATCCATCTTCCAGGGTCAGCAGGAAGTACTTTCCCTGCCGCACATCGGCAACGCCGCGATATTCCATTCGCCGCAATGCATCTGCAACCGTCTGCCCCTGGGCATCCAGCACCGTTCGTTTCAGCGTGACATAGACATGAGCCTTCATCTTGTCTGATTATAGACATGGTGCAGCTTTCGCCCTCAATCGAGGTCACGACCCTCCACCAGGAAAGCTCGGCAGTTTGCAACAACACGCCAGCCACGCCTAAATTTCTATCGGACAAGAGAAGAGACACCAGCCTTTATGACGAACTATCTGGAACTCCCCGTAGGGACTAACAGTCCCGAAGTCATCAACGCAGTCATCGAGATCCCCTACGAGGGCGTCAACAAATACGAATACGACAAAGAGCTCCACGTCTTCCGTCTCGACCGCAACCTCTACTCTCCGGTCCACTACCCCGGCGACTACGGCTTCATCCCCAGCACCCTCGGCGACGACGGCGACCCACTCGACTGCCTCGTCCTCGTCGACACCCCCAGCTTCTCAGGCTGTGTCATGCAGGTTCGCCCCATCGGTGTCCTCGAGATGCTCGACCAGGGCCTCGGCGATGAGAAGGTCCTCTGCGTCGGCCAGGACAACCCCCGCTACAAAGACGTCTGGAACTTCTCCGAGATCTATCCCCACATGCTCAAGGAGATCACCCACTTCTTCTCCATCTACAAAGACCTTGAAGGCAAGCGCGTCGAAGTAAAAGGCTGGCGCGATGCCTCATTCGCTCGCAACAAGGTTCTCGAAGCCCAACAGCGATTCCTCGATAACAAGATCACTCCGATCCCCAAGCCCATCCCAAAAAAATAACCACGCGGCAAATCAGATCAGACAGAAGGGGTCGCCGCATTGGCGGCCCTTTTCATCGCCTTCGCCACCAGATAAACCACCGGCCCCACCGCCGCTACAATCCCCGCAAACTCCAGCGCCGGCAGCCCTGCCACCTTCTCTCCACGTGCTGCCCACATTGCAAATCCGATCAAAGCCGCCGGCCCCAGACCCATCGCCACCGCACCCCACAACCCACCCGGCACCCTAAATGGCCTCACCAATCCCGGCTCCTTCACTCTCAGCACAACCAGCGCCACGAACTCCAGCAACAACGCTCCTCCATACAACACCAGGTCAATCGAGATCAGCCGCTCAAACGACAACCTCAGCGCCAGCGCCCACCCGACAGTACACACCGCCAAGCTCACCCACGGAACCCCCCAGCGATTTCTCTTCTCCATCACCGCAGGCAGAAATCCTTCCTCCGCCATCGCATACGGCACCCTCGTATAACTCATCATCAGCGCGTTGAACATCCCCGCCCCACTGATCGTTCCACCCAACACCACGCACAACTCCAGCCACGGCCCCACCAACTCCCTAGCCGCATCCGCCCACGCCCCCGTCGAAAATCGCGCCGCCGGAATCCCCGCAAGACCCACCGCCGCCAGTGGCAGAACATACGTCAGCGCCACCAATCCCGTCGCCGCCAACATCCCCCTCGGATAATTCCTCTGCGGCTCCTCCACCTCCTGCGCTATCGTCGATGCGTTATCCCATCCCATGTAGTTCCACAGCGTCACCGACACTGCCCCCGCAAAGTCCCTTCCCGCCTCCGGAGTCTCAAAGAAAGAAGCTCCCCCATGGCCACTCAGAACCAGGCTTTTCCACAATCCCACCGCGGTCAGCACCACAAACGGCGACAGCAGCAAACAAAACAGTCCCACCGACCCCTCACCCACCGCCCGCGCACCCCGCAAGTTCCATGCCGCGCAAACCAACACCACCGCCAGCGCCCACCCAGTCCCGCGATACCCAGCCGTCCACGCCGGTTCAAGTCGTCCCAGATACAGCACAAAGATCGTCGGATAGATCGCCATGTCGAACACGCTCGCCGCCAAACTCAGCCAAGCCTCTTGAAACCCCCAGAACTCACCCATCGCCCGCCGCACCCAGCGATAGTACCCACCCTCTTCCGGCACCGCCGCTGCCAGCTCCCCCACCATCAGGCTTGTCGGCAAACTCCACACCACTGGCACCACCAAAAACAGCACCAGCGCCCATCCATATCCCGCCATGCCGATGATGTCTTCCAGCCCATACGGCCCACCCGACACCATAAAGTACGTCGCCGCCACCAGCGGCAGCAGCCGCATCTTCCCCCTGCTCGCCCTCGCTCTTGTCAAACCCACCTGCCCCAGCGCCATTCAGTCTTTATATAGCGGAAGTTGCTGACTCGCTAACCGCTGACCAACCGACTTGCAGACCATCCCATTCGCAAATCAACTGTCTTGCTATAATTGCCAAAGCCGGGCATCGCCGACACGCGATGTTCACCGCAACACAGACGGAGAGTTGGCCGAGTGGCTGAAGGCGGCGGTTTGCTAAACCGTTATAGGGCGAAAGCTCTATCGGGGGTTCGAATCCCCCATTCTCCGCCATACCCAGTTCCATAACATCTAGAGGCATCCGATGTAACCGTTCAACCCTAGCAAAAGCTGGGGTTTTGTTCTTTTACCGTCCGATAGCGCTTTGTCGAACCAAGTAGGCTATTTATGCTGGATCTTTAGGAAGTAGCCATCCCGAGATGAGATAGCAGCGCGGCAAAGATGCGAACAATTTGGATGTTTGCTGCACTTATAAACGGGCTCCGATAGTTGTGACCCGACTCTTAAGATGCTCAACGTCACCACCCCTCAACTGCCGGGGTCGATTCTCCCAGGAGCAGTAATCCGTCGCCACGTCCCCGGAGGCACGCCGAAAATTCGTTTGAAGGAGCGGTTGAGCGCAGATTGATCTGCAAATCCGCACCGAATGGCTATGTCTGCAAGCGGCAGACGGGAGGTCATCATAAGTTGTTTGGCCTTATCCACACGACGGTCAATCAACCACTTAAAGGGTGGCCGGCGAAAGGTTTGTTTGAAGGCTCGAGCAAAGTGGCTTACCGATAGATCGCATACTTCTGCAACCTGCTGAAGGTCAATATTGCCGTCGAGATGTTCCTCCAAAAAATTGGTTGCTCTTCGTATCTGCTGTGCGGAGAGTCCACCCCGAGAGCGCGGAGACGATACTCTTACACCGCCATATGAGCAGACAAAATGACTGTTCAAGGCGTGTAAGACGTGGTTCACAAAGATCTTTGAAGCGGAACTGGGTTGCGCAAGCGAAGCGACGAGAGTTTGCCCGAGGTTGTATACGACAGGATCAAAGTGTCCAAAAGGCCAAACCAGTGGCTCCGCTCGTGGCATACGGTGCTCATAGGCGACTTCGTTGAGATCAGCCTGGGTGACATGTAGCACTAATGTGTCAAAGGGATTTCGAAATGCAACTGCGGGCCTCTCTTGTAGGTTGAGTACACTAACGCCTCCGACGGGGTAAAAACCGCTTGATACTTTTTGCGGGCCGAGGAACTGCTCAATAAAGGGTATAGCGTTAAACTGCATCGCAACCATGTAACCACTCGGACCACCATCCCCACGTGAAATTTCTGGCAGACCTTCGTCGGCCTGGACTTTTCCAAACAACGGGGAAAGTGGGGACAAGCTGAGCTTTGCTGATGGAATGTCCTTGAGATACATGCCTTCGGAGAGCATATTCCAGAAGCTGGGGACTCTGGTGGCCTTATCCATGTGTGCCGAATCCTAGCCTTTCCTGGATTGATTCTGGGCAAACGTCTCTACACCCCCATTTAGAGTACATTCGTATTGTAAATTGCCAGAACTACGAATTCTAACGGTTGATACATATGTATCTGCTGCTTCTCAGGCTCCGTGGCGCAGCTAAGGGAGGTGAGGCATCTTTCCGGTATTGCAACCCGACGCTGCGTCGTCCGAACAACGATGTTCTCGGTATGGGATCCGGCACATCATTTAAGTTCGACGTAGGGGATGTTTGATCAAATCAGTACATTTTTACCCTATACATTATCTAGGGCAATCTGTACTATTGCTTTGGCTTTTTCTTATAAAGCCAGCTTTAGGCCCGACTTGCGGGAACATTGGAGAGAAGCCATAATGGCCGGTCACAAGTACAGAGACATACTGGAAAAGGTTGAAGAGGACATAAGATCAGGCCGATACACTCCCGGTCAAAGGCTGCCTAGCGAGACGGAACTGGTCAGGAGGTATGGAGCCTCGAGGATGACAGTCTTCAAAGCAATGCATGAGTTACAAACGATGGGGCTTGTCGTGCGACGCGTCGGCTCGGGGACGTTCGTTGCCCAAACCTCCACTTCAAAGAATCATGTATTTGGATTGCTGATACCTGAACTCGGGCAGACGGAGATCTTCGAAGTGATCTGCAAGGGAATGATGGAGTCTCAGGAGGCCATTCGGCATTCGTTGCTTTGGGGAAACTCCGCATCCAAAGAGAATGAGAAGGAAGAAGTGGCAGAGCAGCTTTGCCAGCACTATATCTCTCAAAAAGTTTCGGGGGTATTTTTCGCTCCGGTGGAATTCTCCACTGGACGATTTAGGGCGAATCACAAAATTGTTGAAGCGCTGGATAAGGCTCGTATCCCGATCGTGCTTCTAGATAGGTGTCTTGAGACGTATCCGCGCCGAAGCAGATACGACCTCGTCGGAATCGATAATCGGCGGACAGCATACCAGGCCACAGAATATCTGATTAAGGCTGGCGCGAGCCGTATCGCGTTCATGGCGAGGCCGAATTCGGCACCTACGGTAGATGCCCGTATCGCTGGATTTAAAGAAGCGATTCAGGCTCTTGCAAACACTCCAAATCGGGACGCGGTGCACCTTGGGGATGCGTCGGATCAGAAATTCGTGAAGGCAATTTTGAAGAAAGATCGCCCCGATGCGTTTCTCTGCGCCAATGACTTCACGGCGGGTAAGCTAATGCACACGCTCATGTCGATTGGCGAAAAAATCCCTGAAGATATCAGGATCGTCGGGATCGACGATGTGAAGTATGCAGGTCTGCTTCCTGTGCCGCTCACCACGCAGCACCAACCCTGCAGAGATATCGGCAGAATCGCTCTCGCGGTAATGCTCGATCGAATCGCCAATCCCGATCTTCCTGCGAGGGACGTTTTGCTTGGATGCGAGATGGTCGTTCGACAATCCTGCGGATCTAATTAGAGCGAGTAATCACAAGGAACAGTCGTCCAGAAAACGCCCTCCAAAGGCTGTAATTCAACGGCCTTTGGTTGCGGTACTTTCTATGTTCGGCTGAGAATTCCGAGACGCCTGAAGCAACTTCGTATAAGCGCGTGTATAGGCAAATTGCCTAACTCAATTAGCTTTCTCTCAAAGCCAACGACGCTCTCAAATTGCGGCAGGGAGCCAAGTTGTCTAGTGCACTTTTATTGAATGCCCTCCATAATTCGTTGACAACTATTCCCACATACATATACAAGTTGCTTCGGTAATGAAAGTGGCTTTTGTTTTTCTAGATTCCAACTGGCCCTTCCGCTATCTCCGCCAGATGTTGAGAAATTAAGGCGCGTCGGAGCGGTAGAGCATGAGCCATGAGTGGAAAAATTCCAGGAGGCAGCATGTACGAGATTGTGCGTTCATCGGAAAGACAGAAGACGGTAGGACCAAGACGATCAGCTTGGTATCAATCCGTATTCACCTACATTTGTATTGCGCTCCTTTCGATCATCAGCGCATTGAATCCAAGTTTTGTGAAAGCACAAACGAGCTACGGAAGCGTCGTCGGAACCGTAAAGGATTCTGGAGGGGCACTTATCTCCGGAGCGCAGGTTCAATTGACAAACAAGGGGACGAACGCGGAGCAAAAAGCGGTGACCAGTTCCGCGGGTACGTACACGTTCATCAATTTGAATCCGGGCACCTATAGTGTGACCGTGTCGCACTCAGGTTTCAAAGCTTCAACGACTGATCAAGTGGACGTTCAAATCGGTGGAATAACCCGCACCGACTTGACCCTCCAGGTCGGAGAGGTAACCGAGTCCATCGTTGTTACAAGTTCGGGAGGCGCCCTCCAGACCGATAATGCCTCGTTGGGTGGAGTGATCGAAGGAAGGCAGGTTCTAGAGGCGCCCCTAAACGGTCGTAACGTGAATAACCTCCTCGATTTCGTGCCGGGGGTTGTGCCGGGCGGCGGGACTTCAGGCAGCACCGTGGCGAACGGCGGAACCGGTCAAGTAAGCCCGAATACACAGGCGATTTCATACGGAAACTATCAAATCGGCGGCGCATTTAGCGGGCAAAGCCTCTTCTTTATTGATGGCGTTGGATCGAACATCTCGGAAAACAATGTCAACACGCTGGTCCCCACGCAAGATGTAGTGCAGGAGTTCAGGGTTTCGACTAACAACGTTAGTGCGGAATTTGGTGGGTACGGAGGCGGCGTAGTTGAAATCTCCACAAAGAGCGGCACGAATAAATTTCATGGAACCGCGTACGAGTATTTCCGGAATGACGCGCTTGATGCAAACGACTGGTTCTCTAATAACGCGGGGCTGGGTAAGGTGCCGCTGCACCAAAACCAGTATGGTGCTAACGTGGGTGGCCCTGTGTTGAAGAACAAGCTCTTCTTTTTCTTTAGCTGGGAGCACGAATCCTTGAGTTCTGCCACTCCAGCAAGCTACGTTATGCCGACGACGGCGGAATTGAACGGAGATTTTTCTGGAGACCCGCAGGTTATCTATGACCCGATCACCGGAAACCCGTTCCCGGGCAACAGCATCGCGGGCAGGATCGATCCTGCAGCTCTGAAGATCCTTCAACTCGAGACGCCGAATCAATCGCTAGTGAAACAAACCCCCTACGTCAACAACACGTTTGTGTCGGTCCCCGCAGTGGGAGTCCAAACGCAATACAACGCTCGCATCGACGCCGCCTTAGGCGCAGATACCATCTTCGCGCGCTACAGCTTCTGGAACCCGCACAATAATGCGGTCGATCCCTTCGGAAACAAGACAGGCGCGGGTCCTACCGGCAACTTCACCCAGGAAGCAGTTTTGGGTGACAATCACGTGTTTTCGCCGACATCAATCGCGGAGGTGCGTTTCTCCTATCTCGAGAACTATAACTTCCAGGATCCGCTGAGCAACGGCTTCAACATGTCGTCGATCAATAGTCAATGGGGGGCGATCCCGGGCGAGTCCGGACTTGGTGTTTACTCTCTGCCCGCACTTGCAATTCAGGGATACAGTGTAGGGCCGAATCTTTCACAACTTCACTGGAACAATGACGTCTGGGCTGTCAACGGGAGCTTCACCAAGATTTTGGGAAGGCACAGCATTAAGTCTGGCGGCAATTGGCGTCAGCTCCTCTGGGAAGCCTATCCAGGCAGCGGTGGAGTTACTGTGACCTCGATCCCTGGTTTCACCGGCAACGCCAGCATACCTGGCACGGGGAATGCTCTCGCCTCATTCCTGCTCGGCATTCCTTCTCAGACAAGCGTGACTGTAACAACTGCCACTTACGCCTTCCTGCACAATTACGGCTTCTTCGTAGAGGATACGTATCAGGCCACGCCAAAATTGACCGTCACCGCGGGACTTCGCTGGGAACAGCCGGGCGCGTATTCGGAAGAGCACAACATCGATGCCGTCTTTCTTCCCAATACGCCTCTGACTGTCGGTGGCATCAGTGGGTATACCAATCCGCTTGGTTCTCCTGTCCAGCTCCAGGGCGTAGCAGCATTAGTGGCTTCGCCGCTATATCCTTCTCGAAGGGAAGAATCGCTGCACTGGAAGACATTCTCCCCACGTGTCGGACTTGCCTATCGTGTTAATTCCAATAGTGTCATCCGCGCAGGGTACGGCATTTCCTTCTTCCCGGCGGCTCTGGATCAGGACGGCCCTCAACTAAGTTCGCTCACCCGATCAGCGACAAACAATGTGAACACAGTTGGCCAACCGATTGGCGCCACTGTGGGGAATCCATTTCCGACCGGAATCACGCCCGCCCTCGGCCATTCTCAACAAGGCGTGGATAATCTGCTGGGAAGCGGCGTCTGGGCTAGAGTACCGTTTCAACCGCTGGGCTATTCGCAACAATGGAATCTCGCGGCCGAGCAGGCATTTGGAAGCAGCTTCACGGCAAGTCTTGCTTATGCCGGTTCGAAGGGCACGCACTTGATTATTGCATCGCCCTACACTGGTTCCGGCCTGCAGCTGAATCAGATTCCTGACCAGTATTTATCTCTTGGGAATGATCTGTTGACACCTGTCCCGAACCCGTTCTTCGGAGTGCTGCCTGCGGGATCTGTGGCGGGGGGGCGAACTATCGCTAAAGGCAGGCTCTTGATGCCGTACCCGCAATATCCACTAGGCGTTCTGCGGCAAGACGCACGCATCGGCGCTTCCAATTACAACGCACTCCAAGCATATGTGACCAAGCGGTTCAGCCATGGCGGCATTGTTCAGGCTGCATACACGTGGGCGAAACTAATCAGCGATACCGATAACACCAGCTCCTTCCTCGACGGCCAAGGGGGTACAGGACTCGTCCAGGACCTATACAACCTTAAGGCTGAGAAGTCGGTAAGCCAGCAGGACGTCAGACACAACTTTGTTGCAAACTATGGGCTCGATCTGCCCTTTGGGCACGATCAGATGTATCTCTCGCACATCAACTCGGTGACGAACGCCGTCATCGGCGGTTGGCGCGTCAATGGAATCACAACTCTTAGGACCGGCGTTCCAATCGCTCTTACCGCGACTCCGAATACGCTTGCGCAAGACTTTGGAGGCGGTACCCCAGGCTTCGGCGTGGGTAGTGGCATCATCCGGCCAAACTACACTCCAGGGTGTAACACAAAGGTATCGGGCAACCGTGAGGTCAGAGCTAAACAGTGGTTCAATACTAGCTGCTTCTCCGAGCCTGGACCTTTCTCGTATGGGAATGAGTCGAGGGTTGACACAGGACTAAGAACTGCCGGAACGATAAACTTCGATTTTTCGGCCAACAAATCATTCAACGTTACCGAAAGAGCTGCACTGAAGTTTAGTGCTGAAATATTCGACCTGTTCAACCATCCTCAGTTCGCGGAACCCGGCGTAGGTCTGGGGCCCAGTTTCGGAGTAGTAAACCATCAAAGCAGTCTCCCCCGCACGGTTCAGCTTGCCCTGCGATTCACCTACTGAACAATCGAAGCGTCACCGATGCGGCGCACCTCTTTCAGGTGCGCCGTGTCCTAAACCTTAGAGGTCTCTTGCGGTTGTCTGGACGAACTGAGAGGGCATCAGAACGTAGCTCCATTTTAAGATCGAATGCATCACGTCTTCCTTCGTAAGGCCGATGTGTTGGAGTCTCGAAACGCCGTCAACGTAATGACTAGCTCTCTAACTCGCAGCGGTGGCTTAACGGTATATAGGTTCGGGGAAATGCAGAGCAGTCATCGTTCGCTAGCAGGTTCGTTCAAATGATGGATACAAACAACGGGGTTCATATAACTAAAGCCTGGACAAGCGGCGTGAGAATCGACGCCGAAGTATCGAGAGACTTAAACGAAGCAATTGAGAAAGATTCAATCGATTTCTGGAGCAAGATTGGATTGGGCCTGGAATGGATTCGGCCCTGCTCTATTGTTGAGGATGTCTCATTTAAACGACAGGACTTCGACATAAGATGGTTTGCCGACGGCATTTTAAACGCATCTGTTAACTGTCTGGATTGTTACCTCCCGCATCGAGGCGAAGCTATCGCCTTGATCTGGGAAGGTGACGATCCAAAAGAGAGCCGGCGCATAACCTACTCAGACCTTGGTGATACGTCTACGTGTCTTGAAACTTTCAGCCTGGGCAATCGCATGAATTGGATAAATTGCACTATCACCCGATTTAGGTAGCGAGAATATGAGAGACGAAGAGATTGAACATATAAATATTATTCAACCGGCGCTTATGGTCGGGCTGGGTGAGATATTGTGGGATCTCTTGCCCTCCGGTAAGCAGTTGGGAGGCGCTCCGGCGAACTTCGCCTACATGGCGAGAGTCTTGGGGGATGAAGGTGTTGTCGCTAGTCGAACCGGTACAGACGATCTTGGCCGCGCGGCCCGCGAGGCGATGGAGTCCCTTGAACTCAATTCTTCGTTCATTCAGTCGGACGACGAACACTCGACGGGCGTGGTAAAAGTCCTGATCGACAGCACTGGCCAGCCAGAATTCACGATTGCAAGTGATGTGTCTTGGGACCATCTGGAGTGGACACCTGCTTGGGAAGGATTGGCGAGACGTGCCGATGCAATCTGTTTTGGAACCTTGGCCCAGCGATCAGAGGTGTCTCGAGCCACCATTCGCCGATTTCTTTATGCTTCGAAAAAAAACACCCTTAAAATATATGACGTCAATCTGCGAGAATCTTTTTACAGTTCAACCATTATTGTTGACTCACTCCGGCTCTCCGACATAGCTAAGCTTAATGCTGACGAGCTTGTTAGAGTGTGCGACTTACTTGATATTTCTGGTCAAAGCGAGCAGGAAAGGTCCAAACGACTTTTAATTGAGTTTGACCTTCGATTGGTCTGTATCACGCGCGGCGAGGCCGGTAGCCTCCTGGTTTCAGCTGATCAGATTGTTGAACACAATGGCTTCAAGGTAAAGGTAGCCGATGCTATTGGCGCAGGGGATGCCTTCACAGCGTGCCTGGCCCACCATTACATTCGTGGCACGTCTCTCCCCACAATTAGTGAGTTAGCGAACGGATTCGCATCATGGGTTGCGACGCAGACTGGTGCCACTCCCACCGTTCCTCCCGAAGGATTACAAGGAGCTTTGACCGAAATCATGCAAGGGCAAGCTTCGAACGTCAAGGCTGCGCGTTTTTTCCGCTGACCAATCTGTAACTAGTAAATTCCGCATTTTTGACGCACCAATCAGATGCATGAGGAGATGACTGATAGATGACAGTCTTAGATTTGCTCGATCAGATGCAGACGCATCTCGGTGTACCGTGGCAAAGTCAACGTGCCGGAGGCTTTTCAGATGGAGTACTGGCTGGTGATCCGTATGCGCAGGTTACCGGTGTCGTAACCTGCTTCACTCCCACAGTCGACGTCCTTCGTCACGCAATAAGTTCCGGGCATAATACCGTGATCTGTAGGGAATCCCCTTTCTATAGCCGAGGAGAAAAGCAGCCGATTGCCTATCGGTCGGGAGCCATGCCGACGAAAGAGCTCTTGGATAGCGATCCTGTTTATCAAGCGAAATTGGCTCTGATCAACAAGAGTTCTCTCATCATTGTCCGATTCGTAGATAACTGGGATGCACGCAAGACCGATGGTCAATTGGAGGGACTGGCGAAGGCGATCAAGTGGGATCAGTATCATCTCGCTGTGAAAGGCGGCAAACACTTCTATCGACCAGGAAATAATTTTTTCAGTATTCCGCCTACTCCGCTTGGTGTTTTAGCAAGATCGATGATGGAGTCGCTCAACGCAAGAACCATCCGAGTAGTTGGCAACGAAGACGCGGTTGTGAGGAAAGCAGCTATTCTGCACGGCTTGGTCCTTGTCCCTGATCTTCAGGCTGCTTTTGCAGAGACCGGCGTCGATTTAGTGATAGCGGGCGAACCCGTTGAGTGGGAGGGCGCTGAATATGTTCAAGATATGATCGCGGCGAAGATGGCCAACGGAGCAATCTTCCTTGGCAGTGAAGTTTCCGAAGAGCCCGGTAGCGGCGAAATGGCCGCTTGGTTGAAGACTTTTGTTCAGTTGCCTGTGCAATGGTTTCCGTCCGGCTCGCCGTTTACAACTATTTCGCAGGAGACGAAATGAACACGCTCACCAGACGATCCTTCTGCCGAATTGCTGGCGTCGGACTAGGCGCACTATCAACGGCTCCCGGTCTTTGGGCCGACACTTCGAAAATTACTGCGCGAGAGATTATGGCACGAATGTCCAAGAACGTTGGGGTTAAACCGTTTTGGCCTACCGCTGACACGATAAAGATAGGAGATCCCGACGAGATCATCACCGGAGTTACGACGACATTCATGTCAACGCTCGACGTGTTGCAACGGTCTAAGAAGGCTGGGAACAATTTCGTCATCTCTCATGAGCCTACTTTTTGGAGTTCGAGCGATGTTGTCGCCGATCTACGAGACGATCCGCTATACAAATTCAAAGTTGATTTCTGCGAGACCAATCGCATGGTGGTCATGCGCTATCACGACACTTGGCATGCCCGACGACCGGATGGGATCTTTGCAGGGTTCAATCGCTGGGCCGGATGGCAGGAATATCTCTACCGCGAGCCTGGCATGGAAAGGGGAATTTTCTACAAGCTGCCGCCGACCACTGCTGGGGAAATAGCACGTCATCTGACGGTCAAATTGAAGCAGCGGAGCGTGCGCCTCGTTGGAGATCCGCAAACTCCAGTCTCGCGGGTGGGGTTCGCTGGCCACTATATCTCGGAGTGCATGACGATTGCTCCAAAGGTAGATCTCGTCATTGCCGGTGAATCACGGGAATGGGAGTGCGCTGAGTATATGAGAGATGCGGTCGCTCTCGGAGAGAAAAAGGCATTCATCCAACTGGCGCATGAGGGTATGGAAGAGGCTGGCATGGACGAGTGTGCGAACTGGCTGCGAGGCTTTGTTCCAGAGGTTCCTGTACAGTTCATTGCCTCTGGCGATCCCTTTTGGATTCCAACATAGATGAATCGCGCTAAATGATTCGACACCGGCTGAGACAAGAAGTTACTGGGAGACTCTTATGACAATTAGGCAAAGTTGGTTTTGCAGGTTCGCACAGATTAGGCGCTCCGAGAGTTTAATTTTGTTGTTCTCTAGTTTTTTGATCGTGTTGTCATCGTATGGCAGCTTGGCACAGGAATCCAAATTACCGCAACCCACCCAACAAAAACCGCCAACCAAATTTCTTAATGTGTCGCCCGATGGCACAGTAGAGGTACCTGCGCAATCAGTGCCGGTCTCGTCGTTCCTCAGCCCGGAAGCGAAATCGTACGTCGCTGCACACCTGAAGGACATGCGCGATCCTAACGCCACCTATACCGAAAAGGGTATTCCTCGCTTTATGATGCCCTATCTAGAAAGACAGAAAGCTCTTTTTCCTCTGGTAATGGACGATACCAAGATCGCCAGCGTCCATGTCTTTGTCTTCACACCAAAAGACGGCGTCTCTACAAAGAACTCAGACAGAGTGTTGATCGATTTGCATGGGGGAGGCTTCTCCGGATGCTGGCCCGGTTGTGGTCTTCTCGAATCAATGCCGCTAGCTTCACTAGGAAAAATTAAGGTCATCAGCATTGATTATCGAGAAGGCCCGGAAAACATTTTTCCTTCCGCGAGTGAAGATGTTGCGACGGTCTATGTAGAGCTGTTGAAAAAATACAGGCCCGAAAATATTGGCATCTATGGATGCTCTGCTGGCGGAGGGCTTACCACGATGTCGATTGCATGGTTTGTCAAACACAATATTCCTTTGCCAGGCGCGATTGGAGTCTTCTGCGCGTCCGCCGGCAACATCGGAGCTGGCGGAGACTCAACCTATTTCGCGTGGCCCTTTGGTGAAGCTCGGCTTGCGGCGCCTCCGCCGGCCTCGTCTAACCGCCGAACGGGCTACTTTAGCGGCACCGATCCCAAAGATCCCCTCGTAGCGCCGATCAATTCACCTGAGTTGCTTGCCAAGTTCCCACCAACCTTGATAGTCACAGGGACGCGTGACTTCGCACTCAGCGGAGCTCTCTACACTCATAGCCAACTCGTAAGGTTGGGGGTCGACGCCCAGCTTCACGTATGGGAAGGTCTTTTCCACGGATTCTTCTACAACCCCGACGTGCCGGAATCGCAAGACGCGTATCAAGTTATGGTCAGATTTTTTGACAAGAATCTGGGGGACCATGCGAGGTAATGGTGGGTGAAGATGAGAAATCTTTTCATGGTTAGAGTTTCCCCGCTAACCACTCCCAAAACTCGAACTTAAACACTCCAGACGCACCCCGAACCGAAATCAATGAACAAAAGGATATCGATTACAGATGCAAACACAGACGATCCGTAGATACCGAAATGAGTTTCGTAACCAGCAGGCTCTTGTCTGCGTTTTACTCTTACTCGCATCATTTACTCAATTGACATATGCGCAGGGTGCGCTTGATTCTTCCGATAAGAACTGGGTCGCGACATGGACGGCGGCTCAGCAGTTGCTTTTAGCCCCTTTCCCCGCAGGTGCGAAAGATCGCGAGCGAGCGAAACTTCCCGAGACTCTACACGATGAAACCATACGGATGATCGTGCACACGAGTATCGGTGGAAAAAGTGTGAGGATTCATCTCTCAAATGCGATCGGCGCTGCTCCTGTCACCATAGGTTCAATACACATCGCAAACCGCAATGGTCAGGGGTCGGAGATCGTAGCCGGCAGCGATCGCACTGTAACTTTCAGCGGTAAGCGATCCGTATCGATACAACCTGGAGTTATCGTCGTCAGCGATCCAATTGATCTTGATGTTCGTCCAGAAGCCGACCTTGCGGTGTCGTTATTTCTGCCGCAAAATACAGGCGCCCCAACGAATCATCTCTTAGGCTTTCATACCTCTTTCCTATCTAAGGGTGATACGACATCGAAGGCTGTGTTGTCAGAACCGGTTCAGACAACTACTTCGTATCTCTGGCTTGCTGGTGTCGATGTGTCGGCTGCGTCGCCGAGATCGTATTCTGTCGTGGCGTTAGGCGACTCGATAACCGACGGATACGCTACGACACTGGATAAAAACCACGCGTGGCCAACATTATTGGCTAAAAGACTCGCTTCGGTTGGCTCCCAGCCCGGCATAGCCGTCGTCAATCAGGGAATTTCAGGAAACCAAGTTTTGAGGGATGGTGCCGGGATTAGCGCGCTAGCTCGATTTGATCGAGACGTGCTGAGTCAGGCCGGAGTGAAATGGATGATCCTTCTTGAAGGCATCAATGACATCAATTTGCATAGTCGGATTTCGCCCGAGGTTCCGGTATCCACGAGCGACGACCTGACAAGCGATGACTTGATAGGAGCGTACGTTCAACTCATAGAGCGTGCGCATACTCATGGAATTAAGGTGATAGGCGCAACACTGACTCCCGAAGAAGGCGTTTGGATTGCTTCTAAAAAAGGTGAAGATATTCGGCAGGCAGTGAACCAGTGGATTCGAACGAGTGGCAGATTCGACGCCATAGTCGACTTCGACGCAGTAATCCGCGACCCCAATCATCTTGCGAAGATGCGTGCCGAATTCGATCCTGGGGATCATATTCATCCGAACGATGAGGGAAATCAGGTCATGGCAGATGCGTTCGATTTATCCGTATTCCGCAAGTAAAGAATCATTTGAGAGAGGATTCTGCGTATTGATTCAAGTCTTGAAGAGCTATGACATGCGGTTCTTCAATTAAAGCTTGTTTTCAGACTTGCCGTCTCATTCCTATTTCAAACTGATGTGTGCGCAACTCAAAATGGTCGGAGTCAAAAATGGTCGGAGTATTGCTATGAAAGTTTTTGGTCGGCTTAGATTCGTGATATTAGGCACGCTACTGGCCTATCCTGCTTTCGTTATCCAGACACGTGCGCAAAATTCAAGTCGTCCTGCTTCCCCAAGCGTTACTCAATCGCCTGTTGCCAAAAAGGGGATAGCAGTGGGACGGGTAATTGCTACCCCTGTGAATGCGCTCATTTCTCCGGAGGTACACACAGATAAAACGGTAACGCTCCGCTTCCGAGCTCCAGGCGCAACGCAGGTGCAGGTTGTCGGCGAAATTACACAAGGCAAGGGTCCCGCAGCAATGACGAAGGATGGTGAAGGCATATGGACAATTACTCTTGGCCCTCTTCCCCCTGAAATCTGGAGCTATAACTTTCAGGTTCAAGGCGTCGACGTTACGGATCCGTCGAATCCATCAATTAAACCGACACCACCCGGTCAAGCGATGTCGAGTTTTGTAGAGGTGCCAGACGATCACTCCTCGTTCTATGACGCGCGGCCTGTTCCGCACGGCGAAGTGAGAATGCTCCTTTACGAGTCGAAAGTGATGGGTGTGCAACGTTGGCTCTGGGTCTACACGCCGCCAGATTATGACAAGAGCGACAAAACATATCCTGTTCTCTATTTGCTCCACGGCAATGGAGAAGCTCAAAACGGATGGGTCATGAACGGTCGTGCCAACGTGATCTTCGACAACCTCTTGGCCGATCACAAAGCACAACCAATGATTGTAGTGATGCCTCAGGGACATGCGCTGCAGGCAGCTGGTGTGGCGCCGCTCGTCAGGGTAGCCGGCGAGGCGGGGATGTACTCGCCGAAGTTTTCACCCGATCTGATTGAGGACATCATTCCCCTTGTTGAAAAAGAGTTTCGGGCGAGTCAAAATCCGAATGATCGCGCGATCGCCGGCTTATCCATGGGAGGTGGTCAAGCATTAGACATCGGTTTACATCATCCTGAACTCTTTCATTACATACTCGGTTTTAGCGCTGCCGTAGGCGAGCCATTCCTGGCTCCTTCGGAGGTTCTCAAGGATATTCAGAACCCGGCGATCCTGAATAACGAGATACGTCTACTTTGGTTTTCTTGTGGGCATCAGGATTTTGTTCTTCAGGGCAATCGAGACTTCGCGCAATTACTCGACGACAAGGGAATAACACATACCTATCGGGAGACGGAGGGCGCTCACGTGTGGAGTGTTTGGCGTCACAACTTAAACGACGCGGTACCTTTGTTGTTCATTAAGACTTCAACTGACCGAGCAAGTGACCCTCCTTCCGCAGCCGAACAACGTGCAAATCAAAAGCGGATTTATCAAGAACAGTTGGCGAATGATTGGCCGAACCTGGCTCGATACCGCGAAGCTGATCAAGAGATTTCTTCCTTGGAGAAGGGCAAAGATCGCGTCGTCTTTATAGGCGATTCCATAACCGATATTTGGGCGCAAGATCCAGCCGCTTTCTTCCCTGGCAAGGATTACATCGGTCGTGGCATCGGTGGTCAAACTACACCGCAGATGGTTTTGCGCTTTCAACAAGATGTCATTGCCCTCAAACCTGCGGCGGTGGTAATCAACGGCGGGACGAACGACATCGCGGGAAACACCGGCCCTTCAACATTGAAAATGATCGAGGACAACCTGAAGTCGATGACCGAGTTGGCAGTTAGCAACAAGATAAAAGTGGTACTAGCGTCTGTAACACCGGTCTATGACTATCCGTGGAAGCCGGGTCTACAGCCTGCTGAGAAGGTTATTGCTTTGAATGCATGGATGAAAGATTACTGTTCGCACGGCAGCTGCGTTTTCGCTGACTATTTTTCAGCGATGTCTGACGACCACCATGGTATGAAAGAAGGGCTGAGTAAGGACGGCGTACATCCTACCCCATTGGGATATACCATCATGAGCCCAATTGCAGAGAAAGCAATTGGCGAGGCTCTTCACCGTTGAAATCAACGAGCTGTGTGAAAACAATCGAGTAGGGCATCTGTCGCGGATGGGATCTGATGCTATCGTGACCCGATGCGAATTCGTGACTCCTTCGGGTACTACTGTTGACCGTCCAATAACACTTCGGCAGCGAAGTTTTCGGTTTCAGTGCATGATTTAGAAAAGCAGTAGAAGGAGAGGATATGAAGATTGGCGTAAGTGCATTTGCCTGGACTCAGAATTTCACGTCATCGCACCTCAATCTGATACCGCAGATGCGCGCTCATGGGTTGGATGGATTCGAGATTCCAATGTTCAATCCAGCAGATCTACCCGCTCGAGAGATTCGTAAAGTATTCGAAGCCAACAACCTGGAATGTACCGTCTGTGCGATCCTACCGAAGGATATCAATCCCATTAGTCCTGACGCATCAGTGCGGCGAAAATCTGTCGCCCACCTGGTTGCTTGTGTCGAAACGACTAGGGAACTCGGAGCGCATCTCTTGGGAGGACCACTTTTTGCTCCAATCGGTTACCTCCCCGGTCATCGTCGCAATCAAAATGAATGGGACTGGGCCATTGAGTCTTTTCAAGCCCTTGAAGTCGCTCTTGAAAAGAACGACATTACTCTCTCGATCGAACCTGTAAATCGGTCCGAAACATTTTTTCTGACGAAAGCCAGCGATGCTCAGGCGCTCTGTAAAGCTATCGGGAATCCAAGAGTAGGCATAACGATTGATACATTCCACGCCAATATCGAAGAAAAGAACATTTTAGACGCCATCGCACTATTAGGTCCCAGCTTGAAGCATATGCATTTGAGTGAGAACGATCGAGGACTACTCGGTACTGGCCATATTGATTTCTCAGGCGTTGTTAGGGCGTTGCTCAACAGCGGCTACGATGGATACCTCATGATTGAAGGCTTCGGCTATTCCGCCGATGAACCGGGAGCCCCAGGATACCTTCTGGCCGACATGACAGTTTCTCCTGAAGAGATGGCGGTCGCAGGAGCTGCATACGTGAAAAATCTGTTGAGACATTAGTCTGTGATTAGAACGACGACGATATGGCACGTTCATATGTTCTAGGTATGTAATTGACGGTTTGCATATGACGATCCCGATCTTTGATAGACAGTTGGCAAGGAATGATCTATCGGTTGGCATCGTTCGGTCTCGACCGTGGAGCGAGGATCGACTAGAGAGAAGGTGAGGCGTATGCGTTTGCAAGTCATGTTGGTTATGATCTCGCCATTTATCGCTTCAGCCACGCTTGCTCAGTCCACAAGCGGCTGCGGGAATCTGTTGCATTTCAAGTCTACCGGCGTAGAAATAACACGAGCGGAGCCGCTCACGGATGGAAACACCGATCCGAATCCTTACGGCATGCCTGGTCGCAGTGGGCCCCGCCCGGCCCATTGCCGGATCGAAGGCGTCATTAATCGTCGTACCGGAACAGATGGCGAGGAATTCGGCATCCATTTTGCGCTTGCTCTGCCCGACAAATGGAACGGAGATTTCTTGATGCAAGGAGGAGGCGGCGCCAACGGTATCGTGCTGCCGCCAGTAGGTCAGGTTGCAGCCGGAGACATTCCAGCGCTGATGCGCGGCTTCGCAGTCGTGAGCACGGACACCGGTCATAAGAGTCACGGAGGCCCCTTCGACTTCGGCTTCATGAAAGATCAGCAGGCGTTTCTCGACTTTGCCTACCTCGCCAACGCGGAGGTGGCGGCGCTCGCCAAACAACTCATTGCGCAGTATTACGGCAAGCCGGCTGCCTATTCGTATTTCGCCGGCTGCTCAACAGGCGGCCGCGAAGGAATGATTTTGTCACAACGCTACCCTACGGCTTTTAACGGCATCATCTCCGGTGATCCGGCTATGCGCACCGGCCTTTCGAACTTGGCTATCGGCGAATGGATTCCGGTGGCGTTTAACCAAATTGCACCTAAAGATAAAAATGGCAAACCGATCGTGGAGCAGGCCATTACCGACACGGACCGACAGTTGATCAAGGACGAACTGTTGAAGCAGTGTGACGCAAAAGACGGCGTGGCGGACGGACTGATTTCCAATCCGCTTGCGTGCGATTTCGATCCAGCTGTGCTGGCCTGCAAGAGCGATGAGAATGATTCCTGCCTATCTGAAAAGAAGGTAGTAGCCATCAAGAAGGCGTTGGCTGGCCCGAAGACCTCAGAAGGAGTTCAGGTTTATCCGGCGTTCCCATTTGATACTGGCCTGACAGTCAGTTCTCCGACTCGCGGTTTGCTCGTGCCTGGTCCTGGGCCTTTTGGACCACCTCCGACTTCTATGGAAGTCGATGTGGAGAAAAGAGCACTCATTCTGGCGCAGCCACTCGTGGACTCGATGTCCACGAATCTTTCGACCTTCTCTCAGAATGGAGGGAAGCTCATCTTCTATCACGGCGATAGTGATCCTTGGTTCTCGCCTTTGGATACTTTCGGCTACTACAAAGAAATGGCACAAATGAACGGAGGCCTCGACAATGTCTCCAAATGGAGCCAGTTCTACTTCGTTCCCGGCATGACACACTGCGAAGGAGGGGTGGCGCTCGACCGGTTTGATTTACTAAGTGCGATTGTCAGCTGGACGGAAAAAGGTTTTGCGCCGGAATCGGTGATCGCTACGGGCAAAGCATTTCCGGGCCGCAGCCGACCTCTCTGTGCCTATCCTAAACATGCTCAATACAAGGGACAAGGTGATACAGAGGACGCAAAGAATTTCGAGTGTCGTTAGTTGGAGCAGGCTCAAGGGCACGGAGAAGCAAGGACCACGCTGTCCCGCTCTATCTTGCTTCTTCTGCTCGGTTCGTAGCCCAGCCGCGATGCACCTCGCAAAGGATATAATATATGATCTCCTGCTTGCTTTCAGGCACACGCCGACTTCGTCGACCTACCCTTCCGTCCGTCTTGGCGATCTGTCTACTCTCGAGTGGGACAATGCTGAACGCGCAAAAAGCCGCTGAGGCAAGCTGGCCGGGGCCCGGAGAGCTCTATGTGGGAGCTTGCTATCAACCCATCGATCGCTCGTCTTCCGAGATCGACGAAGATATAGATCACATGAAAGGCGCCGGCTTCAATGTGGTGCGGATGGGCGATCTCTCGTGGGACTCCTTTGAGCCGCGTCAGGGACAGTTCACGTTTGACTGGTTCGATCGCATTATGGACAAGATGCACGCTGCCGGCATCCGTGTGATCCTCGACATTCCTGGATCACCCGCGCCTATCTGGCTTCATCGCGCGTACCCAGGGGTTGACATCGTCAATCAGGCCGGCGCAAGGGTGCCTCCGGCCGAGCGCTACATGGATGACATTTCAGATCCAGACTATCGGCATGAGGTGGATCTTCTAGGCAAAGCGCTGATGACGCATTATGCGCATCATCCTGCTGTCATCGCTGTCGGCTACGACAACGAGATTGGCAACGGATACATGTCTTATTCTGCGGGAGTGAAAGCGCGCTTCATCATTTGGCTGAAGCAGAAGTACGGAACCATCGACACACTCAATCGTGTATGGGCCACGCAACGCTGGTCTCGACGGCTCTCAAGCTTCGAGGACGTAGACCTGCCTCTCGCAGATGGACCCGGGCCATCCGAGCGCTTTCTCGACCTTCATCGCTTCTGGTCTGACGAGACGATCTCTCTGCTTGAAGATCTTGATAAGGACCGTCAG
Organism: uncultured Acidobacteriaceae bacterium; assembly: GCA_963708755.1. Lineage (GTDB taxonomy): Bacteria > Acidobacteriota > Terriglobia > Terriglobales > Acidobacteriaceae > Edaphobacter. The sequence goes on from CAVPTN010000018.1 coordinate 142,828, forward strand.
CGAATCATGCCAGACATTCCAGCCATCTCAAACCTCTGGGACAATGCCCCGCGAAGAGGCTTCGATTATCTGAGCACCTATAAGTCTTACGTCTCGTATGGAGCGGAGGGATTCTATCCTGGCGATCCCCAGAGCGGTGCCTTCGGGGCGACTATGGTCAAAGGAGATCTACCAAGACCAATCTGGTTCAACGAATTCACAGCAGGTGGCGGAGGCTTTTACGGAACCCCGGGGCGTAGCAGAATGTATGCCTACCTGGGCCTGCTGCTGGGATCACAGGGGACACTCGCCTGGACCTTCAACAGTCACCTGGGTGGCGAAGAACAGGCTCTGTTCGGCTTGATCGACCACGACAACACTCCATCCTGGAAGCTGGGCGAGTTCGCCCACATCGCCGCTGACTTTCAACGGCTGGAAAAGCTTGGATTTCCGCGCTACCCCCATCCCGAAGTAGCGATAGCGTATTCCTTCGATTCCTTCGTCGCCTCCCATCCGAATGGACCATCCAGCACAACGCTCCAGTATTTCAAGTACCCGTATACCGACCAGGTACAAGGCGCCTTTGCTCCCTTCTTTCGAGCGAATGTGGATGTCAATGTGGTCAACGTTGGCCACGCGGATCTGGCACCGTACAAACTCGTCGTTGTTCCCGCCGACTACGTGATGGATGAGGCCAGTGCAAATGCGTTGCGCGCTTACGTCAGCGCTGGAGGAACCGTGGTCATGACCGCGTTTTCGGCGAAGGTCGATGAACACGGCCAATGGTTCAACACGCCTCTGCCCGGTCGGCTCAGTGATGTATTCGGCGTGAAAGTAAATGCTTTTTACGAGTCACCTGCGGTTTTGAGCTACCAGATGGACGGCACAACATTTCAAACCGACACTACGTTCTACGAGGTCATCGAACCCTCGACAGCTACTGCACTCGCCAGCTTCTCAGGGCTCTCCGTGCAAGCACCGGCTATCAGCGTCAATCACTTCGGAAAGGGGCAGGCGATCTATGTTGGCATGCCCTCTAGCTCAAAAGTCATGGGACCGCTCATAGAGCACTTATTGAAAGCCGAGGGAATTATTTGCGGACCGGATACTCCTGAAGGCGTGTATTCCCGGGTAGTAGGCGGGCGAGTACTGTACGTCAACAGCACGAACACGCGGCAAACAGTTCGATTGCCCGGGACTTGGCGAGAGACGTTGAATGGTAAAGACGTGCACGACAGTCTTGAGTTGGAATCCTATGAATCGGAGTTGCTCGAGCGGGTAAAGTAAACGCCCGAAGCAATCCGGCGAGAGTGATTCGACGACTGACTGAGGGAACATCGCAGAGGCCAAAACCGGACGTTCAAACTAAACCCCACGGCAACGCGAACGCAGGAGTCGCCGCCGTCGCTGGCATTATCGATCTGGACTCTATGCTGTACGCGGTTTGGGCATCCGAGCCCGCCTTCCGCGGACGTGCTTCACATTCTGCTTTAATCTTTTCGTATTTGACTTGAAGTTCGTCCAGCTCTAAATCGCTCAAGTACTCGATATCAACTCGGTTTAGGCCAACCTTTCCGCTTCTAATGTCCTCAGATAGTAATGGACTCGCCTTTTGTTGCTCGCGGCTCCTTTGAGGACGAAGGTCAGAAGCTCAAAGCCTGTGAAGAGAATCTTCGACGCTATCACCAGCTTGCATTGGCCGGTAGGTTGGCTGGTGCGACCATGCATGAGGTCAACAACCGCCTCGCTGCTTTGACTAACCTTATCTTCCTGACTAGATCCTCGGTCAGCTCCCAACCACAAAGCAACGAATATCTCGATGAAGCGGATAGTCAACTCCGCAGCTTGGCGGAGATCACCAGCAGGAGCCTCGCTTTTATTCGCCCTGACGCCGAAGCGAAAGAAGTTGATCTGGTTGATCTGGCAAACTCCGCCCTTAAACTTCATCACGAACAGATCGCCAAAAAGAGGATCAACGTTCAGACTCGATCTTCTGATGTTGCGCTGGCAACTGTGAAGAGGGGAGAAATCTTCCAGGTCCTCACGAATCTTCTCTTGAACGCACTCGACGCTCTCCCGCACTCTGGAAATCTGCACGTTCGTGTTGCCATCCGCAAATCGAACGCAATCATCACGGTTGCTGACAATGGCGCAGGAATTCCTGAATCTATGCAGAAAACGCTATTCGATTCCTTCAAGAGCAATAAATCGCAGGGAAACGGTCTGGGGCTTTGGATCGTGAGAGAGATTGTCCGTGGGCACGGTGGGAAGATTCGCTACCGCACGAGCAACACTCAAGATAAGAGCGGGACGGTCTTTCGAATAGCATTACCTATTCAAAGAGCGGCCTGACCGATGCTGGCTCGGTCTGACAATGCGCCAGAATGCCACATTGCGAGGCTGCTCAATTCGTCTTCGCGAAACCGTAATACCGTCGCGAGCAATTTACACAGCGAATCGGATGTAACGCCAGCAGGGATAAGGTGCGGTCGAGAGGGCGGACCTCAGCATCGATAAACTCAAATGAGGTACAGACCGGGCATACTTTAGGCGAACCCAATACCCTCGGCAGCCCGGCTGGCCAGCTAAAGCGCAGTGAGTTCATTCTTTGACTCCATACTCAATCTTCTGCCTGCTATGTAATGCACGCCTGGAGCAAAGCAAGAAATTGCAGAAGACGAGGAGCTGAGAACTAACTAATAGCCAACCGTGCTCTCTTAACGAGTCATGACGTCAACTGCAGCCCACGTAAAAAATACAGACATGCAACGGTGCTCACTCATCTGCTATGAGGAGGCAAGAACCGGGTTCGCCGACAGCGAAGTGTCGTCACCGCCAGCTATTCGCAAGAAGGCATCGTTGATGGTGTCCGTGGTGTTTTTGGCGGAGATGTGAAGGCGACGAGTAGCCTTCGAGGCTGTCTGACACAGCTTGTATTTGTTATCGACGGTCTCTCTGGCACGAAAGATGAGTTCTGAGCGCACAATAAGCCTCCACGTACTTTGCGGCGTTCAGGATAAGTTCTGCTGAGTTCGCGGGTGAGATGCTGGACTTCGCTAGAAGCCACATGAGTCGATGGACGACGACTGGTTCGAAGAGGAGTGGTTTGCGGTACCACCGCACACTTATGAATCTAGGCTGAATAGAAGATGTTTATATTCTACGCCTATCGCCACCTTGGTGCGCCTGAGAAGGGAATTCGCCGATTTCAAACTTTTCGGGAGAACAAAAAAAGTCGCCTCCACGCAGTCGTTGATTAGTAAAACAAACGAGATTCGCGCCACGCGTGGCGCATCTCTCCCAGATAACTCGCCAAAGTTATCCGTCAGGGCACTCCAACTCAGAGCTACACTCGCTTCGAGGGGTTTTATGCGACTGCTTCTGGCGCCCGTCTTTTTCTTCGTGGTTACATCTCTGACCGCAGAACGAGCCGGCTCCGCAATAGAGCAGCTTCAGAGCTGTCAGGGCGAGCTCCAAAAATCCCGCGCAGCGAAAGACTGGCCCTCGAGCTTGGCCGCAGCCACAAAACTAAAGAGCCTTCTGAACGACAATCCCACCACGCTCTTGGAAGTCGCCCGCGCGGAGGTCCACGTTGGCGATTTGAAAGCAGCATCTGCCGAACTCCAGCAGTTCGTTCGAATGGGCCAGGCGTCAGATCTGCCGCTACAGTCTCCTGAGTTCGCCGCACTCCGCGCCGAGCCGGAATTCGCAACTGTACAGAACGGAATAGAGGCAAATCGCGCGCGGATCTCGCTGGCATCCGATGCGTTTCTGATACCGGACTCGGATCTGTTAGCCGAAGACGTGGACTACGATCCGCATGGCCACCGATTTCTGGTTACAAGCGTTCGACGGAAAAATATCGTCGCAGTGGACGCTGGCCGACCACCCACCGAGTTCGCCAGAAGTCCCACCAACTGGCCTATGTTCGCGATCAAGATTGATAGTCCACGAAACTTGGTTTGGACAACGGAAGCTGCGATACAAGGTTTCGACCTGGTACCCAAATCAGATTGGGGAAGATCCGCAGTCCTCTGTTATGACCTGAAAAGTGGTAAGCTCCTGCGGCGTATCGAAGGTCCACGCGGAGCCGCTCTGGGCGACTTAGTTCTCACGAAAGATGGCACCGTCATCGTGAGCGATGGAGAGGGCGGCGGTGTATATCGAGTGCTGGCAGGTAGCCCGACATTGGAACGGCTCGACGATGGAGATTTCATCTCCCCCCAAACGCCAGCTATGCATCCAGACGGCAAGCATGTCTTCGTCCCCGACTATGAGCGCGGGGTCGCAGTGCTGGATCTCACGACAAAGCAAGTTCGGTGGCTTCGCTCAGCGGGACAATTTGCTCTCAATGGCATCGACGGACTCTATTTCAACCGTGGCAGATTGATCGCCGTACAGAACGGCACCTCCCCTGAGCGTGTGGTCGCATTTACTCTCAACGCGAATCTCTCAGAGATTACATCCGAAGCGATTCTGGAACGATCCACTGATACGCTGGGCGATCCGACCCATGGCGTTGTCGTCGGCAATGACTTTTACTACATCGCCAACTCAGGCTGGAACTTCATCGACGATCACGGACTCGTCAAACCCGGAGCAAAACCGTCAGAGCCACACATGATGCGAGTCAATCTCTTGAAGCTTTGAGGTGCGTTCCCAAAACGGGAAACCCCAAAAATAAACCTCAAATCCCTGTCACATTTTTTAGCCTCAAAAAAGTGACCGCTAAACCACCACATCCACCACGCAAATCACCACAAATTGACCATCAAAACACCACCTAAAGACACCTGTTTTCCTCAAAACCCCCAGCAAAAACGCACAAATCGCCAAGCAAAAAAAACGCAACTTCGCACCAGCGAAAAAGCGCGTCGAGCATCGCCCGACGCGCTTTTTAGGTTGGCGACTTATGCGATGCTCGGGACAGGTGCAACGGTATTGGTGAACGTCATGCGGATTCCGTGTTTCGGCCGCAGAATAACCATCGGACGAGCTTCGATCGTTTGACCCGGAGCCAACTGGAAGTCATATTTTCTAAGCAGATCGCTCAAAATCATAAGGATCTGCAGCATCGCGTAGTTCCCCCCGATACAGCCTCGCGGCCCGCCTCCAAAGGGAAGGTAGGTAAAGGGTGTGCGCAGCTTGTCGTTCGCTTTGATGAAGCGATCCGTATCGAAGTTCTCAGGATTTTCCCAGTAGCGCGGAGCATGGTGCGCACCATACACATACACAATGACCATCGATCCACGCGGTATGACGACGTCGCCAACGCGATCATCCGCAACAGCCATGCGGTCGATCATCCAAAACGGCGGGTAGAGCCGCAGCGCCTCCTGAATGACCTGCGTCGCATATTCGAACTTTGGAACGTGGCCATGGCTCAAAGGTTCTTCGCCGAGCACGGAATCAAACTCCTGCCGCACCCTTTCGAGACAATCTGGACGAGAGCTCAAAAGGTAAAGAAGCCACGACAGCGCGTTCGACGATGTCTCATGGCCAGCGACCAGAAGTTGCATGCTCTCGCTCAGGATGAGCTCATCGGGCATCCCTTCGCCATCGGTGTAACGTGCATCCATCAAAGTCTGCAGCAGATCCTGGCGGGGCGGTTCCTTGCGGCGCCTTTTGATGTATTCCATCAGAACGGCATCCGCTCGAGTACGCATCTCTTCGTGCCGGCGCAGCTCGCCCGACGCTGCGAACCAGGGATTCAGATACGGCTGAAGTGTTTGCCGAACGATGAATTCCTGAACCGTGCAGATGGTGTGGCTGACCAGATCGATGTCTTCGTCCTTCAAGGACGCGCCAAACAATGATCGGGCGACCATCGCGAAGGTAATCTTCATCAGCTGCGGGTAGATATCGACCGGACCATCATGGACCTGTCGGTCGAAGTCCTGCAGCGAATCGGCAAGAGAGTCCTGCATGATCGAGGACAGCGCATCGAGTTGCTTTCGATCGAAGCCCTTCTGGATAAGACGCCGCTGCGTCTTCCAGGCCTCTCCGTGAGTCGTAAGAAGCCCTTTCCCGAGGAAGTGGCCCATCCGTTTTACTTGAATCTCCGATTTTTGGTAGTTCTCCGCGTTGGTCTTCAACACGTGCTGAATGACGGCGGGATCGATGGTAACGATCGCTTCCTTGAGGCCACCCAGATAAAACCGGAAGGTATCGCCAAAGGCTTCGTTGTATCTCGACAAAACCGGCACAGGATTGCGTGCCATTGCGGCAGAATCCGCAAAGGAGCGAAATCGAGATACAGCGGGGATCGGCTTGGATGAGGTCATGCCCGCCCGTCCAAATACTTGCCCTGAACCGCAGGAAATTTCATGTCACTCGTAGGAAGTGGTAACTGGCCCATAGGTAAAGATAAAACAATCGGAATCAGTTTTCGTTCCCCAGTTGCTTCAAAAGTATCAGATGATGCCGAATTGCCCGGGTCATCGTTGGGTGCTGCCGATAGGGAACCCCAAACTCTTCGGCGGTCTCCTTGACGATTCTGGTCAGCGGAGCATAGTGGGTATGGCACACAAATGGGCACAGATGGTGGACAATGTGATGGTTGAGTCCGCCCACGAGCCAGCCGACAAGCGGATTTTCCGTCGCATAATCGGCCGTTGTAGCGAAGATGTGATACACGCCGTTGTCGAACTCACCACGGTCCGCAGGGAAGTAAGTCGTGTCGATGGTGTGTGTCGTCTGGAATACGAGCGTTACAGATAAACCGACGACCAGATGGACCAGCAGGAACGCCCCGGCGACCAGCAGAGGTGATCTTCCCAGCACCAGCACCGGCAAAATAAGCATGTAAGTGAGGTAGAAGGCCTTACCAGCAAAGAGGATGACGTATTCGCGCAGAGGATGTTTGGTGCGTTTCAGATACCCATGAGTCGGGAAGAAAAAGTGCTGAAAATCCCTGACGAACACATAGTCGAGAGAGAAGAATGCGTATAGAAAGAGCGCATAGATATGCTGAAACCGGTGCAATGGCGTACGGGCTTCATAGGGAGTAAAGCGAAAGATCCCGCGTCCCGAAAGCGCATCATCTTCGCCATGGAGATTGATGCAGGAGTGGTGGCCCCGATGATGGAGGATACGCCACATGTACGAGCTGATTCCGCACAGATCGAAGACATAGTTCAGGGTCTTGTTGACGACGCGGCCGGGACGAGATCGCGTTGTGGTTGCTGTCATGGGCGATGTTCAGCAAAAGAAATGTCTGCGCGAGGCCGCCTAGGAGATAGAGAGCAACAAACTTCCAGGAACCGGGCCTGAACGCATACAGAGCAATCCAGGTGCCCGCGAGGACGGCCAGACCGACAGCGATCTTGACCCACATCGTGCGGTCTGCTTTGGGAGAGATGGTCTGCTCGGCAAAAAAACTATCCAGGCGGCGGCGCAGAACTTTCGGGAAGGAAGACGCACTGACCGGCTCGACGATCGACGACGCTGAGGCTTCCGATGGCACAAGATCCGCCGTTTCCGGCTCTTGAGCCATCACCGCTTCGGTTTGGAACGTCACCGGCGCCTCCGCCATCATTGTAACTTGGACCCGACGCGTTGCATAACGTCGCATCCATCGCCTGACCTGCAGCGAAATTGGCCTTGCCGCCGACAGCCTCGCAGCATGATTCTAGTGCGAGCCTTAGATGACAATCAAGAGAATTCGGAGACGACTAAGCCTTGGTGCGGTGCGTCATCCTTGGAAGCGAAGACGCATGGCATTGTGCAAATGCTTTGTTAACATATAACCACCAATGAACCGTAATGAACGGGCCTCCTGCATGGACAATAGAAGCTCGGCGGAGCTCCGCAATTCCCCTTCGCGTCCTGTGCGGCAAAAAGAGAACATCCGTTCCCCAGCGAGTCGACCGACGCCTATGCTGAGAAAAATTACGCGCATCTCCTCACAGTCGGCCTACATTTCAAGTCTGCACTTTGAGACTCAATCGTGTTTCACCTCGCTCGCTGGGGAGAAGATGTTTCGTTTACTGACTTGCGTTCTATTCTAATCCTGGAGGATCGCTGATTGATGACGGCGTCAATTTTAGACAACCTGGATAGGCTGGCAGATCAGCACCCGGACAAACTCCTTTATTCGTACCTTGACGTAAACGGCGATTCGATCGAAAGCTACACCTACGCGTCGTTTCTCCACCGGGCGCAGGCGATCGCCGGACATTTGCTGAAGGAGGGCCGTTTCGCGGCTGGCGACCGGCTTCTGCTTGCCTACCCGCCGGGACTCGAAATGATCTGCGCATTCTTCGGTTGCGTGCGCGCCGGATTGATCCCCGTGCCGGTCTATCCCCCTAGTTCGCGCGGCTTCCAGAGCGCCCTGTACAAGATGGTCCACATCGCAAAGGATTGCCAGGCGGCTGGCGTCTTGACGAGCAGGGACTACCACGCATCCCTCAAGACGAACCTCGCCAGAAGCGGAGTCTCTGCGTCCGGCGTTGACGTGGATTACATCTCCGGTCTTCCATGGATCCCACGGAAGATTTCGTGGATACGATCTCGGGCCGATCCGCTGCCCAGCCCTCGAAGATTCCTGTTTCTCCAGTACACCTCGGGTTCGACGATGGAGCCCAAGGGCGTGATCGTCACGCACGAAAACATTCTGAACACCTGTCCGTCTGGTGATCGACCATCCCTCGCCGGTCGTCGTCTCCTGGCTTCCGCAGTATCACGATATGGGTCTGATCGGGTGCTACCTGTATCCGGCGCTGAAGGGCGGCACGACGTACGGCTTCGCTCCCATGGACTTCATTCAGCGGCCGATCCTGTGGTTCGATGCGATCACCACCTACCGCGCCACCGCGACCGCTGCGCCCAACTTCGCCTACGACTATTGCCTGCGCGCCGGCAGGCTCTCCAAGGAGAGCCTGGAGGCTTGTGATCTCAGCTCGCTTCGCGTATTGATGTGCGCCGCGGAGCCCGTAAAGCCGGATACCTACACCCGGTTTCTGGAAGCGTTTCAGTCCTATGGACTCAAGTCCGAGAGCTTCTACGTCGCCTACGGGCTGGCCGAGAATACTCTGGCGGTCTCACTCGGCGGCCGCAACATCGTCTCCGTCAACAAGCGCGCCCTCGCCCTCGGCAAGGCCCGCATGACCACCGAGGTCTCAGAGATCGACGGGGCCACGCAGATTGTCAGTTGCGGAACGCCGCTCTCCGGGGTCTCGACGTCAAGATCGTGGATCCGGAGGGCCATTTCGCTCTCAAGCCAGAGCGCATCGGCGAAATCTGGGTTGCCGGAAGCGGCAAGTGCCGAGGCTACTGGAATAATCCCGAACTGACTCTGAAGCAGTTCCGCGCGCGGCTGGTGGACGATACTCCCTATGACGACGGCTACCTTCGCACCGGCGACCTGGGATTCTTCCACAACGGCGAACTCTACGTCTGCGGCCGCATCAAGGACATGATTATTCTCCGCGGGCAGAACTATTACCCGCATGACATTGAGAACGTCGTCGAGAAGGCATCCAGCCTGATCCGGCACAACTGCGTCGCCGCGTTCCAGATCCAGGAAGACAGCGAACCTGCGCTGGCGATCGTCGCCGAAGTCAAAAATCCCAGGTCGCTTCCCGAAGCACGAAAGATTGCCGCCGCGGTTCGGAACTATCTCAACGTGGAAGTCGCGGTGATTTCGCTCATCGCGCCGCGTGCGATCCCGAGAACGAGTTCCGGCAAGATCATGCGCCATAAGACCAAGCAGATGTGGCTGGCAAGGCGAGTTCACCGTTCTCTCCGACTTTTCGCGGGAGAAGGACGCCGGAAGCATCGCGTGCCGAGTCAGAACGCAACTCCTCCTTCGCCGAATTGAAAGCCAGGTACAACCTGACCGGTCAGGAATCGTACAACCTCGTCGAAGCCGGCCTCGATTCCCTGGACCTTGTTGTGTTCATGCATGAGCTCAAGGAACTGCTGAAAGATAAAGGCGCCGAGATGCTGGCCCGGCAGGTGGATATCGGTGTCATTCAGCGGGTCAGCGTAGCCGAGCTGTTTGGACTGGCCGAAATGCTGGAGCGCGCTCCCGAAGAGGCGCTCGAACATCTGCGTCACTCCCTCGCCGCTTTCCGTGAAGAGCAGAGCGCCGCTGAGAAGAAGATGATGACGCGACGACCGCAAGCTCATCTTCGAGCCTCCGGTGCCTGCGCCGTTGCCGAAGATCCCGGTCCTGAATCAGGTGCTGCTCACTGGCGGAACCGGCTTCATCGGGCCATTCCTCATGAAGAGCCTGCTGGAGCAGACCCGCGCCAAGATCCATGTCCTCGTCAGCGTCTTCCGACGAAGAGCAGGGCAGGCAACGACTGAGGGCCGCGATGGAGTCCATGGGACCCTGTGATGCAGAGCTGATGGAGATGTTCGAGGACCGCGTGATCCCCGTCTGCGGCGATCTGGGGCAGCCCATGCTCGGCCTGACGCAGGACGTGTGGGATTTCCTCGCGAGTGAAATCGACACGGTCTTCCATAACGGCGCAACCGTGAACTACCTCTTCAACTACGATCTGATGCGCGACGCGAACGTGCTGGGAACCAATGAGATCGTGAGACTGGCGTTCGAGGGACGGCCCAAAGAGTTCAACTATGTTTCGACCACCTTCGTCTTTGGCTGGGCGGTCAAATCGGTCCTGTATGAGACCGACCATGAACGAAGACATGGAGCTGCTCGATTTCGGCTACAGCCAATCGAAGTGGGTGGCAGAGCAGGTAGTCTTCGACGCACGCAGCCAGGGACTCTCCGCGCGGGTCTTCCGGCCGGCTCTCGTGAGCCCGTCCGTCACAGGCGGAGGCAACAACTTCGATATCGCCGTTCGCCTGGTCGCCTTCATGGTCAATCACGGCATTGGCGTCGATACGCTCAACCAGGTCAGCTTTGTTCCGGCGGACATTGTGGCGAACAACATCGTTGCAATCTCCACTACGCCCGGCACAGCGAACAAGACATATCACATCGTGCGCGACGATTATTCGAACATGATGGATATCACCGGGCTGATTACCCAGGCGACTGGCCGGCAATTCGAAGCATTTGCCCTTCCTGATTTCGTGCCCGAGCTGATCCGGAGATGCCGGAAGGAAGATCTTCTCTTCCCGCTGCTGGACTTCCTGGTGGGCTCTGTCGACAACATCTCAGCGATGGAGTTCAAACGCTATGACAACTCTTCGTATCAGATGGCTCGGGATGCCTCCGAGTGGGGCAAACCGGATCCGTCTCTCGAAGATACGGTCAACGGCATTCTGAAATTCATGTATCGCAAAGGAATCATTTCGGTCGCTCCTCGTGAGATCGACGAGGTGCCACTGGGCGATCCGATTCTGGAGTGCCAGGAAGCATTACCAGAGGCGGTATCCGCTACTGTTTCTTAAACACAACCTTCTCCGTTACCCGCTGGCCCGTTTCCAAGGTGCCAGCGGTGGATAACGTCATCTGCTGACCATCCGGGGAGACCACCCACTTATCCTTTTGAGTGACTTGGTTGTCCCGCCGATAAATCGCATTCACAGTGTGAGGATCGACTAGTTCAAGCGCCACAGTATCGTTACGTGAGTTCTTTAGGTCGTACTGCTTTCCGTCAAAACGGCCGGTATAGCTGAAGTCACCAAGAAAACGGACTCCGCCACTTCCGTCCGCCTCGATCTTGAGCGCCAGACCTTGCCGCAGACGGGTCTTACCGAGATCCTGCGTCCACTCGCCCGCGAACACGTCATTGGCGACCTTTACGCCTCCGGTTCGCGTCCACACCGTGATCTGATCGGCTTTTCCTGGGGTCGCAGTCGTGGTCGTTAGCTCGTCTCCGTCTTTCGAAATCTTCTCGCGAACCGTTGCTACGATAGTTCCATTCTTTTCCTCCTTGACCTCTGCCTGCCGCTTATCGATCCTGCGCAGCTCAATTTGATTGAACGCAAGATTGCCTGGTGCGGGCGCTTCGTGTCCATTCCAATTCGCAATGAAATCGACATGTGTTTCGCCGGACATGGCAATATGCACTCCATCGTGCAGAGGTGTAATGGAGAGCCGATTCGGAGGATCCAGGCTCGACTGCGCCGAGACGAGCGTCCATGATCCGATCCAGGCCCCAAGGCGAGGGTCCGTCCCACTAGGTTGGAAGATGGCAAACAGTGCGAGCAACAGTAAGGTACGAATTGATCCTCCTAAGCTGATAGGACAAGTTTAACAAATCTCGACAGTCTCTTGAACAAGTTCCCTACAAGTGTGTTCATGAGATACAAAGAGCGAGCAGGAGCCGGTTCCTCCCAGAGCACCCCGTCCTTTGATGACCCGGAAAGTTTCAGCGACGACGATCTTGTATGACATCATCATTGCTATGCATGTGCGCCGTTTTTGGGTGTCAGGGACCGTTCTCGCAGTAGCCATTGCACTTCTTCCATTCTCTTTTCACGCGGAGCGCCACCTGGAGACGGCAACCCGCGTCGAAGGGAGTCAGGCTGAAACTGTCCGGCAGGAGCTGGCCGATCGCTTTCGATCGCCGTTCGTGGACCGCGTCGTCCTGGTGATCCAGGGCCTTCCACCTGCGAATTCGGAGGAAGGCGGGCAAGCATTAGAAACCATCGTGGCAGCACTGAAAGACCAACCCGGCGTTTCGGGAGTAGTGTCCTATCTCGAGCTGCGCGATCCGATCTTTCTTGGCCGGGGAGGAGGAACGTTTGTTCTTGTGGGACTGACGTCGGCCGACGGTCCCGTCGAGTCGCTCGTTCCGAAGCTTCACCAGCTCGCAAGCTCGCTTGAAAATCAACTGCGAGGCCGTTATCCCTCCGTCAAGCTCGAACTCACAGGTGAAATCCCGCTCAACTTCGACATTCGCAAAGCGAGCGCCGACGACGTGCAACGTGGCGAAAGGCTGGTGATCCCCGCAACCCTCGCGCTTCTGCTGGTGGCCTTTGGAAGCCCGATCGCCGCACTGATTCCATTGGCCGTTGGCCAGCTTGCCATCGCGACCACTCTCGCGATTACGGGATTTCTCGCCCAGCGCTGGCACTTATCCATCCTTGTTCAGAACTTGGCCACCATGCTTGGCTTGGGCCTGGGAATCGACTACGCGCTCCTCATGGTCAGCCGCTTCCGCGAAGCGGTCTCCGCCGGGCACGACGGACCTACGGCGTCGGTCATCGCGGCACGTCAGGCAGGTCACACGCTCTTGATCTCAGCCTCAACCGTAGCCATCGGATTTCTAGCCCTCTTGACGGTCCCGATCAGCGAGATCCGTTCGATCGGCATCGCGGGATTCCTGGTGGCGGCAATGAGTGTGTTGCTGACAAATACCCTCGTCCCCGCAGTATTGGCGTTGCTCGGTCGGCGGATTGACCTGTGGCGATTGCCCTTTACTCCAAAGTTGGACGTGCATCGCGCAGCGCGCACAGGAGAACGCTGGCGGCGATGGGGAAAGGTGATCGTCGCGCATCCCTGGCTTGCCCTCCTTCTGGCAGGCACGCCATTGCTTCTGCTCGCCTGGCAGGCCAGAGGGTTGGATACCAGTCTCCCCCGAGGCGATTGGCTTCCTCAGACAGCAGAATCAGTCCATGCGCTCCACACCCTTGAACAGATGGATCGCGGCGGCGTCGTCGAATCGTTGCGCGTCATCATCGAGCTTCCAACCGACTCCATCGCCCAAACCGACGCGGGATGGAGCGTAATCGATCGTCTCACCAAGCACCTCGCGAGCGACCCTCGCTGTGACCGCGTGATCTCTATCACCTCGCTTGCCGAGAGCAACCGGTCTTCCCTCACTGACCTCTCACGAGAGACGCGTCGAACGTTTCTGAGTAGTGACGGACGAGCAGCGCTGCTTGAGGTCATACCAGCAGGCTCGGTCTCCCTCCGCGACCAGGTCAACTGGGTGCGGGACCTCCGGCAGACCGGCGCAGAGGCCCTCACCGGCGTGCCTGGAGCAACGCTTCTCGTTGGCGGGATCCCGGCACTCAACGCCGACTACGAATCGATTATCAGAGGCCGCTTTCCGTCTGTAATGGCGCTGGTAGTGGGGGGAACACTCCTTGCGCTACTCTTCGGGTTCCGATCGATCTTCGCCGCACTCAAGGCCATCGGACTCAACCTGCTCTCGGTCGCAGCGTCCTTCGGGGCATTGGTCTTCGTCTTCCAAAACGGACACGGAAGCAGATTCCTTGGAGTACCGGGGGGAACAGGCAGTGTATTCCCCCTCGTCCCGATCGTCGCCTTCGCCATCGTCTTCGGATTGAGCATGGACTACGAGGTATTTCTGGTCGCACGCGTTCTCGAAGCCAGAAGGAGCGGGCTCAGCGAGACGGATGCGATTCCGGAGGGCATGGCCAGAACCGCTGGCCTGATTACAAGCGCCGCCGCGATCATGATCGTAGTATTTGCGGCATTCACCATCGGAGATTTTCTGGTCGTCAAGATGATCGGATTTACGTTGGCGGTCGCCGTGTTCATCGACGCGACACTCGTCCGCATTGTGGTTGGTCCCGCACTCCTTCGCATCGCGGGCGATTGGAACTGGTGGCCTGGTGGTCTCACCAAGCCGCTCAGGACGCCCGATCGCGAATAATATCTTGCCGCCATACACACTCAGTTCGTCCTAAGGAGAGAAGCAAACATGTCCAAGGTTCGGGTCGCGGGGTTCGGTGTTTCGTTAGATGGTTTTAGCGCAGGGATAGATCAGAGCTTGAACGATCCACTGGGCAAGCGAGGCCCTGAGATCTTTCAATGGTTCTTTCACACGAAGACGTTCTGCGAGATGCACGGGAAACAAGGTGGATCGATTGACGTAGACGATGAGTTTGCAAGGCGAGCGATGGACAACTTTGGCGCCTTCATCCTCGGTCGCAATATGTTCGGTCCAGTGCGGGGCCCGTGGCCAGATGATTCATGGAAGGGATGGTGGGGCGACAATCCTCCCTACCACGCGCCAACCTTCGTTCTGACGCATCATGAGCGCGAGCCATTGGTTATGCAGGGCGGAACAACTTTCTACTTTGTCACGGAAGGCATCGAAGAGGCATTACGACTCGCCAAACAAGCAGCCGGCGACAAGGATGTCAAGATTGGAGGCGGCGTCTCCACCGTACGCCAGTATCTGCAGGCGGGGTTGATAGATTCCCTCCACCTTGCGTCTGCACCTGTTGTCCTCGGTCAGGGCGAGCCGCTGTTTGCAGGTATCGATCTCCCCGCTCTAGGTTTTTCTGTGACGGAGCGCAAGGCCACGGAGCACGCGACCCACATTGTGCTCGAGAAACAATAAAAAGAAGAATCAGAAATTGCGGTTCACGGGTGGCTACATCCTATCCATCAAACAGGGTGTCATATCTCGACATCTGAGATGTAGGCATTCGCGCCACGCGCGAACCGCATTCTTCACAGATGCGGCGCTACGCAAACTTTACGAAGTGCATGGCTGCAGAGTTCATGCAGTAACGTAAGCCGGTTGGCGGCGGGCCATCATTGAAGACGTGACCAAGATGGGCATTGCAGTCCCGGCATGAGACCGCCGTACGATCCATACCAAAGGCCTGGTCATGTATCTCCACGATGTTTTCAGCCGCGATCGGCTGCCAGAAGCTCGGCCAGCCGGTGCCTGATTCAAACTTGGTGTCTGAGCTGAAGACCGCTGTGTCGCAACAAATGCAGCGATACAGGCCACGGTCATGGAGGTTCCAGGTGTTGCCCGTGTAGGCGCGCTCCGTCCCTGCATGACGAGTTACCTCAAATGAGACAGGGCTCAACTGTTGCTTCCACTCCTCGTCCGATTTGATCGTGCGAGGAACGGTCACCTTGCCGATTCGCTTGCCCTCCGGCGAGAACTGAACGATAGTCACAGGGCCGGCAGAAACGTTGCTCCCACTGGCTTCTACGCTGACCAGTGACGGCCGATGCAGCGACCAGAGTGCTGCAGCCCCACACACTCCTGCTGCGGCAACAACAAAGCCACGACGGCTGAGGCGGGTGCGCTCCGTACTCACTTCCAACTGTTCTTGCGAATTCTTCTCCATGATGACTCCCCTTCTGATACGAAATATCTTTACCCAAATGTGAACGAAAAAGCCTGCACTCCCGGAGAAAGAAACTCGATCCGGAAGGTGTGATCTTGAACTCCACCGTGCTGACGAATCAGTTGGTACAAGCGGTACTCCGTGACCGTGCCATAACCATCCGAGTCAACGTCCATGCCATGATCTGCGCCCGGTGCTTTGCCATCGATCGTGACACGGAACCGAACCGGCTTCCCGCCACTTGCTGGACCTAAAACGAGGTGAAGATCACGTGCGTGAAAGCGATAGACAATAGCTCCCGTTGGCGAAAGCAGCGTAGCGATCTGGCCGGCATCTTTCCATTGCCCCGCAAGCGCCCACTGATTCAGCGTCAGCTGATCGGGAGCTGTATAGACTTGCGGATCATCCTGATTCAGCCCACCCGGAGACGCGAAGTTTTGTGCGCGCTCGTACCCGATATAAGTCTCAGGCGATTTGGCATCGTCCGAATCCGGCGGCGCCTCCGTGCCGGTCGCGGCAATCTTTGTTGCACTGTCCGGTAGCGGGTGATTCGCCTCTGCAAGAAGCTTCCGAATCCACTGCTCCGCCTCCTCGTAGCCTCCTTCGCCAAAGTGATGGAAGCGAATGTGACCAGTTGCGTCAACAAAGTAGTCCGCGGGCCAGTACTCGTTATTGAAGTTGCGCCAGATGGCATAGTTGTTGTCCATCGCAACCGGATATGAGATTCCAAGGTCGCGAACAGCCTTCCGCACATTGGACTCGTCTTTTTCAAATGGAAACTCAGGGGTGTGAACGCCGATGATGACAAGGCCGCTGTCCTTATACTTCTCATTCCAGGCTTTGATGTAGGGCAAAGTCCGCAGGCAGTTAATACAGGAGTACGTCCAGAAATCGACGAGCACCACCTTGCCGCGAAGCGACGCAGGCGTGAGCGGCGGCGAATTGATCCACGCGGTGGCCCCGGAGAACTCAGGCAGCGACGCAAACTCAGAGGTGGCCTTATCAGCACCAGCAGAGGCTGACTTCATCTGCTGATTCCCGGCCATCATCTGATCTTTCCCGGCCATCATCTGATCTTTCCCGGCCATCATCTGATCTTTCCCAGCCATCATCTGGTCATTGCCCGCCATCATCTGATCGTTCGGAGCCATCATCATCTGATCGTTCGATGCCAGAGCCTGCTTGCTCCGCGGATGAAGCCGATCAACGAGCCGCTGTTCAAGATTCGAAGTACTCGCCAAAGACAGCCGGGTGAGCACACCGCGATCAAGACCAAACGCAACGGCAACTACGCCAGCCAGAACAGCCACTCCAAGAATACGGCGCACCCACTCTTCAGCCCCCAGGGAGCGTTTTAGTGCGCTAAAGACGCGCCCGCCAGCAAACAGAGCGATCGAGAGGGAAGTGGCAGCACCTGCAGCATAGGCAAGAAGCAGCAGCGCGGTATGCGTGCTCGCGCCACCAAGAGCCGCACCGGTCAAAATGAGGCCGAGGATCGGTCCCGCGCAGGGAGCCCACAGCAACCCCGTCCCAACACCAAGAAGAAACGAATTGGTTACGCTGGGCCCAGCGTCGGAACTCTGAAGTTTGCTCCCGAGCCGAACGAGTG
The DNA here is from genome assembly GCA_963708755.1 of uncultured Acidobacteriaceae bacterium. GTDB lineage: Bacteria > Acidobacteriota > Terriglobia > Terriglobales > Acidobacteriaceae > Edaphobacter. The sequence continues at coordinate 160,403 of CAVPTN010000018.1, forward strand.
GCCGTGAAAGCCGCTCCGCGAGCGAAGAGAAGAGCAGCGTAAGCCCAAAGACCCCAAAAAGCACAAGCGCGGCAACCCGGCCAAACTGATTCGCCCGCACCGCCCAGCCCCCACCAACAGTCGCCAGGCTGGCAACAACCGCGAAGGTGACCACCATGCCCGCAAGCAGTGGCAATCCGCTTTTTCGAAAAGGCTGATCCGCGCGCGCAAACACGAAGGGGAGGACCGGAAGGATACACGGACTCAAAATGGTGAGTACGCCACCGAAATATGCCAGGAACAGCAAAAGCATGAACTTCACCTACTCCTTCAATCCTGCATCATCTTCATTCCAGTAGTGATAGGTTCTCATGACCCAACGCATCCGGAACTGCATCCGGCGTAATAGCACCACCCGGATATATTCCCCTGATCATGAGACTGCTAAGTAGCACTTAAAGTTCACGGTGCCCTCCTTTCAGGCATGCCAGCTAGTCCGGGTGCGACTCAATATAGCTGCTTACAACACCGGCTACCTCTTCAAGAAATACCCGGTCGACGCTCGTAAACGCACCGAGATCATGGCTATCGATGTCGATCTCCCCAACAACTTTCCCCTTCACATATATAGGAACAACGATCTCGGATCGCGTTTGGATCGAGCACGAGAGATAGCGTGGATCCGAGTTCACATCATCAACAATCACAGTCTCCCCTGTTGCGACAGCAGCCCCACAGATCCCCTCGCTGATCGGAATGCGCACATGAGGAGTCGGGTCACCAACGAACGGCCCAAGCACCAGTGTCTCGGGATCGCCGGGATCGAGCATATAGAAACCAGTCCAGTTGTAATAAGGAAGGCGCTTTGCAATATCCTCGACGATGCTCTGTTGCAAGAACTCAAGAGAAGGAGCGCCCGAGGCCACGCGGCGCAGCCCGGCGAGAATCGCCTTCATCTCTTGATTGAGACCAGCGTAAGACATAATTTCGATGCAAACACCGTTCGTCGGATGATTGATTATTAGCCAGCTGAAGCGGCACCCATGTCATAGATTGTAGCGAAACTGCCTGATTTAAAAGGTCGCGCGATTAAGATCTGCGAAATCGCCAGATCTGCCTATTGGCTCTCGCGAACTTTCGTTATAATTCCACCCGTCGAGCCTGCTCCTTTGAAATTATGCTGCTCTTGTTACGATCGGCACTTTGCCATCCCACCTGTTTCGCCTACATCCGAACGTCTCATCGCCCCTCTTCCAATCAGGAGGGTTGCAGGTCTTCAGCACCAGGGATAGTACACCGCTCCAGCCAGGTCACTAAGAGGAGAAACATATGCGCCCGCCGGTCCTTTTTTTAATCACTGCCATTGTTTTCACTGGCTCAACGCACTTGAGCCGAGCTCAGGCGTCTGACAACCACGCCGCCACATCACCCACTGCCCATCCACAAGTCATCGGAGGCACCATCTCCTCCTCCCTGACCGCTCTCAATGGTCCGGTCACCGAAGTGGTTACGAAGCAATCCTCCGGTAGCCCCCAGGGCACCCATCTTCTTGTGCGGGGTTCCATGCAGATCGTCGACGTAAGCGTTGGACCGTACCTCTCTCCTGACATCACAAAGAAGATCACCGAAGGATCTCAAATCCACGTAACTGGATTCATGCAGACAACCGCCAAAGGCAAGACCTACCTGATGGCCCGGCAGTTAGTACTGAATGGACAAACCATTGTCATACGCAACGAACAGGGATTTCTCGTTCGCTACCGCTCCCAAAGCCCTCAGAGCGACTCCAGACACGCAGCCCCTGCGCAGGTAGGAGGTGTCAATTGAAGATCCGTCAGGCACTCACTCTTCTCTCACTCACCTCTCTCGCGGCTCTCCTCACAGCCTGCAGCAGCAGCTCCAACACGCCACCAACTCCACCTGCAATTTCAGTAGCCTTCGCGGCTCCAGCTCCGACAACTCTAGTCGCGTCTGCCACCGCAACTCTCACAGCGACCGTGACCAACGACAGCGCGAACGCCGGCGTAACCTGGTCGGTCACCTGCAGCACAGCTCCATGCGGCACATTTAATCCCGCCACCACTGGAAGTGGCGCCCCAACGACATATCAAGCTCCTTCGACTGCTGGTACGGTCACAGTAGTGGCTACCTCTGTTACCGATAAGACAAAGTCAGCATCAACCACCATCACAATCACGCCTTCTTCGGCGTCAATTCAAGTCAGTCTCACCCCAGCCCCCCCGACCTCACTCGCAGTCAATTCAACGGCAAGCCTGGTCGCGGTTGTCTCCAATGACAGCGCAAACGCCGGCGTCACCTGGTCGGTGAGCTGCGCAAGCACTGCATGCGGTACCTTCAATCCCGCCGCCACCGCTAGCAACGTAGCTACGACCTACACAGCCCCGGCAGCTATTCCGACAAACAACACGGTGACAGTAGTGGCTACATCCGTTACCGATAAGACAAAATCGGCATCAGCCACCATCACCATTACCGCGGTAAAAATTGTCCTGAATGACGGTACCTATGTCTTCCACGTATCAGGGGACGACACAAACAGCCAATACTTCCTCGCTGGTGCCTTTACCGTGAAGGGCGGTCTCATAACCGGTGGAGAACAGGACTTCCTCGACTCTAACTTCGGTCAGAACGATAAGTTATCGGCCTCCGGTTCCAACCTCGCCTTCACGACCGACGGCAACATCCAGATAACACTCAATACTGGAGATAAGAACGTAGGCGTCAACGGAATCGAAACCTTCAACGGATCTGCGGTCTCTCCATCGCGTCTTCTGATCAGTGAGTCGGACAACTTCGCCTCAGGTGGAGGCTCCGTCGATCTGCAAACCACCGTTGCGACTCCAGCCGGCGGCTACGCCTTTGCCGTCCTTGGAGCCGACAATCAAAATCCACAACAGCCACTGGGGGTTGGTGGCATCCTCAGATTTAACGGGACATCGCTCGACACATCCGCCAACAGCGTATTCGACTGCAACGATTCAGGAGTACCAGCACTCGGCCAGGCCTTTACAGGCGGCTCAGTCACCGCACCCGATGCCTTTGGCCGTGTCAGTATTACCTTGAACCCCAGCAATGCATGCACGTTGGTGCAAATGGTATTTGGCGGCTACATCATTGGGCCGAATCAAATCCAACTGGTCGAAACTGCCGGAGACACCTTCAATGGAACTCTCGGCGGTACCGCTCTCGGACAGGGCACCCACGCAGGACAGTTCAACACAAATAGCGTTGCCAATACCGCATATGTGTTTTCAACGTTTGGAGCCGATGCCAACGGTATCGTCACAATAGCCGGTGGATTCATCTTCAACACAACTGGTCCGCTGTCAGGCGACCTATCCATCAACGACCTCAACGCCTTCGGCGGCAACACAATTAACGGAGGCTCGTTTGCAGTCGATCCAACCGGAAGAGTCACACTAACCAATGTGGCAACTTCTGGAAACGCCAACACCAACCCACTTACTCTCCAGTTCCAACTCTATCTCGACGGAAACGGTAACGCGTTGGAGCTTGGCGTTGACAACACTCAAGTCACAAGCGGCATGGCCTATCTGCAAACCACCGGTAACTTCCCAGGTCCCGGAAACTCGGTAATGTTGGCTCAGGGATTTGTGCCCGTATCCAACACATCACTTGCAAACTGGAGTGCGGCCGGTCCTATTACTCTAACAACGAGTACCTTCGCCGGCTTTGTTGATTACAACGTGCAAGGGGGTCCTCAATCGCCGAATCAAGCGGTGAGCGCGACACTCAACACCACAAATGGTTCCTTCTCCGTCAGTGGACTCGATCCGAACTTCGATTCAGACGGATTCGGATACTACCCCATCGACGCGTCAAGAGTGCTTGCCATCGAAATCGATGACAACCAACTCGGTCTGTTGCAAATCGAGGGTGTGCCAACGGACTGATCCAAACGGACTCAACGATCAGCATGAGGTGGACGCCCATATTTCGATGAGAGATGTGGGCGTCTGTGCTTAAGCAAGCCTTCCTCTAAAGCGTGGAAAGAAAAAATCTCTTGGACGATCTGTCGAACTCCCGTCCAGCCGTTCGACTATGGTGTGAAGGCGGGCAACTGGCTTGCCCGAAGACAGTTCCAGGAGAGAAATCATGCCACAGTACCTGGTCGCTATTCACCACCCCGACGACTACGACCCATTCACCGCAGAGGATGAAGCAATGTCCCGCGATATCGACGTGCTGAACGAGGAGATGCAGGCTGCCGGTGCCAGGGTATTCGCTGGCGGCCTAAGCTCTGCAGGCAAGGCGAAGTCCCTGCGGGCGAAGTCCGATGGCAAAGTGCTCGTCACCGACGGGCCGTACCTGGAGACCAAGGAACACATCGGCGGTTTTTGGATACTGGAAGCCGCTGACTTGGACGAGGCGCTGGCGTGGGGGCGCAAGGCTGTCATCGCCTGCCGGGCACCCGTCGAGGTACGCGCGTTTCTCTAACGGAGAGCCCAACGAAACATCCAGAATCACACTGGCTGCCTGCTTCTTAGACAAGCTCGTATCGTCACGTCTGAATCAGATCAAGTAACCCGATGCGGTCACAAAGAGCGTACCGGTCGAGCCGCCAGGGCTAGCCCCCGAGACGGAGATGGCCGTGCCTGGGTCAACGTAGAGCCGCACCGCCTGCATGGCGACATAAAAGTCGTAATTGGTCGACGGCTCGGTGTAAGCGTAAGTCAGCGGAACGAACAGACTGACGTTCTGGCCTCCACAGGTGTAGTTCACAAAGGCTTCGAGCTTGGTGCCCGGTGGCGTCACGTCCAGCTGAAGGCTCAGGGTCTCAACGACCAGGTGCTTCCCGGCTGGAGCTGCGACGGAAGGAGACCCCGTCGCCCCAAAAGGTTCTGCCGGCACCCCCGGAACAGATGTAACTGCATTGACAACATCGACCTTAGTCATAAGTTCTCCTCAATTGGTAGGTCCACTGCGTTACCCAACGTGACGTCCTGCTCTCACCTTCTCCTATTACGCCAACCGCAAAGGTTCAGTTAGATCAGGTAGTCACAACAACAAATCTCGCAAGCAGCGCAGGGAAGGAAGTAGAAAGGAAAAGGTGGGAATGCCTCACAAAACAGAAAGCTGTCTTCGGAGCCCGGTCGCACCACCATATCAAAGACAACGAAATCATTCCCAAATTGGGCAGACCAAAAAATAAAACTTCAATTTGTGGCGCACTTTTAGACCCTGAAAAAGTGGTCGTTTAAGCACCACAACCACCATGCGACACACCACAACTTCACCATCAAATCACCACGTTAAAACACTCAACTTCCGCAAAATACCCAACAAAACACCGCAAATCAGCTCGCAAAAAAAAGCCCAAGGCGCAGCCTCTAATTGGTCACGAAGCAGTCTATACAATTTGCTTGACCAAACTCACAACAATAGTTTAACTTTGCACCCGTTCCGCATAGTAGCGAGAGTTTGCCGTGAAAAGTAAAAACTCCAGCAAATTCCCGGAAATCTGTTCGCGAAGACTGAGCGGCACCTTAGCAACGTAGATATTTGTTTCACGGTTCGGACTGGCACGATGCACCATAGATTCGATGTCCGCACTAATTGATAGATAAAGTACGCACTTTGAACGAAGAACACTTTGGAGAAGCCAATGACTCATAAGAATCGAAGGAAAAATTACCCCGGGCTGCAGCAGTGGCTGTTCGTAGTAGCTATGTTGGTCGCGTGTGTTTCGTCGTCAATAGCACAGCAGATTACCGGTTCCATCGCAGGAACGGCGAAAGATCAGCAGGGCGCTTTGGTCACAAACGCTGACGTCAAAGCTACCAATGTCGCAACCGGCCTGATGCGGTCGGCCAAGACAGACAGCGAAGGCGCATACACAATCCAGTATCTTCCCATCGGCGAATACACCGTTACCGTGAATGCGCCCGGCTTTCAGAAGTTCGTGCAACAACATCTCACCATCACCGTAGACCAGACACAGGCGTTGAATGTCATCTTGACTGTCGGGGCTGAGAGCCAGACCGTAGAAGTCAGCACCGCACCGCCTCTGGTCAACACGAGCAGCGCAGAACTCGGCCGAACCGTCTCACCCGCAGAGATCAATAACCTGCCCCTCACGACCCGAACCGCGTACGCGGAGATGTCCCTGACACCAGGCGTGCAATCCAACAGTGCGAGCAACAGCCAAAACACGCCGAACTTCGTGCTTGGTGTCCCTTCCACACAGGTCATCATCAACGGCGGAGTCGACGGTGGCGTCCCGATGGTGAGCTTTTACCTCGATGGTGGCATCAACATGACTGGATTGCGCAACTACGGCAATCCTCTCCCAAATCCCGATGCACTTGAAGAGTTCCGCGTAGAAACCAGCAACTTCGCAGCCCAGTACGGTCGCATGTCAGGCGGTGTCGTAACCGCCGTCACCCGCTCGGGAACAAACCGCTTTCACGGCTCTGTGTTTGAGTTCTTTCGCAACACCAATATGAACGACACACCATGGGGAACCCCCGTAGGAACATCTAAGACGCCCTTTCATCGGAACAACTTCGGCGGTACAGTGGGTGGTCCAATCGTGAAGGACAAGGCCTTCTTCTTCTTCAGCTACGGCGGCCTGCGCCAAACCGTCGGAACGCAATATACCGGTGCCATCGTACCTACTTCGCTCGAGCGCATCGGGGACTTTACCCAGTCAAAGGTCATCCCGAACATCCCGGGCACCAAAACTCCGGTCAAAGGAACAAACTCATCTGTAAATTGCACAGTGGCAACCGTAGGATGCGTTCCGCTCAACTTGCTTGACGTGACAGCGGCCAACCTCATGCAGACGTATGTTCCACTGCCCAACGCCCCAACCGCCACCTCACCCGGCGGCTATGTAGGGATCTTTAGCAGCCCAACGAACCAGGACGAGTATCTAGGAAAATACGATCAAGCCTTGTCCGACAAAGATCACCTGTCAGTGAGCTACTTCTACCTCGATACCACTCAGGCCGCCTTTGGTGGAGGCTCCAGCACCTCGCAAATTCTGTATTCGGTGAATCAGTCATTTGCAAAACAGCAGAATGCCAACATCAGCGACATTCATACCTTTAGCGGCACGACAGCGAATCAGGTCTGGCTGACGTTTACCCGAGTTGCCGGGGGCCGCGCGAACACACCGGCGGTCTCGCTCGGTGATCTGGGATCGAGCTTTACCATCCAGGGACCGAAAGCACTTCCACAGTTGGCCGTCTCAGGCTACTTCAACGCTGGCGGAGCATTGGCTGGCCCGGTCAGCACAACCGACTTCTACGCTCTTCGCGATGTAGTCAGTTTGACCAAGGGCAGACATACGCTCAACATCGGAGGCGAAGTATCGCTTGAAAAAGATGCGATCGTCGGCAACCTCTATAACTTTGGAGTCTTCAACTTCCAGACCTCCGCTCCCACCACCACTGGCAATGCCTTGGCAGACTTCGTCACCGGTCAGGTCTCGACGATGGAGCAGGACACTCCCTACCATGGATTGCTGAACACCTGGTACTACGCAGGCTTCGTTCAGGACAGCTACAAAATTACGCCGAGACTCACGGCGAACCTGGGCTTGCGGTACGACCTGGAGATGTCTCCCGTCGAGTCCTCGAATCTCACAGCCGCATTCGTACCTGGCGTCAAATCGACAGTGATCCCCACTGCTCCAACCGGGGTTCTCTTTCCTGGCGACGCTGGCATCCCACGTGGCATCGCATCCACGCAGAATACGCACTTCTCCCCGCGAGTGGGTTTGGCTCTTGACCCGTTCGGCGACGGAAAGACCGCTGTCCGCGCCGCTGCTGGCATCTTCTACGGCAGCGTCTCTGGCAACGAATGGAACCAACCCGCGAACGCTCAACCATTCGCCGTTCGTCAGACGTTCAGCTCTATTACCTCCTTTAGCAACGTCTATGGAAATGCTGTTTCCTTTCCGAACGGTGATCCATTCCCCTATATCTACAACCCGGCAAGCCCGCGTTTTCTTCCCGCGGCAAGCGTAGAAGCCATCAATCCAAAGTATGTGTGGCCCGTCTCCTATCAGTTCAACGTGGCAGTAGAGCAGCAGCTACCTCTTGGCATCAGCATGCAGACCGCTTACGTTGGCAATTTCGTGCGCCATGTTCCGTTCGCACCGGACGCAAACAATCCGATCTACGCTCCAGGAGCCACGACGTCGCAGGCCAGCATCAACGCACGGCGGCCCTATGACCCGGGCGTCTTGGGACAGGTGATCTACATCGACTCAAGCCAGACAGCGAACTATAACTCGCTGCAGTTCTCAGCGCGCAAGCCGCTCACGCACAACCTGATGCTCAACGGCTACTACGTATGGAGCAAGTCGTTCTGGAGTGCCAATTCAAGCGCGATCGGTCTGGCTACCGCACAGAACTTTAACGCTCTCAACGAGGAACGTGGCCCATCTGACCAGGACCGCCGGAACATGGTAAGCATCTCCGGCATCTGGAAGCTCGACTACTACAACGGACCGAACCGCTTTGCCAAAGTTTTGGCTAACGGTTGGTCGATCTCGCCGATCGTCACCCTCAACAGTGGTGCGCCATTCAACATCACCACGGGGTCCGACAAGAATGCCGACAGCTACAACAATGATCGGCCCAACCTTGTCGCTGGTGTAAGCCCGTTCCTTGATCCTCACCGGAACCGCATGGCGGCTGCACAGGCGTGGTTCAACACCGCTGCCTTCGTCGCCAACGGTCCTGGTGCTGTCGGGGGAATTGGTCCAGGCGGAGCCGACGGCAGCACGCCCCGCGACTACCTGCGTGCGCCGGGTTATCGGGATATCGATCTAGGCATCTCCCGTGACTTCCGCTTCGAACGTGGAATCGGTTTGCAGTTCCGCGCTGACGCCACCAACGCGTTCAACATGGTCAGCCTCAACGCACCAACGGCAACCTTGTCCTCCACGAATGATGGCAAGATCACCTCGGCTGCAACTCCGCGTCTGATCCAGATAGGAGCGAGAATCAGCTTCTAGTCCCTCGACGATGATGCATGGGCCAGCGCCTGATCTCGAAACAGATCAGGCGCTGGCCTTCTTAGTTTGCGCTAACACTCTGAGTTAGGCGGACCCTCTGCCAAAATGACGTATCACCGCGCTACGTAGATTCCTGTCGAAATCCTAGTACTATTCCCCGTTTACACATCTCTCGCGACTCTCTATCCTGACCAAATGCTTAATGGCACTCAGAAGCTCGCCACGCCAAAAAGCCCGACTGAGTTACCCGAGAATGTCGAGGTTGATCACAAGATCTCGCTCGTCCGTGGAGGCCCTTTCTACCGCGCGCAAGAGGCAATTCGCCTTCTCGATGGGAATCGCTGGAATCTTGGGCGAAGAATAACTCTTGCCATCGTCGTGTGCTGGGTTCCGCTGGTTCTTATAACGCTGGTTCTCAACCGCAACGCTCTACGTGGACTACTGAGCGACTACCCAGTCAACGTACGCATGCTGATTGCAATTCCGGTACTGCTCGCCGGCCAGATTCTCATGGAGAATGTGTTCCGCAAGATCGTGCGACATATCGGCGACGCTGCTCTACTCACCCCATCAGACACGGGGCGTCTGGATCGAACACTAGTCACACTCATACGGCTGCGGGATTCAGCTATCCCCGAAGCAATCATTGTGCTCATCATCTTCGTTCATGTCATAAGCCAGATTCACGGCCAGCTGGCGATTGCTCTGCCGTGGTCGGTGGCGGGAGTGGGACCGTCGGCACATGTTACGCCTGCAGGCTGGTACTACTGCGTTGTCAGCCAACTCTTCTATCAATTTCTTCTCTTTGTGAGCATCTGGAAGTGGGCTCTGTGGACAGCCTTCCTATTCCGCCTTTCAAGGTTAGATCTGCAGATAGTTCCAACGCACCCCGACAAGCATGGCGGCCTGGGCTTTCTCGGCATGTCGCCGATGGCAATTATCCCAACTACCTTTGTCGCTGCTGCAGCGATTGGGGCAAACTGGCGCGAGCAGATTCTTCGTCACGGATTACATCTGCTCGCTTTCAAATTCCCCGCCATTATCTTGCTGGCGGTCATGCTTATCGTTGCGTTCGGCCCGCTCTTGTTCTTCGTTCCACTACTGGGAAAGCTTCGCCGCCAGGGGATATTGCAATACGGAATCCTCGGCCAGATTCATAGCACCGAGTTTCACAGGAAATGGATTGAGCATCGCAAAGGCCACGAAGGAGAACTGTTGGCTGCGCCCGAGATCAGCTCTCTCATCGACTTTTCGGGTAGCTTCGAGAACGTTGAGGGCCTCCAACCCTTTCCTTTAGACAAGGGAGCGTTCGTCGGCTTGGTGCTTTCAATCGCCATACCGATGTTGCCGGTGATCCTGGCCGAGATTCCATTCGTCGAGGTACTGAAGGGACTACTCAGCGCAGTGAAATAGATACGAAATCCAGGTGAGCCGTCGAGAGTCGGACGCCCCATAAATCTTGCGGAGGAAACATGGCAATAGCAAAACTCGAACCACTGTCCAAGTTTGACTTGGGAGATAAGATGACATCGTGGGAAGAACGGCGCGCACAGGGAAAAGCAATGCGGCTCAAGGTTCCACTCGAATCCCACGCCGAATGGAAACCTGCCAGAAATCGTCCCGATCCCCTCAAGTTGCTCGCCGACAACAACAAGGGCCGCCAGGCCAACCTGATCCCGCTACGGATGGGTCGAATGGCAGCGTCGCCTTTTACGTTTTTGCGTGGCTCAGCATGCGTCATGGCCTCTGATCTTTCAACTTCACCCATCACAGGCTTTCCCGTAGTCATGGACGGCGACGCGCACCTCAACAACTTTGGTTTCTACGGCACCCCGCAGCGGGAAGTTGTCTTTGATCTGAACGACTTTGACGAGGCGGTCGTCGGTCCGTGGGAATGGGATCTCAAACGTCTGGTTGCCAGCGTAAACATTGCAGGACGTCAGAACGGTCTGAACGCGAAAGAGCGTGCCGCCGCTGTAAAACGCAGCGTGGAGGGTTACTGCGAGAATGTCGACCGTTTGCAGGACATGGGGGTATTGGACATCTGGTATCTGCATGCCTACCCCGGGCGCGAGAATGCAATTGCAAAGCCAGATGCCAAGTCGAAGGCGGTTATCGAAAAGACCATGGCAAAAGCGTTGCGTACCGACAATCGCAATTTGTTGCCGAAAATAGCCGACAAAGACGCCAACGGGGTCTGGACGTTTCGAGACGATCCCCCGGTTCTGACCAAGGTGACCGAGGCAACGAAGAAGAAAGTTATCGAGGCGTTGAACAAATACGCAGAGAGTCTGCCACGAGAGCGGCGCATCATGCTGAATCGCTACCACGTTGCAGACGTCGCGCATCGCATCGTCGGCGTCGGCTCTGTAGGAACCAGGGCGTACCTCGCACTGCTATTTGGCAATGGAGAAAATGACCCGCTGTTTCTCCAGGTAAAAGAATCGGTCCAGGCTGCCCACGCTCCCTATCTGCCGCCGATCCCCGCGGAGTTTCGCCATAACGGCAAACGCGTTGTCGTGGGGCAACGATCGCTCCAGGCCTCTTCCGATCCAATGCTCGGCTACACCTCGATCGACGGCCGCGACTACTACGTGCGTCAAATGAAAAACCTGAAAGCCTCGATTCCAGTTGAGTGGCTAACCGGCTCCTCCTTCAACTTCTACGCCTGGGCGTGCGGCAGCCTCCTCGCGCGCGCTCACTCGCGGACCGGAGACCCGGCTCGCATCTCCGGATACTGCGGCGGTTCCAAGATGCTCTCCGAAGCCTTGATGACATGGGCGGAGAGTTATGGCGACCAGACCGTGAGCGATCATGCAGCGCTCCTCAGCGCCATCCAAAGCGGCAAAATCAAGGCCGACATTCAATCGGACGACGGAGACTGAAGCGAGATAAGTGAAGTCACGAACAATCGTTCAAGAGACGCGGGCACGTCGGCGATTCCCACATCCGACGCTCCGCGACTCTTGACGAAACCATTCGCTAAGCTGCTCGCCTGTTCGTTGGCGACATACAAGTCTTGCCCGAAATGAAACCGCGAAAATAAACTTCAAAACCGTGTCACATTTTTCAGCCGCTAAAAAGTGACCACCAAACCACCACATTTACCATGCAAACTACCACAAATTCACCACCAAACCACCACGTTATGCCACAGGTTTTCTGCAAAACCCCCAGCAAAAGCGCAAAAAACCAACCAAAAAAACACCGTTTGCTCTCCTGAAAAATATTGGTTCACATAACAATAAAACGATACTCAGTTTCATCGTGGCGATCGATCACGAAGCAAACGAAAGGGTCGTAGCAAGTAATAAAGCAGTGATAGCCGCCCCCGAAGAGGGAGAGCAGCTCGATCATGCTCATTTGGCCGCAGATAATCAAGCGACATCACCATTCTCATCCGATCACGAAACCCAAGCAGCTTGACGTAATAAGGCATCCCGCCTTCAGGCGCACTTCCCGGTGCATCAAATAAATTGTCCACGATATATTGCGTTAGCTTACGAACCGTAGCATCCGCCTCAAAGCGCCGCAGGACAGCCTGAGGAACCTCAGCATCCGCAAATCGATGCGCAAGGAGCACACCCAAAGCAAGCGATCGCCACAACCCCGTCTTCTCGGCTTCTCGAATAACCTCATTCCAATTGATTCCCGGTGATGTAGCCAGCAGTTGCGCAACGTCACAGATCCAGATAAGCCGGGACCACACGTGCTTACTCCCATGCATGCAAAGAACAAGAAGAGTTATCTCAGGACTCATATCTGGCACTTCGGCGCCCGCCACGAGCACGCTTCGCCGCAGTGGCCATACCCAGTCCATTCCGAGATTGCGCCTGAATCTTGGCTGCGTCAGCACAAGCCTCCATCGCATCTCAAGCACCATTCCATCTGCTTGCCGCTCAAAATGATATTCGTAGCAGTCGTCAACGGGTGTACCGTCTGTCTGCGTCTGCGTCGTCAACTCGTAGCCCCTCGCCTTAATGAGAGCCGTGGCTTTTGCAAGGTGCCTGTAGTGGATGAGCAGATCAATATCGCCTGCAGGACGCGTCGTAAGGTTCTGGTACGCGGACGCGCCCAAAACAACACCTTTGAACGGCATGGCTGGAATCATCTCGTCTTGAAACGTTTCGAGAACGCGTATCAACTCCGCCGCATTCGCCAGATTATGGAACATGTTGCGGTGGTAGCCGGCTCGCAAACGCTCTTGCACATCCTGCGGAATCGCGGCACCGACGTCCGAAAGCCGTAAGTGCAGCAGGGGCAAAACTCGATGTTCGTCTGCAAGAATGAGAACAGAATTCCAATCTCGAATCTTCTCCGCGACTTGATGGATCTGTTCGGCAGTTGCCCTTGTCGGTCGGACAATAGCGCGCAATAGTTCAGAGGAGTCGCGATCTACTGTCATCCGAGTCGTCACCCAATCAAAATGTATGTAAGAGATTTGCAATCAACGTGGTAGCTGCACTGTCCCGGTCCTTGATCACGGGGCGTCTTGCGCCTGACTGCGGAGATGGAAAATCAAGATCTTTACAGCCTTTAGCTGCTTCAAGATTTTCATCCGGTCTTCCAAATTTCGGTAAGTATATATCTCCCCTAAGATTGCAACCCATCTTTTTGGACCTCGTAAACGCTAAAACGCGTCCCATCAAACGGTTACCGAATAGTTACCAATGATTTGTGCGAAAACGACCAGCGTTGTGTAGTCTTCCGAAATTATCAGTTGTGGAAGAAATATCCACGATCTTGAGGTGATAAATGCAAATTGAACGCCTTCAATCTGATGCCTTGGTAGAAAACAGACTCCCCGATGGCTCGAGGGTTATCCTCGATCCGACGAATGAGACTGTCTTTGCCTTAAACGCAACGGCTGGTGCAGCGTGGGACGCATGCGGCACTCCGACAACGCTTTCAAACGTGGCGGACGACATGCGACGCTCGCTTGACCCAGCGATAACCGATGAGATTGCAGAAGAGGCCCTTCTCCAACTACAGGATAAGAAACTGGTGAATACATCAGGATCATCCTCATCGGCTACTCGACGACAGTTCCTCGCATCACTGAGCGCCGTCGCCGTGCCTCTTGTCGTGGCCTTGACTATATCGGATCAGAAGGCGCATGCAATGGTTGCACGGTCAGCTCCGCCGAAGCCAACTCCTCCGCCGGTAAAACCTCCGCCAAAACCGCACTTTCCATTTCTCTAAGGCGTTTCTGCCCGAGGTACGGTTTCCTCTCAAGGATTGACGCTTTCTGCGCCGTCCTTGAGAGCTAGCCTTTCCTTCGGCATGTTACAAATGATGATCTAAACGCTAGCCACGAATACACTACGAGGCTGCAGGATAAACTCGCCTGACAAATATGCATGGCCAGTATTTATCATTTCGAACTTCGTGTATTCAATTGCAGCATCCGAGTCGAGACGGCTCGCATGGAAGTGCTTGCCGTCCTGCAACGCTATATATTCCCATCGCTTCCAAGAGTACCTAACGCCGCCGGCAAGCCTGATATCTCCATTCGCGTAATTCAAGTTGAGGATCAACTCCAGCTACTGGCGGATGGTGTGGTGGTGGCATCGGCTAACGAAGCAATTGATCTAGTGCCCGATCTCATAAGAACTTTGGACGATGCCGTAGTTCAGCGTCTAACGACGGTGCGCGCAGTGCATGCGGGCGCGGTTCTATGGGACGGAAGGGCCGTGCTTCTACCGGGCAGTACTCATGCGGGAAAGTCGTCCTTGGTTACCGAACTCCTGCGAAGAGGCGCAACCTATCTGTCCGATGAATACGCACTAATCGATTCAGAGGGCTTCGTGCATCCATATCCAAGGACCCTCCTTGTCAGAAACGGTCGCCCTGAACAGGTTCCGATGCTTCCCGCCGAATGCGGGGCAATAGTAGGAGAAGCTCCGTCTCCAGTAGGCTGGATTTTGTCGCTACAGTATCTGCCCGGCTGCGCCTGGGATGTAAAGGCGGTCACTCAAAGCGAAGCGCTACTAATCTTGCTGCGAAATACGCCTCATATTTTGCAGGAATCGCCAGACATGGTTCAGATGTTTGAACGCGCGGTCAGGAAAGTCACTTGTTACGTCGGGTGCCGAAACGAGGCCGCAGATGCCGTCGACCACATCATGCAGCTAATGAACAGCTAGGCTGGCCTAACAGTCCTTACAAAACGATTTTTTCAGCTACTCCGCAACTTTCGAAGAACAGTTGCATGCGGGCCAAATCAGAGAATGCTTGAACTCCACCGCTCGATGTCGTGGAGTAAGCGCCACAAGCGTTCCCCAAGGCAAGACAGTCATCGATGCTGGCTCGGTGAACGAAGGCGTGGAGAAACCCAGCATTGAAACTGTCTCCCGCACCGATGACATCCACAACGTTCGTAGTGTAGCCACGCGCTTCATAGCGGACGCCCTGATGTATGGCCAGGGCACCCTTCGCCCCACGTTTTACAACCAGCAATGGAATCTTTTCGGCAAGCTTCCTGACGGCATCTTCAAAAGAAGATTCGTTCGCCAGCCTGCATGCCTCCCGTTCGTTTGGCATCAAGATATCAAGATGCGCAAATGTCTCTGCAAGGGGGCCAGCCCACAAATCTTCCGGATCGTCATTCGTATCGAGTGATGTTGTAAGCCCAGCGCTGCGCATTGCAGCCAGAAGCTTTGGCACATTGCTGCGCAGGCCGCTTTGAAGAAAGAAGGAAGACAGATGAAAGTGTCTCCCAGAGGCAAGGTAAGCGAGATCAAGATCCTCATAACGCAAGCTTGACGTAGTGCCAGCGTAAGTTAGCGCACGCCGGCTCCGCTCATGTTGCAAAAGAACGGTAACGCCCGTACTGATGTTTGTCTTCGGCGCCACAGCATGCGACAGATCGACGCCGGCCAGACGGAGAGCATCCACGCAAACTTCAGTGAACGGATCGGCGCCAAGCTGCGGAATAAAGCCCGTGCGACTACCCAACACAGCGAGGTTATGCGCCGTGATGGCGGAAGAGCCGCCCAGCGTTAACGCCATGGCGTCGGCGACGAGTTCACGTTCGACCGGCAGCTCTTCAGGAAGACCATACAGCAGCAGGTCCATCGTGATTTCACCCGCCAGCGTTACATCGAACTGCGCCAACTCGCCTCCTTGTGCAATGCCATTTTAAGATCCGACAGTTCAAGCCACATAATTAACTGACCAACTGCTTGTCTGCGGTCATTAGATTCCTACGGAACAACCAAAGCGCTATTCCCAACACTGCCCATGCGGTTCCTGCCCAGCGTGCGGTTGGGCCAAGGTTTAGCCACAAGAAGAAGCACACCACGAAGCCGCATCCGGAGAGCAGGATGGGCACCCACAGGTTTGCTTCCTTAGTACGCCAGGCCAGCACAGCAGAAGCAACATTAACCCCCATGAAGGCCAGAAGAGCGCCGTAGTTCAACAGCTCCGTTCCAAGTTGATAGCTCAACGCAAGCGCTCCGATCAGCACAATTCCACCGATTAGCAGAACATTGTTCTGAGGAATGCGGCGCACTGGATTGAGCGTGCCGAAGAACTTTCGCGGTAAGGCTCCGTCTTGCCCCATAGCAAACAGGAGTCGTGCAGCCCCCAGCTGTGACGCCATCCCGGAGCCGATGGTAGCGATTAGCAATGCTCCGTTCATCAGGGCAAACAGAAAAAAGCCTCCTGCACGTCGTGCGACTGCGACATACGCTGTATCGAGATCAGGGAAGGCCATACCGCGCGGCCAGACAAGCTGGGCGAGGTAGACTTCAATGGACGCGAGAACACCCGTAATCAAGCATGTAAGAATGATCGCTCGTGGAACAGTCCGCGCTGGATCATGAGCTTCATCAGTCAAAGTCGATATACCGTCGAAACCGATATAGGTAAGTACAGCGATAGATGTTCCGCGAAACACCGCAGGTGCTGAGAATGTCGATCTGTTGTAAACGGGATCTAAATAGAATGCGGATGATCCCATGTGCAGGTGAACGATGTATCGCAAAGCAGCCACGACAAAGAGCACGATTACGATGCCCAGCCCCGCCGCAACTGCGGCGTTGATGCGCGCCGACGTTTCGACACCGCGAAGGTTGAGCATGGTAAACAACACTGCGAAGAGCACCACCCACGCCACGTAAGGAATTCCAGGGACGAAATTCATTGCGGCTCTGCTGCACCAGACAGTACAAATCAGCGGATTGAGGATGTAATCCATAGCCATGCACCAGCCAGTCATATATCCGAGACTGGGATGAAGCTCCTCACTCACATACGTAAATGCTGAACCGCCCTTTGGATAAGCGCGCGACATTCGTCCATAGCTGTACGCGGTGAACAGCATGGCGACAAGCGCAAATACAATCGCCATCAGAACATGGCCGCGCGACTCCTGGTAGATAACCCCGAAGACTGGCATCGGCGCGGTTGGCTGTATCAGAATGATTCCGTAAAGGATCAGGTCGCGATACCGCAAGCTGCGCTTGAGCGTAACTGGTTGTCCGTCGTGCAATTCAGCTGGCATTGTCTCTCTGCTCGTTTCTCATTCTGTGTTCACTGGCCTGGAGTTGAAGAGACCATGACAGCCGCCGTATTCCATCCTTCGATCTTCACTTTCCACTCCTCAACTCGCTTCGCGCCTGCACCGGCAATCATGTCCGGTGGTATCGACGCTGTCAGTTCGCGCTCTTCGCCCGGCATCAACTCAATGTAGTTATCAGTCCATGTTATCCGCGGAAGCTTCTCTCCGTGCTCGTCCTTCAGCTCCGCAGCAATTTGGAACGCCAGCTTGGTTGATGGATTGATCAAACGGACGTGAATCAGGTTTCCAGAAGTATGAGCGGTCGCTGTAATGTGCGCTGCAGGTAGATCGCCAAGAGCAGTCATATCCTCGGACATCTTGGCCGGGGTATGGGTATAGTTAGTCTTTGCCCAGTCGAACTCGGTCAGCTTGCTCGGCACCCAGTAAAAATTTCTGCTCACTATCGTGCCTTTGGCATCCTTCAATTCAAGCTGCACAAAGTATGTGCTGGACGCAGTCTGGAAAGTCTCTTGCGGAATGTCGATTGCCTTCACCGAGCTGTCGGGACCCGCATCGACAGAGCTTGATTTCGTGAAGAGCTCCTTCAAATTCAGATCATACACATGAACTACTGCAGTAAGATTCGGAGCATTCTCATACAAACTATTGACCACATAGACGCTGTGGTTGTCATACGAGTATTGAATATGTAGTAGCTCACATGCTTTCTTCGTCCCGTAGTAGCCGCCACCCGCATCCAGGTAGTAGTCGTAGAGATGCCAGATGCTCGAAGGCCACGCATTGTTCAGCATCCATTGGATTACGCCAGTCGAGGTGTACTTATTGCGACCATACGCCTCGAACATAGCGCGTTCACCGTCGAAGGCCATCGACTGCGCGATCTGGTTATACCTCTCAGCCGTTTTGGCCTCACCATACGTTGCTGCCATGGCATCGTTGAAGACGTGGATGTTCTGGAAGCCTTCACCGCCAGCGTGATATCCCCATACCGCATCTTGCGGCCATTGATGGTCAGCCGGCAACATCTTCTTCAAGCTCTGCAGCGAAGGAACGGCAGGCCCAGGACTGGTCTCGGTGTTGAAACCGTAAGCTCCTCCGTAGTGCGAATCGACCAGCCAGTACGAAGGTGCGACAAAATCATATGGACCCGTCATCTTGACACCGCTCGGACCACTTACAGTCGTCGGCGTTGCCGTAGCGGATGAAAGAATCACGTTCGGCCAGTCTGTCTGCGCGAGCACTTTAAGATCGGCGGTCTCGACATTCGCCGGGGGTGGGTTGTCGCTGCCATTCAGCCACGCGATGAGGCTCGGATGACTGCGGATTCGCAACAACTGCGACTTCAATGAAGCAGTCGCAACATCGAGAGTATTTGGCGTCCACTTATCCCAATGCTCCCAATGATCACAGCAGCACCACCCTGCCATCACCATCACACCTTGCTCATCTGCGAGGCGAAAGAATTCGTCAGTCTCCATCTTGCCCTCAAGGCGGATCGTATTCAGATGCATGTCATGCACCATACGAAACTCTTCAGCCAGTCGTTCAGGCTGTTGCCGTAGAAGCATGTCCTGAGACCATCCGGCACCACGTATCAAAATAGGGTGCTGGTTCACATGAAACAGCCGGTATCCTTTCGGCGTCAGCTCTGACGTGACCTCTCGTATTCCGAAGTGAATACTCTGTTCGTCGGAGACTGCACCGTCGAGAACAAATCGAAGCGTTAGCGTCTCGAGCGGATGTGCGCCCACGTCGGCAGGCCACCACACACGAGGGTTTTTAATGCGCAACTGAGAGAAATCGGCAGGCGCAAACGTAACCGTTTTTGTCTCGCTCGCATCGAGCGTCACAGGTTGTGAGATTGCCACTCCCGCAACTGTGCCCTCAAGGCGTCCCTTTGTCGGATGGTCCGTTGTATTGCTGACCTCCGCACGAACAGTAAGTTCCACCGTCTTCAGCGAAGCATCGGGAAAATGACTCGTTGTCATCGGCGATCGAACGACAATAGGACCACTGGTTATCAATGTGACCGGTCCCCACAAACCCATGTCTTTATCCGGAGGACAGGGATTCCAGTCGACCCAATTAATACCCAGATCAGTTGGAGTCGGTGCAAATGTTTCGACAGCCAGCACGTTTTCATGGCCCGGTTTCAACGCCTTCGTCACGTCGAACTCGTATGTACGGTAAGCGCCCTGCACCTGCGTCGAGTCTGCGATCTTCTGACCGTTTAGCCAAATGTCGGCCCGGTAGTTGATGCCGCCAAAGCGCATCCAGAAGGTCTTTCCCCGCTCCGTAGCCGCGACGTGAAACGTCTTGCGGTACCACCAGCCACAACGATAGGGGCTGTCGGCAGGCATCTCAAGATTGGAAAAGTTATCCCCTTGCGGATACGAGGTGCCTGGAATCGAACGCAGATTCGTGCCGACGAACATATCTTTGAACTCGCCCGCAGCAACCTGCACAGCGAGCACCGTCGCGGGAACAGTCGCTGTATACCATCCCTCAGTGTGTACGTCGGGAGCAGAAAGCTTCGTGCCATCTCCGTGAATCTTGCAATCCGATTGAACCGTCCAACCCGATTTCAGCGGAGTGCTGGTCGATGCAGAATCGATTGCCGCGAGCGCAGTCGCGCCCCACAGGAACGACAAAAAAACCATGAATAAAGCGCCACAGGTAGACAAAGATATTGAAGATCGCTTCTGTAGAATCATGGTCTTTCAGAACCTCCAGTGATGTTTCTCTTCCTAGATCCAAAGAAATACTCTCCGCATCTCAGTCGCGAGGAAGCCCGATGATGGAAACCTTTTGTCGCTAAAAGATGAGTACAGAGCCAAACTATTAAAACGTTTGAATATCAGGATAGGAGTAGCTAAAAGTATTTCGCTTTGAATGTCAACAAAAACTTCCAAAACAAGCTCGGCTATTTGCGTCGTTGAGCTGTCGACTCACGCACCAGAACAGTCGGAACCAACAGCGTGTGACCGTCGTTCTTGGGGACAGGCACATCGTCGCCGAGTGCATCGATCCCTCGTAGAACGCGCTCTGCGGCGATGCGACCCATCTCTTCCATCGGCTGCTGCACCGTAGTAAGTCCCGGGCTGAAGAGCGCTGCGTGAGACACATCGTCAAAGCCGATGACAGAACACTGCTCGGGCACCCTCACCCCCTGTTCTCGTAACGCCCGCATAACTCCAAATGCGGTCAGGTCATCGAACGCGGCGATAGCGGAAAATGCCCTCTCCTTCGCCAGCAGCTCTTTGGTAAGTCGGTAGCCTTGATGAAAGCTCGACAGCGGATCTAATGCATTTGGTAGATCGACGACTAGCGAAGGATTGATCTTCAACCCTACCTCCTCCGCAAATCGCATCATGCCGCTGAATCGTTCACTACTGTCTGACAACTTCACCTGACCGCGCACAAATGCAATCTTGCGATGACCCAGTTTGTAGAGGTGTTCGAGTGCGGCATAACCGCCCGCCTCATTGTCGACCATCACCGAACTCATGGAACCAATCGACATCGAACGTCCCACCATGACCATCGGAATACGTTCTCGCTCGAGATCGCCAAACATCTCGATATCGGCAAATAACCAATTCGCAACGATGATCAACCCTTCGAGCCTGCGCTCGAGCATCATCTCTAGATAGCGTTCGAACTGTTTAGGCTCGTTATATGCATCCATGATGATCGGCAGATAGCCAGTCGGCTCCAGCGTCTTCTGTATGCCTTTGAGAATAAGAGTGCAGAATGGGTCCGAGATGTCGAAGACCATGATGCCAATCGTCAGGCTTCTGCGGCGGCGGAGAGAACGAGCAAATGCGTCTGGGCGGTAGCCGAGTCGCTTCGAGGTCTCCTTAATCAACACCTTCGTCTTCGCCGCAACATAGCGCGAAAGCGGTGCTTCATTGAGAACGATCGACACGGTCGATGAGGAGAATCCGGACTCGCGCGCTACATCGGCAAGCGTGATTCTTCCAGCGTTTTGAGTTCTGCGCATAAAGCAATGAGCCGCTACATTAAGATGCTGAAGTTATAGCACACCGTCCCGCCGCTCCCATCACTGACAGAATCATGAGGCACGAACATCCCAATCTGTATGGCGAATTCAGTATGCAAATACTCCGTTGGCTTACCAGTTGCCCTATTGCTCAGCCGCCGCATTCTGAGCGTCCGCAGACTGATCTCCCGAAGGATCTTGCTGGAGACGATCATTAAAAGATTTGAGCAGCTTCGAAGCCGTATCGAACTCCTGACGCGCCTGCGCACGCTGTCCGAGATGATTCAAAACCTGCCCCCTCATGTAATGCACGCTCGCGCTCTGCGCCGCAAGAACTTCCGCACGGTCTAGCATCTCCAAAGCCTCCTGGTAGCGCGCTGCAGCACGGTACAACTTAGCGAGCCCAAAGTAAGAGTTCACCAACTCTCGATTGTGCTCAATGGCTTTGCGGAATGATGCCTCCGCCTTCTCCTGCTCATTGAGCTTAGCGTAGAGAAGCCCCAGCTCTTCGTAGTTGTAGGCGAAATCCGGCTCAATACTCACGTCTTTCTTCAGTTCCGCCTCAGCTTCTGCGTAGGCGTACCGCTCGAGATAGGTGCGTCCCAGAAAGTAATGCACCAGCGGAAGCTCCGGCTTCATCGCGGCCGCCGCTTGAAACTCTTCGAGTGCATGATCGGTATCATGTCCCGCCAGCCAGGCCTTCCCCACATACAAATGAAACTCCGGCGTATTTTGGCCGATGGCGATCATCCGGTCGAACGCCTGCTTTTGCAGCGGTGCATTCGATGACTTACTAGCGGCGATGCTCAGGACATAAAGGTAGTTCAAATTGCTCGACTCTTGTCCCCAGAGCGGAGTCAGTGTATCTGCGGCTTCTTTGTACTTATTCGTGAAGAAGTAGCACAAGCCCAACAGATAACTCGCCTGAAGAGAATTCGACTGCAGCTTCAAGGTCTTAGAGAACGGCTCAATCGCTGCGTCGAAATCGTTCTTGCGATAGTAGGCAAGCCCAATGTTGAGTTGGATACCCGGTACATTGGGAGACAGGATCTCCGCCCGACGCAACTCAGCCAGAGCATCATCCCATCGCCGCTCCCGCATATACGTCACGCCCAGATTGATATGCGCTGCACCCGACTTCGGATCGAGCGCTATGACGCGTCGAAAGCTATCCTCTGCTTGGCTTAGCTGACCGCTCCTCATCTCCTTCAATCCTTCGGAGAAGAGTATTGCGGCGTCGGATGGGGCAGCTGCGAGATCCTGCAATAAAACGAGCGTCGCTCGCTCCCTGCCACGGAACGTCTTTAGAGGAATCCCACAAAAAGCCCGGCAGTTGCCGGCGACCAATAGGCCCGACAACAGCAAATATCGATATCGATCGCGGGCGTTCAAATGTTTCTTCTCTCCATGTCTATTCCAGTAAAAGATAACTCCATCAAGAGATAGCTCTGCCCGGATCAAGAATTTTTACAGGAACAAAAACTTTCTCTTGACATACTATTCAAACGTTCTAATATTAGGCCCACCGAACAGATGAATCATAGGTCCACCCGGATTCTCCTTTAGCAATGCTGTTCTAGAACTGCCAATTTATCCATCTCCTGCGTGGTCTCGGAGGCATTTAACTCATGCGTTCCCATCGTTCTATCTGCTCGGTCAAGTCCGAGTCCTCTGCCTTTCCTCACGTTCAGCCCATCGTGGCCAATACGTCCGTTGACATTTCGATCTGCGGTGTCATCCGCTTCATAGTCGTGGTATTGCTGTTACTCGCACCGGGCCTGCTCGTTGCGCAACAGTCGAGCGCAATCAACGGCGCGGTCACAGATCCTAGCGGCGCTGCAATTCAAAACGCCACTGTGACGCTCGCCAACGTCGGGCAGGGAACTCGCATCAGCGCCGTTACCAATACCGCAGGAGAATACTCAATCCCTGGTCTCGAAGCCGGAACTTACAACCTTGAGGTCACGGCCTTGGGATTTCAGAAGTTCGAAGCCACCGGCGTCATCGTTCGTGTGGCACGCAAAGAGAGAGTGGATGCGCAACTCACGATCGGCGCCACGGCGAGCGAAGTAAAAGTTAGCGGCAGCGATATGGGTATCGTCCAGACCGAGTCACCCGAGATCTCATTCACCATCACTGGCAAGCAGATCACGCAGTTGGTCTTGAACGGCCGCAACTTCAGCCAGCTCGTAACCCTCTCTCCCGGTGTCGTCAACCAGACCGGCCAGGATGAAGGTGAAACCGGCGTCGCCGGCAGCGTCGAATACAGCATGAATGGCGGTCGTCCGCAGTACAACAACTGGGAACTCGACGGCGCGAGCATCATGGACAACGGAAGCAACACCACGCTCAATGTCTATCCCAGCGTTGATGCCATCGCAGAGACCGAAGTGCTCACCTCCAACTACGGCGCACAGTATGGGCGCAACGCATCCGGCACAGTGCAGGCCCAAACCAGATCAGGAACCGATCGTCTGCACGGTGACGTATACGAGTTTCTCCGTAACAATGTATTCAACGCGCGCAACTACTTTTCGCAGACAGTTCCCACCTATAAAAAACACGACTACGGATTCACCATCGGCGGTCCGGTCTACATCCCCCACCTCTACACCCCGGCTGTCAACAAGACGTTCTTCTTCTACTCTCAGGAGTGGCGCCACGAGAACGTGCCCGGCACCTTCTTCAATCAACAGGTGCCCTCCGATGCAGAGCGCACCGGCAACTTTTCAGATCTGTGTCCATCCTCCGGCAGCCCTGTCGACACCGCAAACTTTCCCGACTGCCCCGTCAATCCTGCAACCGGCTCGTACTTCACGAACAATCAGGTTCCGGTCGATCCCAACGGACAAGCGCTGCTCGTTCTTATACCCGCAGCAAACAGCGGCTCCGGCACGGCATCCTTCTTCCAGGCATCTCCATCGCAGCTGACGACGAATCGCGAAGAGCTCTTCCGCATCGATCAAGTAGTCAGCGAAAAACTTCGCGGCTTCTATCGCTTTATCTACGACTCATGGTCCACGACGAGCACACCTCCGACCTTTCAATCCGGATCTTTTCCCACCGTTCAAAATAGTTTCGCTGGGCCTGGCATCGACATGGTGGCCAGCCTCACCTATGCCGCCTCGCCCTCTCTCGTCAACGAGTTTGTAGCCGACTACACCACCGACCACATCACCCTCATCAACACAACCCCGGGCATCGACCGCGGCAAATTCGGCGGAAACGGCTTCTTCGACAACGGCTATGGCGGTGTTCTGCCTTCGATCAACGTGACAGGAAACGCAGCATACGGAGGAGGATTTAGCGAGACCACCGGTTACTTCCCCTGGAAGAACTCGAACCCCACCTACAGCTATCGCGACGACCTCACGAAAACGCTCAAGCGTCATACGATGATCTTCGGCGTCAGCATGATTGCCGCTCAAAAGAACGAACCGTCAACTGGCAACAATCAGGGGACCTTCAACTTCAGCAACTCTTCCGCTATCACTACAGGAAATGCCTTCGCCGATCTTCTGACCGGGCAAGTTGCTTCATTCTCACAGACCTCGGCTCAGCCGAAGTACTACAACCGCTACAAGATCGTCGAGCCATACTTCCAGGACAACTGGCGGATGACCGAGCGGCTGACCATCAATGCGGGCATCCGTCTAAGTCTCTTCGGGACCTATCGAGACATCAGCAAACAGTCCGGAAACTTTGAGCCTGCAGCGTGGAGCGCTGCGAACGCTCCTACGATTGATGCAGACGGATCGATTACCGGCCAGGCGGGCGCACTTGTGCCCGGCAGTGGAAACATCTTCAATGGTGTGGTCACTTGCGGCGTCAACGGCGTATACCCAGGTTGCATGTCGGGACATCTCTTCAACCCAGCTCCCCGCATCGGATTTGCTTACGATGTCTTTGGCAATGGAAAGCTTTCCGTCCGCGGCGGCTACGGTATCTTCTTCGAGCACACGAACGGAAACGAGAGCAACTCCGAGGCGTTAGAAGGTTCCGCTCCTGTAGTGCAAACCCCAAACAAGTACAACTTCGTCGGTTACGACAACGCGGGCGGAGCCGGTCTGCAGTTCCCCCTGCAGGTCTTCGCAATTCCAACTCACGCTGTCTGGCCCTACGTTCAGCAGTTCAATCTCGCGGTCCAGGGCGAGTTGCCAAGCCACACCGTTGTGCAACTGGCTTACGTGGGCAGTCTCGGACGGCATCTTCCCACTTGGTCTGACTTGAATCAACTCAGGCCACTGGCTCCGTCCGAAAATCCTTACGGTCCTGGTCAGACAATATCCGATGACGACTGCAGCACAGGCACGGTAAACGGGAAGCCCATAAGCAATGATGCTGGAATCCGTTTGAGCATTGCATGCGGTAACTCAGCCGACTTATATCGGCCATTCACGGGTCTCAGTGGAATCAATAACGCAACCAACGCTGTCAGCTCGAGCTACAGCGCACTCCAGATCGGAGTCAGCCGTTACTTTGGCGGCCTGAACGGCAGCTTAGCTTACACATACGGTCATTCCATCGACGAGGGTTCGAGCGGCGGATATGGCTCAACTGAGGTCATCAATAGTTACGACCTGAGGCAGAGCACTGCGAGTTCAAACTTCGACGAGCGGCACATCCTTGCAATCAGTCTGGTCTACGACATTCCTCTCTTCACCAAACCCGGGATTCTCCACTCGACTCTTGGCGGATGGCAGATCTCCGACCTGACCAGCTTCCAGACCGGCACACCCTTCAGCATCATCAACACGGTTGTCGCGGACAATGCAGGCACGGGAAATGCGTTTGCCAACAGCCAGGGCAGCTCCGTTCAGTCCTATCCCGATATCGTCGGCAACATACACGGACCGGCAGCGATTCGGCATCCTGGTGGACAACCAGGACCGCGACTCTACAACAGTGATGCCTTCGCCGCCCCACAGGGACTCACCTATGGCAACGCCGGAAGAAATGTTCTCAACCTTCCCGCTCATACCAACTTCGATATGGGCCTGTTCAAGAACTTTGCCGTGCACGAGGATATGCACTTCGAGTTCCGCGCTGAGGCCTTCAACATCTTCAATCACACACAATGGAGCGCGATCAATGCAACCGCAGACTGCTACGGTTCCGCCTGTTCGTCCGATGGATTTCTGACCGCGACCGCCGCGCACAATGCACGCATTCTGCAACTTGCCGCAAAATTTGTCTTCTAAAATTGCCGGGAGCGGGAAGAGGATCTGGCTGGCATCTCTTCGATGTGCCAGTCAGATTCTCACCGTCTGCGGCGTCAACAAACGAGGTAGTGTTTCGAGGTACATTCGAACGCTTTAACAACCCGGACGCCAGAGTCAGGAAGTAATCCCTGCAGCAAGCTCAGAACGCGGGACCTGAACAGCGATAATCTGTATATCTAGGTACACTCGTTACAACAATTCAATAGTTACTCTTCTCTTCGGAGGCGATACGGAATGCTGTTTGCACGCAGGTTGTCAGTAGTTTTCATCGTTGTATTTCTGGCCGCAAACGCATCCATTCAGGCACAGGCCCCCTTATCGATCATGCCGCTTCCAGCTCATGCAGTTGCTGGCACTGGCAGCTTTCCTATCGACGCCAGCTTTCCGATCGTCATTGAGGGTTACACCGAACCCCGCCTTGAGCGTGCAAGGGAACGCTTCATCGCCAACCTCTCGAGCAGAACCGGAACTCCGCTTTGGGCAACACCGTCCGCAGGTCAGCCCCAGTTCATCATCAAAGCCTCTGGACCCAGCAAAGACGTTCAGCAGCTAGTCGAAGACGAGTCATATCATCTCGAGGTGACACCGAGCCGGGTACTCCTCACCGCACCCAATCCGCTTGGTATCCTGCATGGCCTGCAAACTTTTCTTCAACTGGTCAACGCCACGCCGCAAGGCTTCGCCGTTAGCTCAGTGACCATCGATGACGCTCCACGATTCCCGTGGCGTGGTCTCATGATCGACTCCGGCCGCCACTTCATGCCGCTCGACGTCATCCACCAGACTCTGAATGGAATGGAAGCCGTGAAGTTGAATGTCTTTCACTGGCACCTCTCAGAGAACCAGGGATTCCGCATTGAAAGCAAGCTCTTCCCACTCCTGCAACAAAAAGGATCCGACGGAAACTATTACACGCAGAATGAAGTTCGCGAAACAATCGAGTTCGCTCGAGACCGCGGTATCCGCGTGATTCCTGAGTTCGATATGCCTGGCCACGCCACCTCATGGTTCGTCGGGTATCCCGATCTCGCGAGCGGCAAAGGCCCTTATCTCATCGACCGAAAATGGGGCGTCTTTGACCCCGCGATGGACCCCACACGAGAAAGTACGTACAAGTTCCTCGATCGCTTCATTGGCGAGATGACAGCTCTTTTTCCGGACGCGTACTTCCATATTGGCGGCGACGAATGCAACGGAAAAGAGTGGGATGCCAACCCTCGGATCCAACAATACATGCATCAACATGGCCTGAAGGATGATGCCGCTCTACAGGCATATTTCACCGGCCGTGTTCAACAATTAGTCGCGAAGCGTGGCAAGATCACAGTTGGTTGGGACGAAGTACTACAGCCCGATACCCCAAAAGATGTGGTCATTCAATCATGGCGCGGTCAGGAATCGCTCGCACAGGCTGCACGCCGCGGCAATCGCGGCATTCTCTCTGCTGGATACTACATCGACCTCAATCAGCCCGCTTCGCAACACTACGCAGTCGATCCGCTCGCAGATGCAGCGGCGAAACTCACCCCGGAGGAGCAGCGCAATATTCTGGGAGGAGAGGCGACGATGTGGAGCGAATTTGTAACTCCTGAAAATATGGGAGGGCGCATCTGGCCGCGCACCGCCGTCATCGCGGAGCGCCTATGGTCGCCAAAAGAAGTAACGGATATCGACTCGATGTACCGTCGGCTGGCAATCGTCTCGAACGACCTGGCCTACAGCGGCCAGACTTACCAGGCAACCAGCGAGCTGATGCTTCAGCGTATGGCCGAAACCAGCGACGTGAATTCATTAAAAGTCCTGGCAAGCGTCGTTGAACCACCGAAAGAATACGCTCGCGAATCCTTAGCCAGTTACACCAGCTTCACTCCCCTTAACAAAATGGTTGACGCAGTGTCTCCCGAGAGCGACCGAGCTCGCGAATTTCATCACCTCGCCAATTTGATCGCTGCGGGACGCGCTAACTCGGAAGAGTTAGAACAAGCACGCAGGTGGCTGATTCTCTGGCGAGACAATGATGCCGTCCTTCAACCAACATTGGCGCAGTCAGCACTAACCGCCGAACTTGAGCCGGTCTCGCGGACTCTAAGTCATACTGCGGTTATCGGCCTTTCGGCTCTCGATTCTCTCGAAAGCCACAAGCCAGTGAGTGCGCCTGTTCTCGAACAGCAACTTTCGTTTTTGAAATCGGCTGAGGCGCCGCAGGCAGTTCTACTCGATATGATAGTGCCTGCCGTAGAAGTACTCGTGAAGGCAACAAAGCCTTGAATCGTCTCTGAATAATTTCGAAGCGATGGCGTAAATACCGTCGCCTAAGCGATCGCGTACGCAACGATCTTTTAAAAATTATTGCTGAAGAAATTTCGAAACGGAATATTCCATAACTCACGCCCACGATAGTAGATACTCCGCAAGTGATAGCCGAACTCATCCTTTGGCCTGCACTGATGGATCCATCGTCTTCGTCCGTGCTCTATTCGTCTTCTTAGGCTTGGAGTAAGCCTCTCGCGCTTCTCCAAAGAGTCGAGTACAGCCAACGTGCCTGTCAGAATAGCCTCCTGATTCCCGGAAACATTGTTCGAATGGCGGCGGTATTCAAGGACGCAAGCACTATGCTGAACGAAGTCGTAGCGTCTGGCTAGTCGCAGGAGAAGTTCATAATCATCCGGAAAATAACGCAAATTGGAGTCATACAATCCAACCTCAACAAACGGCTTTCTACGAAGCATCATCGAACCAGGCGATGCGATCGGATTATGTTCGAGAAGCATCAGGAAGTAATTCTTTCTCGGAGCGCAAATTCGAGCCTTCCTCTTCTCATGACCGTCCTTGTCGATGATGCGAACTGAGCCAAAGCTCAAGCACGCAGCCGGCGAATCAGTCAGAGCCTTAAGATGAGCTTCAATGGCTCCGGGAAGCAGTACATCATCACCATCGAGAAAAATTAGGTACTCGCCAGAAGAGTGGTTGAAGCCGGTGTTCCGCGCACCCGGGCAACCCAGATTCTCAGTGCGTATTAGCTTTATTCCAGTTATGTCGTTCAGTGCGCGGTCGGGCGGATCAGGAGATCCATCATCGACGACAATTATCTCTATATTTGGATAACTCTGGCGCTTCGCACTCCACACTGTCTCAGCAATAAACTTTTCGTGCATGTAGTAGGGAATAATTATCGATACCAGAGGGTACTTCTGGTTACTTTGGTTTTCCCCCGAGGAGTTACTATGCACCGGCTTTAGCATCTTGCTCTTAACCCAGGTGATTCTACAAAGTTTCTAGGTTCTGGCCTAACTTCTATCAGAAGCCAAACTCACTGACCTATACCCAGTGCTACTTGTCTTATCTTCAACACCTTGGCGTTTCTCATCGACGGCGGCTCTGCCCTCTAGCTGAGAGATGGAATCGATAAGCTCGGATGCCACATCGTGGACATCACTATCTGTCATAGTGTCGAACATTGGTAGTGTCAAGATACGTTCAGAGATATTTTGAGTTATTTCCAAAGATGCAACTACCCCGCACTTCGAAAAATAAGGTTGCTCTGCTAAGTGAGGGCTGAAGTATGTACTTACGCCAACACCACGAGCGCGCAGCATTTCAATGATCTCTTTCCGCATCGGTGTCAACGACTCTTTTAGCAGCAGCGATTGAAATGCAAAAGATTGCCGCTCCCCGCAACTCTCCTGATGAGTCCATCCTGGAAGGTAGCGACGATAGGCCTCGGACAACAATCTTCGGTGCTCCACCACATCTTCAAACCTTTTCAGCTGCAATAAAGCCGTTAAAGCACTGACCTCGCTAAGCTTCCCGTTCAAACCAGGCAGCGTGGCAACTCTCGGAGATTCAAAACCAAACGAGCACATCGCTCGCATCGTCTTCACTTGGTCTACGTCAGCACAATAAATTACGCCGCCTTCGCCAGTGGCAAATGTCTTTGTGGCGTGCATGGAAAAAACGACCGGCCACCGAAACCCGCTGCCAAAGCCTTTGCCATAAGCATCCAGAGCGCCAAGCGATGCCGCCGCATCAACAACGATAGGTACCCCAAAACGCTCCGACAGTTCCTCATATCGACGTAGATCGAGATTATTTCCAAATGTCGCGTACGGTACGACAACGGCCACCTCGTTCTGATAGCGCTTGAGTAACTCCTCTTCATGCTCAGCCGAGGGCAGCCATGTCTCTTTGTCGATGTCGCAGAAAAGTGGAGTCAGTCCGTTCCAAATTGCCGCATGTGCAACTGCCGCGAATGTGAAAGACGGCATCAGCGCATACCGTTTCTCTGCCGGCCGATCTTCGCCAAGCACCTGCCTCATCGCGACCATCAACCCGATCGTCGCATTGCACACAGTAAGACACTGGCCAGTGCCGAAGATAGTATCTGTTAGCTCTTGTTCGAACCGTCGATTTACCGGGCCAAAGTTTGAAAATATGCCCGAGTCTTCAATCTCTTTCAACTCTCGAACATGCTCACTCAGGCGAGGTGGGTTAGGTCGAGTTACCGGAATATTTTTTATTGTTTTTGCCAACGTTACCCCTGTAGAGGTCAGACATCGAGACAACTACGTCAGCTTAAACAGAGCTTGCTGATGTGCTTTCATCGCGCGCCATGTTATGAAGCAGTTGTCCTGCCTTATCCCTGGTGGTTGCAGCTGAAATCGCAGACACTTCTTCTCGCTCTCGCATAACTGCGTCAAGAATCTTCATTCCCAATTCATGCTGCCAAAGCCAAAGACTATTCGCTTGTCCTCGAAAACTCTGTTCTCCGCCTAGAGCGCCACTTGGTACAAAGCCTGATGCCAGCCCGATTCCATAAAGACCCTCAATGGGCTCTCCCTGTGCGTCCAGCACGCGGCACTCGCCGTCCACCATAGGCTGCATGGCATCGCTCTCGGCCATCAACGAAATTGGCTCATCATCGTATCCGAAGACCGGAAGGGCGTGAGGCCGATAACCTAGTCCAGCGATAATTAAGTCCGCCTCATCTAAGAGACGGCGAGCCTCTCCAAACGTCGCCTCATTCAGATCGAAGAGCCGTAAACGCGGCTCTGGAGGCCGGCCGGCGATTCCTCGTGCTCTCATGATCATCTCGCGCGTCTCCAGACGAAAACCGGCGAGACGATACACCCGCCCACTGATCGGGCATATGTCCTCTGGGCCAAACTCCGTATATCCTTCTGCAAGGGCCTGGTCTGCAGTGGGATAAAAAATTCGCAGTGGACGCCTATGCATCAACACTACTGATCCCTCTCCGAAGTTCAGAGCCGATTGATAAAGAATCATAGACGCTGCCGAACCTGCACTCGTGGAACCACCTACGACCACAACCTTGGCCGAACCGACTGCCTTCAGCCGCGCCTCCACCCTCGCCAGCCCATCCGTCGACAGAATCTCGCCGGACTGCAGCAGCTTGTCCTTGTAGAGTGGCAGCAGAGGAACTCCGGCAACCTCTTCCTTATAAAGACGGCTGAGAGGTTGGCGAGCTCCCGTGGCCAGGATTACCGATCGGGACAGCTCGTCCTTCTCAACTCCAGTCTGTTCACAACGGACTCTTGTGCTCCAAAGTTCAGGGCCAACCCGTTTGGTAAACAGCGCCCGATGCTGTCGCAACACTGCTCCCCGCGCGGAGTTCTCCACCAGGCCACACATCGTCTCACCAATGAGAGAGAGAAAAGTTGCAGCCTGTGTTAGCGGGACCGATCCTCCTACTGAGGCTGCAAGAATGTTTACTGCAGGATGGTTTTGTAACGCAGCCAATTCGGGCTCCGTCGTACGCATCACTACATCCAGGAAGGCCTCCGCGGCGCTATCGGAACTGACCGAATACTGGCCCAGAGCTCCCGCGCCTACTGTCGAGCCTCGTTCAATGACGGTTACCCCACCGTTGAGAAGCTCGGTAAGCCTGCCATCATAGGCCGCCGCAAACAGAGGCGCCAAACCGCCCGGTCCTGCACCAACAATTAAACAGTTTGAAAATCCTGAAGAATCAAGAGCCATGGTGAGACATCCTGGGCAGGTACAAAAAATGCCAATACAGCGTTGCGAGAATATAACAGTCGACCAGTACTACCGTTTGCTCGTCATCTGATCCTTGCGCCAATCCCGCTCCGGGCAAGATTTCTGTCATAGGCATCAACGTAATAATGTGCAGGAAATCTCTGAGCAACTCTCACAAATAGATCAACTTTGTGCATGAATGCGAAGCATTTCTGTATTTCTGTCGTGCAAAAACTAACCTTTCCCAAACAATAACCCGGGATGTCTCTCTATCTTGAGCGCGAGCGAAACAAAACTCAACCCAAAATGTTATTTTCCCTATGCAAATTGACTTCTTTCGCTTCAATCTGCTTCAAGCTAAGTTCAGCCAATGAAACAAAGATCATGTTCGAGGCGTACATCTCTTACTTTGTTACAACTTCCGATAGTGCTGACTCCATAACTGCATAGCCATGTGTATCTGGGTGTATACCATCTACGCGGAAGTATTCCGGATGGTCTGTCATTGGTGTGAAATAGTCAACGAGCAGGAAGCCTTTTGACTGAGCTAATGTTGTAATTTCTTGGTTCACGCTCAATACTTGCTCGGCGTGATTCTTCAGTGGGGGAAGCTCTCCGCCCGATCAACTCTACGGCAACTCCAGATGCGACACTCGCCTGCAAATTTTTTCGCCAATGGCGCGATGATCCACAGCCGACGTAGAATAGCCGCACTAGTCGGACCGCAGTTTGAAGCTAAACCCAATCGAACTCCGTCAAACATCCGAAAGGTTCTCCTATGGCAGACACTCCAAAGACTACGTTTTCCCGTCGCGGATTTCTCAAGGGGGCTGGCGTAACAGCTGCCACTACCGTCATTGAGTCTGCAAATGCACTGGCGCGTGAAACCAAAGATGCTTTACACGTCGACAGAACGTTAGGCCCGGATGCTCTCCCCGTAAAACTGCACATCAATGGACATGAGCACTCTGTCACCATTGAACCGCGCTACACTCTCGCCGAAACTCTGCGCGATAACCTTGGCCTGACCGGAACAAAGATCGTCTGCGACCGCGGCTCCTGTTCCGCCTGTACCGTCTGGATCGACAACACCCCGGCACTCGCGTGCATGACCCTCGCCATCGACACAGTAGGCCGTCAGATCACCACAATCGAGGGCCTCTCTCACGGCGACACGATGCACAAGGTGCAAGCCGCCTTCGTAAAGCACGACGCCATGCAGTGCGGTTTTTGCACGCCTGGCATGGTCATGAGTTGTGCCGCGTTACTGGACCGCAATCCAAATCCAAATCTCGACGACGTGAAGCACGCCATCAGCGGCAACCTGTGCCGCTGTGGAACTTACCCGAAGGTCTTCGCTGCAACGCTGGAAGTTGCGCAGCAACGAAACCAGGCGACGACATTGGTGGCAATCGCCACGGAAAAGGTGGCCTGACATGTCTTTCGACTCCGCGAAGCCAACCACCGCCACCCGCACCGACTCCTTCGTCTTTGGCATCCCTCAGAATGGCCTTCAGAAAAAAGAGCGAACCGTCCCCATCGACGAGCCCCCACCGCTAGCCGCCAACGCCGAACTCACGTACATCGGCAAGCCCACGGTGCGATACGACGGCCCCGCCAAAGCGATGGGCAAAGGCAAGTACACCGCAGACATCAACCTGCCCGGCATGCTCTACGCACGCCTCATCGATGCGTCGATTCCCCATGGCCGCATCACCTCTGTCGATACAACCGCGGCAGAAAAGCTCCCCGGCGTTCGTGCTGTCTATGTCATCGAGCACGTCTACGGAGTCGCCGAGCTCCGGGACCCCAAGATAGAAACACCATCGCGCTATCCGGTCATCCGTTATGCAGGCCAGCCGATCGCCGGCGTAGCTGCCGTCTCGCAGCAAATCGCCGACGACGCCGCAAAGCTCGTGAAGATCCAGTACGACACGATGCCATTTGTGGTGGATCGCTCCTCCGCTCGCGCCGACAACGCGCCAGTAGTCTTTCCTGGACCGGCGGACGCTGCAGCCAGCGCAGGCGGCGGCGGTGGCCCAAAGGATGTTCCGCAGACAGGCAACGTTCACGGGCCGCAACGTAAAACAGTCGGTGACACTCAAAAAGGTTTTGCCGACGCCGACGTAATCGTCGAAGGCGAGTACTTCACTCAGGTACAGACCCACTCCGCGCTCGAAACCCACGGCTTCGTCGTCGATTGGAAGCCGGACGAGGTCACCGTCTACGCTTCAACCCAGGGCACATCCAGCGTTCGCGACGAGTTTGCCGAGATCTTCAAACTACCTAAGAGTAAAGTCCGCGTCATCACCGAATACATGGGCGGAGGTTTCGGTGCGAAGTTCGGAGCAGGCAATGAAGGAGTAGTTGCAGCGAATCTATCGCGAAAAGCAAACGCTCCCGTAAAGCTCATGCTCGACCGTCGCCAGGAGCACATCGTCTCCAACCGGCCGGACTCTCATCAAAAGTTAAAGATCGGTGCAAAGCACGACGGCACTCTCACCGCAATCGAACTCACCAGCTACGGCACCGCTGGCGTAGGTACAGGAGCCGGAACCGCCGGCCCCGCAACCAACATGTACAAGTGCCCCAACCTGCTCACCGAGGAGTACGACGTCTTCATCAACGCCGGTCCTGGCGCAGCTTTTCGCGCACCCGGCCATCCACAGGGCTGCTTCGCCTTCGAGCAGACCATCGACGATCTCGCGGTCAAGCTCAACATGGATCCGCTCACTCTCCGCGAGAAGATCGACGAAAGCCCCGCGCGCAAAGCCGAACGCCAGGTCATCCTCGAACGAACCAACTGGCGCAATCGACGCCCTGCCGGCTCTGACACCGGTCCGATCAAACGCGGCATGGGCATCGCGCAATCCGTCTGGTATCGCTTCGTCAGTATGGACTCATCCTGTGAAGTGCGTGTCTCACGCGACGGCTCCGTTGAACTGATGTCCGCAGTGCAAGACCTGGGAACAGGTACGAAGACCCTGCTCGCCATCATCGTTGCTGAAGAGTTCGGCATCCCTCCCGCCAGCGTCGTGATTCGCATCGGTGACACGCGTTTTCCAATCGGCCCTGACTCCGGAGGCAGCGTTACCGCCGGTTCCATCACGCCTGCGGTACGCAACGCGTCCTATCAGGCAAAGCAAAAACTCTTCGCTGCAGTTGCCCCCCACTTCGGCACCACGGCAGACAACTTCGTACTACAAAACGGTCGCATCGTCTTCAAGAATGATCCGTCCCGCTCGTACACACTCAAGCAGATCACAGCAAAGCTGCCCACCGCTGTGATCTCGGCTCAGGCGACGCGCGTTCCCGAATACTCCAAAGAACGCCTCACCTACGGTGGAGTCGACTACGTCGAACTAGCGGTAGATACCGAAACCGGTCGCGTGCACATCGAAAAAGTCTTCGGCGCACACGACTGCGGCCGCCCAATTAATCCGACCGGAGTCATCAGCCAGATCAACGGAGGCATCCTCCAGGGAATCTCCTACGCGCTCTTCGAGCAACGCATTATGGACCGCAACGCCGGGTACATGCTCAATGCGAACCTTGAAAACTACAAGATCATAGGCGCTCGCGAAGTGCCGCAGATCGACATCGTCCTCGTCGAAAATTACATCGCACAAAGCTCGACAGACGCTGCAGGCATTGGCGAATCGGCAGGTATCATCACACTCGCCGCAGCCATCGGCAACGCGTTCTACAACGCAACCGGAGTGCGCATGCGAAAGATTCCGATGACCCCAGCAAACGTACTCAGCGCACTCGGAAAGATACAGGAGGTGCAGGCATGAACAAGTTTGCGTTTGTCGATTGCGTCACTGTCGATGAAGCTCTCGGCCAGCTCGGCGAAGGTGCCACCATCAAAGCAGGTGGTATCGACCTCATCGACCTGATGAAGGACGATATCGTGTCGCCCTCCAAGCTCGTCAATATCCGCAATGTTGACAGCCTGCGCGGCATCACCATCACGCCGGATGGTCTCCGCCTCGGACCTCTCTCCACCCTCAGCGAGATCGCTGCCCACCCACAGATTCAGAAGAGCTATACAGCCCTGTCTGATGCTGCCGGTCACGCCGCAACTCCGCAGGTGCGAAACATGGCGACGCTCGGCGGCAACATCATGCAGCGCCCTCGCTGCTGGTACTTCCGCTCCACCGACTTCGACTGCAAAAAGAAGAGCGGCACCAGCGACGACTGTCACGCTCACGCTGGCGAGAACCAGTATCACGCCATCATCAACAACGACGTCTGCGCCATGGTCCATCCCTCCTCCACCGCCGTGCCGCTGCTCGCGATGAACGCTCAGATCGAGCTGACCTCGAAGCGAGGCAAGCGCACCGTAGCCATGACCGATTTCTACGTCCCGCCAGAAAAGAGCCTCACCAACGAAACCATTGTGCAACCGGGCGAGATCATCACAGGCGTCTTCATCCCCACGCCCGACCCCGGCACTCGCTCCGCCTATCAGAAGTACGGCGAGAAGGAGAGCTTCGACTGGCCGCTCGCCGATGCTGGCGTCGTCCTCGTCATGGAAGGCAACCAATGCCGAAAGGCATCGATCGTACTTGGCGTCGCCGCTCCAACTCCGATCCGTTCTTCTGCGGCCGAGGCAGTCCTGACCGGCAAAACAATCGATGAAGCGACCGCCCGCGCCGCTGCCGCTGCCGCAATGCAGACGGCTACGCCGCTCTCGCAGAATGGATTCAAGACCCAGCTCTTCCAGACAGCCATCTACCGCACCGTTCTGCTCGCAGCCGGGCAGATGCAGCGCGACCCAAGCGCAATAGGCTAAGGAGAATTTGATATGACGACAACACTTGTCCAGCTCCGATGCTCCTCACTCCGCAGCAAGTCTTCCTACGGGGCCTTCGGTGACTTCGCCGACGAGCACGCCGAACTGCTCGGTGCCACCACCGCCTACTGGTGTCTCAAGACCATGGGCAAGGCAGGCCCCGACGACCACTACGTCCATCGCTCCATCTGCACCCAAGGCCGATCCTGCTGGGAAGGTTGCGGCGAGGACACCGAAAGCTAAGCCCTGTCACCCCATCGTCTGATAGTGACGGTCATGCTCCCTGCGCTCCGGTTTGCCGAAATCACGAGAGTCTCCGCCGACAACTTGGTGCGCGCAAGGCTGAATCTGCATCCAATCAACTGAGTGACCACAATGAACGAAGAAAACCTTAAAGAAAGACTTGCCTATTTTCAGCAGAGGCTCGAAGAAGCCAAGCGCAGACACTCGGCCAAAGAGCCCCACCCGAGAAACTTCGACGCTGGCTACACAACCGACACCTTTAAGACCTGGGGCGAGTCAATCGCACTGATAAACGCACGCCTCGCAAGTATTAACAATCAATTAAAGACAGCGACGCGAGCATCGGCGCCAACCCGAGATAGCGTCCAAACAGGCGTTTAACGCCACTTTTGGCCTGGTACGACCGGCAAATAGAAGCCACAACGCGGTCAAAAACGACAGGCAACCCTCACGAGCCTTTACCAATCAGATAACATAACAACTGTAAAACTTTCCCGTGAGGAGATCACCATGACCGAACAAGCCTCTTCCGTGCATCCGCAGCGACTAAAGATGGATGGTTCATCTGACTCGATCTGCTTGAATTGCTTGGGCACCATCACCGCAAACGACAGAACCGGTCACCCCGAAGCCGACTCGCGCCACATCTGCCCCCCCTCCTTCTCCGCCTCTCGTCGCTCCGCCTTCCAGCGGTCTACGGACATGATCTAACCCGTTCCCAAAACGGGAATCATTGAAAATAAACTCTAAAATGGTGGCGCATTTTTCTTCGTCAAAAAAGCGACCACCAATTCACCATCTTTACCACGCATCTCACCACGAATTGACCATCAAAACGCCACGTTTAAAGAACCAGTTTTGCCAAAACCCCCTGTAAAACACTACAAAACCCACCAGAATTAAATTCTCAAAACCACGTACGGTTCCTCAGTGCGATAACGGCTCCTCAACAAGTAGATCCCCGTTCCGCCGCCCATCCTGCGGTTCAAAAATCACGTGTTCAGCGAATAGATGGACCACAAAAAAATAATCCCCACGAGAGCCGCTTAGTCGCCACCAATCAGCATCGCGGTATAGCATCGAGAGCGTGAATCTCCCCGTAAATCCGCCGATTCCGCCCATGCTGGCCAAGCGAATTGACGACCTGCCCCCCGGCGACACCTGGCTATTCGAACCCAAGTGGGACGGCTTCCGCGCGCTGTTCTTTCGCGACGGCGAAGAAATATTAATCCAAAGCCGCGACCAAAAGCCGCTCAACCGATACTTCCCCGAACTAGTCGAAACCCTGAAATCACAGCTTCCCCAACGCTGCGTCCTCGACGGTGAAATCGTCATCGCCGCCAGCAATGGCCTCGACTTCGAAAGACTTCAACTTCGCATCCATCCCGCCGCATCCAGGGTGAAGTTACTCGCGCAGGAGAGCCCAGCATCCATTGTCTTCTTCGATCTTCTCTGCGAAGGCGACGAGGATCTCCGCAACGAACCCTTCCAAAACCGTCGCAGCAGGCTGGAAGCAATGCTGTCTGCCGCAACACCGCCGCTCCACATCACGCCCGCAACAAACATAAGAGCCACTGCGACAGACTGGTTCCACCGCTTTGAAGGCGCAGGCCTCGACGGACTAATTGCAAAGTCCATCACAGGCACATACGAGCCCGACAAGCGCGCGATGCTAAAGATCAAACACGAACGCGACTGCGACTGCGTCGTAGCTGGCTTTCGATGGCACAAGAACGGTGACCGCACCGCTGTCGGCTCTTTACTATTAGGCCTCTTCGACGAGTCGGGAGACTTGCAGCACGTCGGTGTCTGCGCAAGCTTTACCCAGAAAAAACGTCTCGAACTAGTCGAATATCCTCTCGCCCTACCGTGCAGACGCACTCGCCAATCACCCCTGGAGCCGCTGGAAGGGAAGTGAAACCGACAGCCCCGACGCAGGCCAACGAATGCCAGGCGGCCAAAGCCGATGGAGCCAGGGAAAGGATCTATCCTGGGAGCCTCTCCGTCCCGAGCTAATCGTCGAGGTCGCCTACGAACACATGCAGGGGAGCCGATTTCGTCACATGGCCCAATTTCGCAGATGGCGCACCGACAAGCAGCCCAGCGACTGCACCTACGCGCAACTTGAAGTCGTTCCCCCGCAGGAGTTGATGGAGATCTTCACCAGGCGCTAGCAGGTACGAAAGCTCTCACTTCTTAGACCGTTTCGCACGCCACTCACGCGTCGGATCATCATCCGGATCAGGAGCCTCCACCGGCCGCATCTCTTCAGGGACATTGCGCAAGTTCACTCGAATTCGAGTCCACGTAGACGACCTCCCTCGCATCGAATCAACCAACACATCATCGACGGCCAACAACTGCGCCACATCCGCGTGTTTCTCCTTCCACCGTTCAAGCCCCGCCAACGCCGCCTCCTTATCCGGAGAGTGAGCCACCACCACCAGCGGCATCTTGGTTCGCGCAGTCTTCGCAGCAGGCTTAGCCCGCGAAGTAGCAGACTTGGCTCGCGAAGGAACGACACGCGCCGCTTCTCCCTCCATCTTCCGAAAGTGCGGCGGCCACGGCGCATCAGCCAAACCCGACGCCTCATCGTTAGCGGCGAGCTCCAGCAGTCCTTCAAGCGAGCCCGCTGCCGCATCCATGTCGGCGTGCGGATCACCAATCTCGGCAAAACGTTTCGGCACAGTCAGCACCGTAAAGTCGGCTGGCTCGCAATCGGGAACCTCCTCCCAGCGAAGCGGCGTCGACACACGAGCATCCGGCAAAGGCCGCACCGAGTACGCCGAACAAGTCGTTCGATCCTTCGCATTCTGGTTATAGTCCAGAAACACGCCGTGTCGCTCCTCCTTCCACCACTTCGAAGTAGCGGCATCAGGCAGCCTGCGCTCCACAGCACGCGACAACGCCAGTGCCGCACGCCGTACCTCCGTGAAGCTCCAGCGAGGATGTATACGAACATTGATATGCATGCCACGCGAGCCGCTCGTCTTCGGCCAGCCCTGCAGTCCCACCTCTTCAAGAACCGACTTCACCTCAAGCGCAACCCGCCGCACGTCAGGCCAACCAACTCCCGGACCCGGATCCAGATCGACACGCAGCTCATCGGGATGATCAAGGTCGGCCGATCTCACCGGATGAGGATGCAACTCAATGCAGCCCATGTTGACGATCCAGGCCAGCCCGTCAGCTTCGTCAACCACCAGCTCCTCGGCGGTGCGTCCCGACGGAAACGAAAGCGTAACCGTGCGAACCCACGCGGGACGCTCGGAAGGAGCACGCTTCTGATAGAAGGCCTCACCCTCAGCACCATTTACAAAACGCTTCAACACAATAGGCCGATCGCGAATCCCGACCAGCGCTCCCGGTGCCACCGCAAGATAGTAGCGCACGAGATCAAGCTTGGTGACCTGCGTCTGCTTGGAGAAGTAAAGCTTCTGCGGGTGAGTGATTCGAACTTCGTGCCCCTCGACCGAGAGGATCTCTACATCATCATCAGTTTGCTTCTTCGCCATAGCGCGCAAGCCTCTTTACCGCAGACGCAAGCCTCTTTACCCCAGAAAAGATGAGTGGCATACGTGCTCTCATTGCAGAAAGCGATGACACGAAGACGACACCTTTCCCGCAATCGAATCGGACGAGAAGGTAACTCCTCGCTCGCCCGCCTCCCACCAGATATATTGCCCGGCAGCGTACCGTGCGCCAGAGCCCGAAACAACACTAGCAAAGATCACAGAGTTTCCGCTCACAGGAACGACAGCAAGACTATTTCCCGCTCCGTTCAAGTACTCGACCGAAAACACTCCATCAGGAAGCCCCATCTTGGTTCCTTGCGCATCGCATTTGTACTTCATCGTGCTTCGCGACATCTCCTGCGAGCCATTCAGATGAATCGTCACATCGGTGGCGCCCGCGAAAACACTGCAGGACAAAACACCAACCGCCGTCAAAACCTGCCTCCAACGTGTCTTCATCTCATAGCCTCCTCGACGCGCTCACGCAGCGCACTGAAAAAATCTGCCCTTGCTGTTACTTTTTCTTGGATGTCATCCAGCAACGTCCCGAAGGAAGTCCGCAGTTGTCGTTGCTTGTTCTCTTGGTTCTCATTCCGCAGCGTAGCGGAGGAATCTGCTTCCTTCAACTCCACATCTTCAAGTGCGAACATCATAACTTCATCAACGAACGAACGTGGTTGAAACGGTGCAACCAACTTGAAAAAGTTGTCAAGCCCGCAATCAACGTAACTGTTGATGAATCAATAATATGGCTGTGGCGTATCAGTTATGGTCAGACAGCTATACTTGATAGAAGAAGCAAAAAGCCCCGGTCAATTGCCGGGGCTAAGTCATTTAAAAAACCGCTTTGTATGCTAACCCTTTTATTTTCAAATTTTTGCCTCTAACCATTTTGGAATGAATATTTTGCAGACGGCTAAAATGCTAAGAATAAGATTTGAAAGCATTTAGTCAGTACTACCCCCGGGGGGTGGGGGTACTTG
Source organism: uncultured Acidobacteriaceae bacterium (assembly GCA_963708755.1). Lineage (GTDB taxonomy): Bacteria > Acidobacteriota > Terriglobia > Terriglobales > Acidobacteriaceae > Edaphobacter. Next base: position 202,677 of record CAVPTN010000018.1, read on the forward strand.
CAGACAGTGACAAGTGTGGAACGGCGCACTGATACGATAATTCTCTCAACGGAGGCTCTTAATGTCCGCGACATCTACTCTCACCCAGCCGCTTCCCTCCGACCGCCAACTCCGCGAAGTCCACCACTGGGTAAACGGCCAGACACTGTCAGGCACTTCCGGACGCTTCGGCGATGTCTACAACCCAGCCACCGGAGAGGTGCAGGCAAGGGTCACACTGGCAACCGCTGAGGAGGTAGATGCAGCAGTAACCGCAGCAGCCACGGCATTCCCAGCCTGGTCGGCACAGCCGGCTCTGCGCAGAGCTCGCGTTCTCTTCCGCTTCCGCGAGATCTTCGAGCGCCGTCTCGACGAGGTCGCGGCGATCCTCACCAGCGAGCACGGCAAAGTCTTCTCCGACGCAAAGGGCGAAGCCACCCGCGGCCTAGAAGTAGTCGAGTTCGCCACCGGCATCCCCCAACTGCTCAAAGGTGAGTACTCCGAGCAGGTTGGCTCCGACATCGACAGTTGGTCCATGCGCCAGCCCCTCGGCGTCGTAGCCGGAATAACTCCATTCAACTTCCCGGCCATGGTGCCCATGTGGATGTTCCCCATCGCCCTCGCCTGTGGCAACACCTTCATCCTCAAACCCAGCGAGCGCGACCCAAGCGCCTCACTCCTCCTCGCCGAGATGCTCAAAGAAGCCGGTCTCCCCGATGGTGTCTTCAACGTAGTCCACGGCGACAAAGTCGCAGTCGACGCACTCCTTGCCCATCCAACCATCCAGGCCGTCAGCTTCGTCGGTTCCACACCGATCGCCGAGTACGTCTACCGCGAAGGAACGAAGCACGGCAAGCGCGTCCAGGCTCTCGGCGGTGCCAAGAACCACATGATCGTCATGCCGGACGCCGACCTCGATCAAGCCGCTGACGCTCTCGTAGGCGCAGCCTACGGCTCAGCAGGCGAGCGATGCATGGCCATCTCGGTAGCCGTAACCGTCGGCAGTGCAACCGCAGACGCCTTAGTCGGCAAGATCGAACAGCGCATCCAAAATCTTCAGATGGGCGACGGCATGAAGGAAGGTGCCGAACTAGGACCCCTCGTCACAAAAGCCCATCTTGATCGCGTCACAAGCTACGTTCAACATGGCGAATCGGAGGGTGCCCAGCTAGTCGTTGACGGACGCAAACACGTCCTGACGAACGAGCCCAGCAAGAACGGCTTCTTCCTCGGTGCCTGCCTCTTCGATCACGTCAAACCGGAGATGAAGATCTACCGTGAAGAGATCTTCGGACCCGTCCTTGGCATCGTCCGCGCGAACAACTTCGAAACTGCATTGCAACTGATCAACGAGCACGAGTACGGCAACGGAACCTCCATCTTTACCCGCGATGGCGACACCGCCCGTGACTTCGCCCATCGAGTGCAGGCCGGCATGGTCGGCGTCAACGTTCCCATCCCCGTACCAATGGCCTTCCACAGCTTCGGCGGATGGAAGCGTTCTCTCTTCGGTGATCACTCCGTGCACGGACCGGAGGGCGTCCGCTTCTACACACGACTGAAGACAGTCACATCGCGCTGGCCCACCGGAATTCGCAAAGGAGTCGACACTTCCATGCCAACTTTAGGCTGAGAGATGCCGTCAAACTATCGCCGTCTTCTCTCGAAAGAAAGTTCGTTAGGCGATTCAAGGCAACACAGCAGCATCGGCCATTCCGAGGTGTTCGTCGAGAGCAGCAACCCCTCGGTCGATCTCTTCTTTCGTCACGATCAGCGGTGGCGCAACGACGAAGTGCGAGACCCAGGCCTGAATCGTCACGCCATCCGCAAGAATCTTCGCGGCGATCTGATCCACCAACAACGGCTTGCCGGAGACCTTGTCGGAGTAAGTGTTGAACGGCTCCTTGGTGACGCGATTCTTGACCAGATCGACAGCCCAGAACAGCCCTTTCCCGCGAACATCTCCGACACTCGGATGTTTTGCCTTGAGTTCGTTCAACTTTCCTTCAACATAAGGCGCTAGCTCCCGAGCCCGCTCTACCAACCCAAGACGCTGCATCTCTCGAATCGTCGCAACCGCAGGAGCAAGAGTAAGCGGATGCGCTTCATAAGTATGACCATGCGCAAAGTAGTGGTCCTGAAAGAACTCCGCGATCTTCTCGCTCGTAGCGCACAGCCCAAGCGGAACATAAGCCGACGTGATGCCCTTGGCAGTGACAAGAATATCCGGAACAACTCCCCAATGGTTCATCGCAAACCACTCGCCAGTTCGTCCCCATCCCGTCATCACCTCATCAGCAATCAGCAAAACACCATACTCATCGCAGATCCGACGAAGCTTCGGCATGTACTCATCAGGCGGAACAATGACGCCGTTCGTCCCAACGATAGGCTCGACCAGCACAGCAGCCACATCCGACTCGTTACGGATCATGTGCTCGATATAGTCCGCACACGCAATGCCGCAACCCGGATAAGTATGCCGTATAGGACACTTGTAGCAATGAACCTCCGGCCCGAACAGAATCCCCTGACCCTTCCCGCTAGGCTCCATTGCCCACCGCCGCGGATCACCAGTCGCCGCGATCGAGCCAGCCGTCGAACCGTGATACGACCGGTACCGCGCGATAATCTTTGTCTTCCCGGTAAACATACGAGCAATCTTGAACGCAGCTTCGTTTGCCTCGGTGCCCGAGGTAGTAAAGAAAAACTTATTCAAACCCTTCGGAAGCACCTCTACCAGAAGCTGCGACAGTTCAGCACGCGCCGTCGTCGCATAGCCTGGCATCGCATAGCTCAACTCTTGTGCCTGCTTTGCGATCGCATCGATAACAGCCTGATTCTTATGCCCGAGATTGGAGCACATAAGCTGTGAGGAAAAGTCCAGGTATCGCTTCCCCGCGCCATCAACGATGTAGCACCCCTCCGCATCGACGATGTGCATCGGGTTCCAGCCCTTCTGAAACCGCCACGTCCCGTAGTTGTACTGTCGCGTAAGATCAACAACCTGTTGGCTGGTGAGACTCTGTGATTTGTTCGATTGCTGTAACTCGACGGCGTCTGTGGGACTCATAAAGGCTCCTGTTCCTGGAGGCGTGAGGTCATCATCGTATCGACCGCTACCGAAGTACTAACCCCATATCTCAGCATAAGGACATAGTAGCTCGCACCCGCAACAAAAAATCCGACGAACCATGCATAGTCATAAAGAAATCGAAGAACCGGCACAGCAAGCCCGATCAACGCCACAACCACGCCAGCGACTAGTGCAACGACCGCCCGTGGATTTACTCCCCGCGTATATTCATACGGCCCACCACGCCGATAGAGCGAGACAGTATCCAACCGTGTCCCTCGTATTAGGAAATAATCCGCAACCATGATGCCAGCGACCGGCCCTAACAAGCCTGAATATCCGATGAGCCACCCAAAGATGTAGTTACCAAAACTACTCATCAACTTCCAGGGCATCATTGCCAGCCCCAACAATCCAGTTATAAGTCCGCCAGTGCGAAAGCTGATCAAACCCGGAGCAAGGTTTGAAAAGTCATTGGAGGGTGAAACCACATTCGCCCCAATATTCACATTCAATGTTGCAATCAATAAAGCAACAAGCGCGAGCAAAGCCGCCAGCGGCTGATGGAACCGGCCGAGCAGTGCAATCGGTGACCACACAGGCTCACCGAAGATCGTGACCGATGCCGAAGTGCAAGCTATACCAATGAACGAGTACAGCACCATGGCAACCGGCAACCCAAAGGCCTGCCCTGCAATCTGCGAGTCCTGCGACTTGGCATAGCGAGTAAAGTCAGGGATGTTCAACGAAAGCGTCGCCCAATATCCAACCATCGCCGTCAGTGATGGAAAGAAGAAACGTAGAAAGCTTCCGGTTGTGTGGAACTTGCTCGGCGCCGAAAGCATTGGCCCAAAGCCACCTGCCTTATGGAGCATCCAGAAAAGTAACGTCAGTGACATCACGAGCATGAATGGTGCCGAAAAGCTCTGAAGAAATCGTATCGACTCGACGCCACGCCACACAACATACATATTCAACAGCCAGAATCCAAGAAAGCTCGTCCAAAGCACTGCAGGCATGTGCGCAGTTGCAGGCCATAGCACCGCAATCATTGCTGCAATTGCCTGCCCGCCTAGCCACGACTGAATCCCAAACCATCCGCAAGCCACAATGGCGCGCAACATCGCGGGTAGGTTCGCTCCGCGTGTGCCGAAGCTGGCACGCACAAACACGGGAAAGGGGATGCCATACTTCGTGCCAGCATGTGCATTCATAAGCATTGGTACCAGCACGATCAAGTTCCCTAAAAGAATCGTAAGGATCGCCTGCTTCCAGTTCATGCCACCTGCGATCAGTGACGACGCAAGCATGTATGTCGTAACTTCCATCGACATCGAAAACCAAAGCGCGATGTAGTTGTAAGTCCCCCAGGTACGTTGCGACGCAGTGGTTGGTGCTAGGTCCTTGTTGTACAAGCGCGGATCGCAATCCACCGCGATGGTTGCGCTCGACTGATCGCGGACACGAGAGCTGGTCGAACTCACCTCCATGCCCCTCCTCTTGCTTCGCGTCTCAGATACGCGCCTCTTCCGGTAGCGGCAACATAGCGTCCCCCATCCGCAACGAGCTCTCCACGCGAGTACACCTGAAGCGCATTACCCCTAACCTTCCATCCCTCAAACATCGAAAAATCGCATCGCATATTATGCGTAGTCGCGGAGATAAGATGTTCTGCCTCAGGATCCCAGAGCACGATATCAGCATCTGATCCGACAGCAATTGTTCCCTTCTTCGGATACATGCCGAAGATCTTCGCTGGCGCCGTAGAAGTGATCTCGACAAACCGCTGTAGTGTGATTTTTCCGGAGTTCACGCCGAAGTGATAGAGCAATTGCAAGCGATTCTCAACTCCCGGGCCGCCATTCGGAATCTTCGTGAAGTCGTCCTTGCCAAGCTGCTTCTGATCTGCAAAGCAGAACGGACAATGATCAGTCGACACCACCTGTAAATTGTCGGTAGCGAGTCCATCCCAAAGCTTCGGCTGGTTCTTCTTCTCGCGCAGAGGTGGAGTAAAAACGTACTTCGCCTCCTCAAAACTTTTTCCCGGCATCTGGTCTTCGATTGAGAGCAAAAGATACTGTGGGCATGTCTCTGCAAATGCAGGAACTCCGCGATCACGCGCCTCGCGGACCTGATTCAACGCATCTTCACTCGATAGATGAACGATATATACCGGCACACCCGCCATCTCGGCGAGAGCGATCGATCGATTAACCGCTTCAGCTTCGGCTTTTGTGGGTCGTGTCAATGCATGATAGATGGGTGCAGTCTTTCCCTCGGCGAGCGCCTGCTGCACGATCACATCAATAGCACTTCCATTCTCTGCATGCATACACACCAGCGCGCCATTTTTCGCGGTTTGTTGCAGGGCTTTGAAGATCGTGCCGTCGTCCACCATCAACACATTTGGATAAGCCATGAAAAGTTTGAAGCTGGCGACACCTTCTCGTACCATATCGTCCATATCGTGCAGACCCTGTTTGCCGTTATCTGAGCCCAGATCCGTCACGATCATATGAAGACCGTAGTCGATGCATGCCTTACCGTCCGCCTTCGCCAGCCAGATATCCAGCGCGTCCCGCATGCGGGTACCCTTCGCCTGAATTGCGAAGTCGACGATAGTCGTTGTACCGCCAATCGCCGCCGCCCGTGTGCCAGTCAGAAAATCATCCGCTGACACCGTTCCTCCGAACGGCATATCCATATGCGTGTGCGCATCGATGCCGCCCGGGAGCACAAAGAGTCCGGTGGCATTCACGACCGAGTGTCCCGTAGGATCAATATTCGCAAGCACCTCCCGTATCGTGCTGCCTTCAACCAGCACATCCGCTTTCTCTAGACGATCTGCAGTGACAACCGTGCCATTCTGAATCAGGATTCCCATGCTTCACTCCAAGCTGTTCGACGCTAGAGTCATATGACACCAAGCACGATGCCATTCAAGCCACAAGCCAAGTTACGTATTCGTATTCATCACCTCACGCGCTTCTGGCGGGATCAGGCCCTTGGCAGTGCGCTCTTCCCAGCTCTCAAACGGCAAGTCTTTGTCGACGCGCTCCATCGTGATGCATTTCTCTACCGGGCAGACCAGTAAGCAAAGATTGCAGCCGACACAATGATGTTCGTCGACACGCGGAATACGCTCAAGCGGCGTCACTGCATTTGTGCGGCCCAGATTTCCCGTGTCAAGTTTAGGAATCGGAGTCGTCGAAATATGCCGAGCAGAGTCAGCTGCAACCATACTGGGTGTTCGTGTCGTATCTGGCGTCGGCGAAGTCCGATCAAGATGGATGCATTGATGCGCTCCATCCCAGCAAGCGGTATAGCAAAGCTGGCATCCAATACATAGATCCTCATGAATTCGGGCAACGATCTGATAATTCAAATTCAGCTGCTTCCATTCGACCACATTGGGAAGCGACAACCCGCGAAAATCATCGAGCGTGGAAAAGCCCTTCTCCGCCATCCACCCCAACAATCCATCTTGCATATCTTCGACGATGCGGTAGCCATAGTGCATCGCCGCCGTACAAACCTGCACAGTCCCGCAGCCAAGAAGAATAAACTCTGCCGCATCGCGCCAGCTTGCAATACCGCCAATACCTGACAGTGGCAGCGCGCTCGCAGGATCGGACTGAACCTGATGAACCATATTTAGTGCGATGGGCTTCACGGCTGGCCCGCAGTACCCACCATGCGAACTCTTCCCATCGACGTTAGGGCTCGGCTGAAATGTGTCAAGATCGATTCCCGTAATTGAGTTGATCGTATTGATAGCGGAAAGCGCATCAGCGCCCCCGCGCTTCGCGGCTCGAGCTGCAATGCGTATGTCAGAGATGTTTGGTGTCAACTTGACGATGACCGGCGTTCGCGCCTTCTCTTTCACCCACCCCGTTATCTGCTCGCAATACTCAGGCACTTGTCCTACGGCTGATCCCATGCCGCGCTCGCTCATACCATGAGGACATCCGAAGTTAAGTTCAAGCCCGTCTGCACCCGCGTCTTCGGCCCGTTGCACGATATCGTGCCAAGTCTCGCGTCTGCTCTCGACCATCAACGAAGCGATAACGACGTGCTTCGGGTAGCGTCGCTTTACGTCGGCAATCTCCTGAAGGTTAACCTCGATGGGACGATCCGAGATGAGCTCAATATTGTTAAAGCCCATCATTCGCCGACCCTCCCAATCAATCGACGAGTAACGAGAGCTGACATTCGTAATCGGCTCCCCAATCGTCTTCCAGACTGCACCTCCCCAACCCGCGTCGAAAGCTCGCATGATTTGTTCGCCGCAGTTCGTTGGCGGCGCTGATGCAAGCCAAAACGGATTGAGGCATTGGATGCCGCAGAATGTAGTCTCCAGCGTTGGCTTAGGTTTAAACATGTCGAGCCTCCAACCATGCAGCAATGCCAATACCGGCGCGCTTTCCATCCGCAACCGCGTCGACAACCTCGCGCCCTCCGTTCGTACAATCCCCGCCGGCAAAAAACTTCGGGTTCGTGGTCTGGCCTGTAGCCCGATCGATCAAAATGCGTCCGCGATCTATCTGAATCTTCGCAGAACTTTTTTCATACTCAACGATAAAATCTGCATGTGTGGCCTGCCCGATCGAGAGTACAACTAGATCAGCTGCAAGCAGAAACTCCGAACCACTCTCCTCCACAATCGAACCGTCTTTCGTCGACACAAGCCTTATCAACTCGAGTGCCTCCACGGCTTGGTCGCCTCTAAAGTCAGTCGGCTGCACATGCCACAAGAATTTAACCCCTTCATTCTTCGCGTGTTCATATTCAAACCTGAACGCTGACATCTGTTCTAACCCTCGGCGATATACGATATGCACATCGGTGGCGCCTAGCCGAACTGCGGCAATCGCGGCGTCGATAGCAGTATTGCCTGCGCCTACGACGACCACACGTGCAGGCACCGACGTCAACAGTCCCGACTTGTAGCCCGCAATCAAATCGAGCGCATTCGTTACACCCGCAAGGTGCTCCCCAGCGATTCCAAGTTGATGAATCGCGCCAAGTCCGATCCCTAAAAAAATCGCATCATGTCCCTGCTCAAGTTCAGACAATTTAAGTGAATCAACCGGTGTCTCAAAACTAAAATCGACTCCCAACTGTGCGAGCATCTCGATCTCCCGCAGGCTCTCCACCAGAGGAAGCTTGTACTCGGCGACACCGTACGTATTTAGTCCTCCCGGTAACGGGCGCGCGTCATAAAGATTGGCACGTATTCCGCGACGGCGAAGCTCGGCGGCACAGGCAAGCGACGCCGGCCCTGCCCCGATCAAGGCGACGCATAACCCTGTATCAACTCCAGGCTCAAACGGTAGCGAAGCTCCGCTTTCGTGTAGGGTATCGACCGCGAACCGTTGCAGCCGCGCAATCTCGATCGGCTGCTTATTGTAGCGGTGCATAACGCAGGCTCCCTCGCACAACACCTCAACGGGACAAGCGCGGGCGCAACTCCCACCAAGAATATTTGCATCCAGAATGGTCCGCGCAGAGCCGGCGAGATTACCGCTGGCGATCTTCTTGATAAAAGTCGGTACATCAATATGTGTGGGACACGCAACAGTGCAAGGTGCGTCGAAGCAATAGAGGCAGCGATTTGATTCAGCAATCGCGGCTTGCTTATCCAAGGGCGGATGCAGATCGCCGAAACAATGGACCAACTCAGGAGCAATAGCGATCTGCTGACGAAAGGGAGGCCGATCGCTCATTGGGATTCGCCGGCCTTCGCCATTAAGCAAAGAACAGATTCGCCACCGCGGAGCCTCACGGTAGAACCGGTCGAGCCAAAAGACCTGCAGTCAAAAAGTCCTTGCACCATGAAAGAAAACATAACTCTCCTTTGCGGTTCTGCTCTCTTCACTATTTAGGAGTGACTATTATGCACTATCTCAGCAAACCATTTCGTCTCCTGGAGAAATTAGTGTCGAGATGCTAACCATCTCGTCGCTATTGAAACTTACGGCTTGGCGCGGCCTTTTACTGTCAGTGGGAAGGCAGGCTCTCGCTTTTAGTCGATAAGCAAATCCAGTGTCTTCTTCGCCAGATTGTCGAAAGCATGCACCGCCAACGTCAGATCTTCGATCTTCGTATCCTCTGCCTTATTGTGACTGAGTCCATTCAACGACTGAACGAACATCATCACTGTCGGTATTCCTGCGCGCGAAACCTCTGCGGCGTCGTGCAGAGGTCCCGAGGGCAGCTTGTGAGAGATACCAACTGTCTCACGTACTGCTTTGTCGCAAAACGCAATCAACTCCGGATCAAATGGAACGGGTTCAATGCTCCAGATCTTTGACCAATCGACGGTACAGCCTTCTTCCTTCGCGAAACGCTCGCTCGCCTCTCTCGTTTCAGTCAGCATGGACGCGAGGATTCCCGCATCAAGATCTCGCATATCGAGAGTCGTCTCACATCGACCGACCACAGCTGTAACAATGCCGGGAAAAGTCTTCACACTTCCCATCGTAGCGACGGTATCTGGGTATCGCCCCGCAATAGAACGTATTTCCAGCGCAAGTTTCGCTGCTGCCGCGAGTGCATCTCTACGCACTTTCATCGGCGTCGATCCAGAGTGCGCCTCTTGCCCATGAAAGGTGATTGAGTGTCGCTCTACGCCCTTTGTTCCAAGCACGACCCCGAGAGGAAGATTCATCGATTCGAGAACCGGTCCTTGCTCGATGTGTAACTCCAGGTAAACAGCGGCATTTTTCCGCTCCATGGCCGACTCCCCAATTCGCTCAACGTTGACTCCACATCGGCGCAAAGCTTCTTCCAGACGAACCCCATCGCGATCCGTACGCGAACGGTCGGCCTCAATGCTATGGGTCCCAGCAAACGCAGAAGAGCCAAAGAGACTCCGACCGAAGCGTGCGCCCTCCTCGTCGGCCCAGTCGACTAGACGAATCGTAATCGGTGGCTTGCCGTTGAAATCCTTGATGAAACCGCGCAGCACCTCGAAGCCTGCAAGAAACCCCAGACAACCGTCCAGCCAGCCGCCATTCGGAACCGAGTCAAGATGGCTTCCGAGAACAAGGGCTCTATCTGAGTCGCCCGCAAGAGTACGTCCAGGAGTTTCCCGCCGAATCGCAGTGATGTTCCAGAGGAAGACCTTGCAGCTTCTTTTGAAACCACGCACGCGCCTCGAGCCAAACCGGAGTCCAGGCGACACGTTGTGCGCCATTCGCGTCGGCGGTCAACTTCCGAAGTTCCTCAAGATCGGAGATTACTCTACCTGGATCTGTCGCCACATCTCCTCCTGAAAGCAGATTACTCCATCAAATCATCAACGAGCGCAATATGGATGCGACACCCGGGTTGTTAAACAAGTCGCACTGATATCACTGCATACGCCAAATGGTAGAAAATAGAATGGCTGTATTGCTGCGCCTGTTTCCATTCGTCTAATTTGCTGAAGCTCGCCAGAACAAGCAAATCAAGGAGCATATTTTGGTTGGCCGACATCTCCTCATAACGTTTCTCTCAGCCGGAATACTGTCAGCGATCGGAGTGGCCGCTCAGACTCTCCCTCCCGATACTTCCGACAAAGGAAAGATTGTCGAAGTTGATGGCCTTCCCAACTCACCGCGACAGCAAAAAAAACATTACGTTGTTCTGGTGTCTCTGGACGGGTTCCGCTATGACTATCCAAAGGAATGGGACGCACCAAACATTACTGAACTAGCTCGCACCGGGGCCACCGCACCCGACGGTATGTTGCCCTCCTATCCGTCCATTACATTTCCCAATCACGTCACTCTGGTCACTGGCCTCTACCCGGAGCATCACGGAATTGTGAGTAACATTTTCTACGATCCCGACCGTCGTGCACTCTATTCCTACACGAGCCCTCTAACAAACTCAGATGGTAGCTGGTATAACGGCACGCCGCTATGGTCACTAGCCGAACAGCAGCAGATGCGCGCCGCTTCATTCTTCTGGCCCGGCTCCGAGGCGATGATTGCCGGTGAGCGCCCCGACGAATATGTCCACTTCGACGATAAGTACGACGACGACAAACGCATCGAGCAGGTCATAACCTGGCTTAAACTTCCACCTGCGAAGCGCCCTCATTTCATTACGCTCTACTACAGCAACACCGATCACGCAGGCCACCTCTACGGCCCGGACTCCACCGAAGAACGAGATCAGGTGCATCATGTCGATGCCCTCATAGGCGAACTGAAGCGCAACCTCGATGCTACTCACTTACCAATCGATCTCATCGTTCTCGCCGATCATGGCATGGTAAAGGTAGAAGGCGACTGGATCACACTCGATAAGTACGCAGACCTGACACACTTCAGGACCGATGGCATGCTTCTGTATGCAAACACCGAAGGAGACGCAGAAAAGGCATATGAGAGCTTTCGCGCTCACCCCGATCCGCGATTCACAGCGTATCGCCGCTCCGATGTGCCGCCGTACTTGCACTTCAACGAAAACCCACGCGAGGGCGATCCTGTCATCGTACCGAACGGCCCATACATCTTCCGTGCACATGAAACTACACGCAAACCGCCGATAGGCGAGCACGGCTACGATGTAACCCGCATGCCCGAGATGAAGGCCATCTTCGTCGCAAACGGCCCCGACATCCGACCTGGCACGAAGCTTCCAAGTTTTCCCAACGTCGACGTCTACGATTTCATCGCCAAACTGCTCGGGCTCAAACCTGTGCCGAACGACGGTGATTTGAAACCGTTACGTCCTGCTCTCAAGCATCGGTAACGGCACTGTAAATGTCGCGCCTGAAGCTAGGTGTGGGTGATCCCCGACGAGTGCATGTCGCGCTCAGTGAGCCATCCAAAGAGAAGTCCAATAACCGTCCACAGAACCGCCTGAAGTTCGAGAGCCGCAACACGAAAGCGCCACAATAGGCTCGCCGGAAAGCCAGCAGGAATCTCGTCGATCTCCGGTAGAAAGTGCGAAACAACGCACATGACGACGATGAACAGGCCGGCGCTCAGCAGAAAACCATTCCACGCTCCATAGCGAAGGCTGATGCGCCCTCTCACCTGGATAGCCAAAACCATCGCTGCAATTGAAAACGCGATCAGTAGAAAAAACGCTGCTGTACGCACACCGATCGTCTCAGGATTTCCGACCGCAGGCGGATTCGCCGGATATTTAAGATTAGGAACCAGCACAATCGTGACGAAAGCAATAGCCGCTAGCAACGCCGAGAGTCCACGCGGGCTAAGATCGCCGATGCGGCCGTAAGCAAGCGCGAAGAGCAGCCCAAAGATCCCACCGATCGCCGCCCCATAGATTACAACCCCGGTTAGTAGGCCAACGCCCCGTTGCACCTTGCGGCTGACCATCTCAGGCTCGGGAGCCTCTCCTTTGGCTTGATCCATGCTGCTCTCGAAGGCTATGGCCCTTTCAACCTGGGGCTCCCCGATCCACCGAGCAAGCCCAAAGACAAGCAGGCCAGCAACGATGCCGACCAGCATCCCTCGCAGAAGCAGTGTTCGAGCAGTCAACGTTGGCGACTTAGTGGCAGGGGAAGCCGAGGAGATGGCGTCCGTCGTGGACGAATTCGTGAATAGCCCGTCCATGCATCAGCGAAGTGGCTCCCTGTTCGGCCCCGACAAAGTAGATCGCCAGTAGCATCAAAAGTCCGCCGAAGACTGCCCACGGCAGAAGCTCCCCGAGCGGAATAACAGGAAGCGATACAGGTTGCGATATGGAACCGACAGCGGATTGTGCCATGTTAAAGTCTCCTGGGATCGTGCGTCCCGACTACGTGCTCGCCCGATATGCGAAATGAGATCTGACTTTCGACCTACTGAGTCGATTACAGCGGCGCGACCGTGCCGGACTTGCACCGGCTTCTTCATTCCGTCTTCACAAGCTTCTCTAACCCTATGTCTCGGTATCATCAGTGTCAAGAGAACCGCCTTCAAAGGGATGTAATTCTTATGTCAAGCCCATTCGGGGAGAGTCGAACAGCGTGACAACACGGTTAAGTCTCATCAGTCATGCAGCCACGCAAGCCCAACGGCGCGCGGCATTTCCACTGGACCAGGCATTGGAAGAGCAGGAGATATCGAAGATCACCTCATTAGCCTGGAAGGCTCCAAGGACGCAAAAAGTTTTGTCTGCTCCCGAACTCCGAACGCAACAGACCGCTCAGGCATTAGGACTGACGGCGACAATTGCTGTTGAACTCCGAGATTGCGACTATGGCGTTTGGCAAGGCCAGGAACTCAGCAGTCTCCAGACGCAGGACCCAGAAGGCATTGCTGCATGGCTGGAGGATCCAGCAGCAGCCCCGCACGGTGGCGAGTCCATCGCAGATCTGGTCGGCCGTGTGGGCTATTGGCTCGATCAACGTCAAGACGACGGTCACACCATCGCCGTTACCCATCCCGCCGTAATTCGCGGCGCAGTCGTTCATATTCTGAACGCACCCCTTCATTCCTTTTGGCGTGTCGATATTGCGCCGCTCACCGTGACCGATCTTCGATTCAACGGACGAGTCTGGACACTGCGTTCGTGCGCGTCTTCCTTATGAGGAGTTGACGCGATCGAAATCTGCCGTGTGCTATGTTCGATTAACAAAGTTCTTGGGTGCCCGCGAGGGCATAAAAGGGAAGCCGGTGTAAGTCCGGCATGGTCCCGCCACTGTAATCAGGAAAAGACTCTTCACTAGCCACTCGGTTTTGCATCGGGGAAGGCGAAAAGTCAGACGCCGCTTCAACAGCAGCTTCGCCTGTAAATCAGGAGACCTACCCAGGATTGGTTCGTGATTCTACCCCGCGTGGAAACGAGGGTGATCGCTCATGCTTCCTGAGCTTTGTGCCTCGTCGCCACCGAATTTGAGGCGTAAGTGCATCACCCGAAGTTCATCTCGACTGCCGTCAGTACAGGCGTATCAATCCTGATCATCGTATCTCTTGCCCTGGCAGCACTGCCGTTGCGCGCAGCGACTGGTGGCAGCATCTCCGGCGCAATTACGGACAAGAGCGGCGCCGTAGTCTCAGGCGCAATCCTCAAGCTGGTCAACACCGCCCAGCAGACGGCCTATCAAGCTGTCTCCGACAAGCAAGGCCTCTACATCTTTCCCAACCTCCCCGTCGGCCACTACGACCTGACCATCGCCGCCACCGGCTTCAGCTCCCAACGAAAGACCAACCTCGTAGTGGACACCGATTCCGCTATCCGTGTTGATGCAGTCCTCGAGATCGGCGAGCGATCCGACACCGTTACGGTAACGAGTGACGCAGGCGTACAGGTCGAGACCGCGGCCACTCATCTCGGCGAGGTCGTCTCGGCCGGACAGATGACAGCGCTCCCCCTGAACGGCCGCAGCTACACCGACCTTCTCGCCATCCAGCCCGGCGTAGCCCCCATCTCGACTCTCCTCCCCAGCTCCGTCATCATGGCTGGTGTAACCGGCGGCCTCGACCCCTCCGGCGACGCCAACCCCGGCAACCTCTCCATCAACGGCCAGCGCGAATCCTCCAACGGCTTCATGGTCAACGGTATCGACGTGCAGGAGCACATGAACGGCGGCACCTCCATCATCCCAAACCTCGACTCCATCGAAGAGTTCCGCGTCCTTACCACAAACTTCGATCCCGAATACGGCAACTACAACGGCGGCATCATCACTGTCGTCAGCAAATCGGGCACAGGCCAGTTTCACGGTAACGCCTTCGAGTTTTTCCGCAACACGAATCTCGATGCTAAAGGCTACTTCGATCACACCCGCGCCGCCTTCAATCAAAATCAGTTCGGCGGTAGCGTTCGGCGGCCCCATCAAACGCGACAAGATCTTCTTCTTCACCGACTATCAGGGAACGCGCACTACCCAGGGCGTGTCCACCGGCAACATCTCCGTCCCCACCACCGCCCAACGCAACGGCAACTTCGACGACCTCACCGGCTCAGTCAGCGGTCCCTATCTCGCATCGCTGCTGACCCAGTCACTCGGCCGCACGGTCACCCAGGGAGAGCCATACACCAGCGTCTTCCCTAACGGCAACATCCCGCAGTCTGCCTGGTCCGCGCCCGGGAAAAATCTCCTCCAGTACATTCCCGTCCCCAAACGTCGGCACGAATCAGTTCTCGTCCGCAGCCTTCTCGCAAACCGTCCGTGACGACAAAGGATCCGTCCGCATCGACGGCAACAGCCGCTTCGGCCAGCTCTCCGCCTACTACTTCATCGACGACTACAGCCTCGACAACCCCTATCCTGGCTCAGTCGCCGGCGCCAGTATCCCCGGCTTCGATGCCCTCTTTATCGGCCGCGCTCAACTCCTGGCGCTCGGAGACACCAAGGTCATCAGCGCAAACATGGTCAACGAGCTTCACCTCGGCTACCTGCGCAACGCCAACATCATCGGCCAGCCGAAAGGCGGTCTCGGTGTTAGTCTGGCCTCGCAGGGCTTCGCCGATCCGGCCAACGAAGGCATCTTCGTTCAGGCTCCTCAGTTCGAAGGCGTCGAGAACATCACCTTCCCCACCTTCGTCATGGGCGTACCCATCACTAACGAAACCCAGATCAACAACACGCTCTACCTCAGCGATGGCCTCTCCCGATCCATCGGCACACACACACTCAAGTTCGGCGGCCAGTTTCACATCGACCAGGTCAACGAGCACCCCAACGCGACCTTCAACGGCACCTTCAACATCAACGGCACCGAGACCGGCGATCCCTACGCCGACTTCCTGATCGGAACCCCAAGCAACTTCACGCAATCCTCCGGCCAGCCGCTTCTATCTACGCAACCACTACCTGGGCCTATACGTTCAAGATAGCTGGCGCGCGCGCAGCGACCTCACAATCAACGCTGGCCTGCGCTGGGACGTCATTGAGCCATGGTCCGAAAAGTACCATCAGCTCCAGACCTACATCTCGGGAGCCCAATCGACGCTCTACCCCGGAGCCCCAGAAGGCTTTGTCGTCGCCGGAGACCCAGGCATCCCCAGCACCATCGCACCCACCAGCTACAAAAACTTCGCGCCGCGCATCGGCCTCGCATACTCTCCAAAGTTCGATCACGGTCTCTGGAGCAAAATCTTCGGACCCAGCGGCCAGTCCAGCATTCGCGCCAGCTACGGCCTCTTCTACACTGCCTTTCCCGGCCTGTCTGCAGGCATCATGTATGCCGTACCCCCCTTCGGCTTCAACTATCTAAGTCCCGCGCCGCCGCTACTCTCTACGCCCTTCGTTACCGCCGCGACAGGCGTCAACAACGGTCAGCGTTTTCCTTTTCCCTTTCCACCGCACAACGTATCGGCGACCAACCCAGACACCTCCGTCAACTGGGCCAACTTCACTCCCATCGCCGCCGACCCCTTCTTCTACTACCGCAACCGCGTGCCTTACATCAACGACTACATGTTCTCAATCCAGCGTCAGATCAGCGAGCGCACTCTGTTGACCGTGAGTTACGTCGGCAATCAGGGGCACCACATCCTCACCCTCGCCTCTGCAAATCCAGGCGACCCCGCGCTATGCCTCAGCCTCCCCGGCTGTGGCCCCTTCGGCGAAGACTCCACCTACACCAACAGCAACGGGCAAACAGTGCAGGGAACTCGTGTCGGTCAAGGCCCCAACTACGGTGAAAACACTGCTGACAAATCGGTAGCCAACTCAAACTACAATGCCCTCGAAACCACACTGCGCTACACCCATAATCGCTCGCAGTTTCTCCTCAGCTACACCTACGCGAAGTCCATCGATCAAGGCTCCAGTCTCGGCGAACAACTGAACGTCATCGATCCACGCCAAAGCCGCACCATCTCCGCCTGGGATCTCAAGCATGACTTCGTCGGCAGTTACACCTTGGCCCTCCCCATCGCCAGCGCTCCTCCGCAAGAGCAATCGCCTCACCGAAGAGTGGAGCCTATCCGGGACAGCTCGCTTCGCCACCGGCTTTCCCGTCACCCTCTTCGACAACTCCGACAACTCACTCCTCGGCACGCTCGGCAACGGCGCAAACAACTATCTCCTCGACACGCCGCAGTACCTCCCAGGTCCTCTCAAGATCAACACCAACGGCCGAAACGGGCGCACCGCATTCAACACCGCTCTCTTTCCTGAAGAAAACCTGGGCCAACTCGGCAATGCCAAACGTCGCATCTTCTACGGCCCTGGAATTAACAACTTCGACATGACCCTCCAGAAAAATCTCCGCCTCGCCGACGCGAGAGCCTTCGAGTTTCGCCTCGAAGCCTTCAACGCCTTCAACCACGCGCAGTTCTACGGCCCAGCTTCCGTGGACGGACAGGTCGAAGACACGAACAACTTCGGCAAGATCGTCAGCGCCGCATCCCCCCGCCTGGTTCAACTCGCTGCAAAGTTTTCCTTCTAACTGAAAGCGATCCGCCCGGAGGGTAAACTGATCCCACCGCGATGCCAGCCGACCTCGTCAGTCTGCGTAGAGGCCGAAGCTGTCTCATCTCATCTGTGGAGACAAGCAGTTCATGAAGAATGGGCATTGCCAGAGACTCCTGAAGTTCATCTTTGTCCTGACGATCGCTTCCTCGTCCTTCTCGCTTCACGCTGCGCAAAATCCAGACGCGGCGCGCTGGGAACAGGAAGCTAAAAACGTCACCATCATCCGCGACGATTGGGGCATCGCCCACATCTACGGCAAGACCGACGCCGACGCCGTCTTCGGCATGAGTACGCTCAGGCCGAGGACGACTTCAACCGCGTCGAGACCAACTACCTCAACGCAATGGGCCGCCTCGCCGAGGCCGAAGGCGAATCACGCATCTATCAGGACCTTCGCATGAAGATCTTCATCGATCCCGCCGAGTTGAAGACCCAATACGCGGCCAGCCCGGCATGGCTGCAGACGCTGATGAACGCCTTTGCCGATGGCCTCAACTACTACCTCTTCAAACACCCCGAAGTGAAGCCGCGAGTCATACAACACTTCGAGCCATGGATGGCGCTCAGCTTCACCGAGGGCAGCATCGGCGGCGACATCGAGCGCGTCAACCTGCAGCAACTCGAAGCCTTCTATCGGCGCAGCACGCCCAGGATTCACGATCAGCCGCCGCCAGCCGATCTTGGCAATGAACGTCATGCGACTACGTCCACGACAGCGACCCGCCCGAACCCACAGGGTCGAACGGCGTCGCTATCGCGCCGTCGAACACGCGCGACCATCACGCGCTGCTGCTGATCAATCCCCACACCTCGTTCTTCTTCCGCTCCGAACTGCAGATGGCCAGCGAAGAAGGCCTGGATGCCTATGGCGCAGTCACGTGGGGCCAGTTCTTCATCTACCAGGGCTTCAACGAACGCGCCGGCTGGATGCACACGTCAAGCGGCGTCGACGCGGTCGACGAATATCTGGAAACCGTCACACAGAAGGGCGACAGCTTCTACTACAAGTATGGAAACGAAGAGCACCGCCTGACAACAAAGCAGATCACAGTGCCGTACAAAACCGGTCACGGCATGGCACGAGAAGAAGTTCACGGTCTACCGCACCAGTCACGGCCCAATCATCCGCGAAGAAAATGGCAAGTGGGTGAGCATCCGCCTCATGCAGGAGCCGATCAAGGCGCTGACGCAGTCCTACATGCGCACCAAGGCGAAGGACTACAAATCATTCCGCCAAACCATGGAGCTGAAAGCAAACTCCTCGAACAACACCATCTTCGCCGACGCCGACGGCGACATCGCCTACTTCCACGGCAACTTCATTCCCCGTCGTAACACCAGCTTCGACTTCACCAAGCCAGTCGACGGCAGCAATCCGGCAACCGATTGGCAAGGCCTCCTCACCGTCGACGAGACTCCCGCAGCTGCTCAACCCGAAGAGCGGCTGGCTCTACAACACCAACAACTGGCCGTGGTCCGGAGCAGGGGCGAGCAGCCTGCGAAAAGCAGACTATCCCGCCTACGTAGAAACCGGCACCGAAACCGCCCGCGGCCTGCACGCCATCCGCGTGCTGCAAAACAAGAAAGACTTCACGCTCGACTCTCTTATCGCCGCAGCCTACGACAGCTATCTTCCCTGGTTCGACAAGCCGCTTCCAGCCCTTCTCAAAGCCTGGGATCGCATCCCAACATGCCGATCCCCTCAAAGCAAAACTAGCCGACCAAATCGCCCTCCTCCGCGCCTGGGATCATCGTTGGGCAGTCGACTCCGTTCCCACATCTCTCGCGGTCTTCTGGGGAGAGGACATCCGTCGCAACGCACTTGATGACGCCAGGAGATCCGGCATCCCCGTCGAGGAGTACATCAGCTCCAAGATGCCAGCCGAACAACTCCTGCAATCGCTCTCATCAGCCTCGAACAGGCTCACCACCGACTTCGGAACCTGGAAGACGCCATGGGGCGAGATCAACCGCTTTCAACGCCTCACCGGAGACATCGTTCAACCCTTCAACGACACAGCCGCAAGCATTCCCGTCGGCTTCACTTCATCGCTCTGGGGCTCCCTCGCCTCCTTCGGCGCGCGCCCATACCCCGGAACGAAGAAGTGGTACGGAACTGTCGGAAACAGCTTCGTCGCAGTTGTCGAGTTCGGCAACAAAGTACATGCCAAGGCAGTAACAGCAGGCGGAGAAAGCGGCGACCCAGCATCCCCTCACTTCAACGATCAGGCAAAGCGCTACACCACAGGCGATCTTCGCGAAGTCTACTTCTATCGCTCCGACCTCAAAGGCCACATCGAGCGCGAATATCATCCCGGAAGCTGAATCAACCCGTATCCTTAGTGAGAGCCGCAACGTGAAAGCGCCAATCGAACCGAGCCTGCCCACAACGCAGCACTAAGACCGATGGAAAATACGACACACACAACGCGGTATTCGGGAATCACCGAACTCTGCAAGAGCAATTGGAAAACAACCTCAACACTGCTCGCCACTCTCCTCGCCGGTGTAGTTCTCTTAACTCTGCTGGGCCATAAGCCCCTGACCAACTGGGACGAAGGCATCTACGCCGAAATATCGCGCGAGATGCTCTCACGCGGCGTACTGGTCCCTCACTGGAACTATCAACCGTGGTTCGAAAAGCCGCCGCTGATGCTCTGGATTACAGCAGCACTCTTCAAACTATTTGGCGTCCATGAGTTCTGGGCCCGCGCAGGTTCGGCTCTCTCAGGCGTAGCTATCGTCGCTCTTCTACACACCTGGCTCGCACGCAGAAACGACATCCTCGCCGCGTGGCTCAGCACCTTGATCCTGCTCAGCACCTTCGGTTTCCTACACGTCTGTCGTGTCGGCGAGATGGACGTCCTCCTCTCCCTAGGCTGCTGCATCGCGATCATCGGACTCACCGCAATTCAAAATCACAAGCTCTCCGGCTGGTATCTCTTCTGGTGCGGCCTCGCAATCGCCCTGATGACCAAAGGTGCCGCAAGCATCACACTCATCCTCGCCGCCATCATCTTCGCCGCACTCGAGCGCTGGAACCTCAGTCGTTTCACTCGGCACTTCTGGCTGGGCTTATCGTTCTTTCTGCTGCTCGTCCTCCCGTGGCACCTCTACATGTTTCACCGCTTCGGCTCCGCATTCCTCGCTGAATATCTGGGTCTCCACGTCCTCGCCCGTGCCACCCATCAAATCGAAGATCACATCACGCATTGGTGGTATTACCTATGGGTGCTTCTCATCTCCGCAGCACCCTTCGTTCTTCTCTATCCCTTCGCAATCTTCCAGGGCCTCCGCCGCAAAGAGCTACGCGCCTGGGCAGTCTTCGCCCTCGTCGTTCTCTGTTTCTTCACCCTTGTCCAAACTCGCCTGCCCCATTACATCGCGCCGATATACCCCGCTCTCACAGTACTCAGCGCTGTCTGCCTCGCAGACGCGCTGAGAGAACTCCAGCGAAAGCGCCAGCAATCGCCAAAAATTTATTGGGTATCAGTCGGCACGATAACAGCCGCAATCTTCCTCGTCAGCGCACTATTGACAAGCAGCCCCCGCAAAAAGCTCCACCAGGCAAAAGTAGGCCCTGACGTCGTCACCGCCGAGAAAGAATCGGTACAGCTTCTGCGCGATGTCTTCAGCCATCCGCAGCCGGCCTCAGGTCCACTGTTGACATGGTGGGAGGGAGATGAAAGATCGATCGCGACCAGCATCTTTTACTCCAGACGACCGGTCCAGCAAATCGTGCTTGAGCCTATACCTCTCAACCGCCCCACCGACAAATACCTCTTCCAACCCCAACTATTCAACGACGCCCTCGCCTCCGGGCCACGCATCATTCTGCTCGACAAATATCTGGTCTCGCAGATTCCCACTCAATTTGCTTACGTTCCAATCCTCTCTGGCCGCTCAATGGAGATTGGCATTATCAGGCGAAGGTAACGCCTCCACTGCTCCAATCTTGCAACCTGGTAAGCGTTCCAGAGCCGAGGAATCGGAGCAAATTGACACCGTCGAGATTCAATAAACTCGCTATCTTTTTGCCCGTCACGCGGCCGCGCGCTTTGATCGTGTAAAATCCTCAAACCAAAATGATTAAGCTGGCCAAAATCCCCAATCTCACCGAGCTGACCTACCGAAGCATCAAACAAAACGTGCTGGATGGGACTTTAGGCGAACTCTCCAGGCTAACCGAAGAGTCGCTTGCAACGCAGCTCGGAATCAGCAAATCTCCCGTCCGCGAGGCACTCAACCGGCTGGAAGCGGAAGGTCTCGTCATCATCGAAGCCCGCCGCGGAGCCTACGTGCGGCAGTTCTCCGAGAAGGAGATCCGCGATCTTTACGATCTCCGCGAGATCCTCGAAGTCCACGCCATTGAGGCAGCGACGATCACGCCGAAGCTGCTCAGCGATCTATCCGCCAGCATCAACAAGACGAAGAAGTTCCTCAAGGCCGGCAACAAGCTGGAGCACATCGAAGAGGACATGCGCTTCCACGGCTTGATTACTGCCGCCACCGGCAATCAGGAGCTCTACCGCGTCCTGGAAAACGTTCAACAAAAGACCTTGCTCTGTCGCTCAAAGTCCTACGAACTCTCTGCAACGACAGCTCCGGTGGCCCACATGAAGATCTTCCAGGCCCTAAAAAAGGACTCCAAGCGCGAGGCTCGCAGCGCAATGCGCGAACATATTGTTTTTGTTCGCGAACGTTTGCTAGCGACCTTTAATTCGGCTAACTAATCATCAGGGAGAGCTGGCACACGTACTCATTGGCTTCCTGCCACCTTGATTTGATCAAGGTGGACACTCGCTCAAACAACGAACTCTCGTCGGCGCCCATCATCGTCCGAGCTTAGTACATCCACCACACCAAACGTGGCTCGCAGACTCATCCCCATGCCCTGAAGTCAACCCGGCTAAGTGCTTGATTCAGCTTTAGTGCGTGAAAACAACAATCCATGAACGAATAAATCACGAGGCTACGGCCCAGTAAAACTGGAAGTCTCAAAAACTCTTCCTTCTTTTTTGCTTGCATGTCAGTACAGTTGTCTATACTATTCTGCAATCGAAAGAGAGATCTATTTGTCCAGCTTGAAATGTTGCAGCAAAGCGGCTTTTGCAGCCCTTTCAATGCTTCAAGACACCCAGTAGCCGTACGCAATACAACGACAGAAACACAAAACGATCTGGATTCACAGCACGAAACCTAGAGCTATCTGTGGCCGACCTTCGGGCACAGATAGCAAGGGAAACCTAAGAGATGCACCAGATTCGTTTGCAAAAAACTTCGACAAGACGTCGCAGCAGCTTCAAGAAGGAAATTGAATTGGAGGCCCCATCAATGAGAGTACGTATCGCTCTATGTAGTTTATTTATGCTTCTCGTAAGTTCGGCTGCATTCGGGCAGGACATCAGCGCGAAGATCACAGGAACCGTGACGGACGCCTCTGGTGCCGTCGTCCCGAACGCGACCGTCGTCGCTACAGAGAAATCACGCGGCACCGTCTACCCCACCCACACCAACTCTGCTGGTGTCTATTACCTCTCCCCTCTGCCCATCGGAGAATATGCGCTCAAGGCGACAGCCACCGGCTTCTCTTCCGCAGAGCGCACTGCGGTCTCTCTCGAGATGAACCAGACCGCTCGTATTGATATCTCATTAGTCGTCGGACAGTCTTCGCAGACGGTCGAAGTTTCAAGCGCCCCACCTCTGCTTCAAACCGACGACAGCTTCATGGGTACTGTGCTCGACGCGCGTGCGAACGTGACCCTGCCCCTCGCAACCCGCAACTATAACCAACTCACGCTCCTCTCGCCCGGTGCTGTCAGTCTCAATCCCGGCTCGTTCACCGGCTCGCAAGCAAGCTTCCAGGTCGGCCGTCCTTACATCAACGGCAACCGCGAACAGACCAATAACTACATCCTCGACGGCATGGATAACAACCAGATCGACAACAACGACGTAGCCTTCTCACCCAGTGTTGATGCCATTCAGGAGTTCAACCTCATCTCGCAGAATGCACCAGCCTCCTACGGAAACTATCTCGGCGGCATCGTCAGCGTTACCTTAAAGTCCGGCAGCAACCAGTTCCACGGCGACGCCTTCGAGTTCATTCGCAACGACGCTTTGAATGCGAACACCTGGGCGGCGGGGCTTCAAAAGGGTCTGAATGCCCCCCAGCCACATGTCTACAATGCCGATGGAACCACCGTAAAACCAGCTCTTCGCTGGAACGAGTTTGGGGGCTCAATCGGCGGCCCGATTATCAAAGATAAGTTGTTCTTCTTCGTCGACTATCAGGGTTCGCGTTTCGATCAGCCTTCGACAGCGAGACCATACACTGTGATGACAACTGCAGAACGTCAGGGAGATTTCTCCGACGTCTGCACTGTAGGCTTCGACGCACAAGGGCTTTGCAAGAACCCGGCACAGCAGCTCTACAACCCCTACTCCGCAAACACACCCGCTGGACGTCAGCCATATCTCAACAACCAGATCAATAGCCCGTTCAGTTCAGCTGCGGTAAAGATCCTCAGCTCGACATTCTATCCGGCGCCAAACAACGGCCTAACTGTTGGCAACCAGACCAACGTCGTCCACTCCAACACCAACTCCGATCAGGGTGACATCAAGCTCGACTGGGTCGCCAGCCAGAAGGATCACGTCTACGGTCGTTACTCACAGCAGCACATCTCCAACCCCACCACAAACAGCCAACTCCTCATCGGAAACTCGGACAATGAGTTCCCTCTCTACAACGGCGTCATCGACTACGTTCACACCTTCAGCCCCAACCTTCTCAACGACGCACGTATCGGCGGCAGCTACTTCCCCGTAACGGAAGGATTCAGCAACCCGACCGGGCAGGATCTTGGCACAGCGTTTGGCATCGGTGGAACTGCCCCAGGACAGACCTTCCTCCCAGGGCAAACCTTCAACGGCTCCAGCTTTGTCAGCAGCGACGGCGGCCCTGCCTTCGGTAATGCAAACCAGGTTCAGAACTTCCACGACACCGTTGTCCAGCTCGAAGATACTGCTACCATCATCCACAACAAGCACACCATCAACGTCGGCTTCCAGTATTACAACTACCGCACAAACATCACCTACGTCGGAAGCGCTGGGTTCGCCGGAACCTTCACCTACGATGGCTCCTTCACCTCGAATCCAACCGCAGTAGGATCGCCAACCGGCTTTGCTGAAGCAGACTTTCTCTTGGGCCTTCCTCAGAACGTAGCTATTGGCAACGGTAGTGGACGCAGTCTTCGCAACAGCCTCTACTCCGGCTTCGCGCAGGACGACTGGCATGTTCTTCCCAACCTCACCCTCAACATCGGTCTGCGCTATGAGGCTGTCACGCCGCGCGGCGAAGCTCAAAATCAGGCGACCAACTACAACCTGACTACCGGAGCAACCGAGATCGCCGGACTCAACGGCAACTCCAGCGCGCTCTACCCCCAGTACAACGGGGTAACCAACTTCCAACCCCGCCTCGGCTTTTCGTATCAGCCAGGCTTCGATCACTCCACGGTCATTCGCGGAGCCTACGGCATCTCGAACTTCAGCGAGAGCACAGGAACAGGCAACCTCCTCTTCCAGAATCCACCCTTTGCCCAACAACCGAACGTCACCTACGCAGGTGCGACCCTGCCTCTGCCCGGCAGTACGCTCGATGAGGGCTTCTCAAGCTTTCCCGCATCCGGTTGCACAACAGCAGCGGCCATCGCGCAGCTTCCGATCTGCTTCGCTGGCGCTGGCATCCACGCCTTCTCGGGTGTCCGTCCCGCTGTCTCGCAACAGTGGAACCTCACCATCCAGCACCAGCTTGGCAACTCCTCCACCTTCCAGATCAGCTACGTCGGCCAGAAGACCGATCACCTCATGGCGATCGAGTTGATCAACCAGAAGGTGCTTCAGTCGGACGGCACCATCGCACCTAGCCCCTACCTCAACCCCACTCTTCAGGGCATGATCGGCCAGGCTCGACTCACTACCTCGGTCGGCTTCTCCAACTACAACGCTCTTCAAACCAGCTTCCAGCAGCGTCTCGCGCACGGACTCGAGTTTCAGGCCAATTACACATGGTCTAAGTGCATGGGCAATACCTCCGGCTTCTTCGCGCAGTACGGAGACACCAATCCCGGTCTCACTCAGGCTGGAAACAACCACTTCTTCTTTCAGAACACCTACGATCCAAAAGCTGACTATGGCCGTTGCGATCAAAACGTAACCAACGCATTCAACGGCTTCGTCACCTACGATCTGCCCTTCGGGCGTGGCCGTCAGTTCGGCGGAAGCCTCCCACGTGCGGCTGACATGGTCGTTGGCGGCTGGCAGGTCAACTCAATCCTTCAGTTCCACACTGGTTTCCCCATCACGATGGAAGCCCCGAGCGATGTCTCTGGCACCACTTCCGGCTTCCCCCGCGCAAACTGCGATGGGCCGCCGGTTGAGACTCCTGGCGCCAATTCCACCTACGCCAACAATCCCGGGAAGGTTTGGTTCGGTCCACAGAACCTCTCGCTCCCAACCAGTGGTTTTGGCAACTGCCAGGTCGGCAGCTACACCGGTCCTGGTCTCCAGGCGGTCGACTTCAGCGTAGCGAAGAACTTTGCTATCGCTGAACATCAGAGTCTGCAGTTTCGCGCAGAAGCTATCAACGCTCTCAATCACCCGATTCTCTCGGCTCCCAACGGAACCGTTGGCAGCCAGACCTTCGGCCTGATCAACAGCGCACAGGGAGAACGCAACCTTCAGTTCGCACTGAAGTACATGTTCTAACCACAACCTGATCGCAATAAACCAAGGGGAGTAGGCAGCCAACGCGCTGCCTGCTCCCTCAATTATTTAATTCAGCAACATCAGAATCCCCGCCATACCGCCGCTACTTTGCAAGCGTAAAATCTTCGGGCAAATTGCGCACTCTCGTCTTCTTCCTTGACATTTGCTACTCAACAGCCTGATCGTGCGGTTGCAGATAATTCTGGCGGCATCTCTAATTTGCTCGACGAGAGTTCTTGACATGGATCGACCTGAAAGACCTTCCGCCACCAAGCGCTCTGCTTCTTCAAAGCAGCAGGAGGCGCCAGGGAAAAATTTGAAGCAACACGCAAGCCTCAAGATCCTCGGCGAGTATCTTGGCTTGTCTCCCGCGACGATCTCGCTCGTCATCAACAACGCGCCCGGCGCAAAATCCATCTCCGAGCCGACTCGTCTTCGCGTCCTTGCCGCCGCCAAAAAATTCGACTATCGTCCCAGCTTCTTCGCTCGAGCTCTTCAGGGCCAGCGAACCTTCTCCGTCGGCGTTCTCCTCCCGCAGCTCAACGACGACTACTCCGGCTCCATCATGGAAGGCGTCGAAGAGGTCCTCCTCGAGGAGGGCTACTTCTATCTCACCGCCTCACATCACCGCAAGCCGGATCTCATCGACGAGTATTCGAACCTGCTCTTGGACCGTGCCGTCGAAGGTTTCATTTTGATCGACACGCCAACGACACGATGCGAACCATGGTCGGTCCCCGTGGTTGCCGTCGCGAGCCATCAACTAGTCCCGAACGTAACCAATCTCACCTTGAACCAGCGATTCGCCGCCGAACTCGGCCTCAGACATCTCTACGATCTTGGCCATCGCAAAATCGCCATCATGCGTGGTGCGGCCTGCAGCTCCGACTCCGACGATCGCTGGAACAGCTTTCGTGAAGTCGCTCTCGAGATGGGCATACCCATCGACCCCCAGCTCACCCTCACCATCCCGCTCGACATGTCCTCCCCGGAGCTCGGTTATCCCGCCGCGTGCCAACTGCTTCTCCGCAAAAAACCATTCACCGCCATCATCGCCTTCAACGATTTCGCAGCCATCGGAGCAATGTGCGCCATTCGCGAGCACGGTCTCCGCGTCCCCGAAGACATCTCCGTCCTCGGTTTCGACGACATCAAGGCGGCGGCGTACCAGTACCCTAGTCTGAGCACCATCAAGCAGCCGCTTCATCACATCGGCCGAACCGCCGCTCTCACGTTGCTCCACCGCATCACCCATCAGGATGTATCGGAGGAGCTCTCCAATCTCCGTTCTCCCCGAGCTGATCGTCCGCGAGTCGACCGGGATCGTCCGGCCCGAACCAGGAAGCCAGCTATAGGATCAAAAAGTCGGGCTGAGCTAATTCGCCTGCCTCAACCCTCTGTCGTCCGACCAATCTATCCCCGGCAGCCGCTCCGGGCCTCGTCGTTATTGTCTTCCCACCCAGCAAATTTACCGTGTAGTAACAACACTCTCCATCGTGGATAAAAGTGGTACGACCACATTAGCTTAAAGGTTTTACTAGGCCCAATCTAGGCCCAACTTAGTTATCTCGACCTGGAAAACTTTCTTGACAAGCACTAACCCCATCCTTCAAAATCCACAGCCGGGGAAGATTGTAGTTATTTCCTCTACTAAAACGATTGAGAGATTGAGACATCAGCTACATTTGCGTGTAAAAAGACGCATTCCATACAAGTAAAAAGACAAGACCTTCACCCAGGTGTCGAGCAGATTTTTAAGAAAGCCTCCTGCCGACCCTTGGGCCAAGAGCGTTAGATTCACTAAAACGTTTCATCAACCCGGACCATCGAGGCAGGACACCATGAATTACGATTCAACCAACATGCTGAACCGCATAGGCCAGTGCGGACGCGAAATATATCAGGGATTAAGGAGGCCTATCGCTCTCCTGGCTCTCCTGGTCCTCTTTACCTCAGCTGCCTTCGGGCAGGTCACCTCAGCTGACATCCTCGGCACAGTCACCGATGCAACCGGCGCTGTCGTTCCCAACGCCACCGTCACCCTCACCAACCTTGGTACCAACGAAAAGCGCACCCAGACCACCAACGGCTCTGGAGACTACACCTTCACTCTTCTCCCGGTCGGGCATTACTCTGTTGCAGTTAAGGCCGGCGGCTTCCAGTCGTCGATCACAAAGGACCTCGCCGTTGAAGCAGGCGACCGTGCTCGTAACGACGTCCACTTGACGCTCGGTTCAGAAGCCACCACCATCGAAGTCACGGCAAGCACTCCTCTGCTCCAGGCAGATAGCGCAACCGTGAGCTCAACCGTCACCGCAAGGGCTGTGCAGGACCTTCCACTCAACGGCCGTAACTTCGTTCAGCTCGTTGCTCTCGTTCCAGGTGCTAACGAAGGCCAGGGCAACGGACTCTCGAGCGGTGGCCGTCCCGACGATCGCCGCACCAATGCAGCCGGTCTCTCCGTCAACGGACAGGACGCAAGTCTTAACAACTGGATCGTAGACGGCGTCGACGACAACGAACGCATCATCGGCACCATCGGTGTCAAGCCGAACGTCGAAGGTATTCAGGAGATCACCGTACAGACCAACAGCTACGCTGCAGAGGCTGGGCGTACCGCCGGCGGTGTCATCAACATCGTCACACGCACCGGTACGAATAAGTTCCACGGATCAGTGTACGAATACTTCCGCAACGACGTCTTCGACGCTCGCAACTTCTTCCAGAGAGTTGGAACTGGCAACAAGCCTGAGCTGCGTCAGAATCAGTACGGCGCCAGCATCGGCGGACCAATCATCAGGGATCGGGCCTTCTTCTACTTTGACTGGGAGGGATTCCGGCAGGTTTCGGGTCTCACCTATACCAGCACAGTGCCAACTCAGGATGAGTGGAACGATATCAACAGTCAGAACGGCGGAACCCCTGAGGCACTCCTGTCGACGCTCAACGGTACGACGCAGGCACATAATGCGGGCGCCCCGATCAATCCACTAACCTTGAACTACCTCAAGTTGTTTCCGGCTCCTAACCAACCCGGTTTAGCCAACAACTACACCATCAGCCCGAACAAGACCCAAACCTATAACACCTACGACGCTCGAGTCGACTTCAAGCTCAACGACAAGAACCTGCTCTTCGGGCGCTTCACCTACAACACCGTTGACACCTTCACACCGCCCGCTTTGGGTACGGTGAACGGCATCCAGGTCAGCGGCGGCAGGTACATCTTCGCCGGTCCTGCAACCAACGTAGCCCAGCAATATGTTTTGGGATACACGCACATCTTTACCCCCGCCTTACTGCTCGACCTCAGGGCTGGGTTCACCCGCATCAATAACCTCTCCCTGCCGCTCAACTACGGCAAGGGTGTTGATCAGTCCTACATCGGCTTCCCTTCGACCATGACGTCCTTTAGTCCGTTCGCAGACTCGCTGACTCCGGCCTCATTCGGACCCTTTTCTGACATCGGCGACGGTGCGTATGTTCCCCTTCAGGACATCGACAACACCTACCAGTACAACGGTACGGTTAGCTGGAACAAGGGCAATCACAACTTCAAATTCGGCGCGAGCTTGATCCGTCGGCAGGCCCGCAACGTGCAAAGCGCTTCGGCAGTCGGTGCATATAGCTTCAATCTGCCCAGCGATAGCATCCCTGCGGAGGCGACCAGCTGACCAGCAAAACATGCAGCTCGCCTCGCTCGCTGCTCGGCGGATTCAATAACCAGCAGCGTAACTTCAACCTCACGCCTCCCGACTATCGTGCATGGGAGCCAAGCGGCTTCGCGCAGGATAGCTGGAAGGTAACCCCTAAACTGACGGTGCTCCTTGGCGTCCGTTATGACATCTTCACTCCATTCACGGAAGCGCATAACCATATCTCAAACTACGACTTCATGGAAGCAGTCTCGAATCCAGCTGCAGCTCTGTCCAGTGCTTTGAAGATCGCTGGCGTCAACGGCGTCAGCGATACAGTAAACATCCCGACCCAGCACGGCAACGTCGCTCCACGCGTTGGCTTTGCTTACTCGGCACAGCCTGGTACGGTAATTCGTGGCGGCTACGGAATCAGCTACTTCCCTGGCAACTACACCTCCAACGGCGACTTGAAGAATGCTCCCTTCACCTCCGTCTATAACCCGTCCTGCCAGTCCGACATTGCTATCGTACTTGAAGCCTCGGTTCCCAGCGCAAGTACTGGCCAGAACCCAAGCTGCTCCAGCCAGGGTCAACCAGGAACGATCAACCAGGGAGTTCCGCCTCCCGCACCGCCGACAGCAGGGCAGCTTGCTAACTCTCAACCATTCCCGGTCTTGGATTCGTAGCGGAAGCCACGAACTTCAAAACCGCTCTCATTCAGCAGTTCAATATGCAGCTTGAGCAGCAGGTCGGTGCGAACGTCTTCACCATCGGCTATGTCGGTCTCGTCGCACAGCATCTGCCGGAGTCCATCAACAACATCAACCAGCCGTTGCCGTTCAACATCATCACGAACCCCGACTGGCAGTTCCGCCCGCTCGATGCAACCTTCCAACCGACAGCCCGGAACTTCGCAACCTGGGCGGCATCAGCTATCTGGCCAGCGAAGGCATCTCCAACTACAACGCTCTGCAGGCATCCTTCCAGCGCCGCTTCACCAAGGGCTTCGCTATCGATGCAAACTACACATGGGCCAAGGCACTGGGCGACATCACTGGCTTCTCCGAACAGGGAGACCAGGGATGGAGCAACGCGCTTCCCACCAACATCCGTGCAGACCGAGTACGGCATCTCGGAAGATGACATCCAAAACCGATTCGCCCTCTCGCTCAACTACGAACTGCAATTCGGAAAGAACTTCACCGGCGTCAAGAAGTTCGCCTTCTCCAACTGGCAGACCAACATGATCACCGTTTGGCAGAGCGGTAAGCCATTCACGATTATCAACGGTGGTTCGGGTGCCGACCAGGCGCTCGAAGCTGATGGCAGCGTGCATGGATACAGCAATCGTGCGGTTCCTCAAAACAGCGGTGGAAACGACCGTCCAGACACAATCAAGAATCCTCGTCTCGGTCATAAGACTCTGACGGAGTTCTTCGATACCTCTGCCTTTGCTCCTCAAACCCTCGGAACCATTGGAAACACGCAGCGCAACTCGCTGTTTGGCCCCAACTTCCGCCACGTGGACCTCTCGGTCTTCAAGACCTTCCCGATCAAGGAAGGGCTTGGGGTTCAGTTCCGCGCGGAGTGCTACAACATCTCAAACACGCCGAACTTCTTCATTGCGAACAACAACAGCGGAAACCAGACCTTTGGCAATGCCGCTTTTGGTACGATTTCGGCAACCGATCCGAACTACACCCCAAGGCAGTATCAGTTTGCCCTCAAGGTGATGTTCTAAACTCGAAGCACCACAACCGACCGGCGACGACGAGATTACCTCTCTTCGTCGCCGGTTTGCCTTTCACCCCTCAAGCCTAAAAAGGAACTACACTTAGGCACTCTCAAAAATAAAGTTCCAAAACCTGTCACATTTTTCAGGCCCAGAAACACACCATCCAAATCACCACGTTCACCACACAATCCACCACAAATTGACCATCAAAACACCACGTTTTCTCACCGGTTTTCCAAAAATACCCCGTAAAGTTAACGTTTTCCCGGCCCACTTTTTTTGCAACAATCGACTCAAAAACTACCTCCCGGAGACGCTCCTGTCATGAATCGTCGCAGCTTTCTCACTCAAACCTCTGCCTGGGCCGCCGCCGCTGCGCTCCCGAAGCTGTCCTTCGCCTCGAACGCGCTCTCTCCAGAACCCGCCCCAACCGCAGCCGTCGGCAAAGTCACCTTCCCCAAGGACTTCCTCTGGGGCAGCGCCACCGCCTCCTACCAGGTCGAAGGCGCATGGAACGTCGACGGCCGTGGCCCCTCGGTCTGGGACACCTTCAGCCACGCCCTCGGCAACGTAAAAGGCGCTTGGACCGGCGACATAGCATGCGATGAATACCATCGCTTTCCCGCAGACATCGCCATCATGAAGGGCATGAACCTCCGCAGCTATCGCTACTCCATCGCGTGGCCGCGCATTCAACCCACCGGCACAGGCGCCGTGAATCAGAAGGGAATCGACTACTACAAGCGTCTCACCGACGCCGTCCTTGCCGCCGGAATGCGACCGCTCGTCACCCTCTACCACTGGGATCTCCCTCAACCTCTCGAAGATAAAGGTGGCTGGCCAAACCGCGACACTGCCGCACGCTTCGCCGACTACACCGAGATCGTCCTCAAGGCGCTCGGCGACCGCATTCAAACCTGGGCCATCTTCAACGAGCCCTGGGTCTTCACCTACCTCGGCTACGCAGACGGCCGCCACGCTCCCGGCAAGAAGGAGTTCGATCTCTTCCTGAAGGCCTCGCACACCGTAAACCTCGCCCAAGGCGATGCATTCCGCGCCATCAAAGCCATCGCGCCCAAATCCAAAGTGGGCAGCGCATTCAGCATGTCCCCCGCGAATCCACTCACCTCATCTCCAGAGGACGCAGCCGCAGCCAAGCGCTTCGATGCTTTCAACAACGTCTGGTTCTTAGA
This sequence comes from uncultured Acidobacteriaceae bacterium, assembly GCA_963708755.1. Lineage (GTDB taxonomy): Bacteria > Acidobacteriota > Terriglobia > Terriglobales > Acidobacteriaceae > Edaphobacter. The sequence continues at coordinate 235,444 of CAVPTN010000018.1, forward strand.
GACCGCTCTGCGCGGCCACTATCCCGAAGCATTCGTCAACGGCGTCCCACTCGAGACCATGGGCTTTCAGAGTGGAGACGACAAGCGCATGACTGCCCCTCTCGACTACATCGGCGTCAACTACTACTTCCGTCGAATGGTTGCTGCCCCCACAACTCCGATCCCGACAAAGCCGTCCTATGCAGCCATGGGCTTCGACCTCAGTGACGGCAAAGAAGGTCCACTCACCGAGATCGGCTGGGAGGTCTATCCGCGCGGCATGTACGACATCGTCCAGCGCGTCTCCAAAGACTACAAACTCCCCATCGAGATAACCGAAAACGGCTGCTCCTACGGCGACTATCCCGACGCAAGCGGTCGAGTCGCCGACGTACGCCGCATCCATTACTACCGCGAACATCTCCGCGAACTCGCTCGCGCCATTCAGGACGGTGCCGATGTGCGCGGCTACCACGCCTGGTCGATCCTCGATAACTTCGAGTGGTCCGAAGGCTACACCCAGCGCTTTGGCTTGGTCTTCGTTGACTTCCCCACCCAGCGCCGCTTCATGAAAGACTCCGGAAAGTGGTATGCCCGCGTTGCATCGACGAACGCAATCGAAGCCACCGCAGCCACAACCTAGTCGAGGGCAAAGGGTAAAGCACAGAGGTAGGCGATAATACCTCTGTGCCTTCCCTCAATCCCTCCCCATCCGAGGAGTACAAGCAACGCCACCAAGCCCGCGAGATGCAAGTCGCACACTTCGAAAGACTGCATCTCCGCTTTGGAAATCTCCGCCTTCTCGTAGTCGTTGCCACACTGATCGCTGCCTGGTTCTCTCTTCACAACGAAATGTTCTCGCCGTGGTGGTTACTCGCTGGCCTGGCAGCATTCCTCGCTATCGCAATACTTCACGCGAAGGTCCTTCGCAATCGTTCCTGTGCCGACCGTGCTGTAGGTTTTTACCGCAATGGCCTCGCCCGCATCGAAGATCGCTGGGCCGGCACCGGCCAGACCGGCGATCGCATCGACACTCACTCCAGCCTCTACGCTACCGACCTCGATCTCTTCGGCCCTGCCAGCCTCTTTGAACTGCTCTCACTCGCCCGCACCCGCATGGGTGAAGACACGCTCGCTGCGTGGCTCCTTTCACCATCGCCTGTAGCAGACATCAAACTACGGCAGGCCGCTGTTGCCGAACTCCGCCCCTACCTCGATCTTCGCGAAGACATAGCTATCCTCGGCGAAGACCTTAAAGTTGGTGTTCATCCCGAAGCACTCACTCAATGGGCGGAGGCTCCGAACCAGCTCAAGCAAAAATCTCTCCGTTGGATCTCTCTCATTCTCTCCTTCGCGTCGATCGGGTCGGCAGTCTACTGGGCCGAACTCGGAGAAAAAACACCATTCTTCATCGTCCTCATCCTCGCGAGCATCATCACCGCATCACTGCGCAAGCGCACCGCCGAAGTCCTCCACTCAACCGAACACGCCCTCAAAGATCTTCAACTCCTCTCTTCGCTACTCGCTCGTCTGGAGCGGGAGCAGTTCAAATCCCCACGTCTCCAAGCCCTCAGAGCCGACCTCTACTCCCACCATCTTGCCGGCTCCCAGGCCATCGCCCGCCTACGCACCATCGTTGAGTACATCAACGCTCTCGAAAACCCCATCATGCGCGCTCTCAACGTACCACTGCTCTACGGAGTCCAGGTCGCGTACGCTGCTGAAGCCTGGCGCAGTGCTCACGGTGCAGCCGTACGCTCCTGGCTTCGCGCAATCGGCGAAGCAGAAGCGCTCCTCTCCCTCTCCGCCTACAGCTATGAGCACCCGACCGATCCATTCCCCGAGTTCGTCGGCGGCCAACCCTGTTTCAGCGCAATAGAGCTAGGCCATCCCCTCATCCCCGCCGCAAAGTGCGTCCGCAACAACATCAGCGTCTGCGGAGAGACCAAAGTCCTCCTCATCAGCGGCTCCAACATGTCCGGCAAAAGCACCCTCATGCGCTCCGTCGGCATCAACACAGTCCTCGCAATGACCGGCGCTCCCGTCCGCGCCCAACATCTGCAACTCACACCATTACAAATAGGCGCAAGTATTCTCATCAACGACTCACTTCAAGAAGGCAGCTCCCGCTTCTACGCCGAGATCACCCGTCTGCGCCACATCTGCGACTTGGCCGAGCAACACCCCCCAGTCCTCTTCCTCTTGGACGAACTCCTTCAAGGCACAAACTCGAAGGACCGTCTCATCGGCGCCGAAGGCGTCGTCCGCGCGTTGTTGAACAGCGGAGCCATCGGCCTCATCAGCACTCACGACCTCGCCCTGACCAACATCGGCGAGCAGCGAGATAACCGCCTGCACAACGTACACCTTCAGGACGAGATAGAAAACGGCAAGATGAAGTTCGACTTCAAGCTGCAGGACGGCGTCGTCACCAAAAGCAACGGAATCGAGTTGATGCGTCTCATCGGACTCAAAGTCTGACCCAATAGCCGCCAGAATCCCGCTCGTTGACTTACTGAACGCTCATTCAGTATCCTTCTCCCGTCAGAGCAACGCCACGCTGCAGGAGTTCGTCAGCCGCACCGCAAACCCTCTCGATCGCCAGGAGTCCGGCATCCCTCGACAACGCCAGGCAGCTTCAAAGAGTCAAACCACTCGATGCAAAGAATGAGGTAGTGAAAACATGCGCATACTGACCTTCCTTCGCCAGGTCCTCGACGCCGAAGAGAGCGTACATATCGCAAACAACACGGTTGCTCTCGAAAACAGCAAGCTCGTCATGGACACAATGGACGAGTACGGTGTCGAAGAGGCTCTACGCCTGCGCGAGAGTGGTATCGAAGCTGAAATCGTCGCCGTCGCCGTAGGCCCCGCCCGCGTTCAGGATGCCCTCCGCACCGCGTTGGCCATGGGCGCAGACCGCGCCATCCACGTCGAAACCGACGTCCGCCTCGACGCCATCGCACTTAGCAAAGTCCTCGCGCAACTCGCCACGCAGGAAGAGGCAACCCTCATCTTCTCCGGCGGTCAGCAGGCCGATTGGGACAGCCACGCACTCGCTGCCGCCACCGCCGAACGCCTCCAGTGGCCCCAGGTCACATGGACGAGTGCCCTCGAACTTAAGGGCACAACCCTCACCGGCAAGCATGATGCCGATGAAGGTAGCGAGTCTTTCACCCTCGAACTCCCAGCCGTCGTCACAACGCAACAGGGCCTCAATGAGCCGCGCTACCCCACACTACCCAACATCATGAAGTCGAAGAAAAAAGAGATGCGTAAAGAGTCCCTCGATCAGTTCAACGTTACTCCGAAGCTGAAGTTCATCAGCGCCGAGATTCAGGTGAAAAATCGCCTCAACAAAATCATCGATGGCAAAATGTCCCCTCTGCCGCCGCGCAGCTCGTCGATCTTCTCCGCAACGAAGCAAGGGTGATCGCATGATTCTAATCGTCGTGGAGTACGCAAACGGAAAAGTAAGCAAGAGCACTTGGGAGATGGTCACTGCCGCGCGAGAGCTCGGCCGCGAAGCCCCCATCACCGCACTTGTTCTGGGCAGCAACATCGCCGCAATCGCAGCCGAGATCGCTAAAGCCGCTGATCAAGTCCTCGTCGCCGATCTGCCCGCGCTGACGCAATACGACCCCGAGCTCTGGTCTGCCGCAGTCGCCCAGATCGCCACCGAAGGCGAAGCCTCCGTCATCCTCATAGGAGGCAGTCGCAGCGGCCGCGAGTACAGCCCCCGCGTCGCGATCAAGCTCGACGCACCTCTTCTCGAAGACGTGATCAGCCTCAAAGCCAGCGGAGAAACGCTCACCGCGCAGCGCTACACCTATCTCGCACGCGTCACAGAAACTATCGAAGCAACCGCGCCCATAGCGGTCGTCACAATCAAACCCGGAGTCTTCAATCCCGCATCACCGCGCGCCGAAGCGGCCGAGCAGTTCGACGTCGACCTCAACCTTCCCACGCCACGCCTCACAGTCACCGGCAAGACCGCCGAACGCAGCTCCCGCGTCGGACTCAGCGAAGCTGACATCGTAGTCTCCGGTGGCCGCGGCGTCGGCAGCGCGGAAGGCTTTACCCAATATGTTGAAGCTCTCGCCGACCGACTCGGCGCAGCCGTCGGCGCAACCCGCGCCATCGTCGACGCCGGCTGGCGCCCTTACTCCGAACAAGTCGGCCAGACCGGCAAAACCGTACAACCCAAAACCTACATAGCCATTGGCATCTCCGGTGCAGTCCAACATCTCTCCGGCATGAACAAGAGCAAAACCATCGTAGCCATCAACCGCGATGCCGAAGCCCCCATCTTCAAAATCGCCGACTACGGCATCGTCGGCGACGTCACCCAACTCGTCCCCGCCATCCTCACAGAACTCAAGAAATAACATGCAAAAATGTTTCGACAACAACACGAGCCAGTCATTCCGAGCGATAACAACGAGGTCCGTTATCTTGAGCCATAACAAAGTGAGGCCGTCATTCTGAGCGGAGCGAAGAATCCCTGTATTTGTCTTTGCACTTGCTGTTGTTTGTTCTTGATTACGAAGACCAATCCGAATCTGGTCGACGGGGAAGTCGTCACAAACTAACCTGAACACGAACGCGAGTGGTGCCGGCCCAATGCTTCCATTCCCTCAGAAGACCGCCTTCCTCATCTTCGCCGTCATCACCCTCGCGCTGGGCCTGCAAGGCTTCTATCGCCTCTACCTTCGCATTCGCCGCGGCACCGCTGATCCCGACCCACGCTTCAACAATCTCCCTCGCCGCATCGTCTACGCCCTCACCACAACGCTCACCCAGCAGCGCACCTTCAAAAAACGTCCAACCATCGGCCTCTTTCACTCCTTCATCTTCTACGGCTTCGTCTTTTACGGTCTGGTCAACTTAGTCGACGCCGCCGAAGGCTACCTGCCCCTGGCAATCTCTTCATCAAACTTCATCGGCGCAACCTACAACTTCCTCGCCGACATCTTCAGCTTCCTCGTCCTCCTTGGCGTCATCGCACTCGTCATCCGCCGCTTCACTCTTCCCAGCCGAGCTGACTTCCGCTTCAACCCCCGCACCCTCCTCCACAAAGACGTCCATCACTCCAAAATCACTCGCGACTCCCTCATCGTCTCTGCCTTCATCCTCTTCCACGTTGGCAGCCGAGCCATCGGAGCCGGGGCGCGCATCGCCGCCGAAGGTCCCGACCGCCTACAACCCTTCGCAACTCTGCTCTCTCATCTCTTCACTCCTGCCAACGCTGAAGCCTTCCGCATCTTCGGCTACTGGGGAGCGCTCGGCAGTGTCCTGGCCTTTCTCGCCTACTTCCCCTACACCAAACACATCCACATCTTCATGGCTCCCGCGAAGTATCTCGTCGCCCGAGAGCCTGCCTCCGGAGTACTTCCGCTCGCCGCAATCGATGTCGATAGCGAAGCCGAAACAAAAACCGTAGGCGCCGCCAAACTAGAAGACCTTGCGTGGCCTCGCCTCCTCGACGCCTACGCCTGCATCCAGTGCAACCGCTGTCAGGACGTCTGTCCCGCCACCGCCACCGGCAAATCCCTCTCACCCGCCGCGCTCGAGATCAACAAGCGCATGGAGCTTAACGATCTCGCCGCGCAACAAAACCCGTTCTCATTTGCGGCAGCGTCATTCGAAAAAGGCTCACCGAGCCCGCATCCACTCCTGCAATTCGCTCTCTCCCCCGAAGCCGCCTGGGCCTGCACCACCTGTGGCGCCTGCATGGAAGTCTGTCCCACCCAAAACGAGCAGATGCTCGACATCATCGACATCCGCCGCAACCAGGTCATGATCGAAGGCGAATTTCCGTCGCAGCTCCAATCAGCCTTCCGCGGCATGGAGCGCGCTCAGAACCCATGGGGCATCAACCACGAGCAGCGCCTGGCCTGGGCCGACGGCCTCAACGTCAAAACCACCGACGAGAACCCAACCCCCGACGTCCTTTACTGGGTAGGCTGTGCCGCAAGCTATGATCCTCAAGCCCAGAAAACCGCTCGCGCCTTCGTAGAACTCCTCAACCACGCCGACGTCAACTTCGCGGTCCTCGGAAAAAAAGAGTGCTGCACTGGAGACAGCGCCCGCCGCTCCGGCAACGAATACCTCTACCGCCAGCTAGCTGACAAAAACGTCTCCACCCTCAATACCGTAAAGCCCAAGCTCATCGTAGCCAGCTGTCCCCACTGCATGAACTCCATCGGCCACGAGTACAAACAGATCGGTGGCGACTACAAAGTCATGCACCACACCGAGTATCTCGAAACCCTCGTCGCCAACAAAAAACTCACCCCCGCACCATCCGAAGCGACGATCACCTACCACGACCCCTGTTACCTCGGCCGGCACAACGGCGTCTACGAAGCCCCTCGCAACCTCCTCCACATCCTCGGCAACGCCACCCCCGAGCTCCCTCGCAACCGCGAAAACGCCTTCTGCTGCGGCGCCGGCGGAGCCCAGTTCTGGAAGGAGGAAGAGGAGGGCGACGGTCGCATCTCCGATAACCGCTTCCGCGAAGTCCAGCAAACCCTCGCCTCCGCCCCGGGAGAAAAAGTCCTCGCCGTCGGCTGCCCCTTCTGCAAGAGCATGCTCGGCAGCACTCCCAGCAAAGCCGACTCCGAAGACATCGCCATCAAAGACGTAGCCGAGCTCCTCCTCGAAGGCGTTCGCCGCAGCAAAGGCCTCAACATACCCGCCCAACGAAGCGAACCCATCGTAACCACCGCCGTGCCGGACATAGCAGAACCACCCGCGCCAACTTCTCCCATTGCCGCATCTCAGGCAGCCGAAATAATCGCAACTGAAACTCCACTCCCAGAATCTTCATCAGTCGACCGCAAGAAGTGGCAACCTAAATCCACCGTCGTCCCCAAGCAGCTTGCAGAGCAACCGCCGACACCCGCCACCACTCCGGCGGCAGCAGAACCGCCGCCAGCGGCTCCGGAACGTAAAAAGTGGCAGCCCAAAACCGCAAATCCGCCGCTTGAACAAAAGCCCGCTCAACAGCACGCCTCTGAAGTCACTGCGGCTTCTTCGCCTGCTGCAGCCGAACCTCAATCCGCTCCGCCGCTCGCGTCCTCCGCAAGCGCGGCCCAGACAGAACGCAAGAAGTGGCAGCCAAAGTCACCCTCCTCGAATCCCCCTACCGAATCTGTCACCCCAACCGAGTCGGCACCCCTCCCAACCGCAGACCTCGAAGTTTCGACACCACCTATCGACGCACCGCCCGCACGCAAAAAGTGGATCCCCAAAAAGCCAACGTAGCGGCAGCTTTCAACCGACAGCCTTCGTCCACTCCGCTACCTGCCTCAACACATCCTTCGCTTGCGGCAAAAATGGAAACTCATTCGCCGAAGCTGCAAACCCATGGTTCATCCCCTCCGCAAACACCTCAGTCACCGGCACCCCGGCCTCAACAAGTCTCTTTGCATAAGCTTTCCCTTCATCCCGCAGCACGTCATACTCCGCTGTCACCACAAACGCTCTCGGGAGCCCAGCCAGCGAAGGCGCGAGCAGCGGCGACACGCGAAAATCTGTCGCTTCAGCCCTGTCATTCAAGTAGTGATCCCAAAACCAGATCATCCCCTTCTGCGTCAGCCCGTAGCCCTCGGCATTCTCCACGTACGAAGCCGTAGGAGGCTCATAATAAGTCGTCGCCGGATATAGCAGAATCTGCCCTGCCAGTCTCTTCACGCCTTCATCCCTCAACAACAAAGCCACCACGGTTGCCAACGTCGCGCCGGCACTATCGCCGCCAACGATCACCCGCGAAGCATCGCCACCCAACTCCCTCACATGCGCAAGTACCCACTTGGTCGCGGCAAAGCAATCCTCTAATCCTGCCGGAAACTTATGCTCCGGAGCCAGCCGATAGTCCACCGCCACCACAACCACTCCCGCTTCTTGAGCCAGCGCCCGGCAGTAGGGATCATGCGTCTCAAGCGTACCAGTCACCCACCCCCCACCATGAAAGAACACAACCACCGGACACAGCCCATTCCCGCCAGACCGATAAACTCGCACGGGAATCTCTCGGCCATCGGCAGGGACCGAACGATCCTCCGTCTTCACCCCGCTGTACTCCGGCATCGGCACAAACCGCGCCATCATCTCCCGTCGATGGAACCGGGCAAGCTCCGGAGTCTGTTCATGCTGGGGCGGATGTCCCAGCGCCTTCGCCTCATCTAAAATCCTTTGCAACCTCGCATCAATTGGCATACCGCCATCCTACCGCCAGACCGTCACGCCAAAACCCGCCCTTAAACACCACCGGCACCCCGAAGGGCGCCGGCACGGTGAACGTCACAAACTAGCTAAAGCTGGAACTAAAGAAATTCAAAATCCATCCGATAAAGCGTCCAGGCCTAGTTCTGGAAGGTCAGCAACTCCAACCTCACGGGGTCGACGCCCATCCTTACCATCCGCAGCTCCCTCGCGGCCGCCAGAGACAGGTCGATCACCCTATCCGGGAAGAGCACTCCGCGATCGGTAATAGTCACAATGACAGACCGCTTATTCCGCAGATCGGTCACCTTCACCTGGCTGCCGAACGGCAGAGTGCGGTGCGCGGCGGTCAGCTTATTCTTATCGAAGATCCGGCCGCTCGCCGTTGTGTGGCCCTGGAGCACTTCGCCATACCAACTGGCAAAGCCGCTCTTGATTCTGGTCAGTATCGGGGTCTTCGGGGGCTGGACGGTCGTTACGATCTCGGCGGGAGTAACATCATGCATCACCGTAGACGGCCCCATCGCTAGCGCGGATGCCGGAGTGGCGTTGTCCGTCGCAAAGGCTGACAGAACGACTAGCGCCGCCAACGTAAAGGCGGTCCGAGTCCTTCCAATCAGGGTTGCTGCACGTTCGTTTCCGGGTATCAGTTCCATGCCTTAAGTATATGAAATTCAAGGCCTAAACGGACTTTTATTAACTCAAAAATGACGCCCGGTTCATCACAGCCAGACTGCATTGTCAACCGTTTTTCGGTTGCCTCGGAGCCTAAAAAAAGATGCCAAAAAAATGCCCATTAGCCAACTCCACGTTACAAAGGAGTTACTCCTACCACAGAGCGGAAGAGTTAATCTCCCGGGTACACACTTTTTATTTTTTTATTTCGTCCAACGCGCTGAGCGGGCTCATGTAACGATGTGCTTGAAAAGCAGGATCATCGATCTTCCCGAAAAAAGATAGCTTCCAGCCGCCAAAACGAGACGGCCGCGGAACCGGCCCGGAAAATCCGAATCCTTCTTCGACCCCCGACTTACACCTTGAGGTAGCACCGTCATGTCCCCCTTGAGCCCGGCGTACTTCGCCTTCGCCGCCACAGCGATCACGCTGTACTGGCTCTGTTATCGCTGGAAAAACGCCCGCCTGTTGGTCCTTCTGCTGGCCAACGCCTTCTTCCTCGCCCGCCTCGCGTGGTTTTACCCCGTGCTTTTGCTGGCAGCCGCAACCATCGACTACCTCGTCGGCCTCGGCCTGCAAAGCATCCCCCGCGACCAGACCTCCCGCCGCCGAGCCCTGGTCTCCATCAGCGTCTTACTGAACGTCGGCCTGCTAGCCGCGACCAAGTGCATCCCCGTCGCCTTGGGCGAACTCTACCGCTGGGTCTTCCCCCTAAGCCTCTCCTTTTACTGCTTCCAATCAATGACTTACACCATCGATCTCTTCCGCGGCATCGACCAGAAGGGAACTCGCAGCTACCTCACCCACCTCACCTCCGCCTCGCTCTTCACAGTCATCGTGGCCGGCCCCATCAACCGCATCTCCGATCTCATCAAGCAACTTCAGCAGCCGTTCTCCCTCACCCCAACTCAAGGCGGCCGAGCCTTCCTCCTCATCGCCTCAGGCCTCGGCAAGAAGCTCCTCATCGCCGACTTCCTCTCCAACAATGTCGCCAACCGCATCTTCGACACCCCCACCCTCTACAGCGGAGCCGAAGTCCTCATCGGCGTCTACGCCTACGCCCTCCAGATCTACTTCGACTTCTCCGGCTACACCGACATCGCCATGGGCCTCTGCCTCCTCTTCGGCCTCACCGTCCCCGACAACTTCAACCGCCCCTACATCTCCACCTCCATCTCCGACTTCTGGCGTCGTTGGCACATCACCTTCTCCAACTGGCTCCGCGACTACGTCTACTTCTCCCTCCCCAGTGCCCGCAAGTGGAAGGGGGCAAACTACGTCAACCCCATCATCGTCATGCTCTTAGGCGGCCTCTGGCACGGTCTCGGCTGGACCTTCGTCCTCTGGGGTCTCCTCCACGGCGTCGGCCTCACCACCCACCGCATCTTCCAAACCCAGCGTCAGGCCCGTTACGGCAAGCGCCCCCCAACCCAGTGGGGCAGATACCTCAGCATCTTCATCACCTTCCACTTCGTCTGTCTCACCTGGATCTTCTTCCGGTCGCCCGATGCCGCCACAGCCGTAGCCATCCTCGGCCGCCTCGCCTCCATGACATTCTCAGTCAGCAACATCACCCTCCCCATCGTCGGTGTCATGCTCGCCGGAGTAGCCATCCACGCCATACCGGTCAAATGGTTCGATCGCACCGTTGAAGTCTTCGGCCGCGCCCCCTTCGTCCTCCAGGGCGCAGGTCTCGCCGCCGCCATCCTGCTCATCGAGTTCTTCGCAGGCCGCGGCTCAACCACCTTCGTCTACAGCAACTTCTAACCTGCCATGGCGAACGAACTTCCCAACCCAGACCCTCCTCGCCGCCGCAACCTTCGCGGCCATACTCCTCGCCGTCCACTACGGCCTCGACCGCACCAAAGGTCTGGACCCAACCACAACCCTCCGCCCCATCACCCAATTTCCCACCGACCACACCTCGTACGTCCCCGTAGCCAAAGTCCCCATCCCCGCCAGTCTCCCCGACTCTCGCTATACCCGACCCCAACGCCCACGGCCGCTCGCCAAAAGACGCCGCCAACTCCACCCTCCAGTCCGAATTCCTCATCGACGACAACGGCGTCCTCGACCACTTCTACGCTGCCCTCGAAAATCTCAGCACCGGACCAAACAAGCGCGACGTCCGCATCGTCCACTACGGCGACTCCCCCACCACCGCCGACCTCATCACCGGCGACGCCCGCGAGCTCCTCCAGCAGCGCTTCGGCAACGCCGGCTCCGGCTTCATCCTCATCGCCAAACCCTGGGCCTGGTACGGCCATCACGGCGTCGACGTCTCCGCCGACGGCTGGAAGATCGACACCGCCGTCGGCTCGATGCGCGAAGCCAACTATGGCCTCGGCGGGGCCATCTTCACCGGCCCTGTCGGAGCAACGAGCACCATCCACCTAAGCGCCCACGACTCCACCGCCATCGAAGTCGAATACCTCGCCGAGCCCAACGGCGGCAGCCTCGAAGTCATAGCCGACGGCACCCCCGCAGGCACCGTTCAAACCGCCGCCGACACCAAACAGAACGCCGCAGCCTCCATCCACCTCCCCCCCGGCACGAAAAAAGTAGAGCTCCGCGTCTCCGGCAGCCCCGTCCAACTCTTCGGCGTAGCCTTCAGCCGCGACAACCCCGGCCTCACCTACGACAGCATCGGCCTCAACGGCGCCTCCACCACCGTCATGTCGCGCGCCTTCAACCCGACCACCTTCGCCGCCTCACTCCAGCACCGCAACCCCGACCTCGTCGTCATCAACTACGGCACCAACGAGAGCGGCTTCCCCTCCTACGTCGAAAAGCAGTACGAGCCCGAGCTCATCCGCGCCATCGGCCGCGTCCGCGCCGCCCTCCCCAACGCCTCCATCCTCATCATGAGCCCCATGGACCGCGGCGAACGCAGCGGCGATCAGATCTCCACCATGCGCGCCATCCCCGAGATCGTCGCCATCCAGCAGCGCGTCGCCCAACAGACCGGCTGTGGCTTCTTCAACACTTATCAGGCCATGGGCGGCAGCGGCACCATGGCTCGCTGGTACGAGCGCCACCCCGCCATGGTCGGCGCCGACCTCATCCACCCCTCGCCGCAAGGAGCCCGCATCGTCGCCCAGCTTCTCACCGGCCAACTCCTGATAGGCTACGAACGATACATGCAAAACCACCAACCTCCCCAAAATAACGCCGCCGCGACACCAAGCCAGGCCGCAACGCAAACTTCAATCGTCAAACCCACGGGTGTCCAATAGATGAGACTTCGCCCCCTCCCGACGGCCCTCCTCCTGCTCTCCCTCTCAGCCGGCCTCGCCCTCCACGCCGTCGAAACCGACACGACCGCAACGAAGTCCCCCTCCAAGACAAAACGCGCCCCCGCCGCCAAGCCCCCAAAATCAAAAAAACACACCACCAAATCCACTACACACACCACGCACAAAACCACTGGCACAGTTCACGCTACGCACGTCTCGCTCGAACACCCGCGAAGTCATTACTGACCGCGTTAATCACAGCCTGGCCAGCACTCGCGTCGGCATTGAAAACCCCCGAGCCCTCCGTCCCTTCTTCAGCCAGCTCCATCAGCTCGAAGCCGACCCCCACGGCCAGCTCGTCCGCGTCATCCAGTTCGGCGACTCCCACACTGCAGCCGACATGTTCACCGGCGCCCTCCGCACCCTCTTTCAAGACAAGTTCGGCAACGGCGGCGCAGGCTTCCAATACGCTGGCTACCCCTTCGCCGGCTATCGCATCCATGGCACCAGCCGCGCCCAATCCACCGGCTGGCTCGCCCTCGGTACTCATCTCCGCGACATCGGCGACGGCCTCGTCGGCATGGGCGGCGTCAGCCTCAACACCGAAGCAGCAGGGAGCTGGGTCACTGTCGACGCCGACGCGACCTCCCTCGAAGTCCAGTACCTCATCCAGCCCAACGGCGGGACCATCGAGATCCGCGACAACGACCAGCTCCTCGCCACCATCTCCACCGCAACTGGCCAGACCCTGACTACCGCTGCAACAAGCCAACCCGCGCCCGCTGACAAAAAAGCATCTCTCTCCGCCGACTCCACCCAAACAGACGCAACAGACGCAGTCGCAATCGATTCCGACCAGACGCTCCAGGCCCCAACGCCACAACCTCAATCAGTAGGAACACCCGCAACCACACTCCCTCCAGGTGAAGTCAGCGCAGGCCATTACGACACCACCATCCCTGCAGGTCATCACCACATCGAAGTCCTCACCACCCAAGCCGCTCCCGTCCGCCTCCTCGGTCTCTCCACGGAAAACGCCGCTGGCGTCACCTACGAAGCTGCCGGCATCAACGGTGCCGAAGCCTCCCTCTTCCTCCGCTGGAACGAAGCCATCCAGAAGACCCTCATGGCAGAAACCAACCCCGCCCTCATCGTTCTCGCCTACGGCACCAACGAGGCAGGCGACCGCAATTGGACCGAAGAAACCTACGCCTCCCTCCTTCGCCGCATCATCGAGCGCTGCCGCCGCCTCGCTCCCAACGCCTCCATCCTCGTCGTCGGCCCACCCGACCGCGCCCTGCGCAATGGCCGCCACGGCTGGGCCGCCTTCGCCGGTGTCGACCGCATCGTCCAGGCCCAGCGCGCCGTCTGCCGCCAGATGAACTGCGCCTACTGGGACCAACGCTCCCGCATGGGAGGCTTCGGTTCCATGCGAGATTGGGTCGCCATCAGCTGGGCCCAGCCCGACCACACTCACTTCACCGGCGAAGGCTACAACGAGTTGGCCAGCGCTCTCTTTTCCGATATAGTCCAGCAGTACGACGCCTACCCGCCGCCCCTCGTTCGCGCCCAGAGTGAAACAAAATAGACATTCGTGAAACAAAATGCGCAGCAATGAAAACGAAATAAACATCACTTCGTCAAAAGCTACGAAATTGGTTACAAATCACCCAGGCAGGCACCGCAATGAGCAAACAAGCAGGCATCCTCAAGGTCATCCACGCCGTCTCTGAGATCCCCAACGACCCATCCCCCGATGAGTCCCTCTTCGACTCCGGCACCCTCGACTCCTTCACGCTCCCCGACCTCGTCACCGGCCTCGAAAAGGAGTTCAACGTCAAAATCCCCGACTCCGACCTGGTCCCCGAGCGCTTCGACACCGTCACCAAGATCGAAGCCTATCTCGACAGCCGCCAAACCTAGCGCACTCTTGCCAGCCACTGAACTTGTTATTGCTTTGTTCTAAAACAAGCACCCCAAAAACGTCATCTCGACCGAAGTCGCGCGGTCTCATCGCGCGACGCAGTGGAGAGACTCCCGTATTTCGTCGTTGTCGTAGCAGTTGCGTTGTCGTTGCTTGCCCTTTTGTTGTTATTCCGCAGCGAAGCGGAGGAATCTACTTCTCCTCTTCCTGACCAATCCGGAATCAAATCGTCATCCAACCGCAGCATGCAGCACCCATCGCCAGCCAAGCAGCGCACCCACCACGCCTCACTTTTTGCTTTAGTCTTGATCCAGCATCAGGAGCACCCGAGATGTCCTACCTTCTCGCCTTCGGCCATCACGTCCCCGACCTCGTCGTCACCAACGACGCACTCCAGGCACGCACCGGCCGCGACGCCACTACCATGGAAAAGAGTAGCGGCATCCGCGAGCGGCGCTACGCACCTGAAGGCACCACCGTAGCCGACCTCGGCCTCACCGCTGCCAGAGTCTGCCTCGAAAAAGCCAGCCTCACCCCGCAAGACATCGGCCTCATCCTCTTCTCCAGCGGCTCCTCCGAGCGCACCTTCCCCGGCCCAGCCTCAGTCCTCGCCGCAAAACTCGGCCTCACCGCAACTCCAGCCATCGACATACCCGTAGCCAGTGCAGGCTCTCTCATCGCCCTCGCCTTCGCCGCCGACCTCGCTCCCCGCTACGGCAACATCCTCATCGTCGCCGCCGAGATCATGTCCCGCCGCATCTCCGACGCCGACCCCGACACCGCCATCCTCTTCGGCGACGGAGCCGGAGCATGCATCGTATCGCGAGACCAAGGCTTCGCCACCATCGCCGACGTCTCCCTCTCCACCGACGGCAACTTCGCCGACGCCCTCCAGCTCCCCCTCGGCGGCGCCATCGAGATGAAGGGCCTCGCCGTCATCCTGCAAGCCTCTCGCAAGATCCCCCGCTCCATCGAAGATCTCCTCACCAAAAACAATCTCAAGCCCGCCGACGTCGGCACCTACCTCATGCATCAAGCCAACCTCAACCTCATTCGCAAAGTAGCCGCTGCCCTCACCGTGCCCGAGCAAAGCTTCTTCTGCAACATCGATCGCTACGGCAACACCTCCTCCGCCTCTCTCCTCATCGCCGCCTCCGAGTGGCACGCCGCCAACCCGAAACCGTCAAAGCCGATCGTTCTCGCAGTCTTCGGCGCAGGCTTCAACTGGGGCAGTATCCTGGCGCTGCCAACGTGACCAGAGACAACATCACCAACACGATCACCAAACCGACAAGTCCACAACACCGAACTGCATGAGAACCCACCTGGCCAGCCTCGTCGAGGACTTCCGCAGCCACGCCACCGAGACGGCAGTGGTATCCCACCGCGGCGTTCGTCGCTATGCAACCACCTACGGCGACCTCGCCCAGCTCACAGGAAGATTCGCCGCCGAGCTAGAACGTCGCGGCGTCCTCCCTGGTGAGCGTGTCGTTCTCTGGGGCGAAAACTCCGCAGACTGGATCGCAGCATTCTTCGGCTGCCTCCTCCGTGGCGTCCTCGCCGTTCCCCTCGACGCCGCCGGTTCAACCCACTTCGCCCAACGCGTCGTCGCAGAGGTAACCCCAAGGCTCATCGTCGGCGACGCAGCTCTCCTCAACACACTCGAGACCGAAGTCCCAAAGATCACGCTCTCCACATTAGCCGCACAGTCGCCACAACAACCCAACTTCACCGTCGACCCCTCCGTGCAGGAAGACACCCCCTTTCAGATCGTCTTCACCTCCGGAACCACCGCCGAGCCAAAAGGAATCGTCCATACCCATCGCAACGTCCTCGCCAGCCTCCGCCCCATCGAAACCGAGATCGCGAAGTATCGCAAATACGAGCGCTGGGTGCATCCTCTGCGCTTCCTCCACACACTTCCACTCAGCCACGTCTTCGGCCAGTTCATGGGCCTATGGGTCCCCGGAATCCTCGCTGCCGAACTCCACTTCGCCGACGCACTCGAACCTGCCCGCACCATCGACCTCATTCGCAGCGAGCGCATCTCCGTCCTCATCGCTGTCCCCCGCGTCCTCGGCCTCCTCCGAACTCACCTGCTACAACATCTCCCATCACTCGCCGCTGAATTAGAGAGCGCCGTCGGCTTGCCCATCCAAAAACGCTGGTGGCGCCTCCGCCAGGTGCATCAGTTATTCGGACTAAAGTTCTGGGCCGTCATCTCAGGCGGAGCTTCACTGCCGAAAGAGTTGGAGAGCTTCTGGAATCAACTAGGCTTCGCACTCATCCAGGGCTACGGCATGACCGAGACCGCCGCCCTCATCACACTCAACCATCCCTTCCGCATCGGCAAAGGCACCATCGGCAAAGCCCTCCCCGGCCGTGAGGTCCGCCTCAGCGACACCGGCGAGATTCTCGTTCGCGGCGACATGGTCTCAAACGCCACCTGGCAGCGCGGACAAATGCAACCCCGCGACGACGACTGGCTTGCCACCGGCGACCTCGCCGAGCAGACACAAGACGGCGACTACCGCTTCCTCGGCCGCAAGGGTGACTCCATCGTCACCTCCGGCGGCCTCAATATCCATCCCTCCGATCTCGAATCTGCGCTCCTCCAGCAGCCCGGCGTCCGCGGCTGCGCCGTAGTCCCCTGCGAAGTAGCAGGCAGCATCGAGCCCGTCTGCGTGGTCCTCTTCTCCGGCGACGACGAAGCCCTCCAGAGCGCAGTACGCAGCGCAAATCAAAGCCTCACCGAGTACCAGCACATCCGCCGCACCCTCCGCTGGCCCGAGCTCGAACTCCCCTATACCTCATCGGGCAAACTCCTACGCCGCAAGATAAAAGACTGGGCCTGCGCCGCCATCCAAAACCGCGCCGCAACCCCACTCCAACAAACCGACGCACTCATCTCACTCATCGCCGAGATCACAGGAGTAGATGGCGTACAAGGCGGCGACAACCTCCGCCTCTCCGAAGACCTCTACCTCGACAGCCTAGGAAGAGTTCAGCTAGCCTCCGCCATCGAGCAGCGAATGGGAGTAGAGCTCGACGAAGACCAGATCGCCTCAATGACAACACTAGGCGACCTCAGAAACGCCCTCAGCTGGCGCGAATCCCCAATCAACCCCATAGCCAATTCACCAGCCAACCCTGCAACGCACACCCAGGCGATCAATCACGAATCATCGCCACCATCCGTCCACCCACCCTTAGCCGAATCCCACACCTATCCACGCTGGCCGTCCTTCTGGCCCGTGAAAGCTCTCCGAACAATCACGTTAGAGACGATCGTAAGACCACTGATTGGCGTGCTCCTCGGCCCTCGCATCATCGCACCCATCCTCCGATCCCCACAGGCCCGCTGTTAATCATTGCCAACCACGTCACCATGCTCGACGCCCCAATGGTGGTGTACGCCCTACCAGCGCGCCTGCGTCAGCACATAGCAGTCGCCATGTCCGGCGAAGTCCTGCTAGACCTCAGGCAAGGCCGCAAGCAAGGAGGCACACTGCGAAACCTCCTCGCCCCCGCCGGCTACTGGCTGCTCACCGCACTCTTCAACGTCTTCCCCCTCCCACGCCTGCAAGGCTTCCGACGCAGCTTCGCCCACGCCGGTCAGGCACTCGATCAAGGCGACTCCGTCCTCATCTTCCCCGAAGGAACCCGCAGCCACAGCGAGCAGATGGCCGCCTTCCGACCGGGCATCGGTCTACTCGCCGCACAATCCCGCGTTCCAGTTTTACCCATCGCACTGATCGGTCTCGCAACCCTGCGTCCCGGCATATCCAACTGGCTTCGCACAGGCCGTCTCGAAATCCGCATCGGCAACATCATCACAATGCCCGAAGGATCTACCCCCGCCGACTGGACTGCAAAGCTTGAATCCGAGATGCAGAAGCTCCGCACCTAACCCAAGCCAGCTTCCATTAGCGGATCACAAGACTCACGGAAGAAGGACACCAGCACCGTCTTCAGTAGCTCGCCGTATCGTTTCGGCCTCAGTAACGATATAGTCCATCGGCACATCATACTGCTGGGGCATTATCGTTTCGAGCCGCAGAGACCGAAAGCCTATGCCAATACTGAGAGGCTTCGGTTCAGCCACCGCCAAAGTCCTGTCGTAGTAGCCTCCGCCATAGCCAAGCCTGTAACAGCGGTCATCGTAGCCAACCACCGGCACCACCAATGTATCGGGAAGCACAGTGCGAGACTCTGCTGGATAAGGAATCCCGAACACGCCGGCAGCCATGCGAACCCCCGGCTCCCAAACGCGAAACGAAAGGGGCTGCCCTCGTCCAGTTACAACCGGCAACGCAACAGTCCCCCCATCGGCGAGAAAACGATGCATTAGGGGAAGTACATCGATCTCGCCCCGAAACGGCCAGTAGAATCCAGCGACTCTTGACCCGCTGGATCGGAGCAGCGAATACGCGCTGTCGAGCACCTTCTCCTCTGCGTGCACGCGATCTTCACCGGCAAAGGAGGTGCGCAATTCGAGAAGCTCTGACCTCTTTTGCTTTCGCCAGGCAATAAGCTCCGCGTCCTGCCCACTAAAATCAGATCTCACTAGCAGCTATCTCCGCCGACGGAAGTTGTCCAAGTCTTGGTAGAACAAACGATGGAAGTATCGTCGTAATGGCAGCGTAGACCAGAAGTCCTCCATAGAGCGCGTCGTCAATATGGAAGCTTGTGCGCAGTATCCCGGCAATAACCAGGGTAAAGATAAGAGTAGGAACCAGAGCAACTGCGACGCGAATCCCACTTTGCGACTTTCGTCTGGAAAAATAATGGCACTCAATCCAGTTCTTGACGACCCGGATCGGAATCACGACAGCCGAGAGAGCAAGGCCGTATAAGAGCGACCTCACAACCAACGCGTCGGTGGGAACCTCAAGCCCTTCATGGAAAAAATAGAACGGAACAAAAAAGGAGGCAAACAGCCGCACCGCATGTAGGTTCTCGTCAGAAGCCATTGTGGTCATACGTTCTTTCAGAAGTCCGGCGACGAGTCCAGCGATGAACGCCCCCAACAAAACATGGACACCTAAGCTTTTGCTGATCACAGCGCAGATGATGCCAACCATGATCAAGAGTGAAAACTCCGAACCTCGAGCATAAGGAACCACGTATTTGTTCAACGCAAGAAAGAAGATGGGGGTGAAAACAATGAGCAGCAGAAGAGCGCCGCTGGAGATCGCGAGCGTCGTGATCGAGTCCGCCTGGGAGACCACAAAGAGCACCAATAAAGCTGTAATCTCGCCTGCGACTGCGCTGATGGTCACTTCTGTCTGCTCACTCGCATTGAGACCGGATTCGGGCAGCGTGTCGAGAATAAATCCCGTCGAAGACGTGAAAAGCCCAAGCGCTAGCAGCGACGCAGGCTGCCAGGACATATGCAGATAGCGCATAGCGAACCACGCCGCACCGACGAGGAACAACCCCCGAACTCCCAGATGTCCGCTGAGTCGTGGGAGCTGGCGGCGAATCTCCAACAGGTCTACTTCGAGGCCCGCGAAGAGGAAAAGCGATGCGATGCCCAGCGTCGCCACGACAGCGAAGACATTATCTGCTGCCAGCGACTTGAACAGGCTTGCGACGGCTATTCCAGAAACAAAGCAGGTAAGCGGCGCAGGAAGGCGAAAGCGCTGGAGAGCCCGCGGAACCACCAGAACGCCAAACACAACCGCGAGATAAATCAAAGACTGCGTGGGAATATGCATTTCGCGCTCTTATCCTATCGCGATGCGCAGCGTTTATCGGCGAGGAATTATTGCCAATAACAATGCTGCGGAGCAATCGACCAATGACAATCCAGAGCCGGCTAATAAGCATCTGAAGTGTTTCCGGCTGCAGCCCATCCGCCCAGCAGCGAATGCATTTGTCGTACGATTCCTGGCTGACGACCGAATCAATTTGTCGCTTCCGCTCTAGCCGATTTCCAACATCGCTGGGGCGGACGGCATTCACACCGATATCTGGCCCAAGCCCCATAAGCTCGAAAGCTTCACAGGACTAAATGGTCCGTAAACCCGTTTTTCTGAATGGCAAGGCACTCAAGATTGGGCACGCGGGGCGAAGAGTAACACCCGCTATCAATCTCAGCACAACAACCCAAAAAGTTCCGGGAGCAATCTTGACGGTCCATAAGTCAATACCCCGTCAAGAGTCGGTGCCATAGCCGTCAACGAGTTCACTATCGGTGATTGGATAAAGCGAAACACGGACAGGGTCAATTTCCTAATCCCTATGGATGCGACCGAACACACAAGGACACTCCTCGAAACATTTCTGCATCATCGCTGGCAACCTATGTTTGAGGGCCGAGGTTCGTAGATTGCTGACGAGAAGCCGACCTATCGGCTCATTCGATTTTTTCTATGTTCCTAGGTCTCGAGAGCGAGGCGTGAGTACCCGGCGGAGTAGAATTTCTAGAAATGTCAACAGTGCCACTGCCGCCATTCTCAACGAGGAATCGCCGGGAAAAGAATTGGATCGAGGAAGATTTTCCGGCCAGCGCACGTAACGGACTTCTTCACGTGCTGAATGCGGCAATCGAAAAGGACTACCTTCGGGGTGGTCTATTGCTGCGAAGGAACTTAGAAGGATTGCCACAGTCGTCCCCGCAGAATATAGCAGTACCTCGCTTGAGAGCATAAGGAAGGCTAAGTTTGATGTCGAGGGCAGTTGAATCTAATCGTTGGGATCGAGTCTACGATTTCTGTGAACGCCTCCACAGCAATCTCACCGAAGACAAATCCCGGTGGTCCAACGACGAAGAGATCACCATTACGAAAGGACAGGCGCAGTCGTTTTTCGCAGAGGAAGTGCAGCGCCTTTTTGAAGAGGAGGGCCTTGGCTATGAGTTTCGTGATGGTTTAGTGCAGAGGCGGGGAAAGCGCCATACGATAACTCAAACCAACAAAGCAGAGAAAGTTTTCGCTGATCAGAAATTAGGTGCCGCCCGAATCCATTTTTCAAAAGCTCTTCGGTATTTTCATGATCGTAAGAAAACTGACCATGAGAACACGGTAAAGAAGCGTTTGCGCTGTAGAAGCGGCGGCGAAGGAATTGTTCCCTGATGCGAAGGCTAAGACCTTAGGAGACTTCGTTAGTTGGGCGACCAACAGCGAGCGTAATTTGTTGCCGAAAACAATTGGGCAGACATTCAGCGGCCTCTATGGATTTCGCAACAGCGGGGAAGGGGTGGCGCACGGAGCTGCCTCAGGGGCAACTGTGACGGCCGAACTTCTGATACATCCTCCGGGACGGCGGCCTCACAAATAGTGTATCTCGTCGATATGCGAGGAATGAGAGGAACCTCCCTTCGTAGAACCGCCGGGTTCGGGATGCGCCAGGGCGTAGTATAGGTACTGTCAAACGCCCTTCTGTTTATCGTTCTCACTTAGCCTTAGCGAAATCAAAAGTCCTGTCAAGCCCCTAAACCGCGAAAACCCGCGCCAATCCAGCACATTCGCGTGGCGTATGAGTTATGCTCCAGCAGCTATACTTAAATCAAGCATGGAAAAGCCCCAGGGTCTCTGGGGCTTTTTAAGTTTGGAGGGAGAAACGTCATAACCCGTTTGATTGGAAATATTTAGCCGTAAGCCATTTAGAATGAAATATTTGAAATGGGTCCAAATGGCTAAGTTATTAATTATAAAAGACTTACCTGAGGCACTGGGGGGGGGTACTCCTTCTTGGACAATGCTAAGCAAAGACCAGGCACTGCGGACGGGATAGCGGAACGGTCGTTCCCGCACTCGTCAGCTTTCCGCTCTTCACGTCCCGAGAGAATATCGAGATTGTGTCGGACTCCTGGTTCGCCACCAGCAGCCATCGTTCACTCGGATCGAGCGTAAGATGACGCGGAACCTTGCCGCCACACGGTGTCCTGTCCACGAGCGTCAACTTGCCGTCCGTAGCCGAGATCGAATATGTAACGATGATGTCGTCGAATCGATCCGTCGCATAGGCAAACTGGCCACGCGAATCGATCACGATATCGTCACCGTTGGTCACGCCCGAGAAGCCGTCAGGTTTCATCTTGACCTCCTGAATCGTCTCCAGCGTCCCGGCCTTTGAGTTCCAGTGCAGCACCACCACCGAGGACGCCATCTCGGTGACGCAATAAACAAATCTGCCGTTTGGATGAAACCGCAACGCACGCGGACCCGCACCGGGAGCAGACTTCCAAGCCGCAGGTTCGTTCGGAGTTAGCTTTGCCGTCGCCGCATCCAGCCGATAGATGTGAATCTCATCGAGCCCCAGATCATTGACCATCAGAAACCGGTTATCCGGTGACACGGTCACCCGATGCGCGTGTGGAGCCTCCTGCCGCTCCTTGTCGGGACCGCGTCCGTTGAACTGAAAGAACGAAACCGCTGGGCTCAACGCACCATTGGCACCAACCGCATACGACACAGCGCTGCCTCCACCATAGTTCGCGGCAAACGCAGCTCTTCCGGTGTGATCGAAAGCAACATGACAGGTACCACCGCCCTTCGAAGGCTCCTCGCTTATCTTGGTCAACCGCGCGCTGGTTCGATCAAGCGAATACGTTGAAACGGCCCCACTCTTCTGCCCCTGATACTCATCCAGCTCATTGGCCACAAGCAATGTCTTGCCATCGGGAGCCAGCGCCATAAAGGTAGGACTATCCGCCTCAGCAGCCAGACCAAGCAGCTTCAGCTCACCGCCCGCAAACGAGTAGGCATAGATGCCCTTACTCGTCCCCGAGGTCTGCGTCCCAACCAGAAGCAACCCACCACCACCCTTCGCCTGAGAAAACCCGATACGCCCCGCTGCAGAAAGAGCAGCCGAACCAACAATAAATCCACGTCGCGTAATCCGTTTCAAATCACAGCTCCTTTTTCACTCATCCACAATAGCGCGATTTATAGATACTCTGTTTCCTGCAACAGTTGTTACACCTCATTCGTCCAACAGTTGTCTCTAAGGAACCAAAAGGAACGCTCCAAGTGTCTCAAGGCTCAAAGGCCTCCTTCAACTCTATCTTCGAGCGCCTTCGCGGCCGTCTCATCGTCTCTTGCCAAGCCTCCGAAGGTGATCCGCTCGACGATCTCGACACGCTCACCCGCATTGCAACCTCGGTCCTGCGCGGCGGAGCAGGCGGTCTCCGCGCCGAAGGTATCTCTCGCATCGCCGCCTTCCGCGCCATCACGCAACTTCCCATCATCGGCATCATCAAGACCTATGACGCGAACGGAGACGTCTACATCACTCCTGACTTCGTCTCCGCTAAGGCCATCAGCGACGCTGGAGCAGATATCATCGCTCTCGACTGCACCGCTCGACGCCTCACGGCCGCCGAACCATGGCCCGAGCTGATCTCCCGCATCCACACCGAACTCAACCGCCCCGTCCTCGCCGACATCGCCTCCCTTGAGGACGCCCAAGCCGCCGAACGCGCCGGAGCCGACGCCGTCGCGACCACTCTCTACGGCTACACTGCCGAGACCGCTGGCATCCGCACCCCTTCCTGGCCCTTGATCCAATCCCTCATCGCACACTTGACAGTACCTGTACTCGTAGAAGGCCACATCACGGCCCCCCCGCAGGCCTACCAAGCCCTAAAACTCGGCGCGGCTGCTGTAGTCGTAGGTTCAGCCATCACCCGTCCGGAGACCATCACCAGCCGATTTGCGCATGCGATACAGCAGAAATGCTAAAGCAAAATCCTTTTTCGGATCGCATTTCGAAGCTGTATAGTCATCTAGACATTAAAGCAGCATTTAGAACATAAACCTGGGGACAGAAATGGCACTTGGAGTAGCTGAAGAAGGTTCAATCACGAAGGTCGAAATCGGCAATAACTATACCGTTCCGCTCATGCTGATGGTTTCGCTTTACTTCGGAATTGGTTTCATCACAGCGTTGAACGACATTCTCGTTCCCCACTTTAAAGACCTCTTTCATCTCAACAATGTTACGGCGTTGCTGGTTCAGTTCTGTTTCTTCGGGGCGTATTTTGTTATGTCGCTTCCTTCCGGTTGGATCGTTGGCAGGATCGGCTACAAGTCCGGCATCGTCGTCGCTTTGTCGATAATGGGCGTAGGCCTTCTCCTGTTTCTTCCCGCTTCGATAATTGTCTTTTATCCGTTGTTTCTGTTCGCACTGTTCGTCGTTGGAAGCGGGCTTGCTCTTCTTCAGGTGGCGATTAACCCCTATGTCGGCGCGCTTGGATCTCCTGAAACGGCATCTTCACGGCTTAACCTTGCGGGTGGATTCAACTCCATAGCGACCACTACAGCTCCCAAAATCGGTGCTGCGTTCATCTTCATCGCCGCAGGAGCTTCCGCAACGGAGTTGGCCCGCTCCGTTCGAATCCCGTACGTCCTGTTGGCCACCTGCGCTTTTGCAATGGCGATCATTACAGCCTTTGTCAGTCTTCCAAACTTGATAGAGAAGAGCGATAGAGCTTCCAATTCCGAGGGAAGCGCGTGGGGCTTTCGTCATCTCCGCTTAGGTGCGATCGCTATCTTTTTTTATGTCGGAGCCGAGGTCGCAATCGGCAGCATCATGATCAACTTCCTCGGTCACCCATCGATGGGAAGTATGAGTCACCAGGACGCAGCACGATACGTATCCATTTATTGGTTTACTTCGATGGTAGGCCGCTTCATTGGATTTTGGGCACTTCGCAAGATCAGGGCTCAGCGGGCACTCGCTTTCGTTTCCCTGATTGCAGCCTTTTTGGTTGCAACCGAAATCCTGACTCATGGACACGTCGCAATGTGGGCTATCGTCTCTTGCGGTTTGTTTAATTCCGTGATGTGGCCATGTATTTTCCCGCTGTCGGTAAAAGGCCTTGGAAAATTCACGAGCCAGGGATCGGGAATTCTCATTATGATGGTCGTTGGGGGAGCCATCATTCCTGAAATTCAGGGTCTCTTAGCGGATAGGTTCGGATATCAACTGAGCTTTGTGATCGTTCTGCTCTGTTATATGTACATTCTCTTCTTTGCACTCAGAGGCCATCGCAATATGAATGTGGCCGAAACTTCAAACTAGCCAGAGACGAAAGTTATTCAATAGTTGTCGTAGGAACCCGGATCGAAGCACGATATCGGTCTCCACGGTAGCGCGAACAGGCGACTTCGATCGGGGTCTCCTCCGTGGTCATAATGACGCGCGAGATAGAGAGAATGCTTGCCTTCTTTGGTATTGTCAGCAGTTCAGACTCTTCACGAGTCGCAGGTAAAGCTTCAATAACCTCATCCGCCCATCCAACACGAACGCCGAAGCTTTCCCGCAGCACAAAATACAAAGACTGTTTCGCGAAGTTGATCTTCTCTAAACCGGGAAACTGCTTCAAAGGAATGTGTGACTCTTCAAGTGCCATTGGAATTCCATCGGCCAATCGAAGGCGTCGCAGACGCATTACAACCTCTTCCGTCTCAACCCTTAATTTTTCCGAAAGCTCTGCTGTTGCCTTCACCACGGTCTGTTCGAGCAACTTCGAACTCGGCACCATGCCAAGATGCTTCATATCCTCAGTGAAGCCTCGCAGGTGCATGATGTTTTTTTCGAGCTTTGGGCGGGTCACAAATGTCCCGCGTCCCTTTTGACTAACGGCGAAACCGCTGGTCTTGAGACCGTGCAAGGCCTGGCGAGCGGTCATCCGGCTCACTTGGTAGATACGAGCCAGTTCTTCTTCCGAGGCGAGCGGATCCCCGGTCGAAAGCTCCCCAGAGTGAATCTTTTCCATGAGTGCACGTTGGATCTGGTAATACAGCGGAATAAATCCGCTCTTGTCTAAAGGACGTACCGTTGAATCAGGCTGGATCTGCGACTTCACGCTCTATCTCCTAAAACGTTTTCTGACGTAGTTCATATAGCTGGCTCGCACAATGGCTCCGAGCCGGTAGCTTGCCACCGCCGCGATCCGGTACCTGGAAATTAATTTTTGTCTCTTGTCTTTCTAGTCCCATCCCGGTTCAGTTGTCTATACATACATTCTCAAGTCGAATACCACAAAGCCGGGCGGAACCGCTCTCATCACTTGCCTTAGCGAATCGAGGAGGTGACAGGTTTCTCAGATGCGATTGTCGAGCATCCTGCCAGAAAAGTTTCGATTACCTCTGCCGTCGGAGACAGTACAGTGATGTTCGCTACACGGCCGGCCCCAAGACTTCCCCAGCTGTCGCCGATTCCCATAAGCTGCGAAGGGTTGTGCGAAGCTGCGGCCACTGCGGTACTTAGAGCAGCTCCAGTGAACTCCATGAGGTTCTTAACCCCGCGGTCCAGAGTCAATACACTTCCGGCGAGAACACCGTTGGAGGTACAACGCCCGTCACGGACCTCCACCTGCATATCCCCAAGCATGTAAGTCCCGTCCGGCATTCCTGTTGCGCTCATGCCATCGGTCACGAGAATGATACGTTCCTCATCCTTTGCCTTGAAGTACAGCCTCACCATCAAAGGGTCGACGTGAATGCCATCGCAAATAATCTCGGCAAACAATGATTGTTTGTCGAGTACAAAGGCCGCCAATCCAGGTTCGCGATGATCGATAGCACGCATTGCGTTAAAGGTGTGCGTTGCAGAGCGCGCCCCAGCCGCGAAACCTGCCTCCGCTTCACACACTGTTGCATCGCTGTGGCCCAGGCTACAGCGAACGCCCAAGGCGGTCGCATGTGAAATGAGTTCCGTGGCACCGGGCAGCTCCGGGGCAATCGTCATGAGACGAATATGGCCTTCGGCAGCCTGCCAGAAACGGTCGAATAGTGAAATTGAGGGCGCTTCCAGTAGAGCGTCCGTGTGCACGCCGCGCTTCAGGTGCGAAAGAAATGGCCCTTCCAAGTGAATGCCCAGGGGAGTTGCTCCGTGAGGCAAAGCCTCCTGGCGTTGACCAATCTCATACGCCAATCCAGCCAGCGAGCGCAGGGTCTCGTCTCTTGGGGAGGTGACGGTTGTGGGAAAGTAGGCTCCGACACCGCGGCCCGCAAGATACATCCCGATCGTATCCAAGGCCTCCGAACTCGCCTCCATGACGTCGTGTCCCGCGCACCCATGAATGTGAATATCTATATAGGCCGGAACTAGAGTCGCATCTGGAAAGCGATGGGTAGCCGCAACTCGTTTATGTTCCGCCGCACTCAAGCCCTCGATCTGGCGAATGCGCCCGTCTTCCAAGCTAACTAGCGGATACTCCACCACACGTCCTTCACTTAGGAGCCGCCGCGCCGCTATCGTACTGACCATTGCTACCCTTTCATTGCTCCGCGTGTGAGCGCACGCTTCAGTTAACCATGTTCTGAAGGCTTGTGCGCGCGATGAGGAAGCTAGAAAAATACCTGCACACACATCGCCGAATTAACATAATCCTTGATATCGTAAAATCCAGTATAGTCGTACATACAGGTTTGAAAAGTAAAAAGAATGTGCCGGCAACTATAAGTCCCTTGGAATGCGGTGCACTATCCCACATCCGATCCATGAAGACAGAGTTCGTTCTCATCACCCGAAGAGGAAGCTCCAGATACACGTACCGTCTCCTGCGGGCCAGAACTCAACCCGCCGTAAGCTGAGCTATAAAAAGATACTCTGGATGGCAAACAACATGATTGAATCTACGCCTAACTCGCCTGAGACCACAACGTTTCCTCACGCTATGCTGCGAGAGATCTATGAGCAGCCACAGGCGCTTGCCGCTACCATTGAGCATTACATTCCGGGTGGAGCGACAACCGCAGAGACCTTCCAGCCAGCAGTTGATGCTCTCGGCAGGCGCGAGCGACTCGTCATTGCTGCTAGTGGTTCCAGCCGCCATGCCGGTCTGGCTGGAGAGATCATGCTGGAAGACCTTGCGGGTATTCCAGTCGATGTCGAGTACGCAAGCGAATATACCTATCGTTCAACGCACACATTGCACAACCCGGGTGTGCTTGTAATCTCTCAATCGGGCGAAACGGCGGACACGCTGGCTGCTCTGCGCGAAGCCCAGGCTCGCGGACTTGCTACGGTTGCGATCACCAATAACGCTCGTTCCAGTATGGCAACGGAGGCGAACGCTTCTTTGCCGACCTTCGCAGGTATCGAGAAGGCAATACCGGCAACGAAGAGTTTTACCACGCAGCTAGCCGTTCTTTACTCTCTCGCCCTGCACTTGGCGCGCTTCCGTGGTCGCATGACTCTCCAGGCAGCCGAGGCGCACGGCCGTGAGTTGCAAGAGCTTCCCCCACTCATCCAGTCTGCGTTACCCGGTTGGCAAAAACAGATTGAAGCACTAACTCCGCAACTCGCGAACTCCAGCACGCTTCTCTACCTAGGTCGTGCCGCACACTATGCTATCGCCCGTGAAGGCGCTCTCAAGCTCAAAGAATCCGCTTACCTCAATGCCGAAGGGTATCCCTCTGGCGAACTGAAGCATGGGCCTAATGCACTGGTCAGCAAGAGCGCTCCGTTAATTATGATCGCGACGGCCGACGCTGGTGATCCCGATTCACTCATGCGGTACTCGAAGGTTCTTCAACTGATGAAAGACATGCGCACCCAGGGAGCCCGGATCATAGCTTTAGCCACTGAAGGAGACCGGGAAGTACCTCAGTACAGCGATTCCTGCCTCTTCATTCCAGCTAGCAACGACCTCCTATCCACGATCCTCGAGGTGGTTCCTCTTCAATTGCTTGCCTATACGTTGGCGATCAGTCGTGGTATCGATGTCGATCGACCAAGAAATCTGGTCAAGGCCGTCGTCGAGGAATAAAGCTTAGCTTTCATCTGTCCTCATTGCGTCATCCGGTGTTTCTCTTCGACATCCGATCATTAACTGCTTAGTAAAGTAGCGGACGAGGCATAGCCTCTCCGCTATTTCGCGTTGTATGAAGCGACTTCGTGTATTGCCAGAAAGCTCTATCTCTTGGCAGATGAAGACTAAGCGCCTTGATGGACTGAGCTGGTCAAACGCTCATTCGAATAATACAGGCGAGACAATGGCCATTCGCTCCCTTCGTTCGGTGCAACTTTCGTGTAATAGGTGGTCACCACCTAGGAGGTTACGGTGGGTACTAAAGTTTGGCGCAGTAACGAGCCAAGAGGCCCCTTATGACACACTTGTCTCACCGTTCGCCTTGTTTTTCTTTTTTTGTCTGGATGGGGAGTTTCAATGCACGAGCCCTATTCATCCTTGTGATGATGGCAACAACGGTTTGCTCGGCGTTTGCGGCGACGCCAACGCCCACGACAACGGCACTGGCGATCTCAGCCACCTCAGTTCCTTATCAGACCCCAATCAGTCTGACGGCGACAGTCACGGCAGGCAACGCGCCGATCACTGCAGGTCTAGTGCTCTTCTGCGAAGCGACCGCTAAGTTTTGCGAAAACAACTCTGCTCTTGGAATTGCTCAATTGACTTTCCCGGGTGCTACCGCGTCTGTGAAGATAGGCAGTGGTCCGATTGGCAACCACAGTTACAAGGCGGTATTTCGAGCGAACAACTCTTATGCGACCAGTGAATCGAACGTTGTCACTTATTCAGTGACTGGAACCCACACCTCGTCGATAACGCTTTCGTCCACTGGCTCTATCGGTAACTACAGTCTCACGGGCACCGTAGCTGGCTTTGGTTCGCTGAATACTGGGCCAACCGGAACAATCTCGTTTCTCGATACGAGTGCTGGTAACAATCTCCTCGGCACTGAAAGCCTGGTCGTCTCCACACTCTCTACAACATTTGTTCAAAATCAACCGTTTGCTATCGGAGGCACATTCCCTCAGGGTACGAAACTGTCAGACGAGAGATCTGTTGCCATCGCA
Organism: uncultured Acidobacteriaceae bacterium; assembly: GCA_963708755.1. GTDB lineage: Bacteria > Acidobacteriota > Terriglobia > Terriglobales > Acidobacteriaceae > Edaphobacter. Next base: position 265,264 of record CAVPTN010000018.1, read on the forward strand.
TCGGCGTACCTCGATACAGACAACAACCTTGATGTAGTAACAGGCGATGCTTCGCCGACGATCTCTGTTCTTCTAGGCAACGGAGATGGAACATTCAAACCGAAGGTAAATTATCCAGGATGCAGCGTCGGGGTAGCTGTTCAGATTGTTCTTGCTGACTTTAACCGTGATGGAGTAACAGACATTGCACTTGGTTGCTCGGATAAAAAGGCCAACGGTGGTCTTGTCATTAATCTCGGCAAGGGCGACGGTACCTTTCAAACCAATCCGGCCTATTACCCGACGGGCGATGTAGGTGGTGTCGCCATCGGTGACTTCAATAGCGACGGTCTGATAGATATCGTGGTCTCCGATAACGCGCAGCAAAATATAACTTTTTTCCAAGGCAACGGAGACGGAACATTCACCAAGGAAACTGCAGCGACTATTTCGACTCCAAGCCTAGCCCATGGCATAGTGGTCGCAGACTTCAACATGGATGGTTTTGACGACGTAGCATACGCAGTCGATACAGCTGTACCCAATAGCTCACTGTCGGATCTTTACGTCGCCCTTGGGAATGGAAAGGGAGTTTTTCAAACGCCCACAGCCCCGGTTGCCAGTGAGATTGGAGAATTTCTCACCACTGGCGATACAAACGCTGATAGCTTTCCTGACATCGTCTCCAGCTCTATTCTGCGTCCCAATAGTGGCAACAACAACGTCGGTCCTAGCCTCTTCGTCCTTCTCGGCAAAGGTGACGCTACGTTCCGTCCCACAAAGACATATACCTCCGATATCCCATCTGACCCACACCTCGCGGACGTCAATGGTGACGGCATTCCGGACATAATTGCAGGTGGCAGCACCGGGGCTCTGGTCTATCAAGGTAATGGTGATGGTACTTTCCAGCCATATCAGGAACCAAGCATAGGTGGATTCGCACTCACGTATGCCGTCAATGCCGGAGATTACAACAACGATGGCAACGCGGACCTCATCGGGACCGACGCAGATACTCCACGCGCCGCCGTCTCACTCAGCCAAGTACAGCAAACATCTGTCGCATCTGCGCTCACGAACGTCGCCGTATTTCCACTCGGTAGCGGTGTTCACAAAGTAGATGCAAGCTACTCTGGCGATTCCATCTTTATAGGCAGTCTATCTTCCACGGTTCCTCTAACTGCCGCTCCGGTAAACACCACGCTTGCTCTCACGGCGTCAGCCACCTCCGCAATCCTGCCCGGCCAGTCCATCGTATTGACTGCAGTTCTATCGCCCTACACGGTTGGACCGCCAACCACGACCACAAACAATGAACTCGTAAACTTCTATACCGGCACCACACTTCTTGGCTCCGGAAAGTTGTCGAACGGAGTTGCAACGATAACGACAACTGCGCTGCCGATTGGCGCAGATGCTCTCACTGCTGTGTATGTTGGTGACTCCAACTACAACACCAGCACCTCGAACACAGTTACAGCTACAGTTTCTAACGTTCTGATAAGTTCCTCACCTAACCCATCAACCTATACACAGGCAGTCATCTTCACGGGCACGGTAGCTACAGGCAAAACCGGAACAATCACCTTCTTCGACGGATCTACCAACATTGGGAGCAGTTCAATCTCCGGTGCTACAGCGACAATTACAACTTCTAGCCTCACCGCCGGATCGCACAACATTACCGCACAATATAACGCCAACACATCTCCCGTTCTTGTTCAGGTAGTCAATAAAGCAACTCCTATCGTCACTGTCACTACTTCCGGGTCTAGTACATACGGTCAGTCGGTCACGATCACGGCATCAGTTCCGGCTGGAGCGACCGGCACGATCATTCTATCCAGCGGCTCGCTCTCTCTAGGATCAGGTACTGTTTCTTCAGGCTCAGTATCAATAAACACGAGCCTATTGACTCCTCCCAGCGATCTGATTACAGCAGCTTACAGCGGTGACAACAACTACAACTCTGCTGTCGGAACCGTAACGCAGACTGTGAACAAAGTGGATACTGTGGGGACGTTGACTTCCTCCGTCAACCCGTCTCTACCAGGCAGCGCAGTTACGTTTACGGACACACTTTCTCCTACCAATGTAACTGGAATGGTGACATTCACCAATGGTTCGACAGTATTAGGAAACTCGGCCATAAATAACGGCGTAGCTTCTCTCACGATCTCGACACTGCCGCTAGGCAGCGATGTCGTCACAGCGACCTATAGTGGAGACGGAAACAATAATGTTTCTGTCGCTAAGCTGACACAGGTCGTCGCCAAGTTGAGTCCAACCGTAACAGTAAGCACCTCTGGTCCGAGCAGCTTTGGACAGTCCGTTTCAATCTCGGCTTCGGTCCCCACTGGCCCGACTGGAACTATAGTCATCACGAGTGGTGGCGTCACGCTCGGTAGCGGAACCATAACCTCCAGTTCAGGCGTGGTAACGATCACAACCAAAATCCTTCCTGCTGGAACTGACACGATAACTGCGAACTACAGCGGCGACGCGACCAATAACTCTGCTACAGGATCTACGACACAGACTGTAAGCAAAATATCCCCAGCCATTACACTTTCGTCCTCGGTCAATCCTTCAATTACTAGCCAATCCGTGACCTTCACCGCCACGCTTCCGGCAAACGTTACCGGCACAGTAACCTTTACAGCCGGGACGACTACCTTGGGCTCACCGGCTCTGTCCAACGGCGTTGCAACGGTAGCTACCTCAACCTTGCCTGCAGGCTCGGAGACGATCACTGCAACCTACAATGGCGACTCGAATAACAGCACTGTAAGCGCAACCTTGACACAGCTAGTCAATAAAGCTACACCCGTAGTCGCCGTAACTACTTCTGGCATGAGCATATTTGGTAACTCGGTCACCATCACCGCGAGCGTCCCTACCGGTACAACTGGGAACATCACATTCACCAGTGGTGGCGTGACGCTAGGTTCTGGAACTATCAACACTGCGACTGAAGCCGTAATCATCACTTCATCCGTTCTTCCGGTTGGAAACGATCTGATCACAGCTTCCTATGGTGGAGATGCGAACAACAACTCGGCCACTGGGACGGTTACCCAGATTGTGAACAAAGCAGGGTTGACGATCTCTCTAACCTCATCTCTTAACCCATCTACCCTGAATCAACCTGTGACTTTCACTGCTACCCTTCCTGCTGGTGCAACTGGAACGGTGACATTTACAAATGGCCCAGCCGTGCTGGGTACACCGACGTTGGTCAACGGAACTGCCGCAGTGACTAGCTCATCCTTGCCTGTAGGATCCGACACGATCACCGCAACATATAGTGGCGATTCCAACAATGGAACAGAAAACACGAGCTTGATTCAGACGGTCAATAAGATGACCCCTCCTGTGACCGTGACAACCTCTGGACCCAGCACTTCCGGTGGGACAGTCACGATAACGACGACGTTGCCCCCAGGCACAACTGGGACAGTGACCATTACGAGTGGAGGAGTAACGCTTGGAAGCGGTCCCGTGAACCCAACTACCGGGACAGTCGTCATATCAACGACGTCTCTTCCAATCGGCACCGATCCAATCACTGCGACTTACGGTGGCGACACGAATAACAATCCGGCAACAGGCAACACGACGCAAACAGTCGCCAAGACGGCCCCCACAGTGTCGCTAACGTCTTCCGTCAACCCCTCTACTGTCAATCAGTCAGTTACTTTCATCGCGACCTTACCTGCAAATGCAACTGGGTCGGTTACATTTTTTGATGGCTCTAATGTTCTCGGTACCGGTGCAGTTAGTAATGGTACAGCGGCGTTCATAACCTCAACACTCACCGCTGGATCTCATATCATCACAGCAAGCTATGGTGGCGATACAGACAATAGCCCAGCCAGTTCGGCTCCCCTGACGCAAATCGTCAATAAATCTACTCCTGTTCTACCACCGCCTGTTGTCTCCTCCCCGAATTTGCCCCCCAATACGTCGGAGACAATCACCGAGACAGTCCCTCCAGGCGTGACAGGAATAGTCACATTCTCCAATGGTTCAAATCCCCTGGGTTCCGCTCCGATTGTCGGTGGGGTTGCGACAATCACGGTTCCCTCCCTCCCTCAAGGAGTTAATTCCATTACCGCATCTACATCGGGCGATGCGAACGACAATCCAGCAACATCCCCGCCAACGACAGTAACTGTCGGCAAGGTAGCCACTGTCGTCACTTTGACATCCTCTGCCAATCCGTCAGCAGACAACCAATCCGTGACCTTCTCGGGCTCTGTCCACGCGGGCGCAACGGGTTCGATCACCTTTCTGGATGGCACAGTCGTACTCGGTACAGGAACAGTAAGTGCCGCTGGTGTGGCAGTTTTTGCTACGTCGACGCTGACTATCGGTTCACATCCGATCACTGCATCGTACAGCGGCGATTCTAGCTACAGTTCTGCAGTCTCTGCGGTTCTGGTGCAGACTGTCAGTAAGATCCCCACAGCTATCACAATCACCGAAAGTACACCTGCGCAGTTGGTAAACGGCGGAGTGACCTTCACCGCTACAGTTACAGCATCAAGTCCAAACGCAACTGGAACTGTAACCTTCATGGACGGCTCAGTCGTTCTGGGAACAGCTACGCTTACTCCGAACGGGGGAGTCGCGGTTTCACTTAGCACGAATGCAAATGCGATCTTACTAACCTCTAGCCTCGTAGCTGGATCGCACCAGATCGTAGCGGTTTATTCGGGCGATAGCACCTTTGCTCCAAGTACATCGGCTCCTGCCAAGGATATCGTCGAAGACTTCACCAACACTAATACTGGCCCCGCCAGCCAAAATATATTTCCCGGGGCATCTACTACCTACAACTTCAGTCTGGCACCTATTACCGCAAGCACCTTCCTCAACGATGTAACAGTCACGGTGACGGGACTACCTGCAGGATCGACTTACACATTGACGCCTTCTTCCGTTGCAGCCGGAAGCGGCGTTACCGCTATGGTTCTCAATGTTCAAACGAGCACTAAACTCAGTGCACAAAATGATCTTCCTGAAAGCTCTCCTGCTTCCGGTAAGGGGCTGCCGATAGCTCTCGGGATGCTGGGTCTCGTGGGTCTCGGAGCGGTACGGAGGCTAAGAGACAGGATGCCGCGCACCTTGCTGCTTCTTCTATTGATGCTCGGTTCGCTCTTGCCGATCGCTGCGCTCAGTGGCTGCGCCGGTGGATACTTCACCCTCAACCCTCAGACCTATACCGTCACAGTTACCGGAACCGAAGGTCTCGTTCAACACGCAGCAACCGCAACTTTGATTGTTCAGTAGGAGAAAATGATGCATTTTAGAAGCGCTTTGCTTCTTGTACTTATACTTGCTCTGCCCTGGGCACTTCATGCTCAGGCGATATCGGCGGGTGGTTCCTATGATTCAATTCCTCGACTAGAGCTTGGAGCCAACTACAACTATTTCCATGCGAATGCACCTCCTGGCCAATGCGGTTGTTTCTCACTCAATGGTGGCAGTGGGACTGTGCTGCTCAACGTAACACCTGTGTGGGGAGTCGTCGCTGACATCATGGTCGGCCACGCAACCAACGTCGATGGCAGCTTTCAGAACATCACCATCTTCAACTATCTCTTCGGAGCCCGCTACACACGTCGCACAGAGAAGCGCTTCGTTCCATACGCTGAAGCATTGTTCGGGGGAGCCAAGGAAGATGTTAACTTTCAGTTCACGATCAATCGCAATGCGTTCGGCCTAGCGGCTGGAGGTGGAGTATCCACAAAGCTGAAGGGGAAATTCGGATTAACCGTTGCCCAAATCGACTACGTCTACACGCAGATACCGAATGCGAAAAATGATCGTCAGAATAATATTCGTATCGCCACTGGCGTGACCTATGGGTTCGGCTACAAATAGTCCAAAGCCACGCGCAGTTATCGCTCCGTCTGAATGTTTTAGCTCTGACTCCACTTGCTGAAATAGCGAAGCACATACACAAGTGATCCAACGATCAGGATCACTCCAGCGGTTCTCATCTCTCGCAGGAAGTGCGGCCTTGAAAAAAGAATAAACACGAAGCCTGCGAGCGCCAGCAGTACCGGCAGCGGATACAGAGGCATCTGAAAACCTCGTACTTTCCGCTCGCGGCGATGCTTTGGCAACAGGGCAGCCGTCCCTTGCAGCAGAAACTGAAACAGAATCCGTACTACCACCAGCGTCGTGATAACTTCCTGCAGGCGGAAGATGCAGCACAACAGAGTGATGCTCCCGAGTGTCAACAGGGAATGCATCGGAATGCGGTGCTTTGGGTGGAGCACTCCAAACCAGGCCGGGAAGTTGCCATCTCTTGCAGCGGCGAAGGGGATGCGTGAGTATCCCAGCAGCAACGCAAACACGGAAGCCAGCGCTGACAGCGCAATCAGCACAACGATAACGCCAGCCGCAGTGTGTCCATATAACCGCTCCATGAATACAGCCATAGTGAACAATCGTGCGTGACTATCTGTGTTCTGCGTCATCTCGCGCCACGGCAGCACACCAAGCACGCTGATGTTCATCAGCAGGTAAAGCGTAGCAACAACGCCGATCGATCCAAGTACAGCACGTGGAATAGCCTTTTGCGGATCGCGTACCTCCGCTCCCATGAAACACACGTTGTAGTAGCCCCAATAGTCATACGCCGAGATCAACATACCAGCCCCAAGTCCGGCAAAGAATGCGCCATTGAGGTGAAATGCACTTGCAGGGAAATCAAAGGCTCGATGAGCATTGAAGTGCATGAAACCCACGACGATCACTAACACCAACGTAAGTCCAACTACTAAACCAAGCCAACGCACAATTCGATCAATAGCGAAGATGCTGCGATAGAGAACAACTATCGCGATCCCACATGCGGCCATTGCAATCAAGGTCTGTCCGCTCAGCACTACGGGGACGCCAAACATTGATGTGGTGGCAAACGTGTGACTAGCTGATGGAAGGAAAAAAGACGCATACTGCGAGAATCCGATGCATCCCGAGGCGATCGAAAGTGGAGCGCTGATCAAAAGTTGCCATGCATAAAGAAACGAAAACGCTCGCCCCCAGGTCTTCTCTCCGTATAAGTATTTGAGATACGCATACGAGCCACCGGCCTCGGGGTAGGCTGTTCCTAGTTCACTCCAGATCAAGCCGTCGCACAGCGAGAGCAGCGCTCCCATCAACCACCCGAGCATTGCCTGTGGTCCGCCCATCACGCCAACGATGAGGGGCAACGTTACGAATGGTCCGACTCCAACCATGTCGATCACGTTGAGTCCCAGTGCTGAGCCCGTAGACAGTCCACGCCGCAGTTCGTGCGTCGCTTCCCGTTCTGCATTGACCGGCGTTTGACTCTTAGTCTTCGAGCCCGCGTGTTCGGGCGAGGGTTCACTCATGACTCGTCTTTCAGCCGGCTCGATTCGATCCCACCCAGCAGCGCTCTTGCCGAAGTGTAACGAATCCTTGACCTCTGCGCGTCGTAGATGCGTGGTACGACCAATTACAGGTACTATTCCCATGGGCGCACAAGCGCTTCTGGAGAGATGATGAACCGATTGCGCGTTCGTTCGGCGACAACAGCATCCGTGGCCATACTGATTACCATGACTCTTCCTGCAATGGCCGCGGGCAAGGTATGCGATGCACGAAGCTATGGTGCTAAAGCCGATGGCACTACCAAAGACACTCAGGCGATTCAAGCGGCGATTGACGACTGCGCCAGTGCAGGCGGGGGAACCGTCAAGCTTTTCCGTGGGACGTTTCTTTCTGCTCCCATCGTACTGAAGAGCAATATTACCCTCGATATCGCCGGAGGCACGACCCTTCTCGGATCGTCGGACCACTACGACTACCCGAAGAAGATCGAGTTCAGAGGACCTGGTTATCAATCTCTGGTTAGTGCGACGAATGCCGAGCATGTTTCGATCACCGGCAAGGGGCGTCATCGACGGAGCGGGAGAGAGCTGGTGGAAGATCGCTCGGAGCACGAAGAACTCCGGTGTGCTCGGCAGCGAGAACACGCGGCCGCGCCTCATCGTCTTCGATCACTGCAAGCACGTTCTTGTCGAAGGCGTTACCATCCAGAACTCTCCTTACTGGCAACTTGTTCCGTACTACTCGGATGACGTCAAGATCCACAACATCAGGGTTATCGCCGACATTCACTCTCCGAATACGGACGCGATTGATCCCTTCAGCTCCAGCAACGTCGTCATCGACCATGTCTACGCTGATGTTGGAGACGACGACATCGCCATCAAGAGCGGCATGATCAACTCTCCTGGTCCCGACGACCCGAGCAAGAACATCACCATCACCGACTGTGAGTTCGAGCACGGTCACGGACTTTCGATCGGCAGCGAGATCGCAGGCGGTGCGCAGAACATCCACGCTGCGCGAATCCACTTCAAGAACACGGATAACGGCATTCGCATCAAGGCAAATCGCGACCGCGGAGCCGACGTCAGCAACATCTCCTTCAGAGACATCACGATGGAGGGCGTGAAGACCTCTAGTGCTGATCAGCGAGTACTACCCGAAGGCGCTGCCTGAGGGCGAGGTTGCGGCGGAGCCGGTTCAGCGACTCACGCCATTCTTCCACGACATTACCATCGAGAACCTGAGATCGGTCGATAGTGGTTGGGCTGGCGTTATCATCGGTCTTCCTGAATCTCCGGTCAAGAATGTCCTGATGAAGAACGTTGAGATTCAGGCGACGAAGGGCATGACGGTTGCATATGCAACTGTGGATGCTACAAACCTAAAGGTTACGGCAGCGGATGGGAACAGCATTGCTGTCTTTCCGAGCGCTAAAGTTACGACCAAATAGACGCTTCAACGTAAAGTTAGCGACTTCTGTGCTCATACCGTACGTGCTGGCACCCGTTTGCCGAAGAGTGCGGTTCCTACGCGGACGCAGGTGCTGCCCTCTTCGATGGCGACGGTGAAGTCGTTCGACATGCCCATCGACAACTGTGTCAGCTTCGGGAAACGAATCACGGACTCGTCTCTCATTCTGCGCAGTTCGCGGAAGTAAGGCCGCGCGGTCTCTGCGTCTTCGGACCACGGGGGGACCGTCATCAGTCCAACCGCTTCGACTGACTCCAGTGCCTCCAGCGCGGTCAGCAGCGCAGGCAGCTCATTGGGTGCCAGACCGTGCTTCGACTCTTCGTGGCTCAGCTTCACCTCGACGAGGAGGGGAAGCTTCTTGTTCAGGGCTGCTGCAGCGGTGTTCAGCCGCTGAGCGATCTTCAAGGAGTCGACTGCATCGATTGCGTCGAACAGTTCCGCTGCCTTTGCTGTCTTGTTGGACTGGAGTGGGCCGATGAGGTGAAACCTTGCATCGGCGAGGGCTGCGAGGTGCTGCGACTTCTCTTGAAACTCCTGCACGCGGTTCTCGCCAAAGAGGCGTTGCCCGGCGGCGTAGGCTTCGAGTATGACTTCTACTGGATGAACCTTGCTGACTGCCATCAGCTCGACTTCACTCTCGGCGCGGCCGGCGCGGTGACAGACTGCGGCGATCTGTTCGTGCAGATGGGCTAGATTTTCGGCGATGGACATGCTCTTTGCATCTTACCGTTTAGCATCATCCAAGCCTTTCTAACCTCAGGAGACAGAAACACCCATGTGGACCATTCTTTTGCTCATTGGCTCGAACATCTTCATGACCTTCGCCTGGTATGGACACCTGAAGTACAAGGAGGTGCCGCTGTGGAAGGTCATCGTTGTGAGCTGGTGCATTGCTTTCTTCGAGTACTGTCTGCAGGTGCCTGCCAACCGGATTGGCTCGAAGACGTTCTCGCCGGACCAACTCAAGGTGATCCAAGAGGTGATCACGCTGGCGGTCTTCGGTGTCTTCTCCACCTTTTACTTCGGGGACAAGCTGCACTGGAACCACTTCGCTGCGTTCGCCTGTCTGGTGGCTGGGGCCTTCTTCATGTTCCACAAGTTCTAGCAGCTTTGTGTCGGGGGGTGCCCCCCGGGTATCCTTGTTAACCCATTTATTTTGAGTACATTATGATTTTGGCTCTCTGCAAAAATCTGATTACAAATGGGTTATCGGTAAATATTTCTTTCTAAACGACTTAGCCTCGGCGAGTGGCCGAGGCTTTGCTTTTTCAAGAGATATATCCAGTATAGCGGGTGGAGGATAACTGATACGCCACGGCTATGTCTCTGTTTTAGAAGGGGTAATGGGCATTCGGGGCTTGACACGTTCTTATTGGGCTGGTTTGTCGGGTTTGGGCAGGAGAAGAGCCAAGGGGCTGATTGGGCCTAGCGGGATCAGCTGAAAGGTCATTAGCTTTGCCTGGCCTAGCGGGAGAGCTTCGAGCATGGTGTGGGCTTCTTCGACCGTGGATGCGTTGAGGATGAAGACGACCCCGTTGTCGTTTTGGATGGAATACCACTGGTCGATCTTGCCTGCGAGATAGAGGCGCAGGGTGTCGGGGACTTCTTGTGCGGCGAGCAGCTTGAACTGGTCGGGCGTGGGAGGTGCGTTGAACCTGCCGATGGCGAGGATTCTGTTGGTAGGGGTGGGCGGGAGAGGAGAGGATTTCGGCGTCTGCGCCTCCAATGCGATGGGGAGGAGCAGGAGAGAAAGGGCGATCGTGCGGGCTAGTGTCTTCATTGTGTTCCTCCGTAGTGGAGCCAGGGTCAAAGTGAAGAAGAGAGTTGGCGGCTAAAGCTGATTTTTTTGCTGGTGCGTGGCCTAAAAAGCAGATTCCTCCGCTGCGCTGCGGAATGACAACAAGAAAGGTGGGCTGCGGGATGACAGTAGGAAAGCGGCTTTGTCCAGCCGCTTCTGGCTAGTCAAATTCGGCGCGGTGCTTTGCGATGAAGGCGGGGAGACTGATGGGTGGCTGGCCGCCGATTTTTTCGACGAGGTCGTTGGTTCCGGCGAAGACTCCGTTCTGGAAGTCGATGGCGATTTCGTTGAGGTGCTGCCAGAAGAACTCTCCGAAGTCCATGCCGTTTTCCTTTGCGAGCTTCGCGAGAGTAGGGACGTCGGTGAGTTGGTAGCGAACCGGCTTTCCGATGGCGTGGCCAATCTCTTCGGCTATCTCGGGGAAGGTGAGTTCTTTGTCGCCGACGAGCGGATAGGTTTTGCCGACGTGCTCTGCGGGCGCGATGAGGATGTTGGCGATGACGCGAGCTTGATCTTCTGCGGCGACGAGAGCAACGCGGCCTTTGGTGAAGGGCAACGGGAGGATGCCTGCTGCTTTGATGAAGCCGCGCCAGTAGAGGACCCACTCAGCGAAGAGGGTGGAGCGAAGGTGGACGGAGGGGACGCCGGACCAGTCGAAGACTCTTTCGGAGAGCCAGTGATTTTGAGCGGCGTGGCTGGTGGCTTCGCGACGGGCAGACGCCTGCGACATGTTCACGATGGCCTGGACGCCTGCTTCCCTGGCTGCCTGAGCAAAGTATGCCGTCGCTTCAAGGATGCCGGGCTGAATGGGAAAGACAAAGTAGGCGCTGCGAGTGCCTTCGAGGGCTGCGCGGACAGATTCGAAGTCGCGGAGATCTCCGAGGACGATCTCGGCGCCCTGCTTGCGGAGGGCCTCGGAACGGTCGTCGTTGGTTCGCACCATCGCGCGTACGGCCTGGCCACGCTCGAGTAGGAACTTGACGGTATCTTTTCCGGTTTTTCCGGTCGCTCCAGTTACTAGTATCTTTGATTCGCTCATCACATCTCCTCTGCAGCGGTTAGGCTGCTTGATGGGTGTTGTTTCGTTCCATCTGAACCTTTAGAGAACGATCGTCATCTAAAAGATGCAGGTTTTTTTTAGAGGGGAGAGAGTATGCGCAGGTCTCGAAGTGAGACGGCAGCGACGAGGGAACGGATCGTCTCGACTGCTTCGAAGATGTTTCTGGCAAAAGGGCTAGAGGTGGTGGGGATGCGCGACATCATGTCTGCCGCGGGGCTGACGCCGGGCGGATTTTATCGGCACTTTGAGTCGAAAGAGCAGCTTATCGCTGAGGCGAACAGTGCGGCGTTCGATCGCCTGGTGGCGATGTTTGAGACTCAGACGGCGGGTATGCCGGCAGCCGATGCGCTGGAAAAGATTGTGTCGTTGTACTTGAACCAGGCGCAGGGGGAGGGGAACAGCTTTCGTTGTCCGCTGTCGATGATCGGCGGAGAGCTAAGCCATTGCGAACCGCAGGTGCGTGCTGTTGCGGTCGATGGCTATCAGCGGCTGGTGCAGCTGGTTGCTGATCGTCTTACGGAGATGGAAAGGGATTTGGGAAAAGATGACGCTCTGACGACTGCAAGTGGAGTTATGAGTACGATGGCGGGGGCTGTGATGCTCTCAAATATCACACCAGATAAGGCTGCGGCGCGTTTCATTCTGAGCAACGCTCACACTGCTATCAAGGCTCTTCTGTCTCAGGCGGGAAGCGTTGCGAAGGTTGGTCGTCAGGCAAAGAACAAGGCGGCGAAGTTGCGTTGACGAGGGCTGCTACCAGAGGAAGTCGACTACTGGGAGATCGGTTGCAAGGTCAGTTGAGGGACGGGCAGCGATGGTCTCTTTGCGCAGTGTTACGGTGACGAGTTGCGTGGGTGGCGTTGCGAGGTGGGCGAGAAAGGAATCGTCGAGAGGGAGACCGCTGGGTTCGTCGCTGGCGATCTTGTTGTCGATCAGGACAGCGTCGCGTTCGCGGGAGAGGTAGCCCTGGGGGCGATCGATGAAGAGTTCGCTCTGTGATTGAGGTGCCGAGGCAGCTTTATTCGCTTCATCTTTAGGCTTTGCAGGGACAGGCAGCAGGCGCAGATTCAGCAGGGTGGTCGAGCGTGGGATGGGAGCTTTGTAGAAGCGGATGTGACGGCCTTGATATTCGAGGTCGAAGTCGTACTCCTGCGTGGAGGAGGCTTGGAATGGACCCCACTTGCCGTCGGCTTTGGTGACGATTTCGTAGGCTGGCGTGGTGGATTCGGTGGTGCCGACTGGGTAGATGCGGAGGTGGGCTCCGGCGATTGGGAGGTTGGTGAAGGTTCCGTTTTCGAAGCCTGTGATGAGGCCGGAGATGGTTGGGGAGGGGATCGGTGTGACCTGGGTGGTGGTGGGTGCGGTGCCGGTGATGAACTTGTACATCTCGGCGAAGGCCGATGGGTAGAAGGCGAGCTCGCGGTGGTCGAGGTTGGGGAGGACGATGTTGGTGGCTCCGGCGAGCGCGGGACCTTCGTAGGTGACGCCGGTGGCGATTTCAGGTTTGCCGAAGGCGATGCCGCTGGGCTGCGCGTACTTGTCGAGTCTGTCGCTGCGGAGGGTCATCATCTTGACGCCGGGTGGGACTTCGGAGGCGTCGCCGTAGGCGTGGTTGAGGGACTGGAGGTAGCGGCCTTTGCCGTTGAACTCGCCGTCGAGGTTGGTGTCCATGGCGAGCACACCGTGATTCGGCGTGCCGCAGGTGATTGCGAAGGCGACGTTGTTGCTGCCTCCGTGGAGGAGGTAGTTGCGAATGGTCATGCCGCCACGGCTGCTGCCGATGAGAGCGACTTTGGTGCTGTGGGTTTCGATGAGGACGCGGGTGACGAAGGCGCTGAGCTCGGCGGTGGCGTCGGTGGTGGAAGAGCGGTTCTCTTCTTCGACGGTGTCGTTGGCGCGTGCGTTGGGATGAGTGAAGCGGATGGAGAAGAGCTTGTCGGGTGGGTAGTTGTTCGACTCGAAGAGCCAGATGATGCCGATCCACTTGGAGGCGTCGTCGCCGTTGCCGTGGACGAAGATGATGGGGACGGACGTGTTGGGCTGGGTTTGCGGCGGGGTTTGGGCGGAAGAGCGGGCCGCCAGGGTGCAGATCAGGAGGATAGCTAAGAGGGTGGTGCGGGCGAAGCGAGGGGTCATCAGAACTGTACCTGTCAGGCAAGACTTTAGTGGACGCGGCGGTCCGGCGCAAGGGATGGCGATTTTTGGATCCTTGGAAGTGAGGAGAGTTGCTTGCAACGGCAACGATGAGCGCATGGGTCTTCGGTGGTGGGAGAATGGTCGCGTTTACTGTGATGCACCGCTCGCGTCGCTCGCGGCGATTTGATTGCCGATGAATTTGCAATAGAGTCGCGAGCATTCGATTTAGAAAGGTTGACGGCTATGTCGACGAACTCGAAGTCTGAGGAGAGTAAGCTCTCGAGCTGGTTGGAGCAGAAGAACTTTGGCAGGCACGCTCTTGGTTCCCTCAAAACAGGTCTCGCTGCTGTTCTTTGCGTGTGGCTCGGAGATCGGGTTGGACTGATCCACAGCTACTGGGCCGCGGTGTCCGCGATCGTGGTGATGGGCTTTGATAACACGCTTACCTTCGCCTCGTGCCGCGACCGTGTTCTCGGTACTGCGATCGGTGCGTTTCTGGGATGGTGCACCTGTTACATCTGGCATGGACACTACCTTGTCTATGGGCTGGCAGTGGCTCTGTGTATCTTCGTCTGCAGTGCGTTTGCCTTTGATAAGGCGGGACGACTTGCTGCAGTGACTCTTACGATTATCGTTCTGATAAAGATAGACGGTGGGCCTGCGCAGGCTGCGGTCGCACGATTTCTAGAGGTTACCTTTGGGATCGTCGTCGCTCTTGCGGTGACGATGCTCGTATTTCCATTACGTTCTGCAAAAGAAGAGATCAAGGCTTCCATTTAGCCTTACAGGCAGCGGCAACGGCAGATGCGGGGTTCTCCGGTTCGCTCAGAAAGAACAACTTGAGGGATGGTGCGATTGGTTTGGGCTTGGATCAGGTTTTGAGACGCATCTTGCGCCAGTCTTCGACGGTGAGCTCCCATCGTTCGGATGGAAGGCGGCCTGAGACGTAGTCGCTCTCAAGCTCGGCTATGCGACGCATTCCCTGGCGCAGGGAGATTGCTCGCGAGGCTGGGTTGTCGCGGGCCTTCTTTACGCGAAGGACGGGCTGCTTCAGATCTTCGAACCAGAAGCGCGTGACCTCCGCGGCTGCCTCGGTCATGAGGCCACGTCCCTGCCACTCGCGAGCGATCCAGAAACCACGGTGGTCTTCTTCATGCAATCTCAGATTGATGGAGCCGATGATCTTTTGGTGAGGGTCATCTTTCAGACGGAGCATGAAGTGGAACTCGTCGCCTCG
This sequence comes from uncultured Acidobacteriaceae bacterium, assembly GCA_963708755.1. Taxonomy (GTDB): domain Bacteria; phylum Acidobacteriota; class Terriglobia; order Terriglobales; family Acidobacteriaceae; genus Edaphobacter. The sequence continues at coordinate 280,321 of CAVPTN010000018.1, forward strand.
TTCGATTGCCGGGAGTGCGTTGTCGCGGTAGAACGTGTGGACGCCGTCATCGGGAAACGGCCACGGCACCTTGGTGTTGAGATGTTTTACGATCTCCCACTGGGCGAAGATGGGCTGTACCTGAATGGCGTCGCTGAGTTGTAGCGGACGTAAGGACAGGCGCGGGGTCTGGAGAACCGGCCTGTCCATTGTCGGTTTAGCGGCCGTGTTCTTCGAGGTATTTTTCAACCTCGAGTGCGGCCATGCAGCCTGAGCCGGCGGCGGTGATGGCCTGGCGATAGCGGCGGTCCTGGATGTCTCCGCAGGCGAAGACGCCGGGGAGAATTTCTCCGTTGAGAGTGGTGAAGACGTTGTTGCGAGTCTTGATGTAGCCGTCGGCGTCGAGGTCGACCAAGCCCTTGAAGGCGATTGCGTTGGGGATGTGGCCGATGGCGAGGAACATGAAGGCGACGGGCAGGACGTACTGTTCGCCGGAGACCTGATTTTTGACGCGGAGGCCCTTGACGTCCTTCTCTTCTACGCCGAGTACCTCTTCGACGATGGTGCTGGAGAGGAAGCGGATGTTGGGATGAGCCATGGCGCGGTCGAGCATGATCTTGGAGGCGCGGAACTTCTCGCTGCGATTGATGATGGTGACCTTGGTGGCGAAGCGCGTGAGGAAGAGGGCCTCTTCCATGGCGGTGTCGCCGCCGCCGATGACTGCGATCTCTTTGCCGGAGGCGAAGAAGCCGTCGCAGGTGGCACAGGAGGTGACGCCGTGACCGATGAGGGCCTGCTCGGAGGGGAGGTTCAGCCAACGTGCGCTGGCGCCTGATGCGATGATCAGCGAGCGGGTGTGGATGGTCTCCTTGCCGAGGTTGAGGGCGAAGGGGCGCTTGGTGAGATCGATGGAGCTGAGATGGGCCAGGCGCAGCTCGGCGCCGAAGCGGATGGACTGCTTCTTCATGTTCTCGATGAGGTCGGGACCTTGCACGCCTTCGGGCCAGCCAGGAAAGTTTTCAACCAGCGTGGTGATGGAGAGTTGGCCGCCGGGCTCGTGGCCTTCGAGGACCAGAGGCTTGAGGTTGGCGCGTCCAGTGTAGATGGCAGCGGTGAGTCCGGCGCAGCCGGAACCGAGGATTACAACGTCGTGCGTAGGGTTGTCGGGCATATTAGCTCTCATAGTGTAAATGCGCCACGAACGAAAAAGATGCAAACCGGCGGTTTTCGGCAGGTTTGGTGAAACAATTGATGCTATGGCAAACCTGACGTTAGTGTATGGAATGAGGCTGTTACCTGCGGATGAGATCGTATCGGTCGGCGAGGCGCCGGTAACCCTGAAGAACGGCAACGAGGCCCATGTGACGCTGCATGTGCTCGAAGGCAGCCGGGAACAGATCGAGGCACAGCTGCGGATGAGCATTGACGCCTTCTTCGACTTTTACCCTGAGATCTAGATATCGGCTGACTCATGGACGGCGAGAGCACTTTAGCAAGCTAGTGTTTCGAAATAGGTCACCCTTTCGTACCGTAACTCTTCTGACGAAGAAGAGGAGGATGGAGGGGCGAGATGTCTCGGATACTGCGAACTTTCCGGTGGTTGCGCCGAGCTCCTCTGGGCTTGCTGCTGCTGGCTTCTCTGGGCCATGGTCAAACAGCGTATTCTGCAGGCTCACAGGGCAGCTCGCAGACTGCCTCAGGAGCTAATTCCGAGACGGTTACAGACGTTCTGCATCGGATGTCCGATCGGGCGGACGTGATCTTCATGGGGCAGGTGCTGGCGGTGCGACGTCAGGACACCGGTAGTGAGACCGCAGGAGTTGTCGAGGTTGAGTTTCGCGTCGACCAGGCTATTCGCGGGTGTGCTGCGGGCACGCCCTATATTTTGCGGGAGTGGGGTGGTCTCTGGGTGGCGGGTAACCAGCGCTATCGCGTGGGTCAGCGTCTCTTGATGCTTCTACACGCTCCCAGCGCAGGTGGGATGAGCTCTCCGGTTGATGGCCTCGACGGGGCGATTCCTATTCGTCAGGGTTCGACGGCGACTCCGCTGTCGGCTAGCTCCGCGCCGCCTGCGTTACCGTATGTGGATCTGCGCTGGCTCGGGGCAAAAGTGCCGCGGGCCGTTTCGTATCGTACGGGGCCGGCGGCGAACTCGGTTCGTCAGGGGGCAACCGTACAGCAGCCGACTGCTTACGCAGTCGTGTCGGGTACCAGAATTAGCGTAGCTCCGATCGTCATGATGCTAGACAATGCGAGCGTCAATGACGCTTCGGTCCCTGCTCAGGAGGCTTCGGTCGATGTGGTTCTTGGTCTGTTGACGAAATGGCAGAAGGCGTCGAATGTCGCACCGTAACAGTACGAACCGGCTTCGAATTCTCCGTTGGGTCCAGACGGTTCTGTTGCTCTGCTGGACTGCGACAGGGGCTACGCTCTGGGCAGGTGGACCGCGTTGGGTTACCGGGCCGCCGTTCTTTACGCAGTCGGGAACTCCCGTGGTCTGGTACACGAATCAACCGCTGTACTTTACGGATCCTGGCGATCTCAGCGCGAGCGTGAACCACGCAGCAGCGGACGCGATCGTCGCTGCTGCGGCCGCCGTGTGGAACGTGCCCACGGCAAGCCTGGTGCTCGCGCAGGGAGGCACGCTGAGCGAGCATGTCAGCGGCGCGAATGCGTTTCTCGGTCCCAACGGGCCTATCTTTCCGGCGGATGTTCAGAGCAGTAATTATCTCGCCAAGCAGATTGCCGTCATCTACGACAGCGATGGCTCGATTACGGATTTGCTGCTCGGGAACGGAGCAAGCGATCCGAGTGGATGCCTGCAGAGCGGCGTCACCGAGAGCGTAGACTCCATTGTTCCGGCGGGCTTCATCCAACATGCGATTCTGATCCTCAACGGGCGATGCACGGGACCGGCGCCTCAGCAGCAATTGCAGTTGCAGTACCAGTTGATGCGCGCGTTTGGGCGTGTCCTTGGGCTGGGGTGGTCGCAGACCAACGACAATGTGTTCACGGCCAGCCCACCGCCGACCGCGAATCAGGATCTGCATTGGCCGATCATGCACCCGATCGACATTCTTTGCGGCCCATATACGTATCTGTGTCTGCAGCAGCCCTTCACGCTTCGCGACCGATGATCTTTCGGCGCTTGGCCAGCTTTACACGATTAATCAGGGGCAGGCTACGGGCAGCAAGATGGACACGCTGCTCAACGCGAACCAGGTATCCGGCGTGCTTACGTTCCCGACTGGCCAGGGGATGCAGGGTGTTAACGTCGTAGGGCGTCGCTGGGAGCAATTCACACCGATCACTGATGTCGAGGATTGGTACACGACGTCGTCGGTCTCGGGAGCGCTCTTTCGTCAGTCCAATGGCAACCCGGTCACTGGGCAGGATACGTCGCTGATGGGAAGTGAAGGGACAGAAAATGCCCAGTTCGAGGGCTACTTCAATCTTCAGCGCATACCGATGCTTCCTGGGAGTTGGCAGGTGATCGTCGTCGAGACGGAGCCGATTAATCCGCTGTATACGGGGCAATATGCGGTGGGGCCATATGTAGCGAGTACGGTCGAGCCGTCGGGCTCAGACCCTGCTATCGCCGAAGGTCTGTACGGGAGCTACACTCAGGGCTTCGTTGCGATATCTCACCGATGGCGCAGCAAGTAGCTGCAATACTGGCTCGGACGGGACTCGAGGGGGCCCCGGTGGCTGTTGCTTCGCAGGGCTGGTGGTCCGGGTCTGTTGTGCGGCTATGGTCACTCGGCGTGGTCTTCGCTTTCGGTCAAAGCCAACCGGCTCTCTCTCCGTCGAAGTGACCGCGGAGGACGAGCAGGGGTTTGCTACATCCGCCAAAGCGATGCCGGTGATCGGGATATGGAATGCGACGGATGCGCTTGGTTCGTCGCCTGGGGTTGCGGCCGCCGGACAGGCTTTCAATGGAGAAGGGACCGGCATGACCACGCTCACGGCATCGTTTACGCAACCGGATCAGTTACGAATGGCGATTGCGGATCAGCGCGGTGATGGACGTCCCGACTTCAACTACCAGGCGCGTGTGCTTTATGCCGATAGTCTCAGCCCCGCCTCCGTCAGCGCAGCTGGTGGCACCATCACGATCACAGGGATGGGGTTTCGCACCGGCAATGCAGTTACCGTCAATGGCGTTGCTGCCACTGTGCAAAGCTGGACTGCGAATACTATCGTGGCGACTGTCCCGTCGCTGCAGGCACTTGGCTCGACTACGGCGCTGACCGCTGATGTTGAAGTCACGGACCTGTCGACACGCGGTACGACCGTCATGAGCCGGTCACTTAGCTATGCGGCGCCTGCAGCGACGCTGAGCCTGATCAGCGCACCATCCGGTCTGGTCGCGCTGGGGCAGCCTGCGGCGGTGCCGTTTGCCGTGAAGGTGCTAAGCGCCGATGGCGTTACTCCAGTCGTTGGTGAGGCAGTTACTTTCAGCGCATCCAGCGGCACGGTCCAGTTCGCCGTCTGCGGAATGGCCGCATGCACTCTTACTACGGATGTGAACGGTGTTGCTTCTACCGTCGTCACTCCGCAGACTGTCGGTGCCATCACGCTGCAGGCTGCGGGCGTTGATGGAACTGCGGTGGCCACATTTACTTCCGCAGTCCGGACTCAGACTGTGACCGCGGTGCAGGCAGTAGAGTATGTCGCTGCGGGGGCGACCATTCTATGGACGCCGCAGCTCAGCGTGAGCGACAACTTTGCTTCGACTACGGGCCTACTCGTTGATTGGCAGGTTGGCTCGGGGCCGATGTTCGTCTCGCCCGCTCAATCGCTGGTGAGTGCAGGTGGTATCGCAGAGACTACGGCCACAGCCGGTCCGTTAGCCTCTGGAGCGGAGGCTCTCCTTTCAGGCTGCGCTTGGACAGCCACATGCACTACCTTCATCGCCAAGGGTGTTGATCCCGCAGCTCTGCGACTGGCCGTAGTGAGCGGAGCCGATCAGGAGATCGCTGTTGGAGGTGCGTTTACTCCGGTTGTGTTGCGCGTTACGGACACCGCCTCGCATCCTGTCGCCGGTGCCGTCGTTCAGATCTACCAGACAGTCGACGCATGGCAGCCTGCCTGTCCGAACAGGGGGCGCTGCCCTGTGCCACCGATCCTCGCGTCGTCTCAGGTCTCGCTGGTCTCCGATGCGAACGGCCTTTTGAGTGTCGTTCCACAGCAGATTCCCGGTACCGCAGGAACCACGAACCTTGCTGCTGCTACCGGCACTCAGGGCTTCCTCTCGCTCACGCTGCAAGACAATCCCTAGATCTTTCTGTCGGGCTCGCGTTTTTCCGTAACCTGATCGGAATAAAATCGTCGAACCCTGCAGGAAGTTGCTCGACGGCGCCGAATGCTCTCGATCGGCATCAAATAAGTGACATGTTGCGCAGCTGGGTATCAGATTTATCCACTTGAGGAGCCTGAAACGATGGCAGCATCAGCGGTAACTCGAAGCGCGCCGGCACGAAAGCGCGTAGTAATTCTTGGCGGTGGGTTCGGCGGCATCAACGCGGTGATGGCGTTGGGCAAGCTGCCCGTGGATGTGACGTTGGTGGATCGCAGAAATCATCATCTCTTCCAACCGCTGCTCTATCAGGTGGCGCTTGCGGTGCTCTCCCCGGCCGATATCGCGCAGCCGATCCGCTCGCTGGTTCGAGACCATCCTAATGTCGACGTTCTCATGGATGAGGCCGTAGGCTTCGACCTCCCGCTGCGGCGCGTTCAGCTTGAAAACTGGCGTGCAGCTTGAGTACGACTACCTCATCATCGCCACCGGCTCCACACACTCCTACTTCGGTCGAGATGACTGGGCGAAACTTGCTCCCGGCCTCAAGACGGTTGAGGATGCTACCGAGATTCGCCGCCGGGTATTGCTGGCCTTCGAGCTTGCCGAACGTCAGATGATGGAGAAGGGAACTCATCCTGCGCTTAACTTCGTCATCATCGGCGGCGGCCCCACTGGTGTTGAGCTTGCCGGTGCGATCAGCGACATTGCGCGGCTCTATATGGCGCAGCGACTTCCGGCACATCGACCCATCCATGGCGGAGGTTCTGATTCTGGAGGGTAGCCCTAAGATTCTCGCCGCCTATCCCGACGACCTGCAGCAGAAGGCGCTTGAACAGCTCGGCGAACTTGGCGTGAAAGTTCGGACAGGCGCACACGTGAGCGATGTGCAGCCCGGCTACGTTATGGTCGGTGATGAGCGCATCGATGCGGTCGTTACTTTGTGGGCCGCAGGTGTGCAGGCTTCGCCACTCGGCAAGCTGCTTGGCGTTGAAACTGACAAGCGTGGCGCGGTCTTCGTGGATGGACACCTCAATCCGCCGGGTCATCCGGAGATATTTATATGCGGCGATCTCGCTCACTTTGAGCAGGACGGGAAGCAGGTCCCGGGTGTTGCTCAACCCGCCATGCAGATGGGCCGCTACGCTGCCAAGCGCATCGGCAGACTGGTTGCGGCAACGCTGGGAAGCGACGGCAGCGGCAAGGACGCAGAGTTTCGCTACTTCGATAAGGGTGACATGGCCACCATCGGACGCAAGGCGGCCGTGGCGAAGATCGAATGGCCCTTCAAGGCCCACTGGAGCGGCTTTCCCGCCTGGATGACCTGGCTGGTCGTCCACATCTTCTTTCTCATCGGGTTCCGCAATCGACTGTCGGTTTTTCGACAGTGGGCATGGACGTACCTGACCTTCAGCGATGGCGCCCGCCTGATCACCGGCTCGCAGGAGTTGCCCGGCTGGAATACACCGGATGATCCCAAGGGCGTTCTTACCACGAAAGCGCTGGACATGAACTCACCGAAGACCTAAGTTGTTTTTTACCGAAACGCGAGAAGACAGAACTAGACGCAAAGAAGGGCCGCGATTTGGCGGCCCTTCTTATGGAACAGATCAAGCACTTACTTCGCCGAGTCTTCGATCGCCTTCCATTCGGCAGCGGATAGCTTCACATCCGAAGCCGCGATGTTTTCTTCCAGATGCTCGACGGAAGTCGTTCCGGGGATCGGCAGCATGACGGGGGATCGCTGCAACAGCCACGCCAACGAAAGTTGCGAGACGGTTGCGTTGTGAGCCTTCGCCGCTGCGTCCAGCTTGCCACCTGGCGTCGCTAACTTGCCAGAGGCCACAGGGAACCATGGGATAAATGCAAGGTTGTGTTTCGTGCAGTAGTCGACAACGTCTTCATGCTGACGATCACCGATGTTGTACAGGTTTTGCACGCTTACGATATCGACCACCTTACGCGCCCGATCAATCTCCTTCGGCTTTACTTCGCTCAAGCCGACATGGCGAATCTTGCCTTGCTCCTGCAGGCGCTTGATGACGCCGAGAGACTCTTCAACCGGAACCTTTGGATCGATGCGATGCAGCTGCCAAAGATCGATTCGCTCTACCTTGAGCCGCCGCAGACTCATCTCTACTTGTTGATGCAGGTACTCCGGACGACCAACGGGCAGCCACCCGTTTGGTCCTTGCCGCGTCAGACCTCCCTTGGTTGCAATCACAACGCCCTTGGCGTACGGTGCCAGGGCTTCACCAATCAGTCGCTCGCTGACGTCGGGGCCATAGGCGTCTGCCGTATCGATAAAATTTACGCCTGCCTCTACGGCACGGCGTAAGACTTTCTTTGCACCCTCAATGTCCTTGGGCTCGCCCCAGATCCCTTCTCCGGTGATCCGCATTGCCCCATATCCCATACGGTTGACGGTCAAATCCCCGCCAATCACAAACGTCCCACTCGCTTTCGCGTTTACTGCAGTTGAAGTAGCCATACGTCATCGGATGCTGAGCGCCGGAGAAAGGTGCATCGTCTCACCCTCTTCCAAAATTTTTATTTGATCTTTAATTCCGAGTCGAATTGCCTCAGCTTTGAGCCGCTGTACAGGCTCTTCCATGGGCTCGCGGCCAAGACGAAAGGTTCCATAGTGCATGGGCACCATCTTTTGTGCACCCAGCTCAACGAAGGCTCGTACGGCCTCTTCCGGACTTGTATGAACGGATCTGTACGTGTCGGGAAAATATGCTCCGATTGGTAATAATGCGATCTCTGGCTTCAGGCGCGCGCCGATCTCGTGAAAGCCGTCGAAGTAGGCTGTGTCGCCGGAGTGGTAGACGGATTGGCCGCCGCCTTCGACCACATAGCCTCCATAGCCGCGGTGAGTATCACGAAACATCCGCGCTCCCCAGTGCTTGCAGGGAGTCATTGTGACCTTCAGTCCCTGGACTTCGATTTGCTCCCACCACGAGAGACCGTGCACCTGCGAAAAACCTAACCGCTCGACAAGGTCTTCGACTCCGCGAGGCACGATGACCTCGGGAGTTCGTCCTGTAAGCCGACGCGTTGCGCGAATGACCCGACGCAGAGAGGCCATATCCAAATGATCCATGTGGGCATGCGTCAGCAAGACCATATCGATGGCCGGCAACTGCTCCACGACCGTTCCTGGACGTCGCTGTCGTCGCAGTAAAATCAAACGCTTCGAAAATACTGGATCAACAAGGAGCTTTCGTCCATTCACTTGCAGGAGAAACGACGAGTGGCCGATGAAAGTCACCCCAAGTTCGTCGGCCTTCAGTAACTCCACTGGCCGGGAGGTACCGCTCATCGGCATCTCATGGCTTTCGCGCACCAATCGCCAGAGCTGCTCCATCTTCCTTACTGCAAACGGTCGTCCTCGCCAGGTTCTCTGCATTTATCTCACCAATAAATAGATGCCCAATGGCGATCTTACGCACCAAGGACGTGCAAAAAACTCTTCCGATACGACCATCGTCCGATGAGGACGCATCTAGATGTAGGTAGACCTCCCGAATGAAGGCTTGTCATAGTGAGGCGTGAGACGAAAGTGTAGTCGAAAGGGAGCGCCGCCATCTCTTCCGTCGAACCCATACTCGATGGTTCCGCCCTGCCGCAGCGACAGCGGCGTGTCTGGGATTTGGTCTCGCGGTCTCCGCTCCGGTCGCTTTGGAATCTTGAGGGAACCCCTGCAAGTGTCATCGCGAAGCACACATGGCGCTCGCTGCTGGACGACAACCTCGTAGGCCGCGCTGCCGAACTGGGCTTTTTCTTTATTTTTGCCCTGTTTCCAACCCTCTTCACGGCAACTGCGCTCCTCGGCCTCGCCGCACGCTCTGCTTCAAAGATCTACTACTCGCTGCTCGGGTATCTCGCGGTAGTCATTCCTCACGATGCGATGGGAACTGTTCTTGAGACCTTCAACCAGACCACAGCCGTGGCCACTAGCGGAAAGCTGACTTTTGGTCTTGTTGCGGCGATCTGGTCCGCATCGGTCGGGTTCTCCGCCATTCAGGACTCGCTCAATGTTGTTTACAAGGTGAAGGAGACGCGCTCTTACCTGGCCGCCCGGCTTTCCGCCATCGGCGTGACCGTCATCCTGATGGTTTTGTTCACGCTCATCTTGGCGTCGATGCTTGGCGCAGATTTCTTTGCCCGTCTCGCATATCTGCGCATCTACCACCACTTTTTAGCGGCGGTGGTTGCCTTTACCGCCCGTAGCCTCGCATGGATTATCGCTGCCGTGCTGCTTGCGCTCTTCTTCGCCGTGATCTATTACTTCGCGCCTGATGTGAAACGAAGCAACTGGCATTGGATCACTCCCGGTGCGGTGATCGGCATCATCGGCTGGCTGGTGGCCTCTGTTGGTCTTCGCATCTATGTCCATGTGTTTAATAACTACACGGTCACCTATGGCTCGTTGGGGGCAGTGATCATTCTTCTCACGTGGTTTTATCTCACTGGCTTGATGCTGTTGGTGGGGGCAGAGATCAACAGCGAAATAGAAGCCGCCGCTGCGGCCAAGCGGTTGCTCGCAATCGAGCAGAACGACCTGACCTCAGCGGCGGCTATGACAACTCCGACCAGTACTTCGTGAAACCCTACTTTGCTGCGGGCTTCAAGATGTCGTCCAGCCTATCCGGCACGCTTGCGACTCGCTCCAGTTGCGGATAACGCTCGCCGTCGTGGTAGTCCAGTTTGATGACCTTGTAGTAGCCGGTGTTCTCGACGATCAGTTCGACCGCAGGACCTGAGCCTTTGCCATCGCGTACAGCAGCTTTGAGCACATCCGGTGTATACGCACGTCCGTTTACGGCGAGAATCTGCATGCCAGGACCAAACCCGCCCTTGTATGCGACGCCGTCTTTTAGTACGTCAGACACGGTGCCTGCTTTATCCACATGCAAGCCGAGCGAGTACCAGAAGTCGAAGCCACCGCGCTGCAGATTCACCATCTCGCTCCATGCGTTCGGCTTGTCGGTGTAGGTGAGCTTGTAGCCACCGTTTTCGAGTCCGCCCAGAGGCGCATGATATGCATTCGAATCTACCCGCGAGCGCAGGAAGGAGGCCCAGTCATTCGCAACGACGCCGTTTAGGCCTGCGACAACGTCATCAAAGGTATACGGCACCACCTTCGGCCCTGTATCGCCGCCAAGGCCGTGGAACTTTGCGACGAAGTCGTCGAGGGTCTTCTTGCCGTTGGTCAGCTTGCGAATCGTGGTGTCGACGTCCAGCCAGATCAGCTCGCCCTCGTCGTAGTAGTCGACGTTGAGACGCCAGTTGTCCCATCCGCCGCCGGCGTCGTAGAGGATCTGTGCTGCCGTGGCTGTGTCCTGAATGTTGCGCCACGTGCGTCCGGGGCGGTTGTCGTAGGTTGCGGCGATGGTGGAGAGTCTCTGTTTGTACTGCTCAGGCGTCCAGATGCCGCAGCGTGCTGCCAGTACATCGCCGAGGTATTCGGTCAGACCTTCGTACACCCAAAGAAGTTCGCCCTCCATCGGCTTCTGGTAGTTGCTGGTCGCGAGTCCGGCGGGGCGTCGGTACTTGCCGTTCCAGCTATGAGTAAACTCGTGCGGCAACAGCAGGCCGTCCAGAACAAATTCACGGTCATCGGTGAATGTGTTCGCGTTCACGCGGTCGTCGCTGGATTGATGGTGCTCGAGGCCGAAGTGCGCCACCTCATCGCTGAGCGTGACGAGGAAATGGTACGAACCGTAGTGGCGGCTCTTGTAGAGAGCGCCGGTCTCTCGTACCAGCTTGTCGAACTGCGCGATGTGTTCTTTCGACAGCTCTACCTCTTCTGGTCCGTCGGCTGCCATATCGAGGTAATGCTTCGGGGTGATCTCGGGGGCAAGCGCAACCTCGCGGAAGTAGCGGCCTGCAAGCACGGGCGAGTCGATCAGTTGCTCCAGGCTTACGGTCTTGAACGAGGCTGTTTGACCTGTTCCGCCATCTTTGTCGAGTGCGGTCCCGAACTTCCAGCCATCGGGCAGCTTTATGGATGGCGTGAACATGACCTGGCTTGCGTCGGTATCTGCTGGATAGACGAGCAGCGTGTTCCAGCTCAGGAGGGCGAGGTTCTCACTGGTCGAGCCGCCCGCGGAGAATCCGGAGAGTGCCGAGGAGGCGAGAAAGTCGATCTTCATATCGAGCTGCGTGACGCCCTGGGGAACCGTCAGGTGATAAGCGAACATGTCGACCTTGTCGCGCTCCCACTTCACCGGCTGTCCGTTGGCCGTGATGAAGAAGCCGGCCATATTTTCGATTGGTCCGGTCGGCCCGTGCTCGCCGGGGATCCACTTCGGATAGACCACGGTCAGGGGGCCAGCAGTTACGGGCATCACCTCGGTCGCGTGAAGAATCTTACGGGGAGCGTCTGTCAGATCCACACTCAAGGTAATCGGCGCACTCTGCGCTCCAGCCACTGAACTGCCAACCGCTACGGCGAAAGCCGCACCAGCACACCTCATCCTGAAAACACTCATTATTTGGTCTTCTCCGTTACCTGTTTTTCGGAACAGGACCAGTCTACCCCCGAGTTGTAATAGTTCGGCTTAATCGTCGGTTTGCAGTTGCCTCTCCGGCGGTCTTTGCGGGTAGGATTATGCACACAGGAGAATTCATGTCTGCGAAGCTTCCGGTTGCCCTCGCGGCCACCGCACTTTTACTCACCGCACTGCGCCTTCCCGCACAACAACCTGCCGCGCAACCGATCCAGTCGATGCCATATTCGCCGTCGCTTGACGTTACCAGTCTCGATCGCTCGGTCGACCCATGCGTGGATTTCTACAAGTTCTCCTGCGGTGGCTGGCAGAAAAACAATCCTATCCCCGCCGATCAATCTGGTTGGAGCGTCTACGCGAAGCTCACCAACGACAACCAGCAGTTTCTGTGGGGCATTCTGGAGGCGGACGCCAAGGCGAAGGACCGCACGCCCGTGCAGCAGAAGGTTGGCGACTACTTTGGCGCATGCATGAATACCGCAGCTATCGATGCACTGGGGGATAAACCGGCGCAGCCTGAACTTACGCGTATCAATGCGCTGAAGACGCGACCCGAACTGATTGCAGCGATCAGTGAACTGCACCATGACTATCCGGGGAGCTACTTCTTTGGCTCAGGGACGGACCAGGATGCCATCGACTCCTCCGTGATGATCGTTGAAGTTGAGGCAGGTGGTCTTGGTCTTCCTGACCGTGACTACTACCTGAAGGATGACGAGAAGAGCGTGACGCTGCGTGGGCAATATCTTGCGTTTGTTCAGCAGCTGTTGACGCTCGGTGGTGAATCGGCCGCGCAGGCCAAGTCCGACGCAGACGCGATCCTCCATATCGAAACGGCGCTTGCCAAAGCTTCGCTTACCCGCGTCGAACGGCGCGATCCGCACAATATCTATCACATGATGACAGTCGGCGAGCTCGATAAGATCGCCCCGGCGGTCGACTGGCCAAACTACTTCGAGATACAGGGCGCGCCTGGTGTTGCAAAGCTCAACGTCTCGCAGCCCGAGTTTATGAAGGCCGTCCAGGCTGAGCTGACGACCGAGCCGGTCGACGCGCTGCGGGCTTATCTGCGCTTTCACTACCTCTCGGCTACTGCACAGCTTCTTGCGCATCCCTTCAACCAGGCGTATTTCGACTTCTATTCGAAGACCCTGCGCGGAGTTCCGGCGATGCCGCCGCGCTGGAAGACCTGCACCCGCGCCGTCGACCGCAACCTTGGCGAAGCCCTTGGGCAGGAGTTTGTGAAGCGTACCTTTGGCGCAGATACCAAAGCCAAGACGCAGCAGATGACCCAGCAGATCGAGACGGCAATGCAGCACGAGATCGAGAACCTCGACTGGATGAGCGCGGAGACCAAACAGGAGGCACTACGCAAGTTGCACATGATCCGCAACAAGATCGGCTATCCCGACCAGTGGCGCGATTACTCCACGCTCGAGGTCAAGCCTGACGACTACTTCGGCAATGCGATCCGAGCGGGCCATTTCGAGGACGCGCGTGAGTGGCACAAGCTCGGAAAACCGGTCGATCTGAACGAGTGGGGAATGACGCCGCCGACCGTCAATGCGTACTTCAACCCGCAGATGAACGACATTAACTTTCCCGCGGGCGTTCTGCAGCCGCCGCTGTACGACCCGAAGATCGACGACGCGCCGAACTACGGCAACACGGGCGCGACCATCGGCCACGAACTGACCCACGCTTTTGACGATGAAGGGCGGCAGTTCGACGCGAAGGGCAACCTGCGCGACTGGTGGACGCCGGCCGACGCCAAGGGCTTCGAGGACCATATCAATTGCGTACGCGATCAATATGCGCAGTTACATCGTCGTCGACGACATTCATATCAACTCCAAGCTGACCAGCGGTGAAGATGTGGCCGACCTGGGCGGGACGTTACTGGCCTACATCGCATGGAAGAAACAGACCGCCGGACAGCAGCTTGCAAACGTGGAGGGCTTCACGCCGGACCAGCGCTTCTGGGTCGGCATGGCGCAGTGGGCGTGCGAGAACGAGCGGCCGGAGAACCTGCGAGTGAGCGCCATCACCGATCCGCACTCGCCCGGCTCTGCTCGCATCAACGGCGTGGTGTCGAACATGCCCGAGTTCCAGCGGGCCTTCAGCTGCAAGGCTGGCCAGCCGATGGTGCATGCGCCGACCTGCAAGGTCTGGTAGCATACTCGGGCATCGGCGGCGTTCAAATGGCATGATTGCCGCCGCCGATGCCAGAGGTGTCACCAGACAGTACACTTTAACCCAAACATGAATCTTTACGCGATCGTCCTCGGCCTCATTGTTCTTACGCTTCTCACCGTCTCCCTGACGCGCCTTGGCAAGGTCAAAACCAAGGCTGACTATCTCGTCGCCGGACGCTCGCTGCCTGCGTTTGTGCTGGTGTTTACGCTGCTGTCGAGCTGGATTGGCTCCGGCTCACTTCTAGGTGGCGCGGAGAACGCTTACAAACATGGTTTTGCTGCCCTATGGCAGGGCGGCGGTGGCTGGGCTGGGCTGCTGCTCATCTATTTCATCGCACCGCGCGCACGGAAGTTCGCGCAGTTCACCATCCCCGATTTGCTCGAAGCGCGATATAACCAGGCTGCACGGGTTCTTGGCGTCATCGCCATTCTTTTTTGCTACACGGCGGTCACCAGCTATCAGTTCGTCGGCGGTGGTGACATTCTTCATCTGATATTCCCCGACCTCATCAGCGCTGATCTCGGCAAGTACATCATCGCGGCGTTTGTCATTCTCTTCACGATGATCGCCGGCATGGCCTCGGTCGCTTATATGGACGTCGCCATCGGTCTGCTCGCCACCTTTACGATGCTCATCGCGCTGCCTATCCTCGTTCGTCATGCCGGTGGATGGTCGACGATCCACGCCACGCTTCCGGCAACCCACTTCCAGATTCTCGGCGACCTTACCTTCATTCAGGGCCTCGAACTGTTTCTGCCTACGTGCCTCCTTCTGTTGGGCAATCAGTCGATGTATCAAAAGTTCTTCTCCGCCAAATCCGAGAAGGACGCTACTCGCGCTGTGGTCGGCTGGATCATCGGCACGGTCATCCTTGAGACGGTCATCGTTGCGCTCGCCGTCACTGGGTCGAGCCTCTTTCCTACCGGCGAGGTTCACGAGCGTCCACGTGAGATCCTGGCCTACCTCGGGCTGCACGGCTTCTACGGCTCGGCGCCTCTGCGGCTGCTTGGCGCGCTGCTTATGGGAGCGATCTTCGCCAAGATCATCTCGACAGCCAATAACTGGCTCTTCTCTCCCTCGACCAACCTGGTCAACGATATCTATCTCCGGTACATCAACCCGGAGGCCTCTAATAAGAAGACCCTCGCCATCTCCCGGCTGATGGTCGTCTTACTTGGGCTCTGGGCGCTGTATCAGTCGCTCCATATCGAGTCGGTTCTCAAGAAATCGCTGTACGCCTATACGATCTACGGTGCCGCTCTTACGCCGGTCATTCTCGCTACTTTTTACTGGAAGCGGGCAACAGCGGCCGGGGCCGTAGCCAGCATCGCGGTCGGAACCGTCGTTACAGTCTTCTGGGACACGGCGTTTATCCACTCCCACCTGCCCGCTGTTATCGGCGAACGAGATGCTATTCTTCCGGCTCTGCTGGCCTCTCTTCTGTGCCTGGTTATCGTAAGCCTGCTTACGACTCCTCCAACGGAAAAGCAGTTGCGGCCCTTTTCCGAAGCCTAAATACTTCCCATTTGTCTTCTATTAACGATAGTGTTCGATACTGAATGCTTCGCTCCCAGCTAATTTTTGCTTCTTTGCCCTAAGGCCCGGCGACCGGGTCGCATGAAAGATAGATGAACTACCGACTGACTCCCGATCTCGCCGCGATGGCTGTGCTCCTGACGATTCTGTACTTCCTGCGCAAGCGCCATCCGCAGGAGCGCGTCGATCTCTGGATCACCGGCCTGCTCTTCATCTTTCTCGAAGCCATCGCTCACGCGTTTTACAGCCCCAAAGGTCAGTGGCACCTTCCTTCGCATATCATCGCGCTGGATGCGTACCTTGCCGCGGGCGTCATCTTTTTGTGGGCTGCCGCTAAACCGCTCTATCCGCATAAACCAACCCTCAACTATCTCTTGTTGAACACGCCGCCGATCTTTGCAGTCCTCTCCACCTATGGTCTGGACGTCCGAACCGCTGGAGTCTTTCAGGCCTTCATCGCCTGCGGTCTGGTCCTCGGCCTCGTTAGTCCCTTTCTTCTTGCCCGTAGTACGAGGTTGGGTCATGGCTGGTGGCTTGTTGCCCTACAGGCCGGGGTCTGGGGCTCCGGGTGGTTCTTCGCGAGCCACGGCATGTACCGGGACGCAGCTTACATCCCGCTCTTCGCCCTTTATCTCTCCACCGCCGTGGTGTTCCAGCTTAGCCTGCCCAGCAAGAGCCTCGGCAAAGTCGCGATCGTCCTTGGCTTCACCGTCTGGGCGCTGGTCTTTCTCTTCCACTCCTGGGTCACCAACCGTCCCCAGTACATCGACATAGCCGCTCAGATCTGGGATATGCAGAAGTTTCTAGTCACCATTGGCATGCTGTTGGTCATGCTCGAACATCAGGTCTCCAGCAACGAGTGGTACGCCTTCCACGACCACCTGACCGGGCTGCCGAACCGCCGTCTCTTCGAGGAGCGCCTGGTCGCCGCCCTGCAGCAGTCGCAGCGCAACGATACCCGCACCGCTCTCTTGATGCTCGATCTCGATGGATTCAAGTTCATCAATGACGCTCACGGTCACGAGATCGGCGACGAGGTGCTACAACATATCTCAAACAATCTCCGTGGTGCCATTCGTGCGCCCGATACACTTGCCCGTCTGGGGGGAGACGAGTTCATCATCATCGCCACCAATCTGCCTCGCTACCAGTCGGCAGAACTGATCGCCGAGGCCAGCGTTGCCCGCATCTCGGACGCCCTACGCAAGCCCGTGACTATCAACGGACAGGCTCTTACGGTCGCTGGAAGTATCGGCGTAGCTGTCTACCCGGACGACACTACCGACGAAGTTCAGCTCCGCCGACTGGCCGATCAGCGTATGTACCAGCAAAAACGTCAAATTCCTGTCAGCGTCTAAATCAGCAAAAAACAAATTTTCACACTCACCTTTTTCTATCTGCTGCATCCTATCCCAGTACACATTTTCATCAGGAGAGATTTTCATGGCACCCGAGACCTTAACCTTCGACCCCACTACAACCTTCCTCACCCTCGGCCTGGACGTCCCCTCCGCCTTCGACAACTTTGCTTACAGCCTCATGGAGTCCTCAGCGGCTGAGTACGTGAGCGCCCCCAAAAAGCCTCTGGACGATGACGAGGACGAGTTTGAAGACGAAGATGAAGATGAAGGAAGATGAAGACGACGAGTACGAGGACGACGACGAAGAAGAAGACGAAGATGAAGACGGTGAGTTTGAAGATGACGATGATGACGAAGAGGAAGAAGAGGATGAGGACGAAGACGAAGATGATGAGGAGGAAGAGGACGACGACGATGATGTTGACGAACTCCAGGTAGGTCGCAGGCGGTAGGCTCTCACAGAGCTCTGCCTCACATCATTCAAGCTCTTCAAATTGACGTACTCATCTGGCCTGTACTCCGCTGAGCGGGCAGGCCATTTGCTTTTGCAAAAAATCAGCAAGAAAGGGAAGTGGGAATTAGTAGCCGATCTCGGTCACTACATTCTCCAGCTCTTTCCCGGCCATGAATCTTCGAACCTGCTCTGCTCCAAAGCGGAACGCCCTGTGAATGAATTCCGGTGTCGAACCGCCGACGTGTGGAGTGATCATGCAGTTAGGCGCCGACCACAATGGATGTCCCACTGGTAGTGGCTCCGGGTCCGTCACGTCGAGGGCGGCCCGGATTTTGTGCTCCTGGAGCGCCTCCACCAAGGCTTCTGTGACAACGACCGGTCCACGCGCCGCATTGACCAGTAGAGCGCCTCGTTTCATGAGACCGATCTCCGCCGCCCCGATCAGTCCAAGTGTCGCTGGAGTCAGAGGCACAATCAGCACGACAACGTCAGCGTTCGGCAGATGCTGATGCAGCTCATCGATCGCAAACACCTTCGGCTCGGTGCGTGCACTACGCGCTATCCGAATGATCGTCACCCCGAATGGCTTCAGGCGTGCTTCGATGGCAGTCCCAATCGAGCCATAACCGACGATCAGAATCGTCTTACCCGCCAGATCTTCTCCCAGTACCTGATACTGTCCCACCTGCGCGCCGCCTTCGTTCAGAAAGCCATCCGTTACCGAAGCCTGTCCCTTCCACTCCTGTCGCAGCTGCAGGTCACGATAACGCGGAAATCGCTTCAAGGCCGCAAGGATCGCTGTCAAAACCCACTCCGACGCAGAGACGTCATGAATTCCGCGCCCATCGCAGAGCACCACGTCCTTTGGCAGCCATGGCGAAATCCAATCCACTCCAGCCATCATCGACTGCACGACCTTCACGCCGCGCAGCTGCTCAAAGGTCTCCTTCGCGTCCCTCCGAGCAAACACGAGGATCCAGAAATCAATATCCAGAAGCTCCGACGGTCTCCGGGGAACGCGCACGATCTGCGCCTCAGGCGGGAAGTCCACCAGCAACTCCGAGGCAAGATTCTCATCAACACCAACACGCACCATTCCTCGAGTGTGCCTGAATCTGCACAGAAAAAGAAGGCTTCGCCGCTATTCAAGGTGTTCTGCTACATCATTATGTAACCTTTAAAACTGATTTGACAGGTTACAGTAAAAATGTAACTATCAGTTGTAACGCTGCACGGCAACGATCGAAGCTCCGTGCGCGTCTGGAGCAACTATGAATAGGCGAAACTTTCTTACGCGCGGCAGCATCTCTCTTGCAGCCGCCACTGGCTCATTTGCAGTCGCGAGCGCACAATCTGCATCGGAAAAAACGAACGTGCCGCATACCTCTATTCATCGTGTCCAGGCAGACGGCGTTACCGTCTTCTATCGTGAAGCTGGCGCTCCGGATGCGCCCGTCGTTCTCCTGCTCCATGGTTTCCCGACGTCATCGTTTCAGTATCGCGAGCTGATCCCTCGTCTGGCTGATCGCTACCGTGTCATCGCTCCTGATCTCCCCGGGTTTGGATTCACTGAGGTGCCCAAGGAGCGTCATTACAAATATTCTTTCGATGCGCTGGCGAAGACGATCCTGGCATTCACTGACGCGTTGCAGCTGAAGCGCTACGCGCTGTATGTCTTCGACTATGGTGCTCCGACCGGTTTTCGTCTGGCGATGGCGCACCCGGAGCGCGTGACGGCGATCATTTCGCAGAACGGCAACGCTTACGAGGAGGGCCTTGGCGACGCGTGGGCTCCCATTCGCCGTTATTGGAGCGAGCCGACGCCTGCGAACCGTGAAATAGTGCGCAACGCAGCGCTCAGCCCTGAGGGAATTCGTTATCAATACACCGAAGGCGTGCCAAAGCCAGACATGATTGCACCCGAAGGCTACACGCTGGATTCAGCGATGATTGCTCGGCCTGGCAATACCGATATTCAGTTGGATCTGTTTCTCGACTACGCAAACAATGTGAAGCTCTACCCTGCATTTCAGGAGTACTTCCGCAGGTCGAAGCCCCCGCTGCTCGCAATCTGGGGCAAGCACGACCCGTTTTTTATTCCTCCGGGTGCAGAGGCTTACCGCCGCGATAACCCAAACGCGACGGTCCAGTTTCTGGATACGGGACACTTCGCACTGGAGACCCACGTCGAGGAGATAGCACTCGCTATGAGGCAGTTTCTCGCGAAGTCGACATAGCAACAATCCATCGTATAGAGAGTCAAACGGGCAGATGGAACGGAATAATGCGCAGGTTTATTATTCAGTGACCATCATCTTCGTTCCGGAGCCGCTCTTGAAAAACTCTCTTCTCTCAGCGATTGCGATTGCCTCTCTCGCCGCACCTATTGCGGTTCGCGCACAGCAGCCGCCCATCATCGACCGGCAGCTGTTTTTTGGCGAGGTGCAGATCTCCGGCGCGCAGATCTCGCCGGACGGACAATATATCTCGTTTCTCAAGCCGTACAAGGGTACGCGCAACGTCTGGGTTAAGAAGGCGGGTGAGCCCTTTAGCGCAGCACGACCTGTGAGCGCTGAGGCTACACGACCCGTTCGGAATTACTTCTGGAGTCGTGACTCGAAGTACATTCTGTATGTGCAGGACGCCGCCGGTGATGAGAACTTCAACATCTACGCGATTGATCCGACCGTAGCCGCAGATCCCAAGACGGGTGTGCCGCCGACGCGCGCGCTGACCAACCTCAAGGGAGTTCGCACCGAGATCTTTTCGGTGCCGAAGTCGAAGCCGGACATTCTCTACATCGGTTTGAATGATCGCGATCCGCACTGGCACGATCTGTACGAGCTACACCTGTCGACGGGCGAGAAGAAGCTCATCCGAAAAAATACCGAAGAGATCGCCGGCTGGGATTTCGACCACGATGGCAACTTACGGCTGGCCGAACGCACAAACAAAGCGGGTGACACGGAGATCCTGCGGGTCGATGCGGACGGCTTCAAGCAGATCTACAGTTGCACTGTGCTTGAAGGCTGCGGAGTCGAAGGCTTCGACGCCGGAGACAAACAGGTTTACCTGACCACCAACAAGGGAGCGCTTGATCTTAGCGAACTCGAGTCGATGGATCCTGCGACCGGTGCGGTAACCAAGGTGGAGAGCGATCCGGAGAACCGCGTCGATATCGCCGGGGTGCAGACCTCGGATATCGACCATCGCATTCTGTTCACGCAGTACGAGGACGACCGGTACAGGCTCTACTTCCGCGACAAAGAGTTTGAAAAGCAGTATCACTGGCTCCAGACGAAGCTGCCTGGAAAGGAGATTCACTTCGGAGCTCGCTCTGCCGACGAGAACATCTGGATCGTTAGCGCCAGCAGCGACGTAGAGCCAGGTGAAACCTACGTCTGGAACCGCAGCGCAAACACGCTTGTACTTCAGTACCGAATTCGTGAAGAGTTGCCGCGAGCGTCGCTCTCGGAGCGCAAACCGTACCACTTCAAATCGAAGGACGGATTGGATATTCCGGCCTACCTGACGCTGCCGAAGGGGTTGGAAGCGAAAAATCTGCCACTGATCGTCTTCCCACATGGTGGTCCGTGGGCGCGTGATTCGTATGGCTTCGACACCTTTGCGCAGTTCCTCGCTAACCGCGGCTATGCGGTTCTGCAGCCGAACTTCCGCAGCTCTACTGGCTTCGGCAAGAAGTTTTTGAACGCCGGTAACGGCGAATGGGGCCGAAAGATGCAGGACGACCTGACCTGGGGCGTCAAGGCGCTGGTCGCAGACGGCACGGCCGATACGAAGAAGGTTGGCATCTTTGGCGGCTCGTATGGAGGCTATGCAACGTTGGCCGGCGTCGCCTTTACTCCAGATGTTTACGCTGCGGCGGTAGCCTACGTCGCACCGTCGAACCTGATCACGCTGCTCGATGCTATTCCGCCGTACTGGGAGGCAGGGCGCAAGCAGATGTACACCCGCATGGCCGACCCGACAACGGCGGAAGGCAAAGCGCTTTTAGTCGCCGAGTCTCCGTTGACGCAGGCGAAGGCGATTGTGACGCCGCTGATGGTCGTTCAGGGTAAGAACGATCCTCGTGTAAACGTTCGAGAGAGCAATCAGATTGTGGCGGCGGTGCGCGACAACGGCAAGCCCGTCGAGTACCTTGTTGCTCCCGACGAGGGCCATGGCTTCGCTCGTCCCATCAACAACCTTGCGATGGTCGCAGCGATGGAGGAGTTCTTCGCGAAGTACCTTGGAGGCCGCTATCAGAAGGAAGTTCCCAGCGATGTCGAGGCAAAGCTGAAGGAGATCACCATCGATCCGAAGACGGTGAGCGGCGACGTGAAGCTGAACGGTGCCTTGGCGGCTCCAGCGAAGTGAATAATCCGCTAAATTGTCGGTAACTATCAACCAGGAATGAAGGCCGCGCATGTACTGCTCCGTCACGCAGTACATGCGCGATGATTTTATGCGGACACTACTCTGAAGCTACCTCACACGCTAGCGGCGGTTCGCTTGACCCTAAGACATTTAGATTGAAGAGTGAAATTTTTAAAGAGATACCAGTAAGTATTGAATCTTACGGCGCGTCTAAACTGGTGGCCAACGTTATGAGGACACACGATAACCGATCTTCGATGCGGTTCCTGACTAAGATTGTCTTGGCTTCCATGCTCGCGTCCGGGTTGATTGTCGTAGCTCCCGGCCTTGCACTTGCTCAGCACTCGTCCGTAGTCCAGTCCAGCCCGGATACGGCTCCGCATCGCATCCGTCTCATCCTCAAGGACGGCAGCTATCAGATTGTCATGAGCTACCGCGTCGTGGGCTCGGTCGTGCACTACGTGAGCGCGGAACGCGGTGGTGCAGAGGAGGAGATTCCTGTCTCCCTCGTCGACCTCGATGCTACCCGCCGCTGGGAGAAGCAGCATACTCAACCTGCGACTCCCACCGACTCAGGCAGTCCTCAGCCTCCTCCAATCGATCCGGAGCTTCTAAAAGAGGAGGCGGACCGCGCTGCTCTCACTCCCGAGGTTGCCAAAGATCTCCGGCTACCCGAAGAAGACAGCACGCTGGCTCTCGATACCTTTCGAGGCACCCCTGAACTTGTTCCCCTCGCCCAAACCGACAGCGACCTCAACCGCAACACCGGCCATAATCTCTTGAAGGCCGCGGTCAACCCGCTCTCGGCCTCTCACCAGATCGTTCAGCTCAAGGGCGAGACGTCGCCCATCCAGCTCCACGTCAAAGACCCGGTACTCTACCTCCGGATCGGCGACGAGACCGTCGGCAATACGGCCGGCGCACCTATTACCGTCGATACCCATGGGGCGACCAGCAATATCAAAAGTGACCCGGACGGAGGCTCTGCAAAAAGCCGCTATGTCATCGTCCGTGCCGACATTCGCAAAGGCGTTCGCGTCATCGCAAGCTTTCGTATTGGGATGCTAGGCAGCGGCCAGCGCCAGGAGGATGTCGTCGAGACCTCCTCCGAACTTTTGCCGGGAGGGCATTGGCTCAAGATCACACCGAAGGAGCCGCTCGACTTCGGCGAGTTTGCCCTCATGGAGGTCATATCCGAGAAGGCCGTCAATCTCGGCGTCTGGGACTTCGGCGTGCACCCTGTCTCCCCTGAAAATCGCGACGTGATAAAGCCTGAGCCTCGTCGTCCCGTCACGTTGGAGCGTCATCGCCCCAGCGAGAATTGACGGATATATGAAACCAAGAGCGCAGAGGCTAGTTGTGAGGTACCGTGTCCCGCTCAATGAAGAGTCCTGAGACAGCCTGTCGCGAGCCGCTGACGGGCCGGGTTGACTCAACACGTCCGACGGTGCCTCGTCCTGCAACCGCTACGTTGTCGCGCGTCAGCTTTGCTTCGTACATCATGGTGTCCGCCGCACGCAGAATTGTCGCTACGGTATTTCCGTCTTCCGGAAAGGACGCCAGCCCAAAGCTCCCGGAGACGCTAAGCGAAAGTCCTGCGCCTTCAAGAAAACGTGCTCCGCGCAGATCTTCACACAGCGCCATCGTGGTGCCGACAGCCGCCGCCTTTCCCATGCCGGGAAGAAGCGCGACAAACTCGTCTCCGCCATACCGGAATGCCGCGTTATTTGGCCCGAGAGACCGCTTCATCAGGCCGCCGATCTCAGCCAGTAACCTGCTCCCGACAAGATGACCATGCGTATCGTTTACCGACTTGAAATGATCCAGATCGACGAACATCAAACTAAATACTTTCCCCGCTGCCACCTGCTCATCCAGCATGGTGTACAGATGCCGTGCGTTGAAGAGTCCGGTAACGTCATCCGTAATGGTGAGCTCCTGGATCAGCGTCATCGACCGTGCATTCTGGATGGCAATCGCCGCATAGTCGCACAGGATGCGCAGAAATGAGATGGAATGCTCCGACAGTAGATCCAGCTTGCTGTTCAGCAACTGGATCACGCCAAGCGTCTTGTTTCCTGATCGCACCGGCACGCAGGCGATGGACTGAATCCTCAAATCGGGATGTTTATTTGCAAATGCTGACCAGTGTGGATCGAGCGCTACATCCGGTACAACCAGAGGATTGCCCGTTGCGGCCACCCACCCTGCGACGCCCTCGCCCAACGGGACACGTAACCCCTTCAGGCTCTCTGCATTTTCTCCAACGGCGATGGCGTAATAGAGCTCGCCTGTAGCCTCATTCACCATCAGGAGCGACCATCGTTCCGGCCCGAAGAACTGGGCCATCTTGTCCATGATCGCGCCCAAAATCTCCTCCAACTCCAGGCTCGATGTCAGTGCGCGCGCCACGTCATGGAACACTCGGAGGTGGTCCATTTGACGGCTTTCAATGACCTCAAACTGTCGTCGGTCCTTCAATCGATGTCCTTAGAAGTATGTGCAAAACTATGCACATACCAGATATCAGGCTCTCATAAGTCGACTAATGTTTCAATAAAACTTACCGGAAAAATACAACGATAACGCCACTTAGCCACCGATGTGGACCATATTTCGCGACGGCTTTTCAAAACCGGGTTCGCCGATGTGATGACGCGCCTCTTTGTGCATAACGATCATGCGAATATACGCAGCCAACTCCTCATCCGTTCCGCCACGGGCCATCTCGCCATACAGATCATGGTCGCTCTGCGAAAACAGACAGGTCCGAATCTTTCCATCTGAGGTCAGGCGCACTCGGCTGCAATGTCCGCAAAAGGGACGCGTCACAGGAGCAATGATCCCGATCTCTCCGATTCCGTCGTCGAAGGTGAACCGCTTTGCAGTTTCACTGGAAGCGTGCGGGGCCAGTTCTACCAGCGGACGGTATGCATTCAGACGCCCCACGATCTCCTCCATTGAAATGACCGACTCCATCTTCCAGCTTCGGTCCTCTTCCAGAGGCATCCACTCGATAAACCGGACAATCACGCCTTCGCGTCGCGAAAACTCTGCAAACTGCTCGATCTGCCCATCGTTGAAGCCGCGCAGGAGCACACAATTCACCTTCACGGGCCCCAGGCCCACCGCCTGTGCCTTACGAATTCCAGCCAACACCTTGTCGAAGCTGCGTGGAACTCGCGTGATCGCTGTAAATGTCTCCGCATCCACTGCATCCATGCTGACGGTCACACGACTCAGGCCGGCGTCCTTCAGCGGCTGTGCCAATCCCTCCAGAAGATGTCCATTTGTGGTCAGAGCAATATCGAGCGGCGCTCCCATTCCATCTGCGAAGGTTCCATCCGGGAGATATGCCGAGCGCATCGCTGCTATCTCGCGCACCATCTCCGTTAGTCCAGAGCGGAGCAGCGGCTCACCCCCGGTCAGCCGAATCTTTTCCACTCCCAAAGCGACGAAAGCCTGCACCATTCGGAGGTAGTCTGAGATTGCAAGCTCTGTAAACTGAGCGCCCTCATTGCCTGTCCGGCAATAAACGCACTTGTAGTTGCATCGGTCGGTTACCGAGACACGCAGATCCGTGATGGCCCGGCCAAATTTGTCTCGCAGCCTGCCCTTAATCTGAGAAGCCGTCCCCACTGGCTCCAGCACTGCGGTATTTCCAGTATCGATCGTCAAGGGAGCCCCATAGCAGCCATCTATTACATTTCTATACATTATTTAGATGCAATGGCTTGGAATGCGGATTGAGCCGAATAAATTATCAACGGCGGGCCTATTATGGCAATCTCGCAATCCACCAACCCGGACGCGGCGCCCGCCGCAAGACATGCTCAATTCCCCGGACATCTTCAAAGCAAAGGGAATAGCCTGCTGTGATGAATACACAGGGGCAGGCAACTCTAAGGCTGAGAATACCAGCAACCGAGGTTTTGCCAATCGAAATTTCGCACAAGCCTTTTGTCGCCCACACGACAGAGCGGTTCTACTTGCGGCGACTTTAGTAGCTGATGAACTCGTTGCTGCCGCGCTTTAGCCGGATACCCACGATACCGAAGATCAGCGCTGCGGCGAACGTCATCGCATTCCAGTACACGACCGGATGCGCCCAGCCGGGTGACAGGGTCAGGTCCTGGCCACTCCACAGTGTAAGCAATGTCGCCACGATCAGGCTCTGAAAACAGAGCACTAGAAAGAGCTGGCCGCGGCGCCGACGCTTATCCAGCCGTTCTACCTCATCCGGGGTCAGATTGCGTTCTTCGATGGGCAGCAGTGTGTTCGCCATTGCTTTCTTGGTCTCCGCGTATTCCTGGTGCAAGGTGTTCCGTTCAAAGAAGTCGTCGCTTTAATTTTAGGGACGCCCGCCTCGTTGTATTAAATCATAGCTGGCCCAAGACGATCGAGCCCGAGGAAAATCTTTCTCCTGTCGAGGCCCAAAATAGAGCAAAAACGATCAGCGAGGCTGTTAAATAAACGCTACCGACTGGATCCCTACCACATCAAACCGTTTGCGACATCGAACGTTCTTGCAACCCATCGGGTCATCCCGACGCACCATATAACTCTGCGCCTTGGCAAAACGCGCCCGGTCGCGGTCATCGGCACCACGCGGGAGCTGCGCTTTCTTCCGTCGCACGACCCATTCAATCTGGTAGTCCCCTTGTTGCCCGCAGTGAGGACAGGTCATTACATGAGTTCGTTGTTCCGCCCGTTCGTCAAAAAAGTCGCGTTCTTCCATCCCACACCTCATCCGATCTCCGGCGCGTTTCACAGGCCGAATCCCATCTGCAATCCTGCCTCAGATACCCCCTTACAAGCAAGAGTCATGCATAATCACGCATGGGCATCGAAGCCCGGAACCGAACGCAGGAAGGAAACCGGATGAGTAAGCCCAAGAAGCAGGTGTTCTCCAAGGTGAAAGCCGTCAAGGCGAACGCCCGCGCCCGTGTCGGCACTCCGCCCTCTGAGCGGGTGCTTCCCGATCCTAAGCAGAAACTAGCTGCCAAACCGAAGCACAAGCCCACTATGGCCGACCTACTCAACTCCTCAGGAGAAGATCAATGAACGTCCACCGCCTTGCTCCGTTAGCACTCTGTGCTACCTTGTTCGCCATGAACGCCCCCGCTCAGACCATTCAAGTCAGCAAAGACAATCGCACGATCGCCATCACTGCCACGGACAAGGTCATGGTGCTGGCAGACACCGCCACCGTCCACATCGGCTTCATCGCCTATGGCCCGGATAGCGACGCGGCCTACGCCACGGGCTCTCGTGTATCGAACGCAATCGTCAAGGCTCTTACCACGGCCGGTGTAGCCTCCGACGCGATCGAAAGCGAAAACCAGAATGTCTCTCCCGTGCAGGAGTTTCAGATCGACAAGCTCACACCTGCCGAAAAGGCCCAACGCAAGTTTCAGGTCACGCAAAGTTGGACCGTCCGGACGAATGCCGACGACGCTGCCAAGGTTCTCGATCTCGCCGTCAAAG
Source organism: uncultured Acidobacteriaceae bacterium (assembly GCA_963708755.1). Lineage (GTDB taxonomy): Bacteria > Acidobacteriota > Terriglobia > Terriglobales > Acidobacteriaceae > Edaphobacter. The sequence goes on from CAVPTN010000018.1 coordinate 307,528, forward strand.
CAGGAGCCAACCAATCGGGCCAGATCGACTGGAGCCTGAAAGATGAGAACGCCGCCCAGGCCGAAGCTGCCGCAAAGGCGTTGCAGCGTGCCCGCTCCGTTGCTGGTCAGATGTCCAAGGGCCTCGACGTCAAGCTGGGCGCTCTTATCTATGCCAGCAACGAAACTCAGGCTGAACCGCCGCGGCCGCTCATGCGCGCCATGTCCGTTGGCGCACTCGCAAAAGCGGATATGGTGGCTCCTCTTGCAATCAACCCGCGTCAGATTGAAAAAACCGCCACCGTCTACGCCGTCTTCGCCATAGAATAGGCCGACACAGATTCGCCAGCCTGCAAGGCGGACGAAAAACAGCGAGGGAAATATGCCAATCCATACGTATCGCGAACTCAAACCTACTCCCGAAGCTGAGGCCCTCTATCGTCGCTGGCTGGCTAAGCTCAACGACGAGTTCACCCGGCACCAATCACCCGACCAACGTGCAGAGATCGTGCGTAACGAGCTCTACCAGCTGTACACGGGGCAGCCGTACAAGGGCCACCTGAAGGCAGTCCTCAACAGCGAACTCGCGATGTACTCGCTCGCCGAGAGCTTTGATCCTCGAAACATTACCCTCGAACCGGAGTACTACGGCGACGTCGACGTTGAACAGTACGCGATTCGCAAACCGCTGATCTGGTTCTGGCAGATGTTCGACCGCTCTCCGCTTGGACTGAACCACTGGCTTGGCTTCCGCTTCCGCTGCATGCTTGGTCGACATATCTTTCGACACCTTGGCAAACACGTCAAGATCTTCCATAACGTCGAGTTCACCTACGGCTACAACCTCACCATCGAAGACTCCTGCACCATCCACAAAAACGTTATGCTCGACGACCGTGGCGGAATCATCCTCCACGAGGGCACCAGTGTGTCCGACTATGCCAACGTCTACTCGCACACCCACGACATCAACAACCAGTCAAACATCAACAATAAGGTGACCGAACTTGGGCCACGCGCACGGATTACCTACCATGCGACCGTGCTTGCTGGAGTCAAAATAGGCGAAGACGCCATGCTGGGAGCCATGGCGCTGGCCACCAAACCGGTTCCGCAGCAGACCGTTTCAGTGGGTATTCCTGCGAAGGCTAAGATCCAGAAGCAAGCAACGCAGCTCTCGTCGCATACGCTGTAACGTTCGAGCAGGCAGGGCAGCGAAGACGCGCCGCAGGGAGAACTAAGGCATAGCCTCTCGCACTTTTGGCGCGAGAGGCTATGTCAGCTATGGTGCGAGTCTGCGGTGGTCTTTACGGTCTTATCACGCGAAGTTGAGTAGACTTGAACACGTATGAATCAGGAAGCTGTCCTTATCGTCTTTCAAGTTGTTGTCTTGGTGCTTGCCTTCAGCGTCCATGAATGCGCTCACGCCTGGACTGCGTGGCGCCTTGGTGACCCTACCGCCAAGATGCTTGGTCGGGTCACGCTCAACCCACTGAAGCACCTTGATCCACTTGGATCGGTGTTTATGCCGCTGCTGGCGTTGGTCTATCACTGGCCGCTGATCGGATGGGCGAAGCCGACTCCTGTTACTGCCCGCAACTTCAAGAATTACAAGCGCGACGACATTCTGGTGACCCTTGCGGGGCCTGCGAGCAACTTGCTCTCGGCTACCATTGCCTTGATTTTGCTGGTGATTATCAAGCACCTTGTGCCGGGCGGCGTGCTTGCGATTGGTACGGCAATGGCGCTGGCTTCGCATATACCGGGAGTCTCGACTGAGAACCTTCCTGCTCTCTTTCCGATCGCACTTTTTCTTTACTTTGTGATCCTGATCAACCTGTTGCTCTTTGTTTTCAATCTGATTCCGATTCCGCCGCTGGATGGAAGCCATATTCTTCGCCACTTTCTTCCTTATAAAGTTTTGCAGCTTTATGACCGGGTGGGTATGTTTGGCATGATTATCCTGATGCTGGTGGGCGGGAGCTTTATCTTCAGCCTCTTCTTTTCGCCTCTTCTGGCCACCTTCAATCGCGTTCTCTTCACCCTCTAATTTGAGATTTTTAGCAGAAAAATTTTGAGGTGGTTTGGGGAAAGATTTCGTCGATTTCCGGCTTTTTTGAGGGGTGTTTTGGGAAAAGTGGGTGGCTGAACGTGGTTTTTGGGTGGTGAAATCGTGGTGGAATGCGTGGTGAACGTGGTGTTTTGGAGGGCTGTTTTCGAGCGCCAAAAAATGCGCCACATTTTCTAACTTTATTTTTCGGGTCGTCTTTTTGTTTGCCGCGGCTCGATGGTTGGAGGGTGATCCGCCATTGTCCGCTCGAATCATTTACCCTTGCACTTGATTGCAATGACTGAAAATACCAAAGACAACCTGACAACTTCACGTCCCCGCGTCCTGAGCGGCATGCGACCCACCGGCCGTCTCCACCTTGGAAACTACATGGGTGCGCTTTACAACTGGGTCAAGCTCCAGCACGAGTACGATTGCTACTTCTTCATCGCCGATCTGCACGCGCTGACCACGGACTACGCCGATCCTACGTCTCTGCGCCAGAGCATCCGAGACGTTGCGCTGGACTTTCTCTCCGCCGGGCTTGATCCCGAGGTTTGCACGGTCTTTATTCAGTCGCACGTCCCGCAGCACGCGGAGCTTTTTACCCTCTTCAGCATGTTTACGCCGCTGCCGTGGCTCGAACGCGTGCCTACCTATAAAGATCAGCAGGAGCAGCTCCGCGAGAAGGACCTGAATACCTACGGTTTCCTGGGATATCCGCTGCTTCAGTCTGCCGACATTCTGCTCTATCAGCCGGATTTCGTTCCCGTCGGGCAGGACCAGGTGGCTCACGTCGAACTGACTCGCGAGGTGGCGCGCCGCTTCAACGCTCTCTACTGCTCGCAACCCACGCCTGCCATCGAAAAGGCCCGGGAAGACCATTCGGACAAGGAGATTCTGACGGCTGAGCTTTCGGCCAACGCTGTGATCACTGGCATTCTTCCTGAGCCGAAGGTTCTGCTGACTCCGTCGCCGAAGCTCCCCGGTCTCGACGGCCGCAAGATGTCCAAGAGCTACGGCAATACGATCATGCTCTCTGAGCCTGAGGCTGACCTGCGCGCAAAGCTCAAGACGATGGTCACCGACCCCGCGCGAATTCGCCGCACTGACGCCGGAAATCCCGACATCTGCCCGGTCTTCGACCTGCACAAAGTCTTCTCGACCGAAGAGACGCAGGCGGAGGTACGGCAGGGTTGCACGACCGCGGGTATCGGCTGTATCCAGTGCAAGGGCTGGCTCTCCGACTCGATCGTTCGCGAGATCGCTCCCATTCAGGAGCGCCGCCGCGCGCTGGAGTCCGATCCAAGCCAGGTCGATGCCATCTTGTGGGATGGGTCCGCACGTGCCCGCCACCGCGCAATTCAGACGCTTCAGCACGTTCGCCAGGCCATCGGCCTCGAGTAATGACCATGCCCGACGAAACTCTACCTCCGGAATCCCATACCGAAGATGCTAACGCCGCCGAAGAGACGGTCGCCTCTGTGACCGAAGAGGTGGTCTCTGCAGAGACTGCGCCTGAGGGCGCTGCGGCTTCGGGTGACAAAGCTTCTACCGAAGCAACCGACGCTGCTCCTCAGGTGAGTGAACCGTTCGCGCTGCAGCATCCGCCTGTGCCGCCGCGTGCTCCTGAGCCTAAGCGCCAGACGAAGGACAAAGCCCAGGAAGAGGCGTCGCAGTCGCCCTTCTCGGTTACCGTGGGGTTGGTCTATGACGGTCCGCTCGATCTTCTGCTTGATCTGATTCGCAAGCAGAACATCGACATCTACGACATTCCGATTGCGCGCATCACCAGCCAGTTTCTGGAGTACACGCATCACTTGAAGCAGGTCGACGTTGATGCTGCGGGCGAGTTCATCTACATGGCGTCGCTACTGATCCACATCAAGTCGAAGACGCTGCTGCCCCGCGACCCGTCGGATGTGCTTTCGGGCGATCCGGAAGATCCGCGTCGTGAGCTGGTCGAACGTCTGCTGGAGCATGAGCGGTTCAAGGCGGCTGCGCAGATGCTTTTGCAGAAGCAGCAGATTGAAGAGGCGACCTGGACCAACTCGGGACTGAAGAACTTCAAGCGCGACATCGGGGAGGTGGGCGCACCTTCGCTCGATGAAGATCGCGAGATCGACGCCGACACGGTAGACCTGGTGCGGGTCTTTCAGGACGTTCTGCTGCGTCTGCGCGAGCGGCCCATCCTCAACGTCGATGAGGAGTCGGTCACTGTGGCGCAGATGATTGACTACGTGAAGCGCCGCCTGATGATGGAGGACAAGCCCATCAGCCTGAAGCGGCTCCTGCACAATACGCACACGGAGCGCGCGCTGATCTGCATGTTTCTCGCGATGCTTGAGCTGGTGCGTCTGCAGGCGGTGTTGCTGCACCAGCCGGTGATCCAGGGCGACATCCTTATCAAAAAGACCGAGAACTTCGATCAGGTTTTGACCGACCACGCGCAGGCTCGCGACGACTGGCGCTAAACCAGCCTTTGTCTTTGCCTATGCCGATCCGCTCTCCATCCACTTCACTGCTTCGGCCGTTGTCGGGACAGCATGCGCGATGAACGCGTAGTTGATCAGTGCCGCTGTGTAGCCGTAGCCCCACTCTGGATGTTTCGGTCCGGCTGTCGCGTCTTTCACGACCGCAACCTCGAAGCCTTGCTCGACCAACTCTCGCAGGTGTGATTCGACGCACATGTTGGCCAGCATACCGCCGAGGATGATCTTGCTGATCTTCCGTTTGCGGAGTTGGATGACGAGGTCGTTCGACTCTGGTCCCCATATGCGGTGCGGTGAGACGACGATGGTCTTGCCGTCTTCGATGTAGGGTTTGAAGCGCTCAAGCCAGTCAGCGCCGGAGCCTTTGAAGCCATCGAGGGTCAGAGGTCCTTTGCGGCCGAATTCGTTGACGTCAAACTCGTCGGATTCGAGGGGGCCGTTGAACTTCCAACCTTTGTCGGTGGGGTAGAAGTAGTGGGGAGAGATGAAGACCTCGTACCCGTGAGCCTTCGCGGCTTTGAAGATGCTCTCCATGTTCGCGATCGTGTTGTTCTCTTTGAGGCTCTCGTGAAGCAGCGGCCAACTGACGCCCTTTTCACTCAACACATCGTTCTGAGGGTCGATAAAGACTACTGCGGTATCGCTCTTGTCGAATTTCATCGTGTCTCCTTCACGTTCGATATCCTTCGGAGTCTGGCCACGAGCAAATCGTTTCATGCAATCACGATTAAGAATTTATTTTTTTTGAGGCGCAGTTCGATAGCCCAGGTTTGGAGGCGCAGAACGATAGGAGAAGCACGCTCCGTTGCGTCCGAAAGCAACGGAGGGGTATCTCTCTACAGACAATGGCTGTGCTGGACACTTTACGCTTCGTGCCAGAGATGAACAACGCTGGTGCTATCGAATTGCTTTGCGGCGAAGAGCAGAAGTAAATAACAGGAGTCCGGTGCCCACCAGCAGCCAGGTGCCCGGCTCGGGAGTCGCCATCGACTTCGACGTATCGACGGCCTCAAAGATCTCCTCGTTGTTGCCGTCGGTCCAGGCGAAGTCACCGGAGGCGTTCAAGAAGACCTGGTCCGCCGAACCGCCGTGGAGGAGCTGAAGGGTATCGCCGGAGCCGAGATAGACGCCATTCGGGTCGCCGTTCGGGTTGTAGAGCGAGCTCATACCGACCATGCCGTTGTTGCAGGTCTTTTTCGCGGCATTGAAGCCTGCCGGAGTGGAGCCGCATGATGTTCCGTCGTCGTAGGCGAGGATAGGCGCGGTCGAACTGTTGCCGATGGCCTCACCGTTGGAGTAGGTGACATAGCAGGAGGGGCCGAAGACGCCGCAGCTCTGCTGGAAGATCACAACATCGCCGGTGTTGCTGATGCCGTAGATGCCGCGCGCGTTCGAATCGCCAAGATCGTAGATGGTGTAGGTGTCGGCGGATGCTGATCGCGCAAAACAAGTGAGGGCGATTGCAGTAACGACCGCCGCACCGCGAAGCGAATGTGCAAGGAGTTTCATAAAACGACCCTCGAAAGGCTGAATTATAGGCCCGCCCGCGCCGCGTGGCGATGGACGATAGTTGTACACGCGGCGATGGTTCGGGCGTCAGCCATCTGCACCTGCAGGGTGATTTGGAGGGCGGACCTGACACCGTGGACGCGGCATACGAGGTGCCGAACGAAGCGTTTCGCGAGCGCCGATGCCGACTCGCTTGGTTGCTGTTGCACTGGATTGGGTGCGCAAACTATTGCAAACAATGGATTAATGTCTGGCGATTCGCGAGATTCGCGGTATCGTTCTCTGTCCAAAAGAACCTATGTTTCACGTTCCTGTAACACTGCGTTCTCATTCCGGGCCTATCGTCAGCTCACGCACTCATCTTGAACATCTAGGCGAACCTATTTATGGCTACTCCTGTAATGCACCCCACCGGCTCGATGCTGGACCAGAAGCTCAAGAAATCGTCGCCCGGCAAGATTGGCGGGATTGTCTTTGGCGTGCTTCTGCTCGGCGGCCTTGGATACATCGCGAATCGGCTCTACACCGACCTTCTGCCGGTGCACGAAGGCTCGATCTTCCCATATCTTTTGCTCGGTCTGGCGTTGTTCATCGCGCTTGGCTTTGAGTTCGTCAACGGCTTCCACGACACTGCGAACGCGGTCGCGACCGTCATCTATACGCACGCGCTTGAGCCGCATGTCGCTGTGGTCTGGTCGGGCATCTGGAACTTCATCGGTGTGCTCACCAGCTCGGGCGCGGTAGCGTTTGCGATTATCTCGCTGCTGCCCGTTGAACTGATTTTGAAGGTCAGCAAAGGCTCGGGCTTCGCGATGGTCTTTGCGCTGCTGATTGCGGCTATTCTCTGGAACCTTGCGACGTGGTGGAAGGGGCTTCCTGCTTCGAGCTCGCACACGATGATCGGTTCGATCATCGGCGTCGGCGTGGCCAACCAGCTGATGCATGGCACCAGCGGCGTGAGCGGCGTCGATTGGGAGCAGGTCACGAAGGTCTTCAAGGCGCTGCTCATCTCGCCTCTCGTTGGATTTGGTTGCGCGGCACTGGTCTTCCTGCTGTTGAAGGCTCTTCTGAGGGATCCGCGCCTCTACGAGGCTCCGAAGGGTACGGAGCCGCCACCGTTCTACATTCGTGCGCTGCTGGTGCTCACCTGCACGGGCGTCAGCTTTGCTCACGGCTCGAACGACGGTCAGAAGGGCATGGGTCTTATCATGCTCATCCTCGTCGGCACGGTGCCCACGGCGTATGCGCTGAACCATGCCGTCGGCGTGAACCAGGTGCAGACCTTCTCGGCGGTATCGCAACAGGTAATTGGAGCGGTCAACAACTACATTGACCCAAACACTACTGTTGCCGATAGTGGCCCTGAGCTGGAAGACTTCGTCTCCACGCACAAGTTCACTCCGCACACCATGCTCGCGCTGCAGGAGATGGTCGGCGACATTCGCAACGAGGCTACTCAGTACGGCTCGCTTGGCGCGGTCCCTTCGGCCATGCAGGCCAACGTTCGCAACCAGATGTATCTCACCAGCGAGACGCTGCGCCTGATGCCGAAGTACGGTCCGAAGGTAAGCGACGGGGATCAGAAGATCTTCAAGAACTACAAGGGCCTGCTGGATGGCGCCACCAAGTTCATTCCGCCATGGGTTAAGGTTGCGGTCGCCCTGGCGCTCGGTCTGGGAACCATGATCGGTTGGAAGCGCATCGTTGTTACCGTCGGCGAAAAGATCGGCAAGACGCACCTGACCTATGCTCAGGGCCTCTCGGCTGAACTGGTGGCCATGTTGACCATTCTCGCCGCCGACAACTATGGCATGCCCGTCAGCACGACGCACGTTCTGTCTTCTGGCGTTGCCGGTACGATGGCTGCAAACAAGAGCGGTCTGCAGATGTCCACCCTGCGCGACATCGCGCTCGCGTGGGTCTTTACGCTGCCGGTAGCGGCGCTGTTGTCCGGTTGCCTCTTCTGGCTCTTCAATATCATCGCGAAGTAGCTCAACTGCTTCGTTGCAAAGGACGGCCCGCCACCTCGGCGGGCTGTTCTTCTTTGCTTTGCGTGCTACTTTTCGGAACTTCGGGCCTCGGTGCCGACAATCCCCTCGGCATTGGTATGCTTAGAAGTACACCAACGAGACCATGAGCCTTAAAGCAAAGATCGAAGCAGTTATCTACGCCTCTGAAGAACCGGTAACCCTGGCTCAACTTGCCGGCCTGCTCGGCCACGAAGCCCAGGCTGAGCTTGACCACCTCGACGCAGCGCAGCACTCTCTGGCGCTGGAGGAAGCGACGGACGACCCGACTTCCGTTGATGAAGACGGCCTGAACGACGAGGTCCTCGCCGATGTTCCCGACGCCGCGGAGCAAGCGGCTGATGCTGAGGCCGAAGTCCGGCACGCGGAGGTGCTCGAACGTCATCTGCACGAAGCAGCCGCGCAAGAGGCCGCTCACGCAAAGGCTCTCCGCGAGCATGCCGCCGCAGACGCTGCTGCCATGAGCTCTTCCGATGATCTCGAAGGGGTAGCCGAGCTGGAGGCTCCTGCCGAATCTGCCGTGGAGCACGAGACTTCCCAGGCAACAGACGCAATGGAGCAGGGAAGCAAGGAGCCCGCTGACGCCACAGTAGTCGACAAGGATGAAAAGAAGCTTGCGCGCGAAAAAGAGCGCCGCCTCCGCGAGTACTTCCGCAGTATTCTCGACCAGCTCATCGCGGACTATGCGACCTCCGACCGGGGACTTGAGATTCGGGAGGTCGCAGGCGGGTATCGCCTCGCCACCAAGCCGGAGTACCACGACGCAGTACGTGGCTTCGTCAAATCCCTGAAGCCACCCCTGAAGCTCTCACTGCAGGCGCTCGAGACCCTTGCCGTGGTCGCCTACAAGCAGCCCGTAACCGCCCCGGAGGTCTCCGAGATTCGCGGGGTTGACTCGGGCGGCGTCCTCGGCTCGCTGATGACTCGTAAACTTGTGGCTACGGCAGGCCGAAAACAGGTGATTGGGCGACCAATCCTCTACAAAACCACCAAAGATTTCCTCCTCCGCTTCGGCCTGAAAGACATCAACGAGCTTCCCAGCATCGAAGAGTTTGAGAAGATGGCTGGCGAGCTGGCCGAGCAGGAGGAGATTCCCATGGAGCACCACGCACCCGAGACCCCAAGCGATCTCGAACCGGAGAAGGACCAGACCGAACCCCAGGCCGACGGTGATAGCAGCGAGACGGGTGAGACCGTCGCAGACGAGGCTATCGTCGATGGACGCCTTTCCGGTCTGCCACCGAACTACGACACCGATTCACCAGTAGACGGTGGTGAGAGCGAAGACGCTCTCGATGCCGAGATTCAGAACGATCAGCGCCGCGACTCCGAGGAGGGATGATGGCACCTTCAAATATGGACCCCACACGCAATCCGCTCGACTCACCCGACAGACCCGAGGACGATGAACCGGATACGGTATCGACACCGGAGGGAGACAACGAGGAAGCCCCGGACGCTCCACTGAAGTCCGCTCCCGAGGGTATGCAGCGCGTGCCTTTTATCGACACGAACAAGCTCTAATCCAGCAATCATCTTCAGTAATTCCCAGGCGGTGCAGCTGCGATGACTCTTCCCGAATCGAGCCCTGACGTCTACTCGCACGTCAAAGTAGTCATCTCGATCATTGTTGGTCTCTGCATCACGACGCTCCTCAAAGGTTTCGCAGTCTTCGTGCAGCATCCCAAGCGCGAAAGAGTCTCCCTGCTGCACCTCGGGTGGGCTGCCTCGCTTCTGCTGTGGATTATCCATTTCTGGTGGTGGGAGTTTCGCCTCGCGATGGTTCTGCAGTGGACCTTCGAGATCTACTTCTTCGTCATCCTCTACGCGATCCTGTTTTATTTTCTGTCTACGCTGCTCTTCCCGTCGGACCTGAAGGACTACGCTGGCTACGAAGATTATTTTCTTTCGCGTCGCGTATGGTTTTTTGGCTTTCTCGCGGCCACGTTCGTCGCGGATATCGTCGATACCAGCCTCAAAGGCTCTGCTTACCTTCATTCTTTCGGCATCGAATACCCGGTACGCATCGCGGTCAGTCTGGTGTTCTGTATCGTCGCAATGATCACCAAGAACCGCCGCATTCAACTGGCTATTCTCGCTGTATCGTTTTTGTATCAGGTCTCATTCATCATTCGCTTGTATGGCACGGAGTGATGCTGGTGACGTCACTTGACCTGAAGCCGCAGAATAGTTCTCACCGATCTGCCCGTTTCGTTTGCTACGATGTCGCGTGTCGTATGTTTTGTAAAATTTAAAAGTCACGGCGTCGCATTTCATTCAACGGAGCGGGAATGCCACCTATCAAAACTTTCAAAGTCTTTGGAGAGCCTGTCGATGTTCTCGTTAACGCAGCGACGTCCAATGGAGTCTCTGCTGTAACTATTCAACACGTCCCTCCCGGCGGTGGCCCGCCACCCCACAGCCACGTCCACGAAGACGAGACTTTCTACAATCTGGAAGGTGACTTCGAGTTTCTGCACGAGGGCGAATGGCACCCACTCGGTGTCGGTGAAACAGTATTTGGTCCGCGCGGATCGATTCATACCTTTCGCAACGCCGGAAAGACTATAGGGCGCATTCTTGTCTTCATTACACCTGCAGGATTCGAAGACTATCTCGAAGAGATCAGCTTCTATTCGCCTGCCACGGACATGCCAAAGATCCTCGAGATCTCAAAGCGCTTCGGAGTTACTTTTTATCCTGATCCCACTGTCAGCGGCTGACAGGTCGCGCATGCAGCGCAAACAGGAGATAATAGAGATTGAATCCTCACGACCGCGATGAGCAGCTCCGCAGTCAGAAAGCCGGAAACACAATGACGAAGTCCCCCTCTGCAGCAAAGCCAGCCAACGACGAACCCAAAGGCGATCGCCTCCAGAAGATTCTTGCGCAGGCAGGTATCGCCAGCCGCCGCAAGGCCGAGGAGATCATCCTCGAAGGCCGCGTGCAGGTCAACGGTGTGATCGTCAACACGCTCGGCACGCGCCACGATGCGCTCAAGGATCACATCCGCGTCGATGGCAAGCTGCTCCACGGCCCCGAGCAGCAACGCTACTACATGCTCAACAAGCCGCGCGGCTACGTCACGACACTCGACGATCCAGAGAAGCGCCCCACCGTCATGCAGCTGATGGCGAAGCAGAAGTCCGGGCCGCACGGTGACAACGTTCGTCTCTATCCTGTAGGCCGCCTCGACTATTTAAGCGAAGGCCTCATTTTGATGACGAATGACGGCAACCTTGCCAATGCGCTCTCGAAAGCTGCTGCAGGTGTCGAGAAGACGTACCTCGTCAAGATCAGCGGCACACCACCTGCCTCCGGCCTTCAGCAGATTCGCAGCGGCATCATGATCGACCGCGGCCGTCTCGATGAAGTTCGCAGTGGCCGTCGCGACCGCATCATTACATCACCGGCAAAGGTCGAACTCGTTCGCGGCGGCGACAACCCCTGGTATGAGCTGACCCTCATCGAAGGGCGAAATCGTCAGATCAGAAAGATGTTCGAAGAGATCGGACACCACGTCGAAAAGATTCGCCGCATCGGTTATGGTGCGCTTCGCCTGGATGTCCCGCCTGGCGAGTTCCGTGAGCTGACGCTTGGCGAAGTGATGGCTCTCGACCGCGCTGCGAAGGGAAAAAAGGTCGTACCAAAAAAGAAGACTCCCGAGTTCGCGCAGCTTAAGTCTCCGGTTAAAAAGAAATTCACAAAGCCACGTCGTCAGCCGACCGGCACCAAAGCTCCCCGCCGCTCTCACTAGCTACACCGAGCCGGCTACCGGCTGACTGCTCGCGCGAGAGCTAAGAGAAAGAGTATGACAAAGATATAGAAAGCAAACACCGGGCCATCGATCTCGCGGAGGCAGATCATTCTCCAGCGCGACGGGTTGACCAATTGTTCCGTGTCTTCGCTAAATGTGTCGTCTAGGTCACATATTAAATTTTGTGTGTCGCGATCAGGGTCATCTTTCCCGGCGTGCATGTTCATCAACCCGTTCCTGACTGAATTTCTCTTGTGGCCTTCACAGAAACAGATTCTTCTCACGTCAATCTGGTTGTGCTTTTTCTTGTACTAAATTGCAAGAATTTGCGGCTTGTCGGAGTCAGGAACGTCCAATCTCAGTGAATCCAATGAGCCAACTAGTGCTATTGACACTGGTCGCTTTATACGCTCAGAATACTCGGGCTATTAACCTTGCGGGTGGTGACAAACGCACCGCGAGAGCATCCAATGGATGTAATGAAGGAGCAGCAGAGTGGTAATCGAAAAAGCAACATTTGGAGCAGGATGTTTTTGGGGAGTAGAGACCCGATTTGGTGAGATCACAGGTGTCATCGATACAGCCGTAGGATACGAAGGCGGCGAGCTCGAACACCCAACCTATAAAGAAGTCTGTACGGACCGCACAGGCCATGCGGAGGTCGTTCAAGTCACGTTCGATTCATCGCGTCTTTCTTACGAGACACTTTTGGACGCGTTCTTCGCGATGCACGATCCCACCCAGGTAAATCGCCAGGGTCCGGATTGGGGATCGCAGTATCGCAGCGTCATCTTCACCCAAACCAACGAGCAGTTCGCACAGGCACGCGCGAAGATCGCTGAGCTTAACGCCGCCGGATCATATCGCAAACCCATCGCAACTCAGGTCGTTCCAGCAGCAACGTTCTGGAAGGCTGAAGAGTACCACCAGAAATATCTCGAGAAGCGTGGCATGGTGAGCTGTCACATCTAGTCACCACTTCATAGACTCAAATCAAAAACGGCGGCAACGAATCCATGTTTTCGTTGCCGCCGTTTTCTCTTTCTGGTGATCAGCCAGAAACTTATTCGGCACGGAGCGCAGTCGTCGGATCAACCGAAGAGGCTCGGCGTGCAGGAATGACCGCAGCCAGCAACGCCACCATCGCAATCAGGAACACGACAGCGACCAATGTGAATGGATCCGCAGTCGACACACCAAAGAGTTGACTCTGCAATAATCTGCCGAGCAGGATCGAGCAGGGAATCGCGACCACAACACCGATTCCCGCCAACTGTAGTACATCCAGCAAAACCAGCCGCGACACTGCAAGGCGCGTCGAGCCGAGCGCGATGCGAATTCCAATCTCTCTCGTGCGTTGCGCTGTAGAAAACGCAAGGACTCCGTAGAGGCCCACGCCGGCGAGCATCGTTGCAAGCAGACCAAACGAGATCGCAAGCAGCTCGATCATGCGCTCATTCGAAAGTGTCATGTCGATCTGCTCGTCCATCGTTCGCATCTCGTCCACAGCAAGGCCCGGCGCGATCTGTTTAATCGTCTGGCGCACCATTGCGAAGGCCTGCTCAGGTTGTGTCGCCGTGCGGACGTAGAGATAGAGCTGGTCTGCCATTTTTTGCTGCTTCAGTGGGGTGAAGACCGTCGGTATCACCGCGTCGCGCAGGTTGGAGTGTTTCGTATCTCGGGTGACGCCCACGATGGTCATGTACGCCGGCGTCTTGATATCTTCGCCTCGTGCTATGCGGCGTCCGATGGCTGCGGCAGAGGTGCTGAAGTAATGCTTTGCAAAGCTCTCGTTCACGATCACAACAGGTGGGTGCGTGGCGTCGTCGTCTTCACTGAAGCTGCGTCCGGCGAGCACGGGCTCCTGCATCGCATGAAAGAAGCTTGGAGTTACGTCGGGAACTTCAACGATGTAGTCTTCGTCGGGGGGCGCGTTATAACCCTCAACCGTGAAGCCTCCGCTGTGGCCTGTGTCGGCCAGCTCCGGATCATCGGTTGCGCCTACCGACTGCACTCCAGGCAGCGTTGCCATCGTGTCTAAAATCTGCTGATGCAGCGCTGGAATCTTCTCCTTCGGATATCCGGAGAGCAGCGGATCGACGTGAAACGTAATCAGGTGCGATGTGTTGATTCCGGTATCGACGTGTCTCAGATTCTGCATCGTGCGCACAAACAGACCAGAGGCGACCAGAAGCAAAACGCTAAGGCCAACCTGCAGGGAGACGATGAGCCTTCGAAAGTTCAGTGTGCCGCCGGAGGCCGTCGTTGTCTGCTGCTTCAGCGAGTTTACGATGTCCGGCCTTAACAACTGCACCGCGGGTGCGAGGCTGAACAAGACGCTTACACCCAGCGCGATCGCGAAGTTGAAGGCCAGCAGTCGAGCATCGAGCGTGGTCGAGAACGCCGTCGATCCGTCTGTAGCGAGTCGCTGAACGAGTGCATGAAGGCACATCGGGGCGATCAGCAATCCTGCCGCTCCTCCGGCAATGCCGATCAACACTCCTTCCAGCAGAAGCTGCTGCACGACGCGACGTGCGTTTGCCCCCAGCGCATACCGCAGCGAGAACTCGCGCACTCTCGCGGCTGAACGTACCAGTAACAAACTTGCCACGTTGACGGCGGCGATCAAGAGCACAAGGAGCGCCATTCCCATGACGGCATACAACGGCTTTTGGAGCGAATCGCGAGAATATGAGAGTCCTCTTGCGCCGGGCGCGATGACCAACTCGCTCCTCGTCAGGTACTCGTCGACAAAGCGTTGCGACTTGGTTCCGAGCGCCTTCAACTCCTCTGCACGCAACGCATGCCACAGAGGAGCCATCGCCATCTGAGCGTGCTGCGGTGTCTCACCCGGCTTCAACCGGCCGATGATATTCATCCATCGGTCTGTGTGGTCCTGCAGCCGCGTGCCTTTGCCTGGAATCACTTGATTCAACATCGACATCGGCACGAAGACATCGGGAAGCTGTCCCCACACCGCACTTTGAAACGTTGGTGCGGCAACTCCAATGATCTGGAAGGGGGTGCCGTTGATCGAGATCGTCTCGCCCACCGCACGAGGATCTGCTCCAAGATGAGTCTGCCAGTACCGATGGCTGAGCACCACAACAGGATTTGCTCCCGGTGTCGTATCGTCGCTCGCTGTCAGCAACCGGCCTTGCGCTGCAGGAACTCCGAGAACACTGAAGTAGTTTCCACTCACGATCTCCGCATCCGCGAAGTCGGACGCATCTTTTCGTGTAATACCGATCCCCGCAGGTGCCGTTGCGATCAAGCCGTCAAAGGCTGCCCCGCGATCGCGCAGGTCGCGATACATCGGGTACGAGAAGGATTTCTCCACTCCGCCACCATGGTCGCTCGAGTGGCCGTCCCACGCCTTCCCTGTGCCGCTCAGGACCACGAGTTGCTCGGGCGCCCTTACCGGCAGCGAGCGCAGCAGCGCCTGATCCAGCAGCGAAAAAATCGCCGTATTCGCGCCGACGCCTAAGGCCAGTGTCAGCACTGCCGTGATCATGAACCCGGGCGAGTGTTTGATCTGGCGTAATGAGAAGCGAAGGTCTTGAATCAGTGTCTGCATCGCTGCTTTGTACCTCGAGAAGTGATGGAGTTCTATTCGCACTCATGGTGCCAATCGAACCCACAGCTATCCTGTTGTAAATAAGGCTGGCTCCCATCGCCGGTCGACGTAAGGCTGTTCATCTATGGAGCGCCCTGTCCGTTTGCGGACGCGATGCGGTGCACATTATGGTGCTCATAACAAACTCATCGCCAATCGCAGGCGGGTTGTGCTATTCTTATTTTGTACTCTGGAAAAAAGGAGTGCGGGCATCGCAGGCAAAGACTCCTCATGGAATTCGGAGTTTGGCCAGAGACTGCGATTCGCCTCTTCCCACCGCAGACCTTCCCGAACGTTTGGAAGCCGCGCTGGTTGCTCTGGCTGGAAGACTCGTCATCGGACGAGTCTCGCCGTGCAGCAGCAGCGCTTCGACAATCGACAGCAATGCTGACTAATTGAATCCATGGTGCCATGACGACGGCACCCCTGCACCACTATGTCGCTTGATAAACACCAGACAGGAAAAACTTTGACCTCCGCAACCTTAGAATCCAACGAACAGATCACATCGAACGACCAGCAGTCCACCCCGCAGGCGAACATGTTGCTTGCCAACCCAGCCGGTCTCCCGCTTGTGGAAGACGTTCGCTTTACCGACTTCAACATCTCAGACTCCCTCAAGAACCGCCTTACCAGCGCCGGCTTCACCATGCCGACCCCCGTACAGGCGAAGGCCATCCCGCCCGCGCTCGAAGGCGCCGACATCCTCGCTACTGCCTCCACCGGCACCGGCAAGACCCTCAGCTTCCTCATTCCGATGATCCAGCGCATGGACGCGAACTCCGTGCCTAGCACCAAGGGCAAACGCGGTCCCATCCGTGCCCTCATCCTGCTGCCGACGCGCGAGCTTGCCATGCAGGTGCTTGAGGCTTATTGGAAGCTCGTTCCCGGTTCGAAGAGTGACGCTGTGCTCGTCTGCGGCGGCCTCTCCGAGAACAACCAGCTCGATCAGCTCGACCGCGGCCCACGTCTCGTCGTTGCCACACCTGGCCGCCTCGAAGACTTCCTCCGCCGCCGCGAGATCAACATCAACTCCGTTGAGATGCTCGTTCTGGACGAAGTGGATCGCATGCTCGACATGGGCTTCCTTCCCGCTATCCGCCGCATCGTCGGCGCGTTGCCGAAGACCCGCCAGACCATGTGCTACTCGGCGACCCTCGACGCAAACATCCGCGAGATCGTCCGCGACTACGTCAACAAGCCAGTCCGCATCGAGATCGGCACCACCTCCAAGCCCAGCGACCGGGTTGAACTCCGCGTCTACACCGTCATGCAGGATCAGAAGCTCGGCCTGCTCGACCAGATGCTGAAGCAGGAGGAGGGCACCTTCCTCGTCTTCTCGCGCACCAAGCACGGCGCCGACCGCATCTCGAAGAAGCTTGAGAAGCTTGGTCACGACTCCGATGTAATCCACGGCGATCGCAGCCAGTCGCAGCGCACCGCAGCTCTGAAGGGCTTCGCTACTGGCCGTCACCGCGTCCTCGTTGCGACCGACGTTGCCGCTCGCGGCATCGACGTCAACGACATCGCGCACGTCGTCAACTACGATCTGCCCAATGCGTCGGACGACTTTGTTCACCGCATCGGCCGCACCGGTCGCGCCGGAAAGAAGGGTGTCGCCACCACGTTCGTCATGCCGCAGGAGCGTCACGATGCACGCAAGCTCGAACGCGAACTGAAGATAAAGTTCGAGTGGCGCGAGGCCGATAAGAACCTTGAGAAGGAAGTCCGCAATGCACCCCTCGACACAACAGCTCAGGGGCAGGACCTCATGCAGCTTGAAACCCGCTCCTGGAAGGGCAACGATCCCGTCACACCGATGTCGACGCCCAACGCCAACTATGGCGCCAAAAAGAGTGGCTTCCGTAGCCGCAGTGGCGGTGGTGGATTCTCTGGCGGACGCAACTCCGGTGGCCGTGGCCCCGGTGGTCGTCCGAGCAGCAACAGCCGTCCCGGCAGCAGCCGCTCCGGCCCAGCTCGCCGCGGCCAGTAACTCCGACAACTCAAGACACAACGCTCCGCTCTGCCAGCCAACCAGCCGCAGAGTGGGGCGTTCTTCTTTAAAGTCATCTGCGAACGTCTCTCGACCCACTCCTGGCCTCATTTGTTTGCAGACGCAGAGCTAACAGTTGCTATGCTGATAGAGAGCCGCCCCAACCTCCCAGGGTATGCAATGAAACTTCGCCGCATTACGACACACGGCAACTGGATTCCCGAGATCGACGGTCTCCGTTTTGTCGCTATCGTGGCAACACTTCTCGTTCACATCCTTGGAGAGACCTACATACGAAGTGGGCAGACCTTCTCCGCACGCTATCAGGACATCGTTCCTGGCTTGATTGATCGCGGCGGCCGCGGAGTTCTCCTCTTCTTCGCTATCAGCGGTTTCATCTTGGCGCAGCCTTTTCTCCGCCAGCATCTTCTTCATGGGCAGTCAGTCTCCATCAAGGCGTTCTTCAAGCGTCGCCTTACCCGGCTTGAGCCGCCGTACATTCTCTCTCTGCTGATCTATACCATGGCGCTTACCGCTTACCAGCATCAGCTTCGTCCCTTCGTCATGCCGCTGCTGGCGCATATCGTCTATCTGCTTAACTTCTTCCCGACTCTGCAGCCGATCAACTTCGTCACCTGGAGCCTTGAGGTCGAAGTGCAGTTTTACATTCTCGCGCCGCTGCTTGGATGCCTCTACGCGATACGATCCACCGTCTTTCGTCGAGGCATTATGGTCTCGCTTATCCTGGCCAGCGCTCTGATTCAATACAAAGGGAGTGGAAGGGCTACCTGGAATCTACCCGGCCAACTCCAGTTCTTTATGGTCGGCTTTCTTCTGGCTGACCTTCGCGCGACTCGCACTGAATCCAGCACTCGCAACTGGTGGGATCTGATCAGCCCTGTCGTCTGGATCGCCATCTTTGTCACACCCGCCCGATACCTCTCTTTTTTCTTGCCACTGCTCATCCTTGTGGCCTACCTCGCCACCTTCAATGGACCGGTGACCCGTCAGATCTTCCGCACTCCCTGGATCGCCCTGACCGGTGGCATGTGCTACTCCTTCTACCTGATGCACATGCTCGTGATACAGCTTGCGTTCAAAGTCACGCGGCACTTCGTCATCGCGTCCAACCTTCCACTGAGCTATCTCGTTCAGGTCATCCTTCTCGGGACATGCATCTCCCTGGTCTCCACGGCCTACTTCGTCCTTATCGAGCGCCCCTGCATGGACCCCAAATGGCCGCGCAAACTGGCCACATGGCTCTCCAGCTCGTCACGAGCGCGAAAAGCAGCCGTCGTCGAAAGCCGCTAAATTGCTGTAGAACAGCATCGACATGCGCTTATTTTTTATTGCCGCGAATATTCACGTCCCCCAACGCGAAAATTGTCACATTCGCCAGCCACCGAGCGAGATGTAGATGTAGTCGCGAATCCAACTCGAAAGCGAGATATGCCAGCGGCGCCAGAAGTCTTGAATTGATATTGCAAGATATGGCGCGTCGAAGTTCAACACGAGCTTGTAGCCGAGCAGAGCTGCAACGGCAATCGCCATATCCGAGTACCCGGAAAAATCGCAGAATATCTGGATGGTGTAGAGCCAGACGGCGGTGATGGAGGCGAATCCGGTATATGCCGCAGGATGATTGAAGACCTGGTCGACGAACGGAGAGATATTGTCTGCGATACAGAGCTTTTTGATGTAGCCCAGCAGGAACAGGTACATCGCACCTTTGACGTCATCGAGTGAAAGGGTTTTAGTACCTGCCATCTGCGGAACGAAGTATTTCGGCCGCACAATCGGGCCTGCCACCAGCTGCGGAAAAAATGAAGAGAACATCAGGTAGTCGCGCAGACTCGCGACTGGCGGGATCTCGCGACGGTAAACGTCGATGGTGTAACTGAGCGACTGAAACGTGAAAAAGCTGACGCCGACCGGAAGGATGATTCTGATCGTCGGCTCGTCGAGATGAAGGTGCATGACTCCGGCGAGAGACACGGCGCTGCCGACAAAAAAGTGGAAGTATTTGAAGAATCCGAGGACCGTAAGATTCATCGCCAGGCTGGCGAAAACATACACCTTGCGGGGGCGCTGTCGTTCGGTTCTGGCAATCTGACGCGCGAAGAGCCAGTCTGCGGTAGACAAAACGAAGAGCATTCCGGCGAAGCGCCAATCCCAGCATCCGTAAAAGTAGTAGCTCGCGAACAGGACGAACCACTTGCGCAGATCGTTCGAGCGGAGCGACCAGTAAATTGTAAGGACGATGGCGAAGAAGAGAAAAAATTGTGATTCTACAAAGAGCATCGTCAGCCCCCGCACCTTTGAGGTGCGCCATGTGCCGCGTACCAGGCCATGAGCTGTTGTGCAAAGACTTCTGAGACCTGCGCCGCGCCCTGCTCGTCCAGGTGCGCCTCGTCGTGCCAGAATTTCGTCTCATAGAACGATGGGAAGCGATCAGGCCGTGCTAGATCGATGATCGGCACCAAGTGACCACGAGGAGTCACAATCTCATTCGGATAGTTAAGGGTTCCGCTAACATCAGTGAGCTTGGGATAGACGAAGTACACGAATGATACATTCGAGACCGGACTCGAAGCTGCCAACTCGTCGATCAGTTCGTAGTTGCCCGGATACATTTCAGGCGCGTTGAGCTTAAACCGACCCTGCTCCTGCGCGATCATCTTACTTTCTTCCGCACCGTTTTCAGGGTCGTAGGCTAGCACGTCCTCGCCGCGCCGGTCCTCTTCCGTATCGTGTTCCATCATCGCGGCGTCGACCGGCGGCGCAATGATCTTGTCACTTAACATGCCGACGTTCGCATAGTGAAGAATGCCGGCGATTAACGCAAATCCGATGCGGCCGGCTTGCTGAGTAAATCTCATATCAGTGTTCTTCAATCGGGAGATGAACCGAACGGTAGGCCAGTCGTAGATGTTGATCGAGCGGGGGTGCACGAGATGCGCGTTCTGAAAATTTGCCCCGGCATTCAGCTCCAGTATCACCAGACAGGCTGTCTTGTCGGGAGGCGCCTGCAGATTTCTAAGAAACTCCAGCGCCATGCTGCGCTGTTCCGACTGGCTGCCTCCCATAATGGCCAGATTCACGGTCCTGGTCTGGGCGGGAGAGCCGACCAGTACGCGGTCGAAGGCGCGCGGGTCAAAGCCATTGTGAACGTGGCTGGACCCAAACACGGCGGAGAAAACCTGGCTCTTGAGACGCTTCAACATAACCAGCTTTTCGCTTCGCATGTCGGCATGAAGATAGAGCGGATCGCGAATGGCGATGTGAAGAAGCGAAGCAACTAAGAGAAAACCGAAGATGAAAAGGGAGACAGCTTTAATAATCTCTTCCCCAGCTAGGTTCTTTCTTTGAAGCGTGCATCGTACCTCGGTAGAGTGGATGTCTTAAGTATACATTTTGGCCCCAGGTAAACCGCTAGCGTCGTTCCCGCAGCCCTTTCTCAGACACAACCGCCGCGATGGGCGGCATCACTGGCCTTTCATCGTCCGTTGTTCTGCAGACTCCTGTTTTCCCTGTAAAATAGAAGTAATACCATGATCTCAGTATCCAATGTCACTATGCGCTATGGCTCGAAGCTCCTCTTCGAGGATGTTTCAGTCACCTTCACTACAGGCCGTCGTTACGGCCTCACCGGCCCCAACGGTGCCGGCAAATCCACGTTCATGAAGTGCCTCACCGGCGAGATCGACCCGCAGAAGGGCACCGTAGTCCGCCCCAAAAAGATCGGCGTCCTCTCGCAGGACCAGTACGCCTTCGACGCCTACCGCGTCATCGACACCGTCATCATGGGCAACAAGGCCCTGTGGGCGGCTCTTGAAGAGCGCGAAGTTATCTACGCCAAGGCCGAGATGACCGATGAAGATGGATCCCGCCTCGGCGAACTCGAAGGCGTCGTCGGCGACGAGGACGGCTACGAGGCCGAGTCCAACGCCGCCGTGCTCCTACAGGGATTGGATATCCCCGACGAGCTCCACGAGCGCAAGATGTCCGAGCTGCAAGGCGGCCAGAAGGTTCGCGTTCTCCTCGCTCAGGCCCTCTTCGGCAACCCCGAAGCTCTGCTGCTCGACGAGCCCACCAACTACCTCGACCTCGAGTCCATCCACTGGCTCCAGGACTTCCTCATCCGCTACAGCGGTACCGTCATCACCATCTCGCACGACCGGCACTTCCTCAACAACGTCTGCACCCATATCGCCGACATCGACTACGAGACCATCATTACGTACAACGGTGGCTACGACGACATGGTCTTCCAGAAGACCAGCGTCCGCACCCGCATCGAGAGCCAGAACGAGCAGCGTGAAAAGAAGATCGCTCAGTTGAACGACTTCATCGCCCGCTTCTCCGCCGGTACGCGCTCTTCGCAGGTGAACTCGCGCAAGAAGGAAGTCGAACGGCTCGCCACCAGCGAACTCGCCCGCTCCAACATTGCGCGCCCCTTCATCAGCTTCAAGATGGAGCGTCCCTCCGGCAAAAACGTCCTCGAGTTCGAGAAGGTCAACAAGTCTTACGAGCAGAAGGACGGCAAGACCGAGCACGTCATCAACAACTTCTCCGCCTCCGTCACTCGCGGTGACAAGGTCATCCTGATGGGCCGCAACGGGCAGGGCAAGACCACCCTCCTCAAGGCGCTTCTAGCCAACGGCCCCGGCATCGAAGAGACCGACGTCTCCATCGACTCCGGCTCCGTCAAGTGGGGCCACGAGGTCTCGATCGGCTACTTCGCGCAAGACCACAAGGGCTCGATCCAGCTCGGCATGACGGCCAGCGACTGGCTCCACCAGTTCGATCCGCAAGCCACCAAGGAAGACATTCGCGGCATCCTCGGCCAGATGCTCTTCAAGGGTGAAGAAGGCCTCAAGAAGACCGACGCTCTCTCCGGAGGCGAAGCTGCCCGCCTTCTCTTCTGCAAGATCATGCTGCAGAAGCCGAACGTCCTCGTCCTCGACGAGCCCACCAACCACTTGGATCTAGAGAGCATCAACGCCCTCAACCAGGCGATCCAGAAGTACGAAGGCACCGTCTTCCTCGTCACGCACGATCAGGACCTGATCGAAGAAGCGGGCACTCGGATCTGGCACTTCGAAGGCGGTCCCACCGACTTCCACATCACCGATCACAAGGGCCCTTACGAGGAATACCAGCAGCAGTTAGCCATCGCCGCAAAATAACGCATCTTCCCGTTGGTCGAAAATCAATTCCTCACCCGACCAACGGGAGGACCGTCGCATTCTGCCTTGCCGAGACAAGGAATACAAGTCACGAAGTGACCGCCCTCCGCGCAGGAGGCCCGTCCGGCAGGGCCTATCTTTCCAAAAAGTGGGATACTAAAACCGAACAGGAGTCCCATGCCCACCGTAGAACCCATCAAAAATCGTGGCAAGAACGTACTCGGCCAGCCTCTCGACATCTGCGGCTGCGAGCCCATGACCGGCTTCTACCGCACTGGCTGCTGCGAGACCGGCCCCGACGACCACGGCGTCCACACCATCTGCTGCGTCGTCGACGCGTCCTTTCTCGAAGCCTCCAAAGCCCTCGGCAACGATCTCAGCACCCCTATGCCGCAGTTCGGCTTTGCCGGCCTCAAGCCGGGAGACCGCTGGTGTGTCTGTGCTGCCCGCTGGCTTCAGGTCCAGCAGGCCGGCGCTGCCTGCCCCATCATCCTCGAAGCCACCCACGAAGGCACCCTCAAGATCGTCCCCTTCGAACTCCTCATCCAGTACGCGGTAATTCCCAGCCAGCTTCACTAGGGAACGAATGAGCGGCCGATTATCGCCTGCATAAAATCGCGTCGGTGAAGAAGGGTGAATTTCGCGACAAAAAATCGCATTTGTAACCCAGATCCGACAACTTCTACTTGACAGTCCGGACCCCAAAGCCTGACTGTTGAGGTATCACGAAATTTCAATTTAAGGTTGCGCGCGAACGTTCCTGCAGACATCACAGCAGGAGACAAAAACAGCCAGCATCCCCTACACACACCGCTCTTTTTGACGTCGGTGTTTATTCAGGAGCCAGTTACTCATGAAATGTCCCTCAGCTTGTAGAAGCCTGCTTACGTGTGCTGCAGTCGCCATTCTCTTTATCTCTTTGGCCCATCCAGCACTAAGCCAGACCTCCGGTGTAGGTAATATCAACGGCACCGTCACCGACGCCAGCGGCGCAGCCGTTCCAAACGCTCCCGTCATCGTTCTCGATAACGACACCGGTGTCTCCCGCTCGCTGACCACCAACGCCGACGGCTCCTTCTCTGCCACCTTCCTCCAGCCGGGCAACTATGAGGTCATCTTCGGCGGCAATGGCTTCGGCAAGGTCGATCGCAAGAATCTCCTGCTCACCGTCGGCCAGACCCTCACTGTCGACGCAAAGCTCACGACGGCTTCGGTCACAACAGAGGTTGTCGTCACCAGTGAATCGCCCCTGATCGACACCGACAAGACCGAAGTCTCCCAGACCATCGGCCAACATCTCATTGAGAATCTGCCAGTCGCCTCCCGCAACTGGAGCGCTTTCGTTCTCAACACCCCCAACGTCACCCAGGATGGCGGCTCCGGCCTCGTCAGCTTCCACGGCATCAGCGGTCTCTACAACCAGAACTACGTCGACGGTTCGAACAACAACCAGATGCTCTTCTCCGAGGCTCGCGGCCGTTCCTCCGGCGCCCCATACGTCTACTCCATCGACTCCATCAAAGAGTTCCAGGCCGAAACGTCCAACTACTCGGTCGAGTTTGGCCAGGCTGCCGGCGGACAGGTCAACGCCATCACCAAGAGCGGAACCAACCAGTTTCACGGCGACGCCTTCTACTACCTTCGCTATCCCGATCTCAACGCCCTCGACCCGTACAACAAGTTTCAGGCGCTGCATAACAACGCCAACCCGTTCCTTCTCACCCAGCCGGTCCACCAGCAGCAACAGTTCGGCGGTTCGGTCGGCGGCCCCATCCTCAAAGACCGCCTCTTTTTCTTCTTTACCTACGACGGCTTCCGCAAGGTCGGCCGCGTACTCTACTCCTCCAACAACGTCGTCTCTTTGACTCCGTCGGGACCGACGTCCAGCACCACAACCGTCACCCCAACACAGTGCCCAAAGACGATCACCGCTACTCAGTGCACCAATGGCATTCAATTCCTTCTGACTACAGGTAATATTGCGCCTGGCGACGCTCCTCCGGGACGCTTCCAGAAGCAGAATCTCTTCTTCCCCCGTCTCGACTGGCACATCAACAATCGCAACGATGTCTTCGTCGACTACAACTTTGCGGACTACGACAGCACCTACGGCTATAGCCCGGCCAACACCTTCAGCAACAGCTCGCCCAGCACTAACGGCCCCACGAGCTACCACGAGCGCTTCCTGGTCGCCGGTCTCACCACGCAGATCGCTAAGGCCTCTGTCAACCAGGTTCACTTTCAGTACGGCCGCGATCTCGAAACAGCAGGCGCCAACGCCTCCGGTCCCAGCGTCGCAACCGGCGTCATTACCTTCGGTATGCCAAACGCTCTTCCGCGTGTCGCAGAACCGGACGAGCACCGCATCCAGTTCACCGACGTCTTCTCGACCACCAAAGGCCGTCACTCTCTCAAGTTCGGTGGCGACGCCAACCTCGTCCACGAAGTCATGATCAACCTCTTCCAGGGCGGCGGCGTCTACAGCTATGGCGATTCAACGACGCTGCTGAACTTTCAGGACTGGATCCAGGATGCATACGCCGGTCAGCCGGGAGACACGGATCCCTACGCCGGTTATCACTACAACACCTTCGTGCAGACCATCGACATCGTCAACACCAAGCCTGGTACGCAGGGCAAAGATGATTTCTGGATGAAGATGTTCGACGGCTTCGCCGAAGACAGCTGGAAGCTCACCCCCAACTTCAACCTGACCGCTGGCGTCCGCTACGACATCCAGCTCACTCCGGCTCCTGGTCTGGTCAACAACAACTTCCCGCCCATCTCCACCGAGTACAGCCAGACCATCAAGAACGTCACCGACCGCGTACAGCCTCGTCTCGGCTTCAGCTGGTCGCCGTACCCTGGCACAGTGGTTCGCGGCGGCTACGGACTCTTCTCCGCACTCAACCAGGGCAGCACCTACTACGCGATGCGAGTCGAGAACGGCGTCGTGCAGGTCAACTACAACTACACCGGTTGCGAGTCCTCGGTTGGCAATGTGGCGAAGGCCCGTTGCCCTGTAGTACCCAGCGCAACGAACAGCCTGCAGTACCCATTCGTTCCATTCCCGGTCACCGGGCCGCCCCTCTCGTCGGCGCTTGTTCCTACTGGCGGAAA
This sequence comes from uncultured Acidobacteriaceae bacterium, assembly GCA_963708755.1. Classification (GTDB taxonomy): domain Bacteria; phylum Acidobacteriota; class Terriglobia; order Terriglobales; family Acidobacteriaceae; genus Edaphobacter. Next base: position 333,259 of record CAVPTN010000018.1, read on the forward strand.
CGCCCCCGCGATCAACGGCCCCACCATCAAAGGCCCCCAGAGCTTCCATGGCCTTGACCCCAACTTCGTTCCACCCCTCGCACATGAGTTTCAGATGGGCGTCGAGCAAAGCTTGCCTGGCAAGATGTCGCTCTCGGTCGGCTACGTTGGCACCCGCGCTCTGCGTCTGCCCATCTTCCTCGATGCCAACCTGATCGGCCAGACCCCGCACGGAACGGCGAGCTATAACGTGACGGACTCCTCCAACAACGTACTCAGACAGATCACCGTGCCCGTCTACCTGCAGTCTGATCGTCGCAACTCGGCGATCACCTCCATCAACACTGGCTTCAGCGCAGCGAACACCTGGTACAACTCGCTCGCCATGACCGTCCGCCGTCCCTTCAGCAACGGTCTTGAAGTGCTGGCGAACTACACCTGGTCCCGCGCGACGGACACCGGCCAGGTTGCCGGTACCTTCGGCACCTTCTACGGCGGCGACACACCGCTCGACCCCAATAACCCGCGCCGCGATAACGGCCCGTCCGATACCGACGTCCGCAACCGCTTCACCCTCAGCTTCGTCTATCAGCCGAAGCTGTTCGAAGACTACAAGCTGGCCAAGGCAATCATCGACGGCTTCACCTTCTCTGGCGGCTTCATCGCCTCCGGCGGACAGCCCATCTCCCTTTCAATGTCCGGCACTGTTTACTCGGGCACGGGCACCAGTCTTGGAGCGGACGGCAATATCTACGGCGGTGCGATGAGCTCCAGCACCGGTGCTCCAACCACCGGCCGGCCGCCGCAGATCGGACGAAACAGCATAGTTATGCCTGGTTTCAACAACTTTGACCTCCGTGTCGCCCACAACATTCCGATCCACGAGAAGATCTACATGCAGGTCTCGGCGGACGCGTTCAACCTGCTCAATCACACCATCATCACCGCGGTGAACGGCACCTACTCGCAGTACCTTGCCGCGGGTGCTGCATCGGGATCGTTGAAGTGCAACGCAACCTCTGCGCCAGCTGGCTCGACGCTTTCGGGATGCATCGCACCCTACAGCGGAACCGGCCTGGCGGCCTTCGGCGCAACCTCGGGAACGAACAACAGCCTCTACGGACCGCGCCAGATGCAGTTCGCTGCGAAGCTGTTCTTCTAACTCGGCTGATGCACCACAACCTAAAAGCGGCTCCGGATCTCCGGAGCCGCTTTTCACTTTTAATGACCGTCTTACTAGGGCGATAAAAGGCCGTCCGCCAGCCGAAAAAATAGTTGAAACTCGTGGCGTATTTTTCAGACGCCTCGCTTGGTCATTTTATTCACCACGTTTACCACGCATCTCACCACGTTTTCACCACCAAATCACCACAAGAAAACACCGTTTTTTCCCCAACCCCCTTCAAAAACGCCCACAAAACAACAAAATCCGCCAGCAAACCAGCCGGCAAATTTTTCTGCAAAGATAAGACCAAATGTTGGGGGGAAGTGGTGCGCCCGAGAAGATTCGAACTTCTGACCTACAGCTTCGGAGGCTGCCGCTCTATCCAGCTGAGCTACGGGCGCATACCTCTAGCCTAGCACGATCGCCCCAGGTTGACAGCCCGCGTCGCCCCGGTTCAGCATCACACCATTAGCACTCACCGACGTCTAAAAGACACAAAACGCACCACGAAAAGCATCAAGAAAGAGAGACCCGCGCATGTTTCTTCGCTCCCTGGCAACCGCTGCCTGTTGTACCGTCCTGGCCACCGCAAGCTTCGCCGCAACGAGCCCCGAGCCGCAGATGAATAAGCCCGCCGGACAGGCTCTACCCAGCCCCGCAGCCGTCGCCGATGTCACGCTCGCCGGCAAGGCCATCAAGATCACCTACAACTCCCCCTCCATCCGCGGACGCAAGATCATGGGCGGCCTGGTCCCCTACGGCGAGGTCTGGCGCACCGGAGCGAACCCCGCAACTACACTCATCACCACCGCAAATCTCAAGATCGGCACACTCAGCGTACCCGCCGGCACGTACACCCTCTACACCCTGCCCAGCGCCAGCCAGTGGCTCCTCATCGTCAACAAGCAGACCGGCCAGTGGGGTACCGTCTACAAGCAGGACATGGATCTAGGCCGCACGCCTATGCAGAGCAAAACCCTGTCCGCGCCGCAGGAGAAGATGTCCATCACCTTTGAGAACACCAGCGGCAACACCACCCAGCTTCATATCAAATGGGAAACGACCGACGAGTACGTGACCGTCAAAGCCGAGTAGCTTCACTCCGCGGCGTTCTTCTCCAGCTCCAGGCGGTCCAGCCGCAACCGCTCCATCACCGAGGACACCAGCTCCTTCGCCCCGTTGATGTTTGCCAGCACAGCCTGCAGATCGAGCGCCGGAACCTTCGGGTTCCGCGCGCTCGTGCAGTAAACTCCATGCTGTCCCACCAGAATCAACGCATCGGTCAGAACATCCAGCGTCACCGCCAGTCGTCCGCGAGCCTCACCCATCATGAACTCGTGCTTTTCGAGTTCCTCTCGCCGATCATCCAGGACGGACACGCTACCACTCCTTCTCGACCGTATCCATCAGCACTGGATGCGGTGCAACCGCACCCTTCCAGCGCAGAATCGGCTTGCGTGCCGCCGTCGTCTCGTCGAGACGCTGCAGCCGAGTCGTATGCGGCGCCGTCTGCACCAGCTCAGGATTCTCCTCTGCCTCACGCGCAATCTGCTTCAGCGCATCGATCAGAAGATCCAGCTCTTCACGGCTCTCACTCTCCGTCGGTTCAATCATCATCGCGCCCTGCACTACGAGCGGGAACGAAACCGTGTAGGCGTGGAAGCCATAGTCGATCAAGCGCTTGCCCATATCGCCCGTCTTCACGCCATTCTTCGCCTGCAGCTTGTCCGAGAACACAACCTCATGCAGCGACTGTGTCTTATACGGCAGCTCAAACGTCCCCTCAAGCTTCGCGCGAATGTAGTTCGCGTTGAGCACCGCATCTTCAGTCGTCTGCCGCAGCCCATCCGGACCATTCGCCAACACGTAAGCCAGCGCACGCACAAACATACCGAAGTTCCCATAGAACATCCGCACGCGCCCAACGCTCTGTGGCCGGTCGTAATCCATCGACAGCGAACCATCCGGACGAGTCACGACAAGCGGCGCAGGCAGAAACGGCTCAAGAATCTTCTTGCAAGCCACCGGCCCCGATCCCGGACCACCGCCTCCATGCGGAGTTGAGAACGTCTTATGCAGATTCAAGTGCATGACATCAACGCCGAAATCGCCCGGCCGCGCCTTGCCTACCAGCGCATTCATATTCGCGCCATCCATGTACAACAGCGCGCCCTTCGCATGCAGAATATCCGCGATCTTCTTGATGTCCGACTCGAACACTCCAATGGTCGAAGGGTTGGTCAGCATCAACGCCGCCGTATCCTCATCCACCATCCGCTCAAGCTCATCGAGATCCACCATCCCATGCGCGTTCGACTTCAAGTTTGCAACTTCATATCCGCAAACTGCCGCCGTTGCAGGGTTGGTCCCGTGCGCGGAGTCTGGAATCAGAATCTTCTTCCGCGCGTTGCCGTGGGACTCGTGATAGGCACGAATCATCAGGATGCCCGTGAACTCCCCGTGCGCACCGGCTGCTGGTTGCAACGTGGTCGCGTCCATTCCGGTAATCTCAACCAACACGTCCTTCATCATCTTGATGATCGTCAGGCAGCCCTGCGACAGCGACTCCGGCTGATACGGATGAGCCTCGGCGATCCCTTCCAGTCGTGCCACGGCCTCATTCACACGCGGGTTGTACTTCATCGTGCAGCTGCCCAGCGGATACATCCCGAGGTCGATCGCATAGTTCCACGTTGAAAGCCGTGTGAAGTGCCGGATGATCTCAATCTCGCTCAACTCCGGCATCACACCCAGGTCCGTACGCACCTCGGAGCCGAGCATCGCGACCGCGTCCACCGCAGGCACATCCAGCTCCGCCAGCCGATAAGCCTTCTTCCCCGGCGAAGACTTCTCAAACATCAAATCTTCGTTCTGGTTCGTGTGCGTCGTCGCCTTCTTCGGCGTCCCTACAAATTTTTCGTCAGCCATCTATCCCTCAATACTAGAAACCTTGTCATCCTGAGCGGAGCGAAGAACCTCGCATCTGTTTGTAGCGCTACGAGGTCGAAAATTGAAGACTCTAGAACTCTTCCGCATCAACTGCGTTGCCGGTCTCCGAATAGCTCCCCGACTCCGGCCCATCCACATCTTCTTCCCGCAGAGAAAGTCCAAACACCGTGCCATTCTCGAACTCAATCGTCAGCGCGTCACCCTCTTCGAGCGACGCCTGCACGATCTTCTCGCCAAGCTGCGCGCACAATGCATTCCGATACTCCGGCTCCCCATAAGCAAGTGAAAATTCGGGGAACAACACATGAGGCCACGCATAAAACGTCAGCAGAGGAGTCTCGAACCGAAGCTGCAGAAAATCTTCGACGAACTCAACCGCCTTCAACTCCTCACCGATGATTGCCGAAACGTCCACCGCTAAGCCTTCTTACCTGCGAGCTCCGCCGCAACCGCATCCATCTGCTTGCGCGTCGTCAGCTCCGTCGCACACCATAAGGTCGCATTCGGCCCAAGCTCCGGATACCACTTCGCCAGCGACAAGCCGCCGATAATCTTCGCCCCAAGCAGCGCAGCATTCGTCTCCTCGGCACTCTTCGGCAGCTGCAGCACAAACTCATTGAATCGAGGCGCACCTTCAAACAGCACCTTGCCAGTCGCTCCCAGCACGCTCTTCAGGTAAGCCGCTTTGGCCAGATTGTGCTCCGCCAACTCCTTCATGCCCTGCTTGCCATAGACAGTAAGGAAGATCGTCGTCATCATCGCGACCAGCGCCTGATTGGTGCAGATATTCGAAGTCGCCTTCTCGCGGCGAATATGTTGTTCACGCGTCGACATCGTCAGCACAAACCCGCGCTTGCCGTCCTTATCCTTCGTCTCGCCGATCAGCCTTCCCGGCATCTGCCGCAAAAACTTCTCCTTGCACGCAATCACGCCGCAGTACGGTCCACCGTAGCTGAGAGCAACGCCATACGACTGCGCCTCCATCGAAACGATGTCCGCTTCCGCGGGCGGCTTCACAATCCCCAGCGACACCGCCTCTGCAATCGAAACGATCAACAGCGCACCCTTCGCATGTGCGATCTCGGCAATCGCCTCAACATCTTCAATCGTCCCGAAGAAGTTCGGCGACTGAATCAGCACGCATGCCGTGTTCTCATTAATCGCAGCATCGAGCGCAGCCAGATCCACGCGACCATTTGCCATGTACTCAACTTCAGTCGTCGGAATCTCCTGGTGCTGCGCATACGTCGCAATCACCTCGCGATATTCAGGGTGTACCGTCCGCGCAATCACTGCGCCATCGCGCCCTGTCACGCGCACGGCCATCATGATCGCCTCTGCTGCGCCGGTCGAACCGTCATACATCGACGCGTTCGCGATCTCCATTCCCGTCAGCTCGCAGATCATCGTCTGAAACTCAAACATCGCCTGCAGCGTGCCCTGCGAGATCTCCGGCTGATACGGCGTATAGCTTGTCAGAAACTCACCACGCTGTACGAGCGAGTCGATGATCACCGGACGATAGTGCCGATACACCCCCGCGCCCAGAAAGCTCGAATAACCAACCGCATTATTCTCCGCAAACTCGCGAAAGCGATCCAGAATCTCCGACTCCCCATGCTGCCGTGGAATCGCGAGATCACGCTTCAGTTGAAACTCTTGAGGAATCGTAGAAAACAGATCGTCGATCGACGCCACGCCGATCTCGGCAAGCATCTCCTCACGATCTACGGGGGACTTCGGCAGATAGCGCATCTTCTAGTGTCCGGTCTCTTCGCTGGTAAATTTCTCGTAGTCCGCGGCGGTCAAAAGTCCATCGACCTGCTTCGCATCCGCCAATTCAACCTTCAGCAGCCAGGTCGTATTCGCATCCGTATTGATCTTCTCCGGAGCGTCCTTCAACTCTTCATTGATTGCCGTCACCTTGCCCGACACAGGCGCAAAAAGATCCGACACAGCCTTCACCGACTCCACCGAGCCGAAGCTCTTGCTCGCCTCAACCGCATCGCCCACCTTCGGCAGGTCGACGAACACAATATCGCCCAGCGAGTTCTGCGCGTAGTCCGTTATGCCGATCGTGCCGATGTTGCCATCAACCTTGATCCACTCGTGTTCCTTCGTATAGCGGTAGTCCGCAGGGTAAGCCATTCGTTCTTCTCCAGAGATAATTGGTAACTCAATTGTAGATGCTGCGGCTAGGTTGATTTCTTTGGTCTTTTGTAGAAGGGAAGTGGCACGACCTTTGCCTTCACCATCTGGCCGCGAATCTCGACAGCAACTTCAGTATCTAGCTCCGCTGAATCCACAGGCACATAAGCCATGGCAATATTCTTCTTCAGAAACGGCGAAGGCGATCCGCTCGTGATCTCCCCAAGTCTCTTTCCTTCAACCGAAAACACGGTATAACCATCGCGCCCAATCCCGCGCTCAATCATCTCGAGACCCACTAACTTCCGCCCCGGCCCACCACCGGCCTGAATCTCCAGCAGCGCATCGCGCCCAACAAACTCCGGCTTGTCGAGCTTCGCATACCGTCCCAACCCAGCCTCGAACACATTGATCGTGTCCGAGATCTCATGCCCATACAGCGCCATCCCGGCCTCAAGCCGCAGCGTATTACGCGCGCCAAGCCCGCACGCCAGAATCCCAAACTCCGCGCCTGCTGCCAGCACCTCACCCCACACCCGCGCGCTGGTCGGCTCGTCGGACGGAATATAAATCTCGAATCCATCCTCGCCGGTATAGCCCGTCCGAGCGATCATCACATTGTGCAGGCCGCACACCTGACCCCAGGTAAACCAGTAATTCTTGATCGTGCTCAGATCCGTCGAAGTCAGCTTCTGCAGCGTCTCCGCGGCCCTCGGCCCTTGAATCGCAAGCTGCGTGTAGTAGTCGCTGAAGTCGTTCACATGCACACCCGGCATGTGGCCAATCTGCTTCCGCACCCACTGAACATCTTTCTCGCGAGTTCCCGCGTTGATGACGATCAGATAATCGTTGTCCGAGAGCTTATGCACCACCACATCATCGACAAACGTTCCATTCGGATACAGCATCGCCGAGTATTGCGCCTGCCCGACTGCTAGCTTTGAAGCGTCGTTCATGCACAGGTGTTGCACTGCAGCCAGCGATCCCGGCCCGCGCAATTGAATATCGCCCATGTGCGACACATCGAACAAACCAACAGCAGTTCTGACGGCCACATGTTCCGCAATCAGCCCGCAGCAATCGACCGGCATATCCCACCCGCCGAAGTCGACCATCTTGGACTTGGCCGCCCTGTGTACCGCGTTCAATGCTGTCTTGCGTAATTCGGTTGTCGTGTCTGCCATAGCGATACTTCCTTGTCTTCTCGTGTGAATCCTGCCCCTAAAACGATAGCATCCACCGGGCTTATCCAACCAATTATGGATTTACGCAAAACCGGCCTATTTCATCCCTTTCGCCTTCAGCGCTTCAACCTGTTGCTTCAGCGCGGCATAGGAGACATCGGTCGCCTGCCCCTGTGTCTGCCACACCACGTTCCCGGTTCTATCCACCACCAGCAGGTAAGCGTCATCGGCCACGCCATAATGAACTATTGCGCGCCACTCCGCTTCATCGTTCGTAATCGGCACAATCCGCTTGTGCGCCCTCTCCGGCGCCGATGACTTGATCGAGCGCAACACAATCGTCCGCACGAATCCCGGCACCGAAGCCACCACCGGCAACTCGTAGTACGCCACCACATCAGAGGTTCGATAGTCCGCAGCAATTCTTGTTGCCCAGGCAGTCACCGCATCTCGAGATCCCCGAGAGAAACCAAGAACAAGAATTCCGGCGGCCTTGTTCTGCAACTCCGCCGGTAAACTCACAGCCTGATTTGCAAACGAAGTGCCGTGTACCTCCGGAATTCGTTCACCGGCAGCGCGATCGATAGCTCCCGCTCCACTCACAGAAAGCAGTACGAACGCGAGACAGCGGATAACGGAAAACTTCACCCCACGAATCATCCGACCAGTCTACTGCCCCCGTAAGCCAGCCTCTTCTGCAGCAATCAAGTCGGTACGATCCCGTGAAACTTTGTCCGGAAGCTTGAACCATCTTCAATGCATCGCGCCAGGCAGCGACTTCGTAAGCCTTCCTGCATCCAGCACCAGGTTCGCCAGGGCTTCATCAAAGTTGTGATCATGCGTCTTTTGCTTCTCCGCCGGTGCAATCGACTCCGTCAGAGCCCAAAGAACATAGTGCGTCGGCCTGTCATAGATCACCAGCCGAAACATCGGCAGCGGGTCCGAGGCGCCCTTCGATTTATCTGCATTCGAAGGCCCATTTGGGGCGGAAAGCTGCAACTCGAACACGAGATCAGCCTCATCCGGAGTCGCAACCAACTCATAACGCCCCCAGCTCGAGACATTGGCATAGAACTCGTTATAAGCCCGATCTGGATCGCCGCTGAACGGGTGAGGGAACAGCCCGCTATCCGCCCCCGCATTCGAGATAAAGACCTTCTTCGCACTCAGAAGCGACGATGGCACCGGCGCCGAAGCAGGAGTAACCGGCTCCTGACCAACTGCACAAACTCCAGACAGAAGCGCAATTAAAACGAAACTACGAGTCAAACCAAAACGGATCATCTTCATGTCCTTTCATGACACTGCAGCTATCGTCGCTGAACCGCGTCCGCGCAATCATGAGACGCATCAAGAATTGCAAATGTTTCGCTGCTTCAGACGCGTCAAATCACTGAAACCTGGAGCAGAATCCCGTAAGAAGCGGGTATCTCGACTTTGAGATGTGGGCATCGCGCAAAGCGCGAACGCTTTGTTCGTTCGCTGCTCGCGATACCGCACAGGTTCAGCTAAACCGTCACCGTCTCCCGGTACTCCCCAAATACCTTGCGCATCACATCCGCAATCTCTCCCACAGTGGCGTAGCTCTCTACGGCATCGAGTATCTGCGGCATCAAATTGCTTCCACCACGAGCCGCATCCTCAACCCTCCGCAACGCCGCCGCATGCACGCCGGCATCTCGCCGCAGACGCATCGCACGAACTCGCTCTACCTGCCGGCCCTCCAGCGCCTCATCAATCCTCTGAATCGGTACCGCGACCTCCTGCTCGCTCGCGAACTCATTAACCCCAACGACAATCGCCTCGCTTCGCATCCACAGCGCGTTGATAGTCGTAGGCGGCATTCTGTATCTCCCGCTGCACATATCCCCGCTCAATCGCCCGCAGCATCCCATACTTGCCGCCAAGATCGAAGCGGCCAATCGTCGCCATATACTCCTCTGCGCGCCGCTCGATCTCATTCGTCAGCGACTCAACATAAAACGATCCCGCCAAAGGGTCGACCGTCTGTGCCGCACCACTCTCATGCGCCAGAATCTGCTGCGTCCGCAGCGCGATCCGTGCCGCATTTTCCGTAGGCAACGACAGCGCCTCATCAAATCCATTCGTATGCAGACTTTGCGTTCCACCCAGCACCGCAGCCAATGCCTGCAACGTCGTCCGCACAATATTGTTCTCCGGCTGCTGCGCCGTCAGGGTCGATCCCGCCGTCTGCGTATGAAACCGCAGCATCCAACTCCGCTCCTTCTTCGCGCCAAAGTGCTCACGCATAATCCGCGCCCACATCCTCCGTGCCGCGCGAAACTTCGCAACCTCCTCCAGCAAGTTGTTATGCGAGTTAAAGAAAAAACTCAGCCGCGGCGCAAACGCATCCACATCCAAACCCGCGTCAATCGCGGCCTGAACGTATGTCATGCCATCAGCGAGCGTGAACGCCACCTCCTGCACCGCCGTGCATCCTGCCTCGCGCATGTGGTATCCGGAGATCGAGATCGTATTCCACTCCGGCACCTCATCTGCCGCCCACGCAAAGATGTCAGTCACCAGACGCATCGCATGCGTCACCGGATAGATGTACGTCCCACGCGCGATGTACTCCTTCAAAATATCGTTCTGAATCGTCCCATTCAGTTTGCGTGGATTCGCGCCCGTCCGCTTCGCCACTGCCACATACAGCGCCAGCAGAATCGAAGCCGTAGCGTTGATCGTCATCGAGGTCGAAATCGTATCCAGCGCAATTCCGTCGAACAATCGCTGCATATCTTCGATCGAATCAATCGCAACCCCAACCTTTCCCACCTCGCCCAGCGCCAATGGCGAATCCGAGTCATATCCAATCTGCGTCGGCAGATCGAACGCAACACTCAGCCCCTTCGTCCCGTTCGCCAGCAAAAACTTATATCGCTTATTCGACTCCTCGGCATCGCCCATGCCCGCATACTGGCGCATCGTCCACAGCCGACCCCGATACATCGTCGGTTGAATCCCCCGCGTGAACGGATACTCCCCCGGTTCACCCACGTTGGCGGCGGAATCGAAGCCGTCGAGATCCTCGGCCCGGTACACAAGCTCCACGGGAATCCCGGAACTTGTCTTGGTCGTCTTAGCTTGTAGCGAATTAGTTTTAGCCTGTTCTGACATGCCGCTCAAGTGTACCCGCCGGCACGGACGACTAGCTTCGTTTGCCTCTGCGGTTCGCCTTCACGAAGCTGCTGACACAAAAATATCCGAACACCACCGCCATCACCGCTGTCAGAAGGAGATGCACATGTGGGTCATGGTTCGTACCCGTCTCATGCAAGTCCCCACGCATCTTCCACGCGGTGCTCCCTGCAAACACAGCGAAGATTCCAAAGAAGACCCCCGTCAGCTCCAGCCACAGCTGGCCGGACAACTTCACAAACGGTCCCCACACGGCCTCGCCAAAACGCTTTCCGCCTCGCTTCACGCCCCTTCCGGTCTGCACCATCTGCGCGGCCGTCCGAGCAGCCTGCTGGCTCAGCCGAGCCACGGGTTCTTTCGCTTTTTCTGCAGTCGGTGGAGCAGCCGTAGTCTGAACCCGATCCTCAGTCTGGCTGGTTGATGCCCTCGCAGAAGGATTTGGAGCCGTCGCTGCATCGACCGCAGCTACCACCGTCTTAGCTGCCAGTCGAGTCCCAATCCCCAGCACCCGCCCAAATCGAACCGAATCCATACCCCAGAGTGTAGCCTTTCTCGTTCCTCGACGAAACACGTCTCTCGCCAAACCAGCAACGCCTCAACACTTACCCGCATCCAAGCCCGAGACGCATCGTATTACCGGATTATGGAATCAGAAAAATAGAGGGAACAACGCGAATGAAAAATATTCTTTGGATGGTAGGAGGCTTCTGCGCCGCCGCTGCTGGTTTTCTAGTCTTCGGACCCTCCCGTACCCAGCCTGTTGAGCTACTGGCGCATCGTCTGGAAAAAGCCTGGGCCGACCATCATACTGTTGTGGAAACCACTTAGCTTCCTCATCGTAGTTCGCAAAAGAAATGTCATTGCAGCCTGCGCGGCCATGGGCGTATTCTTAAAAAGTAACCAGTGACGCCTGCAGTACCCGCAATGCCGTTCCCGCCGGTCACCTTCGCCGGGAATACCCGATGCGTGGAAAGGTTCGAACGATAGGGCAGCCCGGAGGTGGCATTGAATCAAAAGGTCAAAAACCTGATACAGAAACTTGGCGAAGCGATCCACGAGTCCGTCTCGGAGTCGGAGGACATAGCAGGCGTCGTCAAAAACATCCGCGAACAGGGTTTTGATGTCCTCCTCATGCTTGAGGCCACCATAGGGCTCAACGAGGTTGAGGCAGAAGCCGAAGAGGTAACCGACGCTGCCGACGAAGGCACCGACGGGCCGTTTACCTCCAACGACCTCACATTTTTGAAATCGTTACGTATCAGCCTCACCGAAGACGACAGTACAGATACGCCGGACGCCACCGAAGCTTAGGCGCCTCACCATCGAAGGGCGAGGCCTGCGCTCCAATTCGCTGGGGCCTCGTCCCCTCGTCTCTCTCCGCCACATTCCAAAGTCAATCTCCACATGGTAGACTCGCGTTTCCCTGTAACATGCGGGTTGCTTTGCGCATCAGACTAGCTTGGTTCGAAGATTAGCTTTCCAATGCAGTTAGCCGGAGTCTGAGAGATAGATATGAGAGATACGCTTGGTGTTTTGCTCGCCGGTGGTGCTGGCGAACGGCTCTTTCCCCTTACCCGCGATCGCGCAAAGCCCGCCGTTCCATTCGCCGGTCAATACCGCATCATCGACATCACCCTCTCCAACTGCATCAACTCCGACCTCCGCCACGTCTACATCCTCACCCAGTACAAGGCGCTCTCGCTCAACCGCCACATCCGCGAAGGCTGGGGCCCGGTCGTAGCCAACGAGCTCGGCGAGTTTATCGAGATCCTTCCCCCCATGCAGCGCGTCTCCAAGTCCTGGTACCAGGGCACCGCCGACGCCGTCTATCAGAACATCTACTCCATCGGCTCCGAAGAGCCCAAGCATGTGATCATCCTCTCCGGCGACCACATCTACAAGATGAACTACGCCCTCATGCTAGAGCAGCACCGCGACTCAGGCGCCGACGTCACCCTCGCAACCCTTCCCGTAGCCCCCCACGAGGTCCCCTCCTTCGGCGTCGTCGAGATCGCCCGCAACGGAGAGGTCATCGGCTTTGAGGAGAAACCCAAAGAGACCAAGATCCGCTCGCCCTTCAACCCAGACATGGTCGACGTCTCCATGGGCATCTACATCTTCAACACCGACATCCTCCTCCCCGAACTCATCAAAGACTCCGAGGACCCCGACTCCAAACACGACTTCGGCCACAACATCCTGCCCAACATCCTCGGCCGCGTCAAAATGATGGCTTACAACTTCGTCGACGAGAATAAGCAGAAGGCCCTCTACTGGCGCGACGTCGGCACCCTCGAGGCCTACTACGAAGCCAACATGGACGTCGCCGGCGTCACCCCAATCTTTAACCTCTACGACAAGTCCTGGCCCATGCGCACCCGCCCCTACCAGTACCCGCCCGCCAAGTTCGTCTTCGGCGAGCCAGGCCGTACCGGCATGGCCATCAACTCCATCGTCTGCTCCGGTTCCATCGTCTCCGGAGCCGTCGTACGCAACTCCGTCGTCTCCCAGGACGTTCGCGTCAACTCCTACGCCGACGTCGACTCCAGCATCGTCTTTGCCCACGTCAACATCGGCCGCCACTGCCGCATTCGCCACGCCATCATCGACCGCGACGTCCACATCCCCGACGGCACCGTCATCGGCTACGACCCCAACGAAGACAAGAAGAACTACTTCGTCTCACAGAGCGGCCTCACCGTCGTCACCCGCGACTACTCCGTCTATGAAAACCCCGTCTCACCCGAGTTCCTCCAGCAGGGCAACACCTGGTAAGTGAAGAATGATCCAAAAGTGAAGGGCCGCCATTGGGCGGCCCTTCTCTTTTTTAGAAGCACGAAACTGAAACGCTAAAACCAGCCACCGGCCCTACCGCTTCCCAAACCGGTAGATCCCGCCCAGCGAAATGGCAAAATACGGCCGCGTATCGCTCCCGAAGTGTGTCAGTACCAGGTCTGGCGAAAGCCGTATCGCCACCTTCTTCGCCAGGTTGTAGTCGATACTGCCACCGAGGTAGGCAATTGGTTTGGTGCTATCCCGATACAGACCCGTCACCTGATAGAAAAACGGCTCATTCGGCTTCCGCGTGTCGCTGAAGGTTCCATGCGAAACACCGCCGTAGGCATGGTAGTTCACCGCGATGTACTGGTTCTTGGGGCCGCGATACTCTGCACCCAGCAGTCCCATGTTCATATAAACCAGCGGTCGGCTTATCTTGTAGAGGTCTGCCCCTGCAAACACCGGCGTTGTTCCGGCCTGACCGCGATACTGGATGCTCGCGCCAAGATGATCCGTCAGCCAGTACGTCCCCTGAACAACTCCGCCGCCGAAGTTCATGTACTTCGGCAGGTTCTGACCCGCCTTGAAGCTCATATACGTAAGCCCGACGTAGGTCTCCCAGCGGTTGTCGTACGTCACCGGTGCCGATGGCCCAATCTTCGATGACGTAATGGTGGTCTTCGTCGGGGTCGTCGTTGTTGTGGTCTGTACCGTTGACTGCGCCCGTCCCTGACTCGTCGTCGCCAACACCACCGCCAGACCCATCGCCAACGTTCCCGTCAATGCGCGACCGCCTGTCCACCGCGCCTCCGTCGTCTTCTTCCAACCCATCGTCTTCAATCGCAACATCCGTCTCCGCATCTCTTCCAGCATCTGTCTTTGCGTTTCTTCATTTACCAAGATATAACGTTCAGCGCACATCTGCCTTGTCCGTCGCCGCGTATCTAAAGGTAGACGGCTCTGTGCGACAATAGTGGGTGCGCAGTCGGCATAGCGTCAGGGCTGCAGGGAGAATCAGTATGGGCGAACTATTTACACCAACACATCTACTCGTCATCGCAGTCGTCGTCCTTGTCCTGTTCGGCGGCAAAAAGCTGCCTGAGCTCGGTAAAGGCCTCGGCGAAGGCCTCCGCGGCTTCAAAGACGGCATGAAGGGCGTCACCGACGAGGTCAACAAGCCTGCCGAGACCTCACACACCGTCACCCCCAAGCCGGAAGAATCGGTCAAGTAACGCCTGTTGCAGCAGCTTCTTTGCACGACGTACCCTAATCTCGTCTGCGCGGTTACCGCCTCATGAAGATCAAGTCGCCTTATCTCATCAAGCCGCACGCGAAAGTACGGCTGGCGAAGAAATCGACATCCGACACCGGCGATTACAAGTCCGAAGAGGCTGCCGCACCGACGCTGATTAAACACCGGAAGCAGCTTGCAGACCTGCAGGACGTCTTCTACGCCAGCCAGACCAAAGCCCTGCTTATCGTCCTTCAGGGCATGGACACAGCAGGCAAAGACGGCACCATCAGCCACATCTTCTCCGGCATCAATCCCCAGGGCTGCGACGTCGCTGCCTTCAAAGTCCCCACCCCGCTCGAAGCCCGCCACGACTTTCTCTGGCGCGCCCATGCCCAGGTTCCCCCTCGCGGCATGATCAACATCTTCAACCGCTCCCACTACGAGGACGTCCTCTCCCCGCGTGTTCACAAGCTCATCTCCGCCAAGGTCGCAAGCCGTCATCTGGACGACATCAACGGCTTCGAGAGGATGCTCTTCGACAACAACGTCCTCATCCTCAAGTTCTATCTGCACATCTCTCGCGACGAGCAGACCCGCCGTCTCCAGTCCCGCATCGACGACACCAAAAAGCACTGGAAGCTCTCCGAGGCCGACCTCCACGAGCGCAAGTTCTGGCCCCAGTACATCGACGCCTACGACCACATCCTCTCCACCACCAGCCACAAACACGCCCCATGGTTCGTCATCCCCTCCGACAACAAGTGGTACCGCAACATCGCCATCTCCACGATCATCGTCGACCTGATGCAGAGCCTGAAACTCAAATTCCCAGACCCCACCGTCGACGCCTCCGCCATCAAGCTCTAGCAGCAAGCCACATTCGCAACACAAGAGACGTGCGAGTGCTCTGCAAAAGCAGACGTCTTCAATCCGCCCAACTTCAACCCAGCCCGGCCAAAAACGTCATCTCGACCGAAGCAGAGAACAGTCTCATCGTTCGCTGCGCAGTGGAGAGACCCCCGTATTTCGTCTTTGCGGTTGTAGTTGCCTGTTCTTTTGTTGTCATCCCGTAGGGATCTGCTGTTGTTCTTGCCGTTGTTTGTTCTTTAAACCCAAACAAACAGCAAACCCTAAACCGTAATCATCACCACAGCCGCAACCGCCACAGCCATTCCAAGCCCCTGCCGCCGCGTAGGGCGCTCATGAAGCGTCCAGGCCGCCAGCAGAATCGTAGAAGCCGGATAAAGCGAAGCCAGCACCGCCGCCACATCCAGCCGCCCAGCCCGCGTCGCCCCAATGTAAAGCAGATTCCCCGAGGTATCGAGCAGCGCCGTAGCCAAAGCCCAAAGCACCACAGGCCGAGTTACCCGTGCTTGCGCCCCACTCGCCTTAGCGCGCAACGACATCCCAACCAACATCAACGAACACACAGTCAAGCTACCCATTCTGCAAGTTGCCAATGGCCAGATCACGCCCGTCTTCGCCGCGGCCAGCTTCAGCGCCGTAAAGTAGATCCCAAAGCCCACGCCACCGATCACTGCCAGCCAGAAGGTCCCTCGATCCGCCGGTTTTGCCTCTGCATTCTCACCTGCCGCAATCAGCCAGATCGCCGCTCCGGCCACCACAAATCCAACCAGCCGCAACACCCCGGGCGATCCCTCCGCCTCAGCCGAAAACACCGCAGGTATCGCCGCCGCCAGCAGCCCACTCAGCGCAGCCGAAGCCCCCATCGCTCCTCGCGAGAGCGCAATATAAAAACATGAGAGTGATACCCCGGCGGTCACGCCTGCAACCAGCCCCCAGGCCAGCGCAGCTCCATGCGGAAACGCATCTCCCCGCGACCACGCAATCAAAAGCAACACGCTGAAGCTCGCACTGTGGCTCAGAAGGATCACCCGGAGCGCCGCACCCATCGACCCGCCAGCGTGCTTGACGCCCATGCCGCCCGAAAAGTCCCCTCCGCCCCACAGCACTGCCGCGGCCAGCGCCAGCAGCGCATTTCCGTGCAACAACATTTCCATTTGGTTCCGATCCGGTCGCAGCCAGCCAGTAAGGCCTACTTGACTTGCGTAACTCCTGTCGGCCGCTGATCGCCAGCCGTCGGGTAGTATCCCTTCTTTGCGATCACCGTCAGGTTCGGTCTCAGCACCTTGACCTCAAGCGTCCGATACTTGCCATCGACGAAGGGCTCATGCGTGTAGTAGCCGACCGTATACTGCGTCCGCACCTCTTCCGCGATCTTCGCAAAGCTCGTCTCGATGCCCTTCTGCCTGAACTCTCCATCGAAGTTCCCGCCAGTGGCATTCGCATACGCAGGCAGAATGTTGTCCCTCATCTGCAGCGGCAGATGCATCCGGTCGAAGAATCCAACCACCGGCAGCGAAGAATCTCCCACCAGCGTCCCAAACACCGCAATCTTATTCGTGTTCAGGTACTTCACCACCTGGGCGAACTTCGCCGTGCTGCCATACTCTTTGCCATCGCTGATGACGTAAACAATCCTGCGTCGGCCCGTCGCCGTCTTCGACAACGCAACACCCGCCGCCAGAATTGCATCATTGAGCGTATGCGCCTCTCGCGGCACATTCTGGATCCCCAGAACACTGGTTCCATGGGTTGAATTCGTATTCGGATCGATGTGGCTGTCGGCCCCATTGTTGATAATAATGTTCTGCGACAGTGGCCCCGAGCTATACATCATCGGCTCGCGCCCAGTCGACTTCGACACCTCGAGCGCCTGTGTCAACCTCGCGCTCTGCGCTCCCGTAAACTGCGTCACCGTCTTCGGCCCGTTGTTATACGTAATCAACGAAACTTCGTCATACGGCGTAAACGCACCCTGCAGCGCCGCCAGCGCGTTATTCACCTTGGCCATGTTGTCGAAGGTCATGCTCTGGTCGATCACCAGCGCAACCGACAGTGGAAACGGATCGACCGTAAACAAGCTCAACTGCTGCCGCAGATTATTCTCATACACCCGGACATCGCGCCACGTCAGCCCCGGCACCAGCTTGCCTTTGTTGTCCTTCACGGTAAACGGCACTTCAACAAAATCGACATGCGCACGGATCACATACTCCGGTCCCTGCCCAGCCGGAACATCCTCCGGCGGTGGTCCCTGTTCGGTCTTCTGTGCCGCCGATGGAGCGAGCTTGCTCGGCACTCCCTCATCATCCGAGGTCGATCCAGCCGAATCCGGCGTTGTCCCGGCTCCCGGCGTAACTTGGCCGACCGGCAGTTCCTGCGGCCTCGGAGCGTCTGGAATCGCCTGCGGCTTCGGCCCATCAGGGATAGCCTCCTGTGCCGGTGCACTCTGCTGTGCTCGCGCCAACTCGTTTGCTGGCTGTCCAAGCATCATGCACGCCAAAGCCCCTGCCAATACGCTGTTCCTGACCACTCGCAAATCCCCCATACCTTCCAGCCTGCCCTTAGAGCCCAAAGCTTTACCAACTACCAGACTATCAGCGCCACATCCCCGCCGCCATCCCAATCGATTCAGAATCATCCAGCCACACCCCCTTGGACGTCACAGCTCATCGCAACGTTGCGCTCGTACCCATCCGCGTCACATTTTCTTCAAACTCACCCCCAACTTCGTCGTCTAATGGTGTATGCGCTCTCTCCTGCTCGCTGCCGCCGCCTTCACCCTCGCTCTCGCCCCCGTCCTCCACGCGCAGGAGGCACCCTCTCCCGAAGGTCCGCCCCCCGCCAGCGACGCCGCCGCCCAGCCCGTCGACATCGGCGACACCCAGACCCTCAAAGTTCAAGTCAACCTCGTCAACGTCTACTTCTCCGTCCGCGACAAGAGCGGCTTCATCACCAACCTCCACAAAGACGACTGCAGCATCTTCGAAGACAAGGCTCCCCAGAAGACCAAGAACTTCACCCAGGAAAAAAACCTCCCCCTCACCATCGGCATCCTCCTCGACACCAGCGGCAGCCAGCGCAACGTCCTCCCCCTCGAGCAGCAGTCCGGCGCCGAGTTCCTCAAAGACGTCCTCACCCCCAAAGACGAAGCCTTCCTCATCTCCTTCGACATCAACGTCAACCTCCTCTCCGACTACACCAACAGCCCCCGAGAGATCAAACGCTCCATCGACTCCGCCGAGATCAACACCGGCGCAGGCACCGGCTCCGTCACCGGCAACGGCTCCGCGCGCGGCACCCTCCTCTATGACGCCGTCTACCTCGCCGCCCACGACAAGCTCCGTCAGGAGGCAGGCCGCAAGATCCTCGTCCTCCTCACCGACGGCGGCGACCAGGGCTCACAAGAGACCTTGAAGACCGCCACCGAGGCGGCCCAAAAAGCCAACGCCATCGTCTACGTCATCCTCCTCTCCGACCGCGGCTTCTACGGCGGCGGCGGTTTCGGCATCAACCTCGCCGACACCGGCGAACGCGACATGCAGAAGCTGGCCGGCGACACAGGAGGCCGCGTCATCAACGTAGGCAACAACGGCAAAAAGCTTCAGGAAGCCTTCGACCAGATCCAGGACGAGCTCCGCACCCAATACCTCGCCAGCTTCACCCCCACCAACGCCAAGATCGACGGCACCTTCCGCACCCTCAACATCACCTGCCAGCCCGGCCAAAAGATCCAGGCCCGCAAAGGCTACTACGCCATGGCCGACGCCCTCGGCAAAGACGAATAACCTCCACTCCAGCCGAACATTCCAGCACCTTCACGTCGTCATCCTGAGCGAAGTGGCTCACGGCACTTCGTGAGCCACGCAGTCGAAGGATCCCTGTATTTCGTCGTTGTCTTTGCTGTTGCCTGTTTTCTTGTTGTCACCCCGTCATCTCGCACCCAAACACCGTCATCTCGCACCCAAGACACCGTCATCTAGACACCCAAACACTGTCATCTCGACCGAAGCAGCGAACAGTCTTATCGTTCGCTGCGCAGTGGAGAGACCCCCGTATTTCGTCTTTGCCGTTGTTTGTTCTTCCTCCACTACCCCACGCCCATCGGCTCTCGTCCCCGCAGCTCCAACCGATACCGAACCGTCCCGGCCTCCTCCCCATCCCCGTCAAACACCATCCCACACTTCTCCATCACTCGAATCGAAGCCGGTATCGAAGGAAACGTATGCGCAATCACGCTAACAATCCCTTCCTCCCCGCGAAGATATTCAATCAACGCCCGCGCACCCTCCGTAGCGAAACCCTGCCCTTCAAACTGCGGCAAAAAACCATATCCAATCTCGGCCTCTGAAGGATTCGCAGCTTTAGTAAAACCTCCCAAAGAACCAATCAAAGTGCGCGACCCATCCGGCAAAACCAGACCGACATAGCGGTGCCACCCCAACTGCTCCGGATGCTCCTCAAGCTGCTTCAGCAGAAAATCGTAGACATGAGGCTCCCAGTTCTCATGAGGCCAGTTCGGTGGCACGACGCACCGAATGAACTCGCCAAGGCGGCCTTCACCGGCCTGTTCCGACCTCAGCATCTCGGGCGTTGTAGTAATCAAAGAAAGACGTGACGTGACGATATCGTCAAGGCATCGAAGCGACATTGGGGATCTCCTGAACACGGTGAGAAAAGCAGGAAGGCACAATCCGGCTCAACAACTCCGGAGTCACAACCGCTGGACGCATCCAAATTCAGGCAATCATAGGCAGGCGAGAATTCTAGCACTTGTCGAAGCACTGATCCCTACGATCTCATTCAAGCCTGTCAAGCCCCAGAAGGGGCTAAACCATTGAACTGAAAGCACATCGCCGTGGCGTATGAGTTATAGGCAAGCGACTATACTGGATACAAGAGGATTAAAAGGGAATCGCTACATTTTCGTTGAAATCGATCATCTTTCCGTAAGTCGTTTGTTATGAAATTTTTGCCTGTAACCCATTTAGAATGAATATTTTGCACACGTCAAAAATCGCAAATAACTCATTATAAATAACTTAGGGATACCACCCCCGGGGGTACCCCCTCTAACCTCTTAGGAGCAGGAGTCGGTATGGAATACGTGAATCTCGGCAAGACCGGCCTCAAGGTATCTCGCCTCAGCCTCGGTTGCATGTCCTACGGCGTCCCACCCGCTGGCCCGCTCCGCCCCGGCAGTCATGCCTGGGCCCTCAACGAAGCCGACAGCCAACCCTTCTTCAAGCAGGCCCTCGACCTCGGTATCAACTTCTTCGACACCGCCAACATCTACACCGTCGGCTCCAGCGAAGAGATTCTCGGTCGCTACCTCAAAGCCAACACCAAGCGCGAAGACACCGTCATCGCCACCAAGCTCTTCAACGCCATGCGCGACGACCCCAACGCCAAGGGTCTCTCCCGCAAGCAGATCTTCTTCGAACTCGACCAGAGCCTCAAGCGCCTCGGCACCGACTACGTCGACCTCTACCAGATCCACCGCTGGGACTACGAAACCCCCATCGAAGAGACCATGGAAGCTCTCCACGACGTCGTGAAGGCCGGCAAGGTCCGCTACATCGGAGCCTCTTCCATGTACTCCTGGCAGTTCGCCAAGGCTCTCTACATCGCCGATCGTCACGGCTGGACCCGCTTCGTCTCCATGCAGAACCACTACAACCTCCTCTACCGCGAAGAGGAGCGCGAGATGATGGGTCTCTGCCAGGCCGAGGGCATCGGCGTCATCCCATGGAGCCCGCTGGCTCGCGGACGTCTCGCCCGTGCGTGGGGCGCAGAGACCACCAAGCGCAACGACACCGACCAGTTCGCCAAATCCATCTACACGAAGACCGAAGAAGCCGACAAAAAAGTAGTGGATCGTCTCGGCGAACTATCCGACAAGCGAGGCATCCCGCGTGCAACCTTGGCCCTTGCATGGATGCTCAGCAAACCCTACATCACCGCCCCCATCGTCGGTGCCACCAAACCCAACCACCTGACTGACGCAGCTGCCGCCCTGACCGTCAAGCTCACACCAGAAGAGATTACGTCACTGGAAGAGCCCTACATCCCCCACCCCGTCCTCGGCTTCAGCTAAAAAAAGAGTTTTCCGACCACCGGGAGAGGTATACAAGTCACGAAGTGACCGCCCCACGCGAAGTGGGCCCGTCCGGCAGGACATAAAGAGAAAGAAGAAAGAATGCTGATTCCATCAATCGACCTAATGGGCGGAAAGATCGTCCAACTAGTCCAGGGCGAAAAGCTGAAACTAGCCTTCGACGACTTCGAGTACTGGATTGAACGCTTCGCCAAATACCCGCTCGTCCAACTCATCGACCTCGACGCAGCGATGCGCAAAGGCGACAACCGAACCTTGATTGAAATGATCTGCAAGCGTCTCCCTTGCCAGGTCGGAGGCGGCCTGAAGACCGCCGAAGACGGCAAGCTCCTCCTCGAAGCCGGAGCAAAGCGAGTCATCTACGGCTCCAGCCTCTTCCGCCCAGCCGAACCCGACCACATCCGCCGTCACAAGCTCATCTATCTCGAGTTCGCTGAAGGCCTCAAATCCGAACTAGGCGAAGAGGCACTCGTCTTCAGCGTAGATACCAAAGCTGGCAAAGTAGCAGTCAAAGGCTGGAAGGATTCGGTAGACCTCACACCTGAAGAGGCCATCACCTGGCTCGAAGACTACTGCGCCGCCTTCCTCTATACCCATGTAGACACCGAAGGAACCATGCAGGGCTTTCCGATCGACGTGGCCGCGATCCTCAGAGCCTGCACCGCCAAACAATTGATCGTAGCCGGAGGAATCAAAGAGCAAAGCGAAATCGACGCGCTGGATGCAATGGGCGTAGACGCCGTAGCCGGAATGGCCGTCTACTCCGGCGCAATGGAAGCCTAATTCCGACCGAAGGGAGGGTCGAGGTATCTGGTCCTGCCAAGACCGGTATACAAGTCACGAAGTGACCGCTCCACGCGAAGTGGGCCCGTCCGGCAGGACAGATCTTCAAAGCAAACAAGCAAAATGAACTAGCAGGGAAGCCGAACCGGCACGCCAGCTCGCTGCAACTCACCCTTCAACTCCCGCGAATCGGTCACGCCGAAGTGAAAGATACTAGCCGCCAGCGCTGCATCCGCCCTGCCCCGCCCAAACACCTCAACAAAGTGCTCCGCAGTCCCCGCCCCACCACTCGCGATCACCGGAATTTGCACCGCCCCACTCACCATCGCGGTCAACTCACAATCAAACCCACCCCGCATCCCATCGGTATCCATCGAGGTCAGCAAGATCTCCCCAGCCCCACGCGACTCCGCCTCACGCGCCCAATCCAAAACCCTACGCCCGGTGGCCTTTCGCCCACCACTCACAAAAACTTCAGCCACTTCAACGCCAGCGCCTTCAACGCGACGAGCATCAATAGCCACAATCACAGCCTGCGCCCCAAAGCTTCCACCGATCTCGCCAATCAACTCAGGCCGCGCGATCGCAGAAGAGTTGATACTCACCTTATCCGCACCAGCATCGAACACCGCAGCAGCATCCTCCGCTGAGCGGATTCCACCACCAACCGTAAACGGCACGAACAGCGCCGCCGCCGTCCGCTTCACCGTATCGAGCAGCGTTCCACGCCCTTCATGCGTCGCCGTAATATCCAGCAGCACGATCTCATCCGCTCCAGCCGCAGCATGACGATGCGCCAACTCCGCCGGATCGCCCGCATCGACGATGTCCACGAACTGCACGCCCTTCACCACGCGCCCATCGCGCACATCCAGACAGGCAATGATCCGCTTCGTCAGCATCGACTACCCAAGCCTCATCGGTGAAGCCGCGGGCACCGCAACCGCCTCACCCTCACACACGATCCTGGCCAGCGAATCCCCATTCTCGATCACCGCGCCATGCTCCACAAACCACTCCACCACCAAACCCTGCCTCGGCGCAGCCACATGAAACTCCATCGCACCATCCGTCAACGTACAAACCGCCTGCCCCGTTCCGACAAGCGACCCTGCCGGCACCAGCTGCTGGACAAACGTATACGAAGGCTCTTCTGCTGCAAGTTTCAACTCATACATAAACGGCATAATCTACAACTCCAAGAAATTCTTCAAAACCCGCAAACCTACCGCGCTTGACTTCTCCGGATGAAACTGCACTCCCATCACATTGTCTTTCTCGACCACTCCCGTAAACGCCCCGCCATATTCTGTAATTGCCGCCGTTGCATGCATCACCGGTGCTCGCCAAGAATGAGTGTAGTAAACATACCCGCCGTTCTCTACCCCGCGCAGCAACCTCGAATCAATCCGTATTCTCTCCAACGAATTCCATCCCACGTGTGGCGACTTCAACTCCTCGCCATCGAACAGAGTAGGGAATCGCTCGCACATCCCCTCGAAGTGACCCAGGCCGGACATGCCTGGAGCCTCAGTTGAACCCTCAAACAACCACTGCAATCCTACGCAGATCCCGAGAAACAATGCGCCCTTCGCAACGCTCTCCCGCATGGCGTCGGTCAAACCAAGCTCTCGCAGCAAAGAAGTGGCTTGAAAATGCCCAACCCCGGGCAATACAATCTTCGCCGCACGGAGAAGTACTTCAGGATCCTGTGTCACAATAACTTCCGACGCGTGAAGGTAATCCAACGTCTTTACCACGCTGGTTAAATTGCCCGCTTTGTAGTCGACTATCGCAATCATTGATTTAGCTCTGCGTCTTACAGCAAGCCTTTTGTTGAGGGAAGCATCTCTTTCATTCGCTCATCCCGAGAACACGCCCCGCGCAAAGCCCTTGCGAAAGCTTTGAAGATTGCTTCAATCTTGTGATGATTGCTGCGACCATACATGGTCTTTACATGTACATTTGCCTTTGCCCCACGGGCAAATCCATCAAAAAAATCAGCTAATAACTCGGTCTGGAAATCTCCTACCAGTCGCACCTTTACCTTGTCATCGACGACGTAAGCAACACGCCCGCTTAGATCCACTGCAGCCACGGCGAGCGTCTCGTCCATAGCCATTACAAAGTAGCCGGCACGCAGGATACCCTTCTTATCACCTAGCGCTTTGCCAAATGCCTCGCCTAGCGCAATTCCTACATCTTCGACCGTGTGGTGCTGATCGACATCAAGGTCGCCAGTACACTTCAGAGTCAAATCGAATCCTCCATGCCGTGTGAATAGTTCCAGCATGTGGTCAAAAAAACGAATACCGGTCGAGACGTTGTAGAGTCCCTGTCCATCGACAACGAGCTTCAATGCGATCTGCGTCTCCGTAGTGTCTCGCTTGATCATCCCCGAGCGTATCTTCAATGGTTTATTCTTCGTCATACTGTTGCGCTCCACCCAATCTCTCGCAACGAAGCCTTCAACGCACCCAGCCCGAGCGTCACATGCTCATCCAATCCAATTGTGATGCGCACAAAACCATCGCACCCTGGGTCGGTCGATCGATCTCTCAGTAGAACTCCTCGCGTATGCATTGTCTCCACCAGCGCCTTATGTTTTGGCCCAATGTTCATCAGCACAAAATTCGCATGGCTGAAGAAAAAGGGAACACCTAACTCACGCAGGCCATCCATCATGCGCTCTCTTCCCACGCGCACCTGCTCGATGTACCAGGCAATATATTCGTCATCTGCAACAGCTGCGGGAAGACAAGCTAACGCTATTCCATTTACGTTGTACGGAGAACTCGTCTTCCGCACAAACTTCAGTAACTCAGCGTTCCCCGCCAGCATGCCAACTCGCAGATTAGCCAATCCATAAGCCTTCGAAAAAGTTCGAGCCACGACCAAGTTAGGCACTGTCGCAAGATCCTGCATCGTCGACTCGCCATGAAAATGGTAGTAGGCTTCATCCACCATCAGCACCGCCTGCGGAGCCGCTGCAGCAATCGCAAGCAGATGCTCTCGGCTGACGACCGCGCCTGTAGGATTATTTGGCGAAGCAACGATAATTAGTTTTGTGCGTTTTGTAATTGCTGCCATGAACCGTTCAAACGGAAACTCCAGTGTCGCATCTGCCTGGACCTTCTGCAGATGAGGCGTCATCATTTTTATACTTACGTCGTACATAAAAAATGTAGGCGTAGAAATAAGCGCCTCATCATCAGCGTCGAGAAACGTCGCGCACATCAGATGAATCGCCTCGTCGACTCCGTTTGTCAGTAGAACTTGTTCCGGTTGCAAGCCAAAGTGCTTCGCGACAACGCGTTCTACAGGTTCTCTCTCGGGATACTTTGTTAACTCTTCTCCGGTCACAGCGCGCAGTCTCTCCATTACCTTTGGCGAAGGAGCAGATGTATTTTCGTTGAAGTCCAGGCGCAACGCATCTCTTCCCGCCAGCGGCGGATGGTACTCCGGCATCTCCAGCACCGCCTTGCGCGGCCGGACCGTCTTCAACTCTGTGACCAAATTAGCAGCTATGCTCATTTCATCTTCACTTGCACGCTTTTTGCATGTCCTTTCAAGCCTTCTGCTTCTGCCAGCGTAATCGCATACGGACCCATCCGCTTCAATCCGGTATAGGTGTACTGTTGAACGGTAATCACCTTAACAAAATCCAGCACACTCAATCCCCCTCTGACTCGACCAACGCGACCTGTCGGAAGTACATGGTTTGGGCCGGAGATGTAGTCTCCCATCGATTGTGGCGCGTGCTCCCCTACAAACACGGATCCCGCATTTTGAACCCACTTCAAATCTGCAGATGTATCGACAGTCAAATGCTCAGGTGCAAGTCGATTTGTAAGATCTTGTGCTTCTCGGACAGTGGCCGTTACGAATATGCACCCTTGAGAGGCCAATGCTCGTTTAGCAACTGTGTTGTCTTGCGCCTGAGTCTTCACCTCAACCGAAACTGCTCTGGCTAGTGCTCCATTACTCGTAATAAATATCGCCAATGCCTCTGGATCGTGCTCAGCTTGTGCAACTAAATCTGCCGCAATCCCCTCAGCTTTGCCCGCCTCGCTCGTCACCACGATCTCCGTCGGACCAGCAGGCATGTCGATTCCACACTCATTTGAAACCAGCATCTTTGCTGCCGTCACATAGAGATTTCCCGGTCCGACAATCTTATCAACGCGGGCAATCGTTGCTGTCCCGTAGGCCAACACTCCAATTGCCTGCGCTCCCCCCACTCGATAAAACTCCGTCACGCCAGCCAACCACGCAGCCGCCAGCGTCTCTTTTGCAGGCTTGGGGGAACAAACGACAATTCGTTTCACGCCCGCTACTTGTGCCGGCGTCACCGTCATCAAGAGCGTTGACGGCAACGGGTAGCGTCCCCCAGGCACATAGCAGCCAACACTTCCTAGTGGTCGTACAATTTGCCCGGTTTTTACTCCAGCCGCCGGAGAGCTGTTCCACTCATGTGGCAACTGAGCCTCAGCGAACTCAAGGATATTTCCCCGCGCCACCATCATCGCGGCTTGCAGCTGCGGAGCGGTCGAATCCCAGGCCGATTTCATCTCTTCTCGAGAGACTAGCAAAGGTGCTCCCTTCGTAAGTCCGTCAAGCTTTATTGCATATTTCAGCAGAGCTCGATCGCCACTCTTACGCACCTCTGCGAGAATCTTCCGCACCACAGGTTCCACACGCGAAGTGCTCACCGAGCCCCGCTCTTCAAGAGACTCAATCAACGCATTCGCAGTAGCTCTACCGCGACCAAAGGTTCTTACCAGCTTCATCAAAAGCACCAACCCTATCTCGCAAATCCCAGATCTCTAAAGAACAACTTTACTCAGCGGATACTCAACAATCCCGGTCGCTCCCGCGGCCTTCAGTTTCGGAATTACCTCACGCACCAGAGCCTCGTCGAGAATCGTGTTCAACGCGACCCAACTCTCATCGCTCAACTGGGACACCGTCGGGGAGTTCAAAGCAGGAAGCACGCCAATAATCGTTTGCAGATCGTTCTTTCGCACGTTCAGCATTAAGCCTACTCGACCCTGTGCGGCTATCGCTGCATTCAACATCAGCGAGATGTTTTCGATCTTCCGGCGTTTCCAGGAATCCTTATATGCACTCTTATTCGCAATTAACTGCGTCTCGCTCTCCATCAACGTCTCAATAATCCGCAGCCGATTCGCTCGTAGTGAAGAGCCAGTCTCCGTCACCTCGACAATTGCATCAGCCAATGTAGGCGGCTTTACCTCCGTTGCGCCCCAGCTGAACTCCACTGTCACGGGGATATTCTTTCCCGCGAAATACCGCTTCGTGAACTCAACTAGCTCCGTGGCAATAATCTTGCCGGCCAGGTCTTCTGGCTTCTGGAATGGAGAATCTTCTGGCACCGCCAGCACCCATTTAACTTTTTGCCGGCTCTGCTTGGAATAAGTAAGACTCGTAACGTATTCCACGTCGGTCTCGTTCTCCAGGACCCAATCATTGCCGGTCAAACCAGCATCCAGCGCTCCATGTTCGACATATCGCGCCATCTCCTGCGCCCGCACCAGCATACACTCAATCTCCACGTCATCGATAGAAGGGAAGTAGCTTCTACCATTCGCAAAGATCCTCCAGCCTGCTCGTTCGAACAGCGCTATCGTTGCATCCTGCAGACTACCTTTCGGAATTCCTAGTTTCAGCTTCTGCGGTTCATTTGCTTGTGTCTCGTTCACTTCGCCTCCATAGCAATGTTCTTCGTAAAGCAGCTCACCGTACCCTCGTGGCACACCAACCCGTCCCCTTCCACCTCAACCTTGAACAGCAAGGCATCGTTGTCACAGTCAGTAGAAGCATCGATAACCCGCAGACGATTGCCGCTGGTCTCGCCCTTCATCCAGAGCTTCTGTCTTGTTCGACTCCAGAACGTGACATACCCAGTCTCGAGTGTCTTTGCATAACTCACTTCGTTTAAAAATCCGAGCATCAGCATCTCGCCCGTCTTTGCATCTTGCACCATGCCCGGAACCAGGCCATCCATCTTCGCAAAATCGATCGTCACGGTGTTGCTCATTCGTATCTCTCCAGTCTTTATCGTCACGCAAGAAAAAGGCCCACTCGCGGTGTGCGCGTCAGCGGGCCTTTCGAAATCCTGAGTGAGCAGTTGTTACTTTGCCATACAGGACACAGCCGCCGACACGCTCTCCGCGTGATGGTGGGTATGTCCGTGATGGAGGTGCAGCTTGCTCATGACCACTTCAGGGTAGCTTTCGAGCATCAAGAAGTCAACCAGCGCAATTCGAAAGCAAAGACACCCCTCGCCATGGAGACCGACAGAATATAGATCCGCTTGACGCATCCTACGTACTCTCGTACTCTTCCGCTGTAAAGTCCACAGCCAAAGAAGGAGACCTACGATGCTCGATCTTCGTCACAAAATTCTCTCTGCCGCGCTTCTGTTTACAGCAATCGCGTCCTTGACTCCAGCGCCTGTCATCGCCCAGACCGCAAAAACTGCCGCCCCCGCCGCTGCAGCCTCTGCTGCCCCACTCGACATCAACACAGCGTCCTCAGATCAGCTCAAAGCATTCAATGGCATCGGTGACGCCTACGCAAAACGCATTATCGACGGTCGTCCTTACACTGCAAAGAACCAACTCGTGACCCGTGGCATTCTCCCGCAGGCTACGTACAACAAGATCAAGGACCAGATCATTGCCAGCCATCCGAAGAAATAGACAGCAACGATCCAGACTTACCCAGACGGGCATCCAGGCAAGGATGCCCGTCTTATTTGAAGAACTTACTCGTCGCAATATCGGATAGCGCTGCTACCATCTCAGCAACTGGGATCTCAGTAACTGATCTATGCCTTACAAATCCGCACGCCTTCAATATTTCCTTCTCGCCGTAGTGGCAGCGCTTGCATTACTGCATGCGTACGGCGGCGCGGTGCTGAATTATAACCTCCTTGCGCATGGCGACACGCTCGTTCGTTTTCCCTTCAACAGCGGCTATCCGCAGGAAAATATTGCAGGTGACAGCGAAGAGACACGTCTCGCCGGCCTACAGCGATCAGACACCATCGTCTCCATCAACGGCAAACCTTATACCGGACGCAAGGTCGTTCTTGATCAGATTCGCTACTCTTCTCCAGGTGATTCAATGGCTATCACCTTTCGTCGCGGTCCCACTGCGCCCCTTCAATCCACCAGTATTCGCCTCGTCGCCGTCCACCCTCAAAAGCGCTCTCCCTTTGCGATAGCGGCGGGACTTACGTTCGCAGTGCTGCCTTTTCTGTGCCTACTCATTGGACTTTGGGTTGTCTTCGCTCGCCCTCGTAATCCGCATGCTTGGCTCATCCTGGGCATCCTCAGCTACTTCGACCCTCTTTTTATCAACGTCACCCTCATTACGAACTCGTTCATTCTGCCGTTTGCTTTCTTCTGGAACATTGCGGCCCAGACCGCTATGCCGCTTTGCCTCATGTTCTTTGGCGTCTACTTTCCTCAGCGCTCGCACTTCGATGTCAAGCTTCCATGGGTGAAATGGCTGATTGCAATCTCAATCCTGCTCCTCGTCCCCTTTGATTTCTTCTTTTCCTATGGGGACATGTGGGATTTCAGCGTCATTCATAGGTTTTTGCCCTATGCCTACGCTATCAACACGACAGAAAATATACTCAGTTCTGCTGCAATCTCATGGTTCTTTTTTACCCTCTTTCCCAAGATCTCTGAAGCTACTGGAGATGCGCGCCGTCGCCTCCGTGTTCTATACATCGGAACACTAGTTGGCCTTACACCCTTCTTCATTCTTGTAATCATCTCGATCTACCGTCACACCGATCTGGGCCAAGACATCCCGCAGTGGATCGATCTCTCGATCTTTCTGATCCTTCTTCTCTTTCCACTTTCCCTCGCATACGTAGTCATCGTTCAGCGAGCAATGGATGTCAGCATCCTCATCCGCCAGGGCTCCCGATATGCCTTCGCACGCCAATTTCTCATCACGCTGCGAGTTCTCCTCGCCGTATGGCTGGCCTTTTCGTTGAAAGACTTCTTCTCTCACCCCGGGCCTCAGCGCAACGTTGATATTGTCCGCATATTTAGCATCATTGCTGTCTTCTTCGCCTTCCGTTTCATCCTCTCCAAACGCCTCCAGCAGAAGATCGACCAACGCTTCTTCCGCGAAGCTTACTCCACCGAGCAACTTCTCTCCGAACTCTCCGACGAAGCGCGAAACTTTACCGAGGTCGCGCCCCTCCTCGAAACCATCACTCGTCGCCTCGGAGAGACACTCCACATCGACCGCATCGCCGTCTTTCTCCGTAGCGGTGAGACCTTCAAGCTCCAACTCGCTACCGGCACTGCGATGGCTCCCGATGCCGCGCAGTTCTTTTCGTTGGCTGCCGCCTCAACCACCATTACGAACCTCAGCCGCGCCAAGGCCCCCGCCAACGTCTACCGCGACGATCCCTCCAGCTGGCTCGTCGACGCCACCGAAGCCGAGCGTACCGCCCTCGCCGATCTCTCGACAGAGCTTCTCGTCCCACTTCCCGGCCGCAGCCGTCTTGCCGGCGTCATCGCGCTTGGCCCCAAACGCTCCGAAGAGCCCTACACCAAGACCGATCGCCAGCTTCTTCAGACCATTGCCTCTCAGACTGGGCTCGCTCTGGAAAACGCTGAACTGCTGGAAAACCTCACCACCGAAGTTGCTCAGCGCGAACGGATCTCTCGCGAGATCGAGATCGCCCGCGAGGTGCAGGAACGGCTCTTTCCACAGACGTATCCGCACGTTCCAGGTGTTGACCTCGCCGGATTCTGCCGCCCCGCTCAAGTCGTCGGCGGTGACTACTTCGATTTCTTCCTTCTTCCTTCAAATTCACCCGGCAACGCTCATCTGGCACTTGCACTCGGTGATATCTCCGGCAAGGGCATCTCCGCCGCACTTCTCATGGCCAGCCTGCGTGCCAGCCTCCGCAGCATCGCCGGTCTACAGTCGGGAAATCTCGCAGCTCTCATCTCCCACGTCAACAAGCTGGTCTATGAATCGTCGACAGCCAATCGCTATGCGACGTTCTTTTATGCGGAGTTCCAACCCAGTACCCGCATCCTGACCTATGTCAACGCTGGCCACAATCCCCCCTACGTTCTCCGCCGCGCCCAGGCCATCCCGCTCGAGCCCACAGGTACTGTCGTCGGCCTTATCCCCAACGCCGAATACGAACAGGCCACCATCCAGCTTGAACCAGGCGACGTCCTCCTTGCATTTACCGACGGCATCTCCGAAGCTATGAACCACGACAAGGAGGAGTGGGGCGAGGACCGCATGATTGCCACCGTCAATCAGCTTCTTAGTCAGGCCGATTGCACAGCCACAGCTCAGCAAATCCTCACCTGCATCTTCGAAGCCGCCGACAAATTCACCGCTGGCGCACCGCAACACGACGACATGACCCTTCTCGTCTGCACCGTAAACTAGAGGTCCTCAACGGCCATCGAACTTTCCGTCCTGCTGTGTCACAACTCCAGCTACTCCCACAATTTAGCCATATCCTCATTCAACTCTGCGGTCGTCTCTAAGGTGAAATCGTTTAGAGTGACTGATAGCAGCGTTTCAACTCAACATGTTATTCGCGAAGCGATGGTCAATGTTCAACAAACTATTCCATCCCGACCGTCTCTCCGCACGTCTCCTGGCTGCCGCCGCCATTCTGGGCACTCTCACCGGATGCCAGGCGATCAGCTCTGCTCCGCAATCCCAGCTTCGTATAATCGCTGCCTCCGCCGACACACCCGGCTTTGACCTCTATCGAGGTCCTGCGGCCGTCGCCTTCAACCTGGACTTCGGCACCGTCACCTCATATGTCCCGCTAGCTCCGGGTATCGACATCATCAGCGCTGAAACCGCCGGAACCAGGCAGGTCCTCTCCTCCTCGAAGACAACGTTGGCAGCCTCGACCCAGTACACCGTCCTGATCGGCAACTCTTCCTCCAGCCTTCAGCAACTCATCCTCGTCGACCAGAGTCAACCGGCGCCTGCAGGTCAGATAGCGCTCCGTTTCATCGACCAGGCCACCCGCGTCGGCGGCGTGGATATCTACCTCGTTCCAGCTGGCCAGAAACTCACCGCTGTGACCCCACTGATAACTGGCGTCCTATTCGGTGCCAACACCGGCTACCTCAACATCCCGACAGGCACCTATACCATCGTAATGGTCCCCACCGGCACCCCAATCAGCGCTACTGCTGCTACCTACACTGGCCCCCAAGTCAACTATTCAGCTGGCTCTGCCCGCACAATCATTCTCATTGACCACCAGTCCGTCGCCACTCCTGGCCTTCAAGTCATCACTGCTGAAGACTACACCTCTCCTACAATGACAAACTGACCTCGCACAAACTCTACTTGCTTCTCTCAATGCAAAAGCAACGGGCCGCCAAAAATCTTTGGCGGCCCGTTTGTGAGTCTAGTCCAGGATTTAGTAGCGGTAGTGATCTGCCTTGTAAGGTCCATCTACCGGAACGCTCAAGTAATCCGCCTGCTTCTTCGACAGCGTCGTCAGCTTCACGCCAATCTTCTCAAGATGCAGTCGTGCTACCTCTTCGTCCAGCTTCTTCGGCAGAATGTAAATTCCGATCTTGTAGGTGTCCTTGTTCTTCCACAGATCAAGCTGCGCAAGTGTCTGGTTCGCAAAACTGTTCGACATCACGAAACTCGGATGTCCAGTCGCGCAACCCAGATTCACCAATCGGCCTTCAGCCAAAATGAAGATGCTGTTTCCATTTTCGAAGGTGTACTTATCCACCTGCGGCTTGATGTTCAACTTCTTCACGCCTTTGAGCGCATTCAGAGGCTCCATCTGAATCTCATTGTCGAAGTGTCCGATGTTGCAAACGATAGCCTGATCTTTCATCAGCTTCATGTGCTCCACAGTGATGATGTCCACGTTACCCGTGCAGGTCACATAGATATCGCCGCGTCCGAGAGTCTCCTCAATCGTCGTAACTTCATAGCCTTCCATTGCAGCCTGTAATGCATTGATCGGGTCGATCTCCGTCACAATTACCCGAGCGCCAAGGCCGCGAAGCGAAGCCGCCGAGCCCTTACCCACATCGCCATATCCACAGACGACAGCAACCTTGCCCGCTACCATCACATCGGTTGCGCGCTTGATGCCATCCACCAACGACTCACGGCAGCCATACAGGTTGTCGAACTTCGACTTGGTGACTGAATCGTTGACATTGATCGCAGGCACCAGCAGCGTACCCTTCTCCAGCATCTTGTACAGCCGGTGAACACCGGTCGTTGTCTCTTCCGAAACCCCACGCCACTCCTTGGCCACATCCTGCCACCGGGTTGGGAACTCTGCATGTACCTTCTTCAGAAGAGCCTTGATTACATCTTCTTCAGTCGAGCCCGATGGCGAATCAACCCACTTATCGCCCTTCTCCATCTCCACACCCTTGTGGATTAGCAGCGTCACATCGCCGCCATCGTCGATCACCAGCTGCGGCCCCAGCAGACCACCTTTGCCATCAGGGAACTTCAGCGACTCGTTGGTGCACCACCAGAACTCCTCTAGCGTTTCGCCCTTCCACGCAAACACGGAGACGCCAGCAGCAGCAATCGCCGCCGCCGCATGGTCCTGCGTCGAGAAGATGTTGCAGCTCGCCCAGCGCACATTCGCGCCCAGCGCAACCATCGTCTCAATCAGTACGGCTGTCTGAATCGTCATATGCAGCGAGCCCGTCACGCGTACGCCAGCTAACGGCTTAGCCGCGGCATACTTGTTCCGGATCGACATCAACCCGGGCATCTCCTGCTCGGCGATTTCAATCTCCTTACGCCCGAACTCTGCCAGAGAGATATCCGCTACTTTGTACTGGGGCGCTGCTGCTGCTTGATCAATCGTCGCTGTCGCCATTCGTTTACCTCATCTCAAATTCTAAAGTCGTTAGAAGCTCATCCAGAATACCAGTATGCCCAGTGATTCCGACACCCTCAATCACAGTCGCTTCAACGAACCCAATTATTTTCAAGCACATCAAAGCCACAGCTTTCGTCCGTAAACGCATTCTTAACAAACGTTTTAACTTGGCACGGCTGATAGTCACACAAAAGAACATCTGATCTGCACACGGCAAAGCGAGACTCTACCTGCCAGCCAGCAGGCACGTATTGCTAAGACATGGGGAAGATATTGGAACTCTGGTGGCTTCCCTAATTCTTATTCATCCCCGCCGGTCTCTGGCGATGCATCAAGTGCGTCTGCCGCCGATTCTGGTTTCTCCGGCTTCGATGGTGGAGCGAGCGGCGGTGGCGGAGCTACCTTCTAGCCCTTTCTACTCTTCAGTGGTTGCCATGGACATCGCGCGTTGGCGGGATAACCTGCACGCGCCGCGCCTCCCGAAGAGAACGCCAGCCAGCAAAGGCCATCAATGCAAAAAATCCTCCGAACCCAATCGCAACTCCTACCGCTCCTGCAATACCCAGCAGCGTCACCCACAGTGGGTCGCTCTTATCGGCAAAGTAAACGAAGGCCGCAACAACGTCACCCAACACAAGCACCATCGACAGCAGTAATACCCCGAGGCTAGCCACAATCCACTTCTTCGCGCTGTCAGGGATTGCCTTACTCAGCACAGCGCTCACCAGTTGCACCTATTCATCACGCGCAATCCTTTGCAGATTCCATCGCAACCCACCACGCAATCTACGCACTCTCAGCCTCCAGCAAACGCCGCTTCCTCTCCACGCCCCATCGATATCCAGTCAACGCCCCACCTTTGCCCACAACCCGATGGCACGGCACAGCGATTGCAATCGGATTCGCCCCACATGCTCCCGCCACCGCCCGCGAAGCAGTCGGTGCACCCAATTGCAGCGCCACCTCCGAATAACTCCGCGTCTCTCCCCGCGGAATAGCCTGCAGCGCCTTCCAAACCCGCTGTTGAAACGCCGTCGCCCGCACGTCCATGGGAAACGTAGCTGCCAGAGGATGCTCTCCAAGCTGGCTCGTCACAAATGCAACCGCGTCCGCAAGCCAACCGGTATTGCCCTTAGCTACCACCAATTGTGCCTTCGAATACTGCTCCCGCAGTCCCGCGACCAACTCCTTATCATCCTTGCCAAATGAAATCGAGCAGATCCCTTTATCAGTTGTTGCCACCAGCATTCTTCCCAGCGGGCTCGGCGCGGTGCAGTAACGGATCAACAGTCCCGCGCCGCCTTCCCGCATCATTCGCGGCGTCATCCCCAGCGTAGCGGCGCTCTTCTCATACAACCTGCTGCTCGACCCAAACCCAGCCTCATAGATCGCATCCGTAATCGGCGCCTTCACCTTCTTGGGCTCTCGCACTTTGCTCTTGAACCGCTCCAGCCGCGCTTCCTTCGCATACTGCCCTGGACTCACTCCCAGCACCCGTTTAAACCCACGCAGAATCGTCAGCCGCCCGACGCCAGTGGCTTTGGCAACATCGGCCAGTCGAGTTCGCTCGTCTGCATGATCTTTCAGATACTCCGTGACAGCAACAATAGCCCCCGCCTGCGGATCGGCCTTAGCCTCAGTCCGCTCAGGCTCACAGCGTTTACAAGCTCTGTACCCGGCAGCCTCAGCCAGCGCCGGGGTAGGGAAGAACGTCACATTCTTTCGCGCTGGCCGCCGGCTCGCACAGCTCGGTTTGCAATAAACCTTCGTCGACTTCACGGCATAGACAAACTGTCCATCCGCATTGGTGTCCCGTCCCAGCACCTGCTGCCACTGCTTCCCGGGAAAATAGCTGGGAACCGTAACTACCGCACTTGTTTTCACTGCGTCTGCCATTGTCATTCCAGTATCCTCCCATCGCCTGCATTCCGGCACACTCCGATTCGTTCATCCAAACTTCAAACGGAATCATTCACTTGCAAGCTAAACTGATCCAATGCGCTGCCCCATCGCAATTCTGGCTATTTCCGCGTTGAGTTTCTCTTTTGCCTCCATAGCTATCGCCCAAAACCAAACCGAACCGCCGTCCACGCAGCATCCCTTCCTCACCGTTACCGGCAAAGGGATCCAGATCTACATCTGTCAGCAAGGCACCTCCGGACCGGAATGGGTCTTTCACGCCCCGGAAGCAAACCTGACCGACGTTTCTGGCAATCCTGCAGGTACACACAGCGCTGGTCCAACGTGGAACTCGAAAGATGGCAGTTCCGTCAAAGGCGTGGTGCTCGTGAAAGCCCCGTCACCTGTCCCTAACTCCATCCCGTGGCTTCTCCTGAGGGCATCAGGTGCCTCCGGTACGGGCATTATGGCCAAAGTTGAGTTCATTCGGCGCTCGGACACCGACGGCGGTGTCGCTCCAGTCACCGGCTGCGATGCTCAACACATCAATGCCAGCGCTCGCGTCCCCTACACAGCGACGTATACCTTTTATTCCGCGAAGCCCTGAATTGCGCCTGCCGAACCTCTATTCATTGAAGTCACAGTACTCGCTTGTGCTACGGTTCCCGGCAAACTCGGAACAGTCGTCCCATCCTCCAGCACTTCATAGCTGTCGACGTAGAAGTTTGTCAGAACAGCATTCCCGAACGAGGTCGTGAGCGCAACGTCTGCCGCATCTCGCCCTGTCGCCATCAGTACCCGCCCGATACGCGGTTCATTATGGCGCGCATCCATCGTCATCCAGCGCCCATCGAGAAACACTTCATACCACGCGCTGAAGTCTCCCGCCCCACTGTATGGAGCGCGAATATCACCCAGGTAGCCAGTTACATACCGCGCCGGAATATTCTGGCATCGCGACAACGTGATCGCGAGATGCTGATAGTCTCTGCACACCCCAACTCGCTCTGCGAAGACGTCCATAGCCGTCTTGGTGGATCTCGCCGTCATGTAGTTGAACGTCACCTTCTGATGCACCCAATCGCGAATTGCAGAAGCTTTCGTCCAGCCCGGCGTCATGTGGCCAAAGAGGTCCTGTGAGATCGGTCCAAACTGATCCACCTCACAGTATCGGCTCGCAAGTAAAAACTGAAGCACCTCCGATGGCAACTTCTCCACGGGAGCCTGCTGCGCATGCGCATTGATCGGATCGGCCGCTGCCTCGATCTCAACAACGCTGTTTCCACTCAGCCGAATAGATCCGAAGGGAGCCACAAACCGGGTACAGCGATTTCCAAATACGTCGTAGTACTCCAGGACCGGAAGGTCAGTCTTCGTCTCCCGGTCGATGCGCTCGACCTTCAGATCATTACCCGCTTTCACCTGCGAATCAAGTGACGGGTGGAGATGCAGCATCGCCATCATCGGCGTAGGCATGGAAAGATTAAATTGGATATCGTATTCAGACTTAACGAGCATCGAAAACCCTCTTCGTTATTGGGGTTGGTAGTAAGTGAGATGCAATTAAGTAGTAGCAAGCAGTCTAACCCCGTTTTTTAGAAGGCTCAGTGGACAAAAAGATGGGCAGACCCGAAGGTCCGCCCATCTTACGATTCAGTTGAAAAGAATTACTTGGACGCGCTTTGCTTGACTCCGGCCTGCTCCGCAAGAGCAGCAGCCTTGTCGGTCTTCTCCCAGGTAAAGCCATCGCCCTTGCGGCCAAAGTGACCATAAGCCGCAGTTGCTTTGAAGATTGGCTTGCGCAGATCGAGACCCTCGATGATGCCCTTCGGCGTCAACGAGAAGTTCTTCCTTACCAGATCCTCGAGCTTCGACTCGTCCACCTTGCCCGTTCCGAAGGTATCCACCAGCACGCTCACCGGCTCTGCCACACCAATCGCATAGGCCAACTGCACCTCACAGCGATCTGCCAGCCCAGCCGCAACGATATTTTTCGCCACATACCGCGCCATGTAAGCCGCCGAACGGTCCACCTTGGTTGCGTCCTTACCGCTGAACGCTCCGCCACCGTGCCGGCCCATGCCGCCGTACGTATCGACGATGATCTTACGGCCCGTCAAACCCGTATCGCCCATCGGTCCGCCCACTACAAATCGGCCCGTCGGATTGATGTGGTACTTCGTGTCGTGATCCAGCAGCTCCGCCGGGATTACGGCCTGAATTACGTTCTTCAGGATGTCAGCACGCAACTCTTCGTTTCCGACATTCTCGGCATGCTGGGTCGAGATTACGACCGCATCTACCCGCTTCGGTTTGTGATTCGCGTCGTACTCCACGGTTACCTGGCTCTTGCCGTCCGGCCGCAGATACGCCATCAACCCATTCTTGCGAACCTCGCTCAGCTTGTGCGCCAGTTTGTGCGCCAGTGAGATCGGTGTCGGCATCAGTTCCGGTGTCTCGTTCGTCGCATAGCCGAACATCATGCCCTGATCGCCAGCCCCGCCCGTATCCACGCCCATGGCGATATCGCCGGACTGCTTATTGATCGTCGAGATAACAGCGCAGGTGTTCGAATCGAAGCCATACAGCGCATTGTCATAACCGATCGCGGCTACAGTCCCGCGGACAAGACTCTGGAAGTCCACATAAGCCTTCGTAGTAATCTCACCGGCAATAACCACCAAACCAGTGCAGGTCAGCGTCTCGCAAGCCACGCGACTATATGGGTCCTGCGCCAGGCAGGCATCAAGAATCGCATCGGAGATCTGATCGGCAATCTTGTCGGGATGTCCTTCGGTTACAGATTCACTGGTAAAAAGAAAACGGTCGCGTGTCGCCAAAAGAGATCCTCCAAATAAGCTTCAGACAGGTGGAGCCTGTCGCGCTAAATAACTTCTCCATTTTACGCAGGATGCCACCCCTTGCCAAAGTTCGGCAGCCATCCGTGCCGCCCGGCTGCCGAAGCGCTAAATATCGCAGCGAACGGAGAGGCCCCAAATTCGTGTCTCCTGCAATCCTGTTGATCCTGGCGCGAGATCGCCTGCTTTGTAAGTGTTTGAAAAAAATACGATGGTACGCTTCGAGGAGGCTATTTCCCTGTTATCGAACTCTTTAAACACTCTTATGCGACGAATCCTTAGCCTCTATGGAAGCAAATGACCGTGCAGTGCGAACTTCCAGACCACCCAGCCCAAAACACCCAGAGATGTAAGCATTCCCGCGACGCCCATCCACCGCATCCCAGATTTAGACTCGTTGCCGCCCCTGTTTCTCCGTACGTTTTCCGCAAATTCGGTCCAGTCAGCTACTTCTGGTCCTGTGGTACCGCTTTCTCGTAAGCTTTTCTCAAAACGCTCTATCCAGGGGCCTTCATCCAGGCCTAAGGCGGATAGATAACTCCGGACGATGCCCTTCCGAAACACACCCCCGGGCAGCGCACCGTACTCGCCCGCCTCTAACGCAAGGAGATGGCGAGACGAGACCTTCGTCTCCTCGCAGATCCTCTCAATAGAGACCTGACGCCGTTCTCGCTCCCATCGCAGTTCGTCGCAGAATCGTTCCATTCGCTCCGGTCACCCATCGGCACGGACCAACGGTCCGATGCACGCCAGCTTGAATCGAAGAATAGAACGTCATAATTATCAAAGTCAAAGCCACTTTTGGGTAATATCTTTATCCCCGGATTGGAACCATATTGGTTACGCATGGGGCAGGGAAGATTGCCCAAAGGTCTCGTCGGATCTTCCCTAAGGCGTCCGGTATACTTTCGAAAGGAGATCGTATCCCGATCAAAGCCGCCTCCTGAACGCTGTCTTCCGCGAGCAACAGCTGACTACCCCGCCGAGCATATGAAGTAATATCAACCGGTATTCGAACTGGTTCCATCTGTAGCAAAGACAACGAATGCGCCTTCCTTTTCCGGAAAAAGTTCCGCTGGTCCCCATCTTTTATTTTGCGACGACCCTTTGCGTCATCCAGCAGATGCAGGGAACTGACTCTACCTTCAGCCTCTTATCTTTCTTTTACATCATCGCCGCGACGATAGCCTTCAACGTTGCGGGCGGTTTTACCCGTACAACGGGATCGTTCATCTTTTTCAACTCCGTCCTCGGAGCCATCCTTGGCCTGTGCGTAAAGGCCTATCTCGGCGAACCGGGAGACTCCAATCTGCAGTCTCCCATTCTGACCATGTCCGTCTATTTCTTCGGCATGTGCATGATGATGCTTGCTGCCTACCTTAGCCGGAAGGTGGTTCCCAGGCAGGCATTTCTCGGAAGAATGGTCACCGACGCCAACATGCAGACAGCTACGGTCGGCAGTATGGTCATCGGGATGCTCATCTCGTTTGCCGGCTACGTCCTGCCTAACGGTAACGGCACAGTTTTCAGCGCCCTCAATCAACTCAATCGTTTTGTACCGCTAGCGATCTTTCTAGGCGTTCTCAATACGATCCGCCGCAGCGGAGGAACTCGCAGCACCAATCTTCCAGTCCTGATCTCCGGTGCGTTCCTGTTGACGAACGGAATTCTTGGATACTCCAAAGAGACCATGATCGCGCCATTCGTATGTTGGCTACTGGCCGCAGCCTCGCAGCATTTCAACATGTCCCGTTCGCA
Organism: uncultured Acidobacteriaceae bacterium; assembly: GCA_963708755.1. Lineage (GTDB taxonomy): Bacteria > Acidobacteriota > Terriglobia > Terriglobales > Acidobacteriaceae > Edaphobacter. The sequence goes on from CAVPTN010000018.1 coordinate 374,058, forward strand.
ACTGGTCGGCGGCGCGATCGTTACAGTTCTTCAATTTTTTATTACCTGGTTCCCTACTCCCAATACGGAAGGGTATTCAAAGAGGAGAGCGGTGCGGTGAACATTCAAACATCGCTCTCCCTCCTGACCAACATTGGAGAGGTTCGTCAGGATTATTTCGAGTCTGCGCAGGACGCCACGGATGAGCGAATTCAGGGCTGGTTTGATAGATCCGGAAGGCTTCTTTGACCGTCTTCAAATGGTCTCCATTGATGATGCAATCATCAATCACACCAAGCTATTTGGCACATTTGGCGCTTACCCTGTCATCCAAAGCTTTCGAGAATGTCGTCCCGCACTTCATATGGCCGGATAAGCCGGCGATATTAACAGGAAACGTCTATGCCCACGAGGTCGGTCTGCTGGCCGAGGGGGACGAAAGCACCGGCGTCTCTTTCTCGTCTACTGCTATCTCCTATCACCTCTTGGGATGGTTTGGTGTCTTTTTGCTTGCGCCTGCTCTCTGGTTTCTCCTCTTCACCGTCTTCGATTCACTCTGCGGAGATACCCGCAAATCTCCATGGGGTCTCATCGTGCTTGTGCTCTACAGTCACGCGGCACCGGAAGGCGACATCAACGCGATCATCTACATGATCTTTTACTCCGCATTCGGCGTGATCTTTGCTGCAGTCATCGGTGCATATGTCACACCAGTCGTTGGAACGTTCTTCAATCGGTCCTGAAGGCATCATGCTGCGCACGGCTCCGCGCATTCGGAGCGTTCCCAGACCGCGACTCGTCCAGGAACCATCCGAAAGCTGACCAGTTGCAGTCTCTCACCGCAACCCTAAACCACACCATCCAGAGCGCGAACTGCCGGCCATCAGGGACCCACTGAGTCCAACGTTCAAGCGTTTCTTACTGTGTCCCATACACTGGATACAGCATGAACAAACTGGTAGTCGGCAATCTCGTCCATCGTCCCCTGCGCTCTCTCATCAGCTGCCTCGCCATCGCCATTGAAGTCATCATGATTCTCTCCATCACCGCAATCCTGATGGGCAAGCTCAACGGCTTCAAAACCCGCCAGAACGGCATCGGCATGGACATGTTCGTCCGCCCCAGCACCACCAACAACTTTATCGGGATGAGCCCCGCCGGCGCCTCCATCAAGGTAGCCGACATTATTGCTCAGGTACCCCACGTCGTCGTCTCCGCGCCAGTCAACGTCCAGATCACCAGCTCCCTCGATAGCATCTACGGCATCGACTTCAAGACCTTCAACGACCTTCGGCCCTTCACCTTCATCTCCGGCGGCCCTTTTCAGGGCCCATACGACGTCATCCTCGACGACTACGCTGCCGCCGGCAAAAAGGTCGGCGACACCATCACCATCCTCAACCATCCCTTCCGCATCTGCGGCATCGTCGAGCACGGCAAAGGCGGCCGCAAGTTCCTCCCCATCGACACCATGGGCCAGATCACCGGCACCGAGGGCAAGGCCACCATGTTCTACCTCCGAACCGACGACCCGCCCAAATATCAGGACGAGGTTCGCAAGGCCATCCTCGCCACCCCCGGCATGAGCACTACAACGTCGCCACCGCCGACGAATATCTCTCCTCCATCTCACCCGACCGCCTCCCCGGCTTCAACATCGGCCTTCGCGTCGTCATCGGCATCGCCGTCGTCATCGGCTTTCTCGTCATCTTTCAGTCCATGTACACCGCCGTCATGGAGCGCACCCGCGAGATCGGCATCCTCAAATCCATGGGCGCATCCCGCGCCTACATCGTCGGCATCGTCCTCCGCGAAACCGGCGTCCTCGCCGCAGTCGGCATCGCAGCTCGGGGTCGCCGCCAGCTTCGCCCTCAGCGCCGCCCTCGAGGCTCGTTTCCCGACGCTCGACTTCGTCATCAACCTGCCTTACGTCTGGAAGGCAATCCTCATCGCCTTCATCGGAGCTCTTCTCGGCGCACTCTACCCCGCCCTCAAGGCCGCCAGCAAAGACCCCATCGACGCCCTCTCCTACGAGTAACCATACTTGTAATTGTCAAAAGCCAGTCGAACCTAAACGGTGTCGCTATTTTCCGGTAAAAATCGCTGCGTCGCCAGCTCTACCGTCAGCGGTGCCAGTGCCATTGCAAAGGGCAGGAAGATTCGCACCTCTTTGATCCTCCCCACCAGCAGCCACATCCCCATAAAAATCACCGCTCCAGCGAACACTCCCGCGTCTGCCGAATCCACCCGGTAACGCCGTCGCATCAGCGTCACCGCAGTCCACCCAAACGGCACCAGAAAAAGAAAAAAAGGCAGTTGCGTCGACGGCGCCTGCAGATTCAGGAATAGCTGCAGCACTGGTGTATTGCCATAGCTAGCATGCGGAAACACTCGCCGCATCAGATCGTACTGGATGCCCCCAGCCAGAACCATCGCTACCAGACTAGTCCCGGCCTGAACCCACCGCCCCAAAGCAAACCCGCTTCCCAAAGGTGTAAGGCAAACCAGCAAAATTCCAGCATGCAGTGCCACTGCAACATCGGCCCGGACATATCCCTGCGCCACAGCGAGCAACAATATTCCACCGGCGGCCACTATCGTTCTCGCCGTGCTTGGCAAAGGCAGTTTCACTGTCAGAAGCGTCAGCGCCATCGCAAGCATCGCCGCCGTTGGCAGCGTCTCTGGCCGTTGATACCAAATGGCCCATCCGAGATAAAACTGCATCAAAATAAGAAAACTAGCCGCCCCAAACCACTGAGCGGTCAATCCAGCCCTCCGATACACCAAGGAATGCCTGAAAACCCAGAACAGCACGTATACCGCAACCAGCCCAGAGAGCACATCCAACACAGGGAACACATGCCCCAGCGCAACATGACTATGGCGAGCCAGAAAGTAAGCCGTATCTACCACTCCGATGCGATACTGAGTCGGCGCATTTGCCGCGCCCGTAACCACGTCCATCCACGCATTCGGATTCTGACGGAACTCCCGCCCATACTCCCGCGAGTCCAATACCCCCACCGACAAAACGATGATGCACAGCAGAATACTCGCTACTCGTCCCGGCCCCTGCTTCATCGGATTCCGTCCCGCCTCCCGCGCTGCAATGAGAGCAAAGAATAGCATCGTGGTATACCTGCAACTCTTTGCACCTTCAATACTATTTCTGTAATACCCTGAACTCTTACCGCATACTTGCGTTTAACCGTCCGTACACATGAAACAGCCGCGCCCCAACTCGTTCCGAATACTCCAAACCATCGAAGCGGTCCTGCTGCTGCTCGCCTCCATCTTTCTCATTCTGCACGCCTTTCACCTCAACGCCGATTTCCCGAACCACTCCCCGTGGATGGATTGGGCTAAATATACTGACGAAGGCTGGTACGGCGATGGCGCTATCCGCCACTTCCAACGCGGCCATTGGTATGTTCCAGGCGACTTCAACCCCGCCGCCGCCCTACCCGTCTGGCCTCTCCTCGAAGCCGCGCTCTTCCACTTCACCGGCGTCAACTTGGTCGCTGCCCGAGCCCTTACGATAGGTATATTCGCGCTAATTCTCATCGCCTCCTATCTCCTGCTCTGTCGCTGGCAAAGTCTTTCCCGCTCAGATTTCTCCAACCCTGACTCAAACAAAAGAAACGACCAAACCACCCTTGCCCCTGCTGTCGGCGTCCTTCTTCTTGCGGTCAGCCCCTTCTGTTACGTCTTCACTCGCCTGGCAATCCTCGAACCCCTTCTCATTCTCTTCACCCTCCTCGGCCTTCTGATTGCCTCCTACGTCACGCCGGTGCAGGAAAACACCACTCCCAGCACCCGCCTCAGCCAAATAGCCCCTATCGTCACCCTGGGACTGATCCTCCCTCTCATGGTCCTTACCAAGACGACCGCAGTCTTCCTTCTCCCGTCGATCGCATGGATACTATGGGCTCGCGCCGGATACCGCCTTCGCCCTTTTCTGCGCGTCAGCGTTCCAGCATTTACTCTCGCCGCTGTTATATGGCTTGCTTACTATGGCTTTGTCGTCCGTCCTCACTTCCTCGACGACTACCGCTACCTCTTCAGCGCCAACGGCTACACCGGAATGACCCCATCCACCGCTCTTAGCGTCCTTGGCGAAACCATCGCCGACGGTCTGTGGATCGGTAACATCCTCTACCCACTCGGCCTTCTGGCCGCAGCCGTGGCTTTATTTCTCAGCCCCCGTCTCCTGCGCAACCCGCTGATTCCGGCGCTTCTACTCTGGGCTGCTGGCTACACCGCATTCCTCGCCTACCATAACAACCTCCAGCCCCGCTACTACCTCGTCATCGCGATCCCTCTCACCCTACTGATTCCTGTCGTCTTCTCAAGCCTATGGGATCAGTCCGCCACCGAGCAGGACAATTCCACCCAAAACCCTTTCCGGCGCGTGGCCACAGCAACCGTCGTCGCTGTCCTTGCCATCGTCACAGTCATCGACGCCCGCCAGACCCTCCACTACGTCCGCACACCCGACTACAGCTTCACTACCGCCGCAGCCGAAATTCACCAGATCGTAGCTGCTGACCACACACACAATCCCCTGATCCTCTCCATCAGTGGCTCCAACCTGTCTCTCATGACCGGTCTTCCATCCATCTGCGACGACTTCGGCACGATGGACCTCGCCGTTCGCGTCCAGGCCTACCATCCTGGCTGGTACGTCGCCTGGAACCAGGTAGACGACGACAAGATGGACGCCCTCGCGCCCATGTACCATCTCCAGCGCGTCGCCGCGTTCCCCGCGATGGACGATCCCGAGCGCAACCTGCTTATCCTCTATCGCCTCGACCCGGCCATACCCGGCACCCCACCGCGCCGCCACCGCAAACCAATCATTCCCCGCTTGCTCCAGACGAGCTTCGGCCAGCAGCCCAGCCAAATTCAACTGGAACACTGACCTTAGCTTTGGCAGGCGCGAGCACCTACAGTGCGGAGGAGTTCTTCCGAGCCAAAACGCAAGCTTCCTGTGTGTATAGATTCTTCAACATGTTTGAGCCGAACCATACTCGCCGTTCCGCTGCCAGCAAACCTCTGCCAAACAGTCTCTGCGGTGTTCCCGCCAACACCGCCTTGGCAACCGTGCGCGGTATCCCAAAAAAGAGTGCATTCAACACCCTTCCAAACGCAAATTGAGCCTTGAACCTCGTCTCTCCAAAGTTCGCATAGCGCGACAGATGCTGCTGGCGTTGGTAGAGTTGAGGCCGCTCAAATCCGGCCTCCTGCAAGGTCACGTCCAGATCAACAGGGTTGGTCTTCCACGGATGTCCGGCGTCCAGATAGACAACATCCAGCGGATGTATCGTCTTTCTCTTCGCAGCCTCCTTCACCTTACTCAGAAACGGGCTGCCCTCCATTGCATCCATGGGGAGAGTCGAGATTAACGCGCCATGCGGCTGCAACAGCCCGGCAAGCGTGGTCAGCACCTCATTCGGCGTATAAAGATGCTCCAGGGTATGGTTGGACGAGACTAGATCAAACTCCTGCCCGAAGCCCGCTATCAGGGCGTTCATATCCCCTTGAAAGAATCTGACGTTAATCGCCTGTTTACGCGCTGCAGGAATCTCGTCCTGATAGTCAAGCGCAGTAATCTTTGCATCTGGAAGCACCGCGCGCAAAAACATCAACTCCGTTCCATCAGCGCATCCAAGAACCAGGGCGCTCTTCGTTTCGAGCGGCACAAGGTTCGCCTCCCACGCATAGTCGTCAATCATCTCCGCGCGCACTGCCTGCGGTACTTGCGACTCATCCATAATTCTGATCAGACGATCCATCTGCTCTGCCGTCAGTCGCGTCTCCTGGGGCTGAAGCCTGCGTACCGCCGTTGGCGTAGGAACGCGGTTTCGCGAGGCCAAGCCGTCGAAGATTGCTTTACGGCCCAGTTCGTTCATTGCTTTGTCAGGGCCTATCAGAAAAGGGTAGCGTTGCAAATAAGCCCGCATAGCGGGGTTTTCTACAGTCATCTGAAAAGCGTCGCTGCTATGGTCAATGATTTGCATAAACTCTCTTCAAAAGTTGAGGTCTGCAACTGGTGAAATGCGAAGCAGACTGAGCAATATCGAGAACGTTCTCTGCATTGCTTAAGTAACGCAGTGGTAACTATCTCTTCCGTCACCTCCTTGTATATCAGAAGCCCTCTCACCTTCAAAGACATGTGGAACCACAGAATCAATCCCAATCTGGGACAGGACTTAGCACACGCAAGCTCAAACACGAACGTTTCGGATCGACTCATGGACCGCCCAAGCTATACTCAAGTGGCCATGCGTCAAGAGATAGAAGCGCGTAACGAGGCTGAGCCTCGCCGATTCTACGAACTCGATTCATTGCGCGGGGTGGCCGCGCTCACAGTCGTCTTTCATCATTTCTCTCGAATCTGTCCGGAGCGCATCACCCATGTTCTGATCCGCACGCCCCTCCGGCTGCTCATCGCTGGACATCAGGCTGTCATCCTTTTCTTTCTACTCAGCGGTTTCGTCCTCACTCTCCCCTACAAAAAAAGAAACAGCCTAAGCTATGGACCTTTTCTTCTTAAAGAGTCTGCCGCATCTATCTCCCATATCTGGGAGCCTTAGCTTTGGCGATCCTCTGTGATCTCAGCTTTCCTGGTCACGGCCCCTCCAATAACTACTGGATCAACTTCACATGGTCGCAGCCCGTCACCACTCGCCTGGTCCTTCAACACGTCCTCTTTCTCGGCAACTACAACTGGTTTCAGCTCAACACCGCATTCTGGTCACTTGTCTACGAGATGCGAATCTCACTCGTCTTTCCTTTCATCGCGGTCGCCGTTCTACGTTTCCGTAGCGTCTGGCTTATCGCTTGTGCGATCGTCCTCTCTCTCGCCTCTTTTCCAGCTGCGTTCCTCTTTTCAAATGTCCTGCACCTGAGCAGTCTCGACGCCGCAATCAATACCACACGTACGTTTCACTACGCAGCGTTCTTCGTCATCGGCTCGTTACTGGCCAAGCATCTTCACGCGGTCAACCGCTGGTACGCCAGGCTGAAACCTGCTCAAGCCGCGACTTTTGCCCTCTTCGTGTTGGCGCTCTACGGTTTCTCGCAGGCGAGCAGCCTCGTTCAACGTTTTTCGATTCCTGAAGATATATTCGACTGGCCAGTCGCTTCAGCAGCAGTCATGTTGATCGTCTTCGCGATTAACAGCCCCCCCTTTCACAAATTTTTAACCAGCCCCACGATCCATTACCTCGGCGAACGATCCTACAGCCTCTATCTCATCCACGGAACGGTTCTTTTTTCCCTCATCCACACCCTTATGGGCCGCGTTCGCCTCGACGTTCTTTTTCTGCTCTATCTCGCGATTACCCTCTGCGTCACTGAGATCTTCTATCGCCTCATCGAGCATCCCGCAATGCTCTTTGGTCGACGCCTTACCGCGACTCGAAAGACCCTCCCCAAATCAGAACCGTTGCCTGTAGCATCCGTCCCACCAGCGTGATCTGCGCCTCAGTACTCCATGACGGCCTGCAATACCAGACGTTACCGTGGTGTAATCTAAAAACACCGCGCCCGGCCACAATCCTTCATGACCACATTGATTGACTTCACCACGTGGAAGGCCTTGGAACTAGTAAGTCTCTCTCCCCCAGCTAAACTCAGCCTGAGAGCGCAGCGTCCCCACCCCATACGCGCAGAGGATATGGAATGACCCCAGTTGCACTCCTGCACTTTATTGAGGCTCTTCTTTGGTGTGTCCTCTTGTTCGTTTCGATCGCAGGCTACGGGGCTCTCGGCCTGCGCATCTTCAACGTCCGCCGCCCATCCATTGCGCTCGCGGCGACCAGCGGGTTCGGTGTGGTTATCTTTCTCGGTGGGTGCCTCAATCTTCTTCACGCGATCACGGCGCCCATACTCATCGCTCTAATCGTGTTCGGCGTGCTGGCCGCAATCTTCCTCAGAATCACCCTCACCGAGACCGAATCTCAGAGTGAAGTTGCCACCCAGCCCACATCTTCTTCAACGGTTGCAACGCTCATTCTGCTCGTGGCGGCCGTCATCTTCGTTGTCCGGCTTGGTGCAACGGTACACTCCGGCGGTTATCAGGCAGGAGACGACTACAACTTCTACCTCGGCACGCCGAAGAAGATGCTGCAGCTTCACCACTATGCCGCTGATCCCTTCAGCGAGCGCCGCATCATGTCGAGCATCGGTGGCAACTACTTCCTGCAGGACCTGGTCCTCGCGGTGCTTCCCCTCACAGCGCTACAGATGGCCGATCGCGCTCTCGGGCTTATTCTCCTCGCCTTTCTTGCTTATGCCCTGTCCATTGAATTTCGCCTGACGCGAACCCAGCAGGCTATCTTCGCCTTCCTCGTCTTTTTCACCCCTCAACTTCAGTTCAATCTCACCTTCGTCCTTCTGCCCAGCGCTCTCTTCTTCGCTCTGGTCTACCTCGCGGCCCACCGCAAGCTATTTACTGAAAACCTGGCGCTGCAGGCACTCCTTCTTGGCGCGGTCACCGGAGTCATTGCTACCACCAAGTCCACGTATCTCCCTCACGGAGTCATCTTCGTTCTCTGCGTCGCCATCATTCATGCCAGACGTCGCGGCCTATCCGCTGGCATAAAGACCCTCCTCCTCGGCGCCATAGCCTGCTTCGTTGTTATGGCCCCATGGATGATCGCCAGTCACCTCACCTCCGGCACCTGGTTCTACCCCTTGCTCGGCAAAGGCTATCAATACAGCGCCTACGGCCTTTACCCGGCGCCCTCAGGAGCAGGAATCTCCATCATCCTGCACAAAGTCGTCCCCTTCTGCTGCCCACTGGCTCTTCTCGTCGCTCTCGAATGGTTTCTGGGTGACCGTGACGAGCAAGGCGAAGCTATCCTCGCCCTCTCCGTAGCCGGCCTCGTCGCAACCCTGCTCGTCGGCATCAGCACCGGGGGAGACTCGGTACGCCGTTACAACTACCCATGCATCATCCCCGCGATGCTTCTCCTCTACATCGTCTTCAGCCGTCGCCGCAACGCTGCTCCCTCTGCGCGGCAATGGCCCATCCTCCAAACCCTCACCATCATCTTCATCGGCTACACCGCTATCACGACATGGCACCAGAAGTTCACCTTCGAGTTCGACCAGATCCCTGTCGGCCTCAAGGGCGCCTTCCATGAAACTCCCATTGTCCCGGCCAGTGTAGTAGACGAATACGCCGCCGTACAGCGTGCCATCCCCACCAATGCCGGCGCTATCGCCAGTGTTACCAACGGCTTCCTCTTCGACTACCGCGCTAACAACATCGCCATCGCCGACTTTCCCGGAGCTGCCAGCCCTCCTCCCGGTTGGCCCTCGCGCGGAGACGGCGACGCCTTGGCAAAGTACCTTCTTGCCAACAACATCCGATACTTGGTCTGTTCTTACGCTGACGCCGTCATCTTCGACGAGGTAGCCGTCCAGGTCGTTCAGGACCCCAGCCGTACCCAGTGGATTCACAGCGAGCAAGCCATCAGCCTCCGCTCTCATCAGCAATACGCCGAGCTTGCCCGCTCACGCCGCCATCTCTACGACGACGGGCAGATTTACGTCCTTGACCTTGCAACTCCAGCCACCACCCCATCGGATAGCCCAAATCCACCCCAAACAACCGCAATCAATCCTTGACGCAAGCCCCAAACCGCCAGTAAGATTAAATCTCGCGCAGTCTCGCGTCCGTACGTCTGTGTCAGCATTGGTCTCAGGCGAGTCAGACAACCGAGACATCCGTGGTGGATCCACTGGGAGCAGCTTGTAACATAGCCGCCCTGAAGCACCCATCCCATAGGTTTGTGCGTAGTCCAGGTCAAGCGGTCTGTTTCCGCGTGTTTGGAGAGAGAAGCCTCTCTTCCTTCGCCACGCCGCCCTGCTCTGGCGCAATCGATCTTTAGTTTCTTCCTGAAGTTATTGTTAGCGAACCACCAACCGGCACCACTTTCTTCATGCACCACGCCGAACACTGAAGACGGCAGAAACAAGGAGTAACTCAACGATGTCCACAACGATTCCCAGCGGCAAAGATATTAAGCGCAAGTGGTTTGTGCTCGATGCCAGCGGTAAGACCCTCGGCCGCCTCGCCACCCAGGCCGCCTCCATCCTCGCCGGCAAGCTTAACGTCCTCTACACCCCCTACATCGATATGGGCGATCACGTCATTATTATCAATGCCGAAAAGATCGTGTTGACCGGCCTCAAGTCTGACCAGAAGCTCTATCGCCGCTACACCGGCTTCCCCGGTGGTCTCCGCGAAGAGTCCTTCGTCAAGCTCCTCGCCCGTCGCCCCGAAGCCATCGTGGAGCAGGCCGTCAAGGGCATGCTTCCCAAGAACAAGATGGGCCGCCAGATGGCCACCAAGCTCAAGGTCTACAAGGGCAGCCAGCATCCGCACCTTGCCCAGCAGCCTGTCGCCATGGACTTCCATGCGTCCAACGCGCCGAAGGTTCTCACGTCGAAGGTCATGGTGCCAGCGCACCCTGCCCACTCGCTCGAAGGCTAATTGTGAGCCTTTAGGTTTTTTCGGTAGGTCCGGGCTTTAGCCCGGACTTCTACGGTATCAAAAGCGACGGGGCTTTAGCCCCTGAGGTACAAGTTCAAGGAGCACCATGGCAGATCTGATTCAGTACTACGGAACCGGCCGTCGCAAGTCCTCGATCGCACGCGTCTTCCTGCGTCCAGGCAGCGGCAAATTCACCGTCAACAAAAAAGAGTGTGACGTTTACTTCGTCACCGCTCAACAGCGCGCAGCCGCCAAGCGGTCGCTCGGCATCGCCGACATCGGCGAGACCTTCGACGTTATCACCACCGTTAAGGGTGGCGGCGTCATGGGCCAGGCCGACGCAGTCAAGCTCGGCATCGCCCGCGCTCTCATGGTTTTCAACCCCGAGCTCCGCAAGGCGCTCAAGGCAGAAGGCCTCGTTACCCGCGACTCGCGTGGTAAAGAGCGCAAAAAGTACGGCCAGAAGGGTGCTCGCGCACGCTTCCAGTTCTCCAAACGGTAAAGAGCTATACAAGGAGAATTTCCTTGTGTTTTGTCTACTGTTTGAGATCGGGCCCACACAGTTGGAATGGGTGCCGGACATTTTGTCCGTCACCCATCGCAACACCTTCACGCCCAGATCGCTTGCGATCGCAGCATGAGGTCAGGAGTCAAATCTCCCGTACGCGGGATCAATCCAGGCACCGGCACCACGGTACCGGCTGTCTTCACTAAGGAGCTACATTGGCAAACATCACTATGAAAGAACTGCTCGAAGCTGGCGTTCACTTCGGGCATCAGACCAAGCGCTGGAACCCCAAGATGAAGGAGTACATCTTCGGCGAGCGCAACGGCATTTACATCATCGATCTCCAGAAGACCCTCAAGATGTTCAAAGAGGCTTCCAAGTTCGTCACCGACCTCACCGCTACCGGCAAGCTCATCCTCTTCGTCGGCACCAAGCGCCAGGCTCAGGATGCCATCGCGGAAGAAGCAACCCGCGCCGGCATGCCTTATATCAACAGCCGCTGGCTGGGTGGTCTTCTGACCAACTGGATCACCGTCCAGAAGTCCGTCAAGCGCCTCCAGGAACTGGACGACATGTCCACCGACGGCCGTTACGAGCTCCTCACCAAGAAGGAAGTCATCAAGCTCGAGCGCGAGCGCAAGCATCTCTCGACCAACCTCGCCGGTATCAAGTCCATGAAGCGCCTCCCCGACGCCATCTTCGTCGTTGACTCCAACAATGAAGCCATCGCCGTCGCCGAAGCCCGCAAGCTTGGCATCCCGGTCGTCGCAGTCGTCGACACTAACTGTGACCCCACCGTCGTCGACTACGTTATCCCTGGCAACGACGACGCCCTCCGCGCTATCCGCCTCTTCACCACGAAGATCGCCGATTCCGCCTACGAAGGCGTCCAGATGGTCTCCGAGAAGGCCTTCGCCACCGAATCCGCTGACGTTCAGCCCCTCGCAGTCTCCCCCGAGTATATCGGCGAAGATGGCGAGATCGAGCCCGGCGAGATTCTCGCCGCTGCCGAGCCCACCGAAGCTGCTCCCGAAGAAGACGAGACCGTCGACCTCGCAGCAGTCCTCGGCGGAAACATCCGTAAGGCCCCATCGGCCGCGACCGAGCCCGAAGCTGAGACCGAGTCCATCTCAGCCCAGGCAGCCGTCTAGAACCCTTTCCGAGGGGCTGTAGGAAAGGCACAGCATTAGCCGTGCCGTAATGGCCTCTTGTTATTTTGGTGGGGCGCGGGCATCCAGCCCGCGCCCCTTTCGCAGAAACCGCCACTCCAAGGAAACCCACAATGTCTGAAACTGCCGTAAAGATCGACGCAAAACTCGTCAAAGAACTCCGCGAAAAGTCTGGCGCCCCCATGGGCGACTGCCTGAAAGCGCTGCAGGAAGCCCGCGGTGAAATGGAGGCAGCCTTCGTCGTCCTCCGCAAGCGCGGCATGGCTTCGGCCGCTAAGAAGGCCACCCGCACCACCAACGAAGGCGCAGTAGGAACCTACATCCACGCCGGCGGCAAGATCGGCGTCCTCCTCGAGCTCAACTGCGAGTCGGACTTCGTAGCTCGCACCGAAGACTTCCAGGAGCTCCTCCGCGACGTCGCCATGCACATCGCCGCCGTTGACCCGCGCTTCGTCAGCCGCGAGGACGTCACCGAAGCTGACCTTGAGCGCGAGAAGGACGTCTACCGCGCCCAGGCCGCAGCCTCCGGCAAGCCTGCCGAGATCATCGAGAAGATGCTCACCGGCAAGCTCGCCAAGTTCTACGAAGAGTTCTGCCTCCTCGACCAACCCTTCATCAAGGAAGCCTCGCAGACCATCGGCCAGCTCATCGCCTCGAAGGTCGCCAAGCTCGGCGAAAACATCAGCGTTCGTCGCTTCGCCCGCTTCAAGGTAGGCGCCGCCGACTGGACTGTAGCCCAGGCCAAGCAAGCCGCCGAAGAAGTCTCCGCCTAATCTGTAACCATCACCGAAACAAAGAGCCCGGGCCACAAGCCCGGGCTTCTTATTTGGCTGAACTCTGTGCTTCGAAATCCTACAGATTGCCAGCTTGTTTCCGCGACCAGGCCCAGACGTATTTTGGGGCAAGGAGATCTGAACTTGCGGGATATCAGGCTGCAAGTTTACAGCCTCTTCAGCGATACAATATTGCTGGTATGTACCTCAGGTGTTGATGAGCTTTAAAACTGATGAGGAGATTAGATGCCTATTCCCAGCCTTTACCTTCCCCGAGTCTGGGCCGGTAGCCAATACTCGAACAAACTCCTGCCCAAGCACGTTCAACCTCTGGCAGCACATGTGAAGTTGACCGAAAACTGCCAGGCCAGATGCATCAGTTGCGACTATTGGAAGTCGCGGTGGAAAGACGGCATCGACACCGATCGCGCAATCAATCTCGTAAACGAGATTGGCTCTCTCGGAATCAGATCGCTTCGTTTCACCGGTGGCGAGCCGCTGATCAGAAAGGATTTCTTCGAGATACTCAAGAGGTCGAACACCTCCAACTTTAAGCGGATTATTATCCAGACGAACGGTCTGCTGCTCAAGAGATTTTCCGGGCAGATCAACGAATCCCCAATTACAAATATCAATGTATCCATCGACGGGATGCGGGAGACGAACGACCGCATCCGCGGAATAGAAGGGTACTTCGACACCGCTCTCGAAGGCATTCGTGCGCTGCGAAAAAAGCGAGTTGCTTTTTCCGTAACCCTGAATGGAATATCCGCAAAGGAACTCAGCGAACTTGCAGAGGTGGCTCACGGAGTGGGAGCCGATCTGGAGTTCAACATTCTCAGCCGAAATCTGTTCTTCCTGCAGAACGGCGACATCGCGTCAATGTGGCCCGACCGAAACAATCTCGCTGACATAGAGAAGTTCCTCCATGACATCATCAAGCGTCCCGCTTTCGAGATCGATTACATCAGGAAGTACTACAACAACGACGCGCTGGAAGAACCGCCGTGTGTCCTGGGCTATCTTCAAGTGTTTGTCTTATCAAACGGCGACGTGTTGACCGGATGTTATCCATTGCCTCCCGTGGGCAACATCTTAAAGAACAGCCTTCGCGAGGTCATAGAGTCGGACGCGTACTCCCGTCAGGCCGAGGCCATGATTCGGCGCGAGTGTCCTGGCTGCACCTGTGGTATCGAATCCTCGTTAGCGATGAAGAACGCCCTATCAAGCGCGTTCTACCAAATCGCCCACCTCGTGCCACAGGTCGAACAGTCGGTCTAGTTCGACCTGCAAACCTCGAAGTACAGCGTTTCAAAACCCCTGCGGAATTGCAGAAGTATTCAAAGGAATATTGGTGTAGACGCACTTGCCTCCCGACTTCGCAACCAGGTCAAGATGTTCGCCGCCCACCAGCTGCTGAAGACGCGGCACGTTCTTCTCCTTCGTAACCAGGTAAAACCGCTTTGACGTAAGCCAGATGCGCTGAAACTTTGCGTCGTCGATAAACACATCTGGCGAACCTGGCGCGTTGGAACCGTACTCGAGATTGAACCAGCGGCCATTCAACAGCAGCTCAGGACGCCCTGTGTAGTAGGGAATCGAAGACAATAACCAATATTGCGTCTCAACGATCACGTCGCCCGGCGGTGAAGCCAAAATCGCGTTGGCGAGCGGTCGTGAGGACAGGAACGGATCGAAGGCGATCAGCGCCAATCGCGCCGCTTGATAAAACAACACCATCATCAGAGCCATAGCCAAAAAAGCTCGGTGAGTTCGCATTAAGATCGTGCCCGCTACTCCCACCAGAAACGCAATCGCAGCCAGCGCAAGCGGAACACGAAGATAGGCGAACGACTCCAGCGTCAGATCCTGCATGTGACCCAGCGACAACTTATAAGTGGCTTGGTGTGAGAGTGCAGCTGAGATATCCCCTGGCGTTGGGACATGGCGAACATAGATCAAAATGCTAATGGCTGCGACCGCGCAAACTGCGGCGATTGCGGTAAGGGCATGCGTTCCCCATCTCACCCACTTTCCGCCGGTCGCCATCGCAGAGCCCAATAACAAGGCAAGAGCTGGATAGCACGGCATCGAGTAGTACTCCTGGGTACTCGAAAACGTAAAGAAGACGAGGATAAAACCTATCCAGCAAAGGGCAAGTAATCGCATACGGCCCGCGCGGTCTACCGGCTTATAAGAGAGCCTCGCCGCCGCGGGGAGATACACGCTCCATGGAAATAGCCAAACAAAGTGAAAGAGCCAGAACCAAATCCTCGGGACAGTGCTGTAGTCCCGCGGATAACGCAGGTTCAGGAAGCGCAGTAGTTGTTCGTTGATGAAGTAGAACCAGAGGAACCCGTGATACTGACCCGGACCGCTGTGCATGGTGAATACGAAGTAGGGTGGATTTTGCAGCGTTGCGAGGATGTGCCACGGTGCGGCGATTAAGAGCACAATCGCTACTCCCGCAACCGGGCGAAAGCGTCTCCAGATCTCGAGCGAGAAAACCTGGCGAGTGAACGAAAGGTAGACGACAGCCGTCGCCAGAGGAAACACCACCCCAACCAGGCTCTTGAGCAACAGACTCACACCGAGGCTGGCGGCGAACAGATAGGCCCAACGTCGCTGGTGCTCCTCCGCATCGTCAAGGACTCGCAAAAACGCCCACATCGCAAGCGCGATCGCGAAGGTCAACATGACATCAGGGATGAGAATGCGGGTAAAAAGAAAGAGCCCGACACAAGTCGCTATACACACGCCTGCATAAAAGCCAGCTCTTTTTCCGAATGCCCATTTGCCCATAGCAGCTGTAAGCCACGCGAGTCCAATCGAAGACAGGGCGATCGGGATCCGCGCGGCCCAATCGTGCACTCCGAAGATCTTGTATGAGATCGCGATAAGCCAGTACATCAGCGGGGACTTTTCCAGATAAATTACGCCATTGAGACGAGCCGTTACCCAATCGCCTGACGTCAGCATGTTGCGGGCAATCTGTCCCTGTACGGCGTCGACATCATCCATAAGCGAAGGCGGCGAGCTAATGCAAATGAGGTAGGTAGCAGCAGCTATCAGGGCTACGCCGATCAAGTAACGATGCCAGACTATCCGATCCTGTGGATCGGCAGTCGTCGCCGAAATTTCCATGAAATCTCTCTATCCTTTTCTTTCGCTATACCTGAACAAATGCTCAGAGCCCAGAAAATGCGAGCAGCCTCGTAGTCCAGGCTTCATCAATTGTATGGTGTCGATTCCATAGAGAATCAACGCGCTGTTTAAGCGCATCAGACTAGCCATTCTGGACATCCGAACGGCTAGTCTGATTGTCTCTTGCGCTGCAGCGACAAGTAGCCTTATTTCCCCACGATAATCAAAGTCGCTCCATGCTTCGGAATCCTCGACGTAAACACTCCAGAGCGATGCCCCAGGTCCGCCTGCTTCCAAACGTCACGGACGCTCCCGCCATTCTTGAATCCAATGTCACTCAGATCCACGGATACGTCACGCACACTCCAACTCCGGTTGAAGAGCCCGACCGCGACACGTCCACCGCTCAGCGGCTTGGTCCACACATCCAGGTCTCCACTTTCATACAGTCGATCACCCTGCTTCCCCAGCGCATCCTGATCGATCGCGATGGCGTCCTTGCTCATCAGGATGCTCTTATCCGCATCCGTCATCTTGGTCAGATCATTTCCGGCTAGCAGCGGAGAAGCCAGCAGCACCCATAGACTCATATGCGTCTTGTACTCATCCTCTGTCATTTTGCCGTTGCCAACTTCGAGCATGTCAGGATCGTTCCAGTGCCCGGGCCCTGCATACTTTGACAATCCTGCCTGCGCAAACCCGATCGAAATCATCCGCCCATACGAATCATCGATGTCGTCCGTTGTCCGCCACATATTCGCGCCTAGCTCCGGCCCCCACTTCCACGGCTGGTCGACTCCATATTGGCAAAGACTGTAAAGTATCGGTCGGCCGGTAGCCTTCAGCGCATCTCCCATCTTCTTGTACGCTGCAATCATCAGGTTTTTCGCTGCATTCGGATCATCCGGATGCTCCGCTTCAGCCTTGCGCATGTTGTCGCCGAATGAGCAGAGGTCGTACTTCAAAAAATCTACTCCCCATTCGGCGTACATCTTCGCATCCTGTTCTTCATGCCCGAGACTCCCCTCGAAGCGCCCGCACGTCTGTGCTCCTGGCGACGAGTAGATCCCGAACTTCATCCCCTTCGAGTGGATGTAATCCCCGAGCGCCTTCATATCAGGAAACCGTTCGTTCGGATGCAGTACCCCTTGCGCGTCACGCTTCCCCTGCCACGTATCGTCGACGTTCACATACACATAGCCGGCATCGCGCATCCCGGTACTCACCAGCGAATCGGCCGCGGAACGAACATCCGCATCGGTCACATGCTCCGCGAAATGGTTCCAGCTATTCCAACCCATCGGGGGAGTAGCCGCAAGCTTTGTCTGAGCAACCATGGGGAGGCAAGAAAGCAAGAGAGCAAACGAGAGGGTTGCGGAAACACGCATCAGTGAAGCTCCTGAAAAGGGGATTACGAATCGCGTCTAAGCATACAAGCTCGAACCATATCGCGATACTCGGAGCTGCGCCCGGAAACGAAAAGATCATATTGACACCGCATGAGAGAAAGTTGACACTCAATCCACATGCGACTAGCCATCCTTTGCCTTCTCGCCCTTGCGACGCTGCCGACACCAGGTCGCGCACAGGTTCCTGTGTTCGAAACCACCCCGACAGACAGCACGATTAAGTTTTATGTGAAATCGTCAGTTTCGATCGTCGGTAACTTCGACAAATGGGACGCCACCCTAAAGTTTTCATCGGCGGATGTCACGACGGCTGTCCTGGATATAAAAATTGAGGCGGCCACGGTCAACACTGGAAGCGGTGTAAAGGACAATAAGTTGAAGAGCAAGGACTTCTTCAACGTCGAGCAGGATCCTCTCATTACCTTTCACTCAACGAAAATCGTGCAGACCAGTCCAGTTACCTTTGACGTCCAGGGAAACTTCACAATACGAGGAGTCTCCAAGCCGGAGACCCTTAAACTGGCCGTTACCGGCAAAGGAACCGGCCAGGGCTCGATCAAGGGGTCGATGGCCTTTGATCGTAAGGACTATGGCATAGATGGCAGTATCCCGTTCGTGAAGATCGCCGATCGCGTTGAAGTAAATGTCGACCTCCAGGTGAAACAAGTGAGCGGCCCCCGGCTCGTCTACAAGGAGTAAGGGCCCATCGACGAGCTTTTAGTCCCTCTAATACCATTACGTTCGATTAGTGAAGCGACCGTGATGCTAGACCCAAACCGCGCTACAGCATAGTCCCGTCTTTCAAACATCTGAAGCAGCGCATCGGTCGCCTCTCGGGCGTCGCGGATCTTATAGTTCACATCGAGTTGCAACGCTGTTACCTTTGGCGCCAATGCCGTCAAAGATCGCAAAAACGTCTCGGACGGGAGCTGCGGTGTCCTGCGACCGACGAGGATATAGCTATAGCGAATGGTTGATATGCAAGCCAGTGGCTCATGGGTGTGGAAGGCTAACAGCGTACAGATACCAGGCCGCGTGTGGCAGCCACTGCTCCGTCCAGCGCCAATCCTCATCCTTACCAGTCACCGCATACCCTTCGTTGAACGCGATTCCATCTTCATCGCCGATGGCCGCAGTAATTCCGTTAATAATCGACCCGGGCGCACTCGTGTACTTATAGGAACGGAAAAACATGTACGGCGCATTGCCATGGCCGCTTCCCATCAGCATGCTTGCATCAAAAGGATTTCTGCCAAGAATCCAATGCAATTGATCTGACGCATAATTTTCAAGTTGTGCCTGAAAAGTGCCATCTCTCTCAAAGAGCGGCGCAGCCATGCGTGCAGCAGCCGCCAGCGAAGCCAGCCGTGCGTTCTCCCCCTGCCACCACGGAGCTGCTTCCGTATCGTGTGGAAAGAAAAATGCGCTGCGGATCGTACCATCGCCCGTCCGCACAAGTTGCCGCGCATAGCCGAACGGATTATTGACTTCGCTCGTCATCGTAAGTTCGAAGCGCAGCGAACGTTCTATGACAGTACGTACTTGTTGTTGCTTGGCAGGAGCCGCAATCTCCGCATACTCGATCAGACTGACAACCGGAAGGCCCGCATCAGCGGGATGAAAGTAAGGCCGCGATCCGTCGTCAGCGCGCCAATAGTCGTGAAATGCTCCAGTGGTCGCAAGCCTCGCCATCAGGCTTGCTGCGCGGTGATCGGCCGCCGATCTGTAGATCTCCTCTTTCGTCGCGCGATACAACTCGGTAGCCGCCATCAGCGCGCAATAGTCATCGAGTATGTTTTCTTTTCCGTCATTCAGTAGTTCGCGGTTGTGTGCATTTAGAAATCGAAACGCTTCCTTCGCAATACGCAGGTATGTAGCACGCGGGAAATCTCCATCAATCGGCATAGTACTTGCAAACGCCAATGCGGCAATGGCCATACCCCCACCCGCGCGGAAACTTGCTTCGTAGGCGTGTGGTCCCTCGGCACTCTGGATATGCTCAGTCGAATCTGACGCACTCTTTTTGATTTGCGTACGCCAATTCGGATTGCCGATAGCGCGATCCTGCGGCAACTTATCTTTTCCCGGAGCGGTGATGCTTTCGAAGAAAGAACCATTGGGCCGCTTCATCCGTACCAGAAAATCAGCGCCAAAGAGTCCCTCATCCAGCATACGGCGCAGATACTCACTGAAATCGTCATTGCGTCGCGCTTCAAGTACGCGGTAGCTCTTCAACAAACTCCAAACTACAAGCGGAACCTGTTGAGGATTGAAGTACGAGGTTGGGTTTTGGTGTGAGAGATGAATGCCATAATCTCCAGTAGCGTCATACCAGCCGCCATGCACATCTACAAAACCGGACTGCCCCGGAGGCAACTTAAGATGACGATCCGCTTGGTCAATCAGACCACTGGCACGTTGCCCTTTGAAGTAGAAAACAACATTTGAAAGCGTGCTTCGTTCGAGAAGGTTGTCGTCAATATCGAAGGAGCAGGAGCGTATCTCGTTCGCGGGCGATTGCACTTGAATCGCATAGTGCCCGATCTTCTGCCATGAAGAAAAATCTGCAGTCCAGAAGACACGTGCTCCCCACGAATCTACCTGGCCTTGGGGAATCAGGTTTCCCGTCATAGCAACGCTGCCCGTGACAGTATCAATGAGGGAAAACTTCTGCGGGTGGTCCTGCTCTGTTCCGAGGATCAGAGCCTGCTTGGTGGAGTGCGTCTCGTAACCGACGTGATCGACTAGAACCTGCAACTCACCGATACACGCCAACGGGAAAAGCGCGAAAGAGAAAATGGCAAAAAGCTGTATCGAGGTCCGTGTGATGGTTCTGTCCTCTGTATAAACAATTTTTCGTGCACAAATTTATTCACTATAGCTTGTCTGGACGACTATACTCATTTTCTAATCTTTCAAACAGAGAAAAAAGGTGTCGGGACCAAACGAGACGCACGCATCACCAGTAATGGTGAGCCGCTGCATCAACTTCTGTCGCACCACGAACGCTGTTCGCAGGCACATAGAAACGATTGAGGGATAGTGTGGACAAATCCAAAGCCCGATCGTCCCCACGCACCTTGTCCCTGGATAAAAGCGGCTTTATTCCGCTATACCACCAGATTCAACGTGCACTGATTGAAAGCATCCACGCAGGCGAGTTATCAGTAGGCGATTGTCTGCCATCAGAGTATGAGTTGGCACGCTCCTATCAGGTGAGCCGCATTACCGCTCGACAGGCTCTGAATCATCTCAAGAGTAGTGGATATGCGATCAGCCAGAAGGGAAGGGGCACCTACGTTGCCCAGCCGAAGCTTGAAAAGAACATCATGCACCTCCGCGGCTTCACAGAGGACATGAAGCGGCGTGGCATGATCCCCAGTTCGCGCCTGCTTGAACAATCTGTGTTGCAGGCCCCAGCAAGTCTTGCAGAACAGCTTCGAGTCGACGCGGCCTCGCCAGTTTTGCGGATCCGCCGCCTTCGTATCGGGGATGGAACTCCAATGGCGCTTGAAGAATCACACGTTCCTCTCAAGCACTATCCCGGTCTGGAACGAATCAGCTTTGATAAAAATTCTTTGTATGCCGTACTCCGCGACGAGTACGGAGTTCGTGCGGCTTGGGCCGACGAAGTGCTTGAAGCTTCTCCGGCTACCCATGAAGAATCCGAGTTGTTATCCATTCCAAAAGGAGCCATCATGCTGACCATATCGAGAGTCATTATGACAACCGCGGAGATTCCCATTGAAGTTGCTTGTTCCCGTTATCGTGGTGACCGGTATCGCGCGTCAATTCGGATCCCCACAACCACGATCCAATAACCAGCATCGAGAGTCAGGCATCACATAAAGTGCAGGAATTGCCAGAAGTACTTTATCTGCAACCACATCTCAAATTGGTCAATGAGCGAAAAGGTATTAACCACCTTTGCTAAAACCGATCCCAGCCTTATCCACCGTAGAAATATTAAAATTTCTCTTGCACTTCTGTACAGTTGTCTATACGATCTGGCATCCGCACATTTCAGATTTGTAAACAAAGATGTCATGCCTTAGACCACGATCCTAGAAGGAGCTCTTGCAATCAAGGATTCTGAATAATTCGGGAAAGGTTAAATTCTCGCTTTTCAAGAACGTAGTTGCCGAGCACTATCGCATACATTTGTTTCGCCATGCCACACGCATGGATGAGACCTACACAAATAGGTCTTGTCGTTACCAAAGCTTGAATACATACAAACAAGCATCTTCGGCCAACGCAGCCAAACACAAAATTTGACATAGCCCAACAGTCATTCACTCGAAAAGCTATTTTTTGGAGGAACGCAATGCGCAAAGGACTCAATCTAGGTTTCCACACTCTTTTGGCGTTAGCTCTGGTCATCCTGACCTGTTTACCAGCATTCACGCAAACCATTACCGGTTCAATTACTGGACTCGTGACCGACCCAACCGGGGCAGTTGTAGCAAATGCCAAAGTAACCGCCACCAACGTACTCACAGGTGTGGCCACTCCCACCCTGACCAACCAGAGCGGCATCTACTCGCTGCGTTTTCTGCAGATTGGGCAGTACAAGATCAGCGTTGAATCGTCCAGCTTCTCCCCGCAAACAACGAGCGTCTTTACGCTCGAAGTAGACCAGGAAGCCAGAGTCAATGTCGCAATGAAGGTGGGCAGCGCGAACAGTAACGTCATCGTCACCGACGCCGCGCCCATTCTGAATACTGAAAACGCCACCACTGGCGATACCATCACAGCGGCAGCGGCCACAGAACTGCCACTGCAGTCGCGCAACTTCTCTTCACTCACGCTACTAGTTGCAGGAGCTATATCTCCGAATCCGATGGCGTTGGACAACGTCGGACGTGGTGCCTACAACGGCGGCTTTTTCGTCAATGGTAACCGCGAACAAACCAACAACTACACTCTCGACGGTGCCGACATCAACGAGGCAATCGATAACTACATTGGCTATAGCCCGAACGTGGATGCACTCGGCGAGGTCAGGATCATCACTGGCAACGCGACCGCAGAGTACGGCAACGCAAACGGCGGCCAGGTCGTCATGGTTACCAAGAGCGGGACGAACCAGTTTCACGGCAATGCATTCTTCTTCGGCGAAAACCAAAATCTGAATGCCAACACATGGGCCGCAAACCTGACGGGAGCTCCGCGCGCGCCGTTCAATCGCGCGATCTTTGGTGGCACACTGGGTGGCCCCATATTCCACAATAAGCTCTTCTTCTTTGTGGACTATCAGGGAGCCCGGCAGCACTACTCCACCGTGGAAAATCGTACAGTCGTCTCTGCAGCAGATCGACTCACTCCCGGAATCACCAACCCCGCTGCAATATATCTCTTTGCAAATCCCGATCTGTATCCTGAACCCAATGCAGTGACGGACACCTCCGTAAACTACATCGGCTCATCGGGCCAGGCCACGCAGAACGATCAGGGCGACATCAAGATCGACTGGAATGCAACGCAGAAAGATACGATCTCAGGCCGCTTTTCCATCGGACGCGAGCACGATGGTTACTCTAAGGTTGCTCTGCCCACCGACATCCCGACCAACAACAACGATCCCTACACCGGCTTTATCATCAACTGGACGCACGTCCTCTCCAACAGCCTCGTCAATGATGCTCGCGCAGGTATGGGCCGCACTCGCTATATACAGACACCGACCGACGTTTCCGGCAAATGGGGTCTTACCGGCAACGCAAAGCTCGGCATTCCAGGTACGCAGCTTGTACCAGGCTTCAGCACCTTAGTCATTGGTAACAGCGTCAACTCCGGTACCGTCGACGATATCGGCGCCCCACAGGGACAAGACGGTAACGGCGCTTATGGCGGAATCGATAGCGACAGTATCGTCAATGCCTACACTTATGGAGACAACCTCACCTGGCAGCACGGCAAGCAGACGCTGAAGTTCGGCGCTCAGGTCCTACGCTACCAGGAGAACCGCTACTACTCCGGCAATGACGGTACTCTCGGGTTCTTTGACTTCAACGGATCTGTGCAAGATTTTCTAAATGACAAGGTCACTTCGGAGGCACAAGGTGCATTGACTGGTCGATGGGGTCAACGGCAGTATCGCGATGCCTTCTTCGTTCAGGACGACTATAAGGTTTCTCCAACCTTGACGATCAACCTTGGTCTTCGCTGGGAGTACGATCAGCCCTACGTTGAGGTCAACAACAAGCAGGCAAACATCAACCTGACAACCGGAGTCATAACCAACGCTGGTGTCAACGGCGCACCTCGTGCGCTCTACAACGCGTACTACGCAGGATTCATGCCCAGGATCGGCTTTGCCCTGTCGCCGGAATCCCTAAATGGAAAATTCGTACTCCGTGGCGGCTATGGAATTACCAACTTCCTCGAAGGTACAGGAGCGAATCTACGACTGACGCTGAATCCGCCCTTCTTTGTCGATTCATCCTGCACGGGTGGAAATCCTTGCGCGAACGGAGCCGAATTTCTTAGCGTCACCAATGGTTTCTACCGTCCATCCGATCCATCCGTGTACGCAGGAAACGTGCGCGCCTGGCAGCCAAACCTCAAACCCGCGCTCATTCAGCAATACAACCTCACAACCGAATATCAAATCGACAACTTCACCTCTCTGACCGTCGCCTATCTGGGACAGAACGGGAATCACCTTGTGGATCCACGCGAGGGCAATCAACGGCCATGCCTCAACTGCGCGTTGCCGATCACGACTCTCTCCGTCCTCAATCCCGCGTTGAGCCAGATCAATCAGATCAGCTACACCGAGTCTGAAGCGGTAATGAACTACAACTCGCTTCAGGTCACTGCACGCCGCCGTCTGAATCATGGTCTCGAATTCCTCGCTGATTGGACCTACAGTAAGGGTCTGAGCAACAACCTTGGTTACTACGGCGCGAGCGGCGGCGCTGGCGACTCTCAAAGCGCATATTGGCAGGATGCCTATAACGGTGGAGGAGACTACGGCCCGACATTCTTCGATGCCAGGCACAACCTCTCCATCTCTGGTTACTACCAGTTGCCGTTCGGCCGCGGAAGACAGTTCGGTAGCGGGATGAACCGATTCGAAGATGAGATCGTAGGTGGCTGGAAAGTCAGCACGATTATGAGCTTCCACACAGGCTTCCCAATCACCATGGCCTCAAATGCGTTCTACAGCAAGTCGGTCAATGCCAGGGCGTCACGTGCAAATCATCTTCGTACCTTGAAGATAACCAATCGCACACAGACCAACTGGTTCGGAACCGATCCCTCGGTAATGTCTTGCGCAAGCGACACAGACAATGGCCTCTGTGCTTACAATGAACAGAGCGCTTTTAGCTTCGGAAACGCCTCCGTAGGTTCGGAACGTGCTCCTAGCTATCAGCAGATCGATCTTTCTTTATCGAAAGACTTCGCCATCACAGAGGGAACTCACATCGAGTTCCGCACCGACTTCCTCAACGCGTTCAACATGGTCAGCCTTTCTCCACCAAGCAATAACGTCAGCAACGAACTCGGTCAGATTACAAACACAGTCAATGAACCTCGCAACATCCAATTCGCACTGAAGTTTGTCTTCTAACCGAATCCCAAAAAAGCAAAAAAGGGACGGCGAAAGAGTTTTTTCGCCGTCCTTCTTTTTTCCTGATCACTGCAGATGCGTGAGGCACGATCGCGCTATAGTGCAGACACTCGAGACTAACGGAGCGCAAGTAACCATGCACTGCAGCAACTCGCTATACCCATCTAACATGGCGGAACCCGATCTTATCGTGGTTCGCTATTCTTGTTCTGCCGATGTGCTTCTCTCTGCCTCTTCGCGCCGCGACAACGCCCTCACCTAAAAAAGAGATCATTGCGTACATCTTTACGAAAGATCGAATCATTGCGCCCGGTGAAGTCGCAGCAAACAAAGTGACGCGAATCAACTACGCGTTTGCAAATCTGCAGAACGGTGTAATCGTCGAGGGCTTCGCGCACGATGCTGAAAACTTCGCCGCCCTCAACTCTCTAAAACACGACAACCCTAGTCTAACCGTGTTGGTCTCGGTAGGCGGCTGGACCTGGTCCGGTAACTTCTCTGACGTGGCTCTCACGAAGCAGAGCCGCAGCCTCTTCATTGAGAGTGCAGTAAAATTCGTGAACAAATACAACCTTGACGGCTTGGATATCGACTGGGAATACCCCGGCATGACCGGCAACAACAATCGATTTCGCCCCGAAGACAAGCAGAACTACACTCTGTTGCTCAAAGAACTAAGAAAACGATTCAATCACGAAGAAAAAAAACTACACAGGCACTTAGTCACATCGATAGCCACTGGCGCTTCAACCGACTTTCTCGAACATACCGAGATGGCCAAGGTGCAACGCTATGTAGACACGATCAACCTCATGTCCTACGACTACTATGTTCCCGTCTGGGATAAGACGACCGGACACCACGCGCCACTCTTCACAAACCCGGCCGATCCAAAAAGAATCTCCGCAGACCGCACCGTACACGAGTATGAGAGCGTCGGCGTTCCTGCAAATAAAATTGTCCTCGGTGTTCCTTTTTATGGAAAGAGTTGGGCCAACGTGTCCGCCACCGACCATGGACTCTTTCAACCGGGTACGGAGGCACCGAATACCTATCTCCCCTACAGCAGCCTGGTAAACATGCAGAGCAGCGGGTACGTTCGCTACTGGGACACGAAAGCCTCCGCTCCCTATCTTTACAATCAGGAAGCCAAAATCTTCATCTCGTATGAAGACCCGGAGTCGCTCGCGACGAAGTGCAAATACGTTCTCGATCAAAAGTTAGCTGGCATCATGTTCTGGGAGTACTCCGGCGACTCAGCAGGTGCTCTACTTCAATCTATAAACACCGGCCTCCACAGTGAAACGACCGCAACACCGGAGGCGCGATGAATCCAGCGATCGAACTCACCGCAACCGGAACCGAGAAACTAATTCGCGCTCCACGCGTCGCATCGATCGACATCTTTCGCGGTCTCACCATGATTCTCATGATCTTTGTCAACGAACTGGCAGAGGTCAAAGGTCTTCCATGGTGGAACTATCATGCTCCGGCAAAGATCAACGTGATGACGTACGTCGACATGGTATTTCCCGCATTCCTGTTCATACTCGGAATGACCATTCCCATTGCACTCGAACACCGCATCCGCAAAAACGGCTCGATGCCCCAGCTCTGGCTCCATATACTTCAGCGCACCATCGCTTTGATCGTCCTAGGTCTCATTCTTGCGAATGCTGAAGGAGGCAATCGCGCACTGATGGGGATAGGAACAGATCTCTGGGCAATTCTGGCACTCCTCGGTGCAGTCCTCTTCTGGAATGTCTACCCACGCTCCGATCGCTACGCAACTCTGTTCCGCGTGCTTCGTTTCGTCGGCCTCGCTTTGATGATTGTGATGTTTGCCATCTTCCGCAGGACGACAACGAACGGAGAGACCGCATGGATCGCCACTTCTTACCCTGAGATCCTCGGTCTTCTCGGCTACACCTACCTCGCCGTCTCCTTCCTTTACCTCACCACACGACGATGGCGGCTAGCTCCCTTCGCATGGTTCCTCATCCTCACGGCACTCTGTATCGCCTCGACCGGTAAGTGGATCCCGTTCCCCGGCAGACTTCCCTTGTACATCTGGCCATTCGGCAACGGCGCAATGGCCTCCATCGCAATGGCAGGTGTCGCAACCTCGAGCATCTTCGTAGAAGGCCACGGCGCGCAACCCACAACGCTCCGCAAGAAAGCTATCTCCGCCACCTTGTTTGGTGTTGCCGCACTCATCTTCGGATGGCTCCTCACCCCGCTCGGTATCTCAAAGATTCGCGCCACACCTACGTGGTGCCTCTACAGCATAGGCAGCAGCATCTTGCTCTTCACCATCCTCTATTGGGTCTGCGATGTTAAGAAGTCACTCGCTTGGGCAAAGTTCACGCGCCCTGCAGGAGAGAACACACTGCTCACCTATCTCCTTCCGGACTTTTATTTCTTCATCGTCTCGGCCTGTGGGTTCACCTACTTCACCACCCACGCCAACTTCGGTCTTCTGGGAGCTTTGCGATGCGCGATCTTCACCGCGCTCATACTAACGCTCTCAGCGTTGCTGACTCGTTGGAAGTTGAGACTACATATTTAGGTAGTCTTCGCCCAACCTCTATTCAGTGGCAGCAAATCATCTTCGTAGAATGCGTTGAGAGACTATTCGTGGACGCGGAGCATTTGCGCCGATGTTACTCGTCTCCAGTAGAACTTCAAACGGAAGCATGTTGCCCTTCGAATCGAAGATCTGGCGCAATAGTGGCGCCGCGGCATCGCTAAAAAGATAATCTGCCGCAGCCTCCGTCCCAGCCATGTTGATCCCTTCGATGAGAAGGACATGGCCACTGCCATCAAGATTTGGAGTAACGGCGATCAAACCAAATGTGCTCCGCGCCGGATCCGTCTGATCGGTCTTGTATACCGCACTCTCTCCAGCCATAGGTCGAAGATTATGTATCACAACGTCATCGATCTTTGGCTGTGGCTCGAATTGGAAGTTTAGGTTCTTCTGAAACAACTCAACCCATGGATTGGAATCGAAGGAGCCCAGCAGGATGATGTTGGATTGTTTCAAATCGTCCAGCGTCACCTCGCGAGCATACCGCACCTTGAACCGATCCTTCACCACTTCAGGAAGTTGAGAGATGGTTGAGACAAGATGGAGATCGACGACGCTGGTATAGCGGCGTCCTCCAAGCTCATTGACCATCGCCGGATCGACACCAACCGGTGTAGTCGCGTGCGTCCGATACTCCCCCGCAGCGTACTCCGCAAGCGACACTCGTCTCTTCGTCAAATCTTGATAGATCACCAGGCCGCTGTCGGCCGGCACTACCAGCGTATCCAGCGACGGACTGAAGAAGACACTCCAAAACCGAGCCGAAGCACTCTGCTCAGGAGTCTTAACACGCATATCATGCGCCACGGACGAACACAAGCGCAATAAACAGAACAGCACATAACGCTTTCAGGCCCCACGACGAAAAACCGGACGGAGGCATCGGTTTATTCCGTATTGTTTCAAACTGTCTTCTCCGCCTTTTGCGATGAGTCGGCCTCGATCAACCCCTCACGCACCGATTGCGGTCTGCTCTCCCCGACGACTTGATCCTCTTCAATAAAAAGGGGCACATATCCCCCACGCGGAACAGCAATTCGGATAGCCTCATCGAGTCCGTCGCCGTTGAAGTACTCCTCAAGCCGCTGTCTCATCAGACGCGCATAGTTCCGGACAATATTGTCTTCGCCCGGGTTGTACCCCCGTGGGCGGCGAAAGACATGTTCGCCGATCAGTTGTTCCGTGATCTCGTCCGTCTGATCGAGCAAGCGCTTCTCACAGATATAGAGAATGAAGTTGATTAGAAGTTTGGACTTGGCGAACCCCTTGCTGCCAGCCACGCGCCTCGCAACGTGCCACCGCGGATCCTCTTCGAGCCGCAAAGCATGATCGCCGATCGCCGTCCCTGATGGACGATCAGCCTCGGCGAGCCGTTGCCACTTGCTAATCGAAGTATCTTCCACTGTCACTAGTAGACATTGCCAAGGCACTCTTCATGTTACGGGTCTATTAATCCATAAAATATATAAAATATTAGACATTACATAAATATCAAATATTCAAGGTGCGATCTTTCCTAAACCGCTTGCTTTCTTCCATATGTCATCTCACCCCTCCACGTGGAATCCGCTCCTTACACTGTGGATCCCCCTTACAGAGACGATTGCTCTACAAGAAGATCGAACCACAACGAAGAACAGAATGAACGAGCCGGCGGCACTGCTGTAAAAGTATGTCGGGAACCATGGCAGCAAGAGCCAGCCTCATCGACTACCGTTGGAAGGATGAAAGATCGAATGACAAAACTTCAAGCAGCACTCCCATTCTTCGTATTGCTCCCCTTGAGCGCCTTCGGACAGCAGAGCCACCGCACTCAAGCAGGATCAGACCCTGCGCATCAACCAGATCCAGGTGATCGGTAGCCACAACAGCTATCACTCCGGCATCGCCCCCAGCGAACGCAAACTCATCGAAGAGAAAAACCCGAAGGCGATGCGTGCGCTCGACTATGCTCATGCTCCTTTGGCCGATCAGCTTACCGGCGGTGTACGCCAGCTTGAGATCGATATCTACGCCGACTCGAAGGGTGGCCGCTACTCGCACCCAGCCATCGTCGACAAAGTCGCCGAGGCCGGCCTTCCCGCCGATCCGGACTTCGATCCCGCTCCACGAGATGGACAAGCCCGGCTTCAAGGTAATGCACGTCCTTGATGTCGATCAGCGCAGCTCTTGCCACACCTTTATCGCCTGCCTCACGACGATCCGCAGCTGGTCGCAGCAGCATCCCCAACATCTGCCGATATTCATTCTGGTCGAAACCAAGCAAGGCCGTGAAGGAGCAGCGCCACAGCCCCACCAGCCCGAGCCGTTCACCTCCGAGACTTTCGATGCCCTCGATGCCGAAATCCGCTCCGTCTTCTCTGCGAATGAGATGATCACCCCCGACCAGGTGCGTGGCAGCTACGACACGTTGCCCGAAGCCATTCAATCCACCAGCGCCGCTTCTGCCTCCGGCAAAAAGACCGGCGGCTGGCCCACACTCTCAAACGCGCGCGGCAAGGTGGTCTTTCTCATGGACCAGCGCCCGGTCGAGCAGGTTTACACACAGGGACATCCCTCCCTTCGTGGCCGCCTCATCTTTACGAACGCCGTCCCCGGCGCACCCGATGCCGCCTTCACGGAAGAGAACAGCGGAACCAAGGCTGAGATCGACGCCCTCGCCCGTCAGGGATATCTCATCCGCACCCGCACCGACGATGGCACCGAAGAGGCGCGCACCAAAGACTTCACCCGAGCCAATATAGCTCTCTCCAGTGGTGCCCAGATGTTGAGCACCGACTATCCATCCTCCGAGCCGTCACGATGGACTGGATTTTTCGTCGGCCTGCCGCATGGCCTGGTTGCCCGCTGTAATCCGGTAACCGCGCCACCCGGCTGTGTCGATTCGTTGCTTGAATCTTCAACAAAATAAGACGTAGACATCGCTGACCAATCGCCGCCAACCTTCCCGCGTCTGTCAGGAAGACGCCCCGCAACGCTCCAAATTCAACAGATCCTTTGTTCTCTTCAGGAGGCACGTGTGTCGAAAATGCTCGCTTCATCAGCCATTCCAAGCGAACCAGCCATTGCCAAACCAAGTCCGTGTACTGCCAAACTCGTCGCTGCCCTCCGTCTCTTCCTGGTCGCTTTGCTTATCGGCATCGCAGTACTTAGCCCAGCGTCACTCCGCGCACAGTCCGACAACTCCTCCATCGCAGGCGTCATCACCGATCCCTCCGGAGCCACGGTAGGCGCAGCGGCCGTCACCGTTATTAGCGAGCAGACCGGCGCCGAGCATAAAACCGTCAGCAACAAATCCGGCTTCTACACCATCGCCGGCCTCGCGCCGGGCAAATATACCGTCAAGGTCGTGGCGCCGGGCTTCGACGCAATCACGCAGCACCAACAACAACCTCGACCCCGCGATCCCAGCGACAGTCAACATCGCGCTCGTCGTCGGCAAAGATAACGAATCCGTCGAGATCACCGCCAACGAGACAACTCTGCAGGCCGACAGCTCAACCCTTGGCCGCGTCATCACCAGCAGCCAGGCCGACAATCTCCCCCTCAACGGCCGCAACCCAATCTATCTCGCGCTCACCAAGGCCGGAATCACCAGTATCACCAGCACCGTCTCCTCTTCAAACTTCAGCACCGGCCTCGGCGCCATCAACATCAACGGAGCCCGTGAGCGCGACAACCTCCTCACCTACGACGGCGCCGTCGCCGTCCGCATCCGCGCCAGTGGCGACTCCGTCGGCACACCCGACCTCGACGCCGTCGAAGAGGTCCAGGTCCTCGCAACCAACTACCCCGCAGAGTACGGCCGCTCCATCGGCGGTCAGATCCGAATCATCACCAAGAGCGGCACCGATCACTTCCACGGCAGCGCCTACGAGTACTTCCAAAACCCCGTCCTCAACGCCAACACCTGGGTCCGCAACGCCAACGCCAACAACTCAAACCCGAACTACCCCGAAGCCCTCAAGACAAACAAAGTCGCGCCCTTCACCTACAACCAGTTCGGCTTTGTCCTGGACGGCCCTCTCTACATCCCGCACGTGTCTGCCCAAGGGCAAGGTCTTCTTCCTCTACTCCGAGGCCTTCGTCCGCGATCCGTCGCTCTCCACCGAGACCGACACCGTCCCCAACGCAGCCTTCCGAACCGGCGACTTCAGCTCCGTCGCACAGCACATCAAAGATCCCATGTCTGGTCTCCCATGCGACCCGAAGGCAGGCGGTCCCGGCTGTTTCCCGGCAACATCATCCCCAAAAATCGTCTCAGCCCAAACGGCGTCGGTCTGCTCTCTGCCTTCCCCACGCCGACACCAGGCTTTCAAATCGGTGCAGCCAACCTGCTTGAGACCGCTCACTATCCCATCCAGCAGCAGATCGACAGCGGCAATCTCGACATCGTTCCCACCGAGAAGGACTACATCCGCTTCCGCCTGATTCACTTCTACTACCACGAGGTCAATCCCTTCGCGACGTCGAACTACGACATCGTCCCGCGCATCTACAGCCGTCCCAACCAGACCGGCTCGCTCGACTACGTCCACACCTTCGGCCCCAGCACCACCAACGAATTTCTCTTCACCGCCAGCCACGACGCCGCTCGTCTCAGCATCGACACATCGACCGGCACCTACAACCGCACCGCATACGGCATCAACTATCCCTATCTCTTTCCTGCCGGCAAAGATCTCCCAAACAAGATCCCCACCATCGCGTTTGATACAACCGGCATCACCACGCTCGATGGCAGCACCTATCCCTCTCACTCTCAGGGAGAGATCTTCGACTTCGCCGACACCTTCACCCGCATCATCGGCAACCACACCGTCCGCGGCGGCGCTCTGTACGAGCGCGCCGGCGAAAACGACGACGACCAGATCGCCTTCGCCAACTCCACTCCCGGCCAAACCAACAACCAGAACGGCAAGTTCGACTTCTCAAGCACCAACACCAACGGCACCGGCTACGACCTCGCCGACGCGGCCCTCGGCATCTTCAACACCTACTCCGAGATCGGTCCGCGCAACGAGACTCCCAGCCGCGCCAACATGTATCGAGTTCTTCGCGCAGGACTCCTGGAAGGTCACGCCGAAACTCCACCTCGAGTTCGGTATGCGATACACCAGCATTCACCCCTTCTACAGCATCTGGAACAACGCCGGAACCTTCGACCCCGCCTTCTACAACTCCGCTACTGCAGTGAAGGTCAACCCCACAACAGGCAATCCAATCGCTGGCAGCGGCGACCCACTCGACGGAACCGTTCTCTTCGGCAACGGCTTTCCCGCCAGCGCAGCCGCTCACGTCCCAATCGCTGTGACCGGCCAGTACAACTACCTCTTCCACAATCTTCCGCGCGGCTACGTCCACGTGCAGAAGTTCCTCTTCCAGCCGCGCGTTGGCATAGCCTATTCGCTCAACACCAAGACGGTTCTCCGCACCGGCTTCGGCCGCTACACCAGCCGTCAGGGCACCTCCGACAACGTATTCCTCGGCGGCTTCGCACCGTTGCAGCAGGTAGTCTCGATCACAGGCGGCAGCGCAGACAACCCAGCCGGCACCGCAATCGGCACCGGCTCCTTCCCAACGCTCTCCGGCGACATCAACCAGCAGTCCCCGCAGCCCGAAGCCTACATCTGGAACGTATCCGTCGAGCGCGAACTCGGCTTCGATACCGTAGCGGACGTCTCCTACGTCGGCCGCCACTCGCTACACCAGCAGTTCGAGTCCGACGTAAACCAGGCACCCATCGGAACCGCGCAGGCCTTCGGCACCAACGGAGTCAACGCCCATCGGCCATATCTCGGTTACGCTGCCATCACCGAGGTCTATCAGGGCGACACCGCCTTCTACCAAGGCCTGCAGATCGACGTAAATCATCGCTTCAGCCACAGCCTCGGCTTCGGAGTCGCGTACACCTACGCTCACTCCCGCGACTGCGGCTCCTTCCAGAAGAACATCCTGCCCAACGCCGATGATCCCAAGGGCCTCTGCGGCACAGCCGACTACGATCTTCGTCAGGTCCTCGTTCTCAACTCCGTCTACCACATCCCCTTCCGCAGCAACAGCCGCATCGCGAACGAAGCGCTCGGAGGCTGGCAGCTCTCGCAGGCCTATCAGTTCCAGACCGGCACTCCGTTCAACGTCTGCAACCAGCCAGGACATCGCAGGCGTCGGCGCAGGCTTCCAAGGACAGTTCCTTCAGATCGCTCCTGGCGCCACGCTCCACGGCAACGGCAAATTCTCCAACGGCAAAGACAGCAACACTTGGTTCAACCCGAGCGTCTTCTCGCTTCCTGCTGCCGGTACCTTCACCTCGCAGCACAACCGCAACCTGATCTACGGCCCTGGTCAGGCAAGCTTCAACGCAAGTCTGCAAAAGCGATTCGCTACCTTTGAAGGCCAGGCACTCTCCTTCCGCTTCGACGCCTTCAACTTCCCCAATCACCCCAACTGGTCCGCTCCGGATTCAACCTACACCGACGCTGCCTTCGGCAAAGTCACCAGCAAGACCGGCCAACGTGCAATGCAGGCCAGCCTGCGTTACTCCTTCTAAACGCTCTACCATTACAGACAGCACACGAGTGGGATCTAGCCACACCGATCCCACTCGCTCATAAAATCTTCACGCGCAGTTGAGACATCCAAGGGACGATCCATCATGCAAGCAGCAGTGCACTCCATCCTCCGCCGTTCGATCCGCCTCTCCCTCACCGCACTGCTGCTTGCAATCCCACTCGCCGCGCAAAAAACCGTGCAACATCCCACACGACTACACCCACAACGTCGACCCCTTCATCGGCGTCGACTGGGGCGGCAACACCTTCGTCGGCTCCGCCATCCCCTACGGCCTCGTCAAACTCGGTCCCGACATGGAGACCTTCGACGGCCGCCGCTCCGGCTTCGGCTACTCCAGCAACGGAGTCATCCTCGGCTTCTCGCACCTCCACCTCAGCGGCGCGCAGGGCAAATACGGCAACATCCTCGTCGCTCCCGTCACCGGCCCCCTCAACCTCGACGACATCAAAACTCCGCGCTCGAACGAGGTCAACCAGGTCGGCTACTACGCCGCGAACCTCACCCGTTACAAAATTAAAGCCGAGCTCACCAGCAGCCGCCGCGTCGGCTTCCACCGCTACACCTTCCCCGCATCACAGCAATCCCACCTCACCATCAACGTAGCCCACGCGCTCGACCTCGGCCCCGGCTCCGAGTCCCAGCGCTTCCTCGGCGCCGAGATCCACCTCACCAGCAATCACGAAGCGCAGGGCATCGCCCGCTTCACCGGCGGCTGGAACAAGGGCGGCGAGTACAAGGTCTACTACTACATGGTCCTCGACACCCCAGCCACCACGACACAAACCTGGACCGGCACCACCCTCAGCTCCGCGCAAAGACGCAACCGTCAGACGCCGACACCCCCATCGGCGCCACCTTCGACTTCACCACCCACGCCAACCAAATCATCCAGGCAAAAGTCGGCATCTCCTTCATCAGCGCAGAACAGGCAAAACAAAACGTCCAGCAGGAGATCCCCACCTGGAACTTCGCCGCCATCCACTCCGCCGCGACAGCACTCTGGAACACCGAGCTAGCCAAGCTCAACCTCACCGGCGAGACCGACTCCCAGCGTCGCCAGCTCTACACCGCGATGTACCACATCATGCTCATGCCCACCGACCGCACCGGCGAGAACCCCGACTGGCAATCCACCGAGCCCTACTACGACGACTACTACGCCATCTGGGACACCTACCGCAGCTCCAGCCCACTCCTCACCCTCATCTCTCCCGACCGCCAGCGCGACATCATCCGTTCACTCATCGACATCTACCGTCACACCGGCTACATGCCCGACGCCCGCAGCGGTAACGACAACGGCCGCACCCAGGGCGGCTCCAACGCCAACGTAGTCGTAGCCGACGCGTACGTAAAAGGCCTCAAAGGCATCGACTACGAAACAGCCTTCGCCGCCATGGTCCACGACGCCGAAGTCCCTCCCGCCAACGCGCAAAAAGAAGGTCGCGGCGGCCTCAAAGACTACAACGAAAAAGGCTACATCACCCTCGCCGACGAGCGCTCCGGCTCCCGCATCGCCGAGTACAGCTACGACGACTTCGCCATCTCCGAAGTAGCCTGCGGCCTCGGCCACAAAAAAGAAGCAGCCCTCTACGCCAGCCGCACCCACAACTTCGAGCACCTCTGGGACAAGGACATGACCGCCGAAGGCTTCCACGGCTTCCTCCGCCCCCGCAACCCCGACGGCACCTGGGCCGATCCCTACCTCGTCGTCCGCGGCACCTGGCCCGACTTCTTCTACGAGGGCGACATCTGGACCTACTCCATCTACGCCCCGCAGGACATGCGCCGCCTCATCGAAATGGCCGGCGGCAACGAGACCTTCGTCCGCCGCCTCGACTGGATCTTCGGTCGCCGCCACTTCGACGTCACCAACGAGCCCGGCTTCCTCATCCCCGTCCTCTACAACTACGCCCTCCGCCCCGACAAGACCGCCGACATCGTCCATCTCCTCCTCGAAAAAGCCTTCACCGACACCCGCGCCGGCATCCCCGGCAACGACGACTCCGGCGCCATGTCCAGCTGGCTCATCTTCTCCACCCTCGGCCTCTTCCCCGTCGCCGGTCAGGACGTCTACCTCATCAGCACCCCCAGCATCCCCGACGCGTCACTCGCTCTCGCCAACGGCAAAAAGCTCCGCATCATCGCCAAGAACCTCGACCCCAGCGGCCTCAACCGCTACGTCCAGTCCGCCACGCTCAACGGAGTCGATCTTCCCAACGCCTGGTTCCGCCACGCCCAAATCAAAGACGGAGCAACCCTAATCCTCACGATGGGCTCGGCTCCCTCCACCTGGGGCACCACCACTCCACCCCCATCCATGAGCGACCCCAACACCCACACCTGCTCGATGAACTAGAAGTATTTCCAACAAAAAGAGCCTCGCAACCGCGAGGCTCTTTTTATCGCCCACTATGTAAAGACTAAGAAGCGCGCTTCTTCAACCCAGGAGCAGCCGCCTTCTCATCTTCACGACTCTTCTGCGCTGAAGTCTTCTCCTTCGCAGACATAGGCTTCTTCTTCTGCTCCGGCTCTTCGGAGCTCTTCGTAAAGATCGGACCCGCCGCCGCAGAAATCTTCGCCGCCGCCGCTAGCTCCTCATTCAGATTTTGCGTTAGCAGATCGATCACATCCTGCATGCCAAGCGTCTTCGCCATGGAAATCGACGCCTGGTAACCCGCAATCTCATAGTGCTCTGTCCGCAGAGCCGCACCAATCAAGCCTGAATCGAACGACGCGCCCTCTTCATCCTTCTCGAGCGCATCTTTCCCCTCTTCAACAATGCCTTCCATGCCATTGCAGTGCTCTCCGGTCGGCTTCTCGCCCAGATGCCCGAAGACCTCCTTCAAACGCTCCACCTGTCCTTTGGTCTCTTCCAGATGCGCCGTAAACAGCTCCTTCAGCTTTGCATCCTTCGCGCCCTTTGCGAGCTTCGGCAACGCCTTCACTAATTGGTTTTCAGCGCTGTACATATCGCGCAACTCATCCAGCAAAACATCCTTAAGTGGCATATCACTCTCCTGTGTCGATCTATGATTCCCGGCACTCGAGCCACTTGCGAATCACTTAGTGAGAGACGCTTTCGCCGTATGAAGTTGGCCGCCCATGCGGGTTAAATGTCGAAGAGGCCGCGGAAACACCGCGACCCCCTCCGATCCGGTCTAACTACTTCTTGCTCGCTGCCGCCGACTTCCCGTGAGCTTCGGTCGACTTGCTATGCGCCGCCGTCGACGACTCGTGGGCCTTCGTGGAGTGTTCGTGAGCCTCATCGACGTTCCCCGTGTCGTGCTTTGCGGCTGCGTTGGTGTGGTGACTTGCTGCTTCGGTATGATGCTTTGCTGCATCCATGTGCGCTTGTTTAGCCATTGTGTGTCCACTACCTTTTCTAAGAGCATGTGCTCTTAGCCGGTACGATGACATCGTTCACAACGGCGTTATCCGTTCGGCCGCCGATACGAACTCCGGACTTTACAGTTATTCATCCACTGAACAAATCTCCTGCCGAATTGCGCAAGCGCGTGCAGCTTTGCCAAAGCCCGGGATAAGTTATTCACGCCAGGAGCGACGCATGAACCTCAAACAAGCTACCAACTAGCCTTCTGATCCGAATTCCCTTGACGCACCTACCCGCGCGAGCGCACCCTGTTTCCATCAAAATTTCGCGAAGGGACTACTCTGTGAGCAAATCTCTCTTCACTCTTGCACTTCTTGCCTCTGCCTTCATCCTTCCTCTAGCCGCCCACGCCGACAACATCGATGACTTCCTCATCACTGGCAACGGCAACACCATTACCTTCTCTCTCCCCGCATCTCCCACCGACGTATTTGTCAGCACCGGTGCTGGTGGCGTTATCGGAGGCTTCTCTCCAATCCCGGCGCCACTGGTCACCACCAACGGCGTCACCACTACGAGCGGCATGGAGTTCCTCTCCGGCAACATCTTCTTCGTCGGGGCCGGAATCCAGTTGTACGGAGACGACCTGACTCTCGTCGGCCAACTCCTCTACTCTGGCTCCGCATACACGCCGACCTTCCTGACCGGAACATTTGACCTTCACCAGTTTCAAGCGTTCCCGAACGTGGACTACACCCTGACCATCACCCCGGAGTCGACGCCGCCCGCGGTTCCCGAACCCAGCGCTCTGCTTCTCTTCGCCACCGGAGCGGCGGGTCTCCTCTACCGCGCAACCAAGCGTCCCGTGGTCGGAACGTTTTTGTAAAAAGAACCAGATCGCAGGGCCAGTCAGGGACGAGCAAACCGTAGGGCACATCACAAGCCAGCCGGTAGCCCATCCTTCGCAGTCTCGTGGGCGATTCTCCATAAAACTGGGTGGCCCATCCTTTGCAGTCTCATCGCAAAGGGTGGGTTATTCGCGTCAAACGCGAACCGCATTTAACCTCCACCAACCCACAACTCAAACGCCGAAGCAAAAATCCCCTGACGAGAAGCGCCTCCAACTCGGGTGCCCCAAATCTCGACTCTGAGATGTGGGCATTCGCACGAAAGCGCGAACCGCATCTACGAGAACTTATACGACTGGCATTGGTCACTCGAATCTTCAAAAATCCGGTCGAAAAATAATCCAAAAAATCTTCGCCAAACTTGGCGTATGAGTTATATCCAATTCGTTACAATTAAATAAGAGATCAAAATCAAGGGCTGCCTGCGGCGAAAGCTGCGGCAGCCCTTCGCATTTAAATGTCCGCAAGGGCCACGATAAGCACCACGAAAGGACACCAAACACCACGATGATGCACACCAAAGTCTGTACCAACCCGCCCTCCCAACCGACAGTCGGGACATCCAAATGAACTTAAACTGGCATCTCCATATGCGACAAACTCAGGGTGCCCCAAGCTTCTCGGTAACCCAAGGCTTCAGCCTTGGGCCTCTCAGCCGGGGGGCACGCGGGGCTTGAGCCACTAGGGTATGCCCTTCAGTAAGGAGCCGCGAACAGTCATAACCAGCCGCTAACCCGCACAAAACAAGTATTTTAGCCGTAACCCACATGGATGCAATATTTTAGCGGCACACCACGCCGCTAAACCATTGCATCCATTCCACTTACCCCCAAAATACCCTCAAGGGGGGAGGGGGGTACCCAACCAAGCTTCCAAGGAGCCAGAAAAAATGCAAACCGCCATCTGCCGCCACATCAAGACCAACGGACGCCGCTGCAAATCTCCCTCCCTCGGTCTCTCTGCCTTCTGCTACTTCCACTCCCGCCTTCACCGCCGCCACAAAAATCTAGTCGAAAATGCCCCCATCCTGCTCGAAAACCAGCCCAACTCGACACCCAGTGCAACCGGAACACCCCAAGTCCTGCCCGAATCCACCCCACTCGAACTCGATCTGCCTCCTCTCGAAGACGTCGAATCCATCCAGGTCTCCATCTCTCTCCTCATCGCCGCCCTCGCCCGCAACCGCATCGACTCCAAGCGCGCCGCCGTCCTCCTCTACGGGCTCCAACTCGCCTCCACCAACGCCCGTTCCATCATCATCGAACCCTCCGCCACCTCTGTCATCCGCACCCTCTCCCGCTCCAAATCCGGCCTGGACCTCGCAGTAAAAGACGAAGCATAGAGAAGAGTGAGAGAGAAATTGCGCGCAACAGGTACGAAAAGAGGACGTCAAACTGCGGCGGAAGGCCAGTACGTGCCTCCGCTGCAGCGAACTCCTCCCATCCGCGCCCTCTCGACTTCGAAGTAAGGCGTCCATCGATTCGTCGAATATCTGGGATGTTCGACGAATCGCGGGCTGCTATATTCCCATAAGAGATCCTCTGTTATCCCATCGACCTGGTCTACAAGGGGGAGATGTGAGTGTGAAAGAGAGGCCCGCGTTGGAGCCGAGAATAGACATTAAAATAGTCTTTGGGGAGTCTTTGTGGTTCAGCGTGATCTGATTGCGTCCGAGGCAGGCCTTCAATCTTCGCCCTCGCAGGGCGGCCGTCGCCGGACAAAGCTAAAGGCAGCTTTCGTCAATCAGCTTGCGCGCATTGCGTGCCTTGCTACCCTGCTTTTTTTCCTGGCCAGCTGTCATCGGGCGCCGGAAAATGTGCGCCCGTCGATCGAATTCGTAAAAATTCCTCCAGCAGCCCAGGGCGGCCGCGAAAAGGTCGACACCATCAGCGGACGCGTCGTAGGAGCACAACCCGGTCAGCGCATCGTCGTCTATGCGAGGAGCGGCCCCTGGTGGGTCCAACCCTGGCCCGATCAACCCTTCATTCCGATACAGGCCGATTCTAGTTGGGGAACTTCAACGCATCTCGGGTTTGAGTACATGGCTCTACTGGTCGAACCGGGTTACAAGCCGCCCGCCACCATGGATACGCCTCCAGCCGAAGGTAACTCTGTTGCGGCGGTGGCAAAAGTGAATGGCGTAGGGACTGTAGCGCTTGCGCCTACGGTGCCGATTCATTTCAGTGGTTACGATTGGACCGTTCGCACGATCTCAAGTGATCGCGGAGGCCTGAACAATTTATACGATGGGGATAACGCATGGGTGGACCGGAGTGGAGCGCTGCATCTCCGAATAAAGAGGAAAGCGGACAAGTGGTCATGTGCGGAAGTAGTGATGACCCGAAGTCTCGGGTACGGAACGTACATGATGGTTGTCCATGACATCTCTCGTTTGGAACCTGCCGCAGTCCTCAGCATGAATACGTTCGACGATTGGGGAGGAGAACAGCACTATCGCGAAATGGACGTCGAAATGGGCAAGTGGGGTGACTCGGATAGCAAAAATAACGCTCAGTTCGCTGTCCAGCCTTTTTTTAGCCCTGGTAATTTAGCTCCGTTCAAAGCGCCGCCGGTGTTCTGACTCACTCCATGCACTGGGAGTCTGGATCGGCCAGCTTTAAAACTGTGAGAGGGCCTTCCATTCATCCCGGTGCACCAGTTGTCTTCGAACACGTATTCAACTCAGGGATACCAACGCCAGGGCAAGAAAGAATTCAATTTCTGTTCTACGTTGTAGCGAGTGAGAAGAGTCCTTTGCAAAATGAGAATGAGGTCGTTATTGATAAATTCGAGTATCTGCCGTGATAGAAACTCGAAATACGGTCAGTCCTTAGTAGGTTGGATCACGGGACTTATCTTCCTGTGCTTCACGCACAGTTCCCATGCGATCGATCCCAACCGGATGATCTCCCAATACATGTCGGAAGACTGGGGGAGTGAGAAAGGGTTCAACGGTGGGTCTGTAACTGCAATTGCGCAAACCAATGACGGTTACCTATGGATAGGAACTGAGAAGGGCCTCGTTCGGTTCGACGGATCAACCTTTCGGCTTTTGCAGCAAGCTGTTCCCTCGAAATTTCCGATAGGCCCCGTGCAGGCACTCCTGGCGGACTCGGAAGGGAACCTCTGGATTCTTCTTCAAAGCACAAAAATTTTAAGATATCGCGACAATAAATTTGAGCTCGGCCACGATGAGGTCGAGTTTGGAATCACTTCCATCGGCAAGAGAAGAGACGGTACAGTGCTTTTCTCCTCCCTTGCCCTCGGTCCTCTGTCCTACCATGCAGGCAAGTTTGAGACTCTCACTTCGCCGGCGGCACCGACAAACTCGACAGAGTTCACAACCGCAGAAGCTCCCGACAACCTATCCAGTCGTCTCAGCTGGGCTACCGGCGTTGTCCCACATAGAATCGCGGAACCAAACTCCGCGGTCACTGCAATGGCAGAATCCAGCGATGGGAGACTCTGGCTGGGTACGCAGGATAAAGGCCTGTTCTATCTGAAAGATGGACAGATCGTGGGTACTGTGAAGCGGTGGAGTAGTGGAAAGATCAACTGCCTTCTCCCTCTAGAAAACGGAGAGGTATGGATTGGTACTGACGAAGGCGTGTTGCGGTGGAGCGGATCAGAACTTACGCGCCCTGGTTTCCCATCAACGGTCAGCCATATGCAGATTCTTTCGTTGACACGTGATCGCGATTCGAATATTTGGTTGGGCACTTCCAGAGGACTCTTTAGGTCTAACATCAAGGGCATTTCTTTCGCGGATGAAAATCCGCAGAGATCCAACCTTGCAGTCACCTCACTCTTTGAGGATAGGGAGGGCAATCTGTGGATCGGAACTGCCGGAAGAATTGAGCGTCTTCGGGATAGTCCTTTTGTAACCTACACAGTATCTAAGGGCATACCATCGGAAAATAATGGTCCAGTGTATGTTGATTCTGAAGAACGCACTTGGTTCGCTCCACTCGATGGCGGGTTGCATTGGCTGAAAGGGGAGAGAACTAGAAACACCACTGATTTAGGTCTCGATCGAGATATTGTTTACTCCATAGATGGGAGCACCAGTGGCTTGTGGATCGGCAGACAGCAGGGCGGGCTAACGAACCTGCGATTTGTAAATGGCAGCATTACGAGTAAGACCTACACACATGCGGATGGACTCGCTCAAGACAGCGTGTACGCGGTTCATCAGAATAGCGATGGAACAGTCTGGGCTGGAACCCTCAGCGGTGGAGTTAGTGAGTTAAAGAATGGACGATTCACCACATACACGACTGCGCAGGGAATGTCGTCAAATACTGTGGCATCGATTGTAGAAGGCTCTGACGGGACAATGTGGTTTGCAACTCCTAATGGTCTAAATGAGTTTTCTCATGGGCAATGGAGGGTTTACGCAGCGCGCGATGGGCTGCCTTCTATAGAAATAAATTGCCTCGCAGAGGATTCGGTACACGTGCTCTGGATCGGTACTGCCGCAGGTCTAGCGTTCCTCAATTCAAGCGGCGTCCACATTCCTTCCAATATGCCAGGACCGCTACACGAACAGATCTTGGGGATTGCGGAGGATCGAAATGGATGGCTTTGGATAGCGACGTCAAGCCATGTGCTACGAGTAAAACGCGACAAGCTTTTAAGTGGAAAGCTCGAGAGCGAAGACGTGCGGGAGTATGGACTTGCCGACGGGCTAAAAGGAATAGAGGGCGTAAAGAGGCACCGATCTGTGATTGCAGATCCTCTCGGACGAATTTGGTTCTCTATGAATCACGGTTTGTCGGTTGTCGACCCAATTCGAGCTACCAATAACGTAGCGCCCGTACTTGTGAAGATTGAAGGGGTGTCCGCAGATGGGATTCCAAGCGATCTTGGAGAACCCATTCGCATCTCATCCGCACGTCAGCGAACCACATTCAGCTATGCGGGATTGAGCCTTTCGGTGCCGGAACGAGTTCGATATCGATATCGCCTCGATGGTTTCGATCGAGTGTGGAGTGAACCAGTCGTAACGCAAGAAGCCGTTTACACGAATCTCAGTCCTGGATCGTATAGGTTTCGCGTTATCGCCTGTAATAGCGATGGATTGTGGAACTACAACGGACCCTCGGTGCAACTCACTATCGTTCCCGAGTTCTATCAGACAAAATGGTTTTTTCTATTGTGTGCGGCAACCCTAGGATCTCTCGCTTGGGCTGCTTATCAATGGCATGTCGGCCAAATGACGGATCGGTTGCACATGCAATTCACTGAGCGTCTATCCGAACGAACACGAATTGCCCGAGAATTACACGACACATTGCTGCAAACTTTTCAGGGATTGATACTTCATTTTCAAACGGCCCGAGATTTAGTTCAGTCTCGTCCTGCGGAAGCGAGTCAGAAGCTTGATACCGCTCTCGAAAGTGCAGATCAGGCCATGGTAGAGGGCCGAAATGCGATATACGACATACGGTCCTCCACTGTTGTTGATGATGATCTTGCTCATGCGATCGGTGCGCTTGGTGAAGAGCTGCGGGCTAACTACCGCGGCAATATTGATCCACCGACGCTCTCGGTTTTGGTGGAAGGTGCAGCAAAACCCTTAGATCCAATTTGCCGAGACGATATCTACCATATTGTCCGTGAGGCTCTGAGAAACTCTTACAGGCATGGAGAGGCGAAGAGCGTGGAAGCGGAGGTTGCGTATGGAAAGAGGTCGCTTCG
The DNA here is from genome assembly GCA_963708755.1 of uncultured Acidobacteriaceae bacterium. Taxonomy (GTDB): domain Bacteria; phylum Acidobacteriota; class Terriglobia; order Terriglobales; family Acidobacteriaceae; genus Edaphobacter. The sequence goes on from CAVPTN010000018.1 coordinate 418,231, forward strand.
CGTGCGGATCAGGGATGATGGAAAGGGCATTGATCCGAAGGTTCTGGCTCAGGGTGGGCTTGCTGGCCATTGGGGTATGGCCGGTATGCGAGAGCGTGCCAAAAGAATTGGAGGGAAGTTGGTCGTCTGGAGCGAACTAGGGGCAGGAACCGAAGTTGAGTTGAGCATCCCCGGCGCGGTGGTCTACGCGTCCTCTCTTGCTGAGTCTGACTTTCAACAGTTCTCCAAGAAGAGATGAACCTCCGGCACACTTATTGTGTGTTCGGCTATATCACTCCTGACAACCTTCACGGTCTAAAACGCTTGGAGAGGCGCGGCCCACCCCCCTGGTGGGTACTCTTAAGATGTTTATTTTCTGCAATATGCCAAAATCTCGGCTTGCAAATATTTGATTCCAAAGTGGTTACAGGTAAATATTTCCATCTAAAGGAGATAGCTGTCTAAAAGCAAAGGCCCCCGCTGTGGGGGCCTGCTTTCTCGATCTATATTCAATTATAGGGGAGCGATCATAACTTATACGCCACGTGAATTTCCTTGTCTGGCGCGGGTTTTAGCGTATATGGGGCTTGACAGGCGTTTTTGCTGGCCTTTCCGTGTTTCTTTGGTATCGGCATGAAAAGGTGCCCGGCGTTCGTTCCGATCTCGCGACAAAAATATGCCCCATCCACACTGCGGATGGGGCATATTGTGGTTTTGTGAGCCTTCGTTAGAAAAGAACCTTCAGAGCGAACTCGGTGTTGAAGGGCTCACCTGGGCCGATGGTTGGGTTGCCAAGGTATGGACCAATTGTGGAGCCGATCGTTCCGCCTTCGCCGGTGGAGGGAAGTCCGACAGGAGCCAGATTGGTGTGGTTGAGAAGGTTGTACATGTTGGCCTTGAACTGGACTTTTACCCGTTCGGTGATCGCTGTTGTCTTTGCGGCAGAGAGATCAAATGCTTCGTATCCGGGGTTTGAGTTTTGTCCACGACGGGTTGGAGAGTAGGTTCCTGGATCTGGATCGACGAATGCATTTGGATCGAACCATTGAACCGAACCATCGACGATGGCGTGGTTGACGCGATTTGGACTTGCAAGAACCTGTACTGCACGGTCTGCGCCTTCGCCGTTGCCACTGACGTTGGAGCTGGCGACGACGGTGTAAGGAGTTCCTCCATGGAAGGAGAAGCCTGAGGTGAGCTGCCAGCCGTGAGTGAGTCTGGCTGGTCCGTGGAAGGCCGGGATGTCGTAGTTGAAGTATCCGGTGAAGGTGTTGCGAACGTCGTAGTCGGAGTTGCCGTACTCTGCCTTCTCGTTGTTGGGGTCTTGTGGGAGATATGGGAGGAGTCCGGTCTCGTAGTCAAGCGAGTGAGACCAGGTGTAGTTGAGCTGCGAAGAGAGACCGTGCCAGCTCTGTACCTGCAGTGTGGTTTGGAGTGAGTTGTAGATTGAACCGAGGTTGCTGCGGGTTTCGTCGATGACGCCGAAGTTTGGAAACTGTGAGTTGTAGGGGCGTGTCTGCTGCTGTGTGTTGATGCTGCAGGCGCCTCCGGGAAGCACATCTCCTGGAGGGCAAGGAATGTAGGCGCTGCCGAGAGCGGCGGCGTTGATGTCGAACATGCCGGTGAGGTGAGTGCCTTTGGAGCCGACGTATCCGATCTGAAGGATGACGGAGTTGGTGATGCTGTGTTGGAGGTTCAGGTTCCAAAGCTGTGTGGCTGAGGGCCTGAAGTGTTTGTCGAAGGTGGAGATGCTGAGGCTGCCGGGTGAGGGGTTCTGAGTGGCCTCATTGATGGTGGGATAGATATCTACGCCTGGCTGTATGACTTGATTGATGCCCTGGGCATTGGCGACGAGGTCGCTGCCTGCGGGATTGAGACCGGGGCCGAAGACGGAGATGTTCTGCACACCGTTGTTCTGCAGAATTGACTTTATGTAGACCGAGTCGTAGTAGTAGCCGTAACCTCCGCGGAGGACAGTGGTGCCGGTGTTATCGACCTGCCATGAGAATCCGACGCGCGGGCTGACCGCGCCCCAGAACTTCGGATAGATATTTGAAACGTCCTGTCCAGCGACGGCGAGGCCGGATGGTTGAGATGGGTCGAAGATCGAGAGGTTGGGATAGTCGGAGTGGACGGGACCGGCGTAGTCATAGCGGACGCCGTAGTTGAAGTTGAGGGTCTTGTTGACTTGCCACGAATCTTGCGCGTAGATGGACCATGAGGTTGAGAAGACCTGGCGTTTTGGATTGCCGAGGATGATGCTGGATGCGGATGGGTTTATGCAGCCTGCAAGAAAGTCGGCGAGGAAGAGGGTGTTGGATGAGGTTCCATCCGGTGCTGCGACTCCCTGATTTTTTGTGGCCAGGCCCGCGCATTGAGTCTGGGCGGCACCCGCTTGATCAAAGTTGGCTGTGTTCCATGGGCCTTGCGAGCCGTCGAAGTAGAGGGTTCCGCGCTGGCCGGTTTGATAGAAGTCGTCTACCTGGGCCATGCGGAACTCACCGCCGAAGTGGAACTGGTGTGCGCCTTTGGTCCAAGTGAGGTCGTCGTCGAGGTGGCCGGTGATGTCGTTACGTCCGGAGGGAGCAGTGGGACCGAGTGGATCGAAGCCGGTGTTGCCAGCGGTGAGGCCGGAGCTGCTGCCGGTGGGACCGATGATGAGGTGAGGCGAGCCGGGAAGGGAGGGATCGGTGACGCCGGTGTTGAGGCCGAGGCCGATGGGGTCGAAGCCGGTGTCGGAGTCGCTGAAGACCTGGTTGAAGTAGCCGACGCCGGCAGCAAGTTGGTTGGCCATCGATGGAGTGATGATGCGGTTGTAGATGATGGAGTAGTTCTGGACGTGGATGGGTGCGTTCTCAAAGTAAGGGGTCAGGTCAGAGGAGGTCGGGGCGGTTTGCGTGCCTTGCGCGACGAACCATCTGGCAGAGAGATGGTCTTTATCGCTGATTTTGTAGTCGAGCTTGATGAGCCCATTGAAGCTGTGGCCGGTCAAGTTGCCTGTTGCCTGATAGTTTTCGGGGTTGGCCCCGCCGTTGAGTGCGTCTGTTGGCCATAGTCCCTGCAGCGTGCCGTTTCCATTCAACAGATTCGTAGCTACAGTGCTATGAGGTACACCGTAATAATCGAGCACACTATATGCCGCGGTTTGATACGCAGCGGAGGGTTCTGTAGCGTGATTGAGTGCGCCGATCAGGAAGTTCTGATGTTCGCCCGCGAGAAAAAAGAAGAACCGGTCTTTGATAATTGGTGCTCCTACGGAAAAACCATAGTCCTGAAGTCTGGAGGCGGGCTTAACCGTCGAAAAGGGATTCTGGCGTTCAAAGAACTCGTTGTGATTAAAGTAGTATGCCGAACCGTGGAGCCCGTTGGTTCCGGATTTGATGATGAGGTTTGAGGTGCCGCCGGGATTGCGACCAAGAGAGGCTGAGCCGGTTGTTACGAAGTTGAAGCTTTCAATGGCATCGATAGGGAAGACGACACCAGCGATGGCGGAGACTCCGCCCTGATTCACTGCTGGGATGTTCCACCAGAAATCGTTGTTATCCGTACCCTCGATCTGCCAGTTCACGGCGTTGGTTCTGGTTCCATTGACACTGGCAACACCGCCGCCGCCGCCTGTGGAGTAGCCGGCAAATCCGGTAGTTTGCGAGACCATTTGTGTGAAGTCGCGGCCGCTGTTTGGCAGATTTTGTACGACGACTTCTGGTAAGACCGTGGCTTGTACGTCAGAGACGGTATCAAGGGTCATTGTGGCAGCTGTGATCTCTACTGTCTGATCAGTAGAGGATAGGTTGAGCTTTGCGGAGATAGTGTAACTTTCACCTGCTGCGACTTGGACCTTGTCGTACTTGGCAGTCGAGAAGCCGCTGAAGCCGATAGTGACGGTGTAACTGCCGGTGGGGAGATTTGTAAAAAGGAACTCGCCTGCGCTCGAGGAGACGGCCTGATAGGACACGTTCGTGGAGGTGTTTACTGCGGATACGGCTGCGCCTGCGATGGATGCTCCGGTCACGTCAGTGACGGTTCCGGTGATACTACCTCGGAAAGTTTGAGCTTGACTGACGGGTGTGCTGCCAATGCTAAGTAGGATGGCGACGAGGCTGAAGAGTATAGCCCGTAGGGATTTGAGTGATAGCCGATGCATGTAACCTCCGTAAAAAGGCAAAGGAATTCCCTGTCGCTTTTTGGCGATTTTTTGTCGAATTTAAAGACAAAGCCGGCTTCACAGCGAAATGCTGTGGGTGCGTCACTGTTTTCCAAGGGCCGAACGGCTGCTAGAAGTGTGGCGAAAACGGCAAATTAAGAAAGAGTGAGCCAACCGTAAACTTATTCTGTGAATATTGCAAGATTTTTTTTGAGATATCACGAGGCGATTAGGCGGCTTTTAGGTCACTATCGCAATGAATGTAGGAGGGGAAGTTTTGTAACTTTTAGTGTGGCAATCTATGCAGATGTATGGCGTGTCAATGTTCTGGCTCGGTGGCAACGGAACTTGAAGATACGGCCGCTTCGATAAGAATCTCGTTCGATATAACACCTGACACATTTGGGTTTCTGCCCTGAGGGCGTACAGCTGAGGTTACGTCGGCATATCCCATGCGATGAAAATAAATTATGATTATCATATAAATATGTTTGTGCTGAGCTGAAACTGCTGACCGTGTTGCACGTATCGTGCAGGTTGTTGTGATGATGCGTGGCGCAACGCTCAGAGGAGTGAGTCGAAGTGAATTCGAAGACGAGGATGAAGGAACAGTTTCGTGTGGTTGTGACAGGTGTCGGGCTGGTCAGCCCGGTTGGAGTTGGGACCGAGGAGACCTGGGCAGCCTTGCTGCGGGGGGACTCTGGCATTGACAGAATTTCGCTCTTCGATTCCGCCAGGTACAGTTGCAAGTTTGCTGGTGAGGTGAAGGGATTTGTTCCGGAAAAGTTTATCGAACGCAAAGATGTGAAGAAGATGGGACGCTTCATTCAGTTTGCGATGGCGGCGTCGCAGATGGCTATGGAACACTCGGGATTGGATATGTCTGCGGAAGATGCGGAGCGCGTGGGTGTGTATGTGGGGAGCGGGATTGGCTCATTCGAGGTGATCGAACGGGAGCATTCGAAGCTTGTGGACAGTGGCCCTGATAGAGTTTCTCCGTTCTTTATTACGGCAACGATTGCCAATCTTGCAGCGGGCCAAATCTCTATACGCTATGGCGCGACAGGGCCGAATCTGACCAGTGCTACGGCCTGCACGACAGGGGCGCACGGAGTTGGCGAGGCGTTTCGGATTATTCAAAGAGGAGATGCTGACGTGATGATCTGCGGGGGGAGCGAGGCAGCGGTGACGCCGCTTTCCGTAGCGGGTTTCAGTGCGATGAGGGCGTTGTCGACACGGAACGATGATCCGGCGCGGGCTTCGCGGCCGTGGGATCGTGGGCGCGATGGATTTGTTGTCGGAGAGGGCGCGGGGATACTGGTAATTGAAGAGCGAGAGCATGCACTGAAGCGTGGAGCGAAGATACTGGCGGAGATCATAGGCTATGCTGCGAACTCGGATGCGTTTCATACGAATGCTCCGCCCGAGGACGGTCGTGGAGTTCGCCGGGTGATGCAGTTGGCGTTACAGGATGCTGGACTGGAGCCTCGTGCGATTCAGTACCTTAATGCGCATGCGACGTCGACTCCGCTGGGGGATAGGGCGGAGGCTAGTGCGATCTGTGCGACTTTCGGCGATCACGCGAAAGATCTGCTGGTGAGTTCGACGAAGTCGATGACGGGTCATCTGCTTGGCGGGGCGGGAAGTCTGGAGGCGGGGATTACGGTGCTTGCGCTGCGGGACCAGATCGCTCCGCCGACTACGAACATCGAAGATCTCGATGATATTTGTCAGTTTGGATTGGTGAGAGATAACGCGGTGAGTGTGCCGATGGAGTACGCGATGTCGAACTCCTTCGGGTTTGGTGGGACGAACGCGTCGTTGATCTTTCGAGCGCCGCGGGATTGATGTTTGCGGCTACGCTCCGCCGCGGCGAAGCTCTTTGGTCTTGAGGACGATGAGGTATTCATAGAAGGCCTGCAGGGTGGCATAGGTGAGGCCGGCGGGGCCGTCGAGGATGGCGCGGCGGAGGAAGACCATGTAGAGCCACTTGAGGAGCGGGCGGGCCGGGGAGGCGGTAGAAGATGGCCTTCTGGTGGAGGCGGCGCGTGTGGAAGTCGGGGTCGCGGAGTGCAGTGATCAGGGACGGGTTCTGTAGTCCCTGGTTGCGGGCGATGAGCTCGGCTTCCATGGTGGAGTAGAGGTTGTGCTTCTCGACCCAGCGGGCGATGCCCTTGGAGAAGGGGTAATGGTCGAGCGGGTAGCTGAGTTCGGCGACTGGGCCATCGACTTCGAGGACCTCGTTGATGGCGCGGGTGTAGCGGGCGCGCTCGGGGCGGACGAGGCGGATGTAGAAGGGGGATATCTGTGCGTGCTTGAGCCAGGTGTCGAAGAGGAAGTCGCGGCGACGGACGCGGAAGGCTGAGGTCTGGTCGGGCGCTGCGAGGGCGATCTGCTGCATCTCGCGGGAGAGCTCCGGCGTTGGCCGCTCGTCGGCGTCGGGAAGGAAGACCCAAGGGTGCTTGAAGGGGATGGTTGCGAGCGCGGCGTTGCGGTGGGTTGCGTAGTCGTCGAAGGTGCGGGTGTGAACGTGTGCGCCGGCGGCTTTGGCGATCTCTACTGTGTTGTCGGTGCTGTGGGAGTCGAAGACGTGGATGTCGTCGGACCAGGAGACGGAGGAGAGACAGCCGGGAAGATCGTTCTGCTCGTTGCGGGTGAGGATGAGGACGGAGATCATCTGCTGGTTATGGTATCGCGATGATCTCCGGTTGCGGCTAGAAGCGTATGACGAGTCCGGTTGAGAGTGTCTGCGGATGGACTGTCCTGTTTCCCTGCGAGATTCCTCCGCCGCTGTAGCTGTAGTCAGCGATGCGCCAGTCGAGGTGAGGGAGAATGGTGGTGTCGATTCCGCCGACCCAGCGATAGTTGGCGTCAGTGGTGTTTTTGGCGCCGTTGTGCTGCTGGCTGTAGGAGGAGAAACCTCCGAGGACTTCGACGTAGGGCTTGAGCGGTATGAGCGGGAGCTTGAGGGCGACGCGAGGGCCGAAGAGGCCGCTGTTGATGTTGTCGGAGAGGTCACCGCGGGCGTCGATCGCGACGTTGATCGGGCCGAATTTGGCGATGCCGTAGTAGAGGCCGAAGGTTCCGGCTATGGTCCAGCTTTCGTGGTTGATTTCGGTTTTTTCGCCGCCTACGGTTCCGTAGATGGCTAGTTTGGCCTGGGCGTGGAGGGTAGCGGTGCAGAGGGTAACGAAGAGGAGGGGGAGGGTCCAGATTATTCTTCGGTTCATGCTTCAAGGCTAGCCGTAAGTGACGGCGCTCTACAAGTAAGCAGGTGGTGACCCCTGTGGATCGACGGCGTTCAGATGGGGCGGAAGGCCAGGACGGCGTTGAGGCCACCGAAGGCCAGGGAGTTGGAGAGGGCCAGCTTTGGGGTGGCTTTACGGGGCGAGCCGAGGATGATGTCGAGGTCGATTGCGGGGTCGATTTCTGTGACTCCGGCGTTGGCGGGGAGTTGATTTTCGTGCAGGGCGAGGATGGTGGCGAGGGCTTCGAGGGCGCCACTGGCACCGATGGAGTGGCCGTGAAGCGACTTGGTGGAGCTGACAGGGATTTGTGTGGCGCGGGCACCGAAGACCTGGTGGATGGCGGCGGTTTCGGTGGTGTCGTTGACCTGGGTTCCAGTGCCGTGGGCGCTGATGAATCCGACTTCGTCGGGATTTGCGTTTGCGTCCTTGAGCGCTCTGACCATGGCGCTGGCTGCTCCCTCGGCGTGGGGCTGGGTGATGTGGCAGGCGTCGGCGGAGCTGCCGGTGCCGACGATCTCGGCGTAGATATGGGCGTTGCGGGCCCGGGCGGATTCGAGGGTTTCGAGGGTGAACATGGCGGCGCCTTCGCCGAGGGTCATGCCGTCGCGGTCGGCGGAGAAGGGGCGGCACTGGGTGGGCGAGACGACGCGCATGCTGTCCCAGGCGCGGAGGAAGCCGAAGGTGAGAGGGGCTTCGTGGCCGCCTGCGATTGCTGCTTCGATCATTCCGCTGCGAATCATCTGGAAGGCAAGGCCGATGGCATGGGTGCCGGAGGAGCAGGCTGTGGAGATGTTGAGGGCAGGGCCGGTGATCTTCTGGTCGATGGAGATGTTGCTGGCGCCAGCGGAGGCCATAGTACGGACGACGGTGAGGGGATGAACGCGGGCGTCGCGGGTGTAGAGCTTGTTGGTCTCGGTCTCTTCGGCCTGTCGGCCACCGCAGGCGCAGCCTACGACGATGGCGATTCTTTCGGGGTCGTAGTGGCTTGTAATCTGGGATTCGGCGGCGGCCTGACGAGCCGCGACGATGGCAAAGTGGGTGGTGCGGTCGGTTGCGCCGACGATGCCGGATTCGAGATGCTGGCGGGCGTCGAAGTCCTTTACGGCGGCTGTGCGGGTGAAGCGAAGGCCCTGGGTCTCGCCGGGGGCTTCGGGGTATGGGGGGAAGGGTGCGATGCCGGTGGCTCCGCTGAAGAGGGAGGTGCGGAAGGCTGCGACGGTGTTGCCGATTGGGGTGATGCAGCCAAGACCTGTAACTACGACACGATTCACTTCTTCTCCATACTAGTGCTCTGATGATTGTAGATTCTTACAAGGGTTCGGGCCGAGACCCCCACCCCCTATACCTATATCTAAGCTATCTATTATCAGATATTTGCGAAAATGGTTCATCGTAAATATGTCCATCTAAAAGGGTTACAGGCAAATATTTCCATCTAAACAAGTTAACGGCGAATCAATATGAAAAAGCCCCTGTAGATCAGGGGCTTTTTCATATTGGTGTATCTCTATTATAGCTGGTGGCGCGGAACTAATACGCCATGCGATTGTTCAGTGTTGGCGCGGGGTTTGGTTATTCTAGGGCTTGACAAGATTTTTTGTAGCGTGGGAAGCAAGGTCTCTCTTTTCGACGGCTTCAACTGATGATAAGCCGACTTGTCGGTAGTAATCGGATTAGATACTGTTTGATCGGCAGTCTTCTCACCCGCATTCTGTCTAGAGGTGGGCAAACATCTGCGGATGGGAACGAATATGAAAATTACCCGACGAAAAGCCATCTCCATGTTGGCAACTACGCCTGCGCTTATCCAGGCACAGACTTCCTTCGCCAGAAATCTGCTTCGCCCGGACGGCTTCGCGGGCGGGCAGGACGATAACGCAGCCGGGCGTAATGCCGCTCCGACATTGCCGATCACCCCTGGCCCTTTTCAGGGCACACGTGAGTCTTTGCGACAATGGCAGGTCCCGGACTGGTATCGCGACGCGAAGTTCGGTATCTGGGCGCATTGGGGACCGCAGTCCGGTGTGGAGTATGGTGACTGGTATGCACGCAACATGTACGTGCAGGGAACCAAGCAGTACGAGTACCACGTAAAGACTTATGGCCACCCTACGAAGGTTGGCTACAAGGAGCTGGTACCTCGTTGGAAGGCCGATCGCTTCGACCCTGACAACCTGCTCTCCATGTATAAAAAAGCCGGTGCACGATACTTCTGCAGCATGGCCGTGCATCACGACAACTTCGATCTGTGGGATTCCGCCCACCAGCCACGCTGGAACGCCGTCGCAACGGGTCCCAAACGGGATATCGTAGGAGCCTTTCGCAAGGCCGCAGACCGGCAGGGATTGCGCTTCGCCGTCAGCGAACACCTCGCGCCCAGCTATCATTGGTTCTCAACCTCGCATACAAGCGACAGCACAGGCCCGATGGCAGGCGTCGCATACGACGGCGCCAACCCCGCCTTCGCCGATCTCTACCACTCACTGCCCGCCAACTATCCGTTTGGCCAGCCGATCAATGACCGCCAGGCACCAGACGTATGGAAGATGCAGTACTTCAAGCGCATCAAGGATCTCATCGACAAGTACCAGCCTGATCTTATGTACACGGATGGCGACATCTTCTTCGAAGAGTATGGGCTTGCGCTCCTCGCCAACCTTTACAACATCAGTGCCAACAAACATGGCAGATGTGAAGCGCTGGCCTTCAGCAAGCTCACTTCGGACTGCGAAGTGGGAACATGCATTCTGGACTGGGAGCGTGGAGTCGCTGGTGGTATCCCGGCCAACCCCTGGCAGACAGATACCTGCATCGGCGAGTGGCATTACAACCGGCAGGCTGCCTATCGAACGCCCAAGTATGTCCTCGATATGCTGGTGGATATCGTGAGCCGGAACGGAAATCTGCTGCTGAACTTCCCACTGCCCAACAGCGGCGAACTCGATTACGAGGAGATGCTCGTTCTTGAGGAGATCACAAAGTGGATGGCCATCAACAGTGAAGGCATTCACGGCACCCGGCCGTGGAAGGTCTTCGGCGAGGGGCCCGTCGCCTCCGCACCACTGGCTGAGGGCGGTACGCGTTTCAACGAGGCTAGCCGCAAGGACTTCACGGCGGAAGAGATACGCTTTACGACCAAAGGTAACACCCTTTACGCATTTGTGATGGGCTGGCCACAGCACCGAACATTGATCCGTCACCTATCGACGGCAGCTCCGCTTTCTCCTCCTAAAATCGCCCACGTGGAGTTGCTGGGCTATGGTGGAAAGCTGGCCTGGACACAAGATGAGCAAGGACTGACGGTTGTCTGGCCTGAACAGAAGCCATGTGACTACGCAGTCGCGCTGAAGATTGTGTGACAGGACGTCACACACCCGATGCAATGGGGCTACGATCGCGCGCGCCTTCCCCGATCCATGTGACCTAGCGCATGGATGGGTAACGATAAACGCTTTTGTGGTACTTAGCTCCAGGTTTTGCCAACTCACGAGACGTCAGCCACTACGGTGTCCTAGCGTCAACCATACTTGACGGTGGTGCTCTGTCCGACCTCGATAAGATAACCGTCAGGATCGCGGATGTAGCAGCGCCACTCGCCGTACTTCTCCAGAGGCTCCGTGATGAACTCGGCGCCTCGGCTCTTCCATAATTGATAGCAGGCTTGAATGTCGGCGACGCGGAAGTTCAAAAAGCTGTTGATGTGATTCGGGTCGGGAACGCTGAGCGTTACGGTCGGCTTGTCTACTGTCGGGCCGCCGCCGACGTTCAAGATCATCCAGATATTCGCGAGCTGAAGATACCCAGGCGCGTTGCCGTCACCGAGGCTCAGAATGCGAGCGCCGAAGACGGTTTCGTAGTAGCGTGCCGATCGCTCGATGTCGGCGACGGTGAGAAAGTGCGCGATGCTCATACCCTCGCGCGGAGGCATCTCATAGCTCTTCTGCTCGATTTGTACGCTGCTCATTGACAACTCCTTTTGCGATACAAAGCCCATCGGTGATTGGACATCGTAAATACGTCGTGTGACTCGACAATTTCGCCGCCTCGCGACAAGACGGTCGTTAATCTCTGAAAGCGACGTAGCAGCGTTACGCGATTGTTTTTGCTAGAGAGTAGTCGCAGATGAGGACGGTGAGATCGTCGTTTTGCGATTTGGACCAGGCTTTCAGAGAGGAGATGATCTGGTCGACAGCCTCTTCGGCGCAAAGGCGGGCGCCATCTTTGAGCAACGCGCAGAGGCGGTTTGATCCGAACTCTTCGCCTTGTGCGTTGGCGGCTTCGAGGATGCCGTCTGTGTATAGAACCAAACGATCTCCAGGTTCGAGGGGATAGACCGCGGTGGTGTAGGTTGCAAAGGAAAAGGCAGCGAGCATGAGACCGTTCTCGACGAGTTCGACGACCTCTCCAGCGCGCAGCAAGAGCATGGGTGGATGCGCTGCAGCGGAGTATCGGAGGGTGGAGGATTCGGCATCGAGGTAGACGTAGGCGGCGGTGACGAACTGATCCTGCGTGTTGCCGCAGAGGATGGTGTTCATGCCGGATAGGAGGGTTGCGGGATCGGCTGCGTTGTCGCGCTGGGAGGTTGCGGCGAGTTTAACCATGGAGGCGATCAACGCGGCGGGAACGCCGTGACCGGAGACGTCGGCGATGAGAAAGCCGGCCTGCATCGGATCTGTTATGAGGAAGTCGTAGAAGTCTCCGGCTACTGACGTCATGGGGACGTAGCGTGCGGCGACATGGAAGTGATCGGACTGTGGATAGGCGGACGGGAGAATCGCTGTTTGAATACGCTGTGCGATCTCGAGTTCCTTTTGGAGGTCGCTGAATTGTTGATCGCGAGTCTGACTGCGCTTTGCGGCTACGTAGCCGAGAGTTCCGAGGAAGAACGCGAAGCCGAGAGGCTCCTTTTGCGGATAGTGTCCAAAGGCTCCGGCGATGTTGTCGAAGAGGGCAAAGGCAACGAAGACGATGATGCCCATGCGGACGATGACGTAGTGGCGATCGTCTTCTTTTCGCGTGACCGATTGAATGATCAAAGCGATCAAGGTGAGGATGACCAGCACGTTGTTGATCTGCTCGAAAGAGTGTTTAGGGCCAAACGAAAGTGCGGCTACAAAGAGACAGAAGAAAGGAAGCGCAATAAGTGGAGCGACTCTGCGGGACGAGATTCGTGGAAGAAATCCTGCGGCTTCGAAGTAAAAGAAGGCTGGAATGGGGACCAGATACCGGATCGCCGCGTGCAGGCTGGCGAAGAAGAAAGAGGGCGGGATCATCAGGGCCAACAGGCTGAGATCGAGCCACATGCGCTGACCGTAGAGGATGGCGAAGAGGCCGAGCCAGAGGAGCATGGAGTTGAATTTGCGGCCCAGAAAAGCAAATGCGACCGATATCAATCCGAACGTGATGAATGCAGCGCCGAGGAAGAGGTATAGCTCGTCGCGGTGAAAGGTGCGCAGGACCTGGCTGGCTGTCAGCTGTGCGTCGGCTGAGTGCATACGAGCGAATGATACACGGGACAGCTTGAGCGTACTGCGATGTTTGGGTCAGTGGTCGAGTGTTGAAGGGTGCTTAGCTTTTGGGATGGATCTTGCTTAGAACTTGCCGTTGGGATTTTTCCACTCGGAGGGGGGTGGGATGGTTTCGAGGGTGTCCCAGTGTTCGGCGATCTTGCCGTTGTGGATGCGATAGAGGTCGTAGTAGGCGGTGAGCTTGTCGCCGTAGGTGCCCTCGGAGACGACGAGGACGAAGTTGCCTTCGCCGAGGATCTTGTGGACACGCTCGTAGCGGACGGCTTTGCCCCGCTTGGCTAGATCCTGGAGGCCGTTGATGAGGCCGGTGAGATTGTCGGCGATGCCGGGATTGTGTTGGATGTAATTGATGCCGTCAAAATAATCGGGGAATTTATCTCTGCGGCCGGCGAGGAGGTCGTCCATATAGCTCTGCATGAGAGCTTTGTTGGCCTCGGTCGTGTGGAGGTCGGTCGCTACGGTGGGGCCGTCGGTCATGGTGTGGCCGCCTGGGCTCGGGGCGCTGGGGGTCTGCTGAAGGTTGTCCCAGTGCTCGACTGCCTTTCCGTCTTCGAAGCGGAAGATGTCGAAGCCAATCTTGGGACCGAAGAAGTTGTACTCGGTGTGGAGGAAGACGAAGTCGCCATCTTGAAAGGCGCGGACTGTGTTGACCCTGGTTGAGCCTTTAGGGAGGGCTTGAAGGACGGCGGTAAGTCCGGCCACACCATCGGCGATCGCGAGGTTGTGCTGCGTGTATTTGGTGGGATTGATGTGAGCAGCGACGGACTTTCTGTCGCCGGTCTCCAGGCTCTTCAGAAGCTCGACGGCTTGCTGCTTGTAGCTCTTCGGCACAGGGTTCTCCTGATCAGCTGAAACAGATGCATTTGCTTACAGTGAGTAACCTGCGGCAGCCGTTAGGGAGTTGTAATGGTGGCAGACGGGACGGCTGTGCGCAGTTTCGTGACGCCTTCGATCATGTCGCCGACGGTGCGGAGCGTGCTGAGCGCCTCGTCGGGAATTTCGATGTTAAATGCCTCTTCGACCTCGAAGGAGATATTGATCTTGTCGAGAGAGTCAATGTTGAGCTCATCGAAGGTGCTGGCGAGCGTGATGGCGCTCGTGGGGATGCCCTTCGATTTGGCGATGATGTCGATACAGCGGTCAGCGATGTCGTTCATGGTGATTCAACTTCCTCGAGTCTCCTCAACTTACAGCGATGCGAGTACCGCTGTAAAGATAGCAGATGGGTCAGCGATGCTAGCTAGTAAGCATCTGGAGACCGGCTGTGAGGAGACCATGGGCACCGAAGAGACGAATAGGGGATTGACCGATGTGCACCTGAAGGAGTTGCTGGAAGAGGGTAGGGCGACGCTCGAAGGTGCTGAGGACCTGGTTGCGGAGGCGAGGGAAGCGATCCAACAGGAGGAGGGCGCGGGACATATGGCTGGGACGCCGCTGGATGCGACGGTGATCTTGCTGATAGAGGGTCAGGTCCTCTTTTTTTAGTGCGACTGCGAGAGCTGCGGCCTGACGGAAGCAGAGAGCGAGGCCTTCACCGGTGATGGCGTCGACGGAGCCGGAGGCGTCGCCGATGAGGGCGACGTTTCTGGTCGTGACTCGATGGAGCGTGCGCCCGAGGGTGATGGATCCTCGCGCGACACCACTGAGCGGAGCGTTGGCAAGGTAATGTTTCAGGGTTGGGATCTGGTTGAGAGCCTCTGCCGGGGTGGAGAATTTTCCATCTGCGATGAATGCGACGCAGATTTCGTTGGATGAGGTTGGAGTGACGTAGGCCTGACCATGGTCGCTCCAGTAGACCTCGACGAAGTTTGTCCACGGAGTGATTGCGTAGTGCTGGCTAAGGCCGATGCGGCGGGAGTGGAGAGTGGCCGCTGTGAGGCCAGCAGCGGTGGCGACACGGGACTGGAGGCCGTCTGCTCCTACAAGGTAGCGTGCGGTGAGTGTCTGTCGGCTGGTGCGGACGATAGCGCCTCTGTCGGTTGTCTCGATAGCGCGGACTGCATTTTCCCAATGGAAACGGACGCCGAGGCTTGCGGCCTGGTCGGCGAGAAGCTGATGGAGCACGGTACGGCGGATGCCTCGACCTGAGCTTAGAGGGAGAGCAGCTTCGGCGATGTTCCTGTCGTTGAGAAAGCGGACGCCGCGGAGAGGATAGCTCTCGGTGTGGAGGAGATCTTTGAGATCAAAGCCAAGTGCGGCGAGGGATTCGAGCGCGTCAGGCATGAGGCCTTCGCCGCAGGCCTTGTCGATGGGTGGTCTTCGGGCGTCGATGACTGCGACCTGCAGACCCTGACTTGCAGCGGCGATTGCTGAGGCGAGGCCAGCGGGGCCGGCTCCAACGATGAGAACCTCCGCTTCGGATTGACCGTTGCGGAGGTTCATTGTGTGCTGCTTTTCGTCTTTGTTTACTGCATTGCTTAGTTGGTTGTTACCACTGCAGAAGAACGAGCTCCGAGCAGAAGGCAGGACCCATAGCGGCGAGGATGCTGTAGGTGCCGGGTTTGCCGGGGGAGTTGACGAGAACGTCTTCGAGGACGGCGAGGACGGAGGCGGCGGATAGGTTGCCAACCTCGCGGAGGCTGCGCCAAGAGGCTTCGAGGGCATTCTCTGGGAGATTGAGAGTGGTTTCCATTGCTTCGAGGACCTTGGGGCCGCCGGAGTGGAAGATGTAGCTCGAGATGTCATCAAGGGTTAGACCATTGTCGGTGAGAAAGGACTCAACATTGCCGCGGAGGTGCTCGTTCACAACCTTGGGCACGTCGGGAGAGAGGACGATTTTGAAACCCATGTCGCCGATGTCCCAGCCCATGATGTGTTGGGTGTGTCTATAGAATGTCGAGCGCGTGTCAAGGATCTTTGGCCCGGAGATGCAGGTGGCGCAGGTGCGCTTGGCGAGGGCAGTTTCAGATCCAGCTATAACGACTGCAGCAGCGCCGTCGCCGAAGAGTCCGCAGGAGATGAGGTTGGCGATGGACTGATCGTTGTCCTGCCAGGTGAGGGAGCAGAGCTCGACTGAGAGGAGCAGAGCGTACTGGTTGGGGAAGGCGCGGACATAGTCGGATGCGCGAGAGATGCCTGCCGCTCCAGCGACGCAGCCGAGACCGAAGATCGGAGTGCGCTTGACGCTGGTTGGGAATGGCATGAGATTGATGAGTCGCGCGTCGATGGTGGGGCTGGCGATGCCGGTGACCGAGGCGAAGAAGATCGCGGAGATATCAGCGGGCGTGAGGCCGACACGGGAGAGAGCGGCGTCGATGGCTTTTTCGCCGAGCTCGACAGCGGCGACGATCCAGGCGTCATTGGTGGGGCCGAAGCCGGAGAGGTTCTCGTAGACGTCGAGAGGGAAGACGAGATTGCGGAAGTCAACGCCGCAGTTGACGAAGAGACGGTTGATGAGACGAGGCTCTTCCATTCTGTCTTGCCAGCGGGCCGTGAGTGCTTCTGCAATTTGTGCTTGGGAGTAGCGATGAGGAGGATAGGCCGTGCCGACGGATGCAATGCGCATGCTTATGAGAACCCTTTATGAATACGAATTAAATTTAACAGCGGAATCTGGTGACTGTGAATCGTAAAAAAGTTGCACGCCGGGGAGACTCTGAGCGGTGTGAGGATTGGGCGATGGGTTAAAGGTACACGTTGCAGGCGTTTCAGTGTTGAATTTCGGTGAATGGAAGTTCAGTCAGTGACGGCGTGCGATCTGGCGCTGATACGAGGGTATTCCGGGGAACTCGTTCGAGAGCCCGATGAGGATCTTATTCCCTGGCCGGGGAGACTGTCGCGGAAGTCGCCGACGGCGAGCATGAGGCGGGCGAAGGGGCGAGATGGTGCCCCCTTCTTGGAGGTGAAGCTTTAGGGAAGCGGACGCCTTCGGCCTTGTTGGTGCCGGCACCGGTCATGCCGAGGAAACCTGAGGATCCGTGCGGCTTTGAGGAGGTCCATGGCCGGGCGGGTGCGGGATGAGAGTCGATTGGCGGCGGTGGAGAGTTCGAGGCCGAATACGTGGATCTGGAATAACTCATTGAATATAAACGGATATACGCTCTGAAGTTGGGCCGAGGAGGTCGTCGGGGTGGCCTGTTATTTCCTGCTGGAAGTGTGTGGTTGGGAGCTTTGAAGTCGAGATGGTAGACGGTGACTGCTTTGTAAATCGCTTCTTTTAGCCGACGCGCGGTCACTAAAGCGATCAGTGGGTAAGAAGTACTCCTTTCTGTGCATAACCGGCGCATTTTTCCACGTTTATGTGGCAAACTTTGTCACTTTTCCCGTTCCAGTTCGCAATCTTTTGCATTTTTTTTACGCTCTATCGAGTCAAGTGGCTGATCCAGAAGGGATTTCATTTGGTCGCTGAGGTGCGATATGAGGAGGGCATGACCGCCTGCAGCAGGTAAATATTTCCTGTCCGCCGATTTTCGACGCCGCAAGCGTTTGTGTACGAGACTGTGGTTCGCCGCGGTTCAGAGTTACCGCCTACGGCGGAGTTTCAGGGGGACCTTATGAAGCTTTGCTCTAACTTTTTTGCTTTGGGAGCGGTGTTAGTTCTTTCGACCGCTTTTGCATCTGCTGACACACTTACTCTTGGAAGCTGGGCTCAGGACGCTGGGAACGGGGGCACCGACGGGGGACCGTTAGTTGTCATTGCTCCGCCGAGCTATGCCTATAACAACGGCCTGCCGGACTTTACCGCGCCTATCAATCCATTGATCGGCACTCAGTATCTTCCTCTCACGAACAGTTCGGTCTGGAGTCTGCCGATAGGGAACTCAAGCTGGGTTTCCTATGCACAGACCTCGCCGGAGTCAAATCCATTTGTAGACACACCAAACGGCAACTACTTTTTCACCAGCACATTCAACATTGGAGCGACGTCGACTCCCGGTGATGCAAGTGGTTCTCTCGAGGTTCTTGCCGACGACACGGTTGCAGTATTTTTGAATGGCCAGTTGCTGAATATTCCGACGGGAACGTCGTATCCGCATTGCTCGGATGGAGCGCCCACTTGTACGGGTGCTGGAACATTGATCAATTTGCCATCGAATGACTTCATCAGCGGCGTCAATACCCTGACCTTCCAGGTGGTTCAGGCTGGTGGCGCCGATTTCGGTGTGGATTTCGCCGGATCAATCTCAACGGTTCCGGAGCCAAGCTCACTGCTTCTTCTGGGGACCGGCCTGATCGGGACCGCAGGGGCTTTGCTCCGCAAGATGCGCGCCTAACGTGCAGGCGGTTCGCGAGAGTCTGCTCCCGCATCCTGTTCACGAACCGTCAATGACGTACTTGGCCGCCAGTTCTGCTGGCGGCCGCTTTTTCTTAACCTTTGAGGCCGACAGGTTCCTTCTTCAGCTTTTCTTCAAGGTACCAGGCTACGGTCTTGCGTAGACCTTCGTGGAAGTGGGCCCTGGGCTGGTAGCCGAGCTCGTTGCGGGCGCGATCGATGTCTGCGAGCGAATGCTTGATGTCGCCCTCTCTCGGTGGGCCGTAGGTGGGTTTGTTGGGGAAGCCGAGTTGCTCTGCGATGGCGGCGTAGACCTCGTTGAGAGTGTGGCTCTTGCCGGTGCCGACGTTGAAGACTCGGCCGGTCGCTACTTCGCTGGGAGCGAGGCAGGCGAGGAGATTGGCACTGACGGCGTTGTCGATGAAGTTGAAGTCGCGGCTGGTGAGGCCGTCGCCGAAGATGGTGGGGGTTTCGCCTGCCATCATCTTGAAGGTGAACTGGGCGATGACGCCGGAGTAGGGCGAGTCCGCTGCCTGGCGGGGGCCGAAGATGTTGAAGTAGCGGAGGCAGACGCCCTCGAGACCGTAGGCGCGGTAGAAGGACTGGATGTAGTACTCGCAGGTGAGCTTCTGGACGGCGTAGGGCGAGAGTGGGCGCGGGAGCATGTCTTCCTGCTTGGGCTGGGTGGGCTGGTCTCCGTAGGCCGAAGAGGATGCGGCGTAGACGATGCGGCGAACCTTTGCATCGCGGGCTGCGATGAGGAGGTTGAGGGTGCCATTCACATTGGATTCATGCGAGGTGAGGGGATCTTTGACGGAGCGAGGGACTGAGGCGAGCGCTCCCTGATGGAGGATGTAATCGATGCCTCCGCAGGCGGCTTTAATGCCGGGGACGTCTTGAAGGTCCATCTGCTGGAAGGAGATCGCGTGACGGATGTCGGCGAGATTTTCGAGGTTTCCGGTGGAGAGATTGTCGATGCCGCAGACCTCGTGGCCTTGTTCGACGAGTGTATGGGCCAGGGATGAGCCGATGAAACCTGCGATTCCGGTGATGAGATAACGGGCCAATCTATCCTCCGCCCAGGCGTAGTGCGCTGGGGTGTCTATAAAGTGTGTCGTGCCGAGGTGCCTACCTCATTATCAAGCTTCGCCGGACGAAGGCCAGTGAGAATCCGAGAAGATGGGTAAGTGTAAGTCTGGATCGGGAATTGGTCAGAGTCGATGCAACTTTTGTGCATCTGGCAGAGAAATCCGGATGCGATAATCGTGTCTATGTTGACATCAAGCCAAGTTGCTTTACCGAAGATTGCGCAGGAGCGCATGAACCGCCTGGAGGCCCGCACCGCTAAGATCGGCGTGATCGGGCTTGGGTATGTTGGGTTGCCGTTGTCTCTGCTTCTGTCCGAGGCGGGCTTCAAAGTGACTGGTTTCGATATTGATACCAAAAAAGTTACAGATCTCGAAGCGGGCCAGTCGTATATCTTCCGAATTCCTGCTGAGGAGATTCAGAGTGCGCGGAAGCTGGGCTTTAAGGCCACGGTTGACTTCGCCGGCTTGTCGGATCAGGACGCCATTATTCTTTGCGTTCCGACTCCGCTGACGGAGCATCGCGAGCCGGACTTGAGCTTCGTGGAAAAGACGGCTGCTGCTGCTGCTCCGTGGCTTCGCGAGGGTCAGTTGGTGGTGCTGGAGAGCACGACCTATCCGGGGACAACCGAAGAGCTGATGATTCCGATTCTTGAGGCAGGGAACAAGCACGGATTGAAGGTGCAGAGCCCGGGTGCAGCGGCGGAGCATGGAGTGTTTTATGTGGCCTTCTCGCCGGAGCGCGAGGACCCGGGCAACACGACTGTGGCTCGTCACAATATTCCGAAGGTTGTCGGCGGCCATGAAGAGATCGCCACGGAACTGGCGGCGGTGTTGTATGAGGGCATCTTCACGCGTTCGGTTCGGGTATCTTCGACACGCGTGGCGGAGATGACAAAGCTGCTTGAGAACATCTATCGCTGCGTGAATATTGCGCTGGTGAATGAGCTGAAGCTGCTCGCGCTGCGCATGGGCGTGGACATCTGGGAGGTGATCGATGCGGCTTCGACGAAACCGTTTGGGTTTCATCCGTTTTATCCTGGGCCGGGGTTGGGGGGACACTGCATCCCGATCGATCCGTTCTATTTGAGCTGGAAGGCGAAGGAGTACGACTTCAACACGCGCTTTATTGAGCTGGCTGGAGAGGTCAACGAGGCGATGCCTGCGCATGTGGTGCAGTATGTTGCGAAGGGGTTGAATCAGAACAAAAAAGCTGTGAATGGCTCGCGCATTTTGATGCTTGGGATGGCTTACAAGAAAGACATCGACGATCTGCGGGAATCACCATCACTGACCGTGATTGAACTTCTGCGGGAGCAGGGCGCTGAGGTTCTTTATAACGATCCTTACTTCCCCACGGTTGGCAGGGGTCGCCATTACAACCTGAATATGACGTGTACTCCGCTTGAAGATTTGGAACAGTATGACTGCGTTCTGATCATGACGGACCATTCCGACTATGACTACAAGGACATTGTCAACAAGTCGCGGTTGGTGGTGGATACGCGGAACGCAACGAAGGGAATTAAATCGGAGAAGATCGTTCGCTGCTGAAGCGTGGCCGAATCAGGTTCGACGGAGCAGGAAGGAGAGTCTCTCCTTCCTGCTTTTTTATTAGGCCTTCAGCGTCGTGATGACACTCTTTGCTTTTCTCAGGTAAAGGCCGTTGGAGAAGCGGTAGGGACCGATGAAGTGGATAAAGGCCGCTTCGTCATACGGGACGTCAGGGTGCGCCCAGTGAGAGAGGTACTTCGGAGATGGCAGTGGCACGGCGCCGTCGGAGTTTGCGATGAGCAGATTCGACGTGAGTTGTTCGCTGCCCCATTCATTCCACTGTTGTCCTGCGAGACGCTGCATGAGTTCGGAGAACCACTCGACCTTTTTCCGGTCGATTGATCCTTTTGCGAAGCCGTTGAAACCTGCGTTGCCGCGGACGTATTGAAGAGACGCGCTCTCCGGCAGCTTGTCGAAGGATCGCTCGCACACGGCCTGCACCATGGGATGTAGATTGGTCTTCGAGCGAATGCATGCATTGGTCATGGACTCGATCTCGGGGAAAGATCTGTCGCCGAGAAGAGTGAAGCTGTGGTTGGCATCGATGCACTGATGGACTTCGGGGATCGCGCTTGCGGTAAGTGTGTCGGAGTCGAGTTGCACGACGAAGGTGTTGTGGACGAGGTCGCTGATGAGGAGGAGACGCTCCCAGCAACTGCCTTTGGGTGTTTTGGCGGGAGCAACATCGGAGATGGGCACGATGGTTGCTTCCGGAATGTGAGCGTGAATGGTGGCGCGGTCGTCCTTTGTGAGCGTTCCGTCGTTAAGGATGACAATCTGCGGATTGCGACCAAACTGGCGGCAGAAGGACTTCGCAGCCAACAGGTACATGAGGACTTCGCCGTGACAGACCATGGAGACGAGCGTTACGGAGGGATCGTTGGTGCGGATTTGAGGTGTGCTGAGGAGGGAGCGACAGTTGAAGTCGAACCAGGCCCTTTGTAAGGACCGCCGTGCGCGAAAAAACATACGTAAAACCTCTCCCTGAACCCTTGCTCATTGTTTCGCGCTGTCGGTTGTTGGACAAGTGTTTTTCGAACGACGGTGAGCACGCGCCGTGGCACTTTTGTGGGACGACCGATGATTCAGGTTACATCAGAGGCCATCCGCTGAGAAAGCCGCAAGCTGCTTGTGTTTGGGGCGATGAGTGAGTCAGGTGCATGTGCCAAATCGGAACATAATAGCGATCGAATAGATAGGCAATACCTCTTCCTGTTCACTTCTTTCGATCGGATCGAAGGGGCTCCGTGGGAGAATAGACCTGAAGTTGCCGATGCAGTTTCGAGCCGGTTAGAAGGGGCTGTAGCTAGCGGGAGATTTGCAGGGGATGCCGAAAGTCGACGTTATTATTCCGACGTACAACACAGCGAAGTATCTACCAATCGCAATTGAAAGCGTTATAGCGCAGACTTTTGATGATTGGAGAATTTTGCTGATCGACGACGGCAGCACGGATGACACCGCCAGCGTAGTTGCTCCCTATCTCGCTCAACTGGGCGACAAGATTAAATACATTCGCCAGGCGAATAGTGGAGTATCGGCGGCGCGGAATAACGGGCTTCGTAACACAACTGCAGAGTTTATTGCGTTGTTGGATGCCGACGATGTTTGGCTGCCTTGTCGTCTATCCGAATCGCTGAAGTGCTTTGAGGGACGCCCGAAGGTGGGGCTGGCTTACGGATTGATCTCGCGTATCGACGCGGATGGAACGGTGATTGATACGTTTGCGGGAAACAAGAAGCATGCCGAAGGATGTGTCGCTCGCTACATTTATATGCGACGGATACAACTGCCGACCTCTTCTATGACGTTTCGTAAGGAGTGTGTCGACAAGGTGGGTGGGTTCGATGAGAATTTGCGGCAGACTGAGGATCGCGACCTGTGGCTTCGGATGTCATTTCACTATGAGGTAGCGTTTGCCCCTACTGTGATCTCACTTTATCGAACCGCAGGGGAGTCGCTGACGACCGATACGAACGGTATGTTGAAGGCGCAGCTTCAGTTTATTGAGAAGCACTATGGTTCGCCTGGATGCGGCATCGTGGCTCGGCGTGTGGCGCTGAGTTATATCTATCGGCAACGGGCAGAGGCTTTTGGAATTCGTAAACAGATGTGGGGTGCGGTGAAGAGTTCGTTGCGGGCACTGGCGCTCAATCCATTAGACATCAGTAACGCGAGGACGGCGGGGTCGCTGCTGTTGCGCTCTGCAGGTATCTACCGGTAGCTCTGGCGGCTATGACTTCACGGCTAAGGCGTGATCGTGGAGAGATTCGCTTGCTGTTTTATTTGCGTTCGGAACCCGTGCGTCTGGGACCTGGAAGAGAAGCAGATTTTCGCCCTGAAGAATGACGTCGAGGTTATTTTCTCCGATCCGCTTGAAGACGTTTCTGCTGGTGCCTTGTCCGGGCATGAGCCAGTCGTGCAACTCGATGATCATGGCGGCGGTCTGGGAGAGCCAGGGAGTCGGCTCCTGGAATACCTGCGCTTCGGCTCCTTCGATGTCCATTTTTACGAGGAAGAGACGGTTCTTTTCGTCGAAGTGGAGGACTTCGGGGATGGTGTAAGCGCGCAGTACGTTGGGCTGTTTGGAGCTATCAGTGATTGGCAGCTCACGAAGTTGAAATGAGGCGCTGCCGGAGAGAGGGTTCTGAATCTCCAGATGGCACGGCTTGTTCCACACGCCGCCATTGAGGCAGATGACGTTTGGATAGGCTGCGGTGTTCTGCTGAAGAAGATTGAAGTTGCTCTTGTCTGGTTCGATGCAGTAGAGCGTGGCTTCGGGGAAGCGGGAGGCGAACCACACGGCAGAGAGGCCGATGTGACCACCGCAATCGACGATGATGGGGCGGTTGCCCTCGGAGAGGATCTTCTTGTAGGTGTCGCTGACTCGGCTTGCCTGCGGCAAGGAGTGGAAGTCGTTCTCCTTCATGATCATGATTTGCCAGAATATCGGCAGATCCTGTCGGCGCACTTGTATTGGCGCTGGAAGATGCGGAAGTTGCAATTGAATGTACTGGCCCGTTTGAAACAGCAAAGAGAACCACAGGCGGATGCCGTCTGTTATGCCAAATACACGAATAAACTTGAGGAGCTGACGCAGCCGCGATGTTGGCATGACTTAGTATCCCTTAGTTCTGAAACGCTCTGCAATGACCTATTGGTCGGAGTTAATCTCTGAGTTGCCCCGATGTCGTAGCCGCCGGCCGCCGGTCTGGGCTTTCCTTCGTAGTCCGATTGAACCTCGGGGAGAGTTGCTCCGGCTCCACGGGCCGGGCTCGATGGAGAGAGATGAACGTTGAAGTTGTCGAGATCTTTCTCTGAATTGAAGCGCGGTTGGGAGACGAACTTTGGATCGTCGCAACGTTCGCCGGGGTGTCCTGTGGGGCAGTGAACGCCTCGCAAGCCGTAGAAGATGTTGTTGCTTCGGACGATGTGGCCGATTGGTTTTTGAAAGTAGAAGCCTCCGGGGCCTCCGGGTTTGCCACCGAGGTTATATGTTTTGGGATTGTCGTAGCCGAGGACGATGTTGTTTTTGAAGATGAGGGTGCTGTTGGAGCAGCTCGCATCCCAACAGTCGATGTCGAAGGTTGTGGGCGCGTAGGTGACGATGGTGTTGTTGGCGAAAAGAACGGTTCCGCCCTGACGAAAATCGAATGGCAGAGCGTCTTCTGCGCGGCAGAAGTCCGCAAGGTGGGCGTTGTAGGTGCTGGGTTGTCCTGGGATGGGGTCGGCCATGCGGCGACAGTTGCCGATTGCGATGTTGTTGGTGAAGACGGCGGGATTTTCGTTGGCGCCCCATTTGAATGAGCCGCCGCCGTTGCCATAGGCGATGGAGTTTGTGATCTTGAGGGGGCAGTTGGTGCCCTTGTCGCCGTGTCCGAGATCGAGTCCGTCCTGGGTGTTGTAGCTGAAGTTCGAGTGGTCGATGTTTACGGCGAGACACATTCCCATCGGAGTACCGACGCCGTCGCCGTATCCGCCGTTGCTTTGGCCATAGCAGGAGATGGCTCCGGCGCCGGGATAGGCCTGGTTGCAGCCGTTCCACTCGATGGTGGAGTAGTTGAAGTTCCACACGCCGTTGACGCTTGCAGTGGCGTTGCCGTCGTCGAAGTCCCAGCCAGCGGCTCCGTTGTATGCGATATCGCATCGAGTGCAGGTGACGACTCCGCCGATGGGGCCTTTGATCCCGCGGCCGAGATGTCCGTGGATCCACATGTCCTGGAGGAGGAGATCGTGGGTGTGGACGTCGGTGATGACGCCGTCGGAGTCGTAGTCATCGACCGGCGTGCTGCGGTTGCATGGAGCGGGGTTGGGGGGATCACCGAAGAAGATGCACTGCGAATGTCGAGTTACTTCGAGGCATTCGATATCGACGTACTGAGCGCCCTTTAGGTTCAAAGGCGTCCACAGGCCAAAGCCACCGAATATCTGCGTGAGCTTGGATCGGTCTGTGGCACCGCCATGCGAGCAGGTTGCGTAGTTTTCGCCGAGGATTCGGGTGTGCTGAGCAGGCGTTCCGGATGGAATAACGGGGTTGCTGCAACTGGAGGTGCCACCGCCTAAGCACCAGGTGTAGCCTGCGCCTTTGCCTGTTGCGGCATCCCAGCCGACTCGCCAGGGGCCTCCGCGAATGATGACGGTATCACCGCCGGCGATGACCCATGCGTCGTTGTTGTAGGTCTGATCGTCCCAGAGATAGCGGTAGTCGCTGAACGCGCAGTGTTGATTGACTCCCTTGCGGTAGGGAGCGTCTGCCTTGCCATCGCACTGCCCTGTGTGTTCTTTCGCTGAGTAGCGGGTGCCACCGTCGTGGCGGACGTACCATGTTTCTGCTGACAACGACTGTGAGACCAGGATTGCAAAGAACAGGTACAGGGCGATGCGGCCAAGCTTCATGGTTCAACAGCTCCGATAGAGGGGGGATTGGGGCGAGTGGCTCCGTTGTAGTCGAGTGCTGGGACCCCAGTATAGGTTATTCCTGTCCCTGTGGCGGGACTGCCGGTGGCGAGGTTGAAGTTGTAGCTGTCGAGCTCGGTTGCAGTGAAGGATGAGCCGTTGGCTGTGGGCTGATTGACGAAGTCAGGGGTGACGCATTTTTCGTTGGCGTATCCGGTAGGGCAGGTGAAGCCGTGTCCGATGCCGTAGTAGATGTTGTTGCTGCGGTTGATGGTGCCGATGACCTGGCCGGAGGTACTGCCGTTGGGAGCGGGCTCCTGGAAGTACCAGAGGCCGGGGCCGCCTTGGAGGCCGCCGAGGTTGTAGGTTGCGGGGTTGTCGTAGCCGACGACGATGTTGTCGAAGAAGTTCAGTGTTGCGCCGCCGCATCCGTTGTTGTTACCGCCCTGGCCGGGCGAGTCCCAGCAGGAGATGTCGAAGATGGTGGGCGAGTAGCTGACGATGGTGTTATTGGCGATGGTGTAGTTGCTGTTCTGGCGGAAGTCGAAGGGGAAGGTGTCTTCAGCGCGGCAGAAGTCGGTGAGGTTGGCGTTGTAGGTGCTTGGAGCGCCGGCAATGGGAGCTGAGAGTCGCATGCAGTCTCCGATGGCGACGTTGTTGGTGATGATCGCGGTGCCGAAGTTGCCACCGATCTTGAAGGTTCCTCCGCTGTTGGAGTAGGCGATGGAGTTGGTGATGCTGAGGGTGTAGGGTCCGCCAGTGTCGACGTGGCCGAAGTCGAGTCCGTCCTGAGTGTTGTAGATGAACTTTGAGTGATCGATGGTGGCGGAGAGGCCTGTGCCGTGCGGTGTTCCGACGCCGTCGCCGTAACCCCCGGTGCTCTGGCCATAGCAGGAGACGACCGGGATGGCGTGAACAGCGGGATACTCCTGGTTGCAGCCGCTCCACTCGATAGTGGAGTAGAGGAAGTGCCAGTTGCCGTTGACGATGGGTGTGGCGTTGCCGTCATCGAAGTCCCAACCTGCGCCGCCGTTGAAGGCTATGTCGCACCTTAGACAGGTGACGAGGCCGCCGATGGGTCCCTTGATGCCGCGGCCGATGTGGCCGTGGATCCAGAGATCCTGCATGAGCAGGTCGTGGGTGGTGTTGTCGGTATGTACGCCGTCGGAGTCATAGTCGTCGGTGGGCGAGCCGCTGGAGCAGGTGGCAGGGATTGCCGGACTGCCGAAGGCGATGCACTGGGAGTGGCGGGTGACCTCAAGGCACTCCACATCGACAAATTTTGCGCCGGTAAGGTTGAGAGCTTCGGTGACACCGAATCCGCCGAAGATCTGGGTGAGTTGCGAACGGCTGGTGACGCCGCCGCTGCTGCAGGCAGCGTAGTTCTCGCCGAGGATGCGGGTGTGCTGGCTGGCTGTGCCTGCGGGGATCGGGGGGTTATAACAGCCGAAGTTTCCGCCGCCGCCAAAGCACCAGGTGTAGCCTGCTCCGCAGCCTGCTCCGCTGCAACTGCCAGGTGCAGCATCGAAGCCGATGCGCCATGGGCCGCCGCGGATGATGACGGTGTCGCCGCCGGAGATAACCCAGGCATCATTGCCGTAGCTCTGGTCGTCCCAGAGATAGCGTGGATCTTTGAAGGCGCAGTGCTGGTTGGTGCCTGAGCCGGAGTACTTCACGTCTGCTTTGCCGTCGCACTGGCCAGCGGTCTGGTTGGCAGAGTAGCGTGTGCCGCCGTCCGAGCGGATGTACCACGTCGTGCCGGGACCGGTGGCAGCTGCTGCGGAGACTGTGATTGAGGCAGAGACTGACTTGGACTGAGAGGGACTGCTGTTGTCGGCTACAGTCGTGGTGAAGGTGGAGGTGCCGGTCGCGGTGGGTGTGCCGGAGATGGTGCCGGTGGTTGCTGCAAGGGTGAGGCCGGCGGGGAGGCTGCCTGAACTGATCGACCAGGTATACGACGGTGTGCCACCGGTTGCCGATAACGGCGCAGAGTAGGCTGTGCCATCCGTGCCTGACGGCAGTGTGCCCGTTGTGATCGTGAGCGGCGCTGCTGCGATGGTGAAGGAGATCGAAGCAGATTTGGTTTGGACTGGGCTTGAGGAGTCTGTAACTGTAGCGGTGACAGTTACGACTGCTGCTGCCGTTGGTGTACCGGAGATGACTCCTGTGCTTGTCGCAATCGTCAATCCGGACGGTAGGCTTCCGGATGTTATGGACCAACTGTACGGTGTCGCGCCGCCCGTCGCCGTCAAAGTGCCCGTGTAGGACTGGTTTGCAACGCCGGATGCCAGGGTTGATGAGGTGATCGTCAGCGGCGGTGCTGCTGCGGCGACGGTGAAGGAGATGTTGGCGGTCGCGGTCTGTTGCACTGCGCTCGAATCTTTGACCATGACTGAGATGGGGAAGCTGCCGCTTGCCGTTGGTGTGCCGGAGATGACGCCGGTGTTGGCGTTGAGGCTGAGCCCGGCTGGCAGGCTGCCGGAGGTGATCGACCAGACGAAGGGTGCGGTGCCTCCGGTCGCTGCGAGGGACTTCGAGTAGCTGGTGCCCTGAGTCGCGGAGGGTAACGATGTCGTGGTGATTGAAATTGGGGGTGCCGCGATGACGAACGAGATCGTCGCCGACTTGGTTTGAGCCGGATTGGATGCGTCATTGACCGCTACAGTGATGGGGAAGCTGCCGTTTGCCGTGGGCGTGCCGGAGATGAGGCCGGTGCCGGCGTTGAGGCTGATGCCGGCTGGCAGACTGCCGGAGGTGATTGACCAGTTGTAGGGGGCAGTGCCGCCGTTAGCTGCGAGGGACTTCGAATAGCTGGTGCCCTGTGCTCCGGAGGGTAAGGATGTGGTGGTGATTACCAGGGCTGGAGGAGCGATGATGAGCGAGATCGAAGTCGATGCGGTCTGCGCTGGGCTGGAGGAGTCTGCGATGGTTGCAGTGAAGTTGAAGGTTCCGTTTGCAGTGGGCGTGCCTGAGATTACGCCTGTGCCCGGAGTGAGGTTGAGTCCTGCGGGAAGGTTGCCGGAGGTGATCGACCAGGTGTACGGCATGGTACCACCGGTAGCCATCAGGGATTTGGAATAACTTGTGCCCTGCGTGCCATTGGGGAAGGCGGAGACTGTAATTGCCAGTGCGGGTGGCGCGATGACGAGTGAGAGCGGGATGGATTTGGTCTGTGCCGGGCTTGATGTATCCGTGACGGTTGCTGTGATGTTGAAGCTTCCGGCGACCGTGGGCGTGCCGGAGACGATGCCTGTGGTTGTGCCCAGAGCGAGTCCGGTGGGAAGGCTTCCGGCGGTGATGGACCAGCTATACGGCGATGTGCCACCTGTGGCCTGTAGGCCGTTCGAGTAGGTCGTGCCCTGGGTGCCTGAGGGCAGGGACGAGGTGATGATGGTCAAAGCTGGTGGGGCGATGACAAACGAGATTGGTGCGGATGTGGTCTGAGCGGGGCTGGAAGCGTCCGAGACAGTCGCGGTGAAGGTTATGGTTCCGCTCGCAGTTGGTGTGCCTGAGACAAGGCCGGTGGCGGATGCGAGGCTGAAGCCTGCAGGCAGGCTGCCCGCGGTGATGGACCAGGTGTACGGTGCCGTACCTCCAGTTGCGTTGAGTGTGGCGTTGTAGGGGGTGTTGGTAGTTCCGCCGTGGAGTGTGGCCGATGTGATCGCAAGAGGTGATCCTGCGGCGACTATGTTGAGGGGTAGCGTGGCGGTTGCAGTTTGCGCTGAGGAGCTTGAGTCTCTCACCATGACGCTGACTGTGAAGCTGCCGCTTGCTGTGGGGGTGCCAGAGACTACGCCTGTGGTTGCTCCAAGGGTGAGGCCTGCGGGAAGACTGCCACCGCTGATCGACCAAGTGAAGGGTGCGGTGCCTCCGTTGATATGGAGGGTGCTTGCGTAGCTTGAACCCTGTGTTCCAGAAGGAAGTGTGGAGGTGGCGATGAGGAGGGTTGCCGGGGCGATAACGAGCGAGACCTGAGCTGACTTGGTTTGTGCTGGGCTTGCCGCATCCGTGACAGTGGCTGTGAAGTTGAAGGTTCCACTGGCGGTCGGTGTGCCGGAGAGGATCCCGGTTGTCACGCCGAGGCTGAGGCCAGAGGGTAGGCTGCCGGAGGTCACGGACCAGGTGTAGGGAGTGGTGCCTCCCGCGGCTTGTAAGGCGTTTGAGTAACCGGAGCCGTTGGTTCCGGAGGGTAGGGTTGCGGAGGTGATAGAGAGCGTTGTGGGAGCGATGACGAGCGAGACCTGAGCTGATTTGGTTTGTGCAGGGCTCGACGAGTCGGTGACTGAGGCTGTGAAGTTGAAGGTTCCGCTGGCAGTTGGCGTGCCGGAGACTACTCCCGTCGTTGCGCCAAGGCTGAGACCGGATGGCAGGCTGCCGGATGTGACCGACCAGGTGTAGGGAGCGGTGCCTCCAATGGCCTGCATAGCGTTTGAGTAGCCGGCACCGTTTGTTCCGGAGGGTAGAACTGCAGAGACGATGGAGAGTGCAGCCGGGGCGACGACAATTGAGATTGAAGTTGATGTGGCTTGTGTTGGGTTCGAGGAGTCTGAGACGGAGGCTGTGAAGTTGAATGTTCCGGTTGCGGTGGGAGAGCCCAGGATTGCACCGCCGGTTGCAAGGTTGAGCCCGGCGGGCAGGGTGCCTGAGGTGATGGACCAGAAGTACGGTGCGGTGCCTCCGGCTGCAGTGAGAGTGGCGCTGTAGGGTTGGTTCAACATGGCGCCGGGTAGCGTGGCGGAGGCGATCGACAGGGGTGCTCCAGCGGCCGCGATAGAGAGTGAGAGGTTGGCGGTGACTGTCTGCATGGAGACGGAGTCTTTTACCGTTACAGCGATCGGGAAGCTGCCGCTTGCAGTTGGTGTGCCGCCGATAACGCCGGTATTGACGGCGAGGTTGAGGCCAGCGGGGAGGCTTCCGGAGGTGATCGACCACGAGTAGGGTGCGGTGCCTCCGGTTGCCTGTAGAAAGGTCGAGTAGGCTGTGCCGGTGGTGCCGTTAGGCACAGACGTAGTCGTGATCGTCAGCGGTGCAATGGTCTGAGCCGGGGCCACGGAGAGCGTTACGGTGGTGCTCGTAGTTTGTGATGGTGAGCTTGAATCGACGACCGCTATGGCAAACGAATAGGTGCCGCCGGTTGTGGGTGTGCCTGAGATGATGCCGGTGGTGGTCGAGAGGGTGAGTCCTGTCGGAAGCTGTCCCGAAGCGAGGCTCCAAGTATAGGCAGGAGTGCCGCCAGTGGCGTCGATCGTTGCAATGTACGGGCTGCCGACTGTGCTTTGAGGCAGTAATGTTGTGGTGATAGTCAAGGGCGACGTTGTGTTGCTTACTGCGGGCGCGATAACTACTGGCAGCGTCTGCGACTCTGCCATGGTCTGTGAATCTTGCACCTTCAACTGCGCGGTGGAGGGAGTGGAGAGATCGCTGCTTCCGATCATCGCGGTCAGAGTTTGAGGATTGACCACAGTGGTGGCCAGCGGGGCTCCGTTCCAGAGCAGCACGACCGTATTTGAAAAATTTGATCCGGTGACTTTAAGTGTCTGGCTCTTGGATCCGGCCTGAATTGTCTGTGGAACGACCTGACTAATAACGGGAGCTGCCGGCCCAGTTAGTCCGGAACCGCATCCAATGAGAGAAAGTGTGAGTATGAGGCTGATGCTCTTCGCGATCATCCTGATTTCATTTACCAAGTCGCACCCCAAAAAAACTCTTCAGTCGAACAACGCCGTTACGGCCATACACAGGCGCCGAGGCACTCGGAGGAACGTTACCGTTTCAAAATGGCCGCTACAGCCACCCGAATAGCGGATGGGCGTGCCACTTCCGTGTGAGCGATGCAGAAGAACCTACTGCAGGCACATATCGGCTTTACTTGCAGAAAGGTCGCAAATGAAACAGGGGGCAGCGCGAAATTAGCGTTACTTATGGTGCTAATTCACTCTCGAAGTATGGTGTGTGTAAGTGGTATGGCGACATCCCACTTCTGTGTCAGCATGATCTGAGGCGTGACAAGGCGGGTTAAACTCAAAAGTCTCCCAAGATAGGGAGACTTTGAGTTGAGACATAGAGTGGGATCGAAGCGAGTAGCCTTGATTTATGGCTCGACAGCTCCGATGGAAGGCGGATTTGGGCGTTTGACCCCGTTGTAGTCGACGGACAGAATTCCTGTGTAGGTTATTCCGGTTCCATCTGCGGGGCTTCCAGTGGAGAGGTTGAAGTTGAAGTTGTCCAGCTCGGTCGGAGTGAAAGTGGTGCTCTTTCCTGCGGGCTGGTTGATGAAGTCGGGGGTGACGCATTTTTCGTTGGCGTATCCGGTGGGGCAGGTGAACCCATGTCCGATGCCGTAATAGATGTTGTTGCTGCGGTTGATGGTGCCTATGACCGTGCCCGAGGTGCTGCCGCTGGGAGCTGGTTCCTGGAAGTACCAGGCTCCGGGGCCGCCTTGCTGACTGCCTAGAGGATAGGTTGTCGGGTTGTCATACCCAACGACGATGTTGTTGCGGAAGTTCAGTGTGGCTCCGCCGCATCCGTTGTTGTTTCCTCCCTGGCCCGGTGCGTCCCAGCAGGAGATGTCGAAGATGGTGGGAGCGTAGGTCACGATGGTGTTGTTGGCGATGGTGTAGTTGCTGTTCTGACGGAAGTCGAATGGGAAAGCATCGCCTGCGCGGCAAAAGTCAGAGAGATTTGCGTTGTA
This sequence comes from uncultured Acidobacteriaceae bacterium, assembly GCA_963708755.1. Classification (GTDB taxonomy): domain Bacteria; phylum Acidobacteriota; class Terriglobia; order Terriglobales; family Acidobacteriaceae; genus Edaphobacter. The sequence goes on from CAVPTN010000018.1 coordinate 450,568, forward strand.
GGTGCTTGGTGTGCCGCTGATCGGATAAGCCATTCTGTCGCAGTCTCCGATGGAGACGTTGTTGGTGATCGTCGCGGTACCGAAGTTACCACCGATCTTGAAGGTGCCTCCGCTATTGGAGTAGGCGATGGAGTTGGTGATGCTGAGGGTGTAGGGGCCACCGGTATCGATGTGGCCGAAGTCGAGTCCGTCCTGAGTGTTGTAAATGAACTTCGAGTGATCGATGGTGGCGGAGAGACCTGTGCCGTGCGGCGTGCCGACGCCATCGCCATAGCCTCCGTTGCTCTGGCCGTAGCAGGAGACGACGGGGATTGCATGAACGATGGGATATTCCTGGTTGCATCCGCTCCACTCGATGGTGGAGTAGAGGAAGTGCCAGTTGCCGTTCAACCATCGGAGTGGCATTGCCGTCGTCGAAGTCCCAGCCTGCGCCGCCGTTGTAGGCGATGTCGCATCTGAGGCAGGTGACGAGGCCGCCGATGGGTCCCTTGATGCCACGACCGATGTGACCGTGAATCCACAGGTCCTGCATGAGTAGATCGTGTGTGGTGTTGTCGGTGTGAATGCCGTCTGAGTCATAGTCGTCGGCTGAGCCACTAACGCAGCTTGACGGAATCGCAGGGCTGCCGAAGGCGATGCACTGCGAGTGACGTGTAATTTCGAGGCATTCAACGTCAACATATTTTGCGCCGGTGAGGTTGAGAGCTTCAGTGACACCGAAGCCGCCGAAGATCTGGGTGAGTTGTGAGCGGTTGGTGACGCCGCCGCTGCTGCAGGCAGCGTAGTTCCCTCCCAGGATGCGGGTGTGCTGGCTAGCCGTACCTGCCGGGATTGGAGGGTTGTAGCAGCCATAGTTGCCACCGCCGCCGTAGCACCACGTGTAGCCTGCACCGCAACCAGCGCCGCTGCAACTGCCGGGCGCTGCATCGAAGCCGATGCGCCATGGGCCGCCGCGGATGATGACGGTGTCGCCACCGCCGATGACCCATGCGTAGTTGCCGTAACTCTGGTCGTCCCAGAGATAGCGTGGATCCTTGAAGGCGCAGTGCTGATTGGTGCCTGAGCCGGAGTAGGCAGTGTCGGCCTTGCCGTCGCACTGACCTTTGGTCTGGTTGGCGGAGTAGCGCGTGCCTCCGTCGGGACGAATGTACCAGGTTGTGCCGGGGCCTGTAGGAGTTGCTGCGGCAACGGCGATTGAGGTAGCGGTCGACTTGGCTTGGGTGGGGTCGCCGTTGTCGGTTACGGTCGCCGTGAAGCTGGAGGTGCCAACCGCGGTGGGCAAGCCTGAGATTGTGCCGGTAGTTGCTGCAAGGGTCAGACCGGCGGGCAGCTTGCCCGAACTGATTGACCAGGTGTACGACGGTGTGCCACCGGTCGCCGATAGCGGCGCGGAGTAGGCTACGCCCTCAGTGGCTGAAGGCAATGTGGCTGTATTGATTGTGAGTGCAGCCGCACCCGTGCTCGTTACGCTCAACACGACCGCAGCAGATTTGGTAAGAGCAGGACTAGATGAATCTTTGACGGACACGGTGATGGGAAAGCTGCCGCCGCTTGTTGGTTTACCGGATAGGATGCCGGTGGCAGCTGCGAGAGTAAGGCCGGCAGGAAGTTTGCCGGAAGAGATCGACCACGTGTAGGGCGTGGTGCCACCAGTTGCTGTGAGGGTCTTCGTGTAGGTCGTGCCCGCAGTTCCAGACGGTAAGGAGGTACTGGTGATCGAAAGCGCCGATTCCATCACTGTAAGCGAGCCAGTGATCGACTTGGTCAGAGCAGGGCTTGACGAGTCCTTAGCGGTGATCGTTACGGAGAAGCTGCCGCCGAGTGTGGGCGTACCTGAGACAATGCCGGTGCTTGCGGCAAGAGTAAGTCCGGCGGGCAGCTTTCCAGCAGTGACCGACCATGTGTATGGAGTGGTTCCGCCGGTTGCTGCAAGGGTCTTGGTGTAGTGTGCGCTCTTTGTAGCGGCTGGCAAGGTCGGAGTTGTGATCGAAAGTGCGGACTCGGCAACAGGAATAGATGTTGCCAAAGATCTGGTCAACACTGGGCTCGATGAGTCCTTCACTGCCACCGTGAAGGGAAAGCTGCCGCCGACTGTTGGTATCCCAGTGATGATGCCGGTACCAGCTGAAGACTGAGGCCTGTAGGGAGTTTCCCAGCGGTGATCGACCATGTGTACGGAGTGGTTCCGCCCGGTTGCTGCAAGGGTCTTGGTGTAGCGTGTTCCTTTAGTCGCGCTAGGTAAAGAAGTGCTGGTGATTGAAAGTACCGATTCCATCACGGTAAGCGGGGAAGTGATCGATTTGGTCAGGGCGGGGCTTGATGAGTCCTTGGCGGTAATCGTCACCGAGAAGCTGCCACCGATTGTTGGTGCACCAGAGACAATACCTGTGCTTGCGGCTAGTGCGAGTCCGGCTGGAAGTTTTCCGGCGGTGATCGACCATGTGTATGGAGTGGTTCCACCGGTTGCTGCGAGGGCCTTTGAGTAGTGTGCGCCTTTTGTTGCGGTTGGCAAGGTTGGGGTGGTGATCGAAAGTGCCGACTCAGCAACGGTAAGAGATGTTGCTAAAGATTTAGTCAACACTGGGCTTGAGGAGTCTTTCACCGTTACCGTGACGGGAAAGCTGCCGCCGATTGTTGGTATCCCGGTGATGATGCCGGTACTAGCTGCGAGATGAGCCCGGCGGGAGTTTTCCGGCGGTGATCGACCATGTGTATGGAGTGGTTCCACCGGTTGCTGCGAGGGCCTTTGAGTAGTGTGCGCCTTTTGTCGCGGTTGGCAAGGTTGGGGTGGTGATCGAAAGTGCCGACTCAGCAACGGTAAGAGATGTTGATAAAGATTTAGTCACCACTGGGCTTGATGAGTCTTTCACCGTTACCGTGACGGGAAAGCTGCCGCCGATTGTTGGTATCCCGGTGATGATGCCGGTACTAGCTGCGAGACTGAGCCCGGCGGGGAGTTTTCCAGCGGTGATCGACCAGCTAAACGGTGACTTGCCCCCGATTGCAGTCAGTGTTTCTGTGTAGCGTGCTCCTTTAGTCGCGTTGGGTAAGCTCGTCGTGCTGATTGTTACTGCGGTCGCTGCTGACGAGACCGAGGCTAGGGAAAAAAGAATAAGAGCGAATGTGATGCTCGATACGAGGGTCTTAAATATTTTTCCCAAAATATACTCCGTACAAAAAATGTCGGTTAGTCAGATCGCGCAATTTATAGCCAGGAGTAAGCCTGAGCTTAGATACTCGAACGAACGTTACAAAAATGCAGTTACTCTGGTTACCCTAACCAGGTGGCTAATGATGCCACTTCAAGTAATCAAGGCAGATGGCTCTTATCGGCGTGCAGAGCTTACTTATGCAGAGAGTTCGAAAATGAGACAGGACATCTAACGGGCTTAGTCAAAGGAAACTAGATGGGATAGTCAGTCCTTGAGATTTTGGTGAACCTGACTAATCCAACTGCTCCACTTTGTTAGACACGAGGGTCTGAGGCTCAGGGCAAACATCCCTGTGTCCGCGGAATTTTCTCGCGGCGGACCAAGTCCAGCAGGATGCATGGTGGTTAGGTACAGCAAGGATGAGGGGAAATCGGTTCTGTATCGAATTAGTCTTGCCTGCCTGAGAGAAATAGCTCGTGAGAGCGGATCTTCTAACTCATCAGAACCGGCAGAAAATACGACTAACTACAAAAATAGAACGCTTCAGTGGGATCTCTTAATTTTTATATCATGGCCCGGCGGAAATCCGAGTAATTTGTAACATTCAATTGTTTTATCTGCAATTGATGACCACGATTCCATACCGAAGTTGATTTGTCGAACGTTTCCTGATAAACGGTGTCGCAGAGTCTTGTTCCCGGATAGTTCTATCAACGCGGCGGCAAGCTCGATGGGACTTTGCGGATCGACTAATAATGCATTTTCCCGATCGGTGAGCAGCTCGCGAAAGACCGCCAAATTACTGGCTATGATTGTTTTGCCTAGAGCCAGACCGGTCGCGAGCGCTCCACTGGTTGTTATGGCACGGTAGGGATAGACCACAATATCTGCTGCGTGGTAGAGCGCTACGAGTTCTTCGGTTGAGATGAAGCGCGGATGTAGCTTTACACGCTTGAGGCCAAGGCTGCGAATCTGGTCGCGAATCTGTTCGAGTAGCTCGGGTGAGCCGGTGCCTGCGATCAGCAGACAGGCTTCGTCGACCGACGCTTCAACTTGCTGCCAGGCATTGAGGAGTAGATCGATTCCTTTGTAGGGTGAGATTATTCCCTGCCACAACACGAGGAGCTTTTGGGGGTCGAGTTCAAAGCTTCGAAGGGTCTGATCGGGATTGCCTGGCGCGAGGTCGTAAAAGAATGGTCCGTGAGGAATGACCGATATTTTTTCTTCTGGTATGGAGTACTCCGAGGAGAGCCTCTGCTTGATGCTATCGGAGTGGCAAATAATGTGATCCACCATTTGATACAGATCGTAGTATGTGGACCTATGCGTCTCGCCTGTGTTGTGGGGAAGAAGGTCGTGAACGGTGAGCACAATCTTCGAGCCACGTTTGCGGCAGAGTTGCACGAACCAGAGGTCGAATGGGAGACGCGAGGTCAACATTGGTAGAAACTGCACGTGAATCACGTCAGGGGGAGAGACGAGAAAACGTGCTGTCAGAGCAGATAGGTTGAGGATTGACTCCAGAAGCTTGAGGACTCTGCGTAACAGGCGTGGAAGTTGGAATCGGCCAACTATATTCAGAAGCCCCGGGTCGAGATTAATGCCTCGACTGGAAAAGCAGGTTGGATCGAGGTAATAAGAGATAGACCCGACGGTCAAGTTGATATTTTTGCTGAGAAGCGCCTTTGAAAGGTACGCCGTGTAATAGGGTACGGTCGCCCAGAGATCCATCATGAAGATCTTCGGCCGTCGGGCGTCTTTGCTCACTTTGTCTTTCCTTGTAAAGGAGCAGGAGACTTGAAGGGTTTGGCTATGTTTTTATCTTGCGTCGAAGCAGCCTCTTCATAGACGTGGAGATAGTCAGCTGTCATTCGCTGCGCGGAAAACTTTTCTTCGACGAGCTTTCTTGCGGCGGTTCCTAAACTCATTCGACGTGCTGGCTCTCTCAATAGGGTTGCGATTTCGGATGCGAGTGCTTCGATGTTTTCCGGAGGAAGCAGCACTCCCGTGCGGCCATCGAGAACTACGGTCGGCACGGCGCCGACAGCGGTGGCAATGATGGGCCGTCTGCTTGCCATCCCCTCTAAAATTGCGATCGGTAGCCCTTCCCGACGAGAGGCCGAGACCATAATGTCGAGAGAAGCATAGACAGAGGGCATGTCGTCACGGCGGCCTAACATCGATACACTCTCTCGAATCTTCAGTTCGTCGATGAGTGATTCAAGTTTCTCCCGGTCTGGGCCTTCGCCGACCACAACAAACTTTGTAGTCGGCAGCTCAACTAGGACGCGTGCCGCAGCGCGGAGGAAGATGTCAACTCCTTTTTCGTTCGCCAGCCTACCGATCAAGCCGACGATCGGTGAATGGCCCGGGCTGGAGTCTTCCTGTAACGACGGAACGGCATTGTCGAACGGGCGCAGATCGATGCCGTTTTCGACAAGATGAATCTTGTCTTCGCGGACACCTGCTTTAATAGCCTTAGTTTTACTTCGTCCGAGACAGCCACAATCGCCGCGAAGTTGCGCAGCACCATGCGGTCTGCCATTCCGTAGAGGGAGACGAAGAGATCGTTGTCGTACCAGGTGTGACACGTCGAGATCAGCGGTATAGCCGACCTACGCAACGCAATGTAACTGTAGATGTCTGCCTTGTAACCATGGGCGTGGACTATATCCGCGTTTGTGCGAGCTGCAAGGTCACGAATACTTGCGATGACGGTTCGGTCGATTTGTCCAGTGCAAGGAATCAGATGCGATTCGATGTGTTCCTTAGTAGCTGCCTCGTGAAGTTGTAGGTTCGGATTTGCGGAGTTGGAAAATACGCCCAGCACGCTTGAATGCGCGCGCTCATTCAGGGTGCGCGACAGGTTGAGAATCACGGCTTCCGCACCGTACATTCCGCCGCTACTGATGATGTGCAGAATCTTCACGTGCAGTAGCGTCTCCCATATGAGTTTCTGGTTCTTGTCGATTGACGAGACCCCAAAGCTTTTCGTACAGGCTGTCTCCCAGCAGGGCTTTCGCGGCTGTTTTGATTTGATGCTGTCGCCCCAGGCTGGATAGAACGCTGCTCTTTGGCTCAAAGAGTCTCTCAAGCCACTCCAGCGTCATATCTCCGCGCACGTTCAGGCGGCCAATCATAGGCCCTGCTGGCTGAGGCTCCGGTTTCGGGGTCGAAGTGAAGACCTGCGTGTAGCCTGCGTCACGGCACGCTTTGAGGACATGCTGGTTTGCCCGACCGCCTGGCAGTGACATTGTGGTGATTGGTGTTCCCAGCTTGTCTTCCAGCGTGAGCCTCGCTTCGGCCAACTCTCTGTGTAACTCCGCCGGACTGCAATGGGTCAGAAGAGTGTGTGTCCAGCCGTGTGCGCCAATCTGCTGGCCCGCTTCGTGCAGCGTGCGGAGTTGCTGCCAGTCCATGTAGTGCGGTCTTTGGGCTGTCCAGCCGACAGTGATGAAGAACCATGCTTTGATTGCGTGTGAATGAAGGATGGGCAGTGCGAATTCGAAGTTCGAGACGTGTCCGTCGTCAAAGGTCAACTCGGGAAATAAACCAGGTTCCTTTCTACTTCGAAGTTTTAGAAAGAGGTCACATTGTTTTTCGAAAGCTGCCGTCTCTACGACGTAGGAGTAGTCGCTTCTGCGTGGTCGCAGTTCGTGATAGAGAAGGTACAGGCTTTCTGACGGCTGGGTCACCGGATTGATCTCGATTCAACAGCAATGTTTTGTCTCAAACGAATTCAAACTGCATCGGGTAAATCATACAGATATCGCCAGCTTAGACCGGAGCCTCGACGAGTTCGAAGAGTTGGCGGGAGCGCGTGTAGATCCAGGCGATTCTGCGACCGTCAAACGCTACCGCAGGCGCTGGAGGGGTTACAACAAGACAGCCATTATTCTTCGCGTGAATTAGAGCCTGGTCCAGGTCGGTCGTCTCAAAGCAGAGGTGGTAGGCGGCACCGCCGCCCTTCGCAAGCGTTGCTTTGATCGGAGAGTCTTCGGTGAGTGGTGCGATCAATTCGATCTCTGCAGTGTCATTGCCGGAGGTAGCAAGGAAGTTGACACTCACCTTTTGAATCGGGTCGTCAAAGGGGCCGGAGACAACCCTGTAGCCGAAGAGGGTCGAGAGCATTTCGGTTGTCGGTCCGAGAGTAGGGACTGCCACACCCACATGTCGAAGCTTGAAGCCGAGCTCTTCAGGCGTCAAAGTGTTGCCCCTTTGGCAATCAGCTCCGCTTGGATGAGTGAGACCGTCGTCAAATCGGCAATACGGCCTGGATCGAACTGGACACCATACTCGCCTTCGATTGCGAGAATGGCCTGCAGATGCCGGAAGGAGTCCCAGCTTTCGATCGTGCCGACACCAAGCTCTGGTGTGACTTCGTCAGGCGAGATTTCCAGGATGTCGGCGAGAATGTCACGAAGCGACGACGGCACTTGCTGAGAGCTCATTCGATTTATTTCCTTCCAGGGTTAACCACGCGGGACTCTTTGGAGCAGAGGCGGTTAGGTCAAGTTGATAAAAGACTGATTCCGGTGCGGAGACTCGCGACGTTTCTTGGGCAAAGCCGTGGCTGGGGTAAAAGTCGGCGCAGGGTGCGTTTTTCTTTGTTGCGATGAACTCGCCAATGAGACGCTTAGCTCCTGCCATGAGTGCGCCTTCGGCGATATGCGCGAGAAGCGCGGTTTCGATGCCGCGTCCGATGACTCGACACGATAATAGCAGTGAGTCGATGATGCAGGATTCGCCTTCGGTGCGCGCGAGAGCGAGTCCGACGACGCCAGCGTCACCGAAACGGTCGCGAACTCGGATTGCAACAGCTTGTCCGCCTGGGGTCGAAGCGTACTCCTCAACCTCTGCGGCAGAGTGTCGACGGGTAGTCAAATTGAATTGATTGGTCTTCGCAAGAAGCTGGACAGATCGGGCCAGTGGCGCATCGAGAGCGCTTAGAAATGTGCAGACGATATCGAGTGAGGCGAGGAATTCGTCGCGATCCCCGGCGCTGCTAGCCAGCTCCGCTCGTTGTGCCTGGGCTTTGTATTCGTTCAGGCGGTTTACGTCATCGTCGGTTACGACAGCGGCATCGAAGAACGGCTGAGATGACAAAAGCCCCACTAGCTTCCATGGCTCTTCAACAGGGGCTGTGAGGACGGCGACCTCTGGAAGTTGCTGCCGGATCGCTTCGCACTCTACGGGGTTGTCATCGACAAAGACAAACGAATCAAGTCCAAGGGAGAGTTCTTCCGCTAGTTCGCGAATGGAAGTTGCTTTTTCGTTCCAGCTAATTTTGGTTGCGACGAAGTTGTCGAGGCTCAATCCCAGGTCGGCTGCGCGAAGCTGAAAGGCTTCGCGGACGTCCGCGTCGTTGTTCTTCGACACAATGGCGAGCAGGATGCCGCGAGATGATAGCTGCTTTAGATACTTTTGATATTCGAGATAACAATTACCCGGGAAAGTGCTTCCCGTGGCAATTCCTTCCGGGCCTTCTTCGCCGAGAACACCGCCCCACAGTGTGTTGTCGAGGTCCGTGCACAAAACTTTGCGAGGCGCCCGAAAGAGCGCTGAGAACGATCGCACCAAACCATGCGCGTACGTAGCGAACGAGCTAGAGGCGACTGGCAATCGCGAGGCGAGAAACATACGGGCGTCGCACCAGTTCGCCCGGCCCGTGCGGGCGGCGAGATGATCTACGTCGAAGAAGACGCAATCGGAGATGGTGCGACAAAGAGCGGCGAGTCTCTGATTCAGCTGGCGTACGGCGTTGCTGAGGCTGTGAGGCAGGTTCGCTTCGCCCACATCGCCGAGTGAAGTTTCGTCGGGAACGACAAAGCCCTGGAAGAGAATTCGAGCGGAGCTGCCGGAGCGAAAGTTCTTGAGGAGTTGAGCTACGCGTGTGACGGACTCGTCGATCTCCGCATCAACGCCTTCTCCGATTCCGTCTGCGCAAAGGTCGGGCAAGCGTCCGCCAATATCTTCCAATTCGAGGAGAACACAGACGAGATCGGGATTGAACGTTGCAAGTGCACTTTGAGGGTTTAGCAGTTCATCAACATAGGATCCATAACCACCCACGTGAAGATCGAGCACGTAGTTTGAGAGCACCGCTTCGGTAGTGATGTATGGAACGATTGGCTCGACCGTGACCGAGCGAACGATGTAGGTCTTCAAGCGCCGGGCGCGCACCTGGTTTATCAGGTCTTCGGCTAAGCCGTTGAAGGCCGAGGCGCAAAACATAACGTCGGCGGGTTTATTGGATCCGGCCAAAAGACGACGGCTATGTTGCAACACCGCGGCTGCTTCGTGAGCGGAGGCGGCGGCTTTGATGCTACGGCGCAGCTCCTGTCGCTCTGTGTCACTTTGCATCGATTGTCTCCGGTGCTGACGCCGCAGGAGTCTGAGTAGGTTTCGGCGCGCGCATGATGATTCGGCCTGGCACTCCCATCACGGTAGCACCCTCGGGAATGTTGCTCATGACGAGCGTGTTTGCAGCGATCTTTGCGCCATTGCCGACTTTGATCTTTCCGACCAGCGTCGCGCCGGTGCCGATATAGACCTGGTCTCCAACAACCGGTGCACCCTTACGGCCCATGGCAGATGCGCCAATCGTCACGCGATGTGCGATGTCACAGTTGCTGCCGATGATTGCCTGAGGATTGATGTGAACGCCGCCGATGTGTGCGATGTAGAGGCCGCCGCCGATCGTAGCCTGGGGATCGAGGCACATCTCCATGACGACTTCCGAGAACATATAAGCGAAAAAGTACACGATCTTCAGGGGGATACGGACCAGGACGAACGGCTTTGTGGCATAGAGCCAGTAACCGAAGCGATAGATCGCGATCGCCCATATCGCAGGGTTGAGCCAGAGCTGCCTCCCCCCATGGCCCATTTTTCTGTAGCGTGCGATATCTTCTGAAAATTTAGACATGCTCAATAACGGAATCCGAAGACTCCTGGCTCGTACTAAGTCGCGTTCCGGTACAGCTGATCTTATCAGCCCCGAAAGGTCGCTGGACTAACCGAAAGTACTATCGAACTTAGTGAGATAACTGAGCGAAAATATATATTTTGCGGTATTAGACCGTAGGATCTGATCTGAGGATTTATGCGAAGTATGGATTCCGATGTGGTCGGGGGCGCAAAACCAACGATTGCTCATCTTTTACCCTGGGCCAGCATAGGAGGCGTTGAGGTTGCTACGCTTCGCATTATCGAGGCAACACGGGAGCAATTCCACCACGTAGCTTTTTGCATGACGGATGCCGCTGAGTTGAAGAAGGCGTGCGAAAGGGCAGGTGCCGAGGTCGTCTCCTACGATCCACCGGAGCCGAGTCTTCGGCATGGATTGCGCTACTTCAAGCAATCGCAGGCTGTTGCACACGAGATGAAGCGGCTTGGTGTCAACCTCGCCCACTGCTCGGAGACCAAGGCGACCTACCACAATCGTTTAGCCGCGCTTCTTGCCGGAGTGCCGATGATTACTCATGTGCGGTCAAGATACTCAGAGATGAGCCTGCGCGACCGGCTTGGATTTCTCGGGGTATCTGGGTATATCTTCGTCTCGCAGGACTCCAGGCGACAGTTTGTGTTGAAGGTGCCCGATTCGAAGGCTCGCGTTCTTTATGATGCTGTGGACGTTACAGAACCACAGGACAACGCGGCAAACAAACTTCTTCGCGAACAGCTCGGCGTGCCTGCGGGAGTAACGCTGGTTGGGATGATTGCCCGGGTAAATCCCCAGAAAGACTATCCCACGTTAGCTTCTGCGGCAGCGCAGGTTCTTGCGAAGAGAGGCGATGTCCAATTCCTGGTGGTCGGTGACAACTCTGTTGTGGAGATGAACCGGGTGCACTACGAAGCCGTAAACCGTCGGCTCATCGAACTTGGTATCGCCGACCGGTTTATCTTTACTGGGTTTCGGTCCGATGTCGCAGCCATCGTCTCTGCGTTGGATGTCTTCGTTCTATGCACGCATCGCGAGGGACTGCCTCTCTCTATCCTTGAGGCGATGGCGTTGGGCAAACCGGTCATCGCGACGAGCGTCGACGGTATCCCTGAAGTCATAACGAACGGGGTCACCGGTTTTCTCCATGCTCATCAAAATAGCGAGGAGTTAGCCGCAGCAATTCTTACTTGCGTTGAGCATCCTGAGATGGCGAAGCGAGTGGGTGATGCCGCGCGCGAGCAGTGCCGGACGAGCTACAACTCTCGGGTGTTTACAGCCAATGTCGCGAAAATCTATCATGAGTTTCTGCGAAACTAAAAGGTGTCAGAGGAGTTCCATGGTTGATGGATCGGGAGAATCATGAGTCAACCAGCCGTTACTCTGCTCATGCCTGTTCTAAACGGCATGCCTTTTTTGCCTGAGACGTTGGAATCGATTGAGCGCCAGGACTATAAAAACTGGGAGATTATCGTATGGGACAACGGTTCGACCGACGGAACCCTTGAGGAGTTGCATCGATGGATTCCCGCCCGGCTTCCCGGCAGAGTTATCTCGGGGGAACCGCTAAAGCTTGGCCCTTCTCTGGCTCGGCTTGTGGAAGAAGCTCAGTCAGAATTATGTGCGCGGATCGACGCCGATGACGTCATGTATCCGGCACGGCTCGGGATGCAGGTAGCGTTTATGCAGGAGCATCCCGAAGTTGGAGTTGCCGGCACCGAGGTCGAATTTATTGATAACGAAGACAACGTGCGGCCGCACACTACGCCATATGCAACGCAAGATGCAGAGCTGCGTTGGCTGGTGAGATGGATCAATCCAATCTCTCATCCTTCGGTTATGTTTCGACGCAGCGTCGTCATGAAAGCGGGAAACTATCGCGACCTGAAGCCATTTGAGGATCACGATCTTTGGTTCCGAGTTGGCTTAGTCGCTGAGTTGGCGAATCTTCCTCAGGTTCTGCTCAAATACAGGCAGCACGCCAAAAGCACGATGGGGCAGGCAGACTCTAAGTACCACACCTACTTCGATTCCATGGCAGAGTTGAACGCGGACGACCTGTTCATGGGATTCTCGTCTCAGGAAGCCTTGAGGCTACGGCAAAAGTCGATCCATAACTCTGAAGGCAAAGTAACTCTTGGTGACTTTGCTTCTTATCGGAGAGCCGCCACAAACACTGCGTTACATCTGCGAAAGCCGAAGATGTATTTTCGCGTCACGAAGGCTTACAAGATGTTCTTCAAAGAGATGATGCGGAACTATCTGCTTCAATACCGCGCGATAAACGCTGTTGTTATGCTCCGGCAGCGGATGCTGCCCAAAAGCAGAGTGTAGATGCTGATGCTGTACGGGTTATGCGTAGCAGCTCATTACGCCCTTGTAAACAATAGAGAACGAACCCGTGGCATAACGGTCTGTCGAACATAGCCTCGAAAGATCAACGCGACTGTGAGAAAGAAAACGGGCAAAGTTGCGAGGATCTGAAGGAAGAAGACTGTGAGATTGTGAACCGGCAGAGTGGATACAGCGTAAGACGCGATCGCAAAGGGAATACCGGCAAGAAATAGCGGCCCCCAAACATTCCATATCACCTCAAAACTGCTCAGGCCAACGAGGTTGGATATGTAGCGTGGCCAAAAGATGAGATGCACGATCAAGCTGGGGATCATCGTTCCGAGCGCAACGCCATAGATGCCATACCAGTGCACAAGGGTAACGCTGAGAGCAAGATTTGCGACGCCTTCGCAGATCGCCCACAAGGCGGAAGTCTTATGTTTTTCGACGCCATACGCAACCGACGCTGCAGTTCTATTGGCAAACGAAAAGAAGAGCGCGGTGCATAGGATGATGAGAACAGTTCCGGACTGCTGCGAGTACTGCGGCCCCATCCAGAGCCCGATGAACGTGCGTCCACGAACAACCAGGGTGATGAGGATCGGAAGAGAGACAAGCATCGTCGCCCGAGTGCCGTTCTTATAGAGTGCGAGCAAGCCGGCCGTGTCACCTGCCGCTTCATATGTGCTCGCTGCAGGGACGAATGTCCCTCCGACCGAACCGACGAGCCCGCTGGCGTAGCGGCACAAGGAGTTCGCGATTGCGTAATAGGTCACCGCTGTTGCAGAGAGGAACGCACCTACAACGAGATTGTCCGCCTGGTAGACGAGCTGGACTGCGATGGTTGTGAGGAAAGCGTAGGAGCTGTACACCCAAAGTTTGCGGAGGGTCTCACGCTTTGGCTTCTTCAGCTGAACCCTGAGTTCGGGATAGAGGCGATGCGCCGTAAACACGAGAAGTGCGCTACTGACTATCGTTGCTACGAGTTCACACGCTGCAATGGCGACGATGCCATGTCCGGTCCGCAATGCAATGACGATTCCGGTCACACGAATGGCCGTTTGTGTCAGGCCCACGTAGTTCTGCAGATCGTATCGGTTGAGTCCAGAGAGAACGGCCGAGGCGACACCGAACGACATAGCAATCGCGGTCGTAAGGCCGATCAGCAGAATTGCTTTCCGCGCATCGCTCGCGAGCGCCGGGGGGACTTTAAACCATATAGGGAATACCGCGGCAAGTCCCGCGCTCAGCAACAGGCCAACGCCGCTGAGTTGCAAGCGAATCCAGAGTGCGGCGGAGAGGGCCTCCGAAGAGGCTTGATGATCGCCGGTGGTGTGCCCCTTTGAGACGAACCGCAAAACCGAGCTTTGCATGCCCAGGTCCAACAAGCTGAGGTAGCCGACGACCGAGATCGCCAGTACCCATACGCCATAGGCTGCGTCTCCAAGGCGATGGAGGATGAACGGCGCAAAGAAAAACCCAACCGCCATATTGGCAAGCGTTCCGAGCCAATTGAACAGTACGTTCCGAGCAATGTGTCGTGCACGTAACTGCAAGTTACTTCTCCAGGGGCATTTGAACTGTGAATCAGAGGCTCGTGAGGGCTACTGAGCTTTTGGTCGTTTTGGAGTTATCGGTCTATTGAATGCGGGATGGTTTAGCTAGTCAAGTATTCGCGAGCTTCAGTTTATATCAGCGGTTTGTATCCCCTAAACGTTGTAATCGAGGGCGGCGGTCTTATCAAGCCCAGGTTGAGACAGGTCAGTAAGTTCTCTTTTTATGGGAAACTATCGTACCTGCCAATACCACTTTGGATGCGAATCCCTTCGTTGTATGCGGTGTTGAATGCGGCTATCATTTGAGCTGCGGACCATGTTAAGTCTATCGACTCCAATCGATTTTGATATGAGTTGTCGGAACGCTCCGATCTACACCAATGAAGAGCCTTGAGTTCGAACCTACGTCGCCCGAGCCTCTGAAGGAACGAACAAGGCTGTTCGACGCCTTTTCTCGAAGAGCGGGCGACCTATGAAGCTGACATTCTGGCTTTGTCTCGCGCTGATAAGTTATGCCTACTTCGGTTACGCGGTCTGGCTTTGGGTCTGTGTTCGCGTGCGACAACGGCCGATTCCAAAGAGTTATTCCACGCCCAGTGTTTCGATCATTATTGCGGTGCGCAACGAAGAGGCCAATTTGCCTGCCAAGTTGGAGAATCTTCGCCTCCTGGACTACCCGCAGGATCAGCTACAGATCGTCATCGCATCGGACGGGTCCACTGACCGGACCGCTGAGATCTTGAAGGAGCAGCCTTCGAACGTTGTGCCTGTGATTCTCGAACGCTCAAACGGTAAGGGAAGCGCATTGAATGCGGCAGTGAGGCTGGCGCAAGGCGATATCCTTGTGTTTCTCGACGCGCGACAGACGGTTGATAGAGACGCGGTCTCCGAACTGATCTCCTGCTTTGAGGATCCATCGATTGGCGCCGTCAGCGGCGAACTTCTGTTGGAGACGCCCTCCGGTAGTCCGTCTGAAGAGGGGCTTGGCATCTATTGGAAGATCGAGAAGATGGTGCGCAAGCTGGAGTCTGACTCCGGCTCGGTCGTGGGAGTTACTGGAGCGATCTACGCGATTCGACGTGAGTTGTACACCGAAATCCCTCAAGGGACGATCCTTGATGATGTATTTATCCCCATGAATGTGGCACGCATGGGTAGGAGAGTTGTGTTTCAGCCGTCAGCGATTGCGCGGGACCGCATCTTCAGCAAGAAAGGAAAAGAGTTCTCGCGCAAGGTGCGTACGTTGACCGGAAACTATCAACTGCTCCGGCTTGCACCCTGGCTACTTTCGTCGTCGAACCCGCTACTCTTTCGATTCATCAGCCACAAGCTTCTCCGGTTACTGGTTCCGCTGTTTCTGATCTTGGTCCTTGTGTCCTCTGCGATGGCTGGAGGAGCGTTTTATTTAGCAGTCTTTTGGCTCCAGATACTCTTCTATGGTTTAGCTGCATTTGGAGCTTCGAGCCCAGCAGCTAAAAGATTCAAACCAGTCGCTATCGCCAACACCTTCGTGATGCTCAACGCAGCTGCTGCACTCGCGTTTTACAATTTCATCTCGGGGCGAAAAGGGTTATGGGTTTAGCGCTCCGGTAATCTAGTCGTGTCGATCTGCGGCGACGTTTGTCGCAGGTAGTGTGGAGATCGCATCTTGGGAACAGGTATTGGACATTACATTCCGCTGATCGCTTACCTGGGCTTCTGGGCGATGTGTCTTGTGTCGCTCACTGGGCGGCCGCTCCTCGGGTTGTATTACATGATCCCTTTTCTCCCGTATCGCACGATGCGGGATCACTTCCTCGACTATCCGCTTGGCGGCAATGTGCTGACCATCCTGGTAATTGCGGTTATCGTGGGAGCTCTGATCAAAAGCAAGCGCCTGCCGAAGACGAAACTGTATCTGACCTGGTTAGTCTTTGCCGTGTACCTCTATCTGTCGATGTGGTTCAGCACGATGCTTGGAAACGCGCCTCCGCCGATTTGGCTTTCGGACGTCAACTTCGTCACGTGGAAAGACTACATGCTGATACCGCTCGTCTTCGTTGCGGCGGGACTGGTTGTTGAAGACCGGAAGGCAGTGAGGATGGTCATCCTCATCACTGCCTTCACTGTTCTGGCCATCGATAGGAGTTGCCTGATGGATAGTATGTCCAGAAGCTGGGCCAACTTTGATGAGAATAAACGCGGTGGCGGCCCTCTCGGCTATGGATCGAATCAGACCGCGGCATATCTTGCTATGTTTTCGATGTTTTTCTGGGGGTTTGGGCAGTACCTCAAAAAAAAGAAGTTGCGACTACTCTGCTATGGACTCGTCGGCATCACGATATTTGCGGACCTATACACGTTCTCTCGCGCGTCTTATCTAGCGTTAATCTTCTCGGTTTTTGTTCTTGGCATCTTGAAGGATCGAAAGCTAATCCTTATCGGCGCCGTTTTTCTGGTGACGTGGCAGGCCATTGTGCCGAATGCCGTCCGTGAACGCGTGAACATGACCCAAAACTCCAATGGAGTGCTGGAGGCCTCCGCAGACGAACGGGTCAAGCTGTGGGAGGCTGCTGAGACGTCCATTATCAGCAGCCCGATCTTTGGAACCGGCTTCGCGACGTATCAGCTGTCGAGCCATGTCGACAACCTGAAAGATACGCATAACTGGTACGTCAAGGTGATGGTAGAGACCGGCATCGTTGGGATGATCATCGTGGTCGTTATGCTTTGGCAGATGCTTGCTTCGTCCTTCCGGCTGTTCAAGACTGCAGTGGACCCGCTCTATCAAGGTTTTGGGCTTGGGCTATTTCTTGCGGTCTGTGCCTGTCTGGTCGCGAACTTCTTTGGGGATCGGTGGACGTATCTCGAAATCACCTCACCTCTGTGGGTACTTGTCGCGACCGCCCTTCGTGCACTCGAACTCACCGAGCGCGAACCGATAGGAGAGTCTGCGAGTGTTGTCGAAGCCGTCTCTCCTAATCCGTATCTGGCCTACAGGTAGAGTTCGTGCATCTTCGTCCTGTTGTTGAATATGCCTCTGCACCACGTGAGCCTGGAAATTCTGAATGAGCATGCTTAGGGCGTTAGCAGTTGAGGAATCGCGCAACGAGAACGCTGACCATGCTGCGTTGCCTCATGTGCTGCTGGTGCTGGATCAGTTCGGGAAGACACT
The DNA here is from genome assembly GCA_963708755.1 of uncultured Acidobacteriaceae bacterium. GTDB lineage: Bacteria > Acidobacteriota > Terriglobia > Terriglobales > Acidobacteriaceae > Edaphobacter. The sequence goes on from CAVPTN010000018.1 coordinate 467,707, forward strand.
TGGCGGCGGGGAACGCATCGTACTCAGGCTGGCAGCTCTTCTGCCGCAGTACGGATACCGCGCTTCGATCCTGACTTTTTCGGCTCACCCTGAAAGCCCGGGGCTGCTGTCACCTCCGTGCTCGATCTTCGTGCTGCCCCTGCAGCGCACCTACGATCTCACGGCATTGAGAGGCAGCTTCGAATTGAAGAGGTTTCTCAAGGAACAGAAGATTCAGATCGTCCAGACATTTTTCGAGAGCTCCGATCTATGGGGTGGACTTGTCGCCAAAGCGATGTCCCCTGCAAAACTGATTTGGAGTCGCAGGGATATGGGAATTCTGAGAGACAGAAAGCACAACGTGGCGTACAGACTTATGTCGAATGTTCCAGACAGAGTCTTTGCGGTCTCGGAGCAGGTTCGCCAACACTGCATCGAGGTGGATGGCATCGATCCTTCGCGTGTCCTGACGATCTACAACGGCCTTGATATCTCCGACTGGGACAACGTTAGCCAGCCCGTGAAACGTCCTGGCGAGTCTTTGATCACGACTGTCGGCAATATCCGTCGAGTAAAGGGCCACGATATCTTCGTCAGGGCAGCCGCGGCAATCGCGTCGCAGTTTGCAAACGCGTCGTTTAGCATCGCCGGCGAGGTGCTTGAGCCTGACTATTTTACTGAGTTGCAGTCTCTTGTCCGTGACCTCAATCTATCGGACCGCTTTCATTTTGTCGGCGGGATCACGAATCTGCGCAAACATCTTGCTGCGGCGGACATCTTCGTTCTTCCCTCACGCAGCGAAGGCTTCTCCAATGCGATTGTCGAGGCGATGGCTGCATCTCTTCCCGTAGTAGCGACCGATGTCGGTGGAAACGCAGAGGCCGTTCAGGATGGCGTCAACGGCATTATCGTGCCGTCAGAAGATGTGGGGGCTCTCTCTGCGGCGATTCTCCAGTTGCTCTCTGATCCGTCGAAGGCCAGACAGATGGGGCTCGAAGGCAAAAGACTTGCTGCGGAGAGATTCACGACTGATGCGATGATGAAGCAGATTACCAGCGTTTACTCAACCCTCCTCAATCGCAAATAACTTCGTCCTCGCTCAGCTCAGTAACCCAAGCTCCTTGTCGGCATCCTTCGCGATCTGGGTGTTCGGTGCAAGAGCAGCCGCCTTCTTGAGATGTGTAACTGCATCAGCGCTGTCAGACAGCTTTTTATACGTCATACCCAGGTGATAGTGGATGGATGCACTGTTGGGAGCGGTCTTGAGCGCCTCCTCAAGCAGGTCACGCGCGGAGGCGTAGTTGCCCTTTTGGTAGTAGATCCATGCGAGGGTGTCGGCGGTGTTCGACGAATTGGGCATACCGCGCCGTGCGATCTGGGCGAGTGAAAGTGCAACGTCGAGATTTTGCCCGGAGTCGACCATCAGATAAGCCAGATTGTTGGCGGCGATGGGCTGCTCGGGCTGTAGAGCGAGCGCTTTTTTGTAGCTTGCCATCGCGCCATCGCGGTCACCCTGCGACTCCTGCATCGTGCCCAACATAGTGAAGCCCTGCACGTCGGTAGGATGGGCGGTGGTCCACTGCTGCCACTTGGCTACAGCCTTCGTAGGGTCGCCGGCTGCTACTTCTGCTCGGGTGTACGTAATCACAGCAGCACTATCGTTCGGATTAAGCTGCATCGCCTTCTCTGAAGATGCAAGCGCGCTCTTGGGGTCGCCGGTAGACATCTGAAGATCAGCCAGCAGGTCGTACATGTCGCCGTTTTGCGGAGACTTCGCGATCTGGTCCTGCACCAGGCTCAACGCTTTGGCGGGTTGCTTCTCAAACACCAGTGCGGAAGCCAGCAGGCGCAGAGCGCGTGAGGAGTTGGGGTTTACAACAAGGGCCTGCTCGAGAAGCGTCTTTGCCTCCGGGATCTTCTGCTGGGCTAGTCGCAGTTGTGCCAGTTCCAGATATCCGGCGGAGTTCTTGGGGTCAAGCTTGATCGCCTGATGGAAGTCTGCGTCGGCTTTGTCGTAAACTTCTGGTTGCCTTCAGCGATGCCGCGCCAGATGTACGGTGTCGCTGCCTGTGGATTGATGGCCATGGCGGCCTCGGCTACCTGTTGGAGAGTGCTGAAGTCGTGGTTGTTGATCGAAACTTCAGCGAGACCGACCTGTGCTTCCATGCTCTTTGGATTGAGCTTCGCGGCATCGCGGAAGCTCTCCTGGGCGACTGTCATGTCACCCTTCGCCAGTGCAGCGCGGCCAAGCCATAGCTTGACGACCAGACTATCCGGGTTGGCCTTGGCCGCTTTCTGAAGCGTATTGAACGCATCCGCGACCTTCCCGTCGTTGAGCAGAAGCATGCTGTTGAGAACCGCGACCTCTGGAATATTGCTGTCGGTCTTGGCGAGCTCTGCGCCGACAGTTCTAGCTTTAGGAAGATCTCTTTGCAAAATTAAGAGGCGCAGGTAAGCAATCTTGAGCGGAGCGCTCTTCGGATGTTTTGCCACGAGATCCGCGTAGGCTGCGGCACCGGGCTCAAGCTGATTGTTGCGAATGTAGTAGGTGGCAAGCATTCCGGCACCGTACTCAGAGTCGGACAGATCCTCTGAAGCTTGACGTAGTGTCTCCTCGGCCTTCGCATTGTTATTCTCGCGGAGATACAGGTCGGCGAGAGTGGCGCGTGCCATAACGCTCTTCGGGTCAGCGGCGATGGCGGCCTTTACTTCGTTCTCGGCGCCCGCAAGGTCACCCTTCTTCTGCAGAAGCGAGGCAAGTACAAGGTGGGCGCCTACGTTCTTTCCATCGAGTGAAACTGCTTTGCGAAGCTGATCTTCGCCTGCGGCCGCCGTAGCGGGGTCGTTGCTCTGCAACATGCCGAGAGTGGCGTGAAAGTTGGCGCGATTGGGGTCGATGGCGAGGGCGTGCTGAATCTGAGTGAGCGCTTCGGCACGGTCACCCTTGGACATCGCAATGCTCGAGAGCAAAGCGTAGGCATCGGCGTTGTTCTTGTCGAGCGTCAGTACCGCGTTGGCCTGCTCAGCAGCTTTATCAGACTGCTTGCCGGCAAGAAGAATGTTGCCGAGGTCGATGCGTGCCTGAGTATTGCCGGGCTGAAGATCCACCGTGCGCATGAGCTCGCTATAAGCGGCCATGATCGATCCCTGCTTGATGAAGACCTTGGCGAGTTGATAGTGAGCGTCAGCGAAGTTGCGGTCGGCTTTGAGCGCGTTGGCGAACTGGATGGTCGCTTCCTTCAGCTTGCCCTGATCGGCATAGCGCTTGCCGCTCTCGAGATAGCGCTGTTTTTCCTTGTTGGGATCGCGATGGCAGCCCACGGTAAGACCAAGTGCGAACGAAATGGTCAGAACGGATGAAATGCGTCGTGCTGTCTTGGTTGCTACCGGAGTTCTCATCGCACACTTCCTCGACTTCAAATGATCTTGTAATTCTCGCACTGTAATCGAAACAGTCGTGACACAGGGAGGCACTGCGATACTACAACTTTACGGTGAAATTCAGGACGGGTGAGTAGTTAGTCCGGGATGAATCGGGGAAGATTGGGGGCCATCTCCTGGGTAAAGTGGATCGCCCGGGTTCTTGCGGTCTCGAATGATTCCGAAGGCATAACCTGGGTGATGACGCGAACCAGGGCGCCGTCGGTTCGATTCGTGCGGATGGCATCGGTAACCATATACATCTTGGCCTTGTACTCGTTTGGGATGCTGCGGCCGTGCGCCTGATACCAGTAGATGACAAACTGCTTGATGTCCCCATTGCTGATAAGGTACTCACCCACCTTGTAGCTCTTGCCATTGACGTCCTGAATGTTGCTGTACTTCTGCGATTCGAAGGTCCAGCCGGCGCCCGGGAGGCAGTTCTGCGGGGAGTGCATCGTCTGACCGGTTCGCTGGCTGGCGAAGTAACCGATGAAGAGGCTGATCGGCGGCACATGTGCGGGGCGAACAGTCGAGGCATCAGACGACGGCTCCTCCGGTGGCTGGTTGGTATAGATGCGATTGAGGAAGTCGCCTTTGCCGAGCACAGCGAGTGTGTCGTCGGTGAGCGGAACATCCTGCGCCGACCAGCTACCGAAGCGCTCCGGCATCTGGCTGAGTGGTTGGCTCGGTGGAATGCGGTCTGCATCCCCGCGACTTTCAAGCACGAAGAGCGTCGAGCTGAGCAGAAGAATGACAACCCAGAAGCGGGGGGATCTCATAGTGTTTGCGCCTTCACGGGTGAGAGCAGCCGCATTGCGCGGTGGACGACATAGAGACAGGCCAGGGAGATGACAAACATCACCCATCCGGAAAATTCATGAAAAAACCCAAGAGCCTTGTCAGGATCCCAATACTGAACGCACAATCCGGTTCCGACGATCCGAGCAACATTGGCGGTCACCGCGATCGGAATGCTGGCCAGCGCAAGAATGATGCGACGCTTCGTTGTCCGCTCCAGAAAATAACCGTAGAACACGGCCAACGTAAACAAACTCATCAGAGATCGAATGCCGCTACAAGCCTCAGCGACCTCGAGCTTCATCACCGGCAGCTCGATCACGTTGCCCTCGTGTAGCGTGGGGACGCCTAGCAGAGGAAGAATGTCGCTCGCGATCTTCGATGCCAGTAGCTGTAGCGGAAAGGTGATCTGATTGAACAGGATGGCAGGGAAGGGAATCGCAAGGACGAGAACCAGGAGAGGGAAGCGAAGCGCCCGCACCATCGCCCAACCGGAGAATGTCCAGATCAACCCCGTCATCAGCAGGACAAAAGACATGCGCGCAGTAAAGAGCTCGACGCCGTAGACCCCGAGAATTAGGACGCATAGAGCAAAAAGAACAAGGGTGATACCGGCCCAGCTCGGTCGAACCGGGACGGTGCTGAGGTACTTTCTTTTATCCCAGATAAGGAAGATGGCAAAGAAGGGAACAAGGAAGCCGTGAGAGTAATCGGGGATGGTGTACCAGTCGTAAACCAGCTTGATGGCGACCCGCCAGTAGATGGCAACGAGCAGGGACGCGATGACAATACGAGGTAACCATGCAAGCCGGGACGAAACACTGGCCGGTGTGGCAGGCAGGCCCAAGTCGGCTTCCTTCGCGATGAGGTCCGTGACATGGGGCATGGCGTGCGTTATCCCTGATGACGTTTGTATGACGTTATACTTCACCAGATACTTGTAAGCAATTCATATACCTCTCCGCAATGGCCGTTTTTTCCTGCCTGTACCCTCTATCGACACGAAAGTGGTACGGGACAGTCCCCAAAAGAGAAAATATTTTCCCACTTACGCTGCTAATCTGCATACCAAGAGGAGCAGTTTGAGGACGCGCTCCCATTTTTCTGCAAACACGCAAGATTTTTCAGCTTTCATATTTAAAACTGACCGAAGGAGGAGTTTGGCCCTCGTTGTGCTGAGAGTCTTGTGGTTGCCGATAGAAGACTCAGAATCGCAGGTCAGATCAAGAGGCTCCAGGTCTCAGGGGTATCCGGCTTTATTGACCTTCTGGCAACACTTGAGACGATATTTGCTCTCGTGCGCGGAGGGGATGCGTAAGAATGGATGAGTCAATCCAAAGGCAGTTGAAGATGGGAGCTATTCGATGAGGGCGTTTTGTTCCATGGGTGCCATTTTGCTGATGCTGGTTGCAGCAGAGGCGCCAATCGCAGCACAAATGAAGTCAGAGGCTGCAGCGACAGCAGGTTCTCAGGTAAATTCTGCGCAGGCATCGTCGGCGGACCAGCAGACGGCACCTCCCGCCCCGGCCAAGGTTCCTTCGGCTGGCGACACCAACTACGCAGGTCCGATGGACGCGTCCCGTTACATCATCGGGCCGCAGGACTCCCTGCAGGTAACGGTGTGGAAGGAGCCCACGCTGTCAGGCACGATCCCGGTTCGGCCGGATGGCATGATCTCGCTCGTGTTGGTTGGGGATATCCCGGCCGCCGGTCAGACGCCAACGGCACTATCGGCTGATATTGCTCAGCGGCTCAAGAAGTACATCCAGGATCCCGTGGTTACGGTCGTAGTCCTCGGCGTAAACAGCCAGCGGGTCTTTCTGGTTGGCGAGGTGGGCAAGGTTGGCCCGATCATGATGACCCCGGGGATGACTCCGTTGCAGGCGATCGTCTCTGCTGGCGGACTGACGCAGTTCGCAAGCTCGAAGCACATCTACATCTTGCGGTCGGTAAGCGGGAAACAGCAGAAGATTCCGTTCAACTACAAGCAGGCGCTGAAAGGCGACAATTCGGGGGTCTCGCTTCTTCCAGGAGACACGATCGTCGTCCCATGAAGGAAGGTATGAAAATCCGTATCATGATGTCGGCCCTGGTTTTGACAGCGAACTTCATCTGCCATGCTCAGGCCGTGCCCACTGCAGAATCACCATTGATGAGCTCGAGCCTCGGTCCAAATCTTCCCTCGCTCGATGGCGTCGTCCACTACGCACTCAGCGCATCCGAGATCGTACAGTACGGGTACTATGGGCCCGGCGACGTGTCGCACTCGACCGACCTCAGCGGAGATATCGCCTACACCTCCAAGAGCACGGTGCGACCCTTCGGCTTGCTCTTTGCAGGTGGCGTCATCCTGGCGAATCAGTCCGGACAGGGGACCTCGACCTTCTGGAACCTGACCGCGTCGCAGGGCTACATTACCCGTCATTGGGCATTCAATATCTCCGATTCATTCAGCTTTTTGCCCCAGTCGCCGACGACAGGGCTCTCAGGTATCCCTGGTCTAGGCGACCAAGGCGCATTCCCGATACAAAGCCCGACGACAGGGCCAGCGGGCGGAATCCTGACAACCTCAGGTGACCGCATCGGCAACACATTGACAGGCAGCGTGGAGCGACAGATCGCCTCAAACACCTCGATCGCCGGTTCGGGTAGCTGGAGCATACTCCATTATCTGGATGACAATGCAGAGCAGGGTCTGGACAACACGCAGATTACCGGCATTGTGTCGCTCAATCAGCGTCTGGACGCTCGAAGCTCCGCCGCCATCAGCGCAGTTTATTCGGACTACTACTTCACCGGCCCGCAATCTGGCACGGACGAGCCGGGCTTTACAACCAAGGGCATCAACCTTTCCTATCAGCGAGTCTTGAGCCGCTCCTTCAGCGCCAACATCTCGGCCGGTCCGCAGTGGGTTTCGAGCTCCGACAGCCTGCTCATTCCATCGGCGATCAATGTCGCCGTCTCTGCCGGTCTCTCGTATGGATATCGCAACACCCACGCGTCTGTCTCTTACTCGCGTGGTGTGAACAATGGCTCCGGCGTGTTGCCCGGTGCTCTCTCTGATGGGGTTTCGGGTACCGTGGGGCACACCTGGGGGCGTAACTGGCTGGCCTCCCTGAGCGCGGCCTACACGCACACAGCCGGTCTGACTCAGGTGGCGAACGGCGATACCCTTATCACCACAAACGAAGTCTTCGATACCGTCTATGGCGGCGGACAGGTCACTCGCCGGATCAGCACCCATTTCTCTGGCTATGCAAGCTATACGGCTCAAAGTCAGTCAAACAACGATGCGAACGCACTGGCTACGCCCTTCAATGTTCTCAATGGAACCTCCCAGACGTTTGGAGTTGGAATCACGTTCAGCCCCCGCTCAACCAGTCTGGGGCAATTTTAAGGAGTCTTCATGCTTGGTCATCGCGCATTGACGCTGCAGGACTACACCACCATTTTGAAACGGAGATGGTGGATCATTGCCATTCCGGCGGTCGTGTTTCCTATCGTCGGATATGCTCTTACGTTTCTGGTGCAACCGCAGTACATCTCTCAGACCCTGGTCCTGGTCGAACAGCAGAAGGTGCCGGAGTCGTATGTCAAAGCGGTGGTCACCGAGGACCTGAGCGGGCGGCTGGCTTCCATGAAGGAGCAGATCCTGAGCCGCTCGCGGCTGCAGCCGATCATCGAACGCTTCAACCTGTTTGCCAACGGAAAGATGTCGATGGACGAACGCATCGACCTGACGAGAAAGAATATTGGCATCACGCCGATTCAGTCGGAGATTGCACGGACCAACGGACTGCCGGGATTCTTCATCTCCTTCAAGGCGAACGACGCACGCACCGCCCAACTGGTATGCGGAGAGATCCAGTCTCTCTTTGTCAGCGAAAATCTCAGCGACCGCGCAGCGTCGGCCGCAGGAACGACGGACTTTCTGAAGGGCCAGCTCGCCGATGCAAAGGCGAAGCTGGATGAGCAGGATGCGAGGCTGGCGAAGTTCCAGCAGACCTACATGGGCAAACTGCCCGGTGCAGAGGTGTCGAACATCAACATGCTGACGACGCTCAATACGCAGCTGGATGCCGCAACCCAGGCGCTGGCTCGCATGGAGCAGGACAAGAGCTACGCCGAATCGATTCTGGCGATGCAGCAGGCCCAACAGCCTCAGACTTCCGAGCATGGCGGAATCGCACCTCAGGCCCAGCAGCAGGAGCTGCAGCAGCTTCAGGCGCAGGAGGCCGAACTCACCGCTCGCTATACCGATGAGTATCCGGATGTGGTCAGCGTGCGCCGAAAGATTAAAGAGTTGCAGCAGAAGCTGGCCCAGGCACCTGCAGCAGCAATTGCGCCGGCAGCCTCAACGCCCAAGCCCACCGACTCCGTGAGCGTGCAGCAGATGCGTGCTCAGCTCCGCGCGATGGAGCAGGGCATCGCTCAGAAAAAACGTGATCAGGCGGCGATTCAGAGGCAGCTTCGGACGTATCAGGATCGCGTCGCAGCCAGTCCTGCAGTCGAAGAGGAGTACAAGAGCATCACCCGGGATAACCAGACCGCGCAGGCGTTCTATGATGACCTGCTCAACAAGCTGAATCAGTCCAAGATGGCGACGGACCTCGAAAAGCGCCAGCAGGGCGAACAGTTCCGCGTCATGGATGAGCCCAACCTTCCCGAGTCACCCTCTTCGCCGAAGCGCTCGGTATTCATCACAGCTGGTCTTGCGGCGGGCCTGGCGCTAGGCCTGTTCATCGTAGGCTTGCTCGAGTATCTCGACACGGCTGTGCGAAACGAGCGCGATATCTGGGCGTTTACCAAGCTGCCTACACTGGGCGTCATCGGATTTGCCGGAGATCAGGCCCATGAGGCGCCGAAGAAGAGATGGTTCGGCCGTCAAACTCCAGATCTAGCTGCGGGAACCAAGCCGCTCATGAATGCGGGTGGCTAATGTATAACACCTTCTTCAAACTGCAGAGCAGCCCGTTCGGAACCAGTCCCGACCCGCGCTTTCTTTACATGATGCCGCACACACGGGAGGCACTGGCGTGCCTGGAGTACGGGATCTCTGCTCGCAAGGGATTCACGGTACTGACCGGCGAGGTAGGAACGGGCAAGACGACGCTCCTGCGTCGTGCGTCTGAGCTCGTTCAGCGGCCGCAGAGTCTCGACGGCTTTCGTCTTCAACCCGCGTCTGGACGTGCTGGACTTTCTCGAGTTTGTGCTGACCGACTTCGGCATGGTCCCGGCGACGCGGACCAAATCGGGCATGCTGCTGCAGTTGAATCGCTGGCTGATCGAGCGGTTCCGTATGGAAGAGACCTGCGTGGTGGTCGTGGACGAGGCGCAGAATCTCTCGTGGGAGCTGCTGGAAGAGATTCGTCTGCTGACGAACCTCGAGACCTCGTCGGAGAAGCTGTTGCAGATCGTGCTGTCGGGCCAGCCGGAGCTGGAGGAGAAGTTACGCCATCCGAGCGTGCGTCAGCTTCGCCAGCGAGTCTCGCTGTGGTGCCGCACGCAGGCGCTCACCGAAAGCCAGACGCATGCCTATGTCGCCGAGCGGCTGCGGATCTCAGGAGCTACTTGGCCGATCTTCTCGCCCGATGCGCTGGCGCTGGTTCACCGCTTCAGCCGGGGCATCCCGCGCATCATCAACATGCTCTGCGAGCACTCGCTCATCGTGGCATACGTGGAGCAGGTCCAGCAGGTCACAGCGGCGATCGTCGAGGGCGTGGCGGCCGAACTTGAGTTGGAAACTCAGCCGTTCATGGTCTCTTCGGCTGCGCTCGGTAACTCGCGCGCGGAGCCGGGACTGACAACAAAAGAAGACAACTTTATGGCGGCTTTCAATAGAGAGCCGGGAAGGCACGATCGATGAGCCGCATCTACGAAGCACTCCAGAAGGCAGAGTCTGAGCGGAAGTTGGAGCGGCGAGAACCGGGAGCCGCAGGCCTCGGAGCCGGCATACAGCGCGCCCACGCACACGGCAGCAGCAGTCGCAGTAGCCGACGAAGAGCATATCCATAACACGCACGCGCCGATCATCACTGAACCATATGTCGAGCCGGCCTATGTCCGGCAGACGAACGACAGTTCGCTGGATCTGAGCAAGGTTGTGATCCGTCCCTGGGCTTTGTCGCCAACGCAGACTCCCGCGTTGCTCGAGCGCGGCGCCGCGGTAGAGCAGTTCCGCAGCCTCCGCTCCCGCATCTTTGAGCTTCGCGACATCAGCCCGCTCAAGACGATCCTGGTGACGAGCGGCCTGCCGCAGGAGGGCAAGAGCTTCGTCTCAACGAACCTCGCGATGAGCCTGGCCCGCCACAAGAACAGCAAGGTGCTGCTGATCGACGGCGATATGCGGCGCTACTCGCTGCACCAGATTCTCGGGTGCGAATCGCATCCCGGTCTGGCGGACTATCTTGCCGGCAAGGCAACTCTCGTCGAAGTGATGCAGAGGCCAGAGCCATTCGACAAAATGACACCCGGGGCCGCATCCATCCAGCAAAACCTAACCTTTATCGCTGGCGGAAATGGCGGCGACAAGGCAGCCGATCTCTCGGGTAGTCCGCGCTTCGAGGAGCTGATCCGGCTGGCATCTCCGCACTTTGACTGGATTATCGTCGACTCTTCCCCCGTGGTGCCGGTCTCGGATGCGGTAAACCTGGCCCGTTCCTGCGACGGGGTTCTCCTCGTTGCACGCGGAGGAGTAACGAAGTTTACCGTCGCGCAGCGTGCGCAGAGCGAGTTGAAGGCCTCGAACATCCTGGGGTTTGTTCTGAACGCCGTCGAGGAAGTACCGAACGTCGGCGGCTACTACGGCTACTACAACGCAAAGCACTAACAGGGAGCGATTGACCAGATGATTCGGCTCTTCAATGTGTACTATCCCACGCGCACCATCGTTCTTTTGCTGTGCGAAGCGCTGATTGTAAGTGGCTGCTTTCTGCTGGCGACGGTGCTTCTGCTTGGGCCGGATACGTATCTCGTCCTGAACTACGAGAACGGCACTTTGAAGATTCTCGCTCTGACTGTCCTGACGCTGTTCTTCTCGTACTACTTCGATCTCTATGAGCCTCAGCGAATCTCCGCAAGCTGGGAGATCTACTTCCGCCTGTTGCTGGTGCTCGGCTTCCTCTCGTTTCTGCTCTCTGTCATCATCTTCCTGTTTCCAGCCGCTGATATCGCGCACTACGTTCTGCTGCTCGGGCTCATGTTCCTCACCGCAGCGCTTGTAGCATGGCGCAGCGCCTATGAATGGATCATCGGAAGAGAGATGTTCCGCGAACGCGTCTATGTCCTGGGCGCCGGCGAACGTGCCCAGACGATCGTGAATCTGCTCGGGTCGCGCAAAGATGCGGGTATGGAGGTAGTCGGCTGGGATGGCGTGGTGAGCGACAGGGCAGAGCGCAAAGAGGCGATGCATGCCGCCCTTGAGCGCTTCAGCGGGCCAAAGCTTCAGGTCGACCGCGTCATCGTTGCCCTTGAGGACCGTCGGGGCGAGTTTCCCGTTGGCGAACTGCTCAAACTTCGTTTCAATGGCGTTGTCATCGAAGAGGGTGGCAGTCTGCTGGAGCGTCTCACCGGAAAGCTGCACCTCGATGGACTTCATCCGAGCAGCTTTATCTATAGCGAAGGGTTTCGCGTAAAGCCCTCACAGCAGATCGCACGACGGATTGTATCGACGCTCACAGCGGCGATCGGTCTACTTCTCTTCCTGCCCTTCTTTCCGTTCGTTGTACTGATGGTTCGGCTCTCGTCTCCAGGGCCGATCTTCTTCCGCCAGACTCGCGTCGGTCTCGGTGGCAAAAACTTCACCGTCTTCAAGTTCCGTACGATGCGCACCGATGCTGAGGTTGCCGGCGCAAAGTGGGCGACAAAAAACGATCCTCGTGTAACCCGCGTCGGCATGTTCATGCGCAAAACCCGGCTCGACGAAGTGCCCCAACTGTGGAACGTACTGCGTGGTGACATGGGTTTTGTCGGCCCACGGCCCGAGCGGCCAGAGTTTGTTCCCTGGCTCACCGAACAGATCCCCTACTTCAATCTTCGTCACATGATCCGTCCAGGACTCACGGGCTGGGCGCAGGTTCGGTACGGCTACGGAGCAACTCTGGCTGAGAGCCGCGAGAAACTGGAGTTTGATCTCTACTACATCAAGCACATGACCCTTGGGCTTGATCTTCTGATCATGTTCGAGACCGTGAAGACGATCATTCGGCGCCAAGGCGCGCAGTAAATCGCATCAGCGGCTCCCGCTAATGCGATCTCATCTATATAGACGCTGGAAATAATTTGCAATCCGGAGTAAGTGCAGTCTTCGGATGCACTCACCGTTACCTCGAACTTGAATCAGTTCAATAGATACGGGTCCGCGAGGACAGGGCGTTCTTTAAGGTCCGCTCTTCCTTCTTGACCAGGTGGGGCATTCGGAGCGGCCGTGGCGGAACTTCAGGCATACCTACCTCGCTCAGTTTATAGAGCAGCGAGCGATAGCTAATCTGAAGCCACTTGGCCGTCTTCTGACGATTCCAACTGTTCTCTTGAAGAACCTTCAGGATGATCTGACGCTCAAGATCCTGAGTAGCTTTCTTCGTTATGTTTTTCAGAGAGACTGGCTCACTCAGGTCGATGTCAGTGGTAATGCCGTTGCGCGGAGTCTCAGGCATCAGCTCTGCGACGAGCGCCTCCTCGCTTCCGATCAGCACATAACTTCGGATGAGATTCTCCAGTTGGCGGATGTTACCCGGCCAATGGTAGTTCTGCATCAGCCGAACCGCGCTCTTCGATAGAAGTTCCGGGGTAGTGTGGAAAATCTTTGCATAGTGCTCAATGAAGTAATCGATAAGGACAGGGAGATCTGCGATTCTCTGCCGGAGCGGAGGCAGATTGACGGTCACCGCGTTAATGCGGAATAGGAAGTCCAGACGGAAGGTTCCGTCTTCAACCTGATTACGAAGATCGGTGTTGGAAGCTGACACCAGGCGGGTCGCGATGGACCGTGGTTCGTGGCCACCTACACGGACGAAGGTGCCATCCTGAAGGACCTGCAACAGCTTCGATTGAACTCCCAGATCGAGGCTTCCGACCTCATCCAAAAACAGCGTGCCGTTGTGCGACTGTTCGACGCGACCTAGTTTTGTGGACATTGCCCCAGTAAAAGCGCCCTTTTCATAGCCAAACAGCTCTGTTTCGAGCAGTGTGTGAGGTATCGCCGGGCAACTAACCTTTACTAAGGAGCCTCGGGCTCTCATCGAGAAGGCGTGCAGTAAACGCACACAGATCTCCTTGCCCGTGCCACTCTCGCCCTGGATCAGGACAGGAACATCGGTCTCGGCGACGCGCTCGAGCTTGTTGCGAACCGCTTGCATTGCAGCGGTTTTGCCAAAGAAGATCTCCAAAGGCGGGAGATTAAGAGAGACGGCGGATTCGGCATGATGGACCAAGGTCATTTTTTCCTATCGGCGTAGGGAAACCCGCAAAGTATGCAATATGGTTCCTTACTGCACGTCGAGCGCCAACTCGCGAAAGATCTGCGGAAATATAGTCGGAAAAGACGTCCCTGGGGCGCGGTCCTATATACGATGGAACTGGCTAATTGGACTGAAACACCCTATTTACCTGAGATTTCCAAGTCACCAGCCCGACTTTCACCAAAGTAACCTTATGAAAAAAGTTTACATTTTTTAAGTTCCACTTTGGCAAGTAGCATGTAAGCTAGGCCTACTCGGTAAGAGGAGTGGTAAACCTTTATCTCTTTTGTCGGCAAAGTTCTTAACATTTTTGTGCAAAGTCTATGTTGAACGATCTAGAATCCGCGGAGCAGGAAGTTTCAATAGCTGAATGTCTCCGCATTCGCCTAGATTGACGAGTCAGCTTGAACCCGGGGGCCAACCGAGTTCAAGACCATCGCCGGCCCTGGGCAATTAAGTCCAGCACGGCAAAATTTGAGGTACTTTTGTATGTCCGCTGCACTATCCTACCCAGTCACTGCCTTGAGACCTCACGCCAAATCCCGCGCCCAGGTTCTTATATTGGAACCGGATTTAGCAGTGCTCGACTATCTGCGCCTCACCCTCGGCTCTCTGTACTCGCTCAGCCTCTTCTCTGACGAACAGACCCTGCTTGATCGGCTGGAAAAAACCGAACAGCCTGACCTCCTTTTGCTGGCCCTGCATACCAATCGAGATCCGCTGCCACTTTTGACCCACATCCGCTGTTCAAAGCCCAATCTCGCGGTAATCGTTCTTTCATGCTCGGCCGAGCTGCGCGACCTTGAGATGGTGATCCGGCTTGGAGTTCGCGGCATCGTGATGAAGCCCTTCACCGGAGGCGATGTCGAACAGGCCATCGAGGAGCATCTCGCCTCAGCAGAGAAGAAGATCCCTGCCGCTGACGCACTGAAAGAGATTCCTCTCAACGAGACGCATTCGTTCGTGCGCTCCAGTAAGCGAATGCGCGATCTGGAAGGCCAGGCCGCCCTGGTAGCTCGCGCTGACATTCCTCTCCTGATCCTGGGTGAGAGCGGGACCGGCAAGGAGATTCTTGCCCTTTACACCCACAAGATGTCCGCTCGCAGCCAGAACATCTTCCTGAAGGTGAACTGCGCTGCCGTTCCGGCCGATCTGCTGGAGAGCGAACTCTTCGGCTACGAGCAGGGTGCATTTACCGGCGCAATCAAGACCAAGCCAGGCAAGTTCGAAGTCTGTACCGGTGGAACTATCTTTCTCGACGAGATCGGCGAGATGCCTGCAATGCTTCAGGCGAAGCTGCTGCAGGTTCTTCAGGACGGTACCTTCTCCCGTCTGGGCAGCCGCTCTCCGATGAAGGTGGACGTCCGGGTAATCGCCGCCACCAACATCAACATGAAGGAGGCAATGGCCAACAAGACCTTCCGTGAGGACCTCTACTACCGTCTGAACGGATTCACGCTCAGCATCCCACCGCTGCGGGAACGCCGGGAGGAGATTCCTGTCCTGTCGGAGTACTTCATGCGGAAGGGCGCGAAGCGGTACGGTCGCGAACCTCTCCCGTTCTCTGCTAACCTGTTGAATGCGCTGTCGGAACACTCGTGGCCTGGTAACCTGCGCGAGCTGGAGAATGTCATCAACCGCTATCTGGTGCTTGGCGAAGAGAAATCGATCGTCGATGAGCTCGCCCCTTCCACGGTCTATCAGGGAGGGTCAGCAACGCCTCAGGAGGTGCCAAGCGGCGCCGGGCTCAAGGCGATGGTCCGCAATCTCAAAGGGTGATGCGGAGTCGACGGCAATTGCACAGGTACTGGAGGGAACTGGATGGAACAGGAAGGCCGCGGCAAACGATCTGCAAATCAGCTACAAGGCGCTCCTGTACAAGATCAAGCAATACGACCTGTCGCCGCGGAACCACGCATCGTAAAGCCGAAAGACGCCGATAAAGAGCTGGCCGAGGCGTATCGTGTCGTAGTCCGATATGAGAGCCATGCCGTTCGCGGGGTCGTCGAGCAGGATGAACTGGGTTCGATCGACCAGCTTCTCCGCAACGAGCCCGTCTACCCTCTGGACTCGATCCGGCTGAAGCTGCTGGACTCAGAAGTCGTTGAGGACGTGCCTACCAAGGACGCGAAGGCCGTCTTCTTCGTCAAGACCTTCGATGGCGACCTGCGCCACAGAGCTCTTCACTTCCACGAGCACGCTCCCATCGTGCCCGGCCTCTGGGTGCGTGTCTACTTCTACGATGGCGAGATGATCGAAGGGATCATCAGCAATACGCGCGATTTCGTGCTCGAGTCGGGCTTCTTCCTTCGTCCGACAGATCCGAACGGAAACAACAAGCTGGTCTATGTCCTCAAGGGCGGCCTCAAGGACTTTCACGTCCTCGGCATGCGCTACCCTTCAAAGACCTCCACGCTGTGAGTCAGTAAAGCCAGTATGGATTCCTCGGTAGCAAAACGCACCATCAGCGCAAAGACCGCCGAACACTACAAGTGGGGCGGCGATCTTGGAACCGACTGCGATGGCTGGCATCTGGTCAAGACGCCCAACCTCAGTGTGATCGAAGAGCTCATGCCACCCGGCGCAAGCGAGCTTCGCCACTATCACCTTCATTCGCGGCAGTTCTTCTACGTCCTCGATGGAACTCTGACCCTCGAAATCGAAGGCCAGACCTTCGTCCTTCAGACTGGGGAGGGCATCGAAGTCGCTCCACGCCAGCCGCATCAAGCATTCAATCGAAGTGCGAGACCGGTACGCATGCTCGTCACCAGCCAGCCCCCAAGCCACGGCGACCGAATCAACCTGTGATCTGTTATCGACGCAGCGTCAGCGACGTCGTCTCACGAAATCGACCATCAACCCTCTGTCCCAATTGTTGACGAGCCTCAATTGAGACCGAGTACCGTGAACCTCAACGCGCCCTTAAAGATATTAGATATTGATAAATGAGATAATTCAGTCACTGAGCCGGTAACATCGATCAACAGCATCATTTGAAGTGGAAAGGTATTCATCGTGGCAGAGGAGCAAGATCAATCGAAGGTTACCCGCCGCAGGTTCATCGAGGCCAGCTCAGCGATGTTAGTAGCTGCCGCCGGCGTGCAGGTTGCCCAAGGGCAGGGCCAGGAAAAACCCCTCAGAACACCGAACCACACAGGCGTCAACGAAGCCCAGCCTCTACCGATCAACAAAGCCCTGGACGATCAGAACCCCTCCTCCGTGTGGGCGCCAGAGACCGATGCAGGCGGTCAGCCACCGTTCAAATACCCATTCTCCTTTGCCCACAAGCGCATCGAGGAGGGCGGCTGGACCCGACAGGTGACCGTACGCGATCTGCCGATCTCGAAGAAGATGGCTGGCGTCCAAATGCGGCTGATCAAGGGAGGTATCCGCGAACTCCACTGGCATGTCGGCTCCGAATGGGCCTTCATGATCTCCGGCACTGCCCGCATCACCGCTGTCGATCAGCTGGGCCGCGCGTTCGTCGAAGACGTAAACGCGGGCGACCTCTGGCTCTTCCCCGGCGGCATTCCGCACTCGATCCAGGGAGTCGGTGAGGACGGCGCGACATTCCTCCTGGTCTTTGACGACGGAAACTTCAACGAATTCCAGACATTCCTGCTGACCGACTGGTTGACCCACACCCCGAAGGAAGTCCTTGCCAAAAACTTCGACGTGCCTGAGTCTACCTTCGACAAGGTACCGAAGAAGGAGCTCTTCATCTTCGAGCGCGCCCTCCCGCGGCCCTTGGCTGACGAGAAGCGGGAAGCCTCTGAGGGAACAGGCATGGTGCCGAACACCTTCGCCTTCTTCACCGGCAAAATGCAGCCCACCAAAGTATCGAAGGGCGGCGAAGTCAAGATCATCGACCGGAAAAACTTTCCCGCGACCAACATCGCCGCCGCGATCGTTACGCTCAAGCCAGGCGGTCTGCGCGAGCTGCACTGGCATCCCAACGAAGACGAGTGGCAGTACTACGTCAAAGGCAAGGGCCGCATGACCGTATTCTCCGCAGGCGGCCATGCGCGAACGATGGACTTCGAGGAAGGCGACGTAGGGTACATCGAGCGCTCAGTGCCACATTACATCGAGAACACGGGCGACACCGATCTGCAGTTCCTGGAGGTCTTCCCGACTCCAAACTACGAGGACATCTCGCTGGCAGAGTGGCTGGCCCACACACCTTCACGACTGGTGAACGAACACATCGCCACCGGCGAAGAATTCCTCCGCAAGATCCCAAAGAAGGAAATGGTCATCACACCGGAATAAATGTTTTTTTCCAAAAAAGAAAAAAGGCAGCCGTCACGGCTGCCTTTTCTTGTAACCTTGTCAGTTGCTTATACGCCGACCGGCTCAGCAACCTTAACATTCACCGGCGTCAGCCAGTTGTGACGATCGGGCAGAGTGCCATTCACAATACCGAAGAACTCATCGTGCAGCGCCTTGGTGATCGGTCCCATCGTGCCATCGCCGACCAGGATGCGGTCGACCGAGCGCAGGTGCGTCACCTCAGCAGCGGTGCCGGTGAAGAACGCCTCATCGCAGATGTAGAGCATCTCGCGTGGCAGCGCCTGTTCGACAACCTCGATACCGAGCTGCTTCGCCAGCGTCAGCACAGAGCTGCGCGTAATGCCGTTGAGCACTGAGTTCGCAAGCGGCGTGGTGTACAGAACCCCGCCGCGCACCAGAAACAGATTCTCGCCCGAGCCTTCCGACAGATATCCGTTCGTATCCAGCCCGATCCCCTCGGAGTAGCCGTTGATCTCGGCCTCCATGCGGATCAGTTGCGAGTTCATGTAGTTCGCACCGGCCTTGGCGAGCGTCGGCATCGTATTCGGCGCAAGGCGGCTCCAGCTCGAGACGCAAACATCCGCGCCCGACGTTCCGGGAACATACTTGCCCCAGGGGTAGTTAGCGATATAAACCTCGACCGGCGACGTCAGCGGGTTCACTCCAAGCTCTCCGTAACCGCGAAACGCGATGGGCCGGATGTAGCACGGAGCCACGCCATTAGCTTCGACGACATCGACCACGGCGGCCGAAAGCTGATCCGCTGTATACGGCAGAGGCATGCGATAGATCTTGGCCGAGTCGACCAGACGCGCCATGTGCTCCGGCAGGCGGAAGATGCTCGCCGCGTTCGGCTGCGAGTAGCAGCGAATGCCCTCGAAGACCGAAGAGCCGTAGTGGACGACGTGCGACATAACGTGGATCTGGGCTTTATCCCAAGGGATGAGGTTTCCGTTATGCCAGATATTTGGAGTGGTCTGTATGGGCATTCATGAGCTCCTGAGACTGAAGATCCATTATAACGGCTGCCCGGCATGGGACAATAGAGAGTGGTCTTCGATCCCCATTACGTAAGTATTTCAAGGCTGGAGCACTCCGCCTACGTACAGTTCTCTGTGCTCGCCCTCAGCTCGATCTTTTTTCTCGTCGACCCCTTCGCCGCGCTCCCTACATTCCTCGCAGTCACCGCCGGAGCGGACAAGCAGCGGCGACGCAAGATGGCCTGGAAGGCCTCGATCACCGCTCTGGTCGTTCTCAGCGCATTCGCCGTAGCGGGCCAGTACATCTTCAAGATGTTCGGCATCACGCTACCAGCCTTCGAGATCGCAGGCGGCATCATTCTCCTCCTCATCGGCCTGGACATGCTCGAAGCCAAGCGCTCGCCCACACAGGAGTCCAGCGAAGAGACCCACGAAGCAGCCCAGAAGGAAGACGCCGGAATCGTGCCACTTGGCATCCCCATGCTGGCTGGCCCCGGCTCCATCACCAGCGTCATGGTCCTCGTCGGCCAGGCGCAGAACCGCTGGCAGATGGTCGCGATCCTCGCCTCAATCTTCATCACCGCCGCCATCTGCTACCTGGTCCTCGGCAACTCCGACCGCGTAGCCCGCGCTATGGGAGACACCGGCGTCCGCATCCTGGTCCGCATCATGGGCCTCCTTCTGGTCGCACTCGCCGTGCAATACTTCGTCAACGGCATGGTCGACCTCGGCGTAATCACCAAACCCTAGACGCCCTTACACGGTAATCAATATCCGGCGTAAGCTCACTTCAGCCGGGTAACTTTTTCGGCAACTTCGATGTCTAACAGCACATCGAACGTGTGTTCGCTATCTCTTCGCAAACCGAGAACATCATGTCCACAACTGTTGCCACTACCACCGTGAGCTCGCTTCTTGCCCGCTTCAAGACCATCCGCCAAACCACGCGACAGCTCTGTAGTCCGCTATCCCCCGAAGACATGATGGTGCAGTCGTGTTCTGAGGCGAGCCCAGTCAAATGGCACCTCGCCCACACCACCTGGTTCTTCGAGACCTTTGTTTTGCGTGAGTTCGCCGCCGGCTACCAGCCCTTTCATCCCGACTTCCTCTGGCTCTTCAACAGCTACTACAACTCCCTCGGCGACATGCCGGAGAAAAAACTCCGCGCCTCCTTCTCCCGGCCACCGCTCGACGCAATCCTCAGCCTACCGCGCCCACGTCGACGCCGCGATGATCACCCTCATGCAGCATCCTCTCGAAGACGAAGCCGCCCGCCGCATCGCACTCGGCCTCGAGCACGAGCAGCAGCATCAGGAGCTCATCGCCACCGACATCAAGCACGCCCTCTTCACCAACCCGCTCCACCCTGCCTACATCGAAGCCGCCCAGCCGAAGACCGAAGCCATCGCGCCGCCACTCGACTGGATCGACTTCTCCCCCGGCCTCACCGACATCGGCCTCACCCTCGACCCCGCATCCACCGACACCTTCGCCTTCGACAACGAAACCCCGCGTCACTCCGTCTACATCGCACCCTACCGCCTCGCCACGCGCCTCATCACCTGCGCCGAGTACCTCGCCTTCATCGACCAGAACGGCTACAACCGCCCCGAGCTCTGGCTCTCCGAGGGATGGACCACCATGCGCGCCGAAGGCTGGCAGGCCCCGCTCTACTGGCAGCGCGACAACACCACCAACTCCGGCTGGTGCATCTACACCATGCACGGCTTCCGCTCGCTCGACGACCTCAGCGAAACCCCCGTCTGCCACCTCAGCTTCTTCGAGGCCGACGCCTACGCCCGCTGGGCCGGACATCGTCTCCCCACCGAGTTCGAGTGGGAGCACGCCGCCGATCACCTCGGCCTCTTGCGCAAAGAGGTCGACTCCCAGCCCGCACTCCTCACCTACCCGCTATCCAAAAACAAAGCGGACGCGGCCACCACAGCGAACCTACTCGAGACACGCAAGCTCCATCCCACCCCAGCCTCCGCGCTCTCCGGCCTCCAGCAGATCTTCGGCGATGTCTGGGAGTGGACCGCCAGCGGCTACACCGGCTACCCCGGCTACAAGCCGCTCCCCGGCGCCCTCGGCGAATACAACGGCAAGTTCATGTCCTCACAGGTCATCCTTCGCGGAGGCTCCTGCGTCACGCCTGCAACCCACATCCGCTCCACCTATCGCAACTTCTTCTCACCCGCCACACGCTGGCAGTTCTCCGGTCTCCGCCTCGCTCAAGACGCCACAAAATAAGGAACTAAACCGTTGGTGTAGAGTCGGCCTCGTTTTGTTTGTCATTCCCGAAGGGAATCTGCGTTTGCAGTTCTCCACCCCACCAAAAAGCTACATCGAAGCCGCATCACAGCGAACTACTTCTTCGCCACCGGCCCATGCTCAGGATTCCAAAGCGGCTGACCGGCCTCGATGTGATCCACCCTCACTCCCGGAAACAGCTCCCGCAGCTCCTTCGCGCAGCGCTCCATCCCCGGCTCCTCGGACACCTCATGCCCCAGCAGAATAAGCGCCTTGTGTCTCCCCTGCGCCACTGCATCGCGAACATACTCCACCGTCTCCCACTCGCTCGCCTCGCCCGCAATCAGTACATCGACATCCGGCTTTCGCAGCGCCAGCACCTGATCTTGCAAACCGGCAGCTCCAGGTGCCATGGCCACGTGCGAGATTGACAGCTTCGGATCGCCCACCACCCGCAGAGTCTGAATGTGCAGCTGAGTCTTTAGCCTCCGCGCCAGTTGCTCCAGCGTCGTCTGCGGAATCGTGATGAAGTACTGTCCCTCCGGTCCCGCAGAACGCGGATACTCCTGCCATCCGAGCGCTTCATAGACTCCGGTCAGAATGTGGTCGGTCGTGTCGGCATGAATCTCATCGTGCAGCCGAAACACCACCAGATGATGCTCCTTGATAAACGCCAGTTTCTCCTGATAAACCGGATCGTCAGTAAAGAACTTCGTATCGTCCAGATGGTTATAGAACGTAGGCTCATGCGTGATGATCAGGTTGTTGCCCCGCTTCACCGACTCGCGCAGAACATCCATCGTGTCCAGAAACGTTGTCGTTATCCCTGTCACAACCGTATCGGGATCCCCAACCTTGATCGTATCGACCGTATTCGGCGGAGGCGCCGCAGCATAGCGATGCTGTATCTGTGCAATGGCATCCCCCGCGCGAAGAGTCTGGGCGAACGATGGCATCGAGAGAAGCAAAAGAAAGATCGGAACAATTCGCTGAGTCATCATGGGCTGTTCACCATTCTATGGCTCACCTCTTCTGTCGCTCTCGCAAACACGCGAACGCCCCACAACTCGAGAAGAAGCTGAGGGGCGTCCTAACAAAAACTCGAGCTATCAGATCATTTGCCCGGCTTCGGTGGGAAGCCCTTAAACATCTTCCCAATATCTCCGTCGAGCGACTTCGTGTTTTTACCTGCGTTGGTCGAGAGATCAGCAGTAGCCAAACCTCTCCAAAGCAGCTTCTTGGTACTGGCGTCGAACAGGTCGATCACTAGATTGGAGACAGACTGATTCGTCGTGGTCGTCGTAGCTTCTCCGACTCCGGAACCCCACCCGCCACCCCAACCCCATCCGCCCCATCCCCAGCCCGCGCCCCAACCACCGCCCCAGCCGCCGCCCAGATTGTCGTACATGGTCTGGGTCTCCTGCTGGTTATGCAGGTTGTCCGAGGCAAAGATCGTGACGGAGCCGCCTGAGGGCACCATCTGCCAACCCTTCGCCTGCAACTGGGAATTAACGGCCTGTTGAATGCGCCCAGCATAAAATGGGTCAGACGTCTTAACCTGCCCCCACGAATAGGTGTGATACTGGCTGAAATTCACCTGATGGTCGTAGTCGGTCCTCACATTGTCGCCAAATGCGACGACAGAAGACCCCAGTAAAAGTGCTCCCGCAAGAACAAGTTGCAAACTTCGTCTCATGTGCTCTCCGTCTTCGATGGAACCTCGATCCCGCGAAAAAGTATCCGTCCCCGCTGCGCTGAAATCAAGTCAATTTCGAAACATGAAAGATTTTGCGAAGATAAAACCGCGAAAGTGATTTCAGATGCATCAAACTCACACGAAGCGGTCGATATTCCATCCAGAGGCACGCCTTCCGCTAAGTCAAGCACACAGAGGACACGACGTGCCATCAACTATCTTCGCGCCAGAATCGACTCCGATCAGCACTATCGAAGCCATCGCACACGAAGCTCGCGTAGGCCTCTCCGCCACCCCCAGAACTCTCTCCCCCTGGCTCTTCTATGACGAGGCAGGCTCCCGCCTCTTTGAAGAGATCACGGAACTGCCCGAGTACTACCTCACGCGCACCGAGCGCAGCATCTTCGCCGCCCACGCCGACGACATCCTTCACGAAGCCGCCCGCAACCAGGGCCCGGCAGGAAAGCTCACCCTCATCGAACTCGGCGCAGGCACCGCAACCAAGACCGGAATCCTCCTCGCCGCCGCAGTCCGTCAGCAGGGAAGCGTCGTCTACCAACCCGTCGACGTCTCAGAGACCGCCCTCGCCGAGGCCACCGACAACATCCTCAGCAACATCCCCGGCGTTACCGTCCGCGTCCAGGTCGCCGACTACACGCGACAGGCCCTCCCCCTCAACCGCCTTCCCAACACCCGCACCCTGGCGCTTTACATCGGCTCCAGCATCGGCAACTTCACACCCGATGACGCGAGAGACGTTCTTCGCAACCTGCGCGCCCAGCTTCTCCCCGGCGACACCCTGCTCCTCGGCACCGATCTCGCACCCACTGGCGGTCCCAACGCCAACAAGAACGTAGCCACACTCCTCGCAGCCTACGACGACGCGTCCGGAACCACCGCAGCCTTCAACCTCAACGTCCTCACCCGCCTCAACCGCGACCTCGGCGCAGACTTCGACACGGAGAACTTCCGCCACCGTGCTTGTTGGAACCCAACGCAATCCCGCATCGAGATGCACCTCGAATCCCTCACCGCACAGCGCGTCCACATCCCCGCAAACCCCGCAGGCCCCGCTCTAACAATCGACTTCACTGCCGGCGAAAGCATTCACACCGAAAACAGTTACAAATTCACCACCGCCGCCGTCGAGTCTCTCCTCTCCTCCGCCAACTTCAAGACCACAAAATCCTGGCAAGACCCCCAGCACCTATTCGCCGTCACCCTCGCCACCGCCATCTAGGTTTTTGCCAATTTCTGATATGTCGTCATCCTGATCGCACCACCACATCGATTCCGATCCTGACCGCACCTGCTGCATCGAATCCCATCCTGACTGCTTCCACTACCTCTGTCGTCATCCTGAGCGCAGCGAAGGATCCCTGTATTTCGCCTTTGCTGTTGCTTGTTTTTCGCCCACCGACCCAAAAAGCGTCATCTCGACCGAAGCGGTTCACAGCCTCACCGTGAACCGCGCAGTGGAGAGACCCCCGTATTTCGCCTTCGCCCCACCCCAAAAATAAATCTCAAAAAGTTGGCGTATTTTTCAGCGCCGAAAAAGTGTCCGTCAAAACACCACAATCACCACACATCCCACCACAAATTCACCATCAAAACACCACGGTTGCGCACCCGTTTTCTCCAAAACCCCCCGCAAAAACAACAAATCACCATCCAAATTAAAATCAGCGCAAATACTCCCCGCTCTTCCCACCACTCTTACGCATCAACACCACCTCACGTATCCGAATCCCCTTATCCAGCGCCTTAGTCATGTCATAAACCGTCAGCGCCGCAATCGAAGCCGCGACCATCGCCTCCATCTCCACACCAGTCCCTGCAACAGTCGCTGCTGTGGCCTCAATCGCCACGCCGCCCTCCACAACCTCCGCCCGCACATCCACAAAGCTCAGCGCCAGCTGATGACACATCGGAATCAGCTCCGAAGTTCTCTTCGCCGCCTGAATCCCCGCGAACCGCGCCACTTCCAGCGGATTCCCTTTAGGATTCTGCGGCAGCGCGCGAAGCACCTCATCCGACAACTCCACGAACGCCGCCGCCACGGCCTCTCTCCGCGTCGCAACCTTCTCGCCCACATCCACCATGTGAGCTTCGCCCGCCTGATCATAGTGCGAAAGCCTTACAGGGACAGTGCTCTTCGGCGGAAAATCCGCATCGTTCCCCAAAGGCTCGGGATCGTCGTCCATCAACTGTTCAGAGGTGTAGTCCACATCATCCATCCCACAAGCCTACCGCAGCCACCCCAAACCAACGCAACACTCAACCCAAACAAATCAGCGCAGCAGCACGGTAATAACATCCCCCGCAGCGAACCGTTCCCGCTCAGGCGGCAGCACCGCATAGCAGTTAGCCCGTGCATTCGCCGCCAGATCACCCGAACCCTGCCAACCCACCAGCCGCACTTCTGGCCTTACCCTATCCGCAGTCAACCGCGCTGGCAAAACCCGCATCAGCCCTGCCTTCCCAACAACATCCTCCGCCAACGTAGCCTGTACAAACCTCGGCCCATGCACCCCCGCCCCACCCATCGCCCTCAGCAGAGGCTCGACAAAGCAATGAAACGTCACCTGCGTCGAAACAGGATTTCCCGGCAGCCCAAAGAAAAACTGAGCAGGCAATGTGCCCTCGCTAGGCAGTCTCCCAAACACAACCGGCTTCCCAGGCTGCATCTTCACGCCAGTGAAGAAAAACTCCGCACCCATCGCCTCCAACACCTCTTCCACCAGGTCGTACTTGCCCATCGAAACCCCACCCGAGAGCAGCATCAGATCGAAACCGCGCGCCACCCGGACACTCTCCTCCAACTCCACGCGCTTATCAGGCGCAATCGGCAACCTCACCGCCTCGCCGCCAGCCCGAGCCACCAACTCCGCCAGCCCATAGCTATTCGAGTTCCGAATCTGCTGCGGCCCAGGCGTGGCGGCTAACTCAACCAACTCATCGCCAGTAGCCACAATCGCAACCCTCGGCCTGCGAAATACGTGCAACGAGACGTACCCACAAGCTGCGGCCAATGCGATCTCTGCACCTTCAATCACAGTACCCACCGCCAACACCGCCTGCCCGGCCTTGGCCTCGCTGCCCTGCGGAACAATATTCTCGCCGCTACGCACCGCCCGCCCAGCCATCAAACGGATCTCATCCCCATGCCGTTCGACATGCTCCACCATCACGACAGCGTCGGCGCCCGCGGGTATCGGAGCGCCCGTCATAATCTCGATCGCCGCCCTTCCCAACGCATCACCTTGCCAAAGCTCCCCAGCCCGAATTTGCCCCACTACTTCCAACGAGCCAGCACAGATATCCGCCGCCCGAACCGCAAATCCATCCCGTGTCGACCGGTCGAACGGCGGTTGGTCCCGATCTGCATTCACGGACTCCGCCAGCACGCGGCCACCGCATCCCAGCAAATTCACTGATTCGCTGGGGCCGGCAACCAGATCTGCCCCATGTCTCAGAACAATCTTCAGCGCCTCATCAAACTCGGCAATATCAGCTACAGTTTTCGTCATTTCGTGCCTTTCAAACCACAAACAAAAAGGCCCCGAGCAGTCCGCCCGGGGCCTCCCGTTTCTTCCGATCCCTACTTCTTTCCGGCCTTGTAGGTCGACTTCACCTGCGCCCCAATGCCCTCAAGAATACCCTTCACATCTGCCGCATGAGGCCCATCCGGCGCCAGTTCCAGGTACTGCTGATAAGCCTCAACGCACCCAGGAGGAGCCACAACCTTCTGCGTCTTCGCATCGACCGTCGCCTGCGGAATCAAAGATTGTCCCTTGATGTAGTAGGCCTCCGCCTTCTTCGGATCAGCTGCGATCGCCTTATCGGCAGCAGCTTCTGCTTCGGGCAGTTTGCCCGCGTTGTACAGCGTAGCCGCCTCGTTGTAGTAGTACATCCCTGCGTTGGCCGGCATTGCTTTGGCAGCCTGATCGTATGCGTCAGAAGAAGCCTTGGCATCGCCCAGCCGTCCCTCAACCTGGCCTAACTGGTTATAACCAGCTGCGGCGGCCTCTGGGCTCGGCTTCTTGGAGGCGGCATTCAAATCGACGCCTTTCTTGTACGAGGTAGCAGCGTCGTTGTACTTCTGAACAATTGCCGGATCATTTGCAGAAGTACCCGCCGCCTTGGCAGCCTTAACGGCTGCGTCTGCGCTTCCCAACTGCGCATCACCGAGCGTGATCCACAAGATCCCCTCATCCGGCTTCTGCTCCGTTGCCTGTTTCATGGACGTAATCGCAGCATCGAAATTTCCGGCCTTATTGTCTGCCCGTGCCTGTAGCAAAAGCGTGTTCAAATTCTGAATCTTTGCATTGGCCGCGCTGACTTCAGCATTTTTCTTCTTATAGTCTTCGAGGGCCTTCTTTTCCTCTGGCGTCAGCTTGTTGATGTACTCCGCACGGGACATATCGAAGTTCACCACCTTGTCGTCATCTTTGACGATCTGGACGTTGTCCTGAAAGTCCAGACTCTTGTCGTTCTGGAAGACGAAGGCGACGTAGTTATTCGGCGCGATCCCCGTGCCCTTGTAGTCTCCGTTCTGATCCAGCGGAAACTTGTAAGGGTACTTGCGATCCTTTGCGTCCGACGAACGGTCCGTCGACAGGCGTACTTCGCCGTTCGTAATCGGCTGTCCCACCGGGTTAACCACGTGGCCGTGGATACTTCCCGTTGCCGCTGGCGCCTGTGCTATCAAACGAGCGGGCTGTACCCCTGCAACGACAGCCAGCAGGGCAGCCGCCAAAGTGCTGCTTACCTTCAATGCAATACGTTTCATACTGTCTTCTTCTCCTGGCCCATCAGTGCGGGCGTCAATCTTCATTGCAAAGCAGCCGACTACCTCAAATTCAGATGCTTAATCTACCGGTCGCGCGACCGCATACGGTATCGGATCAACCGCTCCGGCCTCACGAAATGCCCGCAACCGCAAAACGCAGCTCTCGCAAACGCCACAGGCTTCGGTCTCACCGGAATAGCATGACCAACTTACATGGAACGGTGCGCCCAATTCAACTCCCAGCCGGACGATCTCATTCTTGCGCATCGCAATCAGCGGCGTCACCACCCGAATGTCCCCATCCTTGGTGCCCATCTTGATCAACTGATTGAACGCTTCATAGTACGCTGGACGGCAGTCGGGATACCCCGAACTATCCTGCTCCACCGCGCCAATAAACACCGTCTGCGCTCCCAGAACCTCAGCCCAACTCACGGCAGCCGAAAGAAAATGCGCATTCCGGAACGGAACGTAGGTCACCGGCACCTCGCTCCCAATGCTGGATTCATCCGCTGCCGCAACCGGAACCTCAATCGTATGATCGGTCAGGGCCGAGCCGCCAATCCGCCGGAACAGATCGATCTTCAGGTGCAGCAGATCCTTTGCGCCAATAATCCTTGCCACATCCTGAGACGAACGCAGTTCACGGGCCTCCGTCCGCTGTCCATAGCCGAAGTGGACTGCGTACACGTCATAATCCCGCGCCGCCAGCGCCGCGCAGACCGTCGAGTCCATCCCCCCCGATAGACAAACCACGGCACGCGGACGATTCGGTTCAACCTTCGCCATCGCCTGCCTCCAGTTCGCGCTGCTCCTCAGCAGTCAACTCATCTCCGGTCAACTCTCCCACTGCCTCGCCCAGAATCTCCCGCGCCGCCTCTTCATCCTGCTTATGCACCAACAGACGCGCACGAAATGCCAACGCAAGCAGGCTGTTCGCATTCTCACCCTGCAGAAAGCACTCAATCCCGGCCGACTCAAGCATGCCCTTCGCCATCTGCGCATTCACCGGCTCAAGAAACTTGCCCACCGTCACAAACTTGTCGGGATCCACCACTAAATCAGTCATTAAAGCTCGCTCTTTCCACCCTACTTCGTCTCGAACGATTGCAGATGAAACGTAATCGTCCCCCAGAACAGTCGCGCCTGAATCTGCACCGGCATATGCCGCGCGTCATCGGTGTACCAAACCCAGATGTGGCCCCGATTCTTCACGATGCCCTCATCCGCCGTCGGCTCTGCCTTGATCGTCTGAAAGGTTCCAGCCGGCGTCTTGATCTCTTCCTTGCCCTCAACCTTCATCGCCACCGTCACCGTACGCATCGAGTCAGCCAGCGGAAACCGTATGCTCTGTCCCACCACCATCGGCTGCGACGCCGCATAAAAAATCGCCGAGAGCGAATCCGTCACGCAGGCCGGAATCGAGGCCGTCTGCTCCTTCGACGTCCCCTTCACCAGGTTCTTCTCCACCTGGGTCTGCTTTCCCTGCCCATAATCGAAGTTCAGTTCGCTCGAGACCTTCCGCCGGCCCTCCTGCAGCTGTTTGCTGAAGCCGGTCGAGCAGCCTGTCTTCGTATCGAACCCGGCCTGAAACTTATCCACGACTGGAAACAGCATCGTCACTGCGCCAATCGTGTCTGCCGTGGCCGTAATCTTCTGCACTGTACCCTGCTGCTCCAGCTGAAATACCGCAGTTCCTGCCGTAAACACTCGCCAATCCACTGTAAACGTCAGCGTCTGCTTCGTTGGGAAGACAAAACTCGGTTGCGGCGGCTGGAGCGTAGGAATCACCACAGGCTGCGTGGCTGGCTTCGCGCCCAACCCCAAAAGCTGCGCCCTCGCCGATCGCGAGCCTGTGAAACTCAGCATCAGGAGGACATACGCAAGGAAAAACCGTTCCAGCTTCGGCAAAGGGCAGCACTCTCACGAGTTGAAGTTGTGGGCCATTCCGCCCCAGCCTCCACGCCTTAGCGCGGACCCCCCATCACCCCAGAGTGATGCAGAACAAGCCGGACCGCCAGAGCCAAATAGATGGCCCCGGCACCCATAAGAGCATTGTACTCGCGGTGATGCCGATACTGCTCCCCCGAGAATCTCCCCCCACTGGCGTTCTCGCCCACCGGAAACGACGCCGGCGTCAAACGCGGCAGCAGCCGAGGCACCTTTGCGGCATATGCATTGAAGCCCGCAAAGTGCTCGCGCAGATAGGCTTCCTCGCTCAGAATCGTAGGGACATAGATCGCCGCAAACAGAACCGCCAGCGCAATCAGGATCACCCAGCTCGCCGCCGCTGCAGCAAACCCGAAGGCAATCATCATCGACCCCAGATATAACGGATTCCGCGTATACGCATACGGCCCCGTAAAGGTAAGCTCGGCGTTCTTGCGCACATAGCCCGCTGCATACGCTCGCAGCCACAACCCCGGCACCACCAGCAGGAGACTCAGCAGCATCGTCTTCCAGGTCGGCTGCGCCCGCCACAGAAACACTCCGGCAAACACGAATCCCAGCGGCACGCGGATGCGCCGTGCGATCGTCTGCCATCTCGTCCGCTCACTCACACAATCACCTTATCCTGTCCAACCTTCAGGAGGGCAAGCGCCGCTTCAACCACCTCATCCGTCGTGATCTGCATCAACCCTGCCTCTGTCTCCGAGCGACGTGAATGGTCCCGCGTGCTCGATGCGTGCCGCAGCACCCGCGCCCGCGCCTCTGTCCCAAAAGTCCTGTACGGCCCATTCCGCGCCGGATCGGTCGGCCCATACAACCCAACCACTGGCCTGCCCAGCGCCGCCGCCAAATGCAGCGGCCCCGTATCTCCAGCGATCACCAATGCCGCCCTTCGCACTAACGCGATCATCTGCGCCAATCGAGCAGGGAACCAGCGACGCGAACCCCTCGCTCTCCGCAATAACCTTACCCGCAGTCCGGTCGCCCAGCGCTTCGTTGACCAAGGCGCGATACCCCGCACGGCCCAACTCCGCCGCAACCGCTCCGTAACGCTCTGCGGGCCACTGCTTCGCCCCCCAACCCGCCGTAGGTGCAATAAACACAAACCTCTCACTACGCGGCAAAGTCTGCGCCAGCAGCCGATCGCACCACATCTCAGCCTCTGCATCGATCGGAAGCGTCACAGCCGCTGGTGTTAGTGCAGTCCCCACCGCCGCGCCGAGCAACTCGCATCCCTGCTCCACCACATGCGTTGCACTCGTCGCCACACGCTGCTTATAAAACCACCGTGCCTGCGCCTCACGTGGCTCCGCAGGCCCGGCAAACACCGGCGCCCCAGCCATTCGCCCCACAATCGCCGACTTGAGCGATCCCTGCATATCCACGCAAACGTCGTACTCCCACATCCGCAGATCATGACGCAAGCTGTTGATGTCGCTCAGTGTAGATGGGGAGAACGGCCGCTCCTTCCACGCCTTCGCCGAAACCTGATGCCACTGGTCGACCAATGGCATCCTCGCACTTCTACCCGCAGCACTCGACGCCCGGTCAAAATCACTCGCAATCTGCAACAACTCACTCCACCCCGGCTCAATCGCCCAACCGATAGACCACTCCGGATGCAGCTCCCGCAGCGCCGCCACCGCAGGCATCGCGTGCAACACATCCCCCATCGCCCCAATCCGCACAATCAACACGCGGAGCGGACGGTCTCCTCCGTGAATTGCAGTGTTATCCGAGAGCTTGCGTTCGGTAGCCAAGCCTCCATTTTCTCATGCAGACCAATGGCCCGACTCCAATCAGCGCCTACGCCGATCCAGCCGCCCCACCATAGTCACTAACTGCTCTAACGACTCCTTCTCGTCCAACAACTCCACGCTCAATCGAGCAACAACAATCGGTCCAATCGTCTCAAGTTGATCCCGCATGATCGGCGTGAGCTTCACTGCATCCTTTTCGGTGGTGACAAAACCATTCGCCTCGACGCGCCTCGCCTCTTGCAGCAGCCGCACAACATCTGCCTCGACGTATGCATGATGATCTTCAAAAGCCATCGTCTCGACCGCCTCATAACCCTGCGCCGCCAGCATCTTCGTAAAATTCTGCGGCCGTGCAATCCCGCAAAAAGCAAACGGCATCGTCGGTAGCCCCACCTCACCGCCCTCCCCCAGGCTGAGGTGTCTCCGAATCACCCAGATCGAAGGTCCGCCCTTCCCCCGCTCAACCCCGCAACCACCCCGCGTAGCGAATCAGCCTCCTCTTCGCGCAATACCACCACATCCGCCTGCGTCACAGCCGACAGCGGCTCACGCAGATTCCCCGCCGGCAGCAGCGTATCTTCCACGTCCTCCTGCGTCAGCAGAACGATGTCGATATCGCGCGCCAGCCGCCGATGCTGAAACCCATCATCCAGCAGATGCACCACCTGCTTCTGAGTAGGCTCCGCCTGCTCCGCCATCGTCCCAGCTTCGTAACGGTCCGCACCCGCATACACCGGAACGCCCGATCGCTGCGCCAGCAACACCGGCTCATCGCCATGCCACCGCGCATCGTCGAACGGCTCCACTCGCGTCGTCACCTTCGAGTCGCGCTTATATCCTCGCGTCAAAATCCTTACGGCATACCCTCGATTCCGCAGAACCCCCGCCAGCATCAACACCATCGGCGTCTTGCCCGCACCCCCCGCCGACACGCTCCCCACGCTGATCACCGGACTCTTCAGCCGGCTCCGCTTCAACCATCCCCACGTAAACAACCGTTGCTTCAGTGCAAGCGCCGCGCCGTACAGCGACGTCAGCGGCAACAGCATTGGTCTTCGCACCTTCATCGAGTCGTCACCGAAGTCTCCTCCAGCAACGACATCAACAACTGCACCGTCCGCGCCGTAGCCCCGGCCTGTCCCTCAAACACCGCCCGTCCACGCTCTCCCAGAGCCTTTGCCTCATCAGCGTTCTGCAGCAGCTTCGCCAGTTCCACGCCAACGTCCGTCGCCGACACAATCCGCAACGCATTCGCGTCCCGCATCGTCTCGACCACATCGCGGAAGTTCTGAAACGACGGCCCCATCACCACTGGCACGCCAAACTGCGCTGGCTCCAGCGGATTATGTCCTCCCGCAGGAACCAGACTCCCCCCAACAAACGCCACGCTCCCCAGCTCGTACATAGATGCCAGGTCTCCGATCGTATCCAGCAAGAAGATACTACCCGCCTCCAAAGCCGATGTCGTTATCTCTCCCGCGTTTTCTTCACGAAACTCGCTCGCTCGCACTAACGTGAAATTATTTGCAGACACCATGCTGGCTACTGCAGAGAACCGGTCAGGGTGTCTCGGCGCCAGCACCATCACCGCATTCGGTTCCTTTGCCAACAACGCAGGCCACGCTTCCAGCAGTATCTTTTCCTCGCCATCAAGCGTGCTTCCGCAGACAATCACCCGCGCACCAACCGGCAACGTCGCTCTTCAACACCTTTGTCAGCGCAGTCTGCGTTCCCACGCGAACGTCGTACTTCAAGTTCCCCGTCACCTTCACCCGCTCCGCCGGCGCGCCAATCTTAACCAGCCGCTCCGCAGTCTCTCTGCTCTGCGCCAGAAACAGCGAAATCATCTCCAGAAACGGTCGCCACAGCCTCCGCAGCCGCATATACCGCGGGAACGATCGATCCGAGACCCGCGCATTCACCACCGCGACCGGCACGCTACTCTTCGCGCACTCCTCAATCAGCCGCGGCCACAGCTCACTCTCCATCAGCACCAGCATCTTCGGCCGCAACACCCGCAGATACCGCCGCACGGCGAACTTAAAATCCAGCGGCAGATAAAACACCGGCGACTCCGCCAGCCGATCCTTCGCCAGCCGCTGCCCCGTCTCCGTCGTCGTCGAAACCGCAACCACCCATCCCGGCAGCGCCGCCTTCAACTCCCGCATCAACTGCGTCGCCGCCATCACCTCGCCCACACAAACCGCATGCACCCAGATCACCACGCTGCCCAGCCACCGCCGCTCGCAACCCCGCCGGAACCACCCCCAGCCGCCCCCGCAACCCCGCCCGGTACCGCCCACTGGTCGCCATCCGCACCAGCCAGTACGGCGCACCCACCACCAGCACGGCCAGCAGCAACGAGCTATACACCACCATCATCACCGTCGCCGTGCCCTCACTTTACCTTCTGCGCCAGCGAAGATGATAATCAACTTGGCCATGATGTCCCACCGGTTCTCCCAGCAACTTCGATCCTACTAGCAACCACCACTCTGCCTCTTCGCGGCAAATCTCCTGCGCAGCCGACAAGAAAGCTCCGCCCGCCCAAACCCGCCACTCAATACGCCGCCTTCGACACCCACCCCAACGAGCACGTCACCGTCGCCGCCGACCCCTGCGACGACCCCAAGGACTGCGACTTCTTCCGCCTCCCCTACATCCAGCACGGCATGCTCCCCGTCCGCGTCATCATCACCAACGACAGCGACACCGCCCTCTCCCTCGACGACGCCCGCATCCAGTTCATCTCCGCCAACAACGACAAGATCCCCGCCGCCACCGACGACGACATCCACCGCCGTCTCTTCTCCACCAAAGGCACCGCAGGCCGCAAGATACCCCTCCCGATGCCTCTTCCCCATCACCCTCCACGACAAGCCCGTCGACAAGAAGATCACCGAGGACGACACCGACTTCGGCTTCAACGGCACCACCGTCAACCCCCACAGCACCCTCGCCGGATACCTCTTCTACGACATCCGCCAGCTCGACGACCCAGCCCTCAAAGGCGCCGAGCTCTACGTCAAGATGGTCCACACCGTCGACGGCAAAAAGCAGCTCTTCGCCTTCACCATCCCCTTCGACAAATGGCTAGCCGCCCAACCCGGAGCCACCCCCAACCCCAAAACCAACCAACCCATCCGAGTAGCCACCGCAACAGCATCAAGCGTCCTCTGTGCAGTCTTTCATTTGAGCTAAAACTTCGTCATCTCGACCGAAGGCGTCGCTTTTGCCGCCGCAGTGGAGAGACCCCCGCATTTCGTTCGTAACGGCAATCGCCGCTAATCTACCTAACGCCCCGACAATCCGCTAATCTGTCAAAAGCCATGGAATCCCTCAACCTCCGCCCCGCCACCCCCGCCGACGTCCCGCAGATCCTGCAATTCATCCGCGACCTCGCCACCTACGAGCGCGAACCCGACGCCGTCCTCGCCACCGAAGCCGACCTCCTCCGCGACGGCTTCGGCCGAGACCAACCGCTTCCACTGCATCATCGCCGAGATCGACACGCACCCCCGCCGGCTTCGCCCTCTACTTCTACAACTACTCCACCTGGCGCGGCCACGCCGGCATCTACCTCGAAGACCTCTACGTCAGCCCCGCGTACCGCGGGAAGGGAATCGGCAAAGCCCTCCTCACCCGCGTCGCAGCCATCGCCGTAGCCGAAGGCTGCCCCCGCTTCGAGTGGGCCGTCCTCGACTGGAACCAACCCTCCATCGACTTCTACCACTCACTGGGCGCAGTCATGAAGTCCGAATGGAAGGGCATGCAAGTCTCCGGCGAACGCCCTCACCGTCCCTCGCCGCGCAATCCAACAGGAAATAAGGCTTCTGTAATTTCCTCTATCTTGAAGAAGAATGAAGAAGATCAAGATCATCGGCGGCGGCCTCGCCGGACCCGAAGCAGCACTTCAGGCCGCGAAACGCGGTTGCAACGTCGACCTCTACGAGATGCGCCCCACCCGCACCACCGAAGCCCACCAGACCTCCGACTTCGCCGAGCTCGTCTGCTCCAACTCCCTCAAGTCCGAATCCGAAAACACCGCCCCCTGGCTCCTCAAACAAGAGATGCGCCGCGCCGGCTGCATCCTCCTCGCCGAAGCCGACGCCACCGCCGTCCCCGCCGGCCACGCCCTCGCCGTCGACCGCGTCGAATTCTCCAGGCGCGTAGCCGAACGCATCGCAGCCGAGCCGCGCATCACCGTCCATCGCGAAGAGGTAACTCAGCTCAACGAGCACGACGCCAACACACCTCACGATCCTCGCCTCCGGCCCACTCACCAGCGCAGCCCTCGCCGCCGAACTCCAGCGCCTCACCGGCTCCGACCATCTCGCCTTCTACGACTCCATCTCCCCCATCGTCGACGCCACCACCATCGACATGTCCAAGGTCTACTTCGCCGCCCGCTACGACAAGGGCACCGCCGACTACATCAACTGCCCCTTCACCAAAGAAGAGTACGAGCGCTTCATGGAAGCCCTCACCACAGCCGAAGCAGTCGAAGCCAAAGACTGGGAGAAATTCCCCGCCACCGGCACCGCCGAAAAACTCCAATACTTCGAAGGCTGCCTACCCATCGAAGAGACCGCCCGCCGCGGCCGCGACACCCTCCGCTTCGGCCCCATGAAGCCCGTAGGCCTCACCGATCCCAAGACCGGCCGCTGGCCCTACGCCGTCGTCCAACTTCGCCAGGAAAACCTCCGCGCCGACTCATACAACCTCGTAGGCTTCCAGAACCACCTCAAGTACGGCGAGCAAAACCGCGTCCTCAAGCTCATCCCCGGCCTCGAAAACGCAACCTTCCTTCGCTACGGACAGATCCACCGCAACACCTACATCCACGCCCCATCGCTCCTCACCGAAACCCTCCAGCTCAAAGCCCACCCGAACATCATGATCGCCGGCCAGCTTAGCGGAGTCGAAGGCTACACCGAATCCATCGCCTCAGGAATGTTAGCCGGCATCTACGCCGCATCCATCGCGCAAGGGCAAACGCCAACACCCGCCCCAAGAGGCTCCGCAAACGGCAGCCTGACCCACTACATCACCCACGCCGAGACAAAAAAATTCCAACCCGCCAACATCACCTTCGATCTCCTCCCACCCCTCGAAGAAGATCTCCGCAAAAAGATGCGCGACAAAAAAGAGCGCCACAAACTCCAATGCGACCGTGCCCTGGCCGCATGGAGCGAGTGGCTCACACTTACTTAAATCAAATTAGTTGTTACGTAGTGCTCTTACTCATCTGAGCTTTCACTAATCCGACGATGGCCATAACAATGGCTCCCCCCACACCGCCGCCAGCTACGTTCCCTAAGATCGATGACATATCCATTCCACCCGAGGAAGCCGCGGATGTAGCCGCTGCCGCTGCACCACCCGACATCAACATACTCAACAACTGACCGCCGCCAACACCGCCAACGATACCCGCAACCGTATTCCCAACCGGACCAAGATCAAACTTCTTCAGCAACGCTCCCGCAATATTTCCGCCAACTCCGCCTGCGATCAGATCAGTAACAATACCCATTACGTTCATGGCATCTTCCTCGATTGATTTAGATTCGGATTTAATCCGGGCCCATGGAGTACGCATCCCCCTCAATACCGGCATCCTGAAAGATGCGCCCAAGAAGAAGACGCCCCCATTTACCCACTAATCCCAACCGAATGCAACACTTATCTTGGTTCACGCTGACGTTTCCCTCTGCCGCAACGAAGAAAGAGAAGATTACTGATAGCTCCATCACCGATAATTATATCGTAATACGATATAATTAATTTCATGACGAAACCCCTTCAGTCCAACGACAGGCAGAGAGTCCAAACCCTCGCGGAGTTTCGCTATACCCTTCGTAAGTTTCTCCAGTTCAGCGAAGAACGTGCAGTCGATGCCGGTCTGCATCCTCAGCAGCATCAACTGTTACTTCACGTCGCCGGTGCTCCGGAAGGCGTCGAAACAACGGTGTCGTACGTGGCAGAGAGACTAGGTCTGCGACACAACAGCGTCGTCGAACTCAGCAAACGCTGCGAAGATGCGGGCCTGATCCTCCGCACGCACGACACCTCCGACCGCCGCCGTGTGGTTTTGCAGATCACCGCAGAGGGCAACAAGATCCTGCGAATCCTCTCGGACGATCACGAGCGCGAGCTCTACGAACTCATTCCCACACTACTCAACGCCTTGACGCAGATTCGAAGCTCCCGCGTCCGGGGTGCGAACACCGTCGAGAGAGCAGTTGAAGCAAGGAAGAAAAAATGAAGTTGGAACCATCTGCTTTACGAGATTTCACCGTCGACCGAAGAGTCTGGCTACTCTCAGGGGTCGCAATCGGCATCGGTGCCTGTGCAACAGGGTTAGCTGTCGTGTTGTTACGCCTTATCGCCCTCTCCACAAACTTTTTCTACTATCACCGGCTCAGCTCAGCCACTGTCTCCCCGGCAGGCAGTCCGCTCGGCCATTGGATGGTCGTTGTTCCGATCATTGGTGGCTTGATCGTAGGTCTGATGGCGCGCTTCGGCTCCGACAAGATTCGCGGCCATGGCATTCCCGAGGCGATCGAAGCCATCCTGCTCCACCGCGCCAAGGTGGCTCCAAAGATCGCAGTCTTGAAGCCAATCTCAGCCGCCGTCGCCATCGGGTCAGGAGGCCCATTTGGTGCCGAAGGTCCAATCATCATGACAGGCGGGGCGTTCGGATCGTTAGTCGGGCAGTGGATGCATGTCACCGATGTCGAACGAACCACACTGCTCGTTGCCGGCGCAGCAGCAGGAATGTCAGCAACATTCGCAACCCCGGTTGCAGCAATCCTTCTGGCCGTAGAGCTCTTGCTCTTTGAATGGCGTCCACGCAGTCTTGTCCCGGTGGCAATCGCAAGCGCGACCGCTGCGATCCTGCGCGTCTACTGGTTAGGAGCCGGCCCTCTCTTTCAAATGCCGACGATCGGCGGAGCCAATACGATCACGTTCGCCATTGGAGCGTTACTGCTTGGTGCGTTGCTTGGTCTTATCTCTGCAGGAATGAGCCGCATGATGTATGCCTTTGAAGATCTCTTCGAGCACCTTCACGTTCACTGGATGTGGTGGCCTGCAATCGGAGGCATCGGCATCGGAGTCGGCGGCCTCTTCTTTCCACGTGGACTTGGCGTCGGCTACGATAACATCGCGGAACTGCTCCGCGGGAACGCCACCATCAGCCTGATCGTCGGCATACTCATTGCCAAGTCGCTGATGTGGGCATTCTCTCTGGGTTCCGGAACATCCGGAGGCGTCCTTGCTCCTCTGCTTATGATCGGCGGAGCAGTTGGCGCGATGGCAGGACATCTCGCACACGCACCCGTCGAAGCGCAGGCCTTCTGGGCTCTCATCGGCATGGGCTCCATGCTTGCTGGCGCCCTTGGTGTCCCTTTGACAGCCATCCTCTTCAGCCTGGAGGTGACGCATTGTCTTCCAGCGCTTCTCCCTCTCACAATAGCCTGCATCGCCGCCTATCTCGTGACTGCGCTGTTGATGCCCAGATCGATCCTTACGGAAAAGATCAGTCGTCGCGGCTATCACCTCACACGCGAGTATGGTGTCGATCCGCTTGAGCTGGTGATGGTGCGAGAGCTGATGTCTCCACTGGCAGCTAATGGACCAACGTCATCCCTCCCCGCGTTTTATACCTACACAGATGAGACAGCGCGCGCGGCAGCAGAGACGATGGCCACCGAAGGCTTGACGACCCTCACAGTCGTCGACCGTGCCAACCAACAAGTCTGTGGAGCGATCTCGCTCAGCGATCTCCTGCGTGGACGTAGCCGATCGTTAGAACGCGAAAACGAGCGCCTGCGTCTCTTCAACTACGTTCCACCAAAGCAGGAAGGCCACAATTAACCAAACGTAATCCAGAAACTCGCTACTCCGTCTTCTTCTTATTCCGCGCCTTGATCTTGAACCAGATCGGACTCCCGATAAACCCGAAGTTCTCCCGAATCTGGTTCCCCAGAAATCGCTCAAACGAGAAGTGCATCTTCACGTCCTTATCGGTAAACAGCACAAACGTCGGCGGAGCCACAGCAGCCTGCGTCATGTAGTAGATCCGCACGCGCTTGTTCATCGGCACCGAAGCCTTCTGGAAGTCCACCTTCTCCAGAAACTTGTTCATCTGCCCCGTCGTCACGCGCTTCCGTCTCTCACGCGCAACCAGCTCCACCTTCTTGAACACCGACTCGATATTCTTCCCATCCGCCGCCGAGATAAACAGCAACGGCGCGTAGTCCAGATACTTCAGCTTGTCCCGAACATCCTGCTCATACTGCTTCTGATCCGCCGGAGGCTTGCCATCGAACAACCGCATCCCATCCTTGCCCGTCCGCGTCATCAGGTCCCACTTGTTGACGACGATAATCACGCTGCGTCCGCTCTCATGCGCATAGCCGCCGATGTTCGCATCCAGCGCAGCAACGCCTTCCGCCGCATCGATGACCAGCAGCGAAACATCCGCCGCCTCCAGATGCTTCCTCGCCATGATCACCGACAGCTTCTCCGCCATCAGCTTCGTCTTGCCCTTCCGCCGAATACCCGCCGTATCGACAAACCGGAAGCTGTGCCCATCCCGCTCCACAACCTCATCCACCGCATCGCGCGTCGTCCCGGCAATCGGCGAAACAATCGCCCGCTCCGTGCCCGTCAGCGCATTCAGCAGCGTGCTCTTACCCACATTCGGTCGCCCGATGATCGCGATCTTCGTCTCTTTGCTGTCGTACTCCCCATGCGACCGCAGCATCCTCGGCCGCTTCGGAGCCGCATCCTCCGAAGTCTCATGCAAAAGAGCAGCAGCAGGCGTAACAGATGCGCCTGCGGCAACAGAGAAGTCCGGCCCCGTCTCATCCTCCTCGGCCTCATCCATCTCCGTCAGCATCACCTCCGGCTCTTCGATAATCTCCTTCGGCTCTGGCAGCACGTCAAACACCGCATCCAGCAGATCGCCCATCCCCGAGCCATGCTCCGCCGAGATCGGCAGCACATTCCTGAACCCCAGCCGCCGAAAGTTCTCCGCACCTGCGAGCATCGCGTCGGTATCCATCTTGTTCACCGCAAGAAACACCGGCTTCCCACCGCGCAGCAACAGCCGCGCCAGCTCCATATCCGGCGAAGCCAGCTCCGTCCGTCCATCCACCACCATCACAATCGCGTCGGCCTCTTCCAGCCCCACCTTCGCCTGCCGAAAGATCTCCGCCGGAATCAGCGCCTCATCATCCGGCACCACGCCACCCGTATCGACGATCCTCGCCTCACGCCCCATCCACTCCAACTCACCATAGATGCGGTCCCGCGTAATCCCCGGCTCATCGCCCACAATCGACCGCCGCGACCCTGTCAGCCGATTGAACAGCGTGCTCTTACCCACATTCGGCCGCCCGCATACCGCAATCAGCGGCAGCTCGCGAGCATCCACACTCTCGGTATCGGTGACCATCTGCGAAGCCAGCAGCTCAATATCGCGCCAGTCTTCCTCGTGGAGTCGCTCGCGCCCAGCAACATTCTCCGACCGCGGCGTCTGCCGCCCCACAATCCCATCCGCAGGCCGCACCTGCTTCGCCCGCGGAGCATTCGGAGCCGTCCCCTTCGGCGTCTTCGAGCCCGCACCATCCGTGCGAATCGACCTCCGCTTCTCCCGCTCCGGCGACTGCTTCGTCACCCGCGAAGCCGCATCCGCCGCCGCCCGCTTCGTCGAAAGTATCTTCCGCTTACGAGGATCCACCGCCCCGGTCGTTGGCGTAGCCTTCGGCGCACGCCCCTTCTTCGGCCGCGTGCTCGCCTGCCTGTGCTTCTTACCTAACCGCTTTCTATCGTCTCTCTGAGCCACGGAACGTCCAACTTTCTCCCGCGCACCATCTAGGCGGTCAGGCTTATTACGCTAATTCTTCGCTTCTACTTCTATTATAGAAATTGCAAAGCCTCTGTGCCGCCCGATCCTCAGCAAAACACCTGTGTCACCTCCGCCCCCATCTCGATCACGCCCGCCCCCCCGGAGAATCTCCCCAACCTCCACGACTTCTTCTCGCCCGGCGGCATTCTCTCCCGCTCCACCCTCGCCTTCGAGCACCGCCGCGGCCAGTACGACATGGCCAAAGCCATCGAATCCGCCTTCAAAGACAAGCGCCACCTCATCGTCGAAGCCGGCACCGGCACCGGCAAAACCCTCGCGTACCTATTACCCGCCCTCCGCCTGGCCCGCGAGCGCAACCAGCGCGTCATCATCTCCACCGGCACCAAAAACCTCCAGGAGCAGCTCTACTTCAAGGACGTCCCCTTCCTCGAATCCCTCCTCGGCCCCCTCAAAGTCTGCTACATGAAGGGCCGCGCCAACTACCTCTGCCGCCACAAGCTCTACGCCCTCCGCGACAACCCGCTCCTCAACGGCCTCGAAGAGATCGACCAGTTCCACCACATCGCCACCTGGGAAAAAACCACCGAAACCGGCGACCGCGCCGAACTCGATCACCTCCCCGAGTCCTCCGCCCTCTGGCACAAACTCGACGCCCGCACCGAAGTCTGCCTCGGCCAGACCTGCCCCGACTGGGAGCGCTGCTTCGTCACCGCCATGCGCCGCAAAGCCCTCGAGTCCGACATCGTCATCGTCAACCACCACCTCTTCTTCGCCGACCTCAACATCAAGCAGCAAGCCGCAGGCGCACCCGACGCCGGCATCCTCCCCGAAGCCGCCGTCGTCATCTTCGACGAGGCCCACGAGCTCGAAGAGGTCGCCTCCAACTACTTCGGCATCGGCCTCTCCACCCAGCGCATCGACGAGCTCACCCGCGACACCGAGATGCTCCTCAAGGCCAAACAAGCCAGCAGCAGCGCCATCGAAAGCGCCTGCGCCACCCTCAAAGACCGCTCCCGCCTCTTCTTCTCCGTCCTCCCCGCCGAGCCAGGCGGCACCTCCAACGGAGGTGGCCGCATGCCCTTCCTCCACCGCGAAGCTTTCTTAGAAGAAAGCGGCGACACCTACACCGCAACGCTCAACGCCCTCACGCGCCTCGAAGGCGAACTCGAACTCCTCAAGAACGTCGAAGAGTCCTCCGGCCTGCGCAAACGTGCCGCCGACATCCGCGCCCACCTCACCTTCCTCCTCGAATCCCCCGACCGCAACACCGTCTTCTGGATCGAGCGCCGCGCCGCAGGCGGAGTCCGCAATCTGGCGCGAGGCGCAGCCCACGCGAGCTTTCACACGCATCTTCAAGCCACCCCCATCGACGTCTCCGAGCTCCTCACCACCACGCTCTTCGACAACTACAGCTCCGTCATCCTCACCTCCGCCACCCTCACCGTCTCCGGAGGCTTCGACCACATCCGCAAACGCCTCGGCCTCCACTCCACCCGCGAGCTCATCGTTCCCTCGCACTTCAACTACGCAAAGCAAGCCCTCCTCTACCTTCCGCCCAACATGCCCGACCCCCGCGAGCCCGACTTCCCCGAGAAAGCCGCCGAACGCATCCGCCGCGTCCTCGAGATCACCAAGGGCCGCG
Organism: uncultured Acidobacteriaceae bacterium; assembly: GCA_963708755.1. Classification (GTDB taxonomy): domain Bacteria; phylum Acidobacteriota; class Terriglobia; order Terriglobales; family Acidobacteriaceae; genus Edaphobacter. The sequence goes on from CAVPTN010000018.1 coordinate 510,608, forward strand.
CCTTCTGCCTCTTCACCAGCTACGCGCAGATGCGCAACACC
>CAVPTN010000019.1:0-374911 GCA_963708755.1 uncultured Acidobacteriaceae bacterium
TTCGGCTCCTGGATCGGTGGCGACCGCGACGGCAACCCTTTCGTGACCCCGAAGCCACGCGCGAAGCCCTCGCGATGGCGCACTCCCTTCTCCTCACCCACTACCGCCGTCGCCTGCAAAACGTATTCGAGCAGCTCGCCAGCTCCACCCAACAGGTCCCCGTCTCACCCGAGCTCACCGCACTCCTCGATCGCTACCTCACACAACTCCGCACCGCCGGCCAGAACGCTCTCGAAGAGCGCTTCCCTCACGAATCCATCCGCCTCCTCATCGCCTGCATCATGATGCGCCTCGGCGCTACCCCGCAGTCCGCCGTACCCGTTCCCGCAAACCCCGCGCTCACCCCATACACCCGCGCCGCGGATCTGCTCTCCGACCTCACCACCCTCCGCAATTCGCTGGTCGAGCACCGCGGCCCGCGCCTCGCCCAGATGCTCATCGATCCCCTCCTGATGGAGGTCCGCACCTACGGCCTCCACCTCCAAACCCTCGACATCCGTCAACACGCCCGCGTCCACGCCGCCGCAATTGCCGAAATCTCCGCCTGGTCCGACGCAAGCTCAGCCAAAACACTCACCCTCCCCCCAGCCCTGACCGAACAAACCGCCGAAGTCCTCGACACCTTCCGCACCATCGCCGAACTCAAGCAAACCTACTCCCCCGAGTCCATCCGCCAATACGTCATCAGCGGCGCCACCAGCGCCGAAGACGTCCTCCACGTCCTCTGGCTCGCCCGCCTCGGCGGAGTCAAAGTCGAAGCCACCCTCGACGCAGACGGCAGGATCGACGACCCCGGCCTCCAGCCCGTCCCACTCTTCGAGTCCATCGAGGACCTCCAGAACGCCCCCGCCATCATGCGCGAGCTCTGGACCAGCGAACCCTACCGCCCCCTATTAAAAAGCTGGAACAACCATCAAGAGGTCATGCTCGGCTACTCCGACTCCAACAAAGACGGCGGCATGATCACCAGCACATGGGAGATCTACAAAGCCCACCGCGCCCTCCACGAAGTGGCCCGCGACTGCAACGTGACCCTCCGACTCTTCCACGGCCGCGGCGGCACCGTAGGTCGCGGCGGCGGCCCCACCCATCGCGCCATCTTCGCCCAGCCCATCGACAGCTTCACCGGCGAACTTCGCATCACCGAGCAAGGCGAAGTCCTCAACTGGAAGTATTCCGACGTCATCCTCGCCGAGCGCAATCTCGAACTCATGATCGCCGCCAGCCTCGACGCCCTCGCGCGCCCCGACGCGGTATTCCAACACGGAACGACACGCCGCACCTCACCGGCGAGATCCTCCCCGCCTGGGAGGCCGCCCTCGACCAGCTCTCCGCCACCTCCTACGCCTTCTATCGCAAACACATCGTCGACAACCCCGACACCTTCACCTACTTCGAGCAGGCCACCCCCGTCGCCGAACTCGAACACGCTCGCCTCGGCTCTCGCCCCGCCAAACGCAGCGGCAAAAAATCCATGGCGGACCTCCGCGCCATCCCCTGGGTCTTCGGTTGGATGCAGTCCCGCCAGCTCGTCCCCGCCTACTTCGGTGTCGGTCACGCGCTGAATCACTTCATCCAGACCACACCCGACGGCCTCGCTCAGCTCCAGACAATGGCCCGCGACTTCCCTCTCTTCCTCGACATCATCCGCAACGTCGAGATGGCCCTCGCCAAGGCCGACTTCGGTATCGCCCGCCTCTACGCCTCGCTGGTGGAAGACGAAGCCCTCCGCGACCGCGTCTTCACCACGCTTGAAGCCGAGTTCAACCTCACCCACCGCATGATCCTCGAGATCACAAAGCAAAAGTCGCTCCTGCAAACCAACCCTGTCCTCGAGCGCTCCATCCGTCTTCGCAATCCCTACGTCGATCCAATGTCCCTCATCCAGGTCGAGCTCATCCGTCGCAAGCGCACCGCCGCCGCCAATGATGAACCCGACTCTCCCGAACTCGACCGCGCCATCTCAGCCACCATCAACGGCATCAGCGCTGGCCTCCGCAACACCGGTTGAAACTCCACGCTGAACAAGCCCGTCTTCATCTATATCCCAACGAATCCGTCACAGCTAAGGATCAACTGAATGCGTTTGTACGCCGCAACTGCCCTCCTGCTTGCCATCACTCCACTCGCCCTCCCTCAAGCCCCCCGCCCACCGCTCACTCCGGAACAGACCAAAGCTCTCATCGAAAAACGCGAGGGCATCGAGAAGCAACTGGAAGATGTCGCAATCATCGACCGCAAGGTCATGGTTCCCATGAGCGACGGCGCGCGCATGGCCGCCGACATCTATCGGCCAAAGGACACCAGCAAAAAATACCCCATCATCTTCAGCCGCACTCCCTACAACTTCAACTTCTGGGACGTAAAGCTCGGCACCTACCGTGACATGAGCCAGGAGCTCGACGCCGTCAAGCGCGGCTACGTCCTCATCGAGATGAACGAGCGCGGCCACTTCTTCTCCGAAGGCAACTACGACATCCTCGGCGCGCCACTCTCCGACGCCGACGATCAGTTCAACTGGATGGCCACGCAGCCCTGGTCCTCCGGCAAAATCGGCCTCATCGGCTGCTCCTCCACCGCCGAGTGGCAGCTCGCCGCAGCGTCCCTCGGCAACAAAGCCCTCACCACCATCATCCCGCAGAGCTTCGGCGCAGGCGTCGGCAAAGTCGGCCCCTACAACGAGCAGGGCAACTGGTATCGCGGCGGCGCCGTGCAGATGCTCTTCATCGACTGGCTCTACGGCGAACAAAATCAGGTCCGCCCCACCTTCCCCAAAGACACATCACAGGCCGATCTCATCAAAGCCTCGAAGCTCTTCGACCTCGCACCGCAACTCCCGCCCGTCGACTGGGCCAAAGCCTTCGAGCATCTCCCCGAAAAAGACATCATCTCCGCCGTCGACGGCCCTCGCGGCATCTTCTCCGACAAGATGCCTAACACCACCGGCGGCGCCATGATCGAGCGCACCCCCAACGACCCGGCCTGGCGCAAGGGCGGCATCTGGCAGTCCGACACCATGCCCATCAACGTCCCCGGCTTCTGGTTCATGACCTGGTACGACGTCTCCACCGGCCCAAATCTCGCCGCCTATAACTTCGTCCGCAGCACCGCAAAGGGCGAAGCCGCGAACGAGCAGTACGCCGTCATCGCCCCCACCCTCCACTGCGGCTACAAGCGCGCCAAAGAGGACACCATCATCGGCGAACGCAGCATGGGCGACGCCCGGCTCGACTACGACGCCCTCACCTACGGCTGGTTCGATCACTTCCTCAAGGGCGAAGACAACGGCTTCCTCCAGAAGACCCCCAAGGTCCAGTACTTCACCATGGGCATCAACAAGTGGCAGCACTCCGAGACCTGGCCTCCCGAAGGAGCCAAGCCCGTCACCCTCACACTCACAAGCGGCGGCCACGCCAACACCCTGCACGGCGACGGCATCCTCGCCTTCACCCAACCAATCGCACCGGCAAAAGCGAAGACAAAAACCAAATCACCCGACATCGCAGACCTCTTCACCTACGATCCCCTCCACCCCACACCCAGCTACGGTGGCAACGTCTGCTGCGCTGCTAACACCATCCCCGGCGACGGCGGCGCACTCGACCAGCGCAAGATGGAGGAGCGCCCCGACATCCTCGTCTACACCACCCAGCCTCTGAAGGAAGGAATCGAAGTCAGCGGCCCCATCACCGCCACGCTCTACGTCTCCTCCGACGTCAAGGACACCGACGTCACCGTCAAAGTCATCGACGTCCTGCCCGACGGCACCGCCTACAACCTCGACGAGACCATCCAGCGCCTTCGCTACCGTGAAGGCGACGACAAGACCGTCTGGATGGAAAAAGACAAGGTCTACAAGGTCACCCTCACCCCAATGAACACCAGCAACTACTTCGACGCCGGCCACAGAATCCGCATCGAGATCGCCGGCTCCAACTTCCCCCGCTTCGACCGCAACCTCAACACCGGCGGCAACAACTACGACGAGACCACCGCCATCGTCGCCCACACCGCCATCCACCACAGCCCCCAGTACCCCAGCACCCTCACCATCTCAGTCGTCAAACACTAACCACTCACATGGCTTCAATTTGGAGCGACGCACGACTCGCCATGTGAGAACTGCGACGTTCCAGATACCAAGCTTCTGGTACCCCAAGACCGGATCCTTGAACTCGAATCCAAGCTGGAAGCTTCTAGGTACCCCACGGCTCTCAAGAAACGCCCTAGGCACGGTTGCCTTCGAGCTTCTAGGTAACCCAAGGCTTTAGCCTTGAGCCTCCCGAATCTGCAAAAACTGGCCTTTAGGCCCTGGAATATGCCTTCGAACTTCTAGGTAACCCAAGGCTTTAGCCTTGGGCCTCCCGAAGCCGCAAGAAATTGGGCCTTTAGGCCCTGAGGTATGCCTTCGCGCTCACAGGTACATCCTTCACGCAAAGGCAAAAAAACTCTGTCAACCCCCAAAACCATCCAAACCCGCGCCAATCCTGAACAATCGCGTGGGCATGAGTTACCTCCCAATCCATTTAAAATAGACATAGAGCAAGAAAAGCCCCGGAGAATCCGGGGCCTTTTCTATTGCTCAAAACGGAGCAGCCAATGCCAGCATAACCCGACCAGTAGACCACCAAAGAGCACCGAGGTCCAAACCTAAGTCCAATGGTCCGAAAACTTTGGCGCAAATCAGACGGGTGGGGGGAGGATCAGTACCCCTGATCCGCCCGAAACGCCGTCACCTTGTTCTTGGTAAACGTCACCGCCATCGGTTTGCCGAGGTTCGCAAACACCACCATCCTGTTCCCATAGTCTTTACTCGTGCTCTTGCTCACCTGCCCCAGCGAAAGCTCAACCTGCCGCTCGTTCATCCCGAGAATGACCTGGTGCGCATCCACGGCCTTCCAGATCTCCGGGCCCCAGTGCTTGTACAGCTCATGCGGATCGTCATAGAACAAAATCTCATCCGTATAAAACGTGTACGCGCCCGCCTGCCGATACCCCACGGGAACCGCATACTCCTTTGTATCGCCCGCAACATCGGGCCGCGTAAAAACCAGCAGCACCTGCTTATCTCCACCCGGAATCCGGAACGTCGCGGCCTTCGGAGCCACCTGCTCCACCGCATCCTTCACCACCAGCGGCTCCGCCCCAAGCAGCGTCCCTGCGCTCTTGCCATACTGCGCAGCATGCCCGACAAACGGATAGTACTCAAGCTGCCCACCAGCCGAGACCCACACCGTCGTCCCCGCCAGATCCTTGATGTCCTTCAGCGTATCGGGCCTCTTGTGCTTCAAAAAAACGAGGTCATCTTCAGGAATCACCTCTCGCGCAGGAGGTTTCACCGAGTTATCCGGAGCATTCCGTTCGCGATAGATCATCCCCACTCGGACGCCCACCGCCAGAATCAGCACCACAGTAGCCCCAATCGCCGCCTTCGCCCCATTCTCCATCGACTCTCCTCAGCCCTCATCCACAAATCAGAATCATTGAACTCTAATCTACCGGCTCCGCCACGCTCAACTCGAGCTCAGGCGCCATCAACGCCTCGACCGTCAAAGCGTCTGCTCTACGCAACTGCGGAAACAGCCCCGCTGCCGAAGCCGTCACGAGCATCGACCCTACACCGCCGATGACCACTGCCCGTACCGCACCCCACCAGTGCGCCGTCAAACCACTTTCAAATTCGCCAAACTCGTTGGACGCCCCTATAAACAGCCAGTTCACCGCGCTCACACGACCACGCATCTCCGGCGGCGTCGCCAGCTGCAGCACGCTCGACCGAACCACAACACTCACCATATCGCTTGCGCCCACGATCACCAACGCCACCGCACTCAACCAGATGCTCTTTGACAACCCAAACACCACCGTCGCGGCACCGAAGATCCCGACGCACACCAACATCGTCAGTCCTGCCTTGCGCTTGATCGGCCGCACGACCATCGTCAGCGAAACCGCCAAGAGCACCCACCGAAGGCATCGCCCGCAGCAACCCAAGCCCGCGCGGCCCGGCGTGCAGAATATCGGTGGCAAAAATCGGCAGTAGCGCCGTCGCGCCACCGAGCAGTACCGCGAACAGGTCCAGAGAGATTGATCCCAGCAGCAGCTTCGCTCGCCAAACATACTCGAGTCCGGCAAGCACCGTCTTCATGCTGAATGCCTTCTTTTCGGTCACCATCTTCGCCCGAATCATACTGACCAGAACGATGAATCCCAGCAGCATCGTTAGCGTGAAGCCATACACAAGGGGTGCGCCGTTGCACATCGCGGCGGCACCTGCCAACGGCAGCGTGAACAGAAGTCCTCCCACCGCCGGCCCTGACATATTCGCAATCTGATAGACGGTGGCCCCCCAGGTCACCGCATTCACAAAATCTTCCTTTGGAACTAGGCTAGGCAGCATCGCACTCGCAGCCGGCCCGCTGAACGCTCTGCCCAAACCGATCCCTACCAGCACCGCATAGATCGGCCAAATCCTGCCATGCTGTAGCGCAGTCGCACTCAGCGAAAGCCATAGCAGCACCGCCGTACAACAAGCCTGCAGTCCGTAACAAAGCAGAATGATCTTCCGCCGGTCATATCGGTCCGCAGCATGCCCCGCCGCCAGCATCACAAACAAACCAGGAAGAAAGAGCGCGAGTCCCGTATAGCCAAGATCCAATGCCGAGTGGGTCAACGCGTATACCTGCCACGCCACCGCGACCGACTGCGCCTCAGCCCCCAGAATCACCATCAACCGCGCCATTTGATACAGCCGAAAGTCCCGCGACTTAAACGCCGAGCGATAATCTTTCTCTACCGCCAGATTCCCTCGTTCCGAACCATCCGCCATAGCCTATGTTTTCACACTTCGGTTACGGAAATGTAACCATCTGCAGGAGATCTGCCTGTGAATTGCTCGGGTATGCACCGGTTTATGCCGGGGGAGCGGAGGTGCGGTGCCAATTAGGAAGATGTCAGCTGGTAGCGAAGGGATCGCTGACAAAGCTAACGCCCCAGATAGACCTTATATTGAGACTCGACCACGCCTGTATTTCGCGCCAGCGATAACTTCGATTGGTTGTATTGATAGAGCGTATCGACGAGTCTGCTCTGCGCTGCTGCCAGGGTCGCCTGCGCCTGCACAACTGGTAAGTTGTCATCCACCCCGGCGGAAAACCGGTCCGTCGCGTCCTGCAACTCTTGAGTTGCAAGATCAACATTGCTCCGTGCGACCTTCACCAGCTGGTTCGACGACTCTACGTCCAACATGCTAGCCCGAATCTGTTGCTCAATGGATACTCTTAACGACTCGATTTGCTGCCTCAGAGCGACAACCTGAGCGGCTGCAACCTCACGCTCACCGCGCAACTGACCTTCCTGAAACACAGGCACGCTCACTTTGCCCGTAGCGGCAAACACACCGTGATAGAGCGATCCAATCTCGCCGAGAACCCCGTAGTATCCGTTGAACGACACTACCGGCAGATACTCTGCTCGAACCGCCTTGCGTGCTTGCGTCGCCACCTCTAACTGTGCCTGCAGATTCAGCAGGTCCTTCCGCCGCTGATACGCCAGCTTTTTCGCATCTTCCAACGGAAGTTCTGCATACTCCGCATACGGGGCCGTATCGGTCAAAGTAATCTCCTGGTCCGCTGGCAGCCCGATCATACGATTCAATGCGATCTTGTCCTTCGCAAAGGCGTTCTCGTTATTGATCAACGCCTGCTGCTGCATCTGCAACTGCACCCGCGCCCGCAACTCATCCAGGTTCGTCCCTACGCCTGCTTCGTGCGAGGCCTTCGCCTGCTGGTAAGCGACTTCATCAGCCTTCTCCAGCGCCTGCGCATTTTCGATCTGCGAAGCATCCGCCAACGCGAGTAGATACTGAGTTCCCACCTGCAGCGTCACACCGCCCAACAAATTCAGCGTCGAAAGATCAGCCACCTTCTGTGCTTTTTGCGCTGATCGGTACAGGAAATACGCGGGCGCATTGAAGAGTTGCTGATCCAAATTCATTTGTGCCGAAGCCGTATTCACTTTAACAATCTCAGGAAAGGATCCCGGCGATATACCGGAATCAGCTAGCGCTCCTGGCTTGAATCCCAGTGCAGCCAGATTGATCTGTTGGGCCGAAATCTGACCCTTTGCTGTCAAGCTGGGCAGCAGACTATTCTCTGCCGTCAAAAGTTCGCCGTGGACCAACCGCTGGTTTTGAATCACCAGCAGTATCTGGAGGTTGCGCTTCTCCCCACGAGCGATCGCATCATCCAAGCTGAGCGGTAGCGCACCTGGGGTAGCTTGTTCCACCACCGCGCCCGGAAACTTTGCAACGTTGGGCACCGGCGCAGAGGGTAGATCCGCAGCACTTTGCGCTCGAGCGCCAGCTATCGGCGCGCACAAGACCAACGCCAACGGCCACACCGATGCCTGCCATCGCGCTTTCGCACTTGTAGAAATTCCCGTCAAGACTGTCATGCTCTCTTATTAGAGTGCCATACTCGGTCTCCGATGCAGAAATGATGCCAAAAACCGTCCAACTGAGCTTTGAGCTCCACGCGACACAGCCCTCAGCTAAAATACAAAATACAACCTTATGCGTCTTACTTTTATGAATCGCATTCTTCTAGCCGCCGCCCTGTTAATCTCCGTCCCGGCCAGCATCCCCGCCCTAGCCCAAACTGCTTTCAAAGATACCTCTATGCTCCGGGCCCCCGCCGGCTCCAGGGTGGCCATCTATGAGTTCGAGGATCTTGAATGTCCGGCCTGCGCACGCGCATTCCCTATCGTCCATGCCGCTGTTGACAAGTATAAGATTCCGCTCGTCCGCCACGACTTCCCTCTTAAGATGCACGTTTGGAGCTTTGACGCCGCCGTAATAGCTCGCTATATCCAGGATAAGATCTCTCCGCAAGCAGCAGAAGAGTATCGGCGCGCCGTCTTCGCGAATCAAACTTCGATCGCCTCAAAGGACGACCTCAACACGTTCACGCAAAAGTATTTTCAATCTCACGGTCGCGTAATGCCGTTCGTCATCGACCCGAACGGTCTCTTCGCTGCCGAGGTCCGTGCCGACTATACTCTTGGCGAACGCGTCGGCCTCACCCAGACCCCGAGCATCTTCATAGTTACCCAGAAAGGCTACACCCAGGTGAATGACGTCACTCAACTCTACGCGATGCTGGACACCGCAATCGCCGAAAATCCCTCGCCTGCAGCATCCAAGCCAAAGACCACAGCGCACAAATAACGGTCGCCTCAAACCTAGAAAGCATGAGTGCCGCCCGGGCTTTTATGCACCACGTCCGCCACGGATACTTCTTCCCTGGCGTAGTTCCGCACCAGTACCCTGGCTCAATACCGCAGCTGTCTCAACGGACCTGGAAGACCAGAAAGTAATCCTGGCCATCCGCCTTGGTAAAGTCATAGGTCCCCACCAGCTTGTAACCCGCCTCGCCCATCTCCTTCACTACTACATCGTGGTTTAATCCATGATCTGCGCCATCCCCGTTGCGGTCGATAATCCCCACCTTCGCTCCGGGCCTTAAAGCCAGCTGCAGCACCTTCATCGTCGGCACCGGATGAGCAATCTCGTGGTAGACCTTCAGCATAAGTACAGCATCTATGCTCCCTGAGGGCAGCCTCGGGTCGTCGGCGCTGCCGAGCACCGTTCTGACATTCGTCAGGTTCTCCTTGAGAGCACGCTTACCGATGAATTCAATTGCTAGTGGGTTGATATCCTCCGCGATCACCGCTCCGGTCGGGCCAACCCTGCGCGACGCCCGAACAGTAAACCAGCCAGACCCTGCGCCAACGTCTGCGACATTCTTCCCCGGCACAATTCCCAGCAGATCCATGACTCGATCGATCTGCAGTTTCTTGTCGCGGTCCGGATACTCGAAGATTGAAAGATCTCCCGAGTAAGGTGGGCTCGTAGGCCTCTGTGTTGTCGTCTCCTGCCCGGAGTCAGTCCGTTGCGGCTCGGTTCCCACGTGTGCTTCGGCCATCACGCCGGTCCCACCCAGCAATATCAAACCCAGAATAAATCCGCCCAGTGAGGCGCGCGAAGAACTAAACGGAGCAATCATCTCAACAGCATCTGCTAATTCACCGACGCAGACAACAACTAATTCTGCCTTTTTCTCTGTCATGGAAACGCCGCAACTATAAAAACACTTGAGGCGATCTTAGTGTTTTCTCAGCATGATGGACGAACGAGAGAGTAGGTGATGATAATAGATTTTCATTAGCGTATATTTGAAATAGAGTTTGTTCCCTATTTCACTTCTGGAAAGACGTCCGCTTCATGAATGCCATTTTGCGTAGTCCTACTCTTTCCGCAGATAAGCTTGGCATCTGGGCCTCGGCTTTCTGCGTGGTGCATTGTGTTCTAACGCCGGTTCTGGTGTCGATGTCTGTTGTGCTGGCTCATCTGATTCCAGGGGAGGAACGAACTCATCGTACGTTGGCAGTGGGGATCGCGGCACTGGGCGCGCTGGCGCTAGTGCGAGGGTTTCGTACGCATGGGCGGCTCAGGATTCTTGGGCTGATGGTGCTGGGGCTGGGATTTATCTTCGCAGGAGCGTTCTGGGGAGCCCAAATGCCATCGCATGGGTACGAAGTTGCCGTGACGATGACGGGTAGCGTGTTGATGATATACGCGCACCGGATGAATCATACGTTCTGCAGAGCTTGCAAGGATTGTTCGCACTCGGAGGCGGGAGCTTGTTGAGACGCAAGCCAGCAGCATAGCTATCGCGGAGATGCTAAGAGAATCGCTCGGAATGAGTTTCGCCTAGCGGTTTTCTACTTCAGTGGGAGACTTGCCAAGGATTGGCGAGCAACAGGGCGTACCAGTTGGCTCAAATTCCATATATTCGACGCGCGTGAGGTCGGGGTCAAACAAGTTGAGCTGGATCTTCCCATCGCGGCCCATCTGGGTCTTGGTGCAGTTGGGGCCTTCGCAGTGGTTACGAGCGAGAGCCTGGACAACGTCGCTCATATGGGCAGTGCCGAGAGAAAAGTGGTTGAGGACACCAAGCTGCTTGGCAGAGGGATTAGGGCCGGCCTCCAGCATGTACTCGAGCCAGTCGCTGCCGTCAGGTACCTGGATACTGACCCAATCGGTCTGGCCTTCGTGCATGCCACCATGCCAGTTGGGATGAAATCCTAAGAGATCTTTATAGAAGCGGTCTTCGACTGCAACATCCCGGACAAGGAAGCCCGTGTGGATGATGCGATGAGAAGGTGCATTCGGCGCAGGGATGGGGAGGCCGGGAACCTTGGTCCCCTCTTGAACGAAGTAGACGCAGGTTACCTTCCGGATCATGTACTGCGAAGGCACCGTGGGCCAATGGCTGCACGATAGCAACCTGATGAGCTTTGAGGTAGCGCTCGAGCGTTGCGGCGTCGCGGGTGGTGAAGGCGACGGCGGCGAGGCGGCTCGCGGGGGCAGGCGCGGGGAGCGGCTCTACTTCGAGCCACTGTAGATCGTTGACCGAATAGCGTGTGATGCCCTTGTCATCTGCATGGCCGTAACCGAGAGTCTTGCCGTAAAAGGCAGCAGATGCCGGCGCATCAGCGGTGTACATACGCACAAAAGCGATGCCGGTGATGGCTGGGCGCTGCTGGGCGTGAGCAGAGGCGCAAATTGTAAGGAAGAGGCAAGTTACCGAGAGGAGAAGCAGGCTAGCTCTGCGCATGGGAGATCACTCTAGTTGGTGGTTGGACCTTTGTCAAAATCGGTTGTGACACGGATTCTGCGTTTGACTATCGCGCGAACGCTCACTGAATGTTGCAGCATGTTTTTAAGATGGATACCAATCAAATCAGACAGGCTTGAGGTCCATAAGAAGGTAATCCATTGCCCAGTCGGGCTTGATGCCTTGTTGTCTGGTAAGAGTGGCGAGTTGGGCGTAGTGCCGAATACTGTGCAGGAGGAGGTGGAAAAGGATGGTTTTGCGTGTGGAGCGGGCTGGCCCCATCACCCTGGTAGAGAACTCAATGGGTTCGTCCCAGTTCATTTCAGAGTCGAGGAGCTTCTGAAGGACCGCGAAGGCGTGGTCGTGGGTGGCGTATATCCTCTCGACTGAATCGCAGGGCACGTTCGCGTAGTCAGTCGCAGGCAGATCCGCTAGGCGCTCAGTGTATCGGAGCTCCACGGCTACGATGTGCTGTAAAAGCTGGGCTACGGTATGGACGTTCGAAATGTCGCACGGGACGTCTAGCAGTTCTGGATGAGCTGCTAGAAGATTGCGCCATCCCGTGGAGGTTTTTTCGACCCAGGCAATCAGCTCGTAAGTGGTGAGAGCAGGTTGGCTCAATATCTTCTCCTTCGTTGGTTCGGAGTCGCTCATGAATTCGCTTCTATCGTAGGGCGCGGTGGCCGATGTCGCGGCGAAACTGCATACCTTCGAAAGAAATCTTAGCTAGCTCTGTGTAGGCCTTGTCGAGGGCAGTCTGGAGCTCTGGGGCGAAGGCGGAGACAGCAAGGACACGGCCTCCGGCGGTGACGATTGTTCCGTCTTTGAGAGTGGTGCCAGAGTGGAAGACCACTACGTCTTCGGCGGGTTGCTTATCTTCTAAAGGAAGGCCGTAGATGGGTCTTGCCGGAGACGTACTTGCCGGGGTAGCCGCCGCTGGCTGCGACGATGCAGACGCTAGCACCAGGACGCATAGCGATGGTGAGCTGGTTGGCTGTGCCGTCGATGGAGGCGTTGAAGAGTTCGAGGATATCTGTCTCGAGGCGGAGGAGAATGGCTTCTGTTTCAGGATCGCCGAAGCGGGTGTTGAACTCGAGGACCATTGGGCCGCGCGGGGACATCATGATGCCGCAGAAGAGGATCCCCTTGAATGGCTCGCGTTCGGAGCGCATGCCATCGACTACCTTTTGCGCGACGTTATGGAGGAGCCAGCTTCGCATGGCTGGGGTAGCGATGCCATCCGTGGAGTACGCCCCCATACCGCCCGTGTTCGGTCCGGTGTCGCCTTCTCCAACGCGCTTGTGGTCCTGTGCGGACGCGATCTCGATGGCGTGCGTTCCATCGCAGAGTGCAAAGAAGGAGAGCTCTTCACCGGCGAGAAACTCTTCCAGGATGACCTCCTCCTCTGCCGCTCCGAGGAGGGTACCGCTGAACATCTGGGCAGCAGCTTCTTCAGCCTGCAGGTGGGTCTCGCAGATAACCACGCCTTTACCAGCGGCGAGGCCGGAGGCTTTGACGACTACAGGGACCGTGAAGCGGGGCAGCTCCTCGCGAACCTGTTCGAGTGTGGTACAGATGCCGTAGGCTGCTGTGGGAATGACATGGCGCTGCATGAACTCTTTGGCGAAGGCTTTGCTCGTCTCTAGCTGAGCTGCAGCTTGGGTGGGGCCGAAGACGCGATGGCCGCGCCTGGTGAGCTCGTCGACCACGCCTACAGCGAGCGGGAGTTCGGGGCCGATTACCGTGAGGGTGGGCTGCTCGATGGTGACGATGTTGACCATCTCGTGCAGATTCGCTGGATCGCAAGGAATGCAGCGGGCGAGCTGCGCGATACCACCGTTGCCAGGAGCGCAGATCACCTCTGTGACTTGAGGCGACTTGCGGAGAGCCCAGACCAACGCGTGCTCACGACCACCACCACCGATTACCAGAACCTTCATTCGCTGACACACTCCATTGTTGAGAACCTCTTTCGAGGCTAGGGATCGTTACGGGTGAAGTCAAACCGTACTGCCTATTTGACGGCGACGGAGATTGCCTCGGCGAGCGAGTGGCTGAGCAGAGCAGGCTGGGAAGAGGATCCAATGCGGACCTGGTAGGAACCCTGGAAGGGTAGCTGCTCGCCCAGGGTGACTTTGACTCCGGGACGGATTCCCTTCGAGGCGAGGTAGCGCAGCATCTCGGGATCCTTGTCGGAGACGCTGGAGACGCGAGCGGATTGTCCAGGGCGAAGCTGAGAGAGCGCTTGCGGCTCCTGAGTTGGGAGAGAGCCGTCCATGGCGGGGATTGCGTGGCCGTGTGGATCAAACTCGGGATGTCCAAGCTTCGCGGCGATGCGCTCCTCGAAGCGCTCGGAGATGAAGTGCTCGAGGCGCTCAGCCTCCTGGTGGACTTCGTCCCACGGATAGTCGAGGACTTGATGGAGGAAGGTCTCGATCAGGCGGTGATGGCGGATGATCTCGAGGGCTCGCTTCTTTCCTGCCTTGGCGAGCTTGACGCCGTGATGCTTCTTGTAAGCCACCAAAGGTGGCTCGTGAGCGGCGAGCTTCTGGAGCATGTTGGTGACAGAAGCTCCGGTGATGGCGAGATGCACGGCGATCTCGGTGCTTGAGACCTGTCGTTCTGGCCTTCCGCTGAGCTCAAAGATGGCCTTGAGGTAATCGTCCATGGCTTCGCTGGCTGGGGCGCAGACTGCCTGTTTTGATGCGGACGTTCTTTGAGGCCTAGTGAGTAGCTTTGCCATGAGCTTGCAGTTGACTTAGGCTACCATATACGTAATATTTAGTCATGGCTAATATTGAAATTAGACAAGAGAAGCCATTGTTCCAGACAAAGTTTCGCCGGAATGAGATGTGGACCTACTTCGGGCCGGCGTTTGTGGCCTCGGTGGCGTACATCGATCCGGGAAACTTTGCGACGAACATTCTGGGCGGGAGCCAGTTTGGGTACCGGCTGCTGTGGGTGCTGCTGTGGTCGAATGCGATGGCGATCCTGATCCAGTATCTTTCGGCGAAGCTGGGGATCGTGACCGGGCTGACGTTGCCGCAGAACTGCCGGAAGCATTTTTCGCGGCCGATGACGATCTTTTTGTGGGTGGCGGCGGAGGTTTCGGCGATTGCGACCGACCTGGCGGAGTTTCTGGGAGCGGCGCTGGGGTTGTATCTGCTGTTTGGGCCGGTGCTGCTGGCGCATGGGTGGTCCCGGACATCGAGCCTGTTTGCAGCGGCGACTCTCTCGGCGGTGCTGGTGTTCCTGATTCTGGCGCTGGACCTTGCGGGATACCGTTGGCTGGAGTTCGGGATCATGACGTTCGTCGGGATCATTGGCCTCTGCTATGGGTTTGAGGTGTTCCTCGTGCATCCGGATTGGAAGCGTGCGGCGTTTCATACGCTGGTTCCATCGCTGGATCCGCGGGACATGCATGGCAGTCTGTATGCGGCAGTCGGCATGTTGGGTGCGACGGTGATGCCGCATGTGGTTTACCTGCACTCGGCGCTGGTGCAACCGCGGCGCGAGGAGATGGTAAAGCTGCCGAGGGTGGATGGACAATCGAGGCGCCGGAAGTATCTGCAGTTTGAGTTGATCGATGTACTCGCTGCGATGAATGGAGCGTGGCTGATCAACTCGGCGATGATTGTGATGGCGGCGGTGGCATTTGTGCATGGCGGCCATGCACCGGATATCGAGGAGGCGTACCGAACGCTGGGGCCACTGCTGGGGCCGCTCTCGGCGACGGTGTTTGCGGTGGCGCTCCTGTGCTCGGGCCTCTCTTCCTCGACGGTTGGGGTGATGGCGGGACAGGTGATTATTGAAGGGTTCCTCGACATCAAGTTCTCGATCTTTCTGCGACGGCTGATTACGATCATTCCGGCACTCGTGGTGATTGCAGTCGGGCTCGATCCGTTGAAGATTCTGATTCTGTCGCAGGTGGTGCTGAGCTTTGCGCTTCCGTTTGCACTGGTTCCGTTGCTGCTGCTGACCAATCGCGCTTCGGTGATGCGCAGCTTCGTCAGTACGCGCAGGACGCGGGTGGCCGGGTGGTGCGCGGTAGGTATTATCCTGACCCTGAATGTGGTGCTCCTGGGACAGATCGCGCTGGGGCTGTAGACGTTGATTCCACGACCCCACCCCCCCGGGGGGGTGGGGCTAAGCCTTTTATTTGCTGCAGTTAGCGATTTCGATCTCCGCAAAAATTTCATTCTAAACAACTTACAGGCAAATATCTCCAAACAAAGGAGTTACAGACGACAGCCAACGTTAAAGATGAAAAGCTCCGGAACGTCTCCGGAGCTTTTTCATTTCTATATCCATTTTACCGGATGGAGCAGAACTAATACGCCACGCGAATGTTCAGGACTGACGCGGGTTTTCGCGTCCTGGGGGCTTGACAGACTTCTGGGGCGATCCAATCATGGGTGTCTCAGTTTGAATCTCGGATTGGGAGCGGGTCCCTGGTGATCGGTCACACTGACAAGGCAGCGCCCAGGTAGGAATCGATCTCGCCTCCGCGTGACGTTGGCTCAAGCCATTCTGACGAACCTGGGAATCTGAAGAACCTGGAATCTGAAGAACCTGGGAAGGATATTTACAGCATGGCGAAACTTGTCTTCAGCTTGAACCAGTCCCTGGATGGCTACGTCGACCACATGCAAATTGGCCCGCCTGAGCCTGAGGTCTTCGGACACTTCATCGAGCTGATCCATGGTCTGACCGGCTTCGTATACGGTCGGCGCACGTACGAGATCATGCGTTATTGGGACGAAGACCTTCCTGATTGGGACGCGGGGGATCACGACTTTGCGAAGGTGTGGCGGAGCAAACCGAAGTGGGTCGTATCGCGTTCGCTCAAGTCAGTTGGCCCCAACGCTACGCTTATTGCTGACGACGTCGAGGCGTCGATACGCAGGCTGAAGGCTGAGCTAGCTGGCGAGATTGACGTTGCCGGACCAGACCTGGTGCACAGCCTTACCGGCTCCGGTCTTATCGATGAGTATCGAATCTACCTGCATCCCATCGTGCTTGGTAGCGGCAAGCCATTCTTCGCTGGACCGCGGCCGCGGCTTCGCTTTGTGGCCAGCGATCGAATCGGCGGGGACGTGATTCGGTTGACGTACGTTCCTGCTTGATCGCGCGATGCACTGCGGCGACGCGTCAGGCCCACTTTGGGTTATGAGAGGAAGTCCAAGATGACACACTCCCCCGATCTGGGTAGCGTCTCAGTTTGAAATTTATGGACAATTGTTGACGTTCTGACGACAGGCAGAGAGTAGCGAGAAAAGACAGGGCCAAAAGATAACGAGGGGAAGTGCGATCAGCGCCCATAGGCCTCGCCACCTGAACTTAACCAGGGTTGCAGCCAATAGCAAAAACCATGCCGCAGTCAGCACGAAACTGGGACGAGCCAGCAAACTTATGTCGAATCCCGGAATGAAACTCGCTATGCACGGGATAATGTAAGCCACAAACGCGACCGAAAATGTTGCGGTGAATAGTGGTTTCATATCGAGTTGCGCTCATTATATGAGCCGCGCTTCCTGGCTTCGTTCCTCCGGGGAAAGCTCAGCCAAATCTTCTGGGCTCCAGATGTGATCGGTGAGTCCAGCCTCCATCGTTGGCGTGATCCGCAACGTCTTATGAAGACGAGCCAATGCTGAGTTTGGTTGACAAACCGGAGTGGGCGCGACAATCTAGGATCGCGGCGTAGGCGCATCGGTGCAGGTCCAAAGGGCAATGCCCACCTACAGTACGTGAACTTCAATTTTGCGCCGATGTCGAATCTCGAAAACCTTAGGAAACAGGCTAAGCAGTATCTGCGATGGCACCGTGAGCGGTACTACCCGGTCGCTGCCATCATTCGCGAGCACTTGCCTCGGTTCGGCCAGCTCTCCGATACGGAGATTCTGGCGGCAGATTTCAAGCTGGCTGATGCGCAGGAGCTGGTGGCGCGTGAGAAGGGGTTTGCGGGGTGGCAGGCGCTCAGGACTGGAGCCGACACCGTGAGTCAACCAACCAAAAAAACGCCGTTCCAATGAGCAAGTCTCAGCCAGTATTGAATTCAATTGCCGCACATCTGTTCGTTCGAGACATTAACGCCTCTTGTGAGTTCTTCGTGAATGGGCTCGGCTTTGCTGTGGACTTTGTCTATGGCGATCCGCCGTTCTATGGACAGGTTAGCCGGGACAACGTGAAGCTTGCGCTGCGGCATGTGCGATGCGCCTGTGTTTGCGGGAGACATCCGAGAGCGCGAGGATCTGGTTCTGGCCTCGATTACGGTAGCCAGCGCGGAGGAGATCAAGCAGCTCTTCCTTATGTATCAGGGTGCTGATGTGCCTTTCCACCAGACGCTGAAGAAGGAGCCTTGGGGAGCCAGAACGTTCGTGGTGAGGGATCCGGACGGGAATCTCATTCTGTTTGCCGGGCCTGCCGAGTAAGAGGCGAAGACAGAACACCCGGCGAAGAAGCTCGCCGGGTGTTTTGTACTTTGCCGAGCGACCGCGACTTAGTGGGGATGTCCCTCCTGGTGTGGCTGGGGTGCTGACACCTGCCTTTGTTGCGGTTGAGGGCGTGATTGCTGAGGTGCAGGACGAGATACGTTCTGCGGATGTTGCTGTGGCTGGCTCGGCCGCTCCTGCTGTTGCGGCGGGCGGGACTGCTGCTCGGGACGGGACTGCGGTTGAGTTGGCCGCACTTCGCCTTGCGGCTGAGCTGGGCGAGATTGGGGCTGGGGTTGGGCTGGCCTGGTTTGGGGCTGAGGCTGAGCCGGCCGGGTTTCGGGTTGGGTGGGTCGCACCTGAGGTTGGGCCGGGCGATTGTCCGGTTGAACGGGACGAGTCTGAGGCTGGGTCGGGCGTACCTGAGGCTGCGTAGGTTGCGTTGGTCGAGTCTCAGGCTGGTTTGGGCGTACCTGAGGCTGGTTTGGTTGAGTGGGCCGGGTCTCAGGCTGAGTCGGGCGCACCTGAGGCTGATTGGGTTGAGTTGGACGGGTCTCAGGTTGGTTTGGGCGTACCTGAGGCTGGTTTGGTTGAACTGGCCGAGTTTGAGGCTGGTTTGGGCGTACCTGAGGCTGGTTTGGTTGAACTGGCCGAGTTTGAGGCTGGTTTGGGCGTACCTGAGGCTGGTTGGGTTGAGTGGGCCGGGTTTGAGGCTGGCCGGGGCGATTTTCAGGCTGAGGTGTTTGGCCAGGGCGGGTGGGCTGGATGGCTGGACGATTCTCCGGTTGACCAGGGCGACCGGGTTGGACGGCCGGTTGGCCAGGGCGACCCGGCTGGATGGCTGGACGATTGTCCGGTTGAATGGCGGGGCGGTTGTTCTCGCCGGGGCGGGTCGTTGGTTGGCCGGGACGATTTTCAGGAACACCGGGGCGGTTTGGCTGCACGGTGGAGATCGGGCGAGCGACTGCCGGGATGGGACGAGGTGAGGCGACCAAGGCGGGCCGGCCCTTGTTCACGTTGTAGAACTGCTGGCGGTTTTGTGCGGCTTCGCGCTGGTTCTGAATCTGGGTGGTCATGGGCGGAACGCGAGGGCCGCGGTTGGCTGCGATCTCGGCGGGCTGCGGGCGAACGTTGATGCCGCCATGACCACCGTTGTAGGAGACACGGTTGATGGTGGTGTTGTTCACGATGACCGTGCGGTTGTAGACGTTGGTGATCCGCGTGGTGTTGATGTTGTTGACGGAGCGGTTGTAGTAGAAGTTATGGCCCTGCCAGTAGCCACCGTGGTAGCCGCTGCCGGTGTAGCCGTAGCCGTAGTTGACGCCACCGTAGAAGCCGATGTGAGGGCCCCAGAAGCCGCGATGCAGGATGTAGCGGCCGCCGAAGAAGCCCCAGTAGGCGGGGGTCCAAAGAGCGCCGTAGAAGGGGGGGGCGCACCATGCGCCGGGAACCCAGTAGTAGCCGACGGGAGCGTATCCCCAGTAGCCGGGGGTCCAGAGATAGTTGGGGGCGGGGGCTTCGGGTTGCTGGTAGACGGGGAGTGGTGGAGGCGGCGCGGTGGCTTCTTCGATGGCTTGCTGGCCGGCGTCTACCTGATCGTCCGAAGGCGGGGCGTTGTAGTTGTAGTTCTCGTCATAGTCGGCAGCGGGGGGCTGAGCGGTTTGAGCGGCGCTGTAGGCCTCATTTTGTTGAGGCGGAGGAGCAGGAGCGTATTGTTCGGTGCTCTGCTGGGGCTGGGCCTGGGAACGGATGCCGAGGACTCTGCTCTGCGGGGCTGGCGCGGGTGCGGCCTGGGGCTGGCTGTTGTCGACGGGCGCCATGTTGGCGTCGGTTGGGTCGGGGCCGTTGTTGTCGGGGATGGCCGCTGGCTCGACTCCTTTGTGACATCCGGAGATGGCTACAGCGCCTGCGAGAGATGTAATGCCGAGCGAAAGTCCTAAAAGATACCTGGGAAATAGTTTGTTCATACTGCCTGTCTCCTCTTACCAGCTACCGGTGTTAACCCGAAGTTATTGATTGAGATGCATCTTTTTTGCTAAATATCGTTTGCGTTTGGTGATGGCGCGAACAAACGAGGCTTACCTGTGACTCGATTAAGTCGGCTCGTGGCCGCAGCCTCAGTAGTTTAGGGGTTTGTTGTTGGGCAATTTGACCTTGAAAGTTGACGGGAGAGTGTGAAGACGAAGGTTACCGCGAAAGGCTTGATCGCAGTAAAATTGTTGCCATGGCAGGTTGCCTTCCTAACACGAAGCGCTTTCGCCACGGTCGCCCTGACCGTGGGCGCTGCTGCTAGTTCGACCCTCCCCCTGAAATCTTGATAGGCTTCAGCCGTTACATTTGCGGCTCGAAGTTGCGACCCCGGCCCCTTTACCACCGCGCTCCTAACAGCGCACCTCGGAGAAGATACCATGCCGACTCAAACGCATCCTGATTCATTCAAGAGCCAAGCTACGCTCACATCCGGTAAGACTACTTATGATTTATTTCGCCTGAAGGCGCTGGAAGGTGCGGGAGTCGATCTGACGCGGCTGCCGTTTTCGCTGCGCATTCTGCTGGAGAATCTGCTGCGGCATGAGGACGGCCGGACGGTGACTGCGGACGACATCCGGTTTCTTGCGAGTTGGGACCCGAAGGCGGAGCCGTCGCGCGAGATTGCGTACATGCCTGCGCGTGTGCTGATGCAGGACTTTACCGGCGTGCCGGCGGTCGTCGATCTGGCGGCGATGCGCGATGCGATGCGGGCGCTGGGCGGGGATCCGGAGAAGATCAATCCGCTGCAGCCGGCGGAGCTGGTGATCGACCACTCGGTGCAGGTGGACGAGTTTGGGACGGTGAATGCGTATGACCTGAATGCGGCGCTGGAGTTTCAGCGGAACCGCGAGCGGTATGCGTTTTTGAAGTGGGGGCAGACGGCGTTCAATAATTTTTCGGCGGTGCCGCCGGGGATGGGGATTTGTCACCAGGTGAATCTGGAGTATCTGGCGCGGGTGGTGTTTACGACCGCGCCGGATGCGGACGGGAAGGTGATCGCTTATCCGGACACGCTGGTCGGAACGGACTCGCATACGACGATGGTGAATGGGCTGGGCGTGCTGGGCTGGGGCGTCGGCGGGATTGAGGCCGAGGCGGCGATGCTGGGGCAGCCGGTGTCGATGCTGGTGCCGCAGGTGGTCGGGTTCAGCTGACGGGCAAGTTGAAGGAAGGAACGACCGCGACGGACCTGGTGCTGACGGTGACGGAGGCGCTGCGGAAGCTGGGCGTGGTGGGCAAGTTTGTGGAGTTTTACGGGCCGGGGATCGCGGAGTTGCCGCTGGCGGATCGCGCGACGATTGCGAATATGGCTCCGGAGTATGGAGCGACGTGCGGGATTTTTCCGGTGGACGCAGAGACGCTGCGTTATCTGCGGCTGACGGGACGGCCGGAAGAGCAGATTGCGCTGGTGGAGGCCTACTACCGGGAGCAAGGGTTGTTTCATACTGCGGAGGCGCCGGAGGCGGAGTACTCGGCGACGATCTCGCTGGATCTTGCGACGGTGGAGCCGAGTGTGGCGGGACCGAAGCGGCCGCAGGATCGAGTTGCTGCTGTCGGGTGCGGCGGCGAGCTTCAAGGAGCAGCTGCCGTCGCTGCTCGGGCCGAACGGAAATAAGAATGTGATTCGGCAGATGGTGCGGTGGGAGGGCGAGGGCGGGCACGGCTTCGGCGTCGGGCGATTTGAGCAGCAGCGTTGGCGCTTCGGCTCCGGTGGTTGGAGTGCCCATGGTGCCGGTGATTACGATTCAGTGATGAGAAGCTGCCGCAGCTGGAGGCTCCGCATGTGTCGATTCGAAGCAGGTTTGGCGTGGATCCGGACAAGTATCTCGACCACGGAGCATTGTGATTGCGGCGATTACGTCTTGCACGAATACTTCGAATCCCTACGTGATGATCGCGGCGGGTTTGCTGGCGAAGAAGGCGGTGGAGAAGGGGTTGAGCACGCCGCCGTGGGTGAAGACTTCGCTGGCGCCGGGGTCGCGCGTGGTGACGGACTACTACATCAAGGCAGGGCTGATGCCGTATCTCGACAAGCTGCGGTTCCAGGTGGTGGGGTATGGATGTACGACGTGTATCGGCAACTCCGGGCCGCTGCCTACTGATGTTACGAAGTCGATTGAGGATCATGGGCTGGTGGCGGTGTCGGTGCTGTCGGGGAATCGAAACTTTGAGGGACGGATTTCGCCGGAGGTGCGGGCGAATTATCTGATGAGTCCGCCGCTGGTGGTGGCGTATGCGCTGGCGGGACATATTGCGCATAACTTCGATACGGATCCGCTGGGCCGCGACAAGGAAGGGCAGCCGGTTTATCTGAAGCGACATCTGGCCGACGCAGAGCTGAGGTTTCGGCAGCGGTGAATTCTTCGATCGATTCGGAGATGTTCCGCAAGCAGTACAGCACGGTTTCAGACGGTGACCAGAACTGGCAGAGCCTGAAGTTTCCCGATGGGGAGACGTATGGGTGGGAGCCGAATTCGACCTACATTCGCAAGGCTCCTTACTTTGATGGAATGCCGGCTACGCCTGCTCCTGTTGAGGATATTCATGGGGCGCGAGTGCTGGCGGTGCTGGGCGATTCGGTGACGACGGACCATATCTCACCAGCGGGTTCGATCAAGCTGAATGGGCCTGCGGGAAAGTATCTGACCGAGCATGGGGTGAAGCCTTCGGAGTTCAACAGCTATGGTTCGCGGCGCGGGAACCATGAGGTGATGGTGCGCGGGACGTTTGCGAATGTGCGGCTGCGGAACAGGCTCGCTCCGGGGACCGAGGGCGGCGTGACGCGGCTGCTGCCGGACGATGTGCCGATGTCGATCTACGACGCGAGGGTGGAGTATGCGAAGCGGAAGACTCCGTTGGCGATTCTGGCGGGTAAGGAGTATGGGTCGGGGTCGTCGCGCGATTGGGCTGCGAAGGGGCCGCGACTGCTGGGGATTCGCTTCGTCATCGCGGAGAGCTATGAGCGGATTCACCGTTCGAATCTGGTGGGGATGGGGATTCTGCCGCTGCAGTTTATGCCGGGGCAGAATGTCGAGTCGCTGCGGCTTTCGGGCGAGGAGGTGTTTGCCGTCGGCGAGAAGGGCGAGTTGAAGGCGATGCTCGACAGCAAGTTTGCCGATGGCAAGGTGATCACGGTGTTTGCGGAGTCGGACCTGGGCAGGACGACGGAGTTCTCTGCGACGGTGAGGATCGATACGCCGCAGGAGATTCTGTACTACCAGAACGGCGGGATTCTGCAGTATGTGTTGCGGCAGTTGGCGGGGAAGGCATAGAGAACACTTTGAAGGAGAGGGGCTGGAGACATGTCCCCTCTCTTTCAATCTTATGATCTACGAGCCTGTGC
Organism: uncultured Acidobacteriaceae bacterium; assembly: GCA_963708755.1. GTDB lineage: Bacteria > Acidobacteriota > Terriglobia > Terriglobales > Acidobacteriaceae > Edaphobacter. The sequence goes on from CAVPTN010000019.1 coordinate 23,484, forward strand.
TGGTCAGCCGAAGAGAAGCGCTCGCGTCGCCGCCGCAACATCCGGCTGCCGCATCAAGCTTTCTCCAACGAGAAAGGTTTGTATGCCAGCGGCGTTGAGCCTGACGATGTCAGCGTGGCTGGAGATGCCACTCTCGCTGACGATGATCCGATCTTTTGGAATTTCACCCGCCAGTTCCTCCGTTATGTCCAGGGTCACTTCAAAACTGCGCAGATCGCGGTTGTTGATACCGACAAGCGTGGTTTGGAGTGGCAGTGCGCGCTCAAGCTCCTGCGCATTGTGCACCTCGACAAGTACATCCATGCCAAGGTCGTTAGCGGCGGCGACGAGCGCGTTCGCTTCGTTATCTGTGACGCTGGCCATAATGACAAGAATGCAGTCGGCACCCCAGGCGCGGGCCTGATCGACTTGATAGGGCTCGAATAAGAAGTCCTTGCGCAGGACAGGCAGACCGGACGCCTCGCGTGCATGGCGAAGATAATCGGCATGGCCCTGGAATGAAGGCTCGTCGGTAAGAACCGAGAGGCAGCTTGCTCCTCCATCGACGTAGGCACGGGCAAGATTGGATGGATCGAAGTCGGGACGAATCAACCCTTTCGATGGACTAGCCTTCTTGATCTCCGCGATAAGCGCAGGCCGATGCTGGGCAAGATGCTGCTCTATGGCGAGCGCGAAGCCTCGTGGAGGAGGCGCCTGTCGTGCCAGGTTCCGCATCGCATCAGCGGAGACTGCTTCCTTGGCCGCCAGCACTTCCCGCCGCTTGTAGGCTTCGATCCGGGCGAGGATGTCGGGTTTGTCTTGAATTGTCTGAACCTCGTTCTGAAGCGTTTGCTCTTCTATGCCGTCCAGTCATAATCATAGACACATATGGATCTGTTTTATTCCGGCGGAGGTCATGGCTCAACGCAGGATCTGGTTCAATCCGCGGGTTCTTGACCATCAGCCTATAATGAACTATGGCAATCGCTCCTCCCGCCTCTTCGCAGGCTGGGCCGAAGCCGAAAGACGAACCGAAGAGCCAACCGGAAGTGGAACAGACCGATACGGGGATTGAGCTGGAAGCAGCTCTTCCTGTCGCGGAACCACCGGTCGCCTCGGAGACGATCCCTCGCGTGAAAAGAAAGAAGCATGGCGCTGGAGACGCGGAGCACGATGCTTCTGCTTTGGTGATTGCTGGGGTGGATGAGTCTCGGAGTCTCGGCGAGTCATCTTGCGGGTAGTTCCGCGAAGGCCATCCATGCCGTGGATGCGAAGTTTCAAAGGCTGCTGGAGACGGTGCACGAGAATCGGCCTGCGGATGACCTGGATATTATTCGCAAGGCCTGGGCGTTCTGTCTGCAGCAGCATGAAGGGCAGAAGCGAGCGAGTGGTGAGCCTTACATTATCCATCCGCTTGAAGTGGCGCAGGTGCTGGCCGAGTTGAAGATGGATTCGACGGCGATTGCAGCGGGGTTGCTGCATGATGCGGTGGAGGACACCGATGTAACTTCGGCTGAGATTGCGAAGCGATTTGGGGACCAGGTGGCGCACATCGTCGAGGGTGTGACGAAGCTGGAGAAGATCAAGTTCGCGAATCGCGAGGACCATCAGGCGGAGAATATTCGCAAGATGCTGCTGGCGATGGTGACCGATGTTCGCGTGGTGATTATTAAGCTTGCGGATCGGTTACATAATATGCGGACGCTGGAGCACCTGAAGCCGGAGAAGCAGCAGAAGATTGCACGGGAGACGCTGGATATCTACGCTCCGCTGGCGCATCGGCTGGGCATGGGTAAGCTGCGCGGCGAGCTGGAGGATCTGGCGTTTCGGTATACCGATCCTTATGCGTATGAGCAGGTGTCGACGGAGGTCGATGCGCTGCGTGGGGCGGGCGAAGAGTTTTTGCAGAAGATCGTGAAGCAGCTTGAGGCGAAGCTGAAGGAGTTCAAGATCCAGGGGCGGGTGGAGTCGCGGATCAAGCGGCTGTATTCGATTCAGCAGAAGCTGGTGGATCAGAAGATTCCGGTGGACCAGGTGTATGACCTGCTGGCGATTCGCGTGATCTGCAATACCGTTCAGGATTGTTATGCGCTGCTGGGGTTGCTGCATAGTATTTGGCGACCGGTGCCGGGACGGATCAAAGACTTTATTGCTATGCCTCGGCCGAATCTTTATCAGTCGCTGCATACGACTTTGATTGCTGAAGGCGGGCATCAGTTCGAGGTGCAGATTCGAACGGAGGACATGCATCGCGTCGCGGAGGAAGGCATTGCGGCGCACTGGAAGTACAAGGCCTCCGACAATGTAAGCGCAAAGGATGAGCAGCGGCTGGCGTGGGTGCGGCAGTTGATGGAATGGCAGAGGGAGATGACCGATCCCAATGAGTTCATGTCGACGCTGAAGATCGATTTGTATCCGGAGGAGGTGTACACCTTTACTCCGAAGGGTAAGGTCGTCGTGCTGCCGAAGGACGCGAGCCCGATTGATTTTGCTTACACGATTCATACCGAGGTGGGGAACACGACGGTCGGTGCGAAGGTGAATGGGCGGATCGTGCCGCTTCGGACGAAGTTGCGTAATGGCGACATTGTCGAGATTTCGACGCAGGCGGGACACGCTCCGAGCCGCGATTGGCTTAGTTTTACGAAGAGTTCGCGAGCAAGGAACAAGATCAAGCACTGGCTGAATGAGCATCAGCGCGAGCGGGCGATTGAGATTGGCAAGAAGCTGCTGGATCGCGAGGCGCGAAAGTACAAGCTGGGGCTGAGCAAGTTTCATGAGGCGGACTACGACAAGGTTGCCAGCGAATACGGCCTGGGGACGCAGGCGGAGTTGCTTGCGGGCGTTGGGTTCGGGAAGTTTTCGGCGCGGCAGGTGCTGAATAAGCTGGAGCCGGGATCGACGATGTCGGCTGAGCCGGTGGCGGCGGAGGGCGGGGTCGGCAATACGGTTGGGCAGATGTCGGAGGCGGTGAAACGAGTCTTCTTTGGGAAGGGATCGGATTCGCTGCAGGTGGAGGGGCAGGATGACCTGCTGGTGTACCGGGCGCGTTGTTGTAACCCAATTCGTGGTGAGGAGATTGTGGGGTACGTGACGCGGGGCAAGGGCGTAGCGGTGCATGCGAGAAGCTGCCCGAATGTGCAGAATTTGTTGTATGAGTCGGATAGAAGAATTCAGGTGGAGTGGTCGCCATCGCCGACGGAGCCTGGAACGACCAAGGCGCAGACTTACCCGGTCAAGTTGACCGTGTTGTGTGATGACAGGGCGGGGATGTTGAAGGAGTTTACGGCGATCATCTCCGACGATGGGACCAATATTCGCAGCGTAGATACAAAGCCGCTGCCGGATGGTCAGGTGATGGTGGATTTTGTCGTGGAGACGGTCGATGTACGCCATCTGAACAAGCTGGTACAAAACCTGCGGAAGGTACCGGGCGTTCGAGATGTGCAACGAGTGCAGAAGATTTGATGCCTGCGAGATGGATCAGCAAGGCACGGCTAACGCCAGAGCTAACTATTGCGTCGAATTATGAGATGCAGATGCCGGGAGCAGCTTTAGTAACAAATTGTGATCCTAATTCGCCGAAATCGCCAAGGTCTCAGGGGCGTTATAGAAGTGCCACCCTATATCATGAGCGAATGGATTGTTCGCAGCTGATGAAGATGGAGAGTGACCCATCTTGAAGAGTATTAGCGCGGGCCCATTCCGCAGAGCGTGGGATAAGCATCCAGTTTTGATAATGGTTTTAGCCGCTTTGGCGGTGCGGATGGTCGTGGTGATCTGCGGTTTTCGCGCACAGGCTGCGCCCACGGTCGATCATGCTGAGTTTGGGTGGGAGATGGGCTGGGTGGCGCGGTCGATCTTTCTGGGGCATGGTTTTAGCTCGCCGTTCTTCCCTTTCACCGGGCCGACTGCGATGGTTCCACCCGTGTTTCCATACATGCTGGCCAGCATGTTTCATCTGTTCGGGTTGTATACGGCGAAGGCAGCCTTTGCGATTCTGTCGATTAATAGCCTGTTGTCTGCGCTGACCTGTATACCGATTTATTTCAGCGCCCGGTATGCGTTGGGCGAGAAGGCCGCGCGGTGGGCTGGAATCGGTTGGGTGATCTATCCGTATGCAATTTATTTTTCTGGAGCGCGGGTGTGGGACTACGCGCTGACTGGGCTATTGTTCACGACTTGCTTTTGCTTCGCTCAGCGGCTGCATCGGCGGCGACAGCTTGTGGCGTGGCTGGGTTTTGGAGCGTTCTATGGAGTGACAGCGCTGGCGAATCCGTCGGTTCTACCGATGTTTCCAGTGTTTCTGCTGCTCGCTGCGTTGCAGATGCGCCGAGATGGCGAGAGATGGATGCTGCGTTGCGCCGTCGCTGTGGTTGGAACCGTTGCTGTACTGACGCCGTGGACGATTCACAACTACCGTGCGATGCACTTTATCGGGCCAGTGCGGGACAACTTCTGGCTGGAGTGCTGGGCGGGGAATAACGGCGATACGTTCGAGTCGAACGCGAGATGGGCTCATCCCGCCAGCAATGCGATGGAGATGCAGCGGTTCGAGGCTGTTGGTGAGATCGGCTATATTGCGGAGAAGAAGGTGATGGCGATGAACTTTATCGAGCATCATCCTCTGTTCTTTGCGGGGCTGTCGGCGCGGCGTGCTCTTGCCTATTGGAGCGGCTTCTGGAGCTTCACTCCGTCGTATCTCAGTCTTGAGCCGCTGGAGATTCCCGATGTGTTTTTCTGTACGGGTATGACCGTGCTGATGCTTGTTGGAGCACGAAGGTTCTGGCGCGAAGACAGGGTCAGGGCGCTGCCGTTTCTGGTTTTGATCGTGTTCTTCCCGATCACGTACTACTTCACGCATGCGTCACCGGACTATCGGCAGCCGATTGAACCCGAGGTGATGGTGTTGGCAGTGCTTGGCGTGATGTCTCTGAAGAAGATGCGCGCCGTCGAAGAGACGATGGAAGACGAAGAGAGCCAGGTGGCTATGTCATCGACTCGTTGATGCGGCTCTATTGATGAAAAATACAGAGCAATTCGATCTCGTACAGTTGCGGGAGTTGTGGACAGGATGTATCTTGATAGCAAGATGATGATTGCTCCGATTAGCCGAATTCCGTTTATTGCCCGCTATTGGCACACAATAGCGGCGTCGGCGGAGTAGCTTCATCTGAAAGATCTGTAAGTTTCAGTTGATTCGACATCCATACGAGCCGCGACCTTCTAAGTCGCGGTTTTTTGTTTTTTGAAACGTGAACAGCAGGAGAGATCCGATGAGTGCAAGTTCAACGATAGGTTCGCCAACAGCGGTAGCAGGGCGGTTCGGCGCATATGGTGGCAGGTACGTTCCAGAGACGCTGATGGCAGCGCTTGAGGAGTTAGAGCATGCGTATGCGCTGGCTCAGAAGGACGTTGAATTTCAAGCTGAGCTGGATGGCTTGTTGCATCACTACTGCGGGCGGCCTACTCCGCTTTATTTTGCGAAGCGGCTGACGGAACAGTTGGGTGGGGCGAAGATCTATTTGAAGCGTGAAGACCTGCTGCATACCGGCGCACACAAGATCAATAATGCGTTGGGGCAAGGCCTGCTGGCTCGGCGGATGGGGAAGCAGCGGATCATCGCAGAGACTGGCGCAGGGCAGCATGGTGTTGCCACGGCGACGGTCTGTGCGCTGCTCGGCCTTGAGTGCGTTGTGTACATGGGCGAGGAGGACATGCGGCGGCAGGAACTGAATGTCTACCGGATGCGGCTGCTGGGCGCGGAGGTTCGTGGGGTTTCGGCTGGATCGGCGACTCTGAAGGACGCGATCAATGAGGCGATGCGGGATTGGGTCACAAATGTTCGGACGACATACTACATTCTTGGGAGCGCGCTGGGGGCGCATCCGTATCCGACGATGGTGAGGGATTTTCATCGGGTGATTAGCCGCGAGGCTCGGGCGCAAATTCTGGAGCAGGAGGGCAAGTTGCCGACTGCGATCGTCGCTTGTGTGGGCGGCGGGTCGAACGCGATCGGTGCCTTTTATGAGTTTCTGCCTGATGTGAATGTGCAGTTGATTGGCGTAGAGGCAGGTGGGCGCGGTACGGCGTTAGGCGAACATGCTGCACGGTTTCAAAAGATCGGCGGCGGCATGCCGGGAGTACTGCAAGGTACGTACTCGTATGTGTTACAGAACGATGCGGGACAGGTGAGCAGTACGCATTCGGTCTCGGCCGGCCTGGACTATGCGAGTGTGGGGCCGGAGCATGCGATGCTGCATGATTCGGGACGAGCGAGCTACGTTTCGTGTTCGGACGATGCGGCGTTGAAGGCTACGGTGACGTTGTCGCGGACGGAGGGAATTCTGCCAGCGCTCGAGAGTGCTCACGCTGTAGCTGAGGCGATTCGACTCGCTCCGACGATGGCAAAGACCGATGTGTTGATGGTGAATCTGTCCGGGCGCGGCGATAAGGACATAGGCATTCTGGCGAGAGAGTTGGATTTGAAGGGTAGCGAGTCAACGAGCCAGCAAGTCAACAACGCGACGAAAGGGTAAGTGCAGAGCGATGGCGATTGAGTTCAGGAAGAAGCCGGGGATTGTTGCTTATTTGACTGCGGGTGATCCGGATCTGGCGACGACGAGGGATATTGCGCTGGCAGCGATTGATAATGGCGCGGACGTGATTGAGCTGGGTGTGCCGTTCAGCGATCCGCTGGCGGATGGACCTGTAATTCAGCGGGCTAGTGAACGCGCGGTCGCAAGGGGTGTCCGCTTGAGCGATGTGCTTATTGTGGCGAAGGAGTTGCGCGCTGCGCGGCCGAACGCGGGACTGGTGTTGTTCTCCTATCTGAATCCAGTGGTTCAAATGGGGATGAAGACATTTTGTATGCGGGCGGCCGAGGCTGGAGCCGATGGTGTGCTGCTGACGGACATGATTGTGGAAGAGGCGGCGGAGTATCTCGATGCAATGAAGGAGAACAGACTGGCTCCGATATTTCTGGCGGCGCCTACCAGTCCGGATGCGCGATTGAAGGCGATAGCAGGGGTGTCGCAGGGGTTTGTCTATGCGATTTCGCGGGTTGGGATTACTGGCACGCAGCAAAAGGTGGCTGGAGATGCTTCGGAGCTTGTGGCCCGACTGCGGCGGTTTACGAAGCTTCCGATTGCTGTAGGATTCGGGATTTCCAATGCTGAGCATGTAAAAGCTGTTGGCGAATTTGCGGATGCCGCGATCATTGGCAGCGCGTTGGTAGCTCTTATTGAGAAGACTCCTGCGCCGGATGCAGCAGCTGCGATTGGAAGGTTTATCGCGGGGCTTCGAGGGTGAGATATTCAACGACGTCCGACCGTGGCAATGTGATGCAACGATTATCATGGTTGATACAACTACCTCGCGGGTGCTCGTGCGAGCGGGCGCCGTCGCAGCGAAAGGCGATTGGATGGATATCTCCGACTGGAGACAGAAGATTGATGAGCTGGATGTTGAGATCGTTCGACTCATCAACAAACGCGCAGAGGCAGCGCGCGCGATTGGCGAGCTCAAACGTACAGCGGATTTGCCGATTTACGAGCCGCGCCGGGAGCAGGAGGTGTTCGATCGCGTTCGTAAGACAAACCCAGGACCGCTGGCAGACGCTGAGCTCCTGCATGTCTACGAACGAATTATCGATGTGATGCGGACGCTGCAGCGGAGAGATCTTTAGAACTCGATAGTTGGCGGGGCCAGTTTATTTTTATAACTAATTTAGTTACATATAAGAGAGTGAATCGAAGACGATGATAGTTGCGATGCATGGCCAGGCAACCGAAGAGAACATACAGCAGGTAATCGAGCGAATGGTGGAGCTCGGCTTCAATGTTCACCGAACAACAGGGGCGGCACAGACGATTCTGGCGGGGGTTGGCACGCCGGAGCATTTTGAGGTTGCTGAGTTCAAGGTGCTGGCGGGAGTCTATGACGCGTATCGCATCTCTTCGCCGTACAAGTTGGCGGGGCGGAGCTTCCGTCCGGAAGGGACGACGGTCACGTTTCCAAACGGCGTGGTTGTTGGTGGAAGAGAAGTTATCGTGATGGCTGGGCCGTGCTCTGTGGAATCGCGGGAGCAGATTTTGACGAGCGCGAAGCAGGTTTCGGCAGCGGGCGCGAAGTTTCTGCGGGGTGGAGCATTCAAGCCAAGGAGTTCGCCGTACAGCTTTCAAGGTATGGGGCTTGATGGGCTGAAGCTGCTGCGTGAGGTTTCGGATGAGACCGGGCTGCTCGTGATTACCGAGGTGATGGAGATCTCGCAGATCGAGTTGATGCTGCCCTATATCGATTGCTTCCAGGTGGGTGCGCGGAATATGCAGAACTTCAATCTGTTGCGCGAGCTGGGACATGTGCGTAAGCCGGTGCTGATGAAGCGAGGGATCTCGGCGACGATTGAAGAGGTGCTGTTGAGCGCGGAGTACATCTTGTCGGGCGGGAACTACAACCTGATGTTGTGCGAGCGGGGAATCCGGACCTACGAGACTTATACGCGAAACACGATGGACATCTCCGCAATTCCGGTTCTGAAGAAGTTGACTCACCTGCCAGTGCTTGGGGATCCGTCGCACGGCGTGGGTATTCGCGATCTGGTTCCGCCGATGGCGCTGGCCAGTGTTGCTGCCGGAGCTGATGGACTGCTGATGGAGATGCATCCGAACCCGGACAAGGCGATGAGCGATGGGGCGCAGAGTTTGTATCCTGAACAGTTACAGAAACTGATGACGCAACTGCAGCAGCTGGCGCCGGTGGTAGGCAGGACGATTGGATAAAGGTGAGGGTTCACGGATAGTGGAGCGGGTATTCATCATCGGGACCGGGCTGATCGGGGCTTCGACCGGACTGGCTCTGCGCTCGGCGGGGTTTGCGGGCAGCATTATCGGGTGGGACGCGAGTCAGCTCGAGATGGCTGGCGCCGTGCAGATGGGCGCGATCGACGGCAGAGCTGCGAGTCGTGAAGATGCACTGGACCTGGCACGGCTGGCCAACATTGTTGTCTTGGCGGTGCCGGTACTTGCGATCAAAGACTGGATGCAGCAGTTAGCACCGGTGTTGCGGCCGGGGCAGCTCGTGACCGATGTTGGAAGTACAAAGCTTGAGATCGTCGAGCTGGCGCAGCAGTTGTTTGCCGGGGCCGAGACGGCAACTTTTTTGCCGGGACATCCAATGGCGGGCAAAGAATCGGGTGGAGCTTTGCTGGCGGAGGCGGGATTGTTTGATGGAGCGATGTGGCTCTTTACGCCGACCAGCCCCGAGATGACTGCGATAGAGAAAGATTGGCGCACTTGGGTTGGATGTTTCGGCTCCCGAACGCTGGATATGGATGCGACACGGCATGACGAGCTGTGTGCGTGGGTGAGCCATCTGCCGCAGATGCTTTCAACTGCGCTTGCGGCGCTGCTGGAGGATCGGTTCGGCGATGCGCCAGAGATTGCGGCCATTGGTGGACGTGCGCTGCGGGAGACGACGCGCCTGGGAGCCAGCCCTTACAGCATGTGGCGGGATGTGGCGATGACCAATACCGGGCCAGTCGCGGATACTTTGTTGGCTCTCGAACAGCGGCTGCAACATGTGAGGGAGAATCTGCGGACTCCGGAGCTGCGAGATGAGTTTGCTTTGGCGAACCGGTTTCGTCAGCGTCGGTGATGTCAGTTGATCGAAGTTGTTTGATGCGTTGGAACTTTGAAGGAAGAATTTGATGCCTGTGAGCGATTCGATAAATCAAGTTAGTATCAGTCTCGCCGATGTGGCTGCGGCGCGTGAGCGGGTGCGTGGGTCGATCTACTACTCGCCTTGTCCGCACTCGCAAATGCTGTCTTCCCTAACGGGGCAGCAGGTTTATTTGAAGCTGGAAAACCTGCAGATGACGGGCTCATTCAAGGAGCGCGGGGCGTTGAACCGGATTGCGACGCTAACACCGGCGCAGGCTGCATCGGGGTGTGGTCGCTGCGAGTGCCGGCAATCATGCACAGGGGGTTGCATATCACGCGACGAAGCGGGGGATTCGAGCGTTGATCGTGATGCCGTTGGCGACGCCGCTGGTGAAGGTGACGGCGACGCGTGGGTTCGGCGCTGAAGTGATTCTGCATGGCGCCAACTACGACGAGGCTTGCGAGGAGGCGACGCGACTGTGCCAGGCGGAGGGGATGACGTTCATTCATCCGTTCGACGATGCAGTAGTGATGGCTGGGCAAGGAACGATTGGGCTGGAGTTGCTGGAGCAGGTTCCGCAGCTGGAGGCTGTTGTTGTGCCGATTGGCGGGGGTGGGCTGATTGGTGGGATTGCATGCGCGATCAAGGAATCGCGTCCTGAGATTCGCGTGATTGGAGTGCAGACTTCCAGACTGCCTTCAATGTTGGCTGCGCGCAGCGAGGGGCGGCCGGTGACGCTGGACCCTTCGACGACGATCGCTGATGGTATTGCAGTGCGGCGTGTGGGTGATGTTACTTTCCCTGTGGTCGAACGGTACGTCGATGAGATTGTGACTGTCGATGAAGATGAGATCGCTTCGGCGATTCTGGTTTTGCTGGAGCGAGAGAAGACTCTTGCTGAGGGAGCAGGTGCGACTGCGTTGGCAGCGCTATTGCAGAACAAGACTTCGCTCAATGGTGCTCATACTGCGGTGATGGTGTGCGGTGGAAATATCGATGTGACGTTGCTGAGCAGGATCATCGAGCGCGGTCTGGTGCAGGATGGGCGCATGATTCGATTGCGGATTCATCTGCTTGATAAGCCAGGAGCGTTGGCGGAGTTGACGCGGCTGATCGCAAGTTATCGCGCGAACATTGTGGATACGTTGTATAACCGTGCTTACTATGGCGTAAATCTTGGCGATACGACGATCGATATCACGATCGAGACGCGCGGTCGAGAGCAGGTGGATGAGCTGCTGGCAGCGCTAACAGAGGGTGGATACAGGCACACCAGAGTTATTTAGCGGCTAGGATCGTGTGTCAGGCCTTTTCGTAGTGGAAGTGAAGCTCCTGCTCGCTGGCTACGGGCTGGCCGTCTTTGGTGGCGGGATGGAAGGTCCACTGCTGGACGGTTGCGATTACGTTTTCGTCGATGCCGTGCCCGAGGCCGCTGGCCATCTTGATGTCAGCGATTTTTCCGGTGGTGTCGATGACGATGTCGAGGATGACATCGCCCTTTGTGCCGCGTGGGAGAGTAGAGAGGTCAGGTTTGGGTGTGGGGAAGTAGCTGACGAGAGCGATGTTGATGTTGCCGGAGCCTAGAGAGTCTGCTCCTGCGGCGGAGTCGGGTTGTGCGGAGGCTGGTGAGCTGGTGTTGGGAGAAGCAGTGGTTTCTTTCAGCTTTGGCTGAGACGGCGTGGGGAGATCAGTAGTCGCCTTGGCTTGTTTCGGTTGAGTCTTCGCGTTAGGGACGGAGGCTTGAAGCGGCGCTCTGCCGGGCGAATACGTCAGCAAGAGGTTGGTACCGTGGGGGCTTCCGGGAAGGCGGATGGGTGCGACCCACGAGGCGCTTTGGTGTACTAACGCAGCTACGAGAAGAAGATGCAGCGACGTAGAGGCTATGGCATAAATCGGCGTGCGCTTTGTAGGTGCAACTGGCTTGCCGATAGTGTCCATGCTGGACTTTCTCCCTAACCCACTGTGAACGCGTGCCGTCGGAACAGAATAACAGCCGCAGTTTTCGTGGCTGCGGCTGCTCGTCCGTAACTTTTGACGGACTCTTCTGTTAGACGCGGGTGAAGGTCGTCTGTTGCTTTTCTTTGTGGCGTTCGGTGGCTAAAGCGATGAGGCGATCGATGAGTTGCGAGTAAGGGACGCCGGTGGCCTCCCAGAGTTTGGGGTACATGCTGATGCTGGTGAAGCCGGGCATGGTGTTGATTTCGTTGAGGTAGATGCGGGCGGACTTCGATTCCCTGCCCTTTTTGTTTTTGACGGCGGGCTCCATCAGGAAGTCGACGCGGGCGAGACCGGCGCAGTCGCAGGCGCGGAAGGCGGCGATGGCCATCTCGCGGATCTGTTTCGATTCGGATTTGGAAAGTCTTGCAGGAATGATGGGGACTGGAGGCGTCGGAGTGGTACTTGGCGTTCGTAGTCGTAGAACTCCGCGCCGGGGACGATTTCGCCGACGACGGAGGCCTCGGGGGCGTCGTTGCCGAGGACGGCGACTTCGAGCTCGCGGGGCTTGGCGCCGGGGCCGCCGACGCCTTGCTCGATGACGAGCTTGCGGTCGAAGCTGGCGGCGAGATCCATCGCGGGGGCGAGTTCGCTGCGGTCGTGGACTTTGCTGATGCCGACGGAGGAGCCGAGATTCGCGGGTTTTACGAAGAGGGGGTAGGTGAGCTTCTTTTCGATGCGCTTGATGCAGCGCTTGGGGTCGGACTTCCACTCGCTGCGGAGGAGGGTGACGTGCGGCGTTTGGGGCAGGCCGGCGGCGGCGAAGAGCTGCTTCATTGCGTCCTTGTCCATGCCGGCGGCGGAGCCGAGGACGCCGGAGCCGACGTAGGCGATGTCGGCGAGTTCGAAGAGGCCCTGGATGGTGCCGTCTTCGCCGAAGGTGCCGTGGAGGACGGGGAAGATGACGTCGAGGGACTGGGCGAGGGAGCCGTTTTGTTGCGCGAGGGCGGCGCTTCCTTGAGCCAGATCGGCGCTTGCGTTGAGTGTGATGGATTTGGTGGAGGCGCTTTTCTTCAGTGCTGGCGCGGGTTTTGTGTCGCCTGCCAACAGGCGCTGCGCATCTCCGGAGGTGAGCCACTGGCCTTGCTTGGTGATGCCGATGGGGATGACTTCGTACTTTGTGCTGTCGATGGATTTGAGGATGGAGGCGGCGGAGAGGAGGGAGACTTCATGCTCGCCGGAGCGGCCGCCGAAGAGGACGCCGATGCGGAGTTTGCCGGTTGAGGGTTTCTTTGTCTGCTTCTTTGCTTTTTTCGTCTGCTTGGTCATGGATAGGTACAAGTTTCTACTAAATCGGAATGGTTAAGCAGGAAAAAGTTGAGGGGGTATCGATGTGGTCTTTTGCAGGGGATTTTGCAGATTTGGTGGTGTTTTTTGATGGTAAATCGTGGTGAATTTGTGGTGAGTTGCATGGTGGATGTGGTGTTTTAGCGCCACGTTTTCTGCCGCCGAAAAATACGCCAACTTTCACGAAGATTTTTTTGAATATTTTTGTGGCGTGAGCGAGCAGCTACTTTTTTGAATGGTGGCGTAATCCGATGAAAGCTAAATCCGTTGTGGTTACCTTTGATTGGTTATCGCGCTGTGCGCCGATGTTAGACTTCCGCGATGCAACCAGACCTTCAACAAGCCAGTTCTGCTATTGGGTCCGCGATAGGAGCGGATGCCGCTGAGTTCACTCCAACCGGAGAGAAGCACTTCATCGCGGAGGCTGCCCTGATCGAGATGGGCTCTTCGTTTCTCTTCGCTTTCCTGAAGGGTGTAGCCAAGAAGGCCAGCGATGTTGCCCAGGAGAAGGTGGGGGATAAGTTGGGCACGGCGATTGGCGATGCGTTTGGGAGTCTGCTGAATCGCCTGAAGCGCAAAGAGCCGCCGGTGGGCGAGAAGGATCTGGAGGATGCGCGGAAGGAAGCTGAGACCGCGGTCAAGGCGGGTGGGTTGTCGCAGGCGGAGATCGCTGCGATTGGACAGGCGGTTGCGACTGCGATGGCCGCGGAGTTGTCGAAGCGGTCGGATGCGACGATCAGCAATAGGGTGGCGGACCAGGTGAAGGTCGAGGGCTTGAAGGTTCTAACACCGGAGGCTTAAGTATGTCGGATCAAAGCTGGGCAACTGGGAATCGCTACGGCGCGTTTTTGCGTTTGTATGTCGCGACGATGCCGGAGGCCGCTGAGGATGGGTGGCAGGCGATGCAGCAGTTTGAACGGCTTAGCCCGGAGCAGAAGGAGCCGGGGCATTGGTATCGTTACACCGGCCAGCCGGGATTGGTTGAGGTACAGGCAGACCACAGTGGAGAGTGGCACGCGGACGGCAAGCTGCCAGAGGGTGTCGATCCAAGCCTGGTGGTGGAGATTCCGCCGGGAGAGCCTGCTCCCTCACTGTTGGACAATATGCTGGCAATTCTTGGGCAGGTTCCGGCGAATCTGCCAAACCATGCGGAGATCCTCCAGATTGTGGACACGCTGAAGGACCTGCCGACACCGGGGCGCTCTGCCCGGTTGGTGAAGGGATTTCAGAAGACTCTGGCGTCGGTGCCTCCGGTGGCAGAGGAGCAGATTAAATTTCTGGAGCAGGCGTCGCAACAGATGGTAGGGACTGAGTTGCTCGCGGGTAGGGCCAGGGGCTACGACGTGGCGGGCGTGTTGATGGTGACGGCGATTGCGCGCGAGGTCGCCAAGCTGAGCCCGCAAGCCTGTTCGGCATTGCTGGCCAAGGCTGCGGCCTGGGATTTGGTTGCGATCGATGAGATGGCGTCGCGACTGATTGAAGGGTGCTGGGGGCTTAAGTTGAGTGCGCAGCTGACGGCTGCGCTGGATTCGCTGCGTGGGCAGGGTGAGAAGACGATTGAGGAGGCGCGGAAGGGATCGTACCCTGAAGGACATCCAGAGCTGGTGCTTGAGATCTACTATGGCGGCCTGCTGCAGGCGGTGCCTTACCTGCTGGGGGCGAACGCGGGATACTTCAAGCTGAGCAAGGCGCCGAATCTATCGGAGGATGATTTCGACGCTTTTACGCATAAGGCGGACACGTCCGAAGAGAAGCTGGTGCGCATGACGACGGCGCTGCAGTATGCCGTGCAGGATGTTGATCGGTCGCGGCTGGCAAGCAAACGGGCGCAGGTGGCGGCGCTTTTGAAGAGTGACCCAGCGAAGGCAAAGGCGCTGGTGAACGAGATCGTCGATCTGGAGTTCTTCTATCCTCCTGCGTTCAAGGCGGTGCTGATGGCTGATGGAGCGGCTGCTTCCTCGTGAATTTCTAAACGAAGTATCGCTTTTCGTCTGATTTAGCCGGGCGGCAGCAGTTTTGCATGAGCCCTGGCTCCATCTCAATTCCCTTCTTCGGTTCCAGTATTGAAAAAAGCCAAGACTATCTGGGTTTTGATGAAGCTAATGCAATGGTCGCGGACGTATACTGGCGGGCACTTGAAGTTCCAACTGCTTTGGTTTCCGGGAGGCCGGTGATGAAGATCCGATTCGGATACAGAATGTTTCTGGCGATGGCGTTTTCGTTGGCGGGAGTCGTGGCCGCGGGAGCACAGAGTGTAGCTGCCGGGGAGCAAAGTAATCCTCTCGATCAGGATTCTGCATCGACTGCTCACGCGGCGACGGCTGATGTGCCGGCGGCTCATGTTCTGGCTGCGAGTTCGCCGACGGCTAATGTGCCTGCTGCCAGCGTGCCCGTGGACAACGGAGCGCGGCCAGGCGATTTGCACGTAAGAATTGTGCGACTGAGCGATGTGAAGGGTACGCTTTCGCTCGATCGCAAGACGGGCAATGGTTTTGAAGCGACGATGCCGAATATGCCGATCATCGAAGGTGAGAAGCTTCGAACCGCCGAGGGATACGCTGAGATCGAGTTTGAGGACAACAGCACGCTGCGCGTGGCGCCGCACTCGCTGGTGGAGTTTCCTCTACTGGCGCTGAGAAGTTCGGGAGCGAAGGCCTCGACGATAGAGGTGGTGCGGGGCATGGTGTATGTGAACCTGCAGAGCACGAAGGGTAATGAGTACGTGCTGCGCGCGGGAGACCAGACGATGACTGTTTCGCCGTCGACGCATATGCGTATGACAGTAGAGGACGGAAAGACGGTGGTATCGGTCTTCAACGGAAGCGTCGAGGTGAAGCACGGCTCCGAGACGACGATGGTGACGAAGAAGGAGTCGCTGACGCTGGGTGGGGATCAGGTGGCTGTTGCGAAGAAGATTGAAGAGGAACCATACGACGCGTGGGATAAGGAAGCAAACGAGTACCATGCACGGTACTCACAGGCGAATGCGCTGGTGGCTGGTGGCTCCACTTATGGCATGAGCGACTTGAACTACTACGGGAACTTCGTCAA
Organism: uncultured Acidobacteriaceae bacterium; assembly: GCA_963708755.1. Lineage (GTDB taxonomy): Bacteria > Acidobacteriota > Terriglobia > Terriglobales > Acidobacteriaceae > Edaphobacter. The sequence continues at coordinate 39,456 of CAVPTN010000019.1, forward strand.
TGGCGGAGCATTTGGATCTTTCTGGCAGCCATACCTGGTGGGCGCGGGATGGAATCCGTACTCCAATGGGGTGTGGGCGATGTATCCGGGGGCGGGCTACTCGTGGGTGTCGCCGTATCCGTGGGGATGGCTGCCGTATCACTCGGGCACGTGGTCGTTTTATCCAGGATATGGATGGGGCTGGCAGCCGGGTGGGGCGTTCAACGGGCTGAACAATGTTGCGGGCGCCGGTGGGCTGGTGGGGGGACCGGTTGTGACTGCGGTGCACTCGCCGTTGCGCGCGACGTCGCCACAGGCGCCAACAGCGGGTGCGGGTTCGCTGGTGCTTGCGAACAACACGCCGATGGTCTTCTCCAAACAAGATAGGACGGGGAACTTTGTCTTTCAGAAGAACTCGGCAGGGTTGGGCGTTCCGCGGGGATCGCTGGGAAGCCTGAACAAGATCTCGAACCACGTGGAACAGCATGGCTCTGCAAGTATGCCGGTCTATGCCGCTGCGCCTTCCACAGGGATGACGGCGCCAAACCGCGGCGGAGTCAGCGGACCGGTGTCGCTGCGGGCGGGAGCGCCAGCTCAAGGCGGAAACTCAGGATTTGCTCCGCCATCGCGTGGGGGAGTTTCGGCTGGAGGAGCTTCGCCGTCATCGGCAGGTTCTCATAGCATGAGCGCACCTTCGGCGAGCAGTGGGGGCGGCCACGCTGGAGGAAGTCCGAAGTAGAAGGTGATTGGCGTTCACGTTTTGCTGTGGCGTCTATTTTGTAACAGATCACGTTGCTAGTGATGGGCTATGTGCAGCTTCGAGATTTTTATTGCCGCGAAGATTTAACCTTGCGTGGTAGAGACGGATTCTTCCGTGGTTGTCGTACTCTTAAGTTGAAGGAGAAAAGTATCTATGTCGGATGAAGATTTGAAGGCTGAGATTGAGCGGTTGCGAGCAGAGAACGACAAGCTGAAGAACAAGAGTGGCGGGCGCGGGCTCAGCCTGAAGGTCAGCGAGAAGGGTGGCTTGTCGCTGTACGGTATGGGCCGGTTTCCGGTGACTCTGTATAAGGAGCAGTGGCGAAAGATTCTGGAGATGGCGCCTGAGATTGAGGCGTTCATTCAGGCGAATGATGGTGCTTTGAAGACCAAGGAATAGCGGTGTTGTTGGATGGAAGAGGCGGCTCCTGATTGGAGCCGCCTTTTTTGTTTTTGGTGACTCTGGTCTTCGTTTTCTATACGTTGAATTTGAAGAAGAGGATGTCGCCGTCTTTGACGACGTACTCTTTGCCTTCGGAGCGGAGGAGGCCTTTTTCTTTGACGGCTTGTTCGCTGCCGTAGGTGAAGAGGTCGTCGGAGGCGTAGCAGTCGGCTTTGATGAAGCCTTTTTCGAAGTCGGAGTGGATGACGCCTGCGGCGCCGGGGGCTTTGGTGCCGCGGACGGATGGTCCAGGCGCGGACCTCCTGCACGCCGGCGGTGAAGTAGGTGATGAGGTCGAGCAGGCGGTAGGCGGAGTGGATGAGGCGGTTGAGGCCGGGCTCTGCGAGGCCCATGTCTTTGAGGAACTCGTCGCGCTCGGCGGGGTCGAGCTGGGCGATTTCGGCTTCCATCTGCGCCGCAGATGCGGACGACCTGCGAGTCCTCTTCGGCGGCGCGCTTTTCGACGGCGTCGGTGTAGGCGTTGCCGGTCGGTGAGGCCGGCTTCGTCGACGTTGGCGACGTAGAGCTGGGGCTTGGCGGTGATGAGGAAGAGGTCGCGGGTGTAGGGCTTTTCTTCGTCGGTGAGGTCGACGGTGCGGGCGGGCTTGCCGGCTTCGAGGGCTGCCTTGAGTTTGGTGAGGGCGGCGAACTCGGTCTTGATCTTGTGGTCGGCGGTGGCGGGCTTGTTGAGCTTTTCGACTTTGGCGTGGCGCTTTTCGACGGTGTCGAGGTCGGCGAGGAGGAGTTCGGTGTTGATGATGTCGATGTCGTGGAGGGGGTTGACGCCGCCGGCGACGTGGATGACCTCGGGGTCGTCGAAGCAGCGGACGACGTGGCAGGATGGCGTCGGTGGCGCGGATGTGGCCGAGGAACTGGTTGCCGAGGCCTTCGCCCTTGGAGGCGCCTTCGACGAGGCCGGCGATGTCGATGAACTCCATGGTGGTGGGGACGAGGGATTTGGGCTTGATGAGGGCGGAGATCTTTTGCGAGGCGCTCATCGGGCACGGTGACGACGCCGGTGTTGGGGTCGATGGTGCAGAAGGGGTAGTTGGCGGCTTGCGCCTTGGCCGAGGTGAGGGCGTTGAAGATGGTTGATTTTCCGACGTTGGGGAGACCAACGATTCCGCAGTTCAATGGCATTGTGCTGTTTCCTTGTTTTGCTATTCCCTGTTGCTGGCTTGGTACGAGGCTGGTTTGGCGTCGCGGGTGTCCTTTATAGGATACCTTTTTGCTGGTTTTTTCGTGCCGATCGGCCGCTGGCTCGTCTAACTAAGACGCGATGAAGTTGAGGTTCTGCAAATTCGTTGCTTCTTTTGCCGCTTTGAGTGGCTCGGCGGTTGCGCAGACGACGCTGCATACGACGACGACGCTGGTTGTCGTCCCTACGCTGGTACAGACACAAGGGAAAGAGCTGGTGTATTCGCTCAGGGCTGATGATTTTTTGCTGACGGACAATGGGGTTCCGCAGAAGGTGACGCTTGAGGAAGAGGCTAAGCGGCCGCTGTCGCTGGTGGTGTTGATACAGACGGGTGGGGATGCTCGCGGACAGTTTACGAGCTTTGCGAATCTGGATACGATGCTTGGCTCATTGTTGGGGTCGGCTCCAAATGAGGTTTCGATTGTGAACTTCGACAGTCGCGCGGAGGCTGCGTCTCCTTTTACGTCGAACGTTGCGGAGTGGCGGGACGCGATAGACCATCCGGACGAAGGGCGATCATGGTGCAGCCATCTTCGATGGCCTGGCGTATGGGCTTGAACTGCTACAGAAGAGACCGGCAGGAAATCGGCGCGCGATTTTGCTGATCAGCCAGGAGCATGATGTGGGGAGCAAAACTCCGTTGAAGCAGATCGTTCGTGATGTGGGCGAGACGAATACGGCGATTTACAGCATGACGTTTTCAGCGGAGAAGACAGCGGCGCGAGAGGAGTTCAAGAATCCACACGCAAACCCGCCGCTTCATGTTGGCGAGGGTGACTACCAAGCGTACTTCAACCTGAGCGAGCCTTTGCGTCTGGTTCTTGGAGCGATGAGCAAGAATACGTCGGCTGAGGTTGCGACGCTGTCGGGAGGCGAATGGAACAGCTTCGACAATCAGCGGGATCTGGCGCAGGATCTTGGCGTACTGACGAATCATCTTCGCAATGGCTACATTCTTACTTTCGTGCCTACCTCTTCCGGACCGGGCCTGCATACGATCGCGGTGCGGGTTGCTCATCATCCGGAGTTGGTGGTTTCGGCGCGGAGTAACTATTGGGCCTCTGAGGCTTCGGGGGAGAAGTGACAAAGCATTGACAAAAAAAATTCTGGAGCAGGTCTTAGGTAGCGATAGTCTGATGAGACGAGGTGAGAGGATGCAACCGATGCGTTTGATATTCGCGATGGCGGTAGTGATGACGACGGGTTTGGCGATGGGACAAGCACCGGCTGCTCCAGCAGGGCCGACTGGGCCAGCGGCCGAGGTACAGCGAAGCTATGCAACCTTCAAGGCAAACATTCTGAAGTCTGCCGACAAGATGCCTGAGGCAGACTATCCGTTCAAGCCAACGCCAGACGTGCGAACGTTTGCTCGCGTGGTGAATCATGTCACCGAGGCGCAGTTCAGGACGTGCGGCGCGGTGAATGGAACGGCAGCGGCCGACATACAGAAGGCACCGGCGGAGACTGCCGACAAAGCCACGATCATCGACGCGCTGAAGCTTTCTTTCGCGGCCTGCGATAAGGCGTTTGCGGCGACTACGGATGCAAATCTTGCAGATATGTTCGACGTGTTCAACTCAAAGAGGTCGCGCATAGGAGTTCTGTGGGGAACCGTGGCGCATGACGATGAACAGTATGCAACGCTTGCGTTGTACCTGCGATTGAAGGGTCTTGCCCCACCGTCCAGCGAGAAGTAAGTTTTGTTGCAGGATCAACGTCGGTATTTGTTCGTCGCTCATGCCTGTAAGTCAGGACTTCTCGCCGTCGATGAAAGCAACGGGAAGCGTGCTCACCATCGTCGAATAGGACGAAGGCGATGGTGAGCAAACTTGACTCCAGCGGCAACAGCCGGGATAGTTCCTTCATGAAGCGCGCAGGGCAGATTGCCTTGACAGCTCGATTTGTGGAAGGCGTGGAGCGCTTTCGCGTGGGCCGGTATCTGCTGCGAGGCTTTCAGAGACTGCCGCTGACGCGTTCGCTTTATCGGGTGCTGGTTGGGTACCGCCGGCCGTTTGCGTCACTCGAAGAGGCGGAGGCAGCGGTCGCGCGCTATTCGCTGGGTGGTCACGAGCACCCGCAGAACGTGAAGAACCATCTCGGGATGTACTCTCGTGCCAGGCCCAGTGATTATGCAGCGCTGTTTTATATTCGGCCGGTTCTGCATGGCATCAAAAGAGTCTTCGACCTGGGAGGAAATTCGGGAAATCTTTTTTATTCATATTCGAATTATCTGAGTTGGCCTGAAGGTTTGGTGTGGCAGGTGCTGGATCTGCCGGCGAATATGGCCGCTGGCGAGGCTATCGCGAAGGAGCGTGGGGCAGATCAGCTTCGATTCACTGGAGAGTGGATGGATGCAGATGGAGCGGATCTCCTGATCGTTTCGGGATCGCTTCACTATTTGCATCGGTCGCTGGCGGAGATGATTGGCGAGCTAAGGGCGAGGCCTTCGTATATTTTGATTAACCGCACGCCGTTGACGGATGGCGCGCCAGTCGCGACGATTCAAGACCTCGGGATCTTTCGGATTGCGTGCATGGTTCATAACAAGAGCCAAGTGGTTCGTGATTTAGAGCAACTCGATTATGTTGTGGTGGATGAGTGGAAGGCGCATGAGCTTTCGCTGGAGATTCCGGGGTATCCGGAGCTTACCGTTCCTGCTTATACGGGGATCTTTCTTTGTCGCAAGGATGTTTCAACGCGGGAGATGCAGGGTTCGGAAGATCACGCGGCGATTTGAAATGCGAGCGAAGATCGAGGTTGCGGCTTTAGAATGATCTCGTCAAAAAAGACCTTGGTCGATCGGTACGTTAATCCCATCTTCAGGAGATCGTATGAGACGAGTTCTAATTGTTTTGGCACTGGCCGTTGCGGTTTCGTCAGGCTTTGCCATCGCGCAAGACCAAAAGCCGATGACGCTGAAGGCTGTTCTGCTGGAGCAGCTGCGGACAACGCATAACAAGGCGGAGTGGTTTGTTCCCGCGAATACAGCAGTTGCGGGTTTGACGCCGGCGCAGGCGAGCTGGACCGATAAAAGTGGAAATCATTCGGTGGGGCAGTTGGCGAATCATCTGGTGTTCTGGGATCGCGAGTCACTGGCGAAGTTCAAGGGCGAGAAGCCAGCGAAGTTCGATGGCAACAACGACGAGACCTTCAACAACTTTGATGAGAAGAGCTGGAACGATACGGTGAAGCAGCTCGACCAGGTGATGACGGATTGGGAGCAGGCGGTGGAGTCTGCCGATGACGCGAAGGTCGCGCTGTGGGCTTCGACGATTGCGCATGTTGGAGCGCATAACGCTTACCACATTGGACAGATGGTGTATGTGCGGAAGCTGCAGGGTGTCTGGGATCCAAATAAGGGCGTGAAGTAGCGCCGCTTTCTCTGTTGTGTGTTCGTCTTCTTCCGATCGTGTCTGTGCGTTGCGACTAGCCCCGATGTTGATAGATGCCCAGGATGTTGCCTGCGGGATCGCGGAAGTGAGCAGTGATCTCGTGGGCGTTGGGGTCGATGGGCTGGACAATCTCGCCACCGTGAGTGGTGATGAGATCGACAGTTGCGACTGCGTTGTCGACCATGATGGAGATGACGATACCAAGTTGACTGGATGGAGGACGATTGAGAACCCACATACCACTTACCTCGACGCCGTCGTCAAATGCAGTGGTGCCATCGGCGTGCTGGCGGAGTTCCCAGCCGAAGACGGAAGCGTAGAAGGAGGAAGAGACGGCTACATCCGTGGCGGGAATTTCGAGGTAGCAGATCTTACCGTTGGCGAAGCTTGGAGACATGGCGGACTCCTTCGGGCTGAGTTTACTGCACGCTGGAGTACGCTGTGAAGATGGTTGTCGCACTGCAGAGAAAGACGAGGGGTGAGTATGGTTGCGACGAACGACGAGTACGATTTGGATCGATTTGCGGAGGCGCAGTTAGGCGTCTTCGCGCAGGCTTGTGCAGAGTTGCGGGCAGGGCGCAAGAAGAGTCACTGGATGTGGTTTGTGTTTCCGCAGATTCGCGGACTGGGGAGCAGTCCTATGGCGGTGAAGTATTCGATCTCGGGGCTGGACGAGGCGCGGGCTTATCTGGCGCACCCCGTCCTGGGGCTGCGGCTGCGCGAGTGTACGGCGATTCTGGTGGGTGCGAAGGATAGGCCGGTGAAGGAGATCTTCGGGGATCCGGATGATCTGAAGTTTCATTCGAGCATGACTTTGTTTGCAAAGGCTGAAGAGGGTGGCGGCGTGTTTCAGGAGGCGCTGAAAAAGTATTTTGGTGGGGCGATGGACCAGGGGACTTTGGAACGGATTTAGAGTTTGCATCGATGCGTTGATTTGTTTCTCGTCTGCTATCCGATGACGCGGTATCCAAGCTGGAATGGGTTAGCGGCGAAGCCTGCAATGAGGTACCAGCCGGTTGCGCCGATGTGGAGTGATGGGCCATAGGTGAAGCCGAAGCCGGTTCGAGGACGCTGGAGGATGCGACGACGCCGAGGCCGCTGGGGATTACTTTTCCTCCTCCGGTTTGACCGACGCCGAGGATCTGCTGAACGGGCTGCGGCGCGTGATGCTTGTAGATGGTATTTGGGGAGCCCTCCTTTGGGCATCGCCACTCTGCGCTTGGGTTGCGAAGAGGCGCAAGAGTTGGAGGGCGGTTAGTTAGTGAATATTTGGGGTGGCGATAAGGAACTTTCGCGTGAGAGAAGGAGCGTGCGTTTTACAACCACGTTGCCTACGTGTGCATCTCGCTGTGAGAAGGATCATATTTGTTGGCCGATTGAGGTGCGCGTGGATCGAGCATGGAGAGTTGCGGCAGCTCTGGTTGTTGGTCTGGCTGCGCCGATGCTCGCTTCGGGGTGTGGCAAGCATGATGTGCAGGCGACCGCTGCTCCAGTACCGGCGATGAAGCCTGCGCCGCCTACTCCTATCGACGTGAAGAAGACGGAGGTGGGTGGGCCGACATGGGATCCGGAGTGGGACAAGACTGTGGAGCTGGCTTTGCCGCCAGAGATGCTATCGGCGCAGGTGCCGCATGATGTGAGGCGGTTCTGTCCGGCGTTCTATGGGATGGCAGAGGAAGATAAGCGTGCGTTCTGGGCGTATTTTTTTCAGGCGCTGGCGGGGGCAGAGGCTGGGTTGGAGCCGACGGTACAGGCGAAGCACTCGCAGCCGGAGATGGTAGTGAAGGATGAGGTGACCGGGCGTCAGGCGCGGACCTGGGGGCTGCTGCAGCTTACCTATGAAGATCAGAAGCGGTATGGATGCGACTTCGACTGGGAGCAAGATAAGAAGTTGAAGGTGGACGATCCGGCGAGGACGATTCTGCAGCCGAAGAACAATCTCGAGTGTGGAGTGAAGATTCTGGATCACCAGATCATCGAGAAACATAAGCCGCTGCTGTCTGGGTCGGGATATTGGTCGACGCTGCGGCCGGGGACGGTGAGCTATCGGGTGTTTGCGAAGCAGATGACGAATGTACCGGCGGCTTGCGCGATGCAGAAGACACGGAAGGTTGCTGAGCGCTGATTTAATTAGCGATTGGTCAATGACTTTTCGCTAGCTTGATCCGCCTAATTTGGCGAAGAAGTTTGCGTCGTCTCCGGCGTTCATGTCGATCCAGTCTTCGTCGGTCATTGCGGCGCGCCACTGAATGAAACCGAGTGCGTCGGGACCGACGGGATGGCGGAGTTGCCAGGTACCGCTGTCGGCGACTTCGAGGATCTTTTCGGCAACGAGCGATGGGGGGACGGGGGTCTTCAGGGAGTTCTCGAATAAGACGGCGAAACGTGCGCTTTGGCCGTAGGGGGATTGGTTTCGGGGTGTTCGATGCGGCGAGCCATGGCGGTGTCGATGATGCCGGGCTCGACGAGGGCGACACGGACGTTGAAGGTCTTCATCTCGCCGGCGAGGCCTTCGCTGAGGGCTTCGAGCGCCCACTTCGAGGCGCAGTAGGCGGTGAGTGGCGGGTTGCAGATGCGTCCGGCGACGGAGCTGATGTTGATGATGCAGCCGCTGCGGCGTTCGCGCATGGATGGGAGACGAGGCCTGAGTGCAGCGGAGCGACTCCGAAGTAGTTGGTCTCCATGACGGATCGGAAGGCGGAGAGCGGAAGCTCTTCTACGGAGCCGACGGCTTCTACGCCTGCGTTGTTGACGAGGACGTCGATGGGGCCGCTCTTGAGGATTGCTGCGATCGCGTCTTGAACGGATGCGTCGGAGTCGACGTCCATTGTGGAGATGAGGATGGGTAGCTTTTCTTTCGCGGCGGCCTCTGCCAAGGCGGGTGCTTGCGCGGGATTGCGCATGGTGGCGAAGACCTGGTGGCCGACTCGTCCGAAGGCCAGCGCTGCTTCGAAGCCGATTCCCTTGCTAGTGCCAGTGATGAGGACTGAGGCCATGTTTTCTCCTTGGTGAGTTTCGGGGCCCGAGTCGCTTTTTTGTGTGTCAGATTGTGCTTGGTTTATGGCCACCTCAGCCTAACCGATTCGCGAATTTTATGGTGCCGCACAAAAGTAACCCGCTCTTGCTTTGGATGGCGTGCGTGAGCGGGTTAATTCAGTCTTGCGGATAAGGTTAATCATCTTCTTCATCGTCGGAGATACATGCGACAGCAGCTTCGTGGAAGCCGACGCCGACCTTGAATCCAACCGGCTTCAAAGGGCCAGGTGTGACGTTGATGGCCAACTTCTGCATCTGGTCGTAGTTCGGCCTGTTCTTGTCGTAGTAGCCTGTGCACTCGTAGATGAGGAACGGGACGACGATGTTGGGGTTGGTATCAGTGCACACGGTGACCAACTCCGACTCTCGGTAGCCGGTCATGATGTGTGCGTAGGAACAGGTTTTGCAGAGCGATGCCGAACCAACCGGCGTTCCGCCCTTGATGTAAGGCTTGCCCATGGCGGACCTTTCTTTCTAACCAGCGCTGGCTGGAGTGTCTGGGCGCAGTTTTGCGGCTGCGCAGTGGCGCATGTGAGTTGACGAAGACGCAACGCGGTTCGAGAGGCTATCGTCGAAACGACGTGTCTCGGTAGCTAGCTATTCGCCGCTCAGAAGATACTGTTTGTTGTGGATTGCGTAGGATCGTTCGCTAAGTGTTAGCGGCAGGTAAGAGGCAAAGCCCGGCGATCGCCCCAGACATAAATCGTCTGTGGTGATCTACGCATCGTGTTGTGCGATTTAATGTTCATCGGACCCTCTCCTACGCTTTGGTACTTTGACAGTTACGAATTAAAAAAGCAAGGGTTTTATTGATAAAAAATAAATTACCCAATATTTAAACAGGGTGCTTTGTAATTACTCTTTGTGGCAGCCGATTGTCAGTATGTTACGCAACTGCAAGGTCGATGTGTTTGCGGAGAAGGTTCAGGAGACTTTGTTCCTGTTGTCGCAGTTCCTCGGACGCGTTCGAATCATCCGCCCGAACACGGCGTCTAATTTTTTTGAGCATGGCTCCGCTCATGTAGGAGTCGAGGACAGCGGGGTGCACGTAGCACTTTCTGCAGACAGAGGGCGTGTTGCCGAGTCTCGCGGCTACAGATTTGATTGCCTGCACTACGTTCCGCTTGGCCTGCGTCTCAGATTCGAAGGCTTCGAACTCGTAGAGCAGCTCGCAGGCGAGGACTGTCCCTGCCCAGGTGCGAAAGTCTTTTGCGGTGAAGTCTTGTCCGGAGACCTCGCGGAGATAGTCGTTGACGTCGGCTGAGTCGATGGAGTGTTGTGTGCCATCCTTGTCTACGTATTGGAATAACTCGTAGCCGGGAATGTCCTGGCAGCGCTGAACGATCTTCGCAATTCGACGGTCGGTGATGTCGATGGCGTGTTTGATTCCGCTCTTGCCCTGGAAGTTGAAGGTCACGGTGGAACCATCGATATCGACGTGTTTGTTTCGCATCGTCGTAAGGCCGTAGGAGTGATTTTGACGAGCGTACTCCTCGTTGCCGACGCGGATCAGAGTCGTCTCCATGAGACGCACGACGGTGGCGAGGACCTTTGAGCGAGGCAGGCCCGGTATTGAGAGGTCGTGCTCCACACGCTCGCGAATTGCTGGGAGCGCTTGTCCGAAGATCATCATGCGCTCGTATTTGGTTTCGTCTCGGACCACGCGCCATTGCGGATGATAGCGACTCTGCTTTCTTCCCCGTGCGTCGCGGCCTGTTACCTGCAGATGTCCTTTGGGATTAGGACAGATCCAGACGTCTGTCCATGCTGGCGGTATGACTAGGGATTTGATTCGAGCCAGTGTTTCGGCGTCACGCATTACTGCGCCATCGGCGTCGAAGTAACGGAAGCTCTTGCGCCAGGCTTTGCGCTGGATTCCTGGTTTTGTGTCGGTGACATAGCGCAGTCCTGCGGCTTTCAGCGGACTCCGCAGGATCGGTGATGATTTCCAGCTTCTTTGTTCGCGGCATCGAATGGTCCCAGGTACTTTACCTGAGACCTTTGGATGCAATTTGCACACGGTGTAGCCATGGGGCTACTGCGGGATTTTGATGATACGGAAGACAGAACGGCTTTATGGATAGATTCTGTTGAGGGTTCTGGCGAAGGGGATGGTTTCGCGGACGTGGTCGAGGCCGCAGATCCAGGCTACGGCGCGCTCGATGCCCATGCCGAAGCCGGCGTGGGGGACGCTGCCGTATTTGCGCAGGTCGAGGTACCACTGGAAGGCGTCGAGGGGGAGGTTGTGCTCTTCGATGCGGGACTTGAGGAGGTCGTAGCTGTCGACGCGCTGGGAGCCGCCGATGATCTCGCCGTAGCCCTCGGGGGCGAGGACGTCGACGCAGAGGGCCTTGGTGGGGTCGAGCGGGTCGGGCTGCATGTAGAAGGCCTTGATGGCGGCGGGGTAGCGGTGGATCATGACGGGCTTGTCGAACTGGCTGGAGATGTAGGTCTCGTCGGGGGAGCCGAAGTCGTCGCCGTATTTGTGGGGGGCTTCGAGCTTGCCTTCGGCGAAGGCTTTTTCGAGCATGGCGTGGGCTTCGTCGTAGCTTAGGCGGGGGAAGGAGTGCGGGTCTCGCTTCGCTCGATAACCCACCCTTCGCAGAAGGCTGCGATAGGATGGGCCACCCGGGTTCTGATCCTGCGCTCGACTCGACGGTGTTGTGGCTGCGCCCGGCGCGATGACGGCTTCTAGTTTGGCGATGTCTTTGCCGATGACTTTGAGGTCGGCGCGGTGGTGAGTCGAGGACGCGGGTGACGATGTGGGTGATGAAGCCTTCGGCGAGGTTCATGAGGCCGTCGAGCTCGAGGAAGGCGACCTCGGGTTCGACCATCCAGAACTCGGTGAGGTGGCGGCGGGTCTTGGATTTTTCGGCGCGGAAGGTGGGGCCGAAGCTGTAGACCTTTCCTAGTGCGAGTGCGGTGGCTTCGATGTAGAGCTGGCCGGACTGGGTGAGGTAGGCCTTGTCGTCGTCGAAGTAGTCCATCTCGAAGAGCTCGGAGGTGCCTTCGCAGGCGTTGGGGGTGAGGATGGGTGGATCGGTGCGGATGAAGCCGTTGGTGTCGAAGTACTCAGCGGCGGCGCGCATGATGGTGGCGCGGACGCGGAGGATGGCGGACTGGCGCGGGGTGCGGACCCAGAGGTGGCGATGCTCCATGAGGAAGTCGACGCCGGCTTCTTTGAGCTGGATGGGGAAAGGGGTTTCGACGGGGACTTTTTGGATGACTGTGACGTCTTCGACGTCGAGCTCGAAGCCGCGAGGGAGCGCGGGAGTCGGCGCGGACTTTGCCGGTGACGGTGAGGCTGGATTCGAGGGTGAGGTTCTTCAGGGTCTCGAAGACTTCTTCGGAGACGGCGGCTTTGGGGACGATGCCCTGGATGGTGCCGGTGCCGTCGCGGAAGATGGGGAAGAGAAGCTTGCCCGAGGCGCGGAGGTTGTAGAGCCAGCCGCGGAGGGTGATGGTCTGGCCTTCGTGGGCGGAGAGGGAGGCTATGGTGGCGAGGGGTGCAGAGGTTGTTATAGGCATGAGACTAAGGTCAGTTTACGCGTTTTTGTGATCGGAGGTCTTCGACTGAGATTAGAGGTGGCGTTGTAACTCTACTGCCCGTATCGAATCGAACATAGTGGAGACGATGGAAGTGTGTCTCGCCGAGGAGAGGTCACGATCAAATGAAATCTACTGAGTCCATTTATCCATCTGATGATCCATCTGGTGCAATGAGACAGACTTTTGTGCGATGGGCTGCAGTTCCGTTGCGCCTGATCGTGGGTTTTGGCTTCATGCAGCATGGTTTCGCGAAGCTGTCGAAGGGCCCTGATGCGTTTGCCATGATCCTGCATGCAATGGGAGTACCGGCCCCGCACCTGATGGCGTGGATGACGGTGCTCACCGAGATTGTCGGAGGCCTTGCTGTCCTGCTGGGCGCGCTTGTACCACTCGCGAGCATACCGATGGCTGCAGTTTTGCTGGTAGCGATCTTCACTGTGCATCTTCGTTATGGGTTCAGTTCGATCAAACTGATCGCGGTGACCGCGGCGGGAGCGCAGTTCGGACCGATTGGATATGAATGCAACCTGCTCTACCTAGCGTGTCTTGCAGCCCTTGTGATGGGTGGGCCTGGTCCATGGGCGATAGATGGCCTTATAAAAAGACGAAGCTATTGACTCAGGCGCTCTGAGTTTGTTCGGTGGCTCGCTTGAGGAGGTCGAAGGCTTGCGTTGCTTTGGTGGTGGCGGATTCGGGGGTTTCTTCGAGCTCGTGGGCGATCTCGAGGATGCCGGGGGTGTTGGCCGGGAGGGTGGCGATGTGGCGGGCGATGTTCTGCCAGTCGATACCGGCGGTGCCGGGCCAGAGATGGTCGTCCTTTGCGCCGAGGTTGTCGTGGATGTGGAGTTCGGCGATGCGGGGCTTGAGGAGCTCGAAGGCTTCGTCGATGCCTTTGTTGTTCTTCGGGTGCTGAGAGATGCGCGTGGCCGATGTCGAGGGTGACGCCGACGCGGTCGAAGTGACCGACTTTGAGGATTTCGAGGAGGTGCTCGGGGGTGGTGATCTCGTTCTGGAGATTTTCGAGCAGGATGCGGACGCCGAGGGGGTGGGCGAAGGCTTTGAGGTGCTCGATGGCGGTGAGGGAGTTCTCGAGGGCGCGGAGGTTCCAGGCGTCGTCTTTGTAGCCGAGGTGAAGGGTACAGGCGGTGATGGGAATCTGCTCGGCGGACTCGAGGGCGCGCTTGACCTCGTCCATGGCGGAGATGCGGCGGGACTTTTCGGGATCGATGAGGTTGAGATTGGGTGCGACGTGGCGGGACCATTGGGCGTCGGCACGGTCGCTGATGTAGAGGGGCTGGTGGAGGGTGGCCCCGACGCCGGTGTTGCGGAACCAGGTGGCGATGTCGCGGACGGCGGCGCGGTCGGTGTAGTCGAAGTGGTGGCGGGCGGCGAAGATCTCAATGGTTTGAGCGCCGCTCTTTTGCAAGGCGTCGAGCAGGCCGGGGTGCAGGCGCTGAGGGAGGAAGACGTGAGTGGAGATACCGGGTTGCATCACCTCTTAAGGTACAGCACGGAGGTCGCAAGGTGTCAGGGAGCGAGGTTTCTGAGAGTTCGGCTAGAATCGGAGCGCTAACGGAGGAGATGATGAAGAGTTTGGGACGGTTGATCTTTTCGGGTTGTGTGGCGGTGATGGTTGGGATGATTTGGACGGGTGGGGTAGCTTATTCGCAGTCTGGGACGATGGGTGGTACGACACCGCCTCCCGCTGCAGTTGCTGCGCCTCAACCTCCACCTGTAGCGGCGCCCGTCGATGCGGAGAAGCAGATTGCGACGATGCAGGCGAAGCTGGCGGATTGGCCGCAGTTGGCGAGGTATAAGGCTGACAATGCCGCACTGGGACCGGTCGCCACGGGCGAACAGCGGGTGGTGTTTTATGGGGATTCGATCACCGATGGTTGGGGACGGCGGCCGGAGACGGGGGAGTTCTTTCCGGGAAGGCCGTATGTGAATCGCGGGATCAGCGGGCAGACGACGCCGCAGATGGTGGTGCGGTTTCGTCAGGATGTGATCAATCTGCATCCGTCGGCTGTGGTGATTCTGGCGGGGACGAATGATATCGCAGGAAATACAGGGCCGATGACGCCGGAGATGACCGAAGATAACTTCCGGTCCATGATCGATCTGGCGAAGGCGAATGGGATTCGTGTGATTGTGGCTTCTATTACGCCGGCAGCCGACTATCCGTGGAAGAAGGGTTTGGCGCCGGCGCCGAAGATCAAGGCGATCAACAGCTGGTTACAGGGATATTGCGTGAATCATTCGGTGACGTATCTCGACTACTACTCGGCGATGGTGGGGCCGGATGGCGGAATGAAGGAGGGGATCAGCTTTGACGGGGTGCATCCGAATGCGCAGGGCTACGCGATTATGGGACCGCTGGCGCAGGCGGCAATCGATAAGACGCTGGGCAAGTAGATCGGCAGCGACGCAGGTTAGTGCGCGACGAGACGCTTGAGGCTTAAGGCATCGCCGAACGCAGCACCGGAGGCGGTGTTGTCGAAGATGCACCAGATCTCTTTCGTGGATTGCTGGTGGATGGTGGCGGCAAGGGCTTCCAGGTAGGTCTTCGGGTAGGCGGAGTAATACATGCGTGGGCTGCCGTGTAGGCGGCAGTAGATGAGTTCGCTCCAACCACCGACGGTTGCGGCTGCGGGGATTCGTGCGGGGTCGGCAACTACCCTGGAGATGTTGAACTCTTTCAGGAGACGATCTGCTTCAGCTGTGAACCAGGTTGGATGGCGAGGTTCGAAGACGGTTCGGCCTTGATAAAGATCGCGAAGCATCGTGAGGAATGCTTTGGCGATGACGATATCGAAGGCCGATTTTGGCGGGAGTTGAAAGAGGATCGGACCTAGTTTTTCGCCCAGCGTGTGTGCTTCACTGAGGAAGTCTTTTAGCTGATCCGTGGTGCAGGCGAGTTTTGCTTCGTGGGTGATTGCCTTCGGCGCTTTGACAGAGAAGCGAAAGTTCTCAGGGACACTTGCGGCCCAATCTGTCCACGTCGAGAGACGGTGGGAGCGGTAGAACGAAGAGTTGATCTCTGAGCAGTGAAAGACCTGCGAGTAGCGGGCGAGATGCGTGCCGACTCGAGGGAGATCGTTAGCGTATTGCTTCGGGACGCTCCAGCCGGCGGTGCCGATGTGGATGCTAGACATGTTTCGGTTCGATGCAGACGAGGCTCGTGTCGGCTGATCTTGCTTACCAGCGGATGGATGGGCTGAAGATGTAGTGGGTTTCGAGGAATCGCGCGAGAAAGAAAAGAACCAGCATGATGCTGGTGGCCCAGTAGAAGATCTGCAGCGGGAGGGTCGCTGAGAGGGACGGATGCGGGAGCGGCTCGGCCTCGCGAAAGATGAGGCCGCCGATGAGACTGATTCCGGCGGAGAGTGCAAGGAGAAGCAGCGAATCGATGATTCTGTCGCGGATGGCCTGGTGCGGCTGGAGAAGAAGTTGCGGGTCTTCAAGGGTGAAGAAGGCGATGTGGAAGACAGCGTAGAGAGAGAGCAGGCAGAGGAGCAACGCTACGGGTTTGGCGAGTTCGAGCAGCATAGCCAGATCCTCGATGCTCGCTCAGTTTACTGCTTTCCTGGGGTCTTTGCTGGGGTCTTTGGCTGCTGGAGTTTGCGGCTTCCAACAGGCTCGGCTTTCATTCGTAGTGCAATGCCTGGATGGGGTCGATCTTCGCTGCGCGGCGGGCCGGCAACAGGGCGGCTAAGATGCCGACCGCCAGGAGGATCGCGCAGGACGACGCCGTGATTAACGGATTCGTCGGACGAACCTCGAAGAGTAGGCTCGCGATGATGCGGCCGGGGAGAAAGGCGAGGAACACGCCGAGAATCGTTCCGACGAGAACTGGGCCGACGCCTTCGGAGAGGATGAGGCGGTAGATGTCCGCGTGGTTTGCTCCGAGCGCCATTCGTATCCCAATCTCCTGCGATCTCTGCAGAGCGGAGTAGGCGACGACACCATAGATTCCCAGGCCCGCGAGCAGGAGTGAGCAGACCGCGAAGGTTATGAGAAGGCGCATTTGAAAACGCCGGGCAGAGAGTGAGCCATCGACGACGCTTTCCATGGTTCGAATGGTGGGCACCGCTGCCTGCGGCTCGACGCTGGTGATCGTTCTGCGCATGGTGTCGGCCATTGCTGTGGGATCACCCGTGGTACGAAGCACGAGCGAGGCTGTGGTCCGGCTGCGATACCAATAGGGCATGTAGACCATGCGCGGAGGATCCTGGCTGAGATCGATGCTGCGGACATCGCCGACTACGCCTACGATTTCAATGGCAGGTTCAGTTGGATCACCTCGCGTGAATCGCTCGCCGATGGGACTTCGACCAGGCCACACGGTCTCGGCTACCTGCTTTGAGATGATGGCTACATTTTTCCCTCGGTCACCTTCGTTCAGGAACCTGCCTGCTACCAGTGGGACGTGAAGCGTTTCGAAGTAGCCAGGAGTGATCCAGCGGAAGTGGCCCTCGGGCCTTTGCCAGAGCGGTTGCGTGTCTCCGGTCTTCGAGATCCAATCGCCCCAGTTGTCGCCGTTCAGAGGTAGAACACTGACGGCTCCGGCGCTCTCTACTCCGGGTAGACGGCTCAGGCGCGACAGCGTTTGCTCGTAGAAGGCGTTTCGAACAGAGTCATCCTGATACTGCTTTCCGGGTAGGACAACGTCGGCGCTGAGCACATGCTCGGTCTGAAATCCTCTGTCTACATGCAACAGCTTGAGGAGACTGGTGAGGAACAGACCTGCGAGAAGAACGAGCATGACGCTGGTGGCGACCTCTCCCACAACGAGAGCGCGACGCAGACGCTTTGCCGGGGCTGATTCTGTACTTCGTGATTCGCTGCGAAGCGCCAACTGCGGCGACCCCTTTGCCAGGTACAAGGCAGGCAGGATGCTGCAACACAGCGCGGCTAAAGCCGAGATGCCAAGTGAAAATGCGAGGACGACAGGATCGATCCTCACCTCAGCGATCCGCGGCAGATCGGTCGGCACAGAACGAAGAAGCAGAGGGAGACTGACAATCGCGAGAAGCGTCCCTAACGCGCCACCCGCGGCCGCGAGAATAAGCGGCTCCATGAGAGCGTGTCCTAAGAGTTGGAAACGAGTCGCTCCGAGGGCGACGCGAACGGATGACTCATGGGCTTTGCCTGCTGCTCGGACCAGTAAAAGATTCGTGATGTTGATGGAAGCTATCAGGAGGATTCCGCATACCGCTGCCAGCAGGAGAAGCAGCGATCTGCGACTGGACCCGACCAGATACTCCTGAAACGGTATGACGCTGATGTTAAGTCCGGGATGATCCGGGATCTGCTCGGATATTCGCTTCTGGAGGAGATTGAGATCAGTAGTCGATTCAACCTGGGTGACTCCGGGCCTTAGTCTTCCGATGGCGAGGTAGTTGTGAGAGCCCTCGATTTCTCCAAGTTGCTCCGTTGTCCAGCCGAAGGGGATAAGGGCCTCGATTGGCTTCTCTGTGCCCGACAGGCCGCCAATGGCGCGAGAGGCTGGAAGCGTAAAGCCTGAAGGCAGGACGCCAATCACCTGATACTGCCTGCCGTCGAGGGCGATCGTCTTGCCGGTCACCTGCGGGTCGGCTCCGAAGCGGCGCTTCCACAGACCGTCGGTGAGAAGAATGACGTTATGGTCCGGTTTCTCTTCGTCTTCCGAGAAGGTGCGGCCGAGTTGTGGCTGGAAGCCGAGGAGGGAGACGAGGTTTGCTGTTGACTCAGCAACGCCGATCTCTTCGGTTTGATCGACGCCCATCGGCATGGCGACGGGCAGCAGGGCCGCGATTCCGGTGAACGAGCGATTGTATTGACGCCAGAACAAAAGATGATTCGCATTGGCGGGCAGGTCGGAGAAGTTCGCCTCCGGCGTGGAGATGCCCTCACGGAGAACGACCAGTTGTTGTGCGTTGGTGTAGCGGAGAGGTTGCAGAAGCACGTTGTGAACGACCGAGAACATGGCAGTCGTTGCACCAATTCCTATGGCAAGAGTCGCGATAGAGATGATGGTGAATGCAGGGCTCTTCGCCAATCGTCGCAGTGCTACTTTGATGTCCCGAAGCCACGTCTGCATATCGCCTCGTATCCGCTGAAGTTTGGTAGAGATTTAAACGCTATCAACGCTACGAGGCCCAGCTCAAAAATGTTCCCGCAAAACGCCAGCTAATAGCCGGCGG
Source organism: uncultured Acidobacteriaceae bacterium (assembly GCA_963708755.1). GTDB lineage: Bacteria > Acidobacteriota > Terriglobia > Terriglobales > Acidobacteriaceae > Edaphobacter. Next base: position 57,996 of record CAVPTN010000019.1, read on the forward strand.
CTTTGCCGTAGGCCCGGCGGTTGTCGTGGCCGCCCAGAAGCTCGTGGGTTTTGGGGTCGACGGCGATGAGTTCGCTGTCGCCCCAGGTGCCGGGGTTATGCTCGTCGGCTACTGCGAGGCGGTTGATGGTGTAGCCCATGGTTTTGAGCTGCTCCGCGACGTCGACCGAGAACTTCTTTTCGAGGTCGATGCGGTCGGGCAGGTATTGGTGATGAAAGCGCGGTGCGTCGGCAGCCTGCTGGATGTTGAGGCCGTTGTCTATCGTGCTGATGATGTTGTTCGCGACGGTGGTGATGATGGTCGAGCCGCCGGGGGTTCCCATGACGTAGGCGAGCTGCCCGTGTTTGTACCAGTGGCTGGGTGTCGTGACGATGGTCGGCGTCATCGCGGAGAGTGGACGCTTGCCGGGACCGATGGAGTTGGCGGTGCTCTGGATGAGGCCGTAGACGTTGGGGACGCCGACCTTGGAGGTGAAGTCGTCCATCTCATTGTTCATGAGGAAGCCGAGGCCTTCGACAGTGACTCCGGAGCCGAAGCCGCCGTTGAGGGTAGTGGTGGTGGAGACGGCCGTGCCCTCAGCGTCGACGATGGAGTAGTGGGTGGTTTGGGTGGGTTCTTTTGTCGGCGATTGTTGCGGGGGCGGTGGCATGAAGCCAACGGGACGGACGAGGTCTTTGCTGGGCGTCGGTTTGGTGGGGTCGATGGAGCTTCGCCACGCTGCCGCGTACTTCAGGTTCGCCATTTGTTTGATCGGGAGGGTGTTGAAGTCGGGGTCGCCGAGGTAGTCTCCGCGATCCTTGTAAGCGCGACGGAAGGCTTCGGCGATGATGTGGACCTGTGCGGCGCTGCGGTCTGGGCCGAGTTTTGGAAGATCGTAGGTGGAGAGGATGTTGAGGATCTCGACAAGGATGATGCCGCCGGAGGAGGGTGGCGGTGCGGTGATGAGATCGAAGCCGTGGTACTTGCCGCGGATGGGGACGCGCTCTTTGACTTGATAGGCGGCGAGGTCTTCAGCGGTGATAAGGCCGCCGCCTGCTTTTTCGAAGTCGGCGATCTGGTGGGCCATCGCGCCTTTATAGAACTCGTCGGGGTCCTTCGAGATGCGGGTGAGGGTCGCGGCTAGTTCGGGCTGTTTGAAGGTGTCCCCCTCTCGGTAGAAGTCGCCGTCGCGCTGAAAGATCCTGGCGGATGCGGGAAAGCCGGTGAGGTTCTTGCTCTGGAGTGCGTGAGCTTCTTCGACGGAGAGGACGAAGCCGTCGGTGGCGAGCTTGATGGCGGGCGCCATGTCCTGGGCGAGGGTGAGTTTGCCGTAGTGCTTCTGCGCGTAGGTGAGGCCAGCGACGGAGCCGGGGACACCGCTGGCCTTATAGCCGACGAGGGACATGTCTGGAACGACATTGCCCTGGGCGTCGAGGTACATGTCGCGGCTGGCGGCTGCGGGGGCTTTTTCGCGGTAGTCGAGGAAGTGTGTTTTGCCGTGCTTGTCGCGGATGAGCATAAAGCCACCGCCGCCGATATTGCCCGCGAAGGGGTAAACGACCGCGAGAGCAAAGCCGACGGCCACGGCTGCGTCGACGGCGTTGCCTCCCTGCTTGAGGATCTCGACGCCGGCGTCGGTGGCGTTGTGATGGATGGTGACGACTATGGCGTGTTGGGTGCGGACGGGCTCTTCGGACGGCTGAGGGCAGGCTGGACGGAGGAGTGAGGAGGTAGCAGATTAGAGCAACGAGGGTGACAAAGGTGGAGAGTGAAAGACGGGGTTTGCCGAGGCTTACGGGGCATGTAGAGGTTCTCCACTGGGCGATAGCAGCAGGATATATGTTGAGCTTCTATGTGGTGTGTGGGTGATCGGAGGAGTGCCGACGGTACACTTGTTGTTAGTTATGGCTACGTGTGTTCGTTCGTATTCGAAGATCAATTTGGGGCTGGCGATTGGGCCGGTGCGGGCGGATGGGTTTCATGGGCTGACGACGCTCTATCAGACGCTGGATCTTCATGATCTGGTGACGGTTACAGCTCGGCGGAGCAGCGCGGCGGATACGAAGATTACGTTGACGACGAATCATCCATTTGTGCCGCGGGATGGACGGAATACGGCCTGGCGGATGGTCGAACGCGCTTTGGCCAGGCTCGGGGTGGCGGCGGAGGTCACGATACACATTGAGAAGCGACTGCCCGTGCAGGGTGGGATGGGAGCTGGTTCTGCAAACGCCGCCGCAGCGTTGCTGGGATTGGAACGGGAGTTGGGGACCGCGCTATCTGGGGTTGAAAGATTCAGGCTGGCTGCAGAGGTTGGGTCGGATGTGCCTTTGTTTCTGCTGGGTGGGGCTGTTTTAGGGCTGGGGAGGGGGGAGCAGGTGGTGCCGATGCCCGACCTGCCGAAGACCTGGTGTGTAGTGGCGGTGCCATCTGTGGGGGTGTCAACCCCAGCGGCTTTCAAAGAGTGGGATGCGCGTCGCGCGGCGGAAGCTTTTGATTCCAAAACGGTTATGGACGATAAGGCGCCGAAGAAAGATGATACAGCAGAAGGCGAGCTGGGTGAGGGGTTGGGCATAACACAGTCAGTTGCGTTGACTTCCCTGCCCCAAGTTGATAAGCTACATGAGTTGAGTCTTGCTTACTCATCCCTCTCTGCCCCGGTTGGGGTCAGAACAGGAGATAGTAGGCCCGGCACCTCCGGTATCGTTCGCGATCCTAATCCCGAGAAAAAACGGGGTTTGCCTGATGAAAGTCAGGCTGACGCGATGAACGATCTGGCCGAGAATACCCTTCTCGCGCTTGTCCGCACCGGGATTGGAAGCGATGGTCTTCAGAATGATTTTGAAGAGGTCGTCTTTCCTCAGTATCCCTCCTTGCGAATAACCAAGCGTCAATTGATGGGTAGTGATTTGGATGGTTCCGCTTTGTATGCGGCTCTATCAGGTTCTGGCTCTGCTCTGTTTGGACTTTACCGGTCCGAGCGGGATGCCAAGGCAGCTCAACTGCGCGTCCAGTCCTCTGGGGTCCAAGCTCTCCTGACGGAGACCTTGCCCCGAACCGAGTACTGGGAAAGAATGTTCGCGGAGTGACCTCGCCGGTCGATAGTAGAATCAAACTGCATCCGGCGATGTACTGGGCGATCGACTAACGGTAGGTCAAGTGCCTTTGGAGCACTTTGTCTAGGTTCGAATCCTAGTCGCCCAACCAAAAAGTCGACGCCAGATGCGACAGGAATTTAGGGATCTTAGGCGGCAGCAACAACTTGCCGCAGGAGTAAGACGATTTGGAGTTCGCCCAAACGTGGCGGACGAAGAAGTACGAAGTTTTGAAGAACCGAAGTCTTTTAGTTTTTTTGAGTAGTCCGCAACGAGGATTTCAGAAGAAGTAACGGGGCCGCAACAAGGCTTCGCAAGACAGTGCAGCAGGAACATTCAAGGTCAACCAGCCTGGAGGGTTTCACGTGAACGAACGAAACACGACTGCGGTTCTTTCCCCTATTTCAGAGCAGGCTGAAGAGACAGAAACGAGCTCTCAGCCTGCGCTAGCGCCTTCGCAGAACGGCCAGGCGAAGGTCACGCGAGCGCCAGAGGCGCCAGCACCGGAAAAAAAGCGCTCCGGACGGCTGACAGATGATAAGCGCGTGAAGATTTTTTGCGGGTCGTCCAATAAGCCTTTGGCCGAGGAGATCTGCAAGTTCGTCGGTGTGCCGCTGGGCGAGACCCGGTTGCAGAGATTCTCCGACGGCGAGGTTCATTTTCAGCTGCTCGAGAACGTTCGCGGTGCGGATGTATTTCTCGTGCAGCCTACGTGTTTCCCGGTGGATCAGCACCTTGTCGAACTGCTGATCATGATGGATGCGCTGAAGCGCGCCTCGGCCGGACGAATCACGGTTGTCGTTCCCTACTATGGCTACGCCCGGCAGGACAGAAAAGACCGTCCGCGCGTTGCCATTACGTCGAAGCTGGTTGCCGATCTTCTGACCACCGCCGGTGCAAACCGCGCTCTGCTCGTCGATCTGCATGCAGCTCAGATTCAGGGGTTCTTCAATATTCCGGTGGATCACTTGTTTGCCAGCCCGGTGCTGGTGAGCTACTTCCGGGAGCTTGACCTGCCCAATCTGACGGTCGTTTCGCCGGATGCAGGTGGCGTGGAGCGTGCGCGCTTCTTCGCCAAGAAGCTGGATGTACCGTTGGCCATCGTCGACAAGCGGCGGACCGACATCAATGTCACCGAGGTGATGAACGTGATCGGCGATGTACAGGGCCGGACGTGCTTGATCCTCGACGACATCATCGACACCGCCGGAACTCTGGTGAAGACGGTGGATGCGCTGCTGGCTGAGGGCGCGGAAAAAGTTTATGCGTGCGCGACGCATCCGGTGCTTTCGGGCCCGGCCGTCGAGCGTATCGCAGCATCACGATTGGAGCAGTTGATCGTGACGAATACCATCCCTCTGCGCGAAGACGCGTTGAAGGTGGAGAAGATTAAAGTGCTTTCAATTGCTGGCCTGCTTGGCCGTGCGATCGAGAGTATTCACATGGAGACCAGCGTCAGTACGCTGTTCAACTAGGTCGCTGTAGCACTGGATCGCGGTATGAAACAGGGCGGCTTGGATTAACCCAAGTAGCAAAGGGAGCAGAGCTCAACTCTGTGCCCGAAAGGAAGATTCATCATGGCAACATCCACTATTGAAGCAGTCGTCGCAACACCCCGTGAGGGCAAGTTCAACAAGAATGCCGCTCGTCGCGTTCGTGTCTCCGGTAAGATTCCCGCCGTTGTTTACGGTGCGGGACAGGATGCAGTTGCGGTTGCAGTTGACCCTCGCGTAATCACCAAGATTCTGCACTCCGACTCCGGCCACAACACGATCTTCGACCTCAACGTTGAGGGTTCGGCTGTTGTGAAGGCCATGATCGTTGACTGGCAGCATGAGCCGATCAAGGGTGCATTGCTGCACATCGACCTGAAGCGCATTGCGATGGACAAGATGATGACGGTCTCGGTGCCGATTCAGCTGGTTGGTACTCCGGTGGGCGTGAAGACGCAGGGCGGCATTCTCGAGCACGTTATGCGTGAGGTCGAGATCGAGTGCCTTCCGAACGATATTCCGAGCCACTTGGATGTCGATGTCTCCGGCCTTGAGCTGCATGGAGTGATCCACGTCTCCGACCTGCCGCACTCGGGCAGCATCAAGTTCCTCGGCGACGAGCACGCGACTGTCGCTCACGTCACCTCAATCAAGGAAGAGGTCGTTGCTGCTGACGCGGTTGTGGCTGCTCCGGCTGAGCCAGAGGTTGCCAAGAAGGGCAAGACAGATGCGGCCGCTGCTGCTCCTGCTGCCGATGCCAAGGACGCAAAGAAGAAGTAGTTTTACGCGGCCTGCGAATCTTTCGAGATCTGCAGGCCGCCTGAGTTTGCTGGAAAGGGAAACAAAGCGTGAAGTTGATTGTCGGTCTCGGCAACCCCGGTATCGAGTATCAGTTCACGCCGCACAACGCTGGCTTTCTCGCAGTGGATCGCATCGCGGACGACTGCGGCGTGGTCCTCTCCAATCGCCGGGGACGTGCATTGACGGCGAAGGCAAGGCTTGCAGGACACGAAGTTTTGCTGGCTAAGCCTGAGACGTTCATGAATCTGAGCGGGCTTTCCGTAGCCGCACTGGTTCAGGAGCTGGAGATTGAAATCCCGTCCGAGGACCTGATCGTCCTCTATGACGAGCTTGCATTTCCGCTGGGCAGACTTCGCATCAGCGCGAATGGCAGAGCAAACGGGCACAACGGAGTGAAGTCCATCTCCGGTGCGCTTGGAACGGAAGAGTGGTTGCGCGTTCGCATCGGCGTTGGGAAACCAGCGCTTGAGGATGGCAGAGAGATCAAAGCCGGCGGCAGGGATTATCTGCTGGCTCAGTTTCGCAAGCAGGAGCTTGCGGTGCTGGATGAAGTGCTTGACAGAGTGGAAGACGCTGTCAAGGCGATGTTGACCGAAGGGGTCAGCGCCGCGATGAACAGGTTCAACCGTCGGCCAGAGGATCCGGAGAATGGATCGGATGCGTCGAAGGAGAAGTAAAGCGGGAGAAGTAAAGAAGAAGTAGCGAAGGTTGCTACTTAGACGTAGTCGAAATTCCAAACCGGGTTGGCAGAACAGACGCCAGCACGGTGCGAAGCAGAACTTCGCAGAAAGAAGTAATCGAATGAATCGTACCTACGAAATCATGTTCATCGTCCGTCCGGACGTTGAAGAAGCAGAACTCGACAAGCTGATTGAAGGCTTCTCCGCGAACGTCACCAATGGTGGCGGCGAAGTGAAGAGCGTCGAGAAGATGGGCCGTCGCCGGCTCGCCTACACCGTCCGCAAGTTCAACGACGGTTTCTACATCCTGCTGAACGTTGCCGCCGCCGGCTCGCTGATCACTGAGATCGAGCGCCGACTGCGCGTATCCGAGCAGGTGATCAAGTTCATCACTGTTCGCATGGACGAAGAAGAGAAGCGTCTTGCGAAGGTCAAGGCCATCCGCGACACCAAGGTGAAGCGCAGCGCGCAGCCGATCGCGGCTCCCGTGCAGGCTGCTGCCACAGTCGAGACCGAAGAAGAGAAGAAGCCGGTTGCTCCTGTTGCGCCAGACGCAGCATCCGAGACTGTCTCCGCCGCTGTCTAACTTCTGACTTTGCATCAATATTTGCGATGAGGCTGAAACCGCATCGCACAACGCATCACGACCGCCGAATTCGCTTCCACTCGATCACACTTGATCGAATGTTCAGAGACTCCATCGCGGGTCTGGAGCGAAGGCAGGCACAACGTACCTGAGAGGGAAATATCATGGCTGACGAAACCAGCACGCAATCCACTGAGCAGCACGCACCAACATCTCGCCCGGCGCACTCTGGCCCTGGCGCGGGTCCCCGCACTCCACGTCCCGCCGGCGCACCTGGCGGTGGTCCTGGCGGCCGCAAGTTCTTCCGCCGCAAGAAGGTCTGCAAGTTCTGCACCGAGAAGATCGACGCTATCTCCTACCGCGATGTTCGCCTGCTTCAGGGCTTCGTCGCCGAGCGTGGCAAGATCGTTCCGCGTCGTTTGACCGGTGTCTGCACTCGCCACCAGCGCAAGCTCAGCCTGGCAATCAAGCAGTCGCGCAACATCGCCCTGCTCGCCTTCGCTGCACGCTTCTAACTTTTCCGCTGCGGCGGAACTATCGGACACGCAAGACTGGCGGTACCAGAAGCCAGAGACGAAATCGGAGATATGCAATGGAAGTCATTTTGAAGGAAGACGTAAACAAGCTCGGACATCGCGGCGATGTGGTCAAGGTCGCTGACGGTTACGGGCGCAACTACCTGCTGCCGGAGAAGCTCGCTATCGAAGCGACCCTCGCAAACAAGGCAGTCATCGAGCAGATGAAGGCGTCGGCGGTTCGCAAGTCCGCCAAGGAGAAGACCGGAGCCGAGCAGTTGGCCACGCAGCTCTCTGCGGTTGAGCTTGTGTTCGAGCGCAAGGTTGGCGAGAACGAGCATCTCTTCGGCTCGGTCACCTCGGGCGACATCGCTCACCAGCTTGAAGCAAAGGGCTTCACCATCGATCGTCGCAAGATCTCCCTTGAGGAGCCGCTGAAGACGATCGGCGAATACCACGTTCCCGTGAAGCTACACCGCGAGGTCACCAGCCACGTGAAGGTGACGGTCAAAGGCGACCAGCCAGAGGCCGAAGCAGCAGCAGTCACCGCTTAGTTTTTTGGCGGTACAAAATCAAAAGCGCATCAGCCCGGCGAAGTTGTTCGCTTGGGTGATGCGCTTTGTTTTTGCAATGGACTCTTCGAGCGAAGAGACTGAGCTACTCGTACTTGAGAGTCTGTACGGGATCCAACCGTGCGGCGCGGTTCGCGGGGAGCGTTCCGAAAAGAACTCCGACAAGCATTGAACTACCCAACGCGAACACTGGAGCCCATGGATTCATGGGGATGGTAAACGGCGTCAACAGACCCAGCGTAAAGGGGATGGCGAGGCCAAGAATGGTGCCGATCAGTCCTCCGCTTAACGAGAGAAAGACCGCTTCAGTGAGGAACTGCAGTCGAATCTCGCGGCTGGTTGCTCCAAGCGCCTTACGAATACCAATCTCCTTGAGGCGCGACTGCACGTTGGCGAGCATGCTGTTCATAATGCCGACGCCGCTGACGATCAGCGTGATTCCAGCTCCGAGGGTAAGCACGATCGTCAGCATGTCGGCGATCTTTGCCATGCTGCTGAGGAGTTCAGTGAGAGTCGCCGCACTGTAGACGGAGCTGGCGTAGTGACGCGAGCGAACAATTGCAAGCATTCTGTCTCTGGCTGGGATCACCATCGAAGGGTCGTGCATGGTGAAGAAGATCTCTTTCAGATCGTTCGTTCCCTGAAAGTAGCGAGCAACGGGATATGGAATGAGCAGCGTATGTTCGCTGATCTCCGATTGGCCGTAGGTGTCGAAGCTCTCCCTGAAGACACCGATGATGACGAACGGTATACCCTTGATGCTGATCGTTCTTCCGACAGCGGCGTCGGAGCTGCCATACAGTTGAATGGCAAACGGCTTAACCATGACGGCAACTTTTTCATGAGCAATAGCGTCTTGATCGTCAAAGAATCGGCCGGATACAACAACGAGATTCCGCACAATTCGATATTGCGGTGAGACACCAAGCAGCATCGTTGACTGCGTGACGCCTCCACCCAGGCTGACGTTGTCGTGAAACTCCAGCATGGGCGATGAGGCGATGATGCCGGGAACCTGGTCGAGGACCGCATGCATGTCGTCGAGGGTCATATAGTCCGGTGTGCTGGTGTTGTCCGGTCCGGTCACAGTGCCACCGTCATACTGCAGCTCGACTTTATTGGGGCCGATGCTGGTGAGTTGATCGAGCGCATACTGTTTTCCGGTGGACCCCAGCGTCGCAACCAGGATGATGGAGGCCGAGCCGATGACCATACCAAGCATCGTGAGAAGGAATCGCGTTTTGCTGGAACGGAAGCTGTCGACCGCGAGCCGGACAACCTCACTGAACATCATCGTCGAACGCGCGCTGGCCAGCGTACGGTCGAAGGAGCTCGGTTTGGGTAGGTTCGTGGTAGCCATGACCTTTAATGATTAGACGCCTTACAGTATCGCAGCGGTGCACGGTTTCCCGCTAACTTCTGTGTTCCCATCATGGTTCAGCAGATTTAGAGCTAGAAAATCTGGCCTGCTCGATGCCATCTGACGACTAACTGTCTCCGTACACTGGAATTGCCGCGCCATGGATGACTTTAGACTCGTCACTGCACAGGAAAAGGATCACCTTCGCGATGTCCTCTGGCTTGGGCCATGTTTCGAATTTCGAACCCGGCATAGCCTGCCGATTCGCCGCTGTATCTATGATGCTTGGAAGAATGGAGTTGACTCTGACTCCGGTCCCTTTGACGTCTGCAGCGAGTGAATCCATCATCGCCACGGCGGCAGCTTTAGTCGCCGCATAGGCGGACGCGCCCGCTCCATGATCCAACGCAGCCTTTGCTGCAACGTTGACGATCGATCCGTGAGCTTGCTTCAACATCGCAGGCAGAACAGCGCGCGACAGATTGAAGCCTGAACGCAGATTCAACGACACCATCTGCTCAAGCACAGACGTTTCCGTCTTCCAAAGCGGAATGCCTCCGGCATAGCCGCCTACGGTGTTAACCAGCGCATCCACCTTGCCGTGCTGGCTGATTAGGCCTTCTGCAAACTTCGCCGTCGACTTCTCATCCGTGACGTCAACCTTGTAGCCGGATAGAGTCGAAGAATTCGCACCGGCAGCACCTTTGAGAGCTGCGAGCTCTTCTTCACGACGATAAGTCACTGCGACCGAGGCTCCCTCACTGAGAAACGCGAGGCTGACCGATCTTCCCAGTCCACCTGTCCCACCAGCAACAATCACGATCTTGCCGTCAAAGCTGATCTTCATACGTTCTCCTCAGTTATTGCCTGGAACCAACTATCTCGATCAAACCCTGCTCCGAGACTACGCTCAGCTTCGCGCCCGAACGGTCCAGCTTCTTCGAAGCGTTCGCCCAATGCAACTTTGTAAGCTCCGACTGACCATTTTCGTAGTTGTAGGTCGTACCGTCGTCGGTGTAGATGTCGAAGTCACCATCGGCCCCGGGATAGACTCGCAGCCTGGCAATTCGCTGCGTATCATTCGTGCTCTCCACTGGCTCGCCGAGCGGAAGAATCGCGCCAGCCCGGACGAACAGTGGAATTGTATCGATGGGTGCAGCGACCGTAACCGTCTGGCCACCATGTAAGCGTTCGTTCGTCCAGTAGTTGTACCACTCCGTGCCAGCAGGAAGATAAACACTCCTCGAAGTCACTCCCTGCTCCGTCACTGGCGCGACAAGAATTGACGGCCCGAACATATATTCATCGCCGATATTCGCGACATTGGGATCAGATCCAAAGTCCATGAATAACCCGCGCATAAACGGCGCTCCCGTCTCATGGGTGGTGTGCGCCAACGAGTAGAGGTAGGGCATCAGCTGATAGCGCAGGCGCAGATACTTCTCGAGAATCGGTTCAGCCTGCTTGCCGTACGACCAGACCTCGTTCTGAGGACGGCTGCCATGGCTACGGAAGTTCGGCTGAAAGGCTCCATACTCAAACCATCGTACATAGAGCTCTGGATAGTCGTCATAGTTTCCGACGTTCGCTCTCGCATCGGAGGGATCAAGCAGTGGCGTCTTGTCAGGCTTGTGTGATTCAGGCAGATACTGCCAACCACCAATGTCCGTGCTCCAGTAAGGCATTCCGGAGGCTACAAAGTTGATCCCGGTCGGCACCTGCCGCTTCAGCGTATCCCAGTTGCCATTGATATCCGACGACCAGAAGATCGTGCCGTTGTGCTGTGCACCCAGATACGAGTCGCGAGCCAGAATGAGCGCTCTCGACGGAAGGTCCTTTCGAAAGCCGTTGTAAAACGCCGCTGTGTGGAACAAGGGAAACACATTGAAGAACTGAGTCCCCGGGCCTATGTGCCAGTAACTGCCATTCGGCGGCAGATCAGGCTCCGTCTCGTCTGCCCAAAAGGCATCGAAGCCCTTGTTGACGTAGTTTTCCTTCACGATGTTCCAGTACCACTGCGCTGCGTCGGGATTAGTGGTGTCGATATCCGATCCGGCACGATCGTACGGCAGACCGTTCGTTGGCGTTCCATCAGCCAGCTTCTCGAACCAGTCATTCTTCAAGATAGTCGCGTAATACCTGTCTTCAGGAACGAAGCGCGGCCACACACTGATCATTGTGTGGAAGTTCATCGCGTGCAGTTCCTTGTTCATCGCCGTCGGATCCGGCCACTTCGCCGGGTCCATGTCCATCTCGCCCATCTTCGTGTAGTGGAACCAGTCGATGACGAGATCGTCGATGGGCAGATGCCGATCGCGATAACCCTTTGCAACCGCCATCAATTCGTCCTGGCTGACATATCGTTGCTTGCATTGGATATACCCGTAGGCCGACTTCGGCAGCATCGGCGTATCTCCAGTAAGCAGTCGGTAGCCTGAGTAGATTTCGTCATAGCTCTTTCCTGCTATGACAAAAAACGAAACTCGCTGTCCCACATCGGAGGTCCACCGCGTCACATCGTTGAAGCCAAACGCCACAGTAGTCGCCGACGGGTTGTCCCAGACAATTCCGTATCCTTTATTCGTAACTACAAAGGGCACACATACACTTTGGCCCGCGGGGGCGTTGTAGTCGTGAGCACATCGCACTACATGTCCACGACGATCCAGATACCCCTCCTGGTTCTGTCCCAACCCGTAGTAGTGCTCATCCTTTGGCGAGACAAAGGTAGCTCCCACTTGAAAGAACGGCGCATCCGTTGGTCTGCGATCGTACAAAATATCCGCGTTGCCATCCTTGTGGTTCGGCACAGACATCTGCCATCCGTTCATCTCCAGCAAAGTGGTTCCGTCAGGAGTCTTGATCCTAATGCCAACTCCAGGCGTTGATCCATTGAAGAACTTCGCAATGTCCGCCCGTGTCCCAGTGGGGGCGTGCCCTCCACCTTCAGGCGCAACTGTCACCACCATGCGGGACGATTGCATCACATCTCCGTTTGGTGTGGTTTCAGCCCCCCAACCCTGAGCAGCTACCTTCGCCGATATGCCAAAGCCCGGCCCGGCCAATGCGTCCTCGCGCCGCAAGCTCAGGCTTACCCTGACGATATTCGGAGCGTAAGCTTCGACAAGAACGGTTGCACCGTCGCGGCTCAGATTGAGTTGCTGCGCGCACACCGTAGTGACGTTCGTCGACAGTGCTATAAGAAGAAAAATTGGCGCAACTATCTTGCGGAGATCAACGGTCAATACTTTCATAAACCCTCTGTCCTGCTTCCCTGCGCTGGTCGGTTCAGATGTTGCCCGGTCATGATCCTTCAAGAGGAGGTCTGGTAGTCCCTTGGCTCCTACCCGACGTGTCGCCCAGAGTCGTTAGGTTATCAGAGTGCGGAGATTGGAATTGGCGCTTAGATCGTTCTCAATCCCATCAACCGTCAGCCGCGCAAGTACGGCCGGCCAAAAGATTTGTTAGTGTTTACTACGTTCCGTCTGGACGATTTTAAGGAGTCACCATGCTTCGACGTGTTCTTCCGGCTATAGCTTTTCTGCTCTGTCCTTTCGTCTTCGCGCAATCAGCTTTGCCGCCCGCCCCGCGCAAACCCGCCTTGCTCCTTGGAGCAGCATGGTACCCGGAACAGTGGCCGGAATCGCGTTGGGATGCTGACTTACAGCTCATGGAAGCGGCACACATCAACTTCGTTCGCGTGGGAGAGTTTGCCTGGAGCACGCTCGAGCCGAGCGAGGGGAACTATCAGCTTGATTGGCTTGAACACGCTATTCGAGCAGCGGAGAAGCACCATATTGCAGTTGTGATTGGCACCCCATCGGCCGCGCCACCTGCCTGGCTCACGACAAAGTATCCTCAAACGCTTCGCACGATGGAAAACGGTCGAAAAGATGAACACGGCAACCGCCAGCAGTTCGACTGGTCCGATCCAAAGTACCGCGAACTCGCTCGCGAAATTGCTTCTAAGATGGCGGAGCGGTTCGGGCACGATCCGAATGTGATCGGCTGGCAGATCGACAATGAGTACGCCGACGAGAGCTACGGAGATGCGACACGAACGCAGTTTCAGGACTGGCTTCATGCGAAGTACAAAACTCTCGACAACCTGAACACAAGATGGACGACCTCATACTGGAGCGAGACGTATCAGGATTGGCGGCAAATTCCGATCGAAGAGGCTCACGGAAACCCTGGGCTGTTGTTGAACTGGAAGCAGTTCGTCTCCGATACGTGGCGGAGCTACCAGAAGAACCAGCTTGACGTGATACGTGCCAACGCCGACAAACGACAGATCATCACCACCAACATGATGGGTTGGTTCGATGCCTATGATCACTACACTGTCTCGCAGGATCTCGACTTTGCCTCGTGGGACGACTATGTCGGGACTGGTCAGTTAGACATCGTTCGCAATGGGGCTGCGCACGATCTCACGCGTGGGTTTCTTCGCAAAAACTTCTGGGTCATGGAGACGCAGCCCGGGTCTGTGAACTGGAGCCCAGACAACAACGCGCTGAACAAGGGCGAAGTCCGTGCGATGGCGTGGCACGACGTAGGCCACGGTGCAGAAGCAGTCGAGTACTGGCAGTGGCGAAGCGCGCTCAATGGACAGGAACAATATCATGGCGTACTTGTTGGCGCAGACGGATCACCAGTGCCGCTCTACGACGAAGTCAAGCAGATTGGTGCGGAGTTTCAAAAAGCCGCTCCCGTACTGGCCGGTACCACCGTCGAATCGCAGGTCGCCGTACTTCAGGACTACAACAGCCGATGGGCAATCAACTGGCAGCGGCACAACAAAGCGTTCGATCCCGTTAACTCGCTGCTGAGTTTCTATGGGCCACTGCGTTCGCTGGCGCGCTCTGTTGATGTCGTTTCGGACACTGCCCCTCTTGGGAGCTACAAACTTGTCGTCGCACCAGCGCTGAACGTGCTCACCCCAGAGGCTGCGGCGAACCTGGAAGCCTACGTCCGCGGCGGTGGACACCTCGTTCTCGGGCAAAGGAGCGGCATGAAGGACGAGGACAACAGTCTGTCTCCGCAACGTCAGCCCGGCCCCTTGGCGGATCTGCTCGGCGCGCGAGTGGAGCAGTGGTATGCCCTCGATACCACCGTGCCACTGGAAGGAACCTGGGGGAATGGCCAGGACAAGATCTGGGCGGAACAGATCGGGGTCAAATCACCGGAGACGCAAGGTTCTGATGCGTTACGGAAAAAGCAATGGATGGCTGGACGGCCAACCCGCTGCTGTGACGCGCAAGGTAGGTAAAGGCAGTATTACTTACATCGGCGCTGCACTCGACGAGACAACCATGAAGGCTGCCGCACAGTGGATGATGACCGAAGCAGGTCTCCAGGCGATCATGCCTGATCTGCCAAACGACGTCGACGTATCAATCCGATCAGGGGAGGGCAAACGCGTGCTCATTCTGACAAACTACGGAGCTGCGCCGCGAACGATTACTCTTCCCCAGGCAATGGTTGACGTGCTAACGGGCGGTACAGTTTCAACCGTCACCCTCGACCAATACGGGGTTGCAGTCCTTCGCTAAACGGCCTCTTGCAAGCACTTCCGGTCTCAGCAACGAATGCGGCTCAACCTGCATCTTCTTTAGAGGCACCTCAAGTTGTCTGGACACGTACCCCTGCAATACCGCAGGGGTACTATAGGTACGAAAAAGTTGCGTAGAAAGATCTGAGTGAGTATGAAACCAATCGAAGGCCGGAAGCGAGTTGTTATCGAAGAGGTCTCCCCTCAAGTGGACGGCGGTCGCTATCCAGCAAAACGAACCCTCGACGATGTTGTGACTGTAACTGCAGCCGTCTTTGGAGACGGACACGATCATGTCTCTGGCCGTCTGTTGTACCGGCATTCGAGCAAACCCGAATGGCGTTCCACCCCGCTTGTTCCGCTCACCAACGATCTCTGGTCGGCGACTTTCACGGCGGATGAACTCGGCGACTGGCTCTTCACGATCGAAGGATGGGTGGATCACTTCGATACGTGGAGTTCCGATCTGCAGAAGCGTATAGATGCCCAGCCCGTGGCAGGTTCACAAGACGTTGCGCTCGCGTTACGCTCTGGCGCGCTTCTTCTGGAGCAGATCGCCCAACGCGCCGCAGGTTCCGATAACAAACTTCTCGCCGAAACGGCAGCCAAGCTGGAAAAGCTGGCCAAGAGTAAAGCCACATCCTATGAATATCCGCTGAGCGACGAGATCATCGAAATCGCTGCACAATATCCAGATCCCACTCTCACCGTCCGGTACTCGCGAGAGCTGCATGTTTGGGTCGATCGTGAACGCGCCCGTTACTCAACCTGGTACGAACTCTTCCCTCGGTCCGCCTCGCCCGATCCAGGGCGCCATGGGACCTTTGCAGATGTAAAAGCTCTGCTGCCAAGCATCGCCGCGATGGGCTTCGATGTGCTCTACATGCCTCCCATCCATCCCATCGGCACTGCCTTTCGCAAAGGTCCCAACAACAACGTGGTAAGCACCAAAGACGATCCGGGCAGTCCCTGGGCGATTGGCGCAAAGGAGGGCGGCCATAAAGCGATCCTCGCCGAACTCGGCACTCTGCGTGACTTTGATGCTCTCGTTGCCGCTGCTCGCGAACACCGCATGGAACTGGCACTCGACATAGCATTCCAATGTTCTCCCGATCATCCATGGGTTACAGAACACCCCGAGTGGTTTAACATTCGTCCCGACGGGTCCATCCAATACGCGGAAAATCCACCTAAGAAGTACCAGGACATCTACCCACTCAACTTCGAATCGACTGACTGGCGTGGCCTGTGGGAAGCACTGCGCGATGTCTTCATCTACTGGATTCGCCGCGACGTTCGCATCTTCCGCGTCGATAACCCGCATACGAAGGCCCTTCCCTTCTGGGAGTGGTGTATTGGAGAGATCCGCAAAAAATACCCCGACGTCATCTTTCTCGCGGAGGCATTCACCCGTCCGCACGTCATGTATTCGTTGGCGAAGGCGGGCTTTACTCAGTCCTACACCTATTTCACCTGGCGCAATACAAAGGACGAGCTGGAGCAATATTTCGAGGAGATCACCAAGCCGCCAGTCACTGATTTCTTCCGCCCCAATCTCTGGCCGAATACACCAGACATTCTCCACGCCGCTCTTCAAAACGGTGGGCGACCTGCATTTATGCAGCGTCTCATCCTCGCGGCCACGCTGGGTGCGAACTACGGCATCTACGGCCCCGCTTACGAACTCGGCGAAAATCTCCCAGCCAAGCCAGGGAGTGAAGAATACCTCAACAGCGAGAAGTACGAGATCCGCCAATGGGACCGCGCTGCAAATACCAGCCTCGCCTCTTTGATCACAAAGGTGAATCAGATCCGTCGCGATAACCCTGCCCTCCAAAGCGACGGTTCGCTTCACTTTCATCACGTCGATAACCCCAACATCATCTGTTACAGCAAATCCAGTGGCACCAATCGGATTCTCGTTGCCGTCAACCTCGATCCTGCTCAGGAGCAGGCCGGCTGGATCGATCTCGACTTGAAGCGCCTGGCCATTCCGCACAACGAAAACTTCGAAATCGAAGACCTTCTTACCGGCGTTCGCTATCAATGGCATGATCGCAGCAACTACGTTGCGTTGCGCCCTGACATAATGCCCGCACACGTCTTCCGCTTGCTTCAACTGCCAAAGGCTGAGGCTGCACCCGATTCGACACCGACCACACCATAGACGAGCAACCAGTACGAGGACGACGAGTGAAAAAAGTCAGCAGCACCACCGATCCACTTTGGTACAAAGACGCGATCATCTACGAGATCCACGTCCGCGCCTTTATGGATTCCAATGCGGATGGCATCGGCGACTTCCCCGGCCTGATGTCGAAGCTCGACTATCTTCAGGATCTCGGCGTCACTTGCCTCTGGCTGCTTCCCTTCTTCCCCTCACCACTTCGCGACGATGGCTACGACATCGCCAACTACGTAGACGTTAACCCGAGCTACGGCACCCTCAACGACTTCAAACAGTTCCTTGACGCCGCTCACCTGCGCGGGATGCAGGTAATGATCGAGTTGGTCATCAACCACACCAGCGATCAACATCCATGGTTTAAGGCTGCACGCCTCGCTCCCAAGGGCTCTCCCGAGCGAGACATGTACGTATGGAGCGATACCGACAAGCTCTTCGAAGGCGTCCGCATCATCTTCACAGACACCGAGAAGTCCAACTGGACCTGGGATGATGTCGCGCAGCAGTATTACTGGCACCGCTTCTTCTCCCATCAGCCCGACCTGAACTTCGACCACCCTCGCGTCATGGAAGAAGTTCTTACGGCGATGCGATTCTGGCTCGACATGGGCGTCGACGCTCTCCGGCTCGATGCCATTCCTTATCTCATTGAGCGTGACGGCACCAACTGCGAGAACGTGCCCGAAACTCACGTCAAAATAAAAGAGATTCGCGCCGTGATTGACGCCGAATACGAAAATCGCCTGGTGCTCGCCGAGGCCAACATGTGGCCCGCAGACGTTCGGCCCTACTTCGGTGACGGCGACGAGTGTCACATGGCCTTTCACTTTCCTCTGATGCCGCGCATCTACATGGCGCTCCGGCAGGAAGACCGTCTCCCCATCACCGACATCATGGCACAGACCCCCGCAATTCCTGAGAACTGCCAATGGGGCCTCTTCCTGCGCAATCACGACGAGCTAACGCTCGAAATGGTCACCGACGATGAACGCGACTACATGTATCTCGCCTACTCTGCCGATCCGCGCATGCGCATCAACGTCGGCATTCGCCGTCGTCTCGCACCACTGGTAGACAATAACCGCCGTCGCATCGAGCTGCTGAATTCGCTTCTGCTCAGCTTCCCCGGCACGCCCATCATGTACTACGGCGATGAGATCGGCATGGGCGACAACATCTACCTCGGCGACCGCAACGGCGTCCGCACCCCCATGCAGTGGAACTCCGACCGCAACGCCGGTTTTTCTACCTCCGTTCCGGCACGCCTCTACTTCCCCGTCATCACCGACCCGATCTGGGGCTACCAGTCGATCAACGTCGAGGCGCAGCAGTCCGATCAATCATCGCTGCTGCATTGGACCCGCAACATGATCGCACTGCGCAAGCTCTTCCACGTCTTCGGCCGCGGCACACAGGAGTTCCTCAATCCTGAAAACAGAAAAATCCTGGCCTACATTCGCCAGTATGAAGAAAATGGTAACTGCGAGACCGTCCTCTGCGTGGCCAACCTCTCGCGCTTTTCTCAGCCCGTCTCACTCGACCTCTCCAAGTTCACCGGCATGATACCCGTTGAGATGTTGGGCTATGTCACGTTTCCCACCATTACCGCACAGCCATATCCGCTCACACTCGCTCCATACTCATTCCTTTGGCTTGAGCTTCAAACCGCACCTCCAGCACCGGAGCCAGTTGAGGTCCCCGTTGACGAACCTATCGTAAGCCTGTTCAGCCACGGCATCGAAGGCATTCTCACAAGCGAGGGCCTGCCGTTACTTCAGGAATTACTCATCGCCTATTTGCCTCGCCAACGCTGGTTTGGTGCAAAATCCCGAACGATCAAAGCGGTCGCCGTGAATGATTCCGCGCTTCTTCCCGAGCTGAACGCAGTCGTTGTCTTTCTTCGGCTGACGTACAACGACGACGCCACCGACGTCTATCAACTCGGCCTCACCATCACTACCGGCGATGCTGCAGAGACAATCCGCGCCGCCGACCCTGCCAGCATCCTTGCCACTGTCACGACCAGTGACGGCCCTGCGATCCTCCATGATGCGATTGCGAGTGAAGATACACGTCAGGCGATCCTCAACCTCATCGAAACCGACGGCGAAATCAGCACACGTAATGGGGTCCTCGTCGGCCACCGAAGCAGCGCCTTTACCAAAGCTCGTGGCACCGGTCCGCTACCGGCCCGCACAGGTTCAGCCGAACAATCCAACACCTCCATTCTGTATGACGCCAAACTCATCATGAAGCTCTTCCGGCGCCTGCAACCGGGAGAAAACCCAGACACCGAGATCGGCCGATTCCTGACTGAGACAGCGCACTTCCCACGCATCGCTCCCTTCCTTGGCGAGATCACGCTCCGCTCGAAAGATGGTGAGCCGACAACGGTTGCCATGCTTCAAGGCCTTGTCGAAAACGAAGGCGACGGCTGGCAGTGGACTCTCGACGAACTCTCTCACTACTACGACAGCGTCGCCACACTACCCGCTCCGCAAGACCTCGGCTCCGAACCCAGCCTTCTCATAGACGATCCACCTCCGGCTCTCGCTCGAGAGCACGCGGGCCTGTCACTCGACGCCGCATCCATGCTAGGCCGCCGCACCGCTGAGATGCATCTCGCACTCGCAACTCCAACTCACAACGCTGCTTTCATGGCCGAGTGCTTCACCACCGCTGACCTCGTCGCCGAAGCCGACCGCATCGACGCCCAACTGAACCTCACACTCGAAGCGTTGAGGCGCGGCATGTCTCAACTGACCGAGACCACAGCCGACAACGCTGCGCTTTTCTTAAGCCGGCGCATCGAACTCTTTGCGCGCGCACGTGCAATCGCCTCCGCCACACCTGCCGATGCCGGTCAGCGCATTCGCATCCACGGCGACTACCATCTAGGCCAGGTACTTCGCTCACATGGTGACTACGTCATCCTCGACTTCGAAGGAGAACCCGCTCGCAGTCTTGCTGCGCGCCGCGCGAAGCAGTCTCCACTGAAAGATGTTGCTGGGATGCTGCGCTCATTTAGTTATGCCGCCTACGCAGCCCACAATGCCTTTGCACAACGACGTCCAGACGACGCTAAAAATCTTGAGCCTTGGGCTAGTCTCTGGCAGAACGCCGTATCGACCGAGTTCCTCCGCGCCTATCAACACACACTTCTCGCGGCGAATCCCGATCTCATACCACAGCCCGCACAGGCGCAGCTCCTGCTCAACGCATATCTGCTGGAAAAATCACTGTACGAACTGCTCTACGAACTCGACAATCGGCCAACGTGGGTGCGCATCCCGCTCGCGGGCATTCTCGCGCTCCGCCACTAGTCGCAGAGAGCATCTTCTACGGCAGCAACGAAACATGCGCCGCAACAATGCGCCAACCCTCCGGCATCCGGACCCACATCTGGCTTTGCCGGCCACGAATGATCTTGCCGTCAGCCCCGTTCCGCTCAAACTCAAGCGTCACGCTACCAACGTCTTCGCCAAACGCAACGATGTCGAGCCGCTTCACCACCCTCGCTAGTCCGACAGCAGAGCGGCCTTTGCGAAACGCCTCCAGTTCTTCAATTCCATAAAGATTCTCAGAGACACCAAAACGCATGACCTGCGGCGCAGCCCAAAACATCTGCGTCAACGTATCAACGTCGTTATTGACCAAAGCCTTCTCATAAAAAGGATAGAGCTCCTGAAGTTCAGCGACGGTCTTTGCATCATTGACTAACACTATGGCGGACTCACAATCTCTCGTTTCTCTAAAACAAAATTCGTTGTGGCAAAACACTCTTCGAGATCGATGCAGCGACTGTGATCATTGGACGATTCACCACTTGAGCCAGGCGAAGGTCCATCGCGACGCTGCATAAAAGATAAGCATGAACAGGCGAAAAGCCCCACTCAGCCACGAGCAGATCAATCATGCGAGAAGTTGCCGCTCTCGCGGCGGCCATCGTGTCCGTCCCGGATTCGACGACGATCCACGCGCCTTTCGTGCCCGAAGATTCCACGCTACTTGTAGCCTCAACCAGCGGACCAGCAAGCAAGCGATGCTTGTGAAGCTTGAAGCGAAGCGAAACATCGGCAGGGCACTCGATGCCGTTAATGCAAACCTCTCCGTCCCCTTGCGCCGCATGCGCGTCCCCCGCAGAAAAAAGTGCTCCATCGTTCAACACGGGTAGATAGAGCGTAGACCCCGCCACGAGATCACGTACATCCATATTTCCACCGAAGTTTCCTGGAGGACGCGTACGAAACTCGCCTGATTCGGCCGGCGCAACCCCCATCACACCACAGAACGGCCGAAGCGGAACCACCGCTGGCACCAGCGTTTCCGTAATCTCCTCCTTGAGCTGCCAATGAAAAAGATAGGGCTCCGTAAATCTCTCGTCGAGGAATCCGAGCCCGCTGATCACGCTCGTCCAACCCCACCCTTTGTGCCGCACCTCGAGCACGCCCACCTCAAGCACATCGCCAGGCTCCGCTCCTACCAAACCGATCGGGCCTGTCAGCGCATGGATTCGCTCGCGATCGATCGCAAGAAACTCCTCAACCGTCGCACCGGGCCTGACCTGCCCACCGCTCGCGTCAAGACATTCCATATGCACGACATCGCCAGATTCGATCCACAGGCGAGGCTTCAACTCGCGGTTCCACCGCGAGTGCGTCGGTTCAGCGCTCAGATTGTGCTCGGCCATGTCTATTCGATCTCCACAACCATCTGCAGCTCCACCAAGGCGTTGCGCGGTAGCGCACTTACGCCAATCGCCGCCCGCACATGCTTCCCTGCTTCGCCAAACACCTTGACCAACAAATCTGATGCGCCATTGATGACCTTCGGCGAGTCCGCAAACTCCGGCACGGCATTCACGTAACCATTGACGCTCACGATGCTCTTCACCGCATCAAGCGAGCCCAGATGCTGCCGCAGCACAGCGAGGTGCGACAAAACACAAGCCTGCGCTGCGGCGTAGCCCTCTTCTATCCCGCGACCATCGCCTGCTCTGCCGGTAATGACGCCGTTGGAATCAGATGAAATAACCCCGGAAAGATACACCAGTTTTCCCACCGTCTTTGCCGGCACGTAGTTGCCGCCCGCAGCAGGCGGCGAGGGCAAATGATGCCCCGCATCCAAAATTGATTTTTCTACATTCATTGGCCGTACTCTACCATGATGTGAAAACCATTCTTTTTACTTTCAACGAAAAGCAATTCCACGATAATCTGGGCGCATGTCTCCCTTGAAGCTGATTGCGTTTGTCGGTGCATGTCTTGCCGTGTCCGCAGCCGACTCGCCTTCGAGCGGTCATCTTCTCCAGACAAGCCGCAGTGCTCCTTCGGACCTCGAAATCACGGGCACTGCTCTTATGCACGCTCACGATGCGGTCCGTTACATCTCATACGAGCATCTCCTGACACTTCCCCAGGTAACGGTTACAGTGACTGGCGACGACAACTTCCGTGAGCTGCCCCACGAAAGGATCAGCGTTACAGGCGTCTATCTCGACGTCCTCGAAAGTTCTCTAGGTGTTGGTTCCAACTCTGATCTCGTTACAGCGCACTGCGCCGACGGTTACCGCTCCGACTTCACCCGCGAGTACATTCAATCCCATCGACCAATTCTCGCCTTGAAGATCGACGGTGAACCCGTCAAGACCTGGGTCGCCCAAACCCACACCAGCGACCCGGGTAGGTATTTCATCACCCATGAGGCCTTCAGGCCCTCCTTCAGTGTTCTCTCCTATCAGGAGATCCCAAAGATTCCCGCGATGGTGGTTCGCCTGGACTTCGGTTCTTCGCAACCCGTGTTCCATGCCATCGCGCCGCCAGCGGACGCTGCAGCCAACCCCCTCGTTATCGAGGGCTTTCGTATCGCCCAGCAGGACTGCTACCGCTGCCACAATATGGGAAGCTACGGTGGCACGAAGGCAAATCGATCTTGGCAGACGCTCGGTACATACGCAGCCACATCACCTTCAGCCTTCGAGCGCTACATCCGCAATCCCAAATCGATCGACCCTAAATCCGCGATGCCCGCCAATCCCGAGTTCGACAAGCCAACTGTCGAGGCCCTCCAGGCTTACTTCCAGACATTTGCACCTGGGGCTCGTTAATGGCCGTCCGGATCTCCAAATCTCTTCTGATCCTTGCCATCGCCTTCTTTTATTCGCTCGTCGTCTTCAACAACACAACGGACTACAACTCCAACTATCAGTTCGTCCGCCACGCCTTGCAGATGGACTCCACCTTTCCCGGTAATCACGGCATGTGGCGAGCAATCAATCAACCCGCCATACACACACTCTTCTACATCTCCATCATCCTCTGGGAGACTGTAACAGCGATCCTCTGCTGGTGGTCCGGCATCGCGATGCTGCGCACGGCCCATCTCGCCCCAGAGAGTTTTTATCGCGCCAAAACACTAGGCATCGTTGCGCTCACCCTCGGAATGCTGATGTGGTTTATCGCGTTCCTCTGCGTCGGCGGCGAGTGGTTCCTCATGTGGCAATCCAAAACGTGGAACGGCCAGGACGCCGCTTTCAGAATGTTCGTAGTCCTCGGCATCGTGCTTCTCTACCTCGCCATGCCTGAACCAACCGCCCCCGCAATCGAGTAACTCCGTAAAATGCAGAGGACCACTCATCACGATCTCTCGCATCAATAGTTTGCTCGCGCATAAAGTAGACCAACGCCATGACAAATGACCTGTCTCCTCTCGCATCTCTTCGACACGCGCTCGCTTCCTCAAATCGACACCATCGCAACACTGGCCGCCGCCAAAGCAAACAGCAGCGCCTCTCACAACACCTACATCGCTCTCCAGACAGCAGAGTCACTTCAACGGGCCGAGCAGCTTCCATCTCTCTATCCCGACGTCAACGCCCGTCCCCCCTTGTATGGAACTACCATATCCATCAAGGACTGCTTCGATGTAGAGGGAACCATCACAACCTGCGGCTCTCGCTTCTACGCACAGTTCAATCCCGTCGCCGCAAATAACTCATGGGTCGCACAGCGTTTGCTCGATGCAGGCGCTATCATCCCAGGCAAAACTCACCTCCACCAGCTCGCTTACGGGATCACCGGCGAAAACACCGACTACGGCGACTCCCTCCAACCCCGCGATCCGACTCTGCTCACTGGAGGCTCTTCCAGCGGCGCTGCAGCCAGCGTCCAGGAGGGCTCTGCCCTTGCCGCCATCGGCACCGATACCGGCGGCTCCGTCCGCGTCCCCGCTGCTCTCTGCGGACTCGCAGGCTATCGCTCCTCACACGGCGTCAGCCGCGGAGAAGATCGATGGGCTGGGGCCGCACATCTCGCACCTTCGTTCGACACACTCGGCCTTCTCTTTCGCGATCTTCGCGACGGCCCAGCTCTCGCCAGCGCCATCTTCGACATCGCCGCCTCACCCGCGCCATCCCACCCACGCATCGGCTGTGTCGGCGAAGACTTCCTCCACGATGCAGAACCCGAAGTCCTCGAAGCATACTCCGCATGGCAGCAGCAGCTTAAGCGTCACGGAGCCGTACTCACTCCAATCGACACCCCCTTCTGGGCCGACAGCCTGGAGATCTTCTCCCACATCCAGGCCAGTGAAGCGGCATCGATCCATCGCGGCCACTATCAACACTTCGAACCAGCCATCGCCGAGCGCCTCGCGTGGGGAGCGTCCATCACCGCAGAGCAACTCGAGGCCTTCCACAAACGCCTCGCAGTCTTCCGCTCTCAAATGTCGTTGATCTTCCAACAGGTTGATCTTCTTCTCGTGCCTTGCTCCCCGGTCAGCAAGCTACACGCAGGCCACGACCAATCCAAGATCCGCCCAACCATCCTGCGCTACACAACACCCATCAGCCTGACTGGCCTTCCAGCCGTCACCCTCCCCGGCGAGCACATCGGTGCAGCCTTCGGCACCGGCATGCAACTCATCGCCGCACCAATGCAGGACGCATCTTTGCTGGCCCTCGCTGCCACGCTTACAACCGCAACCTCATAGCCCGACAAAACAGCAGATGCTACCCTGCTGAAAACACCGGAGACAATGCTCATGCGACCCCGAACGAGCTTAGCCGCCCTCTTCCTGATCGCAACCCTCTGCTCGCTCACCGCCTGCAAACGAGCAGCAACAACGGGCCCCGTCGTCATCACATTCCAAACCGACTGGTATCCCCAACCCGAGCACGGTGGCTTCTACGACGCGCTCCTCAAGGGCTACTACAAAGACGAGGGTCTCGACGTCCGCATCACACCCGGCGGCCCCTTCGTCTCTGCGGAAAATCAGGTCTCCGGTGGCGCAGCACAGTTCGCCATGGGCTCATCCGACCAGGTTCTCGTCGCCGTCTCACGTGGCCTTCCTGTCGTCGCCGTCATGGCAACCATGCAGCAGGATCCGCAAGCCATCATGCTGCACAAAGACTCCCCCGTGCAGTCTTTCGCTGACCTCAACGGTCACACCATCGCCGTCAAACCCGGCTCCATCTGGTTTCAATACCTGCTCAAGCGCTACAACCTCACCAACCTTCGCGAGATTCCCGCCACCTACAGCGTCGCCAACTTTCTACAAGACCCCAACTACATCCAACAATGTTTCGTCACCTCCGAGCCCTACTTTGCCCACAAGAGCGGAGCCGAAATCAAGACCATGCTCATCAGCGACACCGGCTATCAACCCTACCGCGTCGTCTTTACCGCAACGTCCTTCCTGCATGAGCACCCCGACCTCGTCGCAAAGTTCGTCCGCGCCTCCCTCCGCGGCTGGCGCGACTATCTCAGCGATCCCACCACCGCCAACACCGAGATCAGCAAACTCAATCCCGCCATGAGCCCCGATCAGATGCAGTTCAGCACGCAAACTCTACGCGACCAGCACTTCATCACCGGGCCCGATCCCAGCCAGTTCGGCCACTTCACCTCCGGCCGCTGGAGCACGATGTATCAGCAACTCGTCGACCTCAAAGTCATCACAAATACCATCGATCCGAAGACCGCCTACACCACACAATTCATCGACGATGCCGCACACCCGTAAATCTTTGTAGAAACAGCCGCGCCGCCGTGTTAGCGTTCAACATGGCCCCCAAAAATCTCTCCAGCCCGCAGCAGAAGGAGATAGACCGCCGATTCATGGAAGGTCTCATCCGCTTTACTGCGCTTAGTCTGGAGACTGCAGCGCCCGTCCCCTTCGGCGCGCTCATCGTCAACACCGCCACAGGAAAGGTGTTGATGCGTGGCCGCAACGCCGTCGGCCCCGAAAGCGACCCCAGCTCTCACGCCGAACTTCGCACCGTCCGCAAGGCCACAAAAAAACTCAAGACCATCTCGCTCTCCGGCTACACCATGTACAGCACCTGCGAACCCTGCCCGATGTGCATGGCCAACGCTCTCTGGGCTGGGCTCGACCGCATCGTCTACGGCGCTACTATCGCCGACGCAAACCGTCACTGCCGCCAGATCCAGATCCCCGCCAAAGAAGTAGCTCGTCGCAGCGACATGACCTGCATCGTCGAAGGCCCACTCCTCCGCGAAGAGTGTTACGCTCTCTTCACCCACCCGAATATGTTGAAGGCCTTCGCCACCTGGAGCACACGCGCCAGTGGCACCAGCGCCACACCCAAGCGTAAAAGGAGCAGCCGCATCTCATGACCGCCTCCGACATCGCCACCCTCACCGCCTGCATCGCCGACCCCGCCCGCGCCATCACCAACGCGCAGATCGTGCAGCGTCTCTCCCGCGACTTCTACTGGTACTCCCCCATCCTCAAAAAGCAGCTCGACGACAAGACCGCCGAACTCGCGCTGCAACCCATCAACGTCGAAGAGATACAACGCATCCTCGCCTGTTGTTACGACCGCAACATCCCCGTCACCACGCGCGGCGCCGGCACCGGGAACTACGGCCAGGCCGTCCCCCTCCACGGCGGCGTCATCCTCGACCTCGTCAGCATGGATCGCATCGA
This sequence comes from uncultured Acidobacteriaceae bacterium, assembly GCA_963708755.1. Lineage (GTDB taxonomy): Bacteria > Acidobacteriota > Terriglobia > Terriglobales > Acidobacteriaceae > Edaphobacter. Next base: position 84,764 of record CAVPTN010000019.1, read on the forward strand.
AGCCATCACTCCCGAAGGCGTCGCCATCTGCCAACCAAACGTCCGCCTCGGCACGCTCGAAGCTACCGCACGCGAACAAGGCTTGGAGCTTCGCTGCTACCCCAGCACCATCGTCAAAGCGTCCGTCGGCGGCTTCCTCGGCGGAGGCTCCGGCGGCATCGGCTCCGTCGCCCACGGCGGCCTGCGCGACTTCGAAACCGTCCGCGCCATCGAAGTCGTCACCATGGAAGCCGAACCCCGCGTCGTCCTCCACGAAGGCGAGGCCGTCCACGACGTCCTCCACGCCTGGGGCACCAACGGCATCATCACCAGGATCTGGCTCGCTCTCACTCCCGCTGTCGCCTGGGCGCAATGTTGCGTCGCCTTCGACACCTTCGACAAGGCCTTCACCTTCTCCGAACAGATCGCCTACGACCCCGACTGGACCAAGCGCCTCGTCACCACCTTCGAGTGGCCCATCCCCTCCTGCTTCGCGCCCATCATCAACATCACCCGCCCAGAACAAATCCCTCATCTTCTTCATGATCGCCACAACGCAACTCGCCGAACTCGAAGCCGAAGCAAAGACCGCCGGGGGCGAAGTCACATTCGCCGCCGACTATACCGGCCTGCGCACCACGCCGCTGCTCTCCGACTACACCTGGAACCACACCACGCTCTGGGCCATGAAGCAGGACGCCGCCTTCACCTATCTGCAATGCGGCTTCAGCCCCACCGACGCCCGCACACAGTTCGCCACGCTCAAGGAGCACTTCGGCGACGAGATCCTCTTCCACATCGAGTTCATGAAGAACGGCGCCGGCACCGTCATCCCCGGCTCCATCCCGCTCGTCCGCTTCACCACCGAGCAGCGCCTCAACGAGATGATCGACTTCTGCCGCTCCATCGGCGTCTTCGTCGCCAACCCGCACGTCAACAACGTCGAAGGCGGCGGCCGCTACCGCGCCGACAACGTGCAGCTCCTCACCAAGCAACAGTACGACCCACGCGGCCTCCTCAACCCCGGCAAGATGGTCACCTTCAAACCAGCAGCAACATCCACGTAGAAGACAGCCTCCTTTTTTTTGTCATCCGAAGCTCATTTTTGTTCATCATTCCAAAACCTTTTTTTGTTGTTCCGTAGCATTTTTGTTGTCATTCCGAAGCGCAGCGAAGGAATCTGCTGTTGAAAGTTGCTTTTGAAGTCCAGTCACCCGTTTCGCCACTCGCAACAAAGTGAAGGAAGTCCTCTTCATCCGTCGCCTCTATTGCCAACTGCTGCTAAGCCAATAAGGAGGTACATGCAAACCTGGATCCCCGCATCCGCAAATTCGCCTACCTCAACTGGAAGCAGGTCGAAGCGCTGCCCAAAGATCGCACCCTGCTCATCCTGCCCACCGCCGCCATCGAGCAGCACGGCCACCACCTGCCGCTCGCCACCGACACCCTCATCAACAATCTCCTCCTCGGGCAATGCCCTCGCAAAGCTCCCCGCCGACGCCCCCATCTACGCGCTCCCTCCCGTCTGCTACGGCAAGAGCAACGAGCACATCGGCTTCCCCGGCACACTCTCTGTCTCCGCCTCCACCTTCATGGCCGTCATCCGCGATCTCGGCTCCAGCATCGCGTCCGCCGGCTTCAAAAAGCTCGTCCTCTACAACACCCACGGCGGCAACACCTCTCTCGTCGACGTCATGGCCCGCGACCTCCGCGCCGAGTTCGGCCTCCGCACCTTCTGCCTCTTCGGCTCCGCCGGCGCGCCCTTCACCGGCCTCAGCCCGCAGGAACACACCTACGGCTTCCACGCCGGCGAGATCGAAACCGCCTCTCCTCCTCGCCGCCACGCCAGAACTCGTCGACACCACCGCCTACACCACCAACTACATCGCCGACATCGAACACCCCGAGCTCCTGCTCCCGGAAAACGCCTCCGCCACCTTCGCCTGGCTCACCCGCGACATCGCCCCCAGCGGCGTCATGGGCGACCCCACCCCCTCCACCGCCGAAAACGGCGAGCTCTGGATCGAAGAAGCCGCCACCAAAATCGCCGCCGCTCTCGAAGCAATGCTCCAGTACGAAAACCACCAGCAGCTTGAGCCAAGAGGTGAAGATGGTCGTCGTTCCCAAAGCAACACCAGAACCAACACAGCAAACGCGAACCTCATTCCCGACCAAGGGGAGGACCAAAGCAGATCATCACTCCTCAGCAAGGTACACACGCCACGAAGTGGCCGCCCCACGCGCAGTGGGCCCGTCCGGCAGGACTCGAAGCACGCAAACAACATCAGCCAAATGACAAAGCCTTACATCGACTGCGGCCAAGGCGTCCGACTCGAACGCGCCGTCCCCTGCACGCTCTCCGACGGCACCACCCTCTATCTCCGACCACTACTACCCCGCCACACCCGGGCCCCACCCCACGCTCCTGATGCGCCAGCCCTACGGCCGCGACATCGCCTCCACCGTCGTCTACGCCCACCCCGTCTGGTTCGCCCGCCACGGCTACAACGTCGTCATCCAGGACGTCCGCGGCCGCGGCGACTCCGAAGGCGACTTCTACCCCTTCCGCCACGAAGCCCGCGACGGCGCCGAGACCATCGCCTGGCTCCGCACCCGCCCCGAATCCAACGGCAGGATCGGCATGTACGGCTTCTCCTACCAGGGCATGACCCAACTCCTCGCCGCCGCCGAGCCAACCCGAAGGCCTGCTCTGCATCGCCCCCGCCAGACCGCCCACGACCTCTACCACGGCTGGTTCTACCACAACGGCGCGCTCCGCCTCGCCTCCTCCCTCGGCTGGGGCCTGCAGATGCTCAAGGAGGACGCCCGCCGCCTCCACCTCCGCGAAGCCAGCGACACGCCTCGAACGCGCCTGGGCCAATCGCTCTCCGCACAAATCTCTCCAGACACCCTACGCGCGACCCATCCCGCCATCAGCGCCGAAGGCCTCCCCACCTACGTCCGCGACTGGTTCGCAGCACGACCACCCCGGCGAATACTGGTCCGAGCATGGACATCAGCCGACAACGTCGACACGCATCAACATCCCCGCCCTCCACCTCTCCGGCTGGTACGACACCTACCTCAAGGCAGCATCGCACGGCTTCCGTGACTACGTAACCGTCAGTTCGCAGCACGCCCGCGACAACCAATACCTCCTCGCCGGCCCCTGGGTTCACATCCCCTGGGGCAACCGCGTCGGCGACGCAAAACTTCGGCCCCGCAGCCAACCTCGACACCGACGCCCTCCTCCTCCGCTGGTTCAATCACTGGCTCAAAGACTCCGGCGAATTCTCCACCGAGCCACGCATCCGCCACTTCGCCCTGAACAAAAACGACTGGCACACCGCCACCACGTGGCCTACCACCACCCACACCCTCTACCTCCACAGCGAAGGCCGCGCCAACTCCAGCAAAGGCGACGGCACCCTCACCTCTGCAACGCCGCAAACAAACGAACCACCAGACATCTTCGTCTACGACCCCGAGGTCCCGGTCATCGCTCCCGGCGGCATAACTTCCGCCAGCGGCTGCCACAATCAAGCCGCACTCGAACTCGGCAACAACCTCCTCATCTACACCACCGCGCCGTTCACTGCACCACTTCACATCTTCGGCACGCCAGCGTCACGCTCCACGCCACCACCTCCGCCCCCTTCGCCGACCTCGCCGCCAAGCTCATCTGCCTCCGCCCCAACGGCGACGCCGACTTCATCTGCATCGGCATCGCCCGCAGCACACATCTCTTCGCAAACACCTACGCCCCCGACACTCCACACACTGGCACTTCGATCTCGAACCCACCTCCTGCGTCTTCGCCCCCGGCGAGTCCCTCCGCCTCGAGATCGCCGGCAATGCCTATCCCCTCTACGACCGCAACCCCGGCACCGCCACCCCGCCATCACAAGCCACTTCCTGGAACTGGCAACGCTCCACCCACACCATCTACCACGATCCCGCAAGTCCCTCCGCTCTCCACCTTCCAGTCGTCAAAGAAGCGGGAACCCAATGACGACCCCACCCATCATCGTTCCCGCCATCGCCTTCGACAACGTCACCAAGCGCTACAACGCCTCCAACACCTCCAAGGGAGCGACCGCAACCGTCCTCGAATCCATCACCACCCATCGCAGCGCCGCGAGTTCGTCACCATCATCGGCCCCTCCGGCTGCGGCAAATCCACTCTCCTCAAGCTGGTCGCCGGCCTCAGCCCCGTCACCACCGGCGACATCACCGTCGACGGCATGACTCCGCAGAACGCCCGCGAGCTCGTCTCCTTCATCTTTCAGGACGCCACCCTCCTCCCCTGGCGCACCGTTCGGCAAAACGTCGTCCTCGGCCTCGAACTCGAAGGCATGGCCCGCGAGACCCGCACCGCCAAAGTCGACGCGCTCCTCGCCCTCGTCGGCCTCTCACACGTCGCCGACTCCTACCCCCGCCAACTCTCCGGCGGCATGAAGATGCGCGTCTCCATCGCCCGCGCCCTCGCCACGCGCCCCCGCCTCCTCCTCCTCGACGAGCCCTTCGCCGCCCTCGACGAGATGACCCGCGACCGCATGAACGAAGAGCTTCTCCGCCTCCGCGAAGAACAGGACTGGACCGTCCTCTTCGTCACCCACTCCGTCGCCGAAGCCGTCTTCCTCTCCACCCGCATCCTCATCCTCGCGCCCCACCCCGGCCGCATCGCGCACGACATCCCCATCGACCTGCCCTATCCCCGCACCGAAACCACACGCCGCAGCGAAGCCTTCGACCGCACCATCGCCGCAGTCTCCCGCGCCTGAGAGGAGTGACCCATGCAGCGAACTAATCATCACCACAAAACAAGGTATACACGCCACGAAGTGGCCGCCCCACGCGCAGTGGGCACGTCCGGCAGGACAAAAAGCCTCTCACCCAACAAAGAAGATACCTGCAAATGAAAAAGTTAGGCGTTACTCTTCTCTCCGCCGCAGCAATCTTCGGATGCCTTCTCCTCCTCTGGCAGTCCATCATCTGGTCTTCGCCCTGCCGCCCTACCTTCTCCCCTCGCCCACCCGTGTCTCCCATGCAGTCATCGGCCGCTTTCCCTCTCTCATGACATCCCTGGGAATCACCGCAGCAGCCGCTGCCGGGGGCCTCCTGGCCGCACTCATCGTCGGCCTCCTCATCGCACTCATCTTCGCGCAATCCCCCTGGGTCCGCCGCATGTTCTACCCCTACACCATCCTCCTCCAGACCGTCCCCATCGTCGCCATCGCCCCCCTGATCCTCATCTGGATGGGCCCCGGCCTCTTCTCGGTCACTCTCATCGCCTTCATCATCTGCCTCGCCCCCATCATCGCCAACGCCACACAAGGCCTCATCAGCGTCGACCGCAACATGGTCGATCTCTTCCTCATGCACAACGCCTCGCGCGCGCAAATCCTTCTCAAACTGCGGCTCCCACACGCCATGCCATCGCTCTTCACCGGAATCCGCATCGCCAGCGGCATCGCAGTCATCGGAGCCATCACAGGCGAGCTCTTCGCTGGCTCCTCCCGCGTCGGCGTCGGCGGCATCGGCTACGCCATCCAATACGCCAACGCGCAACTCGAAACCGACTACCTCTTCGCCCTCGTCCTCGCCGCCACGGTCCTCGGCTTCACCTTCTTTTTCACCGTAATGTTTCTCGAATGGTACTTCCTCCACAACTGGCACGAATCCGCCCGAGTCGTAGAGCAAGATTGATCAAATAAAGTTACAAGTTATAACTCCAAGCAGTAAATAAGATCATAAAAAGTTACATATAACTAAAATAGATCGACACCGCAAACAGAAAGGCACGAAATGTTGCGTCTGGAAACAGAAACCGGCTGGTGGCTCGTCACCCACCCCGACCACGCCAATCTAGCTGGCGCCTTCGCCAAACACTGGGGCAACGCCGTCTTCGCACCACCCGAACCCCGCACCAACGTCCTCCTCGGCATTCACGTCCACGACGACGGCTGGGCCGCACGCGACGCCGCTCCCACCATCACCAAACAAGGCAAGCCCTCCGCCTTCTCGTCCGAGCTCGTCGGCAAATACTCTGCCTTCGAAGAGATCGACCTCGCCGACTATCTCGCCGTCCGCGAACGCGCCGTCCAGCAGATCGCCGCCAAAGACGCCTACGCCGCGCTTCTCGTCTCCATGCACACCTACAATCTCCTCACCGCCCGCGCCGACCGCACCACCATCGCCCCCGCACAACTCCCCCTCCTCGACGACTTCCTCGCCCGCCAGCAAACCCTGCAAGACACCCTCCGCGCAACCATCCGATCCACCTCCACCTACAGCCACCGACGAAGCCATCACGAATCAAATCCAGACAACTTCCGCCTCCTCCAGGCCACCGACAACCTCTCCCTCCTCACCTGCGTCGACTACGCCTCCCCCGCCACCCTCCTCCACCCCATGCGCAAAACAAACGGCACCCAAAGCGAAATCCAAGTCGAGCCACAGGGCAACCGCACCTTCCGCCTCACCCCCTACCCCTTCGCCGAATCCAACCTCACCCTGACCTTCCCCGCCCGCCACATCACCGGCAAAACCTTCACGACCTCCGCCGATCTCCAAAACCAATTCGCAAAAGCCCCGATCGAACACCTGACCGTAACCATCCACTCCTAAGCCTCGCTTTACAGACTCCCCTCTCATTGACGATGATGTTAGGGCCGGACCCACCCCTCCGGCAGCGACGAGGAACTAACAATGAGCACAGGCACCAGCGTCCTACGCGAAACACTCACTCAGATCATCGGCACCGACCGCACCGAACACCTCTTCAAGCTCCTCGTCATCCATCCCGAGATCGCCGCCGACCCCGGCCCGCAGGTCTCCCGCGCCGTCCTCGCCCAGGCGCTCAACATGCTCCTCTTCGAAGACCTCCTCATCCGCGTCCCCACCGCCAAAACCTACGCCGACTACACCCTCAGCAAGGGCCGCCAGATCCTCCACGACCACGGCGCCGTCCGCACCGTCGCCCTCCAGGGCATGGGAGGCCTCCCTGCCGGACAAGAGGCCATCACCCGCATCCTTCGCCCCCTCGGCTACGCCCTCAACGGCGTCTACCCACTCGAGCGCCTCAAGATGACCGGCCGCTCCCACGCCCAGGCCGACTATCCCGAAGAGATCGCCCAGTTCTTCCTCAGCGAACTTCACCCCGAGCGCTTCTCCCCCGAGTTCCAGGCCGCCGTCCGCCGCGTCACCGCCACCTCAAAGGACCCCATCACCCCCGAGGCCAACGCGCTTCTCAACAAGCTCGACTCCACCCACTCCCTCTCGCATCGACGAGTCCGTAAAACTCCTCCCCATCCTCGCCTCCGTCTTCGAGCGCCAGCACATGGAGCCAGCCCTCACCGACTACGAGATCCTCCTCGCCGAATCTCCCGAGATGGCCTGGATCTCCACCGAAGGCAACGCCTTCAACCACGCCACCGACCGCGTCCCCGACGTCGATCAGCTAGCCGAAGAACAAAAGGCCCTCGGCCAACCAATGAAGGCCGCCGTCGAAACCTCGCAGTCCGGCCGCGTCCGACAGACCGCATTCCTCGCCGCCAAAGTCCAGCGCAAGTTCCACACCCCCGAAGGCGCGCTCATCGCCAAAGAGGTCAACGGCTCCTTCTACGAGTTCATCACCCGCCTCCCGCTCCCCGAAGAAGAAGGCAAGAAACTCGACCTAAGCTTCGACAGCTCCAACGCCCAGGCCATCTTCAAGATGACCGCCACCGGCAAAGCCTGAAACTCGGTCCTCCCGTGGTTGGTCGGCGCATGCTGATTCCGACCAGCGGGAGGACCATTGCATATCATCCTAGAAAGTCCGGTACACAAGTCACGAAGTGACCGCCCTCCGCGCAGGAGGCCCGTCCGGCAGGACACAATCTTTGTTAAGCCTTCATATCCCCCCATCTCCAAACGCACCACCCGCAGCCGTATAGTGAGCAGTATGTCCACCTCCCCCTTCGTCGTTCTGCCGAGCTCCCACGCCCGCGCCGTCGACACCTTCCCGGCCTCCGACGAACTCTGCCAGCTCCTCAGCGAGCAGATCCGCGGCGAAGTCCGCTTCGATCCCGCCTCCAAGGCCCTCTACGCCACCGACGCCTCCAACTACCGCCACGTCCCCATCGGCGTCGTCATCCCGAAAGATGAAGAGGACGTAATCAACACCGTTGCGCTCTGCCGCCGCTTCGACGCGCCTATCCTCACTCGCGGCGCAGGCACCTCCCTCGCCGGCCAGGGCTGCAACTTCGCCGTTATCCTCGACTTCTCCAAATACATGAACGGCATGGACGCGATAGACACTGTCAATCGCACAGTGAAAGTCCAGCCCGGCATCGTGCTCGACCGCGTCCGCGACGAAGCGGAAAAATTCAACCTCACCTTCGCACCCGACCCCGCCACCCACAGCCGCTGCACCATCGGCGGCATGATCGGCAACAACTCCTGCGGCGTCCACGCCCTCATGGGCGGCAAAACCGTCGACAACATCCTCACCCTCGACCTCCTCCTCTACGACGGCACCCGCCTCACCGTAGGCCCCACCCCTGACCGCGACATCGCCCAACACATCCAGACCGGCGGTCGCATCGGAGGCATCTACTCCTCGCTCAAGATCCTTCGCGACACCTACGGCAACCTCGTCCGTCAGAAGTTCCCCAACATTCCCCGTCGCGTCTCCGGCTACAACCTCGACGAGCTCCTCCCCGAAAACAACTTCAATCTCGCCCGAGCCCTCGTCGGCAGCGAAGGCACCTGCGCCATCATCCTCGGCGCCACCCTTCAGCTCGTCGAGTCCCCACCCTGCCGCACACTCATCGGCGTCGGCTTCTCCGACATCTTCATCGCCGCCGACCACGTCACCCAGATCCTGCAATACAAACCCATCGGCCTCGAAGGCATGGACGGCTACCTCCTCGACGCCCTTCGTCGCAAACAAAAATCCGTCGAAGATCTCGCCCTCCTCCCTCCCGGCGACGGCTTTCTCATCGTCGAGTTCGGCGGCTCAACCCAGGCCGAAGCCAACGCCAAAGCCCGCGCCCTCGCCGCCTATCTCAAAACCCTCAGCCCCGAGCCCACCGCCCGCATCTACACCTCCGCCGAAGCCAAGCGCGTCTGGCACATCCGCGAGTCCGGCCTCGGCGCCACGGCCTTCATCCCCGGCGTCGGCACCGGCTGGGAAGGTTGGGAGGACGCAGCCGTCGATCCCACCCAGCTCGGCAGCTATCTCCGCCAGATCGCCGCCCTCATGAAGGAGTTCAACTACCGCAGCGCCATGTACGGCCACTTCGGCCAGGGCTGCGTCCACATGCGCCACAACTTCGACCTCGAAACCCCCGCCGGCATCCTAAAATTCCGTCAGTTCATGGACCTCGCCGCCGACATCGCCCTCGCCCACGGCGGCTCTCTCTCCGGCGAACACGGCGACGGCCAGGCCCGCGGCGCGCTCCTCCCCAAGATGTTCGGCCCCGAGCTCATGGACGCCTTCCGCACCTTCAAGCGCGTCTTCGACCCCACCAACCGCATGAACCCCAACAAGCTCATCGACGCGCATGAGCCTCACGAAGACCTCCGCCTCGGCGCCGACTACAAACCCTGGCAACCCAAGACGCACTTCGCCTTCGCCGAGAACAACGGCTCCTTCGCCGACGCGAACCTCCGCTGCGTCGGCGTCGGAGCCTGCCGCAAAACCGACGCCGGAACCATGTGCCCCAGCTTCATGGCCACCGGCGAAGAACTCCACTCCACTCGCGGCCGCGCCCATCTCCTATGGGAGCTAATGCAAGGCGAGATCCTCCCCGACCAATGGAAAAATAAGCAGGTCAAAGAGTCCCTCGACCTCTGCCTCGCCTGCAAAGCCTGCAAGTCCGAGTGCCCCGTCTCCGTCGACATGGCCACCTACAAAGCCGAGTTCCTCGCTCACCACTACGACGGCGAGTCACGCCCCCTCTCTCACTACGCCTTCGGCCGCATCGACATCTTCGCCCGCCTCGCCAGCCACGCTCCGCGTCTCGTCAACACCATCAACAACGCCCCCATCCTCCGCTCCGTCATAAAAAAGATCCTCCACATCCACCCGCGCCGCTCCTTCCCCCGCTTCTCCGAACCCTTCACCCCCGACCGCCGCCTCGCACGCGATCCCCGCCGTCGTCGCGACCGCCGCATCCCTCTACCACCCGAAGCCCCAGAGGTCTTCCTCTGGGCCGACACCTTCAACAACTACTTCCACCCCTCCGCAATGCGCGCCGCCTACCAGGTCCTCACCACCGCAGGCTTCCGCGTCACCCTCCCCACGCAACACCTCTGCTGCGGCCGCCCCCTCTACGACTTCGGCATGCTCGACACCGCCAAAGACTACCTCCTCAAAACTCTCAACGCCCTCACTGCACAACTCAACGCCGGCACCCCCATCGTCGTCCTCGAACCCTCCTGCGCCTCCGTCTTCCGCGACGAGCTCACCAACCTCCTCCCCCACGACCCACGCGCACAAAAACTTCGCGACCAGACCTTCCTCCTCAGCGAGTTCCTCGTCAAACACGCCCCAAACTACAAACCCCCGCAGATCGACAGCAAAATAATCGTCCACGGCCACTGCCACCACCGCGCCACCATGGGCATGCACGACGAACTGGCCCTCCTCCGCCTCACCGGAGCCGAGGTCGAACTTCTCGACTCCGGCTGCTGCGGTATGGCCGGTCCCTTCGGCTTCGAAAAAGACAAATACGACCTCTCGCAAAAACTAGGCGAGCGCGTCCTCCTCCCCGCCGTCCGCAACAAATCTGCAAACACCATCCTCGTCACCGACGGCTTCAGCTGCGCCGAACAAATCACCCAGAACACCAACGCCAAACCCATGCATCTCGCCGAAGTCCTCGCCCAAAGAGCCGACCCATAGGACGATTTCGCTCCCGACCAACGGGAGGAGTAAGTTTTAGCGAAACAAGGTACACAAGTCACGAAGTGACCGCCCCACGCGTAGTGGGCCCGTCCGGCAGGACAAAAAGATTTGCTACCCTAGTCCCCAGTGAATCTCGACGAGGTCCCTCCCGTGATCGATGTACACCCTCCCCATGAACCCGTTCATGGCTGGCGCGACTTTCTGCTTCATATACTGACCATCACCATCGGCCTCCTCATCGCCCTCAGCCTCGAAGGCTTAGTCGAATGGCAGCACCATCGCCACCTCGTCCACGAAGCCGAAGCCAGCCTCCACGAAGAGATCCAGAACAACGCGAAAGATCTACCGAACGCCATCGCCGACCTGCACAAGCAGCAGGAAGATCTCAAGCACGACGTCGTCGTCCTGAAGTACATCGTCAAAAACCGTAAGCCGCCAAAAGACGACAACATGACGATTGCCTTCCACATCCGCACCTTCGACAACGTCAGTTGGAAGACAGCACAATCCACAACGGCTCTCTCCTACATGCCGTACGCCCAGGCCCAGGAGTACGCCAACATCTATTCCACTCAGGACGAACTCGAAACCACCGAAAAGCAAGCCGCCCGTGACGCCATCATCAGCCTCGCCCCGTTCATAAACTCCAGCAACAATGACCCCGACCCCACCGAAGGCCAGGCCAACGACATCAAGCAGAAGATCGAAGTCCTCCAGGGCCAACTCACCCTCGTCGACTCCCTCATAAACTCCCTCGACGGCGCGTACAAAAAATTCCTCGCCGCCCACCCGGCGTGAAGCGTCTTAGCAGCAACTCTCGAAGCCCCCTCCTCCTCTAATAGAATGATCGCCATCAGATGGCGGCATCGCAGAGGTCGAAATGGCCATGCCCAAGCGGCAACGGATGATCTCGAAAGAGAAGAAAGAGAAGCAGAGAAGCCGTCTACCAGAGATAGCCCGAATATCTGCCTGCGCCGTGGTCCTGTTCGCCCTCCCTGCCGTCGTCGCCACCGCTCAATCCAGCACAGAAGCAGCGCCCACTGCACAGCTAACACCTTCCTCTGCCGCAACTCCCACCCTCCGCGTCTACACCAATCTCAAACAGGTCCCTGTCCTCGTCCTCACTCACGACTACGAGCGAATGAAACCGATTGACGCATCGGGCTTCCGCTTGAGTATCGACTCCGGCCCGCTCTTTCATCCAACGTACGTACGCCGCGAAGGCGACGACCCCATCTCGTTGGCGATCCTCATCGACGAAAGCGATCCGAAAAACGAACTCCTGCCGCCGCTCACTCAAGCTCTAGCTGCCCTGCCACCTGATTTTCTGCATCCTCAAGATCACGTCTCGGTCTACGCGATTGATTGCGACCTGATCCGCACCACGTACGACGCCCCGGCGAGTCCAACCCTTCTCGCCGATGGGGTTCAAAGCGTCATGGCGTTGTGGCAGACTCGTCAAAAGCAAAATCAGGAGCTAAAGCAGCAGAAGAAAGCCATTCCACCTCCCTGCAAACCGTCCTTTCCGCTATGGGACGCCATCGGAGAGGTACTCCTCGACCTCGAGCATCAACCAGGCAGACGCGTACTCCTGGCCATCACCAATGGCAAAGATTCCGGCAGCAGGACCCCCTGGAAAAATGTCATGCTCTTTGCACAGATCCACTCCGTGGCTGTCTTTGGTCTACTGCCGACCATAACAACCACCTACAAGCTCGATACGCCAGGGAAAGAGATGCGTCACATAGAATCGCCCTCCTTCGGTGGCCCCGAGAACAAGTTCGAACAGATATGCGTGAACAGCGGTGGAGTTCAGTTACAGGCCACCGAGCACACCACCATGTTTCGCCTCAAGGAGTTCACCGACATGTTGCGGGAGCGCTACATCCTCGAGTACCCGCGCGCGACAAGCGAAGAGGCAGGCATTCACACAATAGAGGTGACCTACAAAAAGAAAAGAAATCTCTACATCGCGACCACCGGAATCACAGTACCCATCGCAAGCGAAGACGAAAAAAAAGGCCTGAACACCATTCAGGGAGATCCAGCGAAGGCCCCCACCGATGGCGATCGCAAGGTGCTACTCCCAAAGTAGTCAACACCGCACCCGTACAATGTTAGCGATCCAAAAGGTTTGAACCCTCTATGTTGCAACTCTGTCTCTCCTTTGTCCTTCCACTTGTGCTCCTCCTACAGGGAGCGGTAGCTCAAACCTTCCAGGTCCAGCGGGAGGTCAGCACAGAGACCTTAAACACCCGCGACACCCCCGCACCCCACCCACTCTCCTGGTGGACCCGAGACCCGCTTCGGCTCGACGAAGGCCGCTCTCTCCTCTTTGGCCTCAAAGCACAGGATGGCCACCTCATCAGCGCCAAAGACTATCGTGTCGAACAAAAGGTGACGAACCTCGGCGTCATCTCGAACCACCCCATCGTCGAGATCATCACAACCATCTACGCGCGGCCCAGTCTGGTCCTCGACACCTCGAAGTTAGTTGAGGTGCCACCAACTTCGCACTCAGACGATACACCGCCCACACAGTGGAAGATCCTGCTGGTAAAACTTGATACCGGCGACCAGTACGTGGAGATCTATCGACTACAAGCCGACGGAGGGCTCTTTATGCCGCTAACATCCTCCGTCATCTATGGTGCCGGACCAAATGCCATCTTGGGAACCTCCGACCAGAACACAGGGAACGGAGGATACTGCAGTGACGAATACTGGTCATTCGACGCGGCTGGCGCCCGCCCCGTGGATTTCACGCCGCTCGACCGCGCCATCACTGCCGTCTTGCCGCCAGATACCATCTATACCTCCCGTTGCTGGGCGTTGCATCCAGAAAAATCTCAATTAGAGAGCGGCGTGCAAAAACGCGTTGCAAGATGCCACGCCTGCGATTGGGTCGGGGATATCGTCGCAACCTACCAAATCCAGCACGGTGCTGCTATTCCGGTGTCCATCCACTTTCAAACCCAGTCGCAGGAGTAGAGCAACCCGTCGATCGCAGCATTCTGTGGCCACACCTATTTCTTTGAAGCACGACAACCCTGTCAAGCCCCAAAACCTCGAAAACCCGCGCCAGTCCTGCACATTCGCGTGGCGTATCAGTTACCGTCCAACCGCTATAATGGAATCAGACTTCAGAAAAGCCCCAGCCGCATCGGGGCTTTTTCTATTGCCACCCGTAACCCCTTTGATTGGAAATATTTACCCGTAACCCCTTTGGTTGGAAATATTTGCAGACAGTGTAATTGCTTATGTTATTGATTCGGTGGATCTTACGGGTACCACCCCCCGGGGGGGGTACCACCCACCACTGACTTGCCACCCGTATCTCCAACCATCTACGCTTAGCCTCGAGAACAATCCAGACAAACCATGACGATCAAACAAGAAGTCGCAGACATCCTCGCCCATCTCGGCGTCCCCTCAACCACCGGTAATCTCACCGTCCGCACCCCCATCACCGGCGAAGTCATCGCGCAGATCCCCACCATCACCGCCGAAGACGCCCGCAAAGCCATCGCCCAGGCCCACGTCGCCTACCTCGAGTGGCGCACCGTCCCCGCCCCCAGGCGCGGCGAGCTCATCCGCATCCTCGGCGAAGAGCTACGCGCCGAGATCGACTCCCTCGGCCGTCTCGTCACCATCGAGACCGGCAAGCTCCTCTCCGAAGGCTACGGCGAAGTCCAGGAGATGATCGACATCTGCACCTTCGCAGCCGGCCTCTCTCGCCAGCTCGCCGGCCTCACCGTCCCATCCGAGCGCGCCAAACACCGCATGATGGAGACCTGGCACTCCCTCGGCGTCGTCGGCGTCATCTCCGCCTTCAACTTCCCCGTCGCCGTCTGGAGCTGGAACGCCGCCCTCGCCCTCGTCTGCGGCGACTCCGTCGTCTGGAAGCCCAGCGAAAAAACTCCTCTCACCGCGCTCGCCACACAAGCCATCTTCGACCGCGCCGCAAAGAAGTTCGAAGCCAAATTCGGAACCATCCCACAAGGACTCGCAACCCTCCTCATCGGCGACGCCACCGTCGGCCAGCAGCTCGTCGACTCACCCATCATCCCTCTCGTCTCCGCCACCGGATCGACCGCCATGGGCCGCGCCGTCGCGCCCAAACTCGCCGCGCGCTTCGCCAAGGCCATCCTCGAACTCGGCGGCAACAACGCAGCCATCGTCACCCCCACGGCCGACCTCGACCTCACCCTCCGCGCCATCGCCTTCTCGGCCATGGGCACCGCAGGCCAGCGCTGCACCACCCTCCGCCGCCTCATCGTCCACACCGATATCTACGACAAGCTCGTCGCCCAACTCAAAAAGGTCTACGGCTCGGTCGTCATCGGCGACCCACGCGAAGGCAGCACCCTCGTCGGCCCGCTCATCGACGAGCGCTCCTTCAACGCCATGCAGCACTCCCTCAACGAAGCCCGCAGTAACGGTGCCACCATCACCGGAGGCGACCGTATCACCAACCACCAAAACCCCGAGGCTTTCTACGTTCGTCCCGCACTGGTCGAAATCTCCACTCAGGCCGACCCCCAACTGAGTAGTCAAGCGAGAGACCTTCGCCCCCATCCTCTACGTCATGAAGTACACCGACCTGGCCGACGCCCTCCGCCTCCACAACGACGTCCCCCAGGGCCTCTCCTCCTCCATCTTCACCATGAACCTCCGCGAAGCCGAGCTCTTCCTCTCGGTCACCGGTTCAGACTGCGGCATCGCCAACGTCAACATCGGCACCTCTGGCGCAGAGATCGGCGGAGCCTTCGGCGGCGAAAAAGAGACCGGAGGCGGGCGCGAGTCCGGCTCCGACGCATGGAAGCAGTACATGCGCCGAGCCACCAACACCATCAACTACGGTACCGACCTGCCCCTCGCACAAGGCGTCAGCTTCGACATCGACTGATTGAGAACAAATCGCTGACTACGCTGCAAGCCCCAGGGTCGAATTCACCGTAGCCAGCGCGGCCTTCTCTTCATCCGACACCAGAGTGCCGCCGAAGCCAAGGAAGCCGCCCTCTTTCGTGGCCTCAGCAGTTGCTTTCGCAACGCCAGCAAGCCACTGCTTCACCTCGGTCGCCTCTTCCGGCGTCGCCTTCTGCGCCAGCAGATCCGACGTCCGCTTCAGGATCTCGGTCGCAGCGCCTTGAACCTGCCCAGGCGTTGCACCCGCCGGCGGCTTGGGAATCGACATCTTCTGCGTCAGATCTGTCGCAAGATCCTTCAGCAGCGGAGTCTGAGCCGATCCCGCCGCCTGCAGGATCATCTTGCCCGCCGCGGTTGACTCCTGAACGAGTCCAACAGGACCACTGGGGCTGGCCGCCACAACCAGGATGCTGGCCATAAACGGCGAGGAACGCAGAAGGTCCCACTCATCAACGCTGAAATCTGCTCGTGTGCTCATAGAAAGTCCAGCCTTCCGCCCCATCCGCATCACGTACGCCGCCAACAGGGACTCTTGGGATTCGGACAGCAAAAAGATTGGCCCACCAATCGCCACCGGACTTCGAGGCTACCGAGCAGCACGTGCCCTGTCAATTGGAGCGGCGTGAATTTCAAAAGAACATCCGCCGCTCCAACCACCAGATCCGTCACACAGACTACTTCTGAGACACCTTAGTCCCAACCAACCGGCCGTCCATATCCGCCAGCACATACGCCACGACCGCCAGCATCGCCGCATTCTTCCGCAACTCCACCGGATCAACCTTATCCAGCGTATCCGCCTCGGTGTGGTGCCAGTCGAAGTAGTGCACAGCGTCAGTTCGCGGACTCAACGACGGAACACCCTCATCGGTAATCGCCTCGATATCCGACCCACCCCCACCCGGCGACACCGTATCCGCTCCAATCGGCCCCAACAGAGACGCAATATCCTGCAACACCTCGAACGACCGCCTCTCATCCGCAGAAAGTTTGTTCACGTCGAACGCTGGAGCTCCAGGCATCATGAACGCAAAGCCGCCAAAACCCATTCCAAGCGGCTTCTCCGCTCCTTCATCCATCTCAATCGCCGCCACCTGATCGCCGATCTTGTCGCCGACCAGCTTGCGATAAGCTCTTCCTCCAGCTTCGCCGTTCTCCTCATTCACCCAGAACACCAGCCGGATCGTCCGCTTCGGCTTCAGCCCCAGCTTATGGATCAGCGTCACCGCCTGAAACGCCCCCATAATTCCCGAGCCATCATCCTGCGCACCTTGCCCAACATCCCACGAGTCGATGTGTCCGCCAATCGACACCACCTGCTCAGGATGTTCACTCCCGACAATCTCGCCCATCACATTGCCAGCCTGAACATCAGCCTCCATATGAGCGTCCATCTGCAGATGCACCGTCACCGGCCCTTCCTTCGCCAACCGCTCGATCATCAGCGCATCCTCCACCGAGATCGCAGCCGCCGGAATCTTCGTCACCTTCTCGTCGTAGTGGAGCGCGCCCGTATGCGGCGTCTGCATCGCCAACCCGGTCGCCGACCGCACCAACACGCCAACAGCACCCTTCGCCGCCGCCTTCGACGGCCCAAGCGCCCGATACATCACGTTCACGCCATAGCCGTGCCATCCCGGGTTGAACACCACGATCTTCCCCTTCACCTGTTCCGGCGTCATCGCATCCAGCGCCGCGAAGCTCGGCACAAACACTACTCCCGCCGTAATCCCATCCTTCGGCGTTCCCACACTCATCCCCAGCCCCAGCATATGCAGCGGCTTCGTCACCGGCGCCACAAGCGCAGCGGACTCACTCCCTCTCACCCACCGCGGCACCATCACCGGCTGCACCGTCACATTCTGCAGCCCCGCCTTCCGCATCAACTCCGCGCCCCACTCCACTGCGGTATTCAACTGCGGCGTTCCACTCAATCGCTTGCCGATGTGATCGCACAAATACGTCAACGCGACATAGCCATCATCATCCGTCTCACTGGCTTTCAGAATCTTGTCCGCGTCAGCTTTATACTTTGCGGCAAGTGGACCCGCGACACCAGGCATCGACGGCAGTGGTGGCGTATCCGGGGCGTTAAACTGCGCAAAGCCAGGCAGAGCGGCAAACAGCACAGCCCCCGTCAACACAGCGGCAAAACGTCTCATGCAAATCTCCTTTTTTCTTTTGACCATAGAGCCTCATCTCTCCAAACACAAGAGCCATTACAAAATCTCAAGGCTCGGCAGAATGCACACGCACACAAACCGTCATTCCCACCCACCAACCTTCTCGCGTAGCATCACACTAGCAAGCACGATGCCTTTATCCATGCCGACTCCCCGCCGACTCCTCTCCCTATGCCTCGCCTGCGCCACCGTCCTTCCGCCCTTCGCGCTTTCTCAAACTCTCGCCCGTCCCGGTTGGGTCGGCTCCGGAATCACCACCGACCTCTGGTGGAAGCACGCCGTCATCTATCAGGTGAATCCCGCGAACTTCAACCCCAACAACGGCAGCAGCCTCCACGGCGTCACGCAGCGCATCGACTACATCCACTCCCTCGGCACCGACGCGCTCCTCCTCACCCCCATCCAGCTCGACCCGACCCACGCTCAGGCGATCGATCCCGCCCTAGGCACACTCGACGATCTCGATGACCTCATCCGTGAGGCCAGCAGCCGACACATCCGCATCCTCCTCGACCTCGACCCTGCCATCTCCAACACCGACCTTCCCAACGTCGCGCGCTTCTGGCTCAACCGCGGCATCGCTGGCTTCCACGTCACCGGTACCGACGACAACGCACACGCCCAGGCCTCCACACTCCGTAAAGCTACCGGCAGCTACCTAGGCGAGCGCGTCGTCATCGCAGACGCCGACCTCACGCTTACACCCGACCTTCGCCAGCGAACCTACAGACCATCCAACCCGCAGTTCCCGCAACTCGTCTTGGACACCCGCCCCGGCACCAGCACCACCCTCAACGCGACAATCATTCGTCCGGCCATCGAAACCCTGCAGGACATCCTGCAGGCCGGCCACAGCCTACCGCTCCTCGCCACCGACGGCCCCGCGTACAAACGCAGCATGAGCCGCTACGCCGATGGCCAACACGACCTCGCCATCGCCAAGCTCATCGCGACCCTCCTCTTCACCACCCGCGCCGAATCGCTCCTCTACTACGGTCAGGAGTTAGGCGTCCGCGACGCAGCAACTCCGCTCATCGACTGGGAAGCTCCCCCTGAGAAAAATAAATCCACCCCACGACCGGAGACCACCACTCCCAACGCAGCACTCGAAGACGCCGATCCCAACTCCTTGCTTAATTGGTATCGTCAGCTCAGCTCATTGCATCATGGCAACGCCACTCTCAACTCCGGCTCCCTCATCACCATCAACCGCGACGATCAAAACGTCCTGGTCATGGTCCGCAAGCCACAAACGGTATCCGCCATCTCACCCGTTCTCGTCATCCTCCTGAACCTCACCGCTCAACCGGTGCCGCTCTCCCTCAAAGCTGACATCACGCGCCTTCATCTACGCGGCAGCTTCCTTCGCACGGTCCTCCGCTCCGACGACAGCATGGGCACGATGCACCTGGAGTCCATGACGCTCCCTCCATACACCGCCTACATCGGCGAACTGCACTACTAGAGCAAGGCCGTAGCTGTTGTAGAGTGCTTTCGCTTTTTTTGTTTGTCATTCCCGAAGGGAATCTGCGTTTGCAGTCTCTACTCCATAAGGAAAACTGCCATAAGCTACACGCAATAATCCAGGACTGGCTCGTCTCGGCGACGTTGACAGCGCCGCGGAATGCTCGGAATCGACTGAGCAATACCGCTACGATTTAGCTGAAGAAAACTGCCGAAAATTGTATAAGCTTGGATCGCCAAGGGAATCACTATCAATGCTGACTCAAATAGAAAACATCGTCATCCTCCTCGTCACCATGACCGGCTCGATGGCCTTCATGTCGCTGCTCAACCGGACCTGGCCACGCGACAAACGTCGCATCCACAACGACCTCATCGGCTGGCAACTCAATATTCTCGGCACCACCTACGCGGTCATCCTCGGCTTCATGCTCTACACGGTATGGACCAACTTCGGCGAGGCGAACCTCAACGTTGATCTTGAGGCCAACGCTCTCAGAAACGTTTACAGACTCGCTGAAGGTCTGCCCCCCAGCAGCGCGCGCAGATCGAAAAACAAGCGCTGGAGTACGCCGACGCTGTCATCAATCAAGATTGGCCCGAGATGGATCGAGGTCAGCTACCGGAGGAGAGCCACCTGATCAATGAAGCGATGTGGCGAACCTTAATGTCCGCCAAGATCCAGACACCCTTGGAAATCGCGGCCGAAGACCACGCCATCTCCGAGTTGAGCGCCCTCACCGAGCATCGCCGTACGCGCCTCATCCAAAGCGTTTACCGGCTACCCACCATCTTCTGGGCGGTCCTCATCGTCGGCGCATTCCTGACGATCGTCTCAGCCTCCATGTTCGGCTCGGAAAACGCGCGTCTCCACTCGCTCCAGGTGTTTTCTTTCACGCTGCTGGTTACGCTGGTACTGCTCGCTATCTCCGACGTCAATCGACCATTTAGCGGTTGGGTCCGTGTCAGTAACTATGCCTTTCAGCGCGCGCAGCACAATATGAGAGGTGACTAGACGCTACGCTCTCGTCCTAGCGCCGTCTCATATCCTGTATACACTCGGTCGAACACGGCATCCCAGCTGCACTGCAACGCGTACTCCCGCGCCGCCAGCCGCATTCGCTCCAGCCGCGCTCGGTCTGCAACCAACTTCGCGACCGCCTCCGAAAAAAGATCGTCTTTCGTTACAAATCCAGTCTCCTGGTCGCGCACGATAAACTTCGGCCCGCCATCGAGAGTCACCACCGCCGGAACGCCGCTCGCCAGCGACTCTAAGACCACATTCCCAAACGTGTCCGTGTGCGAGGGAAACACCAAAACATCCATGTTCGCGTAGGCCTCCGCCAGCGCCGCTCCTCGTAACACCCCGGCAAACTCAGCCGTGGTAAGTTCCCCGCGCAGCGAAGCTTCTTCGTTCCCGTGTCCAACAATCAGAAATCGCACATCACGTACTCCCATCGCTGCAAGCTCCCGCTCCACCCTCACCAGCAGCGCCACGTTCTTTTCAACTGAAAGTCGCCCCACATATCCCAGCACCACGGTTCTATCGCTCGCTACGCGCGTTCGATGCGCCGGCGAAAACCACTCAGTATCCACACCTCGCCGCATCAGGTAACACGGCCTTCCCGTCGTCCGCTCCAGCATCTCGCAGAGCTCATCATTCGGTGCGAACAAAACCTTCGCCAACTTATAGAACTGCGACGTAGCCCACAGCGAACCGCCCTCGACCCCGCGCTCAATCGTCGCGCCCGACTCTTTCGGAAACCGTCCAGTCAACCAGCCTATCCTGCGCGCCGCATACTCATGGATATTCGTGTGCCACGACGCCGCCAGCGGAATCCCCATCTCCCACGCAAAGTACGCGCCAAACATCCCCAACTCGCTCGGCCCAGTAATGTGAATCACGTCCGGACGAAACCGCTTCAGCTCCCGCCGTATTGCGCCGCCATGCCGCCAGAACAGCGTGTCGAACTCCAGATCCTTCTCCATCCGCACCGAGCCGCGACTGCGCTCCAGCTCCAGCGTCCGCAGTTCCCCAGTCTGCTCAAACGATATCTCCCGCGTACCCGCCCGCACGCATAGAAAAGGCAGCCCATGTCTCTGCGCATACGCCACAAAGTTGCGACTGGTATGCGCTACTCCATTGACCTCATGAAAGGAGTCCGGAAGGTAGGCAACACGCGGCACACGCATCGCTCTAGACTACCTCGGCAGTCGTTGACGCTCTTAAGGGTTTATTGCCTTCTTTGTCGAACTTTTAAATTGCAGGTTTCACTCTGAATTGAGAAGATGACGAGCAGAAATATAGAAAGCACAGGCCATGACAATTAGTTTTCCAGTAATCGTTTGTTTGCTTGGTGCCATTTCGTTCTTTGTATTTGCGACAAGACTTCGAAGATTTCGAGTCCCACAAAGCCGCCCCTCTCAAGGGCACATCTCTCGGTCGAGCAAAGGCAGCGAAAAATTCAATTAGCAACTTGGATCTCTGTCGCGTGCGGATGCCTTATGTTGGCTGGCGCACTCTTCCTTGCTCGACTTGGACATACGGGCTGACCGGTCAACCCAGTTCCACAGTTCCCAGCTATTTTCGGCTTCTGTCAGCGATCGACTCGCCTAGACGTCCACCTTCGCCAGCGTAGCCCGCATCTCGCCGCTGTCATTCCACGCCATCCGCAACCCACTCGACACCGGCCCCGCACCCATCATCCGCACCATCAGCAACACAGCCCGAAAGTACGCCGGTGCATGTCCCGTCGTCCATAGACCGCGTCATGGGCTGGATCACCCCATCAGCGTCTGGATGGTAGACCCGCTCATCCCATCTCCGTGAGCCCTCTGGAAACTCCGGATAGTTCCGAATAGCATCCAGCGTCGACTGCAAAATCCTATGCTTCCACGGCTCTGCATACTGCGGCATGAACAGCACATGACTCTCACGCTCGCGTCGCACCTCGTGCACAAACTCATTAAAGTTCTCCGCCCGCGTCAGATTCACATTTGCATTCGGCTCCACGCCATGCCGGTCGCCGCCGCTGATCACCAGCTGGTTCCACTTCCCAGCCAGCGTCGACGTCTCGCGATTCTCCTTCCAATCGCGCAGCCCATTCAACTCCAGCGCGTGAACGTACTGACCATTCACCGCGAGAAACTCGTTCACAAGAACCTCGTGCTTATCCTTACCCACACGATACAGATCCCAAAGCGGATGGTTGAAGACAATCAGCACTCCCGCAATCTCATCCAGTTCCGCCAGCATCTCCGTCAACAGCTTCGCGGGACGCGTCATCACCGGCATCGCTGTAAACTCCGCCAACCGTTCCATCCAAGCAGCGCCCGTCGCGCTCGGCAGATTATGAATCCCCAGATGAAACGCAGTCACGCCAAACGGCACTGTCCACTCGACCGACACAGGAATATGCCGCGACGACGGCACCGAGCGCAGCAGCATCGGTGCCTGAATATCATCGTGATCGGTAATCGAAACCAGGCCCTGAATCTGCAGCTTATCCTCGATCTGTCGTCGCTCCAGATCGAACGCCAGACTCGGCGTCAAAGGCGGCGTCCAGTAAGCCTTCGCATAGTTGGCATCGATACCGCTCAGCCTCTTACTGCGCCGCTCTCCCCAATGAATAATCGGCTGCAGAAAGCTCCAGTCCTTCGACAGCTCCGAGATAAAATCCAGCGTCTCTTTCGACTGATTCGTATGGCTATGCAGCGACACGCCCGTCGTGAAGCCCTTCGCCGCCTCAGGTTCGCGCCACAGATACGAGATGCTGGACTGGCTCATCGGCTACCTCCAGGTTTTCAGGCTGCTTACGAGTGCAGTATGGAGTCGCTATATGACGAGGGTGTGACTGCACCAACAATGGAGCTTCAAAATCCCTAAACCCCGTGCCTGCAATGGTTCCCTAAAGTTGTAGTCCGAAAAGCTCTTGCGGAATCCAGCTGTAGGCCCATCGCTCGTCACATCGCTTCGAGGTATCGAAACGGTCTCAGGTCCTTGCTCTTCCAGAAGTACGTCAGGATAATCACGCTCGCCACCGCCGCATACGCGCACCACAGCGAAGTGAACGCATACCGTTTCACTGCCATCACCACGAGCAAAATCGTGACATTCGCCACGCCGAAGATCACCATATCCTTCACCTTCGAGAACAGCAGCGATCCGCAGGTCGCGATCACATACAACACCGCAACCGCCGTGAAGTTCGTTGCAGGGTTTATGTACACAATACTGTTATGCAGTTTGTAGATCTGCGTCGGATAAGCTGCCAGAGCCCAAAGCATATAAAGCGTCGTCAACGCTCCTACCACCAGAAACGGCAGCATCCGCCTCCGACTCTTCCTATCCGGCTCAAACAGCAAAACACTCAGCGGCATGAGAAACGGAAGCAGCCCCTGCGCATACAACATGAACGCCGCGCCCATATTGTGCGTCACTGCCGGCGACAACACCCCATCTAACCCAAGCCAGACGAACCCCTCAATAAACTGATGAACCGCAAACAACGTCGGAAGCGACGCAAACAGCAGCTCCCTGCGATGTTTCACCTTCGTAAAGGTGAGCACACCGATGGTCCCCAGAACCGCGCTGCCCGTAAAGTTTGCTGCCGCCGAAAAACACACGTCGTTCGCTCTCCGATGACCTCATCATAAGATCACTCGAAACGAAAAAGCAGCATGCAACTCATTTATTTTGAGCGGAGTAACCTACGTCCTCATCGCTCGGCAAAACCTAAGTCATCACCTACTGCGAATTAGCCTCAGTCGGCGATCCGACGAATGCAATCAGCGTTCCCGCAAGCACCCCAAGGAAGTCGACCAGCACATCCTTCCACTCCAGCCCAGCCTTGTAGGTCAGATTTTCGACGAGTTCGACTCCAAACCCAAATAGCAGCACGCCGATAAACAGAACGATCCGTGCCCGAACCGACCGAGTCGTTCTTCCCGCAGCGTAAGCAAGCAGGCCGAAGATCACAAAATGCCCCAGCGAATGAAACCTCCCCTGCGTATGAAGAGCTGTTTTGTCTCCATTCGGAAGCAGCGAAAGCACAACGGTCGCCGGAAAGACGACGCACGCGAGCCCTATGAAAAAAATCCGTTCCTTATTAGAGTTCCGAATCGATATCAACCGTTTACGAACAGCCTCTCCGCGATCCTAACGTATCCGTTAGAACTCACACTCAAAACCAACCCGGCAACAAACCACTTACCGCGTCTTCGCAATATCCGGCCCCATCATCTCCTGCGCATTTGGCGCCGGATGATCCGGAATCTCCTCTTTCTCCAGCCGCGCCTGTTCACGCTCGTAGTCCGACTCCAGATGATTCTCCGTCAAACCGGCCTTGAGCAGCGCAAACGCCTCCTCCGGCGTATCCGCAAACTGAAACAACTCCAGATCCGCCGTCGCGATCGCGCCCTTCTCAGCCAGCAGCTCGAGATTGATCACATTCTTCCAGTAAGCCGACCCATAGATCACCACCGTGATCTTCTTCGCCAGCTTCTTCGTCTGCGCCAGCGTCAGCAGTTCGAACATCTCATCCAGCGTCCCAAATCCGCCCGGAAACACCACCAGCGCCTTCGCCAGGTAAGCAAACCAATACTTCCGCATGAAGAAATAATGGAAGTCGAAATTCAGCGCTGGCGTAATATACGGGTTCGGATGCTGCTCAAACGGCAGCCTGATGTTCAACCCGATCGACTTCGCCCCTGCCTCATACGCCCCACGATTGGCCGCCTCCATAATCCCCGGCCCGCCGCCCGAAGTCACCACAAACCGGTGCCGCCGCCCCGGCAGCGTCTTCGACCACGACGCCACCATCCCCGCCAGCTTCCGCGCATCCTCGTAGTAGCGCGCCATCTCGACTGCAGCCTCGGCCAACCGCAGCTTCAGCCCACTCGCCTCACCGCTCTCAATCTCCTCAGGCGTAGCAGGCTGCTCATGCTCCGGAGCCGGTTGCGTCGAGCCCGTATTCGCCAGCAGCTCCAGCTCCGAACTCGCCACATCCAGTGCCCGAAACCGTGCCGACCCGAAGAACACCACCGTGTCCTGAATCCGCTCCCGCCGAAACCGCGCCATCGGCTCCTGATACTCCGAAAGAATCCGCAGCATTCGCCCATCCGGCGAGTTCAAAAAATCCCCATTCTCATACGCGAGCGGAGCCTGCTCCAGCTCGTCCGGCAACTTTGGCTTCGTCATCTCTTCATCCAGTTGGTAGAACTCCCACGGTCGATCATCCCCTGTAGTCGCGGTAGTGCACCGCTTCAGAGATCCCGATCCAGATATCCAGCAGCCCCAGCCCCGATATCATCCCCCGCACCGCGCCATTGTGCAGCACCGACGCTAACCACGGCCTCGCCAGAATAAACGCATTCCGATCCCATATCCGCGTCCACCACGGCAGCACCATCACCAGCACACCCAGATAGACGCAGAACAGCACCAGCACGAACAGCGATAGCCGCTGCAGCCACACCGGAGCTGTCCTCTTGGCAGGTTCGCTCTCGTTTACCGGCCGAGGTTCCACCGTCGGTTCAGTGGGTTGAAAAAGTTGTGGCTGTCCGGACATCAAACTCCAGGTAAACCTTCCTGCTTCCAAAAACTTCCCGGCTGCGCTCCCGGGCACAAAAACCTCAAGTCTGACACTAGCAGAGCGCCCCGCCCTTGTCTCCAACCAGCCTCGACAAACGAAGCACCAGCTCAAGTTCCCCCTCACCCACTCCATTCATTTCGGGGCACTTGTCGTCCCCACCGATATCCCGGTGTTATGCGGAAAATCCAGCCGCAGATCATACGCCGACCCCACGCCCGACATCTGAATCGGCAACTCTACGCCCGCCCCGTTCTTCTTTAGCAGCCCATCGAACGGAATCAGCAGCAGACTCTTCCACCCCGTCGTCATCTGCGAGGCCGTCGCCGCCGTCCTCACCTTTCCATGAAACTCGTACTTGCTCCCCACCAGTTCAATCTGCCCCACCATCGACACCTGCGCTCCCGGCATCTGGTAATCCAGCTGAGGAATCTGCATCACCGCATCCGCCTGCGAAAACGTCCCGCTCAACGACGACGGTACCGTCTCCGCATCCTGCGCATTCGCCAGCTTCGGATTCCCCCGCGCCCGTTCGCTCATCGCATTCAACTGCTGCTGCATCTTCTCGTTGTTCAACAGCGCATCATGAATCGCAAACGTCCCCTCCAGCCGCATCTTCCGCGACACGCTCACCGGCCCCGGCGGAATCAGAATATGCGTCTTCGTCGCCAGCGCCCCCCGCATCAGCGCCGGGCTCGCCTTCATCGACAGCGTCAGCATGTCCTCAATCCGTCCGCGCTCCATCACCACGCGCATCTCCGTCGTATGTCCCGGCATCCCCACCGCTCGCGTCACCGACCCCGTAGCCGTCAGCTCCGACCGCCCAACCCGCGCCTTCACCGACTCCAGCCTCGTATCACCCGTCATCCCATCCACCACCGCTCGAAACTCCGTATGCAGCGGCAGCGCATGCTCACTCACATCCAGCCGAAACGCCGGCACATCCGCCACTCCCTCTGCCGAAATCTCTCCCAGCGTCCCGGCAAATCGCCCCTTCGACGCCAGAATCCCCTCAATCCCATGAATCGACGACAAGTCCGCCTGCGTAAACTCATAGTCGCCATCGAGCGGCGTGTCTCGTGGATTATCGTCCTGCCAAGGCCCAAAGTGCCCCGTTGACCGCACATTCCCCACCGGCTTCGGATTCACCAGCACCGCCGCATAGTTCAACGGCTTCTTCGCCCCCACATCCGTCAGCACCAGACTGCTGATCGCAAACTCCAGCGGCTTCCTCCCCGGCTTGTTCGTCTCCAGTGTCACCTTCGCGTCCGTGCACTCAATCCGATCCACCACAATCCCCAGCGCCGACTGTCCCCTCCGCTTCGGATTATCCAGATCCCCCCTGTTCCCCTTCGGCGGAATATTCACCCGCAGTCCATTCACCTTCACCGTCACCAGCCGCGTCGTCGGCTTCATCAACTCCCGCCACCCGGTACTGAACTCGAAGTTATCTACGATCAGCATCGGCGGCGCATTCGGCCGCGCATCCGGCTTAGTCGGTCCCGCCAGATACAGAATCCTCAACCCACCGCCGCTCACGATGATGCCCTTCGTCATCGACAGCGAAAGCCGATCCAGCTCCACCGGGCTATTAAACCGAGCCGCGAGCGTCTCCACTACCTTCTTCCGCAGCATCGGCTGCATCTGCCGCAACCCCCACACCACCAGCAACGCACCCGCAATCGCCACCACCACAAAAGCCACGCCGGTCCACATCACCCACCGCCTCCGCCACCACCGCCGGCGTTCTCCCAGCACAACTTGCTCCGTACCAGTCGCGTTCAAATCGAACTCCTCCAGGTTGGACGCTGATCAGCCCTCAATAGGCATCGAAACCGATAAATACCAAGCAACAATGAGCCTGCGCTTATCGGACAACCCACTACCCAATAAACCAGCTCCTGTCATGCGCGAACCAGTCGTGAGGAAACCAAGGATCATACCTCTGCATGCCGATCTTCGGTTATGCCGTCTGCTGTTCCTCGAGGGTAAGCGACAGTTCTTCCCATTCAGCAAGGAGGGTCGCCCGCTTTGTACGAAGTTCGTCGAGTTCTGCCGCGTCTTTTTGTGACTGATCAGCAGAAGTGAAGTTGCCGAGGCGCTCCTCAGCAGCAGCGATGAGAGATTCGAGACGAGGAATCTCCTCTTCGGCGTGGCGAAGACGGTCTTCAAGCTGTTTGAGCTTGATCGGGTTCAGGCGCTTGATGTTGGATGCCGCAGGCGTTGTTGGCGCAGGCGGAGCCTCAACAACAGCAGGCAGTGCCGCAGGCGTAGGAGCGAGAGAAATTGTAATCTGTTCGGTTACTTTTTCCGGCCCACCCTGCTTGCGCCACAGATAATCCTCATAGTTGCCCGGATAGATATGCAGGCGCCGGTCTTCGACCTCGAACACCCGCGTCGCCAGCCCATCGATGAAGTAGCGATCATGCGAGACAAACAGCACCGTACCGGTGAAGTTGCGAATCGCGTCCAGCAGCACATCCTTCGCGCGCAGATCAAGATGGTTCGTCGGCTCATCCAGCAGCAGGAAGTTCGCTCGGCGACACCAGCATCTTCGCCATCGCATACCGATTGCGCTCGCCACCGCGACAGCACGCCCAGCTTCTTGAACACATCGTCGCCCGAGAACATAAAGCAGCCCAGCAGCGACCGCAGGTCGACCACAGCCACCTTGGGCGCAGCACCGCTGATATCGTCCAGCATCTCCGCGTTGGGGTCCAGCACCTTGTACTGGTCCTGCGCAAAGAAGTCCGCCAGCACATTGTGGCCCTCGCGAATCGTCCCGCCCGTCGCCTCCTCCTGCCGGCTCAGCAGCCGGATCAGCGTCGATTTACCCGCGCCATTCGCCCCCACCAGCGCAATCCGGTCGCCGCGCTCAATCGTAAAGCTCACTCGTCGAGGATCAGCTTCTCGCCCGCCAGTCCGGCGTCGGATAAACCTTCTTCAGGTTCGTTAACCTCAATCACCGTGCGGCCACTCGCCGGCGGCTGCGGGAAGCTGAAGTGAATCGTCGCCTCTTCTTCCGGCACCTCGATGCGCTCGATCTTCTCCAGCTCCTTGATCCGCGACTGCACCTGCTTGGCCTTCGTCGCCTGCGCGCGAAAGCGATTGATGAACGCCTCCAGCGCCTCGATCCGGTCGCGCTGATTCTTGTACGCATTCATCAACTGCGTGCGCCGCTCTTCCTTCTGCGCAACGTACTTCTCGTAGTTGCCGTGGTACACATGCATCCGCTTGTTCCACAGCTCGACCGTCTTGTTCACCGTCACGTCGAGAAAGTAGCGATCGTGCGAGATCAAGATGTAACGCGTTCGGATAGTCGTGCAGATAGTTCTCCAAGCCAGTTGCGCGACTCCAGATCCAGATGGTTCGTCGGCTCATCCAGCAGCAGCAGCGAAGGCTTCTGCAGCAGCAGCTTGGCCAGCGCAATCCGCATCTGCCAGCCGCCGGAAAACTCTTCCGTCTTCCGCTCCCAATCTTCCTTGGTGAACCCCAGCCCGCCCAGCACCGCGCCCACCTGCGAATCCAGCGTGTAGATGTCATGCACATGCAGCTGGTCCGCAATGTCCGAGTAGCGATCCGCCGCCGCCGCAGTACTCCTTGCGACTTCGGGTCCGCCTCCGAGAGCACGTGCGTCAGCTCGATCGACTCACGCTCCAGCTCGTGCAGATGGTCGAAGACCGACAGGCACTCGTCAAACACCGTGCTTGCCCCGACAGCGCCAGCCCATCCTGCGGCAGGTAGCCCAGCGTCATGCCCTTGATGCGCGTCAGCTGCCCGTAGTCCAGCGTCTCGATGCCCGCCGAGGATCTTCAGCAGCGTCGATTTGCCCGTGCCGTTGCCGCCGACCAGGCCAGTGCGCTCGTCCGGCGTGATCAGCCAGTTAGCGTCTTCAAAGAGGAGTTTTTGGCCGAATCGTTTGCCGGCGGCGGAGAGTTGCAGCATGCTCCTTCTATCTTCTCATTGCTTAGCGCGGAGAACGTGTACCCCGTCACCACGTCGCGTCATTGAGAAACAGCAGCAGGCGTTACATCGTCCGGAAGCAGGGATTCTTTGCGCATCGTCCGCATCTGCATTGAGGTCAATCTGCCCACGTCAGCCGTTCAAAAGCGGACAGCGATTTGCAGAATTGGACGCCTCGCGGCTTCCGTCCAAATGACTGGCTGCGGCTAATTCGATGAGCGGGTGACAGTTGTGGACAGGCAGGGTTTGGTGGATCAAATGCTCCATACTCCCGCCAAAGCGCAACTTCATGGAGGCTGACTCATGGCTCATTTTGAACGGATTCGCGACGTAATCTCAGGCCCGTTTAGTCCTGAGGTGATCCAACAGCGCACGGCAGCTGGATGGCAGATGGTCTCGATCGAATGGCGAAGGGAGCTGCCCGATCGGGAGACTCCAACCGAAGGCGCATTTAGCGAAGACATCCCCTACGGCCTCCGCATCTCGGACGACTGCCAGCGCCTGGAGGTCAATCCCCGCGAGAATCAGGTACTGATGCTCATGATGGATCTTCTCGGGCAGGACTTCTCCTATTCAAGCATCGTCAGCGACCTGAACGAGAAAGGTTTTCGGATGCGTAACGGCGGCCCTTGGAACAGGATTGCAGTCTTCAACATGATGCCGCGCCTCATCGAGGTCGGACCGCGCATGTTCTTGTCCGAGGACTGGAAGATCAGGCAAGAGAAGCTTTCACGCTTGTGACGAGCTACTCAGCGACCTCCACCACAACCTTCCCCAGCGCCTTCCCGCTCTCTACGAGCGCATGCGCCTCCATCGCCGTCTCCAGCGTAAAGCGCCGCTCATCGACCAGCGGCATCAGCACTCCCGCCTCCACCAGCTTCGTAGCTTCCCGCATAATCTCCCCGTGATGACCCCTCCCCTTCCCAGTCAACATAGGCAGCAGCGTAAACACACCTGAATAAGTAGCTCCACGAAACGACAACGGCGCCAGCTTATGCGTCCCCCATCCAAGACAACTCACGACATGTCCCGTATAAATCTTCGTCGCAGCAAAAGAATCATCCAGAGTCGCTCCTCCAACCGTGTCGTAGATCACGTCGAAGCCCTCTCCGCCCGTATGCTTCGCAACATACTGCTCAATCTTCATCGAACGATAGTCAATCGGAGTAGCCCCAAAGCCCTCGACAACTTCCCTCTTCTCATCAGACACCGTAGCAAAAACCTTCGCTCCTCGAGCCACCGCGATCTGAACCACCACATGCCCCACTCCGCCCGCGCCCGCATGCACCAACACCGTCTGCCTTTCGCGAACACCGGCCCGATCCACCAACCCCTCCCATGCCGTAATGAACGAAAGCGGCAACGCCGCGGCCTGCCTCATGCTCAATCCCTTAGGCTTCTTCGCGAGCAGCTCCGGATCCACCGCCACAAACTCCGCCAGCGTTCCCTGCAGCCCGCCAATCCCGCCAGCCATCCCATAAACATCATCGCCCACACGAAAGCCGTTCACCCCAGCGCCGATCTCCTCAACGACTCCCGCCAGATCCATCCCCAGAACAGCCGGCGGAGTCTGTCTCGCATGACCGCCATTACCGGTTCGAATCTTCGTATCGAGAGGATTCACGCCACTCGCCTTGATCCGCACCAAAACCTGCCCCGCCCCAGTCGTTGGCCGAGCCATCTCCGTCAACCGAAGAGGGGAGTTGTACTCCTCAAGCACCACCGCACGCATCGTCGATAAATTCGGAACGTCCATTCACATCCCCTCTGCGGTTCAAACCTATTCTTCGTCGCTCACCAACAGCTGACACTCAGTTACTAGATTCCCGGCAACACGTTCTGATTCATGCCAGGATTTATGCCCAGAGGCAGGTCTAACCTGTCCAGCGGCCATCCCTCGGTCACTCAAAATTAATTTCAAAAAGTTGGCATGTTTTTCCCACCACAAAAACACCACGCAAATCACCACGTTTCACCACCCAAAAACCACGGTGTGACCATCGAAAAACCACGTTTTGCGCCCACTTTTCGCAAAACCCCATCCAAAAACCACCCCAGAAAAAAACGCGTGAACTAACGCCCTTCGCGCAGCCGGGCAGCCAGCCGCTCCGGCAACCCCGCCATCAAAATCCGTCCCTGCGCCGCCGTCAGGTCATACGGAACGCGATGATAAATAATCTCCCTCGCCTCCGAGTCATAGATCACGAACGCTGACCGCCAATCGCAATCTCTCGGCTGTCCCACCGCACCCGGATTGATCAGATGCCGCGTCCCCTCTGGAATCGGCATCTTCCAGCTCTCCGCCAGATTTTTCGTTCGAAACTGCGTCTTGATCTCGTGCCAGTCATGATCCTTCTGCGAAAAACCACCCTGCAGATGCGTATGCCCAAAGAAAGTAATCGCAGTCGTCATCTGCTGCAGTGGAGCCCACGCATCCCGCATATTCAATATGTACTGGTCTTCATTGAGCGGCGACCCATGCACGCAAGTCACCCCCGGCTCCTCCGGCGTCACCGGCCCCTGCGGCACCGCCTTCAGCCACTCCAGATTCTCCGGCGTCAACTCCGCCTTCGTCCACTCCGCTGCTGCTCTCGCGACAGGATTGAACCCAAGCGCCGACGTCAGCCCACAACATACCCGGTCGTGGTTTCCCCGCACATTCACCTGCGCCTTCGCCCGAATCAGGTCCACCACCTCGTTCGGACTCCCGCCATACCCAACCACATCGCCAAGATTCCATAGCGCGTCATACGGCTCTGCTGCGGCAAGAACTGCTGTCAATGCTTCTAGGTTCCCGTGAATGTCTGAAACAATAAGCGCGCGCATGCAATCAAATTGGCCTAACGACCAATTTTTAAGTCTATAGACATTTACCCATTCAGGGAAATCAACCGATCACCACAACTCCAACCGGTCCAACGTCACCCAACGCAAGTGTCCCAGACGCTCCTGATCAAGACGCAAGCGGTTTAGTCCGATCCGTCTTCATCGTCGGAGCCGAAGCCAACAGCCGCCGTGTATAGGCATGCTGCGGTGCCCGAAAAAGCTGCCCCACCTCCGCCTGCTCGACAATCTCCCCCCGCTGCATCACCGCCACCCGGTCTGCCACCTGCGACACCACCGCAAGATCATGCGAAATAAACAACATCGCCAGCCCGTGCTCCTGCCGCAACTCCTTTAGCAGCTTCAGAATCTGCGCCTGCACCGTGACATCCAGTGCTGTCGTCGGCTCATCCGCGATCAACAGCCTCGGCCGGTTCACAATCGCCATCGCAATCAAGATCCTCTGCCGCTGCCCTCCGGAAAACTGATGCGGATAATCCTTCGCTCTCCGCTCCACCTCCGGCAGGCCAACCTCCTCCATCGCCTCCAACACACGGGCCCGCACTACTTTCCTCGCCAATTCCGGATGATGCGCCGCAACTGCCTCTGCAATCTGCGCCCCCACCGGCATCACCGGATTCAGCGCCGTCATCGGCTCCTGAAAGATCATCGCAATCTCCCGTCCCCGACGCCTCCGCATCGCCTCCTCCGGCAACGCGAGCAAATCCCCACCCTCAAACCGAATCGCTCCTGCAAGCCGTGCACTCTCAGGCAACAGCCGCAGCACAGCCAGCGACGTCGCAGACTTCCCCGACCCCGACTCCCCCACCAGCCCAAGCGTCTCACCAGTATTGATATGGAAAGAGATACCTTTGACAGCAGGATGCGCACCAAAGACAATCGACAGATTCTTCACTTCCAGCAAGACCGCAGGCTCCATGGCATGAATGGTAACGAACTTCATCTCTCACCGCTCCATCAATTCGCCCCAATCAGAGAGACCACTCTCCGCAAAGATGGGACTTTGCTCGACACACATCGTCTAATCTCGATGACAGACCTATGAGATACATCCCCCATCGCGTCTTTCTTGCCGTCCTCCTCGTGACAAGCTCATCCACGTGGGCCCCCATTTTGGCCCAGATGCACAAGGTCTCCAAGCCCGAACAGGTCGTCCGCGCCGTCGGCGTATACGAGTGGACCGGCGACTTCGCCAAACCCACCGCCAGCCGCCTCATCCCGGTCTCCCTCTTCATCGAAGGCAAACTCGAAGACGCAGGTGTGTATATCGCCCGTCCCGTCCCCTTCGCTCTGCTCAGCGGAAACGTCTACGAACTCCAGGACGCAGGTATCGACAAGGGATTTCTCGACCTCGCCTACGCCAAGCACCTCCAGGCCACCACCTCCACCGGCGATCTCGCCTACGACGACGGCTGGTTCGGCTACGGAACCGTCAAACCGCTCAGCGCTCCGCGTAGAACTACATCGGCACTAAAGCAATCGAAGACACTGCCGGTACTCACCAGCTCCAACGACTCGAGCCGCCCCCACCTCACCACCAAAACAGGCGGAGACTCGACATCAACATCCAGCACCGACCAAAGCAAACCAGCACCGAAGCCAGACACAACTTCAACAAGCACCTCATCCACCAACGATCCGGACCGGCCAACCATGAAGCGCCGGTCACCCGACACAGACAGCACAACCAGCAGCACCGGAACAACGACAGCATCAGGCAGCACCCCTGCTGACGACCCGGATCGCCCCACTATGAAACGCCGAGATAGTACGGACGCATCCACCCCAGCCAGCACAACCAGCAACGGCGGAACAACGACAACCGGAAGCACCCCGGCAGACGATCCCGACCGACCAACCATGACCCGCCGGACTCCCAACGACACCACCACACCAGACAGTGGATCAACAGGATCAACAACTGCCACTGACAGCCCTCCATCCAACGACCCCGACCGGCCAACCCTCAAGCGCCACACCCCCGAAGAGGCCAAAAAAGCCCGAAATAACAACGACCTTGCCACTGTCACCCCCACCGGCTCTCTAAACGAAGACCCCGACCGGCCCAACTTGCACCGCGGCAAACCAACCAGCGCCATGACCGAGTCCGATCTACCCAAGCTCGTCGGCATCCCCTCGAATCTCCACCAGATGGTCGCTGTATCCGACGCGGCCAATCGCGACGTGCATCCCTTCGCATTACAGTGGGACGACGACGCCCAGCACGCCGCCGTTCTCCAAAAAATGCAGGACATCGCCCGCGCACAGCTCGCCGCCTACGCATCAACACCCGCCAAGACTGCCACCCCAGCACCAAAGCCTGCTGCAAAGACCGCCACACCCGTCCGCACTCACCATCCCGCAACTCCACCATCAGCGCCGATCCCTCTGCTCGACGAAGAACTCAAGGCATACACCCTCAGCTACGGCGGAGCCGCAACCTACATCTACTCCGCCCACACCGCAGGTACAGGAGCAGCCTTGCGCTACGTCACCATCGTGGCCCAGGCCGACGGCCTAGGCGAGTTGAAACCCGCCATCAAGAGCGTCACCGACGCAGCCCATCTCGATCGCTCCCCACAAATGAAGTTCGTCGATGTCGTCGATGCCGAAGCCAGCAATCGCGCCAGCCTCCTCTTCGAGCTGCGCGGACAAAACTCCCGCCAATTCGGCCTCTATCGTGTCATCGCATCTCACTCCGACCAGATCTTCCTGACCGGCACAACCCAATAGCAGACCCCCTTGCTGTCACAGCTACCGCCGCTGTTGTAGCTTCGATAGAAACTGTTGATAGGGTAGTGCTGACCATGATTCGACTTGGCATAGACACCGGCGGAACCTTCACAGACCTCCTGCGCCTCGACGAGCGCGGAATAAGAGTCCACAAGGTCCGATCGACTCCAGACGATCCATCGCAGCGCAATCTTCTCCGGCATCCGCGGAGCTTGATCACACCAGGCGCGTCAGCCGAGATCATCCACGGCATCCACCGTCGCCACCAACGCTCTTCTCGAACGCAAAGGAGCCCGCGTCGCCCTCGTCACCACCGCCGGCTTCGAAGACGTCCTCAAGATCGGCCGCCAGACCCGCGCCCAGCTCTATAACTTCATGGTCGCGGCCCGTCGTCCCCTGATATCCGAACCCGGCCTCACGCTTCGGCAGTCGAAGAACGCCTCGCACGCCGACGGCAGCATCCTCGAACCCCTCACCGACTCTGAACTCTCGCGTATCGCTTGCCGCCGATCGCCGCCCTCCAGCACTGAAATCATCGATCCGTCGCCGTCTGCCTCCTCCACTCCTACGCCAACCCCGTCCACGAGCAAGCGCCTCACTGCCGCTCTCGAGCGACGCCGGCCTCCTCGTCTCCACCTCCCACCAGGTCCTCCCCGAATACCGCGAGTTCGAACGCTGGTCCACCACCGCCGTCAACGCCTACGTCACGCCACTCATGGCCTCGCTATCTCACCAGGCCTCGAAGACGGCCTCGGACCAGCAATTCGCTCAGCATCATGCAGTCCAACGGCGGCTCCATCTCCGCAGCGCGACGCAAAGACGGCAGCCGTCCAAACGATCCTCTCCGGCCCCGCCGCCGGCGTCGTCGGAGCCCAGGCAATCGGCAACGCCTCCGGCTACTCCAGGCATCATCACCTTCGACATGGGCGGCACCTCCACCGACGTCAGCCTCATCGACGAAAACATCGGCACCACCAACGGAATCCATCGTCGGCGATTTTCCCGTCGCGCCTGCCCGTGCTCGACATCCACACCGTCGGCGCCGGCGGCGGATCGATCGCCTGGATCGACTCCGGTGGCTCCCTGCGTGTCGGCCCACGCTCCGCCGGCGCCGATCCCGGCCCTGCCTGCTACGGCACAGGCACCGAGCTCACCGTCACCGACGCGAACCTGCTTCTCGGCCGCCTCGATCCCGCCTATTTCCTCGGCGGCCGCATGGCTCTCGACCTCGCCCGCCCGCGCAAAGTCGCAAAGCAGCTCGCAAAACAACTCGGTCTATCAGTGATCGCCCTAGCTGAGGGCATCGTCCGCATCGCCAACACCAACATGGAGAACGCCATCCGCGTCGTCATCTGTGCAACGCGGCCACGACCCGACGAGACTTCGCCCTCCTGGCCTTCGGTGGCGCAGGCGGCTTGCACGCCTGCGACCTCGCCGACCTCCCTCGACATCAAAACTGTACTCATCCCCGAACACTGCGGCGTACTCTCAGCCCTCGGCATGCTCCTCGCCGACGTCGTCAAAGGACTACTCCACTCACAATACTCAAGCCCACCGCCCAGATCACCGAAGACGAGCTGCATCTCCAGCTTCAAACCTCTGATTGATCGCGCCGTCGCCGACATTCAATCAGAGGGCTTCTCTGCAAACGACATCGTCATCGAACGCGCCCTCGACATGAGATACAAAGGCCAGGCCTACGAGATCACCGTCCCATTCCGCAACCGGCTACGAAGCAGAGTTCAATCGCCAACATCAGCAATTCTACGGATACTCGGACCCTCTCCGAGCAACCGAGATCGTTCACCTCCGCGTGAAATCAATCGGCCGCACTCACAAACCAAATCTGCTAAGCCCCGCAGCAACCCCTCGCGAACTACCATACCCCGTCCTCCGTGCGAGCAACGCGTTTTGCACGCAAGCCCATCCCGAACTCCGATCTATCACCGCGAACTCCTCTTCGCAGGAATGCAAGGCCAAGGCCCCGCCCTAATCGTCAGCGGACAATCCACCACCATCATCCCCCCACACTTCGACCTTGCAATCGACGGTGTCGGCACCCTCATAGCAACACGTCGTGAACCACACAACAAGAAGCCCAGATAGACATGGCAAAGTAGTATCACCTACACGAAGACAATCAGTACCCGAGGAATTGAAGGCGAACAATGCGTCTCGATCCAATCGAACTCGAAATCTTCAAGAACCTCTTCGTCTCCATCGCCGAGGAGATGGGAGTGACACTCTGCCGCACCGGCTTTTCGCCAAACATCAAGGAGCGCCTCGACTACTCCTGCGCCATCTACGACGCAGCAGGCCAAACCATCGCGCAAGGTGACCACCTCCCCGTCCATCTCGGCGCAATGCCCTTCTCCGTCCGTGCCGCCATCGATCACGTCGCAATGGAACCCGGCGACACCGTCATCCTCAACGATCCCTTCCGCGGCGGCACCCATCTCCCCGACATCACG
Organism: uncultured Acidobacteriaceae bacterium; assembly: GCA_963708755.1. Taxonomy (GTDB): domain Bacteria; phylum Acidobacteriota; class Terriglobia; order Terriglobales; family Acidobacteriaceae; genus Edaphobacter. The sequence continues at coordinate 122,814 of CAVPTN010000019.1, forward strand.
CTGGTCTCACCCGTCTTCCTCAAACGAACCGGCCGCAGCCAGCCTTCTTCGTAGCCAACCGCGCCCATCACTCCGACGTAGGCGGCATGAGCCCAGGCTCAATGCCGCTCGCTCGCGAGGTCTTTCAGGAAGGCCTCATCATCCCACCAATAAAGCTCATAAAGCGCAGGATTCCTCGACCAGCGAACTGATGTCCTTCATCCTCGCCAATGTTCGCACGCCCGACGAGCGTGAAGGCGACCTCACCGCTCAAATCGCCGCAAACCGCGTCGGCGAAACCCGCTTGCTGCGAGATCACCAAGCAATACAGCCTGCAAACGTGTCGCCCAATACGCCGCCGCAACACAGGACTACGCAGAGCGAGTCCTCCGCCGCACCATCGCCAGCATCCCCGACGGCGAGTATCGCTTCGAAGACTTCCTCGACAACGATGGCTTCAGCCCCGAACCCGTCTTCATTCGCGTCGCCATCCGAATCCACGGTGACTCCGCCGAAGTAGACTTCACAGGCTCCGATCACACAGACGACGTGGCGGCGTCAATGCAAATCTTGCCATCACACTCTCGGCCACGCCTCTACTGCATTTCGCTGCCTGGTCCAGGAAGATGTCCTCTACAACGCCGGCATCTCGCGACCGATCCACGTCATCGCACCACCCGGCACCGTTGTGAACGCACAACATCCGTCCGCAGTTGCAGGCGGCAACGTCGAAACATCCCAGCGCATCACAGACGTCGTCCTCGGCGCGCTCTCGCAAGGCACTGCCGCAGCTGATCCCCGCCGCCAGCCAGGGCACGATGAACAACGTCACCCTCGGCGGAACGAATCCCCGCACCGGCGCTGCATTCGCCTACTACGAAACCGCCGGTGGCGGCATGGGCGGACGCAACGGCCTGCCCGGAATCAGCGGCGTTCACACCCACATGAGCAACACCCGCAACACACCCATCGAAGCTCTCGAGCACCATCTGCCGTTACGAATCCGAACCTACGCCCTCCGACAGGGCAGCGGGGGAGCAGGACAATATCCCGGCGGCGAAGGCCTGATCCGCGAGTACGAAACACTCGCCGACACCTCAGTAACGCTCCTCACCGACCGCCGCATAGGCCAACCATACGGCGCACAAGGTGGCGAGCCCGGATCGCGTGGCCGCAACACAATCATCCGCACCGACGGAACCATCGAACTACTTCCATCAAAGGCCAGGATCGAGTTGCACCCAGGAGATCGCCTACGCATAGAAACTCCCGGCGGCGGCGGATTCGGCCCCACTCCATCACCGTCCAACCAGGCCGCACCCAAATGAGCGATCTATCAGCCGAAGCGCAAGCCACATCAATACACCCAGGCGCCTTCGACTGGTGGCGCGAAGCGCCGCGCACAGCAAAGAAAACTTTACTCGCAGCATCTCTCGGCTGGATGCTCGACTCCTTCGACGTAATGCTCTACTCACTGGTCCTTGCATCACTCATGACCGACCTGCACCTCAGCAAAGGCACCGCAGGCATCCTCGGATCAGTCACCCTACTCGCCGCCGCTGTCGGGGGCCTCACCTTCGGCATCATCGCAGACCGCTTCGGCCGCACGCGAGCCTTGATGGCAAGCATATTGATCTACGCCGTCTTCACCGCAGCCTGTGGCCTCGCACACAACTTCGTGCAACTCGCGGTCTTTCGCATCCTCCTCGGCCTCGGCATGGGTGGCGAGTGGGCCAGCGGCGCCTCACTCGTCTCCGAGACATGGCCCGCACAGCATCGCGGCAAAGCACTCGGCTTCATGCAGAGCTCCTGGGCGATCGGCTACGCACTGGCAGCCCTCGTCGTAGCAATAGTCATGCCAATCGGAGGCTGGCGCGCTGTCTTCTTCGTCGGCGTCCTGCCTGCATTTTTCACACTATGGATTCGTCACGACATCGAAGAGCCCGAGGTCTGGAAGCAATCCCGCACCACGATCTCATCAACCTTTGCAGGCTTCGCCGAACTCTTTCGCGGCAACCTGCTACGGTCAACCATCCTTCTCACGCTGATGAATGCGTGCTGCCTCTTCGCATGGTGGGGCTTCAACCTCTGGGTGCCCGCGTATCTCTCTCTTCCCGTCTCACAACGGAGGCATAGGCCTTACCTCCACTGCCATGTCCATCGTCGTCATCGTGATGCAGGTCGGCATGTGGTTCGGCTATGTCACCTTCGGCTTCGTTAGCGACGCGGTCGGACGAAAAAAAACCTACATCACTTATCTCTTGGTAGCGTCCACGCTCTTGTTCGTCTACGGAACAACGCGCACGCCTCTCTCTCTTGCTCATCCTCGGCCCATTCGTTGCCTTCTTCGGAACCGGCTACTTCACCGGGTTCGCCGCAGTGACCGCAGAGACCTACGACACCAGAATCCGCGCGACAGCCCAGGGCTTCACCTACAACGCAGGCAGAATCGTCAGTGCAGCCGCGCCATTCACTGTAGGTTCTCTCGCGCAAAGACACGGCTTCGGAGCCGCATTTGCCGCTGGCGCAATTGCTTTCTTGCTGGCCGCGTTTTTTTGGATCTGGATCCCCGAAACAAAAGGCAGGGCCTTACCAGAAGCAATCCAGCCGTCAGCTGACAACACGCAGCTCATCATGCGCGAAGTCCATCAGAAAGCACCAGCTTACAGCGGAATATTTCCATGCTTCTTCGCAGGATTCTTCTCCCGCTTCGTCGCCAGCATGTCGAGCGCTGAGTTCAACCGCCTGCGAGTCTCACTCGGCCGAATCACAGCATCAATATATCCACGCTCAGCCGCAACATAAGGATTCGCAAACCGCTCACGAAACTCCTCCACCTTATCCTTGCGCGCCTCAGCGAGCACAGCGAGCTTCTCCTCTTCGGTGAACGCCTTACCCTGCGGCCACACCGCCTCCGCACGTCGCACCGTCAGCTCCAGCTCTCGCTTATAAACGATATTCACCGCACCCTCCGGCCCCATCACCGCAATCTCCGCCGTCGGCCACGCAACGTTCAAATCAGTTCGAAGGTGTTTCGAACTCATCACACAATAAGCCCCACCGTAAGCCTTCCTCGTAATCACCGTAAGCTTCGGCACGGTCGCTTCGGCGAACGCATACAACAGCTTCGCCCCATGACGAATTATCCCACCATGCTCCTGCTGAATCCCCGGCATGAATCCCGGCACATCCTCAAACGTGATCAGCGGGATATTGAACGCATCGCAGAACCGCACAAACCGCGCACCCTTCACACTGGCATTGATGTCCAACACCCCAGCAAGAAACGCAGGTTGGTTCGCCACAATACCCACCGACCGCCCCGCCATGCGCGCAAACCCAACCACAATGTTCCTGGCAAAGTGCTCCTGCACCTGAAAGAAATACCCATCGTCAACCACTCGCGAGATCACATCCACCATGTCATACGGCTGGTTGCTCTCCTCCGGAATAATCGTGTCCAGCGCAGCATCAGCGCGAGCCGCATCATCCTGCGTAACCTTCCGCGGCGCGTCATCCAAATTGTTCGACGGCAGAAAACTCAACAGCTCCCGCACCGTAGCCAGGCACTCCTGGTCATCATGCGCCATAAAGTGCGCCACACCAGAGATCTCATTGTGTGTCAACGCCCCGCCCAGCGCGTCCTTCGTCACATCCTCATGCGTCACCGTCTTGATGACATCCGGCCCCGTGACGAACATGTAGCTGGTCTTCTCCGTCATCACGGTAAAGTCCGTTATCGCAGGCGAGTACACAGCCCCACCAGCGCATGGCCCCAAAATCGCAGAGATCTGCGGCACCACCCCGCTAGCCAGCGTATTGCGCAAAAAGATATCCGTATACCCTGCCAGCGAAACCACACCCTCCTGAATCCGCGCCCCACCTGAATCGTTCAAACCCACAATCGGCGCGCCCACACGCATCGCCATATCCATAATCTTCACGATCTTCGCAGCATTCGCCTCCGACAGCGACCCGCCAAACACGGTAAAGTCCTGCGCAAACACGAACACCACCCGCCCATGCACGCGCCCGTACCCGGTAATAAACCCATCGCCAGGCACACGCTGCTCGGCCATCCCAAAGTCGGTCGCCCGATGCGTCACAAACTTGTCCGTCTCTTCAAACGTCCCCTCATCAAGAAGAAAATCAATGCGCTCCCGGGCCGACAGCTTGCCGGACTTCCGCTCTCGCTCGCGACGCTCTTCACCGCCGCCCTCTTCCGCAATGGCGTGGCGCGCTGCAAGCTCCGCGAGTTTACGTTGATGATTGAGTGACTTCGCCACAGGAACGTCTGTTTGAACGGGTTGCTCCGCTGCTGCCATAGAACGGAATTCTAGCAGCGCACCGCCGCCACAGTCCCTCTACCGCAAAATACACTGGACAGCTTCCACTCTCAAGGTGGTTACATCAGCATCCTACTCATGTGGGGAGGTGTCCGGATGTCAGACTCAGCCGATTGTGTCTCGATCCATCTACAGGACATCACGGAAGCCGAAAACTTCTACACCAACGTGATGAAGTTCACCCTCGTCACCCGCTCTGAAACTCACCTCGAATACCATACCGGTACCTATCGCCTCTGCATCGACCAGGAACTCAACACCCGACCGCCTCTACCGAGCTTCGCCGTTCGAGACATCGGCATCGTCAAATCAGGTCTGGTAGCTAACGGCTGCGTCATCCTTCGCGAAAGCCACAACTCCCTCAACTTCCGCGATCTCTTCGGCATCCACTACGCGGTCGTCCAGAAGTAACCCACAGGCGTGATCGCAGAAGCAAACAAAAGGCGAATATAATTTCCTTATCCGCGTGTCCGCCGAACCACAACCCGACCGGTTCCACTTCCTGCACATCGACCTGAACAGCTTCTTCGCCTCAGTCGAGCAGCAACTCCATCCTGAGTATCGCGGGCGGCCCCTCGCAGTCGTCCCCACCATGGCCGACACCACCTCCTGCATCGCCGCCAGCTACGAGGCTAAAGCTCTCGGCATCAAAACCGGTACTCAGGTAGGCGAAGCGAAACGGATCTGCCCCGACATCATCCTCATCGCCGGCAACCACGCCGAGTACGCCAAGTACTCCCACGACATCGCAAAAGCCGTCGAACTAGCCTGCCCCGTCTCCCACACACCCTCCATCGACGAGATGGTCTGCGAACTCATCGGCCGCGAGCAGGAGCCGCCCCGAGCCCGCAAGATCGCCCTCGAAATCAAGCAGTCCATCTACAAGAACGTAGGCGAAGCCCTTCGCTGCTCCATCGGCATGGCGCCCAACCGCTACCTCGCCAAGATCGCCAGCGACATGCAGAAGCCCGACGGCCTCATCGGTCTCCTCCCATCGCAACTACCCCGAGCCATCGCCCACCTCGACCTCCGCGACCTCCCCGGCGTCGGCGCCCGCACCGAGATCCGCCTCAACAAAAAGGGCATCACCACAATGGAGCAGCTTCTCGCCCTCGACCGCCCCGCCATGCACAAGCTCTGGGACTCTGTCTGGGGCGACCGACTCTATCACTGGTTACGCGGTGCCGAAAGCGGCGACGACGGCGCTCCCGTCTCCACCGGCGTCCAGAAATCCCTTGGCCACTCCCACGTCCTGGGCCCAGAGTTCCGCTCACAGCAAGGCGCCTGGGCCGTCGCCCACAAGCTCCTCCACAAAGCCGCCATGCGCCTCCGCATGGAGAAGTTCTATACCGCCTCCCTCTCCGTCTCGATCCGCTACCAACTCACCGCCACCCAAGCCGAGCGCATGAAGTCGAAGAAGCACTACTCCGGCATCAAGCACTCCGGTTGGGCAATGGAAGCTCGCTTCCGCGACTGTCAGGACACCCTCACCCTCCTCGAAGTCCTGCGCGGCGTCTGGGCGCAGCGCCCTCAAGGCCCCGATCATCAAAAGCCTTTCTTCGTCGGCGTCACCCTCCGCAATCTCATCCCCGAAGACGAACACCAGGCCGAGCTCTTCGCCGACCCCAACAACCGCGCCGACCTCTCCGCCACCATGGACAAGCTCAACCTCAAATATGGCCACACCACGCTGCACTTCGCCGGCATGCTCCCCGCTCGCGAATCCGCACCCACCCGCATCGCCTTCACGCAGATCCCGGTCCAGTACGGCGTCGACTATATGTAACCGATTCAAGTCACAAAAAGGCGCCGAAGGCGCGTCAGCCTCGATGGCAGATCGCGCCGTGCGCGCAGCACGCCTTTAAATCTTCACCCAAATCAATGCGAAGCATCCACCTTCTTCGTAGTAGTAATCACCACCACGCTGATCAAAATAAACACAGTCCCAAGGATCGTCCGCATCCCAAGCGCCTCACCACCCAGAAAATACCCAAGCACCACCGCCACCACCGGATTCACATACGCGTAGGTCGCAACCTTCGTCGGCGACTCATGATGAATCAACCAAACATACGCCGTATACCCAACAATCGACCCCGCAACAATCAAATACAGCAACGCCATCCAGGCGCCACGCGAAACACCCCCCGGATGAAATCCGCGAAACTCCCCAAACGCCGCCGCAGCAACAACCAGCAGCAATCCTCCTGTCAGCATCTGCGCTCCCGAGCTCATCACCTTCGACTCCGGTAGCGGCAGCACACGCGTCAACACTGAAGCCACCGCCCAGCTCAGCGATGCCACAATCAACGCGATCGCGCCAGTCGTCTCAATCGCCGCCCCACCCAAGTCAAACGAGTGGCTCATCAGCACCGCCACCCCACCGATCCCGATCAGCAGCGCGATCGCCAGACGAACCGTCAGCTTCTGCGTCCTCAAAAAAATAATCTCAGCCAACGCCATAAACGCCGGAATCATCGCCAGCATCACCGCAGCAATCCCAGACGCAATCCGCTGCTCCGCCCAAAACAGCAACCCATAGTCGAGCACAAAGATCAGCGAAGCAATCACAAGCACCGACCCCCATTGCCGCCCATTCGGCAAGCGCTCGCCCTTCGCCAGCATCCATCCAAAGAGCACAGCCCCCGCCACCACAAACCGCATCGCCGCGAACAGAAGCGGTGGAACCTCATGCACCCCAACGCGAATCGCAAGAAACGTCGATCCCCACACAAAATAAATAATCGCGAAAGCCAACAAGGTCTTCCACGCGGGCCGATCTGTTTTAGCTTCCATTGCCCATTTCTACCACGCGCCCACACCCAAATTTGTCAGTAGCCTTCCAGCCCCGTCATCCGTCACAATTCCTCCATGCTCGACCATGGCAACCTCAGCTACCCGCCCTCGCAAATCACAGCATGACATCTGTCATCTCCGATTCCTGACGCCCAACACTACTAACCCCGAGCAAACCATCGCATCATCGTTCCTGTAAGCCACCACAGGAGATCGATCATGCCGCTGACTGCAATTGCATACGAGACGGAACGACCTTCCCTAAATCTTTTAGACCAACCCGACCTCCAGCACCAGAAGCCCGTAGCCTCGCTCATCAACGTCACAAAGCGCTACGGCACAACAACCGCCCTCGACAATCTCACCCTCGCCCTCCGCCCCGGCGAAGTCGTCGCCCTCCTCGGCCCCAACGGCGCCGGCAAATCCACCGCAGTCAAAATGCTCCTCGGCCTCATCGCGCCAACCTCCGGCACAGCCCGCGTCTTCGGTGCCGACCCGCGCGAAGCCACCACCCGCACTCGCGTCGGCGCAATGCTTCAAGTCTCACGCATCACCGAGATGCTCAAGGTCCGCGAACACCTCGACCTCTTCACCAGCTACTACCCGCGACCACTCCCCATCGCGGATATCGTTCGCATCGCAAAACTTCAGGGAATCGAAGACCGTCTCTTCGGCGAACTCAGCGGCGGCCAGAAGCAGCGCGTCCTCTTCGCCCTCGCACTCTGCGGCAACCCCGACCTCATCTTCCTCGACGAGCCCACCGTCGGCATGGACATCGAAGCCCGCCGAGCCCTCTGGGCAGAAATCCGCGTCCTCTCCGCCATGGGCAAGACCATCCTCCTCACCACTCACTACCTCGAAGAGGCCGACGCCCTCGCCGACCGCATCATCGTCATCAACAAAGGCCGCGTCATCAGCGAAGGCACACCAACCGAGATCAAGCGCAACAGCGGCGGCCGCAGAATCCGCTGCCACACCACACTCTCAGAAGACCAATTGAAAGCTCTCCCGACCGTAACCGCCGTCGAACTCATCAGCGGAACAACAGTCGTCACCGCCACCGATGCAGAAAACGTAGTCCGTGAGATGCTGTCACGCGATGAAACCCTAAGCGGCCTCGAGATCGCCAGCCCAGCCCTCGAAGACGCCTTCCTCGCCCTCACAAAAAACTAGCCGCTCACACACCCAAACTCCATAGTCATCGAATTCTGTCGTCATCCTGAACGCAGTGAAGGATCCCTGTATTTGTTCTTTGTCTTGTCAGCTCATCCGCCGCAACTCGAAGATCCAGACAAAGGAGACTCCAATGTCCACCGCCGCCATCCTCCAGCCCAGCAAAACCAACACCCCCCGCATCTTCCGCAAAGAGAGCCGCTACGAGTTCGTCAAACTCATCCGCACCCGCTCCTTCTCCCTCGCCACCATCGGCTTTCCCGTCATGTTCTACATCATCTTCGGCCTCGCAAACCGCCACGCCTTCGACGGCAATGTTCACATGGCGAAGTACATGCTCGCCGGATACGCCTGCTTCGGCCTCATCGGCGCCGCGCTCTTCGGCATCGGCGTCGGCCTCTCATCCGACCTCGCCGCCGGATGGCTCGAGCTCAAACGCGCCAGCCCCATGCCCGTCTCGGCCTACCTCTTCGCCAAATGCTCCTCCGCAGTAGCCTTCGGCATCATCATCGTCACCATCCTCACCATCATCGGCACATCGTTCGGCGACGTCCACCTCTCTCCCTCAGAACTGGCGAAGATGCTCGGCATCACCATCGTCGGCTCCATCAGCTTCGCCAGCATGGGCCTGCTCATCGCGCTTCTCGTCCCGGCAAACGCTGCGCCCGGCATCATCAACCTCATCTATCTCCCTATGTCCTTCCTCAGCGGCCTCTGGGTGCCCATCAAGTTCATGCCCCACTGGCTCCAAGGCATCGCACCCTTCCTACCCACCTACCACCTCTCGCAACTCATGCTCGGCATCTTCCACTATGGCGACACCATGTCCCTCATCACACACTGGAACGCGCTCATAGGCTTCACCCTGGTCATGCTCGGCATCAGCCGCATCATCTTCCATCGCAAAGAACAAAACGCATAGTCGTATCCCGACATCACAACCCGCACGGCGTAAACTGCTCTGGAGCAATCCATGAGATCCATGACATCCACGAAGCAACCAACAGAGCGATCCACGAAGCAATCGATGAAGCAATCCATGACCGGCAAGGACACCAGCTCCAACGCACGCGAAGCCAAGTGGCCCTGGATATGGCTCGCCTACACCGGCTTCCTCTTCATCGATCCCATCCTGGAGCCGAACCGGCACATCTGGCTCGGCACCCTCGCCGTCTTCGCCACCTTCATCGTGCTCTTCTACGGATACGTCCGTTCAACCGACGAAGGCCGCCCACTCCGCTTCTGGATGATCGGGGCAACCTTCCTCCTCGGCCTCATCACCTTTCCTTGGAACTCCGGCGCCACCACCTTCTTCGTCTACGTGGCGGGCTTCCTGCCCTTCAGTGTCGAATCCAAGCGCCGCGTCATCGCCCTCTTCTTCGCCGAATCACTCGTCATCCTCGGCGAAGCCTACCTCTTCCAGCCACCCGGCCCGTTCCACATCGGATGGCCTAACGCGATCATCAGCATCTTTCTCCTCCTCGTCATCGGTGGCGGCAACATCTTCTTCGCCGAACAGAAACGCGCCGAATGCAAGCTCCGCCTCGCCCAGGAAGAGAACGTAGCCCTCGCCGCCGTCGCCGAGCGCGAACGTATCGCCCGCGACCTTCACGACGTCCTCGGCCACACCCTCTCCGTCATCGTCCTCAAGGCAGAGCTCGCAGGCCGGCTCGTCGAGAGCGACCCACAACGCGCAGCCCTCGAGATGGCCGACGTAGAGCGCACCGCTCGCACCGCCCTCAGCGAGGTCAGAGAAGCCATCGGCGGCTATCGCTCCCGTGGACTCACCGCCGAAATGGAACAGGCCAGCAAGACCCTCCAATCCGCTGGCGTCGCTCTCTCCTGCGAATCTCCAGTCCCTCAACTCAACGCCTCCGAGGAGACCGTCCTCTGTCTCACCGTCCGCGAGGCCGTCACCAACATCGTCCGCCACGCCAAAGCCACGCAGTGCCGCATCCGCTTCACCCGCTCGGAAGATGGCTTTCACTCTCTCCTCATCACCGACGACGGCGCTCAACCGAAGATCAGAGAAGGCAACGGCCTCCGCGGCATGCGCGAGCGCGTCCAGGCTCTCGGCGGCCGCTTCTCCATCACCACCAACCCCGGCCTCACCATCCTCATCGAACTTCCTCAAGCTCCCTCCGCCCTGAACACCCAAAGCACCGAGAGCGACCTAACATCATCGATAGAAACGAGCACCATCAAAGCTCCCCTCGTCACCCTATGAACAACAGCCCTCATCGAATGGATCTTGGTCACCATCTGTCGAGCAGTCGTCATCGTATAAACCAACGGTCGTCATCCTGAACGTAGTGAAGGATCCCTGTATTTCGGCTTTGCTTGTTCTTCTTCGATGCGTCACGCATAACACGATCCAACCCGAATGAGCGCCTGCCAATGAGCCCTTCCATACGCGTCGTCCTCGCCGAAGATCAGGCTATGGTCCTCGGCGCACTCTCCGCCCTCCTCGAACTCGAGCCCGACATCTCCGTCGTCGCCACCACCGCCAACGGCCGCGAGGCCTTCGACGCCGTTGGCCGCCTCAAACCCGACGTCCTCGTCACCGACATCGAGATGCCCCACATGACCGGCCTCGAACTCGCCGCCAACCTCGTCAGCCAACCATCCCAACGTCCGCACCATCATCCTCACCACCTTCGCCCGCCCCGGCTACCTTCGCCGCGCCCTCGACGCCGGCGCCCGCGGCTATCTCCTCAAAGACCGCCCCGCCACAGAACTCGCCGAAGCCGTCCGCCGCGTCCACCGCGGCCTGCGCGTCGTCGACCCCGCCCTCGCCGCCGAAGCCTGGAACGCCGAACTCGACCCCCTCACCGACCGCGAGCGCCAGATCCTGCAACGCGCCGGCGACGGCCGTAGCAGCACCGAAATCGCCACCGAACTCCACCTCTCCGAAGGCACCGTCCGCAACTACCTCTCCGAAGCCATCGCCAAGCTAGGCGCCTCCAACCGCGTCGACGCCGCCCGCATAGCCCGCACCAAAGGCTGGCTCTAACTTTCTTGTTGTCATCCCCGAAGGGGATCTGCGGTTGCAGTTGCAGTTACTGCACTTCTCGTTGCCCGCTCTTTTGTTGTCATTCCGCAGCGCAGCGAAGGAATCTGCTTTTTCTTTGCCTTTGCACGCACCACCCTCCGCAACGACGGCACATACAGACACGAAAAAGCGATACCCCCCCGCTCCCTCAACTTTTCTCAATCACCATGCAACCATTTCCCTCAATAACAACAATCTCCCCTCCTGCATCCCATAAAAGTGAAGAAAAAGGAATCAGGAGATCCCATGCAAATCCGCCACGCAATCCGAACAGCCGCGCTCTGCGGCGCAGCCATCCTCCTCGCCTCTGGCTGCAACAAGAAAGCCGACAACACCATCAACTTCACCAGCGCCATCAACACCTACTACAGCGCCCACCCCGCCTGCCTCTGGTCCGACCCCATCAAATTCCCCGTCCAGGCCGACACCTCGGACAACAGCAAGACCTCAGGCTATGACGCTCTCGTCGATCAAGGCCTCCTCGTCCGCACCACTGCGGAAAAGAAAAAGTTCATCATCGCCAGCAAGCAGGTCAACAACTACGATCTCTCCGACAAAGGCCGCTCCGCCTGGACCGCCGACCCCAACCAACCCGGCTACGGAAACTTCTGCTACGGCCATCGCAAAGTCACAACCATTGATGGCTCCTCCGCAACCACCGATGCAGTAGGCGCAACCACCCAGATCGACTACCACTACACCCTCTCCGACACACCCGACTGGGCCAAGGCCGCCGAGACTCAAACTGCCTATCCCCAGATCCAAACAGACCTCGCCGCTCCCCAGTCCGGCCACGCCACGCTCACCAACACGAGCAACGGCTGGCAGGTTTCCTCAGCGCGACCAGCCAACACCTCCAGCAACGACGGCAAGATCGTCGAATAACCTCCACACAAATAAAAAGGCCGGCAGAGAGCAATCAACCTCTTCGCCGGCCCTTTTTTCAACTACTGATTAAATCATCATCGTCCCCATCAGAAGGCCCACTACGTATCGCCGCCATAGCCGCTGCATACGACTTCATCTCATACTCATGCGGCGGCACATTCCCCGCCAGGTTCTTCACAAAATAATCCCAGCGCCGCCGCGTCATATACTGACTCGCCTCGCCATACCCATGCGCAACATTCGGAATAATCAGCAGATCAAAGTCCTTATTCGCCTTGATCAGCGCATCCACAACCAGCAGCGTGTTATTCATCGGCACATTGTTATCCATCGAACCATGCGCCAGCAGCAGCTTGCCCTTCAGATTCTTCGCCACATACTGATTCGCCTGGCTGTCATAGTTCGTCGTGCCATCCGCGTTCTTCACCAGCAACCCGTTCCACTTCTCAGCCCAGTCATCTTCGTAGTCGCGCTGGTCATGATTCCCGCTCTCCGCAATCCCCACCTTGAAGAAGTCAGGAAAGTGAAACATCGCCGCAGCCGTAGCATTCCCGCCGCCCGAGTGCCCATACATCCCCACCTTATCAAGATCGATCCACGGATACTTCGCCGCCAGATCCTTCATCCCCGACACCTGATCCGGAATCGTGTTATCCCCAAGATCCCCAAAATAAAACTCATGAAACGCCTTCGACCGAAACGGCGTCCCCATCCCATCGATACACACCACGATGAATCCCAGCTCCGCCAGCGACTGCCAGTCACGATGCGCCGCCTGAAACCCGCGCCCGCCGCACGAACCCGTCTGCGGCCCCGGATACACACTATTCACAATCGGATACTTCTTCGACGCATCGAAGTTCGTCGGCTTGAACATGTAACCGTACAAGTCCGTCTTCCCATCTCTCGCCTTCACCACAATCGGCACCGGCGGAACCCATCCATACGCCACCAGCTTCGAAATATCCTGCTTCGCGACATCGACCACTACCTTACCGCTATCATCCCGCACCACCGCCGTCTGCGGCTCCGTCGCAGTCGAGTACACATCCACAAAGTACTTCCCGTCCTGCGACATCGTCACCGCATGATCCGCATTCTCCGGCGTCAGCAGCTTCATATCCTTCCCATCAAATCCAATGCTGTAGAAGTGCGAAAAATAAGGATCGCGTCCCGTCTCCTTCCCCACGCCCAGGAAGTAGATCTTCCGCGCGGCCTCATCCACATGCAGTACCTGCGTCACATTCCCTTCGCCACGCGTAATCTGATTCTTCAGATTGCCGTTCTCGGCGTCATACAAATACATCTGTCCCCAACCGTCCCGCTCGCTGAACCACAACAGCTCTTTCGTCTTCGAAAGATACTTCCAGTTCACCTTGTCGTTTCCGCTCTCAAAAAACTTCGCTGCCTTCTCGCCCATCACGTCCAACACATCGCCGGACGCAACATCCGCAATCCGCATCCACTCCTGCTTGTGATCCCGCGACGTCGAAACAAACGCCAGCGTCTTCCCATCCGCACTCCACTGCACGTCATCCCATCCGCTCCCGCCGCGGCAGCTCACGTCATCGCATATCGTCGAACGATGCTGATCCGGCGCCATCTTCAACCGCGTCACCTTCGCCTTATCCACGTCGATGATCACCCTCTCGATCATCGTCACATCCTTATCCCCAACCAGCGGATACTTCCACGCCTTCAACTCCGGATGCCCATTCGTCACCGGAACCATATACATCTCGCCGGTCTTCCGCTGGTCCTGTTGGAACGTCGCAATCTTCTTCCCATCAGGCGACCACAGCAGAATCGCGTTATCGCTTGTCTGCCAGCCGGCATTGTCCGTCGCGTACCCGTAGTCCTTCACGCCATCCGTGGTTAACTGCGTCTCCTTGCCAGTCGTAAGATCGCGCACCCAAAGGTTCCAGTCACGAATAAACGCAGCCTTCGTCTTATCTGGCGAAACATCCCCGTGATTCCTGTTCGGCGCCTGCTCGCCTCCACCTGGCTTGCTCCCCGCCGGAATCACCTCTTTACAAACACCCGTGCCGCTCAGATCGCAACGAAACGTCCGTGAGCCATTGCCCACGACAACCGTCTTATCGCCATCCGAAAACGAAATCTCCGTCATCGTCATATGCTGCGCAGGCACCTTCACCTTGCCATCGGCCGCAGCTGTTAACGCTGCCGCCAGCTTCACCTGGTCGAACGCCGGCGTCTTCGTTCCCTTCGCCGGATCGACCACCATAAACGTCACACCATCCGGCCCAGTGTCGCGATACCAGAACCGTCCATCCGCCATCCACGTCGCCCGAGCCACACCGTGGTACACCAGCGAGTTCACGTTGTACCCCATAAACTTCTCGGCCTGCGCATAGTCCTCGGTCGTAAGCTGCTTCCCCTGCGCCATTCCACTCACGGTCAAACAGCATCCCGCCACAACTCCCGCAACGATCGACAATCGATTCTTCACAAACACGCTTCATTCCTCCGGACGCACCACTAATGAACTGGCTACGAATAACGCATAGTCTACAGCTCGGGCATGCTTTGGTGATATATGAAATCTCGCCGATCCGCCACCCGTCCTCCTGAATCGAGCAAACTTGGGAATAAGTAACATTAGTGACTTATCAGTACTAATCGGCCGATGTTGGTCTTGGTAGACTGGCTCACGTTCGGAAGGAAAGGTGATGAGCCGCACGGAAACTAAGATTTTCGACCCAAAAGACTCTCCTACTGGGACAGAGGTGCTTGACGCTGCAGTGGCGCGTCGAGGTGACCAGTGGTGGATGTACCTTGCTGGGCAGGCCGGCGGGTACGGTGCTACGGAACTATTCAGCGCATGCCTTGCTCACGGCTGTACCCTGTCGGCATCTGGCTGGCAGCTCACTGTGGACGACGCTGGGCAGGTCATTCCGCTCTGTGACAATCAAAAAAGCTTTTCTTGGGACGGCGGTGGCGGACGTCACAGTCCTTCGTTTGTGAAGGGGTGGGATCCTCAAAGGGAGGTGTGGGTCGAGCGGCTATATTATGCCGGAGCTGCGGAAAATCTCTGGGGTCCCTACTCCATTGGGTATTTGGAATGGGACGGCACCTCATGGCAAGACCAGCTATCACCAGCTTTCGTCGCCAACGAGGGCTGGGAACATGGCAGCGTGTATGAGCCGAATCTGATCTACCACGATGGTAAGTGGAAGATGTGGTATGTCGCGGGATCGAACCAGGAGAACTACCTCATTCACGGGTATGCCGAAAGCCCGGACGGAAGCTCCGGGTGGAGTAATCACGTTATCTTTGCTGAACCCGAGATGAAGCTCTTCGACTTCTGTGTCAGGGAGCGGGACGGCGCCTTCGAAGCAGTATTTGCACGCGTTTCAGTGGGAACAGTTCCTCCGCTTGCTGAAACCGGACTCTGGTGGTGTTGTGCAGATCAACCCTACTCTAAGCTTTCTGAGTGGAGATCCGTAACTCAACTCATGGACGCCCGGGACTGTGGATGGCATAGTGGCGCCTGGAAGCCTTCGCTCCAATTCCACGAATCAATCGCAGGCCGTTTATTCATATTCTTTGACGGGCTTTACCGAACTGACGAGCCGGGTCCATTCCCTTTCGCCTTCACGCTTGGCTGCCTCGAATGCGACTCGCCACGATACGCTCTGAAACATGAAACACAAGACACGTTGGCTGCTCGCATGATGACACCCCAGGATGAGTCCTGATAAACGCTCTTATCATCAGTTGGACGATGAGTTGGCGATCGGATAAGTGGATTCCCGGTAAGCACAAACAATCCAACGACTGAGAGACTTCAATGTGCAGACCCGAGCAGCTTCATTCCACAGTAGGTTCGCTCCGCACCTTCCACAACACCTGCCGCAAAATCCCCATCCACACCGGCGCATCATTCGCCGTCACACCCATGCGCAAAACCAGCCTTCGAATCTGAGCCTCATCACAGTTCGCAGGATGACGCTTCGTATACCCAGTGGTCTCCAACACCTCGATCAACAAAACCATCAGCCGCTCCACCTCACCAGCAGCAGCCGCCTCACCCGTAGAACCCGCAACAACCGAACCCTTCCCACGCACCAGTTCATACAAACAAACCGCTACCGCCTGCCCAAGATTCATCGAAGGATGTCGAATCTCCTCATGCTCCTCCATCGGAATCGTCAGCAGCCAATGACAGTGGCTCAACTCATCATTGCTAAGCCCCGTCTTTTCTGACCCGAACAGCAGCGCAACTCTCCCCTCGCCCCCAAGCTCTGCGCCGATCTTTCCGCTCGCCTCTGCCAGCGCATACACCGGATGCTGCAACGCCCGCTCCCCCACCGCCGTCGTCCCCACCACCAGCGTGCAATCCGCAACAGCGTCAGCAACGCTCGCAAACTCCACCGCCCTGGCCATCACCTTCGACGCATCCACCGCCGACCGCGCAGTCTCAAACGGCACCGCATACTCATTCACTATCCGAAGATGACGAAACCCAAAATCATGCATCGCTCGCGCCACCGCACCGATGTTATTCGGATTGCGCGCCCGCACCAGCACCACAACGACTCGATCAAGCACCTGCTCACGTCCCATCTAAACAATTCTAGGCGCGGCGCAAAAAAGCGGCCGGCGAAAAATCGCCGGCCGCATCGTCATCATCGCTAACTACTTCTTTTCATGACCGCCACCGCCATGCTCTTCCGCGTGCGGATGAGCCTGCGTATTCGCGTTGTGTTTATCCTCGTTAATCGACCGGCTGACATTGTTCTGTCGCTGATTGATCTGCTGATGCTCCTGCGCCGTCAGGTGTCCGCCATTCGCCGCACGATCGTTAGCAGCCTGGTTGTGGATGCTCGACTCGCGGTTCTCCAGATGAGCCGTCTCGTGAGAGGTCAGCTGCCCTGACTGCACTCCCTGGCCGATGCGCTGCTGCTGGTTCTCAGCCCTCACACCTGGTCGCGAGTAAGCTGCGGTCTGCGGATGCCCGCCATTCACCGAAGCGAAGTTGCTCCGATCGGCATGCGCCATCTGCATATGATTCTGCTGCTCAGCGGTAGCGGCAAAGTGGTTCTCATGCGCGTACGAAGCCTCTTGTGCCGTCGCATGAGCCTGTATGCCACCTGCGCCGCCATTAAAGCTCGTACGGCTATAAACCGTCGTGTGGTTGATCACCGTGTTGTCGACATACGTGTTGTGAATCACGGTGCGATTCACATTCACAACCGCGGTGTTATACGCAAAGTGGCCGCCCTCCCAGCGTCCGCCGCCGAAGCCAACGCCACCATAACCGAACCCATAGTTCACGCCGCCATAGAAGCCAACGTGCGGCCCCCAATATCCCGCGTGGAAGATATACGCGCTGCCACCCCAGCCCCAGTAGCCCGGCGTCCACAGCAGACCAACCTGCGGCGGCCGAACCCACACACCCGGAACCCAGTAGTAGCCCGCATCGCCGTAAGCCCAATAGCCAGGATTCCAGAGATAACCATCCCCCGGGCAAATCGGCTGTGTATAAACGGGCAACACAGGCGGTGCAATTCCCACCGAGATAAAGACCCCGGCAAACGATGCGGCTGGCGCAATTGCGAGCGCCGCACCCACAACAACGTTACGAATTAGATTAGAAAATCGCATACATCCATCCTCTGGTTGGGGCCTATATTGCTCACAGCGCATCGCTATGGCACTCAAGTTGTTGAATAGCATGAAACTCAACAGCTATTCGTTCATCTACGTTCTGTGCAAACACAATCCGCGCAAGGAAGTTCCGCACAATTACCGTAGGCCTCTGGAAATTGGGGCTGATATCCCTCAATGGTTGTAGGTATCGACCTCGCAACCACACAGCAGTTCCATTCCGATGAGTGGAAAAAATAAAGTTCAAATCTGTGGCGTATTTTTCGTCATTCTCAAACAGTGTTTTTATTCACCACGTTCACCACGCAATTCACCACGTTTTGACCACCAAAAAACCACATCTGCACCCCACTTTTTTCAAAACCCCCTTCAAAAACCTCAACAAAATCGTAAAAACCTACTCCACACCACCGTCAGATTTTTTCTCCGTCTAAACTCATACAGAGACGAGAAACCAAACTCAATCAACCTGCTCGGAACGTCGACCAAACCTCCCTCACCACAAGCATGTCCGACAACTTCGCCCAAACCGTCAAGCAACAGGCCGACATCGTCCGCATCATCGGCGACTACATCAAGCTGCGCAAATCCGGCGCGCAAAACTACTCCGGCCTATGCCCCTTTCACAAAGAAAAAACCGGGTCCTTCTCCGTAAACGCCACGCACAACTACTTCTATTGCTTCGGCTGCCACGAGAAAGGCGATGTCTTCACCTTCGTCATGAAGATGGAAAACATCAGCTTCCCCGAAGCCATTCGCGTCGTCGCCACCAAGTGCGGAATCCCCCTGCCCAAGCGCGAGTTCAGCTCACCCGAAGAAGCCCGCGAAGCCGGCCTGCGTCGTCAACTCATCGATATCCACGAACTCGCAACCCAATACTTTGAAGCCGGTCTCAAGTCCGCCGAAGCCGCCCGCGCCCGCGAATACCTCACCGGTCGCGGCGTCAACGCCGAAACCATCGCAAAGTTCCGCATCGGCTACGCACCCGACGACTTCAACCACATGCGCGAGCAGCTCGCCAAGCACTTCCCCGACGACGTCCTCCGCGCCAGTGGTCTCTTCAGCGCAAAAGAGCAATCCGACGGCTCCCCGGGCCAGCTCTACGCACGCTTTCGCAAACGCATCACCTTCCCCATCGCCAACGAGCAAGGCAAGACCATCGCCTTCACCGCACGCGCCCTCGACGCGCAAGACGAAAAGGGCCGCGACATCGCCAAGTATCTCAACTCACCCGAGACTCCCCTCTACACCAAGGGCCAGGTCCTCTTCAACCTCGACAAAGCCAAAGCAGGCATGCGCGCGCACGACTTCGCTCTCCTCGTCGAAGGCCAGATGGATTGCATCTCCGTCTACATGGCCGGTGTTCAAAACGTCCTCGCCACCTCAGGCACCGCCTTCACCGAGATGCAGGTGCGCCTCCTCAGCCGCTTCACCAAACGCGTCGTCATCAACTTCGACCCCGACACTGCCGGTGCCAACGCAGCAGAAAAATCCATCTCTCTCCTCACCGAAGAGGACTTCGAAGTCAAAATCATCACCCTCGAAGGCGGCCTCGACCCCGACCGCTTCGTACGCGAGCAAGGCATTCAGGCCTATATGGCCGCTCTGCGCACCGCGAAGCGCCACTCCGACTACCTCATCGATCGCGCCCGCCACCTCTTCCCCGGCCGCACCCCCGACGCGAAGGTCAAAGCCCTCAACTTCCTTCTCCCTCACATTCGCCGCATGCCCAACCGCATTCAACGCGACGAGTTCGCCGCCGACGCCGCACAGAAACTCACCATCGACTCAGCCATCCTCCGTCAGGAGCTCAAACAAGCCGCAGCCCAGCGCGTCGAAAGCGTCCGCTCTCACTCCCAGGACCCCGCCAGCGAAACCGAGCGCGTCCTGATCCGCGCCCTCGTCCTTCCCGAGCACGACCCAGCCCGCGTACTGGCCGCCGAACAACTTATCCAGCACCCCGAGTGGTACGACAGCCTTCCCGCCGCCGCCCTCCTCGAATCTCTCTCCAATGCTCCCGCGCCACCCAACCCTCTCGACGCCGCGCCAGATCAATCCAGCCGCGCTCTCCTCGCCCACACCCTCCAACACGCAGACGATCCCGACGCCGCCTCATCCAACACTCAATCCATGACCGAACAGGTCGAAAATGCTCTCCACACCCTTGAACATCGTCAGCTCGAGCGCCGTCAACGTGAGCTCCGCACTCTCATCGCCGAGGCCGATCGCCGCAGCGACAACGAGATGTTGGCTAAACTAACAGCAGAGAAGCTTCATATCGATCGCAAGCTGCGCCAACACTAACCTTCATCAGAATCTTACGGAACATCCCGCTGGCTCTAGTGTTCTCGCAATAGACTGGCCTCACAGTCAAGGAACAGACATAAGCATGACCATGGACCGCTCTACAAAACGACGCCTGATCCTCGGTTTTCTCACAAACTGGGTCGGCCGCCTCGCGGCCACAATCATTCAACTCGTCCAGGTCCCCGTCTTCCTCCACTTCTGGAGCGTCCCGCTCTACGGCGAATGGATGATCGTCAGCTCCATCCCCGCCTATCTCAGCTTCAGCAACGCCGGCTTTGGCAACGTCGCGGGCAATGAGATGACCATGCTGGTCGCCCGCGAAGACCGGCAAAGCGCACTCCGTGTCTTCCAGAGTTGCTGGTGGCTTATCTGCATCCTCTGCGTGGGCACCATCATCCTGCTCAGCGGTGTGCTCTACACTCTGCCCGCTGCCCGCCTCCTCAAGCTCACTAATCTGGGCGAAGCCGACACGAAGTGGATCATCTTCTACCTCGGCGTCTCCGTTCTGCTCGGCCAGCTTGAGGCGCTTCTGCAGTCCGCCTACCGCAGCATAGGCCGTTATGCCTTCGGCTCGCTCCTCAAAAGCTCCCTCTCGCTCTTCGCCTTCGCCTGCATGATCGTCTCCGTCGCACTCGGGACGGGAGCTCGTGCCACAGCACTCGTCTACGCCGCCGCGAACGTCGCCTGTACCCTCTTTCTCTCCATCCTTGTTCGCCGCGATATCCCTTGGATCCGGTTCGGATGGCAGCATGCCTCCTTTGCCGAGATCCGCAA
Source organism: uncultured Acidobacteriaceae bacterium (assembly GCA_963708755.1). Taxonomy (GTDB): domain Bacteria; phylum Acidobacteriota; class Terriglobia; order Terriglobales; family Acidobacteriaceae; genus Edaphobacter. Next base: position 143,760 of record CAVPTN010000019.1, read on the forward strand.
ACTAGCGCGTCCGGCTATCGCCTTCATGGGCTTTCCCCTCGGCAACGCGCTCAATCTCCAGGGAACCCTTCTCGCCGTCAGCTACGCCCTTGGGCCCACGGAAGTCGTCGTCTTCGGCACCGCTCGCACCGTCTCCCGTGTCGCAATCCAGATGGTTCAGATGGTCAACAGCACCTTCGAGCCCGAGATGTCCATCGCTTACGGTGCAGGAAACTTGGAACTCACCCGTTCTCTGCTCCGCCGCGCCTGCCAGCTCGCGCTTCTCTCCGCCCTTGTTATCGTCGCCATCATGCTGACCTTTGGCCCCTGGTTCCTCACCCACTGGACGGGCGGACACGTACCACCCAGCCGCCCCCTCCTCGCCATCCTTCTTCTGGTCGTCGTCTTCTACGCGCTATGGTCCACCAGCGCCACTCTGATGACCTCCACCAACCAGCATCAGCGGCTGGCAAGCTACTATCTCTTCGGCACCGCTCTAGCTTGCGGGCTCTGTTACGTCTTCGCCCGCCTCTACGGCCTCTACGGAGCCGCCGCCTCTCTCCTCATCTCCGAACTGGTCATGAACCTCTACGTTGTCCCTGCATGCCTGCACATCGCTCAGGACACCCTGCCCGCCTTCCTCGGCAGCATGGTCCGCATCCCTTCTGACTTCCACCCCGTAGCTCTGCTTGCTCGCATCCGCCGCTCAAAACCCGGCTTCGAAAGCTAGCCCCACGTTGCTGCCAATCGCCAGCAACCGGAGGGATACAAAGCCATGAAATGGCCGCCCTCCGCGCAGGAGGCCCGTCCGGCAGGACAGCTGAAAGCAAAATGCTCCATCCGAGATTGTTACGCTCCATCAACGAAAAACTACGCAGTTCCCCAAAAATGAGCAACTTCCAGACCACCACCCCCGGATACAAGAACAAACACGGCCAAATCGTCATCGCCCGCACCGGATTCCCCTCAGAATCCTTCCCCGGCCAGACCATCTACCACCTCCGCTGCAGCCACTGTCACCACGACTACGGCTCTGCCGGTAAAGACATCCACCTCCGCCGCTGCCCCCGCCACCAGGACGGCGCAAAGGGAGAGCCACTTCGCGCCGCTCCAGCGAATCTTTTTTCCTCCGAAGGCGTCTAAATAGTGTGGTATTCTGTGATTCGCTGGGGACGTGTGCCTTCGAATGCCCAGACCCTTTTGAGGGTCATTGGGCTTGCCAACGCGGTCTAAACCGCAATCTGCTCCCTGCTCATTACGTTACAACCAAGGGATTGGTCCGCCTGAATACCACAAACACCATCAGCGGCATCCCAATTATCAGAATCTTTCGCAGGAGTGCGCACAGCCGTGGCTGAAGAAATTGACAAGTACGAAGACGACATAGACAAGCTCATCGACACAGGGAAAGAGAAGGGGTATCTCACCTACGGCGAGGTCAACGACCTCCTCCCCGGTGACATCACCACCCCCGACGATCTCGATGATCTTCTCACCACCATCAACACGCAGGGCATCGACGTCCTCAACGGCGAAGAGCGCGGCAGCGGTCGCGACAAGTACGAGCCCGAAGCCGGCGAAGAGTCCGACGACGTAGAGCTCGATCTCTCGCCCGGAACCCTCGAGAAGACCAACGACCCCGTCCGCATGTACCTCCGCGAGATGGGTACCGTTCCCCTGCTCACCCGCGAGGGCGAAGTCGAAATCGCCAAGCGCATCGAGCGCGGCCAGCTCCGCGTCATGAAGGCCATCTCGCGCTCGCCCATCGTCATTCGCGAGATCGTCGGCCTCGGCGAAGACCTCCGTCGCGGCGTCCGCAACATCAAGGAAGTCGTTACCTTCGACGAAGAAGAGCTTACCGAAGAGATCCTGCAGGCCCGTGTCCGCGCCACCGCAGGACGCATCGACGTTATCGTCAAGCATCAGAAGAAGCTTCACGCACTCGAAGAGAAGCTCGCCGCGCCGACCGGCAAGGACGCCAAGGCCAAGGCCAAAGACATCCGCAAGCACCGCTGGCTCATCGGCCGCGAGCACGTCTACATCAACCGCATCGTTCGCGAGCTCAAGTACACCAACGGCGAAAAGAAGCGCCTGCTCGACAAGGTCAACAAGACCGTCGACGCCATGCGCACCCTCGAGCGCCAGATCAAGACCCTCGAGACCAAGCACGAGGCCTCGAAGTCCGAAGAGCTGCGCAAAGAGTATCGCCGCCAGCAGAAGAACTGCCGCACCGACCTCGAGCGCGTCGAAGCTGACGCCGGCATCTCGCTCGTCGATCTCAAGCGCACCCAGCGCGAGATGATCCAGGGCGACATGGACGCCGAGCGCGCCAAGCGCGAGCTCATCGAGGCCAACCTTCGCCTCGTCGTCTCCATCGCGAAGAAGTACACCAACCGCGGTCTCCAGTTCCTCGACCTCATTCAGGAGGGCAACATCGGCCTCATGAAGGCCGTCGACAAGTTCGAGTACCGTCGCGGTTACAAATTCTCGACCTACGCCACCTGGTGGATCCGTCAGGCCATCACGCGAGCAATCGCCGACCAGGCCCGCACCATCCGCATCCCGGTCCACATGATCGAGACCATCAACAAGCTCATCCGCACCAGCCGTCAGCTCGTGCAGGAGCTTGGCCGCGAAGCCTCCTCCGAAGAGATCGCCCGCCGCATGGACATCCCCGTCGCGAAGGTCCGCAAGGTCCTCAAGATCGCCCAGGAGCCCATCTCCCTCGAGACCCCCATCGGAGAAGAGGAAGACTCGCACCTTGGAGACTTCATCGAAGACCGCATGGCCGTCTCCCCGGCTGACGCCGTCATCAGCGTCAACCTCAAGGAGTACACCTCGCAGGTCCTCCGCACCCTGACCCCGCGCGAAGAGCGTGTGATCAAGATGCGCTTCGGCCTCGAAGACGGCTCCGAGCACACCCTCGAAGAGGTCGGCCAGTCCTTCCAGGTCACCCGCGAGCGCATCCGCCAGATAGAGGCCAAGGCACTCCGCAAGCTCCGTCACCCCAGCCGCAGCCGCAAGCTGAAGGCCTTCGTCGACGGCGTCAAGGACATGTAACTCCAACCATCACAATTTGAACACAAGACGGGGCGACAGCGAAAGCTGCCGCCCTGTTCTTTGTGCAATTGCTAGCGAATGCCAGCTCCCGACCAACGGGAGGGCCAACCGAAGGGATACACAAGTCACGAAGTGACCGCCCCGCGCGCAGCGGGCCCGTCCGGCAGGACAAAAGATTTCACGAAAGATCTTTCGTCTCGTCTGCGATGATAAGAAGGATCGATCAGCAAACCGGAGGAACCCGCCCCCGCATGACACTCCCCTCGTCGGAGCCCAACCGTCTCCCCTACTGGCTGCGCCGTCTCTGGCCCGTCTACTGTTTCCTCGCCGCCCTCGTCACCTTCGGCTACGCACTCTACGACCCCTACCAGATCGACGGTGACGCCGTCGCCTACATGGATCATCGGCGACCTCATCCGCGCCCACAACTGGCACGGCGTCGTCAACGGCTACTGGAATCCCGCTCTACCCCGCCGCCCTCGCCCTCGGCCATACCCTCTTCCACTCCACCCGCTACACCGAACTCCACGCCTACTACATGGTCAACTTCGGCATCTTCCTCCTGGAGATGCTCGCCGTCGTCGCCTTCACCGACGCCCTCATCCAACTCCGCGAACTCCGCGAAAACTCCACCGCCACAAGCCCTCGCATCCTTTCTCCTCGACCGCTACACCCTCCGCTACCTCGGCATCGCCCTCCTCGTCATCTCCACCCAGCGCGAACTCAGCCTGGGCAAGGTCCGTCCCGACGCCCTCCTCCAGGCCTTCCTCCTCTTCGGCGTCGCGGCGCTCCTCACGCACCTCGCCACCAACCACCTCCGCTACGCCGCACTCATGGGCCTCGCCCTCGGCTTCGCCTACCTCACCAAGTCCTTCGCCTTCCTCTTCACTCTGCTCTGCATCTCGCGCTCATCGCCTTCCGCGTCGTCTGGCAACGCCACTCAGCAGCTCGCGTAGCAGCCTGCCGGCCTCCTCGCTCTCATCTGTTTCGCCATCGTCGCCGGCCCATACATCGCCGCGCTCTCCAAACAAAAGGGCCGCTTCGACTTCGGCGACTCCGGCACCCTCAACTACGCCTGGTTCGTCAGCGGCACCGAAAAGATGCACCTCGAGCCGTGGCAGACGTCCAGCTTCGGCGCCGCCGAGGTCCACCTCAAGCATCCCGAACAACAACTCCTCCAGTCCGCCGGCGATCTACAGCTACAAGACGCCTCCCCTACGGCACCTATCCCGACTGGTTCGACACCTCCTACTTCAACGATCAGATCAAAGCCCACATGGACCCGCGCCTCGAGATCGTCGTCATTCGCGACAATGCATCGTGCGCATCATCCGCTACATCGTCGAACCATCCCGAAGCATGGCTCCTCCTCCTCCTCGCTCTTCTTCGCCGGCGCGCGCCTTCACCGCGACTGGCCACCTCACCGCCAACGCCTTCTGGCTCGTCGCCGTCCTCCTCGGCCTCGGCGTCCTCTGCATCTACGGCATCGTCAACATCGAGGACCGCTACATCACCGTCGGCCTTCCTCGCCATTCTGCTTCCTCTCTTCGCCATCGCTACGCCTCTCATCCTCCGTCGCAGAGCCATCGCCGCACCCGCACCGCAGCCTCAGCCGCCGTCGCCCTCCTCGCACTGCTCGCCGTCGGCGAATCCGCGCGCACCGTCGGCGAGCTCCGCCGCGACCTCGCCTTTGCCCAGGCTCCCGGACGGCTGGTACAACCGCGACATCTTCGGCGCAGCCCACGCCCTCAACGACCTCGGCGTCAGTCCCGGCGACACCGTCGCCTGCATCGGCACACGCGCCTGCATCTACGACCACTACTGGGCCCGCCTCGCCGGCGTCCGCATCCTCACCGAAATCTACGAACCCACTCCGCCGCTCTACCCGATCCTCGCCGCCATGCCCAACCGCGACCAGGTCTACGACGTCGTGCGCCGCAAGGCGACAAGGTCCTCATCGGCTACTTCAACCCCGGCCACATGACCGGCAGAACGCCCGTCTCCGCGGGCTGGCGCGAACTCGACGAGCTCCCCCTTCTACGCCCTGCCTCTCAATCTGCCCCGCCGCAACCTCCCAGCAGAAAACACCACGCACACCATAGTCGGCACCCAACCCAGCAACCACTTTGGTAGCATGCAATCAATGAGCGAGCTGACCGTAACCATCCTTATGCCCTGCCTCAACGAAGCAGAGACACTCGCCTTCTGCGTTCGGCAGGCCGTCGCTGCACTCCGCGACAACAACATCGCCGGCGAGGTCATCGTCGCCGACAACGGCAGCACCGACGGCTCGCAAAAGATCGCCACCGACGAAGGCGCCCGCGTCGTTCCCGTCCCTGTTCGCGGCTACGGCGCAGCCCTCATGGCCGGCATCGAAGCCGCCCACGGCAAGTACATCCTCATGGCCGACGCCGATGCCAGCTACGACTTCGACCATCTGCCCCGCTTCCTCACCAAACTCGAAGAAGGCAACGACCTCGTCATGGGCAACCGCTTCAGCGGCGAGCATCAAGCCCGGAGCCATGCCGCCGCTCCACCGCTACCTCGGCAACCCCGTCCTCAGCTCCATCGGCCGCATCTTCTTCAGCATTCCAGCACGCGACTTCCACTGCGGCATCCGCGCCTTCCGCCGCGACGCCATGCTCGGCCTCAACCTCCGCACCACCGGCATGGAGTTCGCCAGCGAGATGGTCGTCAAATCCTCCCTCGCCGACCTCCGCCTCGCCGAAGTCCCCACCACCCTCTCGCCCGACGGCCGCAGCCGCGCCCCGCACCTCCGCACCTGGCGCGACGGCTGGCGTCACCTCCGCTTCCTTCTTCTCTTCAGCCCTCGCTGGCTCTTCCTCTATCCCGGCATCGTCACTTTTTTCATCGGAGCTCTTCTCTCGCTCTGGCTCTTGCCTGGCCCGCAGACGGTCGGTCGCTGGACCTTCGACGTCGACACCCTCACCTACTCCCTCGGCCTGGTTCTCATCGGAGCCCACATCTCCGTCTTCGCCGTCAGCGCCCGCGTCTTCGGCACACAGGAAGGCTTCCTGCCGCCCAACCCAAAGTTCCAGCGCATCTTCAACTACATCAACCTCGAAGTCGGCCTGATCTTTGGCTGCGTTCTGCTACTGATCGGCCTCGGCATCCTCGGCTACGCCTTCAACATCTGGCATGGCGCTGGCTTCGGCGACCTCTCCCCTCAACGCATGCTTCGCCTCACCCTGCCATCCGCAACCTGCTTCATGCTCGGCGTCGAAGCGATCTTCGGCAGCTTCTTCCTAAGCCTCCTAGGAATGAATCGCCGCTAAACGCAGAAAGGCCCCCGCAGTCAGCAATGTACACGCCGACCAACGGGAGGCCCGATCCTCATCATCCTGCCCCAAGGTATACAAGTCACGAAGTGACCGCCCTCCGCGCAGGAGGCCCGTCCGGCAGGACATTATCTTTCCAAATTACTTAAGCCTGAGCTGCAGGTACAAACCCATCACATCCGCTGATCGGCGAAACCTTCAGGTGCAACGCCGCATGCTTCGGATGACCGCACTCATCCAGCAGATCTGCATCAGCCTTCTTGCTCGTAAGAATCGTGACCAGCACCGAGCTCTTCGCGTGGTGCTCGCCAAAGTGATTACATAGTCCGCATTGTCCATTGTGAACCGGCTGCATACCTACCTCCTGCTTTCTAGTAATCTGACTCGCGATCGCCTCACCCCGTTGCCTCAGGCAATGCGATTTTCAAAACACTACGCCAACAAAAAACCCCTGTAAATTGCGACCATTCGAGTCGTAGACTAACTTACAAACGCGACTCGAGTGATCGTATATAAGCGGGAACCGCGACTCCTCATACCGCGTACATCTCTTTGTCATCTTCGAGAGGAATGAACATGCAGACCACCGATTCCATCTACACCGCAAATATGAACGAGCAGCAGCGTGCCTGGTTTTACGCTGAATACAAGCGTGCCTCCAAAGATGAGGTCACCGGCGTCCTACTCGCGCTCTTCCTCGGCGGCATCGGCATCCATCACTTCTATCTCCGCCGCAACACCGCCGGCGTCATCTACCTTCTGCTCTCGTGGACCGGGATCCCCATGGTCATCGCCTGGTTCGAATGTTTCTTCATGCCTGACCGCGTCCGCCAGTACAACGCCGCCCAGGCCATCTACATCTCCAACCAGATCCTCGGCACCGCCCGCCCGTACGCTTCACCCGCTGCATTCGCGATCACGCACTGCCCCGCATGCAACACCCCCGTCGAGTCCGCAGCAGCCTACTGCACCCACTGCGGAGCCGCAATCACCCACACCTCACTCTCAACCCAGCCCGCGCTCTAACCTCAGCAAACGGCAAAGCAAAGAGAGATAGCGCTGTACCTCCGCCATCTCTCCGGTTACCCCATCCACCTCAACGTCGTCATCCTGAACGCAGTGAAGGATCCCTGTCTTACCTTTCTGTCCACTCACACGATTTTGAACAGCCACAGCAACGAAAAAGGGCTCCCGTTCGGGAACCCTTTTGTCTCTTCATCATCTGGCTTCTCACCAGACTGTCGCGGCGACTTATTCGCCTGAGCTATGTTTCACCTGAGCGTCATACCCAGCGGTAAAGCTCGTGCGGTACTCATCGCGAGCCGCACCTTTCACTGGCGGGTGCTGATACAGGTGCGACGACTTCGCATCGATCTTCCGTTTCGCTGCCTTATCCAGCTGGGCCGCCTGGATTCCATCCCGATAGCCCTGCTGCGCCTCAGGAGTTCCAGTCGGTGGCGTGTTCCACTCCTGCGCCTTGGTTTGTGTCTCTGTCATCTGCTGCGCGTGCACAAAAATTGGCGCGCCGCTCATCAATGCCACTGCCATCAGTGGTGTTGCAATTCGAATTAGCTTCTTCATGGTGGTGTTTCCTCATTCCCTGCAGATTAAGATGCCCCTGCAGGCCACAAGGAACCTAGCACAACCGAAAAATAACTGGCAAATCGAAACAACAACCCAGCAATCCCAAAGAAACTACATATTCGTATGGCCGCCCCGCATATCCTCATTGAACGTCGGCTTGATGAACGCCAGCGCATGATCCAGCTCCGCCTTGTACTGCGCACGATGCCCCATCAGAGCCTCGGTAGGCGTTCCGTACTCCGTATCTGCCGCAAGGTGAATCAGTCCCTCGCCAGCCAACGCCGCAACCGTCTTCTTCAACTCCTCCACGGTCGAGTTCAGATACTGCGCATCTCGAGGATCCAGCAACCATACCGGCTTTCCCTCGCCCAACACACCCGACAACCAGAACACCTTCGCCGCCAGATACTCCTGGCGCTGTCCCTCGGTCGTGTCATTGAAGTTGAACCGCTTCTTCCACGGGCTGTAAAACCGCGTCGTCACCGGCACAGGCTGACGATTGCCGCTCTTCACCAGCTCAAGCTGTCCCTGGTCCATCGTCTTCCGCACAGCGTTGTAGATAAACCCCTCTGAAAACGGCTGCTCCGGAGCCTTCACGATCTCCGCAAACGTCACCGTCATCGATGCCGCCACCTTCGCATGCAGCGGGCTTCCCTCGCCATCCTGCAGATGAACCTCGCCATGCACCAGGAACGTATCCGCGCCCGAGGTCGATGCGTGGAACGGCCACGTAAACTTCTCAAAGCTCAGCGGCAGCCCATGCAGCGTCAGGTAGTAGTCCTGGTTTGGATTCTTCAACCGCTTCGCCGTCTCCCCCAGATAAGTACCAACCTCAGCGAGCATATCCGCCTGGCTGAAATCAAACTTGTCGCTCAGCTCCAACACCTGCGTCTTCGTCTTATCGGCAACCAGCGCCAGCATGAACCGCGTCGTCGGGTTCCCGGAAAAATCCTGTCCTACCGAACTCGAAACGACAACCAGTCCAGCAGCCTTCGCCGCTGCTTCAACCTGTCCTGCCAAAACTTCTTGCGTTCCCATAACCATCTGCCTCAATCGTCCTTTGCGTTTTGCGTTATCCCTTCTATTTTACGGCTCCAAACCGCAAAATGCCGCATTCGGGCCCAATTCGGCCCCTGATCTCTCGAAAGCTCTTCACCGAGCGCAGAAGATCGCAGCAACCCACACCTACGCCCACGTCACTGAGGGCTTTCTGATAGTCCCATCCTGAAAGATCAACCAGTTACGGATTCTTCGCAGCCGCAGCCTTATCCGCTGCCGCTACAGCCTTCTTGAACTCGTCCACTGCTGGAACACCATGCGGACGAAGCCCATCCTTCACGGTGTATCTCCACCCAGGCGGGCTGTCTATCGGATCCTTTTTCGTACCGTCGTAGACAAGAAACGAATCCTCCACCGATCCAACCTCCATCTGCGAATGCGGACTCCCCTGAACGCTCGCATCGGGAGCGTTAGACCCCATTCCTCCGATCTGTTGCGCGCCGTGCTGCGCCCCAAGCGACGCCCCATTGTTCATCGGAGTAATCGTGCCCGGCCGGTCATTCTGCGGCGGCCCGACGATCGTATCGTCCACCGCCTTCGCGTGCCCTTTGCGTATCACGATAATCAGGTCAGCCTGTTGCGCACTGACCACAGGCATAAACCGTCCCCAACTCAGCAGAGCCGCCTCCACATCCTTTCGCGCCACCTCATTCGCGCGCGGATCGTCCATCGACATCCCCGCGCTCGGATCAATCATCACCGAAACCGTGTGCGCATTGAGAATGTACGGCGGCAGGTTCTTGTCGTTTTTGTTCTTCCCAAATGCGCCCTTCGCAAACGCACCCATCACGACCAGCAGACCTAACGCAAAAACTGCAGGCACACGACTCCGCATAACCGCCCTCCTTCGATTCCGATCAGCATTCTACGCCGACCAAAACCAAAAAAACACGCGGCTTCGCTGATCCGTAAACGGAGTCTAAAATCGATCAAACTTTATTGGGGCCGGCAGAAGTAAAACATCACGCAGAGCAGCAGGTGAGATCTGGCCGAAGAGAGTAGCTAAACCGTGTACGCAAGCAACGACTTGGTGAGTCCGGCAAACTTCTCTTCCCCAAAATTCGCATCAGGAAAGAGCATCTGCACATCTTTTTTTGAAATGAGTTGGATGCTTCGAACTTCCTTCTCGGCCTTCTCGCGATCTGGCGTCTTCCCAATCCAGCCCAGACTAAAGTGCTGAACCAGAAAAACCTGCACAGGAAGCGGCAGGAATTGAAACATCGGAAACACGAAGTGCGGTTCGACCGGGAAGTTTCGATTCGGCGTCTGCAAAAAATATCGCTTGCCGACTCGTCGCATCTCGTTCGCCATGCGCTTCATATCGTCAATGTTTCCAACATGCTCGATACACGAGTTCGAATAAACCACATCGAACTGTTTATCGGCATACTGGTGCAGATCCCTCGCATCACCAATAACGCTCGTCATGTTGGTGTGCGAAGTCTTGAACTCCGTAATATTCAACAACGTGATCTGAATGTCCGGTTGATCCGCGAAGTTAATGATCTCCCAAACTGCCGGGGTACCACCAACATCAAGGATAGTCATTGGCCGGGGTAGATTTTCAATCCGGGATCGAAACCACCGATTCCGTCGTGCTCGCATCCGAGATGCAAGCGAGTTAGGGTCGCGAAAATCTGTAAAGGCGGGGAGCATGGCCCGTACACTAGCACACATTCACTTTTATTGAAAGTTTTAGCTCTGGTTCATTTCACGCGAAAACGCAGTAGCAGTAAGCAGATTCAACTACATAGCCGCATCATCTTTAATCACCTGTGAGAACCCCGTGAAAGCTGCTGTTCTGCACCGACGTCAATCTCCCGGCCACGCAGTCCTTAAAATCGAAACCGCTCCCATGCCCATGCTCACCGATGGACACATCGTTCTCCGCGTCCTCGCCTGCGGTGTCTGTCGCACCGACCTCCACATCCTCGAAGGCGACCTCTGCCTCGTACACCAACCCCTCATCCCCGGCCACCAGATCGTCGGCAAAGTAGTCAGCGGAGCCACGCCCGAACGTCCCCTCGGCATGCGCGTCGGTGTCTCCTGGATCGGCGGCACCGACGGCACCTGTCCCTTCTGCCTCCGCAACGAAGAGAACCTCTGCGACAACCCCACCTTCACCGGCTATACCGTCAACGGAGGCTACGCCGAATACGTCCTCGTCCGCGCCGACTTCACCTACCCACTCCCCGAAGCCCTCAACGACACCGACGTCGCGCCTCTCCTCTGCGCCGGCATCATCGGCTTCCGCAGCCTCCGCGTCGCCGGCACTCAACCCGGCGAGCGCGTCGGCCTCTTCGGATTCGGCTCCTCCGCCAGACAAGCCATCGAAGTCCTCCGCCACTGGAACTGCGAGGTCTACGTCTCCACGCGCGGCGAATCCCACCGCGAGCTCGCCACATCACTCGGCGCAACCTGGGTCGGCACAGAAAACGACAAGCCTCCCGTCAAACTCGATCGAGCCATCACCTTCGCACCCGCAGGAGCAGTAGTCGTCAGCGCTCTCTCCAGCCTTCGCAAAGGCGGCATCGTAGCCATCAACGCCATTCACCTCGACCAGATCCCCGCCTTCGACTACGACACTCTCCTCTGGGGCGAGCGCCAGATCCGCAGCGTCGCCAACATGACCCGACAGGACGCAACCGACTTCCTTCAACTAGCCGGCGAAATCGGCATCCACCCCAAAGTGCAAATCTTCCCCCTCGACCAAGCCAACGAAGCCCTCCAGGCCGTCAAACACGAAACAGGCCAAGGCTCCGTCGTCATCGTCCCTTAGCTCTCTAACCCGCAACACAACACAAATCGACAAGAAAGAATCATGTGACCCATCAAAGATAAGGGCCCAAAAAAAATCGGGTGGCCCATCCTTTGCAGTCTCATCGCAAAGGGTGGGATATTCGCGAAGCGAACCGCACTCCGCAAATCAACTCGGACGTCATTATGGAGAGAGCCTGCAAACTGGACGATCTGACCCAACTCATTGCCCCAACCCAACCTTATCCCCCATCATGGAATCACCCATGAACCTAGCCACCCTCACCACCGAAGCCCGCAACCCACTCACCGAGCACATCGATCAACTCCCCACCCTCGACATGCTCCGCCTCATCAACGACGAAGACGCAAAAGTAGCCACCGCCGTAGCCGCCGTCCTCCCCGACATCGCCCAAGCCATCGACGCCATCGCCCAACGCTTCAACAACGGTGGTCGTCTCTTCTACACGGGAGCAGGCACCAGCGGCCGTCTAGGCGTCCTCGACGCCAGCGAGTGCCCACCAACCTTCTCCGTCCCCGCAGACTTCTTCCACGCCATCATCGCCGGCGGCGACACCGCCCTCCGCAAATCCAGCGAGCAATCCGAAGACTCACCCGAGCAAGGCGCAGCCGACCTCGCAGCAGCAGGCATCAACGCACAGGACGCACTCATCGGCATCGCAGCCAGCGGCCGCACTCCCTACGTCCTCGGAGCCCTCGCCCACGCGCGCAAACTCAACGCCCTCACCATCGCCCTCACCTGCGTCCCCAACTCGCAGATGGCCACCGCCGCCGACATCTCCATCGCCCCCATCACCGGCCCCGAGATCCTCACCGGCAGCACCCGCATGAAGGCCGGCACCGCAACCAAGCTCGTCCTCAACATGATCTCCACCGGCGTCATGATCAAGACCGGCGCCGTCTACGGCAACCTCATGGTCAACATGCAAACCACCAACGCCAAGCTAGTCGATCGCGCCCAGCGCATCATCGCCGCCGCCACCGGCGTCGATCAAGCCACCGCAGCAAAGCTCCTCGCCGAAGCCGGCACCATCAAAACCGCCATCGTCATGCAAAAGCTCTCCATCGACCGCCCCACCGCCGAAGCAAAACTAGCCACCCACAAAGGAAACCTCTCCGCCCTCCTAAAGGCCAACCCATAGAAATTCAAATCGCACCTTACTTTTCTGCCAGCTCCCACCATTCACGCCAAAGCAACTTCAACCCACTACGATAGTGAGCCATGTTAACCTCCACCCGAACACGGACTCTCATCGCGGCCGTCTTCACCACGGCAACTCTCACCGCCCAGCAGGCCCCCATGCAAAATCCCTTCCTCGCACTCATGACCGCCGCCGACACACACGCGAAGGCCCACCACGCCCAGACGCCTGTCCTCTCGCCCGTCGACGCCACTCTCATCGGCCCTAACCCATCAGTCGATGTAGCCCAACTCCACAAAGCCGGATTCAGAGTCATTCCCTGGACCACCAACGACCCCGCAAAGATGCGCTCCCTCATCGACCTCCGCGTCGACGGCATCATCTCCGACCGCCCCGACCTCCTCCAGCAAGTCGTAGCAGAAGAGAAAGCCGCGCACCCCGACGAAGCCGAGTACTTCGCTACCTTCGTCGTCTCCGCCCACCGAGGCGGCCGCGGCCTCCGTCCCGAAAACACCCTCCCCTCCTTCGAAGACGGCCTCGACCACCTCGCCACCGAACTCGAAACCGACACCGGCGTCACCACCGACCACGTCTCCCTCATCTGGCACGATCAGTTCCTCAACCCCGAGTCCTGCCGCCGCGCCGACGGCGCGCCCTACACCCTCGAAAACCGCGTCTACACTCGCGACATCTCCCTCGCCGAAGCTCAGAGCACCTTCATCTGCGACAAGCTCCACCCCCAGTTCCCCGACCAGAAGAACGACCTCGCGCTCTCCCCCGTCGCCGTGGCCTTCGCCAAACAGGAGCACCTCATCAGCCCCTACGTCCCCACCCACGCCGAGCAGCTCTTCCGCTTCTCCCGCTTCTACGCCGAGTACTATCGCACCGGTCCCGGCAAATCGCACCCTGACGCCGCCGCCCGCGCCGCCAATGCGCAGAAGGTCCGCTTCAATCTCGAAACCAAAATCCTCCCTCTACCCAACGACCCCGCAGGCCCACCGCCACCAATGACCAACGCTCACGCCGAACCCACCACCAACCACACCGTCGATCCCCAGACCTTCGTCACCACACTCTGCGGCGCCATCGTACGCAACCACATGGAATCCCAAGCCGAAGTCCAAAGCTTCGACTTCCGCACCCTCATCCTCGTCGAAGAGCAGTTCCCCAAAATCCCCACCTACTACCTCACCGAAGACCCCACAACATTAAGCACCGCCTTCGTCCCAGCCTCCCTCCGCCAACCTACAAAATAACCAGCGACCGTACTTACTCTTTGCAATTGCCTCTCTTTTTGTCATTCCCGAAGGGAATCTGCGGTTGCCTGTCGTTTTGGTTGTCATTCCGCAGCGCAGCGAAGGAATCTGCTGTTCGCTTTTCACCCTCTGTAACAACACGCCATCCTTCTGAGCGGTGAAAGCACCATCGTCCGTCGCGAAGAAATAAATCATCCCCTCACAAATACCTCTTCATCTCATCCCAATCCGCCTGATACGTAGTCTTCCTCCCCTTACACAGAAAGATCGACCCATGCTCCCAAGGCATCGCATACGGCAGCTCCCGCGTACCCACCACCGTGCAGGAACGGTAAGACCGATTCATCTCCTGCAGAGTCGCCCCATTGATAACGATCATCTCCTCCCCGGTATAACCACGCGGCCCCCACAGCCAGTAAGTCAAGTGCCCACTGATCGCATGCGGCAGCCCATACTTCTCGCCAAGAATATCGATCGCACCAGCCTCTCCATAGTTCCCAGTCAAAATCCCGGTCACCGCTCGCTCCTGCGGAGGCAACGCGTTGTAGATAGCCGAAACCTGCTCGACCAACTCATGCCAGCCAAAGCGATCCGCATAGAACTGCGGCAACGGAGTAGCCGCATGCGTCTCGCTCTCCTTCGGCCTGAAATGCAGCTTCTCCGTATATGCAAGCCACTGCTGCGGCGCCATCACAGGAACAGAAAGCGGAAAGAAAACCACCAAACCAACAACCGTAACCACCGCATAAATACCGATCAACGCATTCCGCCAGACCACCCGCTGCGCCCACGCAAACCACGCAACAGCTCCAGCCGCAAAGAACACCGGATACGCCGGAACAAGGTAGTAGTCCTTCGCATGCAGCGCCATCATCATCACAAGAAAGATCGGATAAAACACGCCGACAAAACGAAACTCCCGCGACGCCTTCGCAAACAGCAGCCACAAAACGCCGCTTCCCCAAAGCAGAACGCTATAAGGAGTCAGCGTCAGTATCTGCGCCAGAAAAAACTCCCCCGGCGGAAACTTCACAACCTTATCCGAACCCTCCGTCTTATGCAGCCACTCCAGCGTAGGAAAGTGATTATGAATCTGCCACAAAAAGTTCGGCAACGCGATCAGCACAATCAGCAACACCCCAACACCAAACCAGCGACTCGCAAGTATGCGCCGCTGCGGCGTCAGCAACAACGCAATCAACATCGCGATCAAAAAGAAAACGACGGAATCTTTATTCTCAAACGCAAGCCCTGCACTAACGCCAAACACAATCCACCAGTTCCGAATCTCACTCGACGACTCCACTTTCACGATGCGCACCAGCGCCAACGCACACAACATCCAGAACACCGGATCGAACGAGTTCATCGAGAGAAAGCTATCGATACCGAGGTAGACTCCCGCCCCAATAACCGCAAGCATCGCCAGCGCAGCCGCCTTACGCCCACCCCCAAGCGCCCACACCAGCAGCCCCGTAAGAAACACCTTCACGGCACCGGCCATCGCCGAGATCAACCGCAGCGACCACATCGTGTCGTGCCCAAACAGCATCTCGCTCAGCCGCGCCTGCAGCGCAACCAGCGGAGGCTGGTCAACATATCCAAACGCAAGCCGTCGCCCGCACACCAGGTAGTACATCTCATCGCGAAAGATGCCGTACCCCGCATGTTGCGCCAGGATATTGCCAATGATCTGAATCGCAAGCTTGAGAGCAGCAAACCCCACGCTGAGCCAAATAATCGCGCGCAGATCTGCCTGAATTTTTATCGGCTGCCGAGCTTCCATGTCACCTGCCGGATTTCGAGAGTGTGTGCGTATTAATAATCCACTACGTCCACACCACACGGAAGTTCCATCGCCGTCAAAATTCGCCGACAGGCGCTACAAACATCACACTCAGCCGGTCACACTCTATACAAACCCGAGATTGTTAGTCGAGAAGTTACCGATATTAGGGAAAATAGTCGGCAACTGCGCCGCACTCACACCGAACCACTGCGCGAGCGTCGCCGCATATTGAACGCTCGCAGTCGTCGGAACCCACCGGCCATTCGCCCCCGAGTCGTCAGGCCCACCAAGCGCCAGCGTCGGGTACGTGCCATACAACTTGCCTCCCTTAACCGCACCGCCGATGACCATATGGTGCGACCCCCACGCGTGATCCGAGCCCGTATTAGAATTCGGTTGCAACGCACGGCCGAAGTCCGACATGGTGAAACTCGTCACATTGTTCTGCACACCAAGCTCATGCGTGGCCTGATAAAACGCTGCGATCGCCGAACTTATCCCGGCCAGCAACTGTCCCTGCTCTACGACCTGATCATAGTGCGTGTCGAAGTTGCCGATGCCCGCAAAGAAGATCTGCCGGTTCACACCCAGCGCCGAACGCACCTGAATAATCTGCGCAATCTGCTGAAGCTGCGCCGCCAGTCCGTTGTTCGCAGGAAACACCGTCTTCAGCGGATTCACCGACTGAACCGCATCGGAGAGAGCCTTCGCGTACGCATACGCCTTCGTCGTAATGTTGTTGTCGGCCTGGACAAGCGTAATGCCGGAGTTGAATCCAAGCATAGCCTGTGCGGTAGCCTGTCGAGCAGCGCACTCATCCCCCTCCGAGCACTGACCAGCGCCAACGTTGCCCGGACTCACCGAGACAGGCGACGTATGGGATCCATCGCAAAACAGCGTGTCACCCGCGACCGAAGTGACCATCGGAAAATTACCATTCGGGTTGTACGTTACGTTCAACGTATCAGCGATGCGCCCTGCCCATCCAGTCGACGTGACGGAGCTCGCCGCGGCATTCTCCCACTCGAGCCGCTGGTCAGGATGCGAAAAAAGATTGCTTGGTAGCCCCTTACCATTGAACTGGCTGGCAATGTACTGATCCCGATTCGTCGGCGCGATCAGCGTTCCGACATTCGAAACAAAAGCCGCCGCTTTGCTGTCGAACAGAGACTGAATATCAGGCAGATTCGGATGTACAGCAAAGGTAGGGGCCGCGCTCAGTTGCAGAAGCTGGCTCTGCGGAATCGCAAGCGGGCCACGTATGCTCGGAATAGTTGGCGTAACCTTTGCTATCAAACTGCACCAGCGTATTGTTCCCATCGTTACCGCCAAACAGATAGATGCATACCAGCGCCTTGTAATCAGTGGCGCTTTGAGCAAGAGCGTTAAGAGCACCAAACGGACGTAGTCCGGCGGCACTACCCGCTGCCGCTAGCGATGCAGATTTAATGAACGTGCGTCGATTGAAACTCATATTGTTGCTCCTCTTGCGATAATCGTTAGTTTTCGATCTTGTACTGCGAGGACGTGATGACCAGGTAGGTCGCCACGCGAACGCGCTCCGGAATATTCGTGATCGTCGCCACATGGTTCACAATCGCGGTGCGCATCTGCGTCGGCATCTGGCCATGCATAAAGATGATGCCGAGCGAATCAACCAGATTGCCTGAATCAGTCGCAGCAACACCAGTCTTCGCAGCAGTAATGCCAAGCGCACTGGTGGCGCTCAGATCTCCTTTAAAGTAAGGGATCTTGTTGAAGACAAGGTTGTCGGCAAGCGTGAGGCGCAAGATCGCACTACCGGTATTCTCCAGACTGAACTCGGGAGAGTTCGTCGTTGTCTCTGGAATGATGTAGTTCGGCGGAAAGAAGTTGAACACGCTGCTGGAGCCATACGGCACCTCTCCAATTGCTGTCGTGTACGTACTCAGCATACTGTTGTCTCCATTCGGCGAGGTAGACGTAAAGCCAAGCCCACGCAGCACGTTCGTCATATAAAGCATCGGCTCACGCAGATGACCGCCATCGAAGGCAGGGTTCGTATCGCCCGCACGAGCCTCTGTATCTTCCAGAATCGCCCGCACGACAGCCTGCATATCACCACGTACGTTATTGCCATTGTTCGCAAACACAGCTGAGATTCGCGCAACATAAGCAGGGCTCGGGTTGCCCGTCACAAGATGCTGGATCAGTTGCCGGCAGATGAAAGGGCCGACGTTCGGGTGCGCAAACAGATTTCCCATCGCGCCCGCAAGATCCTGTTCCGCAGTCTGCCCCGCAGGAAGAACGGTGCCATTCAGCAGAGTCTTCGCCGTAGTGTCATGGCCACTCTGAACCGCGACCAGCGGATAAGAAAAATTCTGTGTGTAGTTTGGAAAGGCACTAGGAACCCCTCCCGACGACGTCGCGTAAGTCCAGCCGGTATAGGCGCGAGCAAAGGCCTCCACCTGCGCCTCCGTGTAAACCGGAATCGGATTCCCGCTTCCATCCAATTGCAGGCTCCCATCCTGATTCAGAACATCGATTCCCGTACTGAACAGTTGCATCATCTCGCGGGCATAGTTCTCGTTCGCTATCTGACCCGCGGGCGGTTTGCTACTGTTCGCCATATTCAGATAAATCGCCATCGCCGGAGAAAGCGTGACATCTTTCATGATCGTCGAAAAGTTCGTGAGAGCGTCTTTCGCAAGCATGTTCTGGTACAGCACAACAGCGCGGCCGTCCAAGCCGTTCGTCGACACAACGAAGATCTGCGACAGCGCAAATGCAACTCGCTGGCGAAGCTGGTCAGGTGCGAGGAGCATCGTATGCCACCACTCCGACTGCACGCAGGTCCAGTAGTTGCCGTTCGTGCAGATAGCAGCAGGGACCGCAGGAAGCACAGCTAACGGCGTCGCCGGCTTACTGAACTGCTCGGTAATATAAGCATCAATCCCTATCTGCTGAACATGCTCGATATCCGTCAACGTAGGCCCGAACGTTGCCTGGTCAAGCAGTCGCGCAGCAGCGGGAAGAGCTGTTTGCGCCGCGCCAATCGCCGCATATTCCGGATCGGAAGCCGTCCCGCCGGACGTAGGATTCAAAACACTAATCGTAAGCGAGGTCGTTCCCGAGGGAACCGTCACCTTGGCAGTCAGCTGAGTCGCTGACACGAAAGTTGTAGTAACCGCAGTACCGCCAACCTCGATCTGCGCTCCATTCACGAAGCTGGAGCCACTCACCGTTAGGGTGTACGTCGTCGAGTTACCGCTTTGCGTCGCGATAGCACTCGTCACATTGGGAACTGGATTCAAAATCGTCGCAGCCATCGTGCCCGGCGTAGAAACCGCGGCGCTGACTGCGGAAATCGTAACGGTATTAGGCGATGGCAAACTATTCGGCGCGGTATAAAGACCAGTCGCAGAGATCACTCCCACAGCAGCACCACCACCGTTGGCGCCATTGACCTGCCACTTCACCGCGTTGCTGCTGCCACCAGCCACCGTAGCCGTAAACTGCGCTGTCCCACCAACGCGAACCTGTCCCGCACCCGTGACAGAGACGCTCGCCCCAGTCGATGTTCCGCCAGAACCACTAGAGCCGCCGGAGCCTGTCGATCCGTCAGAGCCAGAGCCTGTCGAACCCGTAGACCCGGTCGAACCCGTTGAGCCTGTGGATCCGGTTGATCCCGTAGAGCCTGTGGATCCAGTCGATCCCGTAGAGCCCGTGGAACCAGTTGATCCCGTTGACGATCCGCTAGAGCCCGCACTGCCGGCAGCACAACCACCCGTGACAAGAAGCAGGCCAGTGGCCAAAGTCATCAGGAGGAACAGATTTCTAAAGTGCATCCGCTTTAAGTCACGGATAGAAAAAAGCAAAAAAAGCACGGTGCCTCCGACTCGTTCGTAAAATCATTCCCACTCGTCAGAACTTCCGGCAGACAAAAAGATCAGCTATGCTCAGTTACTCTATGAAACTTCCCTGGTTACCAACATGTGCCTTTTAGGGGATAGACCTTCATCCCCCCGTCAACACTGGATAAAACACGCTCACCATCGCCTTATGCGGCGGTCTCTGTCGAAGTTCTTTTGAACTCTCGCGAGAATGGATCAGCAAGCAAGCAGACAAATGGATGTGCAACCGTCGATTGAGCGGAGTCGCAGCAAGGCGACTGCCCGCGAAAGCGGTCACGTTAACATTTGAATAAGTAACCTTATTTGTTGCTTATGTTGCTTAGAAGGAGAAGCCCTGTCTCCTTGAGACCCGCGACCAGCTACCTGCCCACGCCACCCGCCGTATTACCCATATGGATCAATCGAAAGATCCGTGCTGGATAATCTCCGCAGGTCGCCCCAATCACGATCAACGTCACTGGAAAAAACATCCGTCCCAGCCATGCTGCGTAGCCCAATTCACTTCGAGCAATTGCCGAGCAAAGGTAACCAAATATCAAACTTATCTCCGTCCTGATTCACTCTAACAGAGTTACTCCTGCCCAATGCAACCCACGCACCTGTTCAAATCTGCAAATAACATCGCCACTCTGTTTGGTTTATTGAACTGAGAGTGTTTGAACAGATTTTTTTAACAAAGAAATTAACGATGCGCCTGCTTCGCCCTCAACATCCGGATCACGTAGTACCCACAGGTCAACCCGATCACACTTAACGTCACCGGTAGAAATGCAGACCCCAGCGTCTCCTGCAGACCCAGTCCATTGCGCACAATCCCCAGGCACACATAGCCGATCATCCAAACTACCTCCGCCTTCAACCATCCCACCAATGCGAAAGCATCCACCTTCGCCGCGCTCTCCTGTTCAGACGTTAATGGCCGAAGCAGATTCACCTTCAACGGAAGAAAGGACACTGCCGACATCACCGCGTACACAAAGATCGCATTCCCCACGAGCAACCAGAGTGTGGCCTTCCCACCAGATCTATCCGCCACTCCCGCCGCGTTGAAGTGAGTCGCAATCGTCTCCGGCAGTCTTGAATAAAAGATCGCTACCACTCCCACCGTGAACAACAAACCCAGCGCTGCAATCGACTCGCGAATCGTCTTCACCCGGCCTCCGAAAAAAAGTAAAAAAATATCTCAAAAAGTTGGCGTATTTTTCGTGCTCAATTTTTTCATCACATCAGCCACACAACTGCGAACCACCACGTTTCACCATCCAAAACACCATCTTTGGACATCACAAATCTGCAAATACCCCCGCAAAAACCACGCTCCACCACAAAGAAAAAATCGCTAAAACAAACTCAGCTTCCGCGGCATCTCGATCCCCAGGTGCTCATACGCAAGCCTCGTCGCCACCCGGCCACGTGGCGTCCTGTCCAGAAATCCAATCTGAATCAGGAACGGCTCATACACCTCCTCCAGCGCATCCTGCTCCTCTGCCAGCGCTGCAGCCAGCGTATTCAAGCCCACTGGCCCACCGTCGTACTTTTCAATAATCGTCCGCAGCAGTCGCCGATCCAGCTCATCGAACCCGTGCGCATCCACCTCCAGCAGCGCCAGCGCCGCCTGCGCCGTAGGCCGATCAATCACGCCCTTCGCTCTCACCTGCGCATAGTCCCTCACTCGACGCAGCAGACGATTCGCAATTCGCGGCGTCCCCCGCGACCGCATCGCAATCTCCGCCGCGCCATCGCGATCGATCGGCACTCCGATCACCTCTGCGCTCCGCTCCACCACAAACCGCAGCTCATCGTCGGTATAAAACTCCAGCCGCAGCAGAATCCCGAACCGCGAACGCAGCGGCGAACTCAGCAGCCCGGGCCTCGTCGTCGCCGCCACAAACGTGAACGGCCGAATCTCCATCACATGCGTCCGCGCCGCCGGCCCTTGCCCGATGATGATGTCCAGCTTGTAGTCCTCAAGCGCCGTATACAGCTTCTCCTCAAGCACCGGCTGCAGCCGATGAATCTCATCCAGAAATAAAACCTGCCTCTCCCGCAGATTCGTCAGAATCGCCGTCAGATCACCCTGAATCTGCAGCGCCGGCCCCGACGTCTGTTGATATCCCACGCCCAACTCATTCGCGATAATCGTCGCCAGCGTCGTCTTCCCCAGCCCCGGAGGCCCAAACAGCAGCACATGATCCAGCGCCTCGCCGCGCGACTTCGCCGCCTCCAGCGCAATCGCCAGCTGCTCCTTCGCCTTCTCCTGTCCGATAAACTCCGCCAGCCGCGTCGGCCGCAGCTTCAGCTCAAACGCCGCGTCATCATCGACCTTCCCAGCCGAAACTAACCGCTCCGCCTCAGCCGACTTCTCTCGATTCAGATCCATCTTCGCCCTGTTCTTCGCAATGTCCACTCAGGGCGATACTAAGGCGAAGCTACGCGCGAAGCAACCACTCCCCACAAACCTCTACTCACGCAGCGACAGCACGATCGACCCGTGCGGTGGCAGGTCCACCGTCAACGCACTCTGCACCCCCAGCTCCTTCCGCTGCCACAGATCCCGCACCCTGTACTGCGCCCGGTTGACAAACCCATACTCCGCATACGTTTTGTCGATATGCAGCGGAGCATCGCCCAGATTGAACACCGCGAGATACTTCTTCGGCGTCCCCGCAGAAGACTTCGACGTCCACACCACCACGTCTCCACTCTGCTCCGTCTGTCCGCTCTCCACCGAGTGCTGATCCATCTCGATCACCGCCGGATTCGTCAGCATCGACTTCATCGCATCATCCATCTGCGTCAGGTTTCCCCCGATAAACAGTGGTGATCGCGCAATCGCCCACAGCGTAATCATCGTCCTCTGTTCATCCGCCGTCAGCCTGGAGGCACGCGGCTTTCCCTCTCCCGGCACCGGGCGCAGCTGCCCGATCGGCAACATATCCGCATCCGGCCAGCTCCCCGGCTCCACATACTTCGCCCAGCTCGCAATCACTGGAAACTGCCCCTTCACACTCTGCGACCACTCCTTGCCCTTCTCCGTATCCCAGTGGTCCCACACATCGTTCGAGATCCTCCACAGCTGCGCATTCTTCGCAACCTCGGCCACATTCTCCAGCGAAGTCGGCCCCGGCGACAGGCTCAACACCATCGGCCGTCCCGACCGCTCAATCGCCTTATGAATCATCCGTATCTCGGCACCCTTATACGGATGCGACGCAATGCAATCCACCTTCAGATAGTCAACGCCCCACGACGCATACTGCTTCATCAACGCGTCGTACCACGCCTGCCCTGCCGCATTCGCCTTCACGCCAAAGTTATCCGGATTCCACGGACACACATCGGCCGTATCGGCTGCAAAGCTCGCGCGATACTTCGTCCTGCCAATCCGCGTATTCGCCAGCACCGTCTTCTTCGGAATCCCGCGAATGATATGAATCCCGAACTTCAGCCCTTCATCATGCGCCGCATCACTCAGCGGTTTAAACCCACCACCATTCACCGACGAAGGAAACCGATTCGCCGCCGGCTCATACTGCCCACGCAGATTCACCGTATACCGCAGCGCCTCCGGCATCGACGCATTCTCAGGGTTCTGCAGATACCACCCTTCATCCACCACCACATACTGCCATCCAAACTCCTTCAACTGCGCCGCCAGCACCGTCATATTAGCCCGAAACTGCGCCTCTTTCACCGTCAGCCCATACGAGTCCCAGCTGTTCCACCCCATCGGCGGCGTCGGGGCAAGCGTCTTGTTGTCCTCCGCCCCACCAGACACAACCATCAACCCCAACGCTAGAGCCGCAAAAAAGCGCTTCATCCTCATGCAGATAAACATACCAAACCAACTCTCAGTCCAATCGATTACTGGCGCCTCGGCACACACCTTCGCACACCATCTCCATCGCGAACGACCATGCGTCACACGTATAGATGCATCCTGCGACCGTAGTGCGATTAGACTGAACGCACCCAACAAAGCTGTCTCAAGGAGCACCACCCGCATGAAGATTCGTTCTGCCGTCGCCTCCGCCGCGCTTGTCTGCCTCTCCACACCTCTGCTCGCCCAGGCAATTCCCCCGGCGGTCAAAGCCGCAGAGGCCTCCATCGACGGCGAAAAGATCCGTGCCCACGTCCAGTTCCTCGCCGACGACCTCCTCGAAGGCCGCGGCCCCGGCCTCCGCGGCAGCGAGCTCGCCGCCAAGTACATCGCCACCCAGTTCGCCCTCTACGGCCTCAAACCCGGCGGCGACAACGGCACCTACCTCCAACAGATCAACTTCGTCGGCATGAACGCCATCCCCGCCAAAACCACCTTCTCCCTCGTCCCCAAAAAGCCCGAAGGCCAGATGTCGATCGACCTCTACTCCATCGACCTCAAGTACGGCGACGACTACACCGTCTCCAACCGCACCCTCACCCCCGTCGTCGACATCGACGCCCCCATCGTCTTCGTCGGCTACGGCGTCGACGCCCCCGAGTTCCAATGGAACGACTACGCCAACATCGACGTCAAAGGCAAAGTCATCCTCTGCATCGTCGGCGACCCACCCTCCACCGATCCCGCCTTCTTCGGCGGCGACGCCCTCACCTACTACGGCCGCTGGACCTACAAATTCGAAGAAGCCGCACGCAAGGGCGCCATCGGCGCACTCATCATCCATCGCACCGACCTCGCCAGCTACGGTTGGGACGTCGTAAAAAACTCCAACACCAGCGAAAAAACGTATCTTCGTGACGACAAAAATCCCCAACTCGAGGCCGCAAGCTGGATTCAGCTCGACGTAGCCAAACAAATCTTCAAATCCTCCAACCTCAACGCCGACGCCGAGATCGAAGCCGCAGGCAAGCGCGGCTTCAAAGCCATCGAGCTTCCCGTCCGCCTCCACGCCCACGTTGAAAGCGTCGTCCGCCCCTTCCAATCCCCCAACGTAGTCGGCATCCTCCCCGGCGCGAGACGCTTCACCACCAAAGACCAGGCCGTCCTCTACACCGCCCACTTCGACCATCTCGGCTTCGTCCCCGGCATGGCAGGCGACAACATCTACAACGGAGCCGCCGACAACGGCACCGGCGTAGGCATGATCCTGGAACTGGCTCGGGTCTGGTCCCAACTCGCTCAGTCCGGCACAAAGCTCCCCCACTCGGTCATCTTCTCCGCCGTCACCGCCGAAGAACAAGGCCTCCTCGGCAGCGAATACCTCGGCCAGCATCCACCCATCCCCGCCGGCCAAATCTCCCTCGACATCAACTACGACATGATCCTGCCCATCGGCGTCCCGCTCCAAACCAACGTCAACGGAGCCCAGCGGACGACATTCTTCCCAACGGTGGAGGCGACGGCCAAGCGCTTCAACCTCGCCATCGTCCCCGACCCCAAACCCTCCGCCGGCAGCTACTACCGCTCCGACCACTTCAGCCTATCCCGCGTCGGCATCCCCGCCTTCTCCATCGAGACCGGAAACCTCTACGAGGGACACGACGCAGCCTGGGGAAAGAAGCAGCACGAAGAGTTCACCGCCCACGACTATCACAACTTCACCGACAACTATCGCCCCGACTGGGACTTCGCCGGCAACGCCAAACTCGACCGCTTCGGCATGGAGCTGGGCTGGCTCGCCATCTCCGCACCATCCACCATCCAGTGGAACCCCAAGGACGAGTTCGAAGCCGCCCGCAAAGCCAGCAACAGCACAAAATAGATCAGATGGGGCTGCCCTGTTTGCTTCCTATTTCATGCTGAATCAAAACATTGTCATCTCGACCGAAGCGGTTCACAGTCTCACCGTGAACCGCGAAGTGGAGAGACCCCCGCATTTGTTTTTCAGTATCACATCAGCAACAGCCGGGGGCAGCCCACCCTTTGCAGTCTCACCGCAAAGGGTGGGTTATTCGCGAAGCCGCAAGCAAAGAAAGCAGCAGCACAAAATAGACCAGATCGGGCTGCCCTGTTTGCTTCCTATTTCATGCTGAATCAAACATTCGTCATCTCGACCGAAGCGGTTCACAGTCTCACCGTGAACCGCGCAGTGGAGAGACCCCCGCATTTGTTCTTTCCCTCCACATCAGCAACAACCGGGGTGGCCCATCCTTTGCAGTCTCACCGCAAAGGGTGGGTTATTCGCGAAGCGAACCAGCACTTCTTAGCCCAACCCAAACCTTCAACTAATTCTGAGGAGCAGGAGCCGAACTACCAGAAGCCGGCACACCAGTCGTCCCTGGATTCGCCTTCTCACCCGCCTGCACAGCCTTGTCATGCTGCTTCTTCGCCTTTGCGTCAGCCTTCGTCGCCTTGGCATTCGCATCTGCCGACTTCTCTTCCTTCTTCTGCTGCGCCTTCTGAGCCTTCAACTGATCTTTTGTCAACGGTGCCGACCTGTCCGGCACATTTATGTCTGGGTAGGTTGGGCTCGACGGAGTCTGCTGCGCACCCGCGACGCCGATCATAGCGAAGAGGGCAATATTTGTTGCTAAAACCTGTATCCGGCGCATGAGTCTGATCTCCTTACCTGAACTCAAGGAATTGGATGACCCACCCACACCCCACGATGTTTTCAAACCGACCTGCTGGGCTGTCAAGCCCCAAAACCCTATAACCCTATTCCTACCAGCTACATCCGCTTGGCGTATGAGTTATCTCCGAGTCGTTATACTAAATACAGACGTAAAAAAGTGTTTCTAAGCCGGGCGTGCCCTGCAAGGCTAAGTCGTTTAGAATCTCATTTTTAGCTATAACCCTCGTCAAATGAGTATTTTGCGAGGAGCATTTTAAGCAAGAGACTGATAATAGGAAACTTAGCAGGTATACCCCCCGGGGGGGTGGGGCGCTTAGCAAGTAACCGTCGGACCTCCAGCCGCCTCCAGAAGAATGGAGCAGCGTTAGTAGAAGTCCGCGCAGCTCAGGAAGTATCCGCAGGTCCGGCACACCAGCTTGCACCGGCTATCCTCCAGCCGCGACGAGCACGTCGGACAGAAGCGCGAGTGGTGGTCGGTTGCTACGGAAGGGATCGGGCACGCAGTCTCTCCCGGTTCAACCACGGTCTCAGCGGCGGACAGAATCGGCATCAGCCGATCCTATCCCACACAGGATTTTTTTCAAGCTCCTTTAGTGCAAACCAAGCATCGAAGGAGGTACCGTTCACTGAATACAGTTGAACGACAAGGAGATGTAAAAGATGGATCGCACTGGAAGCGCAGTATGGCATGGCAAGATCATGGACGGCACCGGCACCATTTCAACCCAGAGCGGCACTCTGAAGGAAACGCAATATAGCTTCAAGACACGCTTTGCCGACGGTGTAGGAACCAACCCGGAAGAGCTGATCGCAGCCGCCCACGCAGGCTGCTTCACCATGGCCCTCAGCGGAGAGATCACCAAAGCCGGCCTCACCCCGGACACGATCGAGACCACAGCCACGCTCACGCTCGACGTCCACGAGGCGCCAACCATCACCAAGATCCACCTCACCACCAAAGCCAAGGTCCCCGGCCTCGACAAGGCAAAGTTCGACGAACTCGCTCACAGCGCCGAGATCAACTGCCCCGTCTCCAAGGTCCTCAAGGCCGCAACCATCACCCTCGACGCAACCCTGCTCTAAGCAGGCGGCTAGTCTAGTCCAGCCAAAACTTGTTGTCGTGAAAGTTGAACGTGACTTTGTACGGCTCCAGCACATCTGCCCCGACGGTGCCATCAAATAGGCCGTCGGGCAGATGCACTTTGGGCCCGGCAAAATAAAGTGACGCCCCCGTAGCGAGAGTCTTCGAACCAAAGCCCACCTGCGTGGCCTGCGATTCGAACATATCGACTCCCCCATCGGTAAACGCGATGTACTTCGATGTCTTGCTCTGCGCCTCCGTCGTCATGCCCAGCTTCTCCACCGAAGTCGGGTAAATAAGCAGGGTGCCGGTGAACATCGTATCCACCTGAACCGCGATCGGCTTGCCGTTCACGGTAAATCCTGTCGTCGTAACGATCGGCGGACCGTGGTGCCCAAAGGTGATCAGCGAGATATCGCCGCAGAACCCGGGACACCCGATTGGAGTCGTCAGCGGCTGCGAGAGGCCAAAGACGGCGGCGGGGTAGTCGAGCTGAAGAATGCGGTTCTCGAACGTCTTATAACCGAGCGTCCCATCAACATCGGGAAAAGTTTTGTTCTCGATTGCCGAAGAGAGATCGATAACGAGAAACTGCAACTCGTTAAACTTCACGTCTCCCACCGCGACGTTGTTAGCAACTACCTTTTGGTAGTTCGCCACCCGCTTGCCATCAGCTCCAACAACTGGCTCCAGCCTAAGGCCCAGAGAGCGAGCAGCCTTCAGGCTCAACACAGGACTCGGATCGCCAATGTCGATCGCGAGCCGAACATGCTTCCCGCCAAGCAGCGCATCGACACACGGAAGCCCGTCGCAGCTTGAGAGCTTCGCGTGAGCCAACGGCGGCAAACTCGCGGGAGCAGATGGTGTCTGCGCAACAGACAAGACTGTGGTGACCACCAAGAGTGCACAAAGGTGGAGGAAAGGTCTCATAGGCACCCATACGAAGAGTGGCAAGATGTAGTTCAAAGTCCATTGATTCTAAACGCGGAAAGAACCGGCCGTGGCCTCAATGCGAGTGGTTGTGACCATGATGATGACCATGTGCCCCGACCGCCTCAAGCTCCGGTGGCGCGGCGCATCCATGCGTCGTCTCACAACCAGTCGTTTCAAACTGAATCGTCGTGTGAGTGATATGAAATCGCTTCCGCAGAGCGCTGTTGATGCACACCAGAATGTTGCCACACTCGGACATCGGCATCTCGGCGATCGTCACGTGGCTCGCGAGAGCATGCGACTGTGAGCCAAGGCTCCACACATGCAGATCGTGAACGTTGAGCACGCCATCGACCGACGCCATCGCCTCACGAACCTCACCAAGCTGCAGATTCCGCGGCGTACCTTCCAGGAGAATATTCAGCGTCTCCCGAACAATGCCAACCGAACTCCACAGAATCATTCCGGCGATAACGATCGAGAGCGCAGGATCGATCCAAGCCATACCAGTCAAAGCGATCGCAGCACCGCCAGCGATCACCGCTGCCGTCGAAAGCGTATCGCCAAGCATGTGAAGGAAGACACTCCGGATGTTCACATCGCCGGAGAAACGCCAAAGCAGCGTCGCAACCGTACCGTTCATCAGGACGCCCGCAGCAGCAACATACATCATCAGCTTCGGCTGCACCGCGACCGGCGCGCTAAAGCGATGAACTGCCGCAATCGCGATCCACGCCGAAAGCACGACGAGAGTTAGAGCATTCACGAACGCCGCCAGCACTCCGGCACGCTGATATCCAAATGTCTTCTGGTCCGTAGCAGGGCGAGCCTGAAAGTACACAGCGACGAACGAGAGCACAATGGCAAGCAGATCGCTAACGTTATGACCAGCCTCAGAGATCAGAGCAAGCGAGTGAGCCCTCAACCCGAAGTAGAAGGTCGCACCAACATACGCCAGCGTAAGCACCATCGAGAACTGAAGAACCCGTTGCATCTTTCTGTTGGACGTGGCGACCATGTGCATAACAACAAGTGTAGTCCGCGCGCCAGCCACGTTCAATGAAGACGATCAGATGAACTGCCCGGTCTCCGCCGAAAATCTTCGGATATCAGGAAGGCTCTTCTTCCTGATCGTTCCGCGGCGGTTGGGAAGAACTGAGCCGTAAACCGCTCCACGTCTCCGCCACAACAATACTGTTGGCGGGATTGTGCGGCGCATAGCGCACCTGGATTGGCAGATCAGTTCGGACGCCCTGCACCAACTCGGCGAGCATGGTGACATCCTGAGCACATTCGTACGTCACTCCGGCTATGCGGTAAACATAGACGATCATGTCAGGCGTGAGTGGGCCATCGTGGATATGCTCGGAATTATCGGCTAGATCCAAAGCGGGACTGCGAACTTCCGCAATCATCGTGTCCATGATTGTCCCGTCTGTGATGCGCCCGATCCGCGCAAGCAGGTCACGACGCTCACGCTCTATCTCTTCCGCTGTGGGTTTCCGACGCGTGAGGACATAACTGGCAAGTCCAATTGCGGCCGCGGCAGTCGCTCCAATGGCAACGACAACTCGCGGGGAACGGAGTGAGAGCGGCAGGTGGGTTGGAATCAGCAAGAACACAGGACTCTGCCCAAAAGCATAGACCATCGTGTGACAGTTCGCGGGTGGGGGGTACTGTCTGAGTAACAGGAGTACGCGCACCGAGCATAGAATCGCAACCAGCAGCTTGCAGTCCCGTTGGCGATATACTGAAGCCTGCCCATGAAGCCGTCTCCTCATTCGACCACTCAGCCGTTCGCCTCCGTTAAAACCACTTCCATAGCGATGTCCGATCTTGCCCACCCTCTGGATCTAGGTGAGGGGCGGAGAATTCGCTCAACCACGGTGATCTGCGTACGCCGTGGCGATTCTGTTGTGATGGCCGCCGATGGGCAGGTATCCCTTGGAGCTACCGTCATGAAAGGATCGGCAAAGAAAATTCGCCGTCTATATCAGGACAAGGTCCTCGCAGGATTTGCCGGATCGACCGCGGACGCTTTCTCGCTCTTTGCGCGCTTCGAGATCAAGTTGGAGCAATATGCAGGTAATCTCGGCCGTGCAGCCGTGGAGTTGGCTAAAGACTGGCGCACAGACAAGATGCTCCGTCAGTTGGAAGCGCTGCTGATTGTGGCCGATCCAAAGCAGACATTTCTACTCTCCGGTACCGGCGACGTGATCGATCCCGACGAGGGGATTGCCACCATAGGCAGCGGCGGTAGCTACGCCTTGGCCAGTGCTCGGGCCCTGATGGAAAACACAGATTTAAGCGCCCGGGAGATCGCGGTGAAGAGTCTAAAGATTGCTGGCCAGATCTGTATCTACACGAATGACCAGATGACGATTGAAGAGCTGAAGTCCGAGACACCAGCGAACCAATAGCATCTGACCTTCGTAGAACCCCTCAAAGTTTCGTCGCAGCATAGTGCGACTAGGAGTACCGCATCATGGCAATTTTTCTACCTGGAGCTGCTGAAGATCAAGCGCTCGCGCTCGATGAAATGACTCCGCGTGAGATCGTCACAGAGCTAGACAAGTACGTTGTCGGACAGCATGCGGCCAAGCGGGCTGTTGCAATTGCGCTACGCAACCGTATGCGCCGGCAAAAGCTTTCACCAGAACTAGCCGACGAGATCATGCCGAAGAACATCATCATGATCGGGCCTACTGGCGTCGGAAAGACAGAGATTGCTCGACGTCTGGCTAAGCTGACAAACTCGCCCTTTCTCAAGGTGGAAGCTTCGAAGTTCACTGAGGTTGGTTATGTTGGCCGCGATGTGGAGTCGATTGTGCGTGATCTGGTGGAGATCGCCATTGACATGGTGCGCGAAGAGAAGATGGAGGAGGTTGAAGATAAGGCTGAGTTAGCCGCCGAAGATCGACTTATCGACTTACTGCTGCCTCCGACGCCAGCTTCAACGCCCTCTGCGCCTGTTTCTGAGCCGGGAAGCAACGTTATTCAACTGCCGGCGACGACGTCGGCGGTGGATGAGTCTGAGGAGAAGCCGGGAGATCGTGAACAGAGAACCAGGGAGAAGCTGCGGCAACAGTTTCGCGAGGGCAAGCTTGATGAACGCACCGTAGAACTTGACGTGCGCGACCGCAATCAGCCGAGCTTTGAAGTTATCTCCAACCAGGGTTCGGAGGAGATGGACATCAATCTAAAGGACATGCTGCCGGGGTTATTCGGTCAGCGTACCAAGAAGCGCAAGATGAAGGTCGCTGAAGCCTTCGACTACCTGGTGCAGGAGGAGGAGGGTCGGCTAATCGACATGGATCAGGTGACGCGGCTGGCTGTGGAACGTGTTGAAGACTCAGGGATTGTGTTTCTTGACGAGATCGACAAGATTGCTGGGCGGGAGGGTGGTCATGGGCCGGATGTGTCGCGTGAGGGTGTTCAGCGCGATATCCTGCCGATCGTTGAAGGGACTACAGTTAGCACGAAGTATGGAATGGTTTCGACCGATCACATTTTGTTTATTGCGGCGGGAGCGTTTCACGTTTCGAAGCCGAGTGATCTGATACCGGAACTGCAGGGACGTTTCCCAATTCGTGTTGAGCTTAACTCGTTGACAGTGAATGACTTTATTCGTATTTTGACTGAGCCTAAATCGTCTTTGGTGAAGCAGTCTACGGCGCTTCTGGAGACCGAGGGGTTGAAGTTGGAGTTTACGAAGGAGGCGATTGCAGAGATGGCGCAGTTTGCTTTCCGGGTGAACGAAACTACTGAAAACATTGGGGCTCGGAGGCTTCATACGATATTGGAGCGAGTACTGGATGAGATCAGTTTTCAGGCGCCGGATCTGTTCAAGAGTCCACGGGCTGAGGTGACAGAAGAGGGAGTGGTGGCGGAAGTTCCTGTTTCTGCGTCACTTACCTCAGAGGTGCAGGTGCCTTCGCCGCCGCTGCCGGTGATTGAACGGCAGACCGCTACTGGCGTAGAGAAGGTAATCGTGGTGGACCCTGAGTATGTGCGTCAGCAGGTGGCTTCGATCGTGAAGGATCAGGATCTTTCGCGCTATATTTTGTAGGTTTTTTTAAACGTGGTGGAGTGGCGTTTTTGCAGGGGTTTTTGCGTTTTTAGGTGCGCAAAACGTGGTTAATTGCATGGTAGATGTGGTCGTTTTGTGGTGAATTGTGTGGCTGTAAGAGGCCTTATAAGAGCGGGCGTAAAAATACGCCAGCTTTTTTTGTTTTTTGAGGCGGTCCGGCTTGCAGTAGAAGAGGCGCTGGCCGCGCTCGGATAGTCGAGGGAGAAACTTCCCGTCTTTCCCGGAAGATTGGGACATAAGATACGGTAGGCTAAGCGTTTGATTATCCCGATACCGAATCAGGAGGAAAGAGCACGGTATGGCTCATCCGGATCTGGTGTTGGCCAGCAACAAAGAAGCCAAGGGTGCGTCAATGTGTTACTGTGGGAGAGTGAGACGAAGATCAGGGATGATCTCACGGCAGGGCAACCTGGCCTGGGCAAGGAGCATGCGAAGTTATTTGAAGACAGCGTCGATATGACTGGCCGAGGTAGACGTGAAGACCGAAGAGCAGTTGGGAATCAGCTATGAGTACACAGCTGCAAATCATGAAGTAAGTCACACTTATCTGAAGCCAATCGTGGATGGCTTGTCAAAGAATTGCTGCTAAGAGCGTGGTTTTGCACATGGGGTGTGGCAATGGAAGTTTGCTGTCACGATAAGAGAGCGCGGCTGGCGTTTACATGGCACGGATTTCTCAACCACGGGGATCGAGATTGCCCGGCGCAACTACCCTGATATCGACTTCATTCTTGGCGACTCACAGACTTTGCTGAAGACCTTACCAAACAGCTCGGTCTGGTGGATCTGGTGATCAGCACCGAGGTGATCGAACATCTCTACGACCCCAAAGGCTTCCTTCGGACCGCATTCAAGGTGTTGAAGCCTGGCGGCATGATGGTGATCACGACGCCGTATCACGGCTATCTCAAGAATCTGGCGATGGCGGTTACGGGAAGCATGGATAAACACTTTACCGTCCTCTGGGACCACGGACACATCAAGTTCTGGTCGGCCAAGACTTTGAGCAAAGCTATCGAAGAGGTGGGGTTCCGGGATATCCGGTTCAAGGGCGCCGGTAGACTTCCCTATATGTGGAAGAGTATGGCGATGGCTTGCCGGAAGCCTCTTTAGGAGAGGTCAGCATTCCCGGATGACTCAGGCATGGATGAATGCTTGTAGAGTGGTGGACGGATCCGGTGTTTTTTACCGCGAAGTGACACACTTTTTACAAGGTTGTTTTTGAAGCTATTTCTGTTGCTGCTGGCCGCGAATGGGCGATTTGCTCACGATTGCCTATGCTGTGTCTCGGTCTTGTCACGACTCTGTCTCGACCAGCAACTTATTGAGACAGATTGGGTTAGATAGCCAAGCACACTCTGCGCACGCTGTGACGTTTCGCCGCATGACACATCTAAAACTGCAGAGGTTTTACGGATATGTTGGGGCTCAAATCACTACTCCTGCTCTCCTTGGCGACTCTGTTTGTGCCGGCTTTTGGACAACAAGGCGCAAACCAGGCCCGCCCAGGAACTCTCAATTACGTTGAAGGCCAGGCTTCCATCGATGGCCGCCAGGTCTCGACCCAATCTGTGGGGAAGGCCGAGCTTGAAACCGGTCAGTATCTCGCAACCGCTGATGGAAAGGTCGAAGTACTTCTGACGCCGGGTGTCTTCCTGCGATTGGACAAGAACAGCACCGTAAAGATGATCACACCGGATCTGACCCACACCGAAGTGGCGCTGGAGCGTGGGCGTGCGGAGGTGGAGGCGGACCAGCTCTATCCGCAGAACCGAATCCTGATCAATCAAAAGGGCGGTCAGACCCAGATCCTGAAGAACGGTTTGTATGAGTTCAATGCAGACAACAATACGGTGCGGACGTTTGATGGCAAGGCGGCCGTCTATCCCGGCGACAACCTGCAAAGTAACGTGAAACCGATCGATGTGAAGGGTGGACATCAGCTTGCGCTTACCGGCGAGGCGGTGAAGCCTGTTGGATTCGACAAGGATCGCTCACAAGATGATTTGTATCGCTGGAGCAGCCTGCGCTCGCAGTATCTAGGTGAGGCAAGCGTCGACCTTGCTGCCCAGTACGCTGGGTACGGACCGGCATACGGGTACGGAGGGTTTGCTCCGGGTTGGGCATGGGACCCTTACCTTTACTCCTATGACTGGATTCCTGGTGGCGGACCGTTCTTTAGCCCCTTCGGGTTCGGCTTCTACTCGCCGTACTACCTGTACGGCGGCGGGTTTGTTTACGGTCGCGGCTTCTACGGGCGAGGTGTTGGGTTCCGAGGAGGCTATGGCTTCCGCGGAGGCAGTGGCTTCCGTGGCGCTGCGGTTTCAAGCGGGGGCTTCCACGGCGGTGGGGGATTCGGTGGCGGCGGTGGTGGAGGATTTCACGGCGGCGGCGGTGGTGGTCACCGGTAGTGTTGATAAGGACGGGGGCCGCGAATCATGCAGCCCCCGTTCTGATACCGTTTTCGTCGTGGATCGTTCCAATGGGTATGAATCAGTTTCGGCAGAGTTTGTCGCGCGTCGTGGCGATAGCAGGACTCGTTCTAACGCGATTGGCGTGAAGGAAGTTCGGAAGTGGGCCAAAAGACTGCCCCTCGGTAGCAGCGTTCTTGATCTGGGCTGTGGACCCGGCTTTCCCATCACGGTCGTCTTGGTCGAAGAGGGGCTTGAGGTCTTTGCGGTAGATGGTGCACCGTCGTTTGTTGCGGCTTTTCAACGCAACCTGCCCGGTATACCTGTTGTTTGCGAGTCCGTTCTAGAGTCGAGTTTTTTTGACCGAAGCTTCGACGCCGTCTTATCGATTGGGCTGATGTTCCTTCTGAAGGCGGACGAGCAGCATCGCCTGATCCAGCGATTCGCCGACATCCTGGAGCCAGGCGGCCGTCTGTTATTCACCTCACCTGCCGAACCTCACGTTTGGAACGATGTAATGACAGGGATGGAGTCGATCTCGTTGGGAGCCGAGGAGTACGCGAGGCAGCTCGCGGCAGTTGGTCTTTCTGTTACGAGCGAATACGAGGATGAAGTCCAAAATCACTACTTCAACGCTCTTAAAACTGATCGAAACGATTGACGCCAGCGGGCTTTTTCGTGAGGGGCTCGTAGACTGGAAGCGAAGAATGCATGCAAACTACGATACTTCCCAATCGTATCCGTGCTTTCAAACTTCAGCGCGATGGATGCGTCTGAAGAACAACGGGATAACGTGCAATTCCTTGCGTGTTATCGATCTGAGTTCAAGTGGGCCCCACGCCAATGAAAAGGCAGCAATAAGTTGTTGAGAAAAAGGTATTGAAGCGTTGCAGTAGTTGGCCACGAGGATTTTAATGGTGGTTTTACGGGGAAATAACAGATAATTGAAAGCAAGGAAAGATCTATCGGCGCAACTGGGTGCGTAGATCCGACAGGGCCCCGAACAAACAAGTTCTTTAGCTGGTTATAGAAAGAATGCCTTCGCCAGCGGGTTGGATGTCACTTTTTGGGAACGTATTCCGCTTTACCTTTACAGAGCACGCGGGATCTACCCTTCGATCGGCTGGTGAAAAGCTCCTCCGGGTGGTCTGTAAATAATATTCGTGTTCTAA
This sequence comes from uncultured Acidobacteriaceae bacterium, assembly GCA_963708755.1. Classification (GTDB taxonomy): domain Bacteria; phylum Acidobacteriota; class Terriglobia; order Terriglobales; family Acidobacteriaceae; genus Edaphobacter. The sequence continues at coordinate 179,801 of CAVPTN010000019.1, forward strand.
GGGCGTCCCTTGAGGTCGTGTCGACTCGAGTGGCGGGTGGGATCGTTCTGTTCTCATCGATGAATTATTGATGGATTGAAGGCGGCAGAGTTGCAATCCGTCGCCAAACTGGTAAATTTGCATCTCGCTGGGTCTTCGGTTGAGGCCAAATCCAACAAGCGAGGTTGCACGGGGCCCAATGAACTTTGCGTTCCTTCCAGACCTTCTCGCGTTGGCCCTCCTCATTGTGATCCTGCTATTGCTGCGTCACCGGCACCCTCAGGAACGGACGAATCTGTGGTTGCTAGGCCTTTTTATTACTCTGGTTGAAGCCGTGGCCCATACGTTCTACGCGCACGATGGGCCGCCGCAAAGGCTTCTGCATGTGGTCGTGATGGACTGCTATCTGCTGGCGGGGATAGTTTTCGTGTGGGCGTCGGGCGGATACTCGATCTCTTCACGATCCAGGCTTTGGTACCTCACGCTTAATGCGTTGCCACTGCTCGATCTGACCACGATGTATGGGCTGCACCTCAATACACCAATCGCTTACTTCCCTTGCATTGCAACAGGTCTGGTGATTGGCGTGGCCAGTTCGCTTTACCTGCGGCGTAGCTGGCCTTTGGCGGCGTTGCATGTCTTCGGATGGATGGCGTTGGGTTACCTGATCCATATGGACAACTATCGGGCGGCGGTGTACTGGAGTTTGTGCTGCGTCTATGCGACTGCCACGTTCAACTTCCAGCGTCGACTGCCAAGAGGAAGCACCGGCAGATTGGCGATTGTGACTGGTTTTATGATCTGGTCGCTGAACCTACTTCTGCATCCGTGGATTGTGTCGTATCGCTCCTATGCCGATATTGCGTCGCACATCTGGAACATGCAGAAGTCGCTGATCTCGATTGGCATGATCCTGGTGATGCTTGAGGAGCAGATCTCGAGCAACGAGTGGCTGGCGCTGCATGATGAGCTGACAGGGCTGCCGAATCGAAGATTGTTTGCTGATCGGCTTCAGAGTGCGATCGAACGTTGCGAACGGACGCGTAGCCGGATGGCGTTGCTGATTTTGGATCTGAACGGGTTTAAGAAGATCAACGACACGATGGGGCATCAGGCGGGGGATCAGGTGTTGCGCGAGGTCTCGGGCAATCTGAAGAGAGGCATCAGGGCCTCCGATACGCTGGCGCGGCTGGGTGGGGATGAGTTCATCATTGTTGCAACGGATGCTGAGCAGGACGAGTCGATGGAACACTTTGTGAACTCGGTCCGGCATGCTGTCGAGCGTCCGATCGTAGTCGAAGGAAGGTCGATGATCATGACGGCCAGCCTGGGCGTGGCGATCTATCCGGACGATGCGCATGACTCGGTTCGATTGCTGAGGATTGCGGACCAGCGCATGTATGCAACCAAGCACCGGCCGACAATGGTGCCTTCCAAGGGAGTGGCGGGGTTGGCGGCATCGGTGGGAGACGCTGCGGTGATCGCGATTGCGAGTGGTCAGCGATAGGTCCGCATTCAGGCAAAGTAAGTTAAAAGGCAGACGCTCCAGCGTGGAGGTCTGCCTTTTTTGTTGCTCGCTAATGGGAGGCTTAATCGCTCACGATGACTCGCGAGAGGTTTAGTGGTGGCCTTCGTGTTCGCCGCCGCCTACGTGGCCGTGTCCATCACGCATCTCGTTGCCGTGGAAGTTTTCCATGTGGTCGACGTGATGCTCAGCGTGATCGCCGTGGTTGGGATAAGGGCCGTGGTAGCCGTTTTCGGGATGGTAGTGGTTGTCGACGTGACCATAGAAGTGTTCCGGGCCGTGGTACCAAGGGCCGGCACCAATGAAGACGCCGCCGCTGAACCACTCGGGGCCGTAGTAGCCGTATGGAGCACACCCGTAGGGAGCGGTGTCGTAGTAGCCGTAGGGGCAGCTCGGTGCGACACCGATGTTGACGCTTACCTGCGCGTTCGCCTGGGGAGTATGTGCTGCAAAGCAGATACCGGCGACTGCGGTGGCTGCAAAAATCTTTAAGCTATGCATGTGTTCACCTCTATTTATTTAGAGGGGAGTCGGCGAGGTGGGGTTGCGCCGAGAAAAAGGTTGCCTGAACGCGACTCGACGGCCTTTTGAAGGGCCGTCGAGGGATAGACAATTGATTTTCAGTGAGTATTAGCGGGCTGCGGTGGCTGGCTCGCTGATCTCGCTGAGGCGCTTTTCGAGGAGGACTTCAAGATCAACGATGGCTTTGGAGAAGCCGTCGATTCCTTCCTTCAGCTTATCGGTGGCCATGCGGTCTTCGGCGTGCATCTTGTCGAAGGTGGCCTTGTCGATCGGGATCTTCTTGATGTCCAGCTTCTGGGCGTTGGCAGGATCGAGCTTGCGTGGCAGATCGCCCTGGGTCGACTCGAGTTCGGTCAGCAGCTTCGGCGCGATGGTGAGCAGATCGCAACCGGCAAGCTCGGTGATCTCACCGATGTTGCGGAAGCTTGCGCCCATGACGACGGTCTTGTAGCCGAATTTCTTGTAGTAGTTGTAGATGGTGGTGACGGAGTGGACGCCAGGATCGTCTACGGGGGCGTAGTCCTTGCCGGTGTCTTTCTTGTACCAGTCCAGAATGCGGCCGACGAAGGGCGAGATGAGAGTGGCGTGAGCTTCGGCAGCGGCGACGGCCTGATGAAGACCGAAGAGCAGCGTCATGTTGCAGTGGATGCCTTCCTTCTCGAGGATCTCAGCTGCCCGGATACCTTCCCAAGTGGAGGCGAGCTTGATGAGAACGCGGTCGCGCGAGATGCCTGCCTTGTCGTACAAGGCGATGATGGCGTGCGCTTCTTCGATTGACTTCGCCGTGTCGTAGGAGAGGCGAGCGTCGACCTCGGTGGAGACACGGCCTGGAATGATGTTCAGGATTTTGAGACCGAAGGCAACTTCGAGCGGACGGAAGGCGATTGCGGCAACTTCTTTGTCCGAGACGTTGGGGCCTGCTTCTTTACGTACTGCTTTGAGCACGTCATCGACGACGGTCTGGTAGCCGGGCATTTCTGCAGCGGCAGCGATCAGCGATGGATTCGTAGTCGCGTCCTGCGGGCGGAACTGTTGGATAGCGTTAAAGTCTCCGCTATCGGAGACGACTGTGGTGTATCCACGAAGCTGTTCGAGTAACGATGCCATAATCTTTCTCCTTGGCTGTTGATGCAGATTTTATCAAGCTCTGACGGATTTCGCTTGTGAGTTAGTGTGCGCGGCGGGTGTTACTGGGCTGCAAATTGATTTTCGAGTACGCCCAAACCGTCTACCTCTACTTGGATGCGGTCTCCGGGTTGAACGGCTCCTACTCCTGCTGGAGTTCCAGTAGGGATGAGATCGCCGGGCTCGAGGGTCATGGTGGCGGTGATGTAGCGGAGGAGCTCGGCGATGGGGAAGATGAGATCGCGCGTGGAACCCTGCTGCTTGACCACACCGTTAAGGCGGGTGACGACGGTGACTGGGGAGCCGACTTTATCTTCGAATCCGCAGGGGTCAATCTCGTCGGAGACGATGGGGCCGACGGGACAGAAGGTATCGAAGCCTTTGCCACGGGTCCACTGGCCGTCCGACTTCTGTATGTCGCGAGCGGTGACGTCGTTGACGCAGACGTAGCCGCGAATATAAGGGCCGAACGTCTTCATCGGGGCCGATCTTATAGCAGCGACGGCCGATGACGATTCCGAGTTCGCCTTCATAATCAACACGCTGAGAGATGGCGGGCATGCGGATGGTGCCTTTGGGGCCGAGGAGGGACGATGGTGGTTTGAGGAAGAGGAGAGGCTCGGTTGGAACGTCATTGCCGAGTTCGGCGGCGTGGTCGCGATAGTTGCGGCCAACGCAGAGGATCTTCGAGGGAGTAACAGGAGGAAGAAGGTGCAGGTCAGATAGCGGGGTGGGTTCAAAGTCGATCGCCAGTGTGGGGACGGGTACGCCGCCGAGGATGCGAGAGGTGAGGTCCTCTTGTGGGGCCTGCATGGGTAGAGTGGCCCAGAGGACGCCATTGCGCTTTTCAACCAGAGCATACCGTGAAAGAGGGGTACCGCTTTCAGAGGACAGGTACTTACAGTAACGCATGCTTTTTATTGCTCCCTTAGAGTTTCCTGGACGGCGGCGCTTGGTGCGCTCTCGTTCCCAGTAGCATCGACTGCTGTGACGCGATAGGAGTAGCGATGGCCAGGGACAGCGGTTTGGTCGCGGTAGGCAGGACCTACGACCGGAGTGGAGTTCAGGCGCGCCGCTGTACCCGCGACTTCGCCGGTTGAAGTAACTTCCTGACGATACACGTTATAACCTGCAAGATCAGCTTCGATGTTGGGGGTCCAGGAGAGATCGATAGAACGGTCGGCTGGTGTCGCGCCTCCAGGAACGGTCTCCAGGCCGGTGGGAACGAGCGGCGGGAAGACGTCGCGAGCGGCGAATGTTATGGGTGGCGATATGACGCTGCGAAGCTCCTGGGTGTGACCGTTGAGGGTGATATAGCGCACCCGCTGAGCGGTGTAGATGTAGCTGTCACCGATGTGCGTGGTCTTGTCCACGGTGCCACCGGCATCGGGTGTGTGCTTTGGGGTCTGAAGTTTTATTTCAGCCGGGGTCGACGGGGCCATGGAAAGGGTCTGCGGCTTGGACTGGGGGGTAGACGCTGGGGTTAGCGACTTGTGCGACCTAGACGTAGTCTTTGCTGGCGCAGCCTTGGCTGGAGCGGATGGAACAGGGGTGCCTCCGGGTCCTTCGAGACGTCTGTCAAGCTCTACGTCTGCGGTTGTGTCCCTTTTTTGCCACTCGAGCATGACGCCTTCGCGTACGGCGGTTGCACGAAGTTGTTGTACAGGCGGAGGAGCAGCGCCAGAGGCAGCGAAGGCCTCCTTCGAAGGGCCTGCGGACCGACCGTTCGCGTTGACGAGCTGGACACGATAGGCCAGAAGGGCTGGGGGATCGGCAGTCAGGGTTTGCGGGAGAACGTCGGACGTCTGCGTGGGACCGCTCTGCACCGGCAAGCGCTTGACGACTGTGCAGGCTGGCGTCGTCGCGGGAGGTGTGGGGGGAGCCGAGACGGTAACGCGGCAGATCTCTGCCGTCACTAAGCCTTTGATATCAATACGGTCGGTGGTCTTAGCGGGTGTGTCCCACTGAAGACTCACCTCATCGCCTACCCGATTGGCAGTGAGATCCTTTACCACCTCGGGGAGATTAAGCGAGGGCGCGCGCGGCGGGCCGGGGCTTGCGCAACCCACTGAGAAGGCGACCAGAAGCGCGGAGACTCCTGTGACAAGCCATTGATGGCTCTGCAGGTTAGAAGGAATAGGCAAAAACTTCATCTGTCTCTAGTCATCATAGGGCAGAGTCATCCAGACCACCGTGTACTGGAAAAAGGTTTGGGAAGCTATCCGCAAATTAATAAAAGCGCATCCAAAATCCAAAAAGAGTTTTTATGCGTACATCTTTTGATTGCGTTTCAACATCTTTTTGCACAGTGAATAAAATTATGGCCAAAAATATCACTTCCACGACGATAGACGCAGCAGCGTTAGACTCCATGACCTCCACGCCCGAGCCAGACAATCTTTCATCGAGCCTCGGATCGAGTGGACCGGTTGATAGTCGGAACACCCAGGTGGACGGCGAGGCAGCGGAGTCGTTCATTGCGGAGAAGCGAATTGGCGAACGCATTAAGTACCTTCGGCTAAAGAAGTCGATGGGGCTAGTGGAGCTAGGACGGCATACCGGACTTTCGGCGAGCTTTCTGTCACAGCTTGAGACGGGGCGGGTAGTACCGACGCTGCGCAATCTAGCTCGGATCGCTATGGTCTTCTCGAAAGACCTGAGCTACTTCTTCGATCCAGAACCGCAGACGTTATTCCGGTTGCATCGGCGTGCAGAACGTGTGCGGCTGCCACAGACAGGAGCCGACGACCCTGCATACTTCTTCGAAAGTCTCGGCTATCTGGTTCCCGATCGACAGCTTGACCCCTATTTCGCAGAGTTTCTTCCTGAGAAAGAGGGTCGCTCACCGCGAGCGCATCAGCATGTTGGATGTGAGTTTCTCTATCTTCTGACGGGAACGCTCGACGTTCGACACGGTGAGACGATTCATCACGTGGAAGCGGGAGACGCAATCTATTTTGACGCGAACACGATTCACAGCTATGTCTGCACGAGCAAGACGCCTTGTACGGCAGTGATCGTAACGTTGCAACATCCGCTTCTGATGACGCTGGGAAGTGGGTCGCGAGCGGCGAATTCGGTAAATGGAAGACCGAAAGGTGTTCCGGCTGCGATACTTCCTCAACAGGCTTCGGCGAAGAAGATGTCGTCACGCATGCATATGCAGTAGGTGATACGCTGCGATTTCATGCGCTACGCGATTCGCGAGACGTTGTTCGCGTTCGGCAGCCTGGGCAGGTTTACTTTCATTACATCGAGACGCTGCAGGGCTTTGCGCGTCAGCCCGGTCAACGGCATTTGGCCGAGACGGTTGGTCAGGACCCAGTGAAGATCCCCTTTCGCTGCGGGAATTGCTCGGCGTAGACCTCTATCCTCGGGACCGCTCGCGGCGTAGACCTGCACGTAATAGTTTGTGTTCGTGATGGAGTGGCGCAGTCTCAAGAGAGGCTCCCGGCCCTGGACGGCGTCTTGCGGCAGCGGAGGAAGCTCATACATTCCAGGCATCAGGCTGGCGTCGGCGGCCCGAAGCTCGAGCAATACCTCGGTCAATGTGCCGCGCTTTCGTAGGCTCAGCAGGTATGCCGCCGGCCGGCTGAGTTGTGCGGTGCGCGGTGGCGTGAGGTGTTCACCACGCGTCAAGCACATTGAAAATACGGGACAGTGCAGACAGAGTGGAGCCTTTGGCAGGCAGATCGTCGCACCCAACTCCATCATCGCCTGGTTGTGGTCGCCGGCGGCGTTGGTTCCTTCGCTAATTCGACGCCTGGGGACCAGGGCGCTTGCTTTTTGCTGAACGAAGGCGCGTCCAGCGGCGTTGCCCTCTTCGGGGCGGCCAGTGAGACGGAGAAGGACGCGCTCGACATTGCCGTCGACGACGGCGACGCTTTCTCCGAAGGCGATGCTGGCGATGGCTGCACTGGTGTATTCGCCGATGCCTGGCAAGGTGCGTAGTTCCGCGGCTGTCGCGGGCAGGATGCCGCTGCGCTCGCTCGTAATGAACTGAGCGGCCTTGTGCAGCATGCGCGCACGCCGATAGTAGCCCAGGCCCGACCATGCGGCGAGGACGTCCGCTTCTGGCGCGAGAGCCAGGGCAAGGACGGTCGGGAAGCGGCGCAGGAAGTCGTGGTAGTGATCGATGACAGCTGCTACCCGGGTCTGTTGGAGCATGACCTCGGAGACCCAGGTGCGGTAGGGATCGTTGACGTTGCGCCAGGGAAGCTCGCGGGCGTGGCTGCGGTACCAGCTCATCAGCTTGCGCCGGAAGAGAGCCGCGTCCAGCTCCGCATCCGCTGGATCGACTGCCTGCATCAGATTGTCATCCGTCACTTCTGACCCGTTGAAAGAAGACATCGCTGCCAGTCTATAGCCTTCTGCGGGTCGAGCTAAACTCAAAGAGATCATGCGGGAGAAAGAGCACTCCATGCGGCGGTATTTTGGGACAAGAGACAGAAGAGATTTCTTGAAGCTGACCGCGTTGGCTGGCGGCGCGGCGCTTCTTCCTTTATGGGCCGAGGTACAGGGTCAGACAAAGTCTGCGGCGCCGGTGCGGCCGCCGTTTCCGGGAGGTGAGAGAGCGGATCCCTCGTGGCAGCGTACCTGGGATGCGGCTCTGGCGGTACTCGCGGGGAATGTAAAGACTGTTCCGAAGTTTGAGCATCCGGTGCTGGTAGAGGGCAGTGTGTATCCCGGCATCTGGCTGGAGTGTGGGCCGCATGAGGGGTTGGTCTACGGCACGCTTGCGAGTTATGTCGCTACGCAGGAGGGCGCGCCGTCGCCTCTGCAGATCGCGCGCAACAACCATATGGCGTTCTTTGCGTTGCAGTATCCCGTTGGGCATGAGTCGGCGGGCCAACTGCCGTCGGCGATCAAAATGTCCGACGTCGGATATGGGCAGATTCAGATGGTTGTGCCGATTGCTGCTACGGCGTGGGAGCTGTCGCAGTTGACCGATGACGATGAGTTGCTGGTTACCGCTTACTCTGCTTGCAGCCGCTGGGATGCGTGGCTCCGCGAGTTTCGTGATACTCGTAAGACGGGATTGGTGGAGGGATTTTGCACCTACGACACGGGCCACGATAACAGCCCGCGCTGGGCTGGCATTCCTAATCGCTGCCCAGATGCAGATGCGCGCAAGTGCCCGTCGATCGCGACCATGCCGCGACTGTGTCCTGATCTCTCGGCGACAGTGTATGGAGCGCGCGTTGCGCTGAGCCATATGGCGACGGCGCTCGGCAAGCCCGGGGAGGCTGACCGCTGGCGTGCCGATGCCGAGACAATTCGTCACCTCATCATCGATCGGCTCTATGACCCGAAGGATGCCGCCTTCTACGATCTCGATGCGCAGAATAACTTTGTTCGCGTGCGCTCGGATGTGATCAGCCGTGTCTTTGGTGAGCATGTGCTGCATCCAGTGAAGGATAAGGCGATTGTCGACGCTGTATGGACGCGGCAACTTCACAACTCGAAGTCCTTCTGGGCGCCGTATCCGCTGACATCAATTGCAATGGACGACCCAACTTTCGTTAGGCCAATCCCGCGCAATAGCTGGGGTGGTGCGAGCCAGGCTCTGACTGCGCTGCGGGCTCCGCGATGGATGCCGTACTACGGCAAGCAGTTGGAGATGAACCACATGATGCAGCAGTGGTGCGAGGCGATCATGCGGCATGGGGAGTTTCGACAGCAGATGGATCCAATCACCGGTGAGTTCACACAAGCGGATCCGAGCGGTTACTCACCTGCGGCGCTGGTGTTCCTAGACTATGCGCGCCGGCTCAGCGCTTCGTCAGCGAAGACAACCTCAGTGCCTTAGCAGTTCTGATACTTCCAGTTACGTTGCTTGCCCTCGGCGATCCATTCAATTGCAGTCGCGATGCGTTTGTCTCGCGTCTCCTGCCGTTTGGCATCGGCGATCCACTCGACGTATTCGCGTTTGCAACTTGGACTGAAGGCTGCGAAGACCGACGCTGCTTTTTTGTTCTTCTTCAGTGCGGCGGAGAGTTCGTCGGGCGTCTCGACAGCTGCCTTCGGGGCCTTTACGACCTTGTGTCTTGCGGCAATGGGACTGGTGTGCTCGCCTCTGTCGATAAAGCCGGTGGACGTGCGGATAAATCCGACTAGTTCCTTGTCGGAGGGAAGATCCTTGACAGTGGTGATGCGGCCTAGCGAGCCCATCCCGCCATCCTGCACCACCCCGGCCTCTCGAAGAATGGCGCCGATCTCTTCACCCCAGAAGCCAAAGCTGCAATGCTCTTTGAAGGCGGACATGTTGCCGAGAATCGTCCCGCGATACTCGAAGAACGGACGACTCCATTTGATCGTCTCTTGAACGTTGGGACAGCCTTTGTGTACGAGCGCACGCAGGTGTCTCAGGATCGGTTGTGCGAACGGCTTCGCCTTGTTGATGTAGGCGTCCACCCTGGGATCTTCGTTAGCAGTTGCCATGATTAGCTCCTGTTTTCAGGACAGCAGTTTACAACGACCTCAAACGGTATCGCCCGGCTTGGTCTTCGGCACGATGGGTGTCGGCTTGATCGGGTACGGGGGGCCTTTGGCGAAGACCTGCTGCATCTCCGAGTCGTAGCTGTAGATGTCGTCGAAGAAGTGAACTTCGTCGTCATCGACCACGATCGCTGTCAGATAGAAGATGACGATTGGCAGCGGCGTCTTGAGGCTGACGGTTTTGTTGTCGGGACCGCTGTTCATCGCTGTCTGCACCTTATCGAGATCCCAGTCGCCGCCTTGCCCCTGAAGCACCCAGGCTGCGAGGTCGGCTGGCTTCTGCACACGGATGCAGCCGTGGCTGAAGTCGCGACGAGTCTGCTCGAATAGCGAGACTGCCGGCGTTGAGTGTAGATAGATGTCGTACTGATTGGGGAAGATGAACTTTACGAGGCCGAGAGAGTTCTTCGGGCCTGGCTTTTCGCGCACCATCACGGCGCCCTGCGCAACCTGCTTGGCCGTGTAGTCGGTCAGCACCATACCCTTGTTGTTGGTGACTTCGAAGTTTTTGCTTGCGAGGTATCCGTGGCTCGCTTCCATATGCGGCACCAGCTCTTTGCGTGCGATATCGACCGGCACGCTCCAATACGGACGGAAGACGAGGTACTTCATCATGTGCGTAAAAACTGGCGTCTCATGCTGTCCCATCACTTTGCCGACGACGACGCGCATGGTGAAGTCGAGCTTGTGATCCGGGTCGAAGCCGCGCAGCACGAACTCCGGCAGGTTCACCATCAGACGCGCATGCAGGTACGGGTCTGGCAGCCAGCGCCAGCGCTCGAGCGAATCCTGCAACTGGGTGACACGATAGGTCATTGGGACGTTCAACGACTTGATTGTTTGCGGCGTCAGTTTGCCGTCCTCTGTAAAGCCATGGCGGTGCTGATAGTGTTTGACGGCGTCCGACAGAGTGGAATCAAAGACAGTGCTGGCCGTTGTGGCGGAAGGTGCGGATCCGGGTTCCGCGTCGCCTTCTAGTTGCAACCGTGTGAGCAGAGCGCTAGCCGCGGGATAACTGCCGCCTACGGACACTGGCTTCGCTACCGTCGGCAGAGGCTCGGCCTGTGCCTGCTCCTCTTGTTTGGCGAGATCGAGGTAGTGGGCGAGCGCAGCCTCGGTCTTTCGATACTCCTCTGAATCGGGCTCGACACCTGCGATCAGCTTTGGGACATCGGTTGAATCTACGGCGTTGTCGGAGACAAACTCGGCTAAGTCGTACTTTTTGTCCTGCACGGGAATTTCGAAGTTGAAGTGTGATGGATTCACCCGTCCGATACGCAGGTCGGAGATGTATCGCATTACATTTACCGTCATGGCGACGTCGAAGAGCGAGATCGCGTCCGCCGATTTGCTATTGAGTGCCTGAACCCTCTCGTCCCAGCGGGGCGCGTCGTAGTCCTCAGGGATCAGCCCCTTTGAGCCAGCATCGCGAAACTGCTCTATGAAAGCTGTCGCTGACGCAGTTGGTGCACCGTCGCGTGTCCACGCTACTTCGTAGTTGCGGTCGTCATAGAAGGTTGCCACGATCGTCTCGTAGTCGGAGAAGTTCGGCCAGCGGAGATTCGGAACCTTCGTCGTATCAACCTTTTCCGGGGGGAGGGCCTTCTTCTGTACCAGCTCGTGCAGATTGTCTGAATAAGCGGTCGTGTTTGGCGCGGACTTCGACTTGCGATGACGATGGCATCCATTCGCGAGTAACAAAACGGTGAGCGCAAATGCAGTGCCAGCGGAGCGGAGAGAGACTTTCATCATCACGAACAGACCATCCTTCAGGTGCGACTGATTTCGGGGTGCCGACTTATTATCCAGTATTTCTGGTCAAATCGATGCAAAGTCGCACGACCAACCAGTGGCAACCTGAATGCCACTTCACTCAGAAAGATTGAAGGCTTATTTTGCGATGTCCGGCAGCAGCGTGAGGCAGAGAAGTGCCTGTGTAAGAAGGATTGCTCCCGAAAGAGCAAGAAACATCTTCCGCTGTCGCATCTCCAACACGTCCGCAAATACTCCGCCTACAAACGTGAAGAGAAACGGCAGCGCCCAGAGCCACGGCTGGGACACCGTCTGCGTCGTCACATAGGGAACAGAAGCAAAGCCATCAACAGCGGGGCTGTGTTGCCGAAGTAACGGCATCGCGCCGAATTGCGACATACAACAGTGAGCCACAAGGTCGCCACCGCAATGGGCGCGTTCGAGATGTTAAGAAAGAAGTGGCGAGCCCGTCGAGGGAGAACCAGAGCGCGCTCCACCCCCGGTAAATACATAACTGAATGGTGCGAGACGAAATCCATAGAACGCGAACAGGATCGCGAGCGCGCCCACTGTGGAGAAAACGAGAATCTGCATGACGTAGCTGCGCCGGCACTCGGCCAGATACATCATGAGAAGAGCCAGCGCGAAGCCCAGGATCGCCGCGAAGAGATGCGCAGCAGCGGTCAGACCCAGCGAGAGGTAAGCAGCACGATGCGCGGCCTCCACTTCCGCGCGGCCCTTGCATAGCGTGGGCGACTCCCATCGCTGTATAGACCAGGCCGTAGAGTCCCCACATCGCAAGTACATCGTTATTCGGCGTGACGGCGTGACGCACAACTGCGGGACAGAATCTATAGAGGCCAAGCGCGAGGAAGCCGCCTTCATTGCCGAAGAGGCGGCGCGCGACCCACCACAAGCCGCCGCCAAGCCACACGGCGAAAAGCGCGAACGGCACATGCATCAGGTACTTCACGCTGCGAACTGGTGGCGCGCCTCCCACGTAGAGCCGTTCAGCGAGCCGTCGGGGTAGAGGCGGTTCTCCGGCTCGCGGAAGTGGTCCGCGGCAAGCAGCGTCAGGCGTTGCAGCGTCAGTGGAAGTCCGGCAACGCGGTAGGCAAAGGTGCCGTCGCCGTTGAGGTTGCCGCAGGTGGTGAAGTAGCCGGCCAGCGGCGATGGCCGCTCCCACATCTCGCGCCCGCAGCGGGCGAAGCGGTAGTCGTCGGTGGTCAGTTGCTGGTGCCCGATCACCCACAGGCACTCGCCGAAGAAGACCAGGAGCAGAAGTGCGGCGAGGCGTTGCGGTCGGCCAATGTGAATACGCGGAAATTTCATACGGCGGCATGGCGGTGTCGGTCGGCAAATTCGTTTGCTCTCTCCTGAGCCTGATTATGCGGGGTCGGCCACCGCGTGCGCGCCTCCGCTCCGAGTGTATCGCGAGGCCTGCTTCAGTGAACAGGCTGGCATGTTCGAGTGTATCGTGAGAGATATGCAGTCGCTATCGTTTACTCCCGGCCGCGCCTTTCTCTCCTCCGATTCGCCGGCGGTGCCATGGACCGTGGTCTTCGAGGACGAGGGCATCGCGGGATACTTCTACGCCTGCGACCGCTCGCAGCAGACCCAGGAGCAGAGCATCCTCGACGCGATGCTGATCTATAACGTCAGCGCGCTGGCCGCGAGCGATGCGGAGACTGGAGCGGCCAGGGCCGAGCGCATCGCGACGGTCGAGTGGTCACGCAACGGGCTGAAGGCAGTGCTGTATCTCGATGGGACTGCGCAGGCGCTCTTCGACTTCGAAGCTCGCTGCGGATACTGCCGCATGGACTTTCCCAACTTCCTCGCCGACCGCGGCGACAGTTGGCGCAAGAGCAGCCATGCGTGGTCGGAAGCAGCGTTGCACGAGTTCGAAGCAGCGCTCTACGCGTAGCGAAGCCAGCCATCCCACCACGGAAGCGATCTGCGCTGCCGATCTGACGCCGCCCAGATCCTCGCCCAGAAAAGGCTCTTCAACCTCAAGCCAGTTTTTCACGCGGCGATAGCCCGTAACCATGGCATTATGGGGCGCGTCGTAGAGAATGCCGTCGCCCATGAATCGCGCCAGTTGCCGCGGGTTGTCGTCGATCAGGAAGTCGGCGCGCAGGATGCTCTTGTCGCCGCAGTAGACGATGTGCGTGGCGAGATAAACGGAAAGTGCTTGCCCAGCCAGCGGTACTTGGCATTGAAGGACGTGGGAACTTCCATCGCCGCCGTTGCAATGAAAACCTCATAGTTGCGCTGTAGCTCGCTGCAGAACGCGCTGCGCATCGGGCATCACGTCGAGGACATCGAAGAAATCGTCGGAGCGCAGATATTCATCCAGCCGCGTGGCGGTCGCTGGAGACGACGTCCCAGATCCATTGCCGTGAAGGTCTTTGACGTGACCTTCTCGCGTAGTGCCGGTTATAGCGGAGCAGATGCTCGGCAAGTGCGTCTGCGATCACCTCATCCATGTCGACACAGATTCGGCGCATCTCAGTCCCGCCTTTGTTGTAGCAGTTGTCCCCTGAGGTGTCCAAAGAAAATATGGCACTCGTGTTTTCGTGCCCGTTATCTGGATCGCTGCCATCGTAGGGGTCGTGCGCATCAAACCCAGCAACCAAAGGTCAATACGTAGTTTCGATGCGCTGACCATCTCGGAGAATTTATTTTCTGCAGCTTTTCATAGGTACGAAGGTTCCCAGACAGTTACGGTATGAAGACCGACTCACGCTATCTCTTTGAGCCATCGTCTACCATCAATCCAAATCCGTTCTCGAATCCGTACTGTGAGACAGCTACCCAAACCGACACAGAAGAGCATATATCTAATTTGAGGCCTCTCATGTTGCTTCGTTCTTCTCTCCGCCTTGCCGCCATCGTCCTTGTTCTTCTTGTACCCGCGAACCTCTCGGCGCAGGATACGAATCCCCTCCATACCGCCTCTCGCCAAGAACTCGACGTTATCAAAGTTCTGCTTGCGCAGGAGGCCGCATGGAACAAAGGCGACATCGACACCTTTGCCAGCAGCTACAAGGATGCACCTGACACCCTTTTCATCACTCACCAGGTATCACGTGGTTACGCCGGATTGATCGACCAGTACAAACGCGACTACCCCACTCGCGCCGCGATGGGCAACCTGTCTTTCTCCGATCTTGAGGTCCGCACTCTCGATGAGAATTTCGCGGTCGTCGTCGGGAAATACCGCCTCGACCGCAGCAAAAAGGATGGCGGCAACGCCGGTGGCCTCTTTAGCCTTGTCCTCGAGAAGACCGACAAGGGTTGGAAGATTATCATCGACCACACGACCTAGATAGCGCCCACCTTTTTTCGCTTCGGAAGAGGGGGCCTGTTATGCGAGGTCGATTTTCTTAAACCGTTCAGGAACTCAACTCGGTCACCTTCACTGTCCCGCTCAGCTCCTGAATCAAGCCTTCCAGCCCCAGTCGCACCTTTGTACTCATTCTCTCGAACAAAAAGCCTGCGCCTCGCGTCCGTACCATTCTGCTAGTGCCCTCACACTGGAAGACCCGATCGTGCGTGCGAAAGATGATCTCCACTGGCGTCCCCGGAGCCAGCCGCAGCCGTGCCTCGGTCTCGATATAGCATCCTCCCTGGCTGACATCCAGCACGCGTCCACGAAAGAGCATCGTCCCATCCTTCACCATCACCTCTGCCCACGCGTCCATGGAGTACCGCGTATGCTGCCGTCGCTCCACAACACCCTGCGGAGCGAGCCGACGCCGTTCCTCATGATTCTCCTGTTCTTCGTGAGCCTCGTGATTCTGATGGTCTTGATGGTCCTCAATCTCTTCCATGCTCCAGCTCCAGCCCAGCGGTCTCGTGCATCGTTTATCGGCACAATCCGCGAAGACATGAGACACAAGCGCCCTAGCCTCCTACGCCCAGCCCCGCAAGAACTCCAGCCAAAATGCCTCCAGTCCTTGCCATCACCGCGCACTATGCGTAGTCTGAGCCTATTCCCGGGCCAAAATTTATCGGAGGCACCATGCTATGCCCCACCTGCAACCGCGGCGGAGAGCTAGCCCGAACACGACGCGTGGGCCTTCTTGAGAGGCACGTCTACCCTTTCTTCGGCTACTTTCCCTGGATTTGCGCCCTGTGCAAGGTGCGAATCTTCTTAAGATGTCGTGGCGAACGAAGACTCGAGCCGAACAATCCCGACTCCGATTCATTACCAGCTATTCAGCCCAAGAAAAAAGGCCTTCATCCCGATCGATGAAGGCCTCTCGTATCTTGTTCCCAACGTAAGGATCAGACGGTCATGATCTCTTTCTCCTTTGCCTTGAACAGCTCCTCGATCCGCTTGATCTCCGCATCGGTCAGCTGCTGCACCTCTTCATTGGCCCGCTTCTCGTCATCGGCGGAGATCAGCTTGTCCTTCGCCGCCTTCTTGATCTGATCGTTGCCATCCCGCCGAATATTCCGGATCGCCGTCTTGTGGTCCTCCAGCGTCTTGTTCAGCTGCTTCACCACATCCTTGCGCCGCTCCTCGGTCATCGGAGGGACCGGCACGCGAATCACCTTGCCATCGGTCATCGGATTCAGTCCCGTTCTCGAGGTCCGGATCGCCTTCTCGATCGCCGATACCATGCCATGTCGTACGGCTGCACCAGAATCAGCGTCGGCTCCGGGGTACTCACCTGGCCCATCTGCGCCACCGGCGTATCCGTCCCGTAGTAATCCACCTTGATCTGGTCGAGCATGTGCACATTCGCCCGTCCTGTTCGCGCCGACAGCAGATGCCCCCGGAAGTCGTCAACCGAACTCTCCATCCGCGACTTCAACTGCTGATGTGTTCCCTTCAACGCCTCAATCCCTGCCATTGCTGATGCCATACGTTCTCCTCTACTGCACTCGATATTTTACAGAGACGCACTCAACCGTGCGAGGCGAGCCAACAAAAACCGGGTCCTAATCCTCAGCCGGAGCCGGCTCCTTGTCCACCGGTCCGAGCCCCAAACCTCGATTTGCCTTCTTCTTCTTTGTCGGATAGACCTTCGCCGCGACCGGAGGAGCAAGCGCCTCCTTTACCAGCACCTCAATTCCACGCCAGTACTTCACATCCCCTGGCAGTGCAGACGGCACCGCCAGTCGCATTCGGCAGTACCAGAGCGACCACTCCAACTCTTTCGAGTTTTTGTTCTTAATCGCAGCTTCAATCCGCGTTACTTCAGAAAAAGACGTCATACCGTTTCATATTTTACAGACCTGCGAATCAGCCGAACTCTAACTCAGAACCCGTAAGCGCCTGCAAGCTTCCGCCAAATCCCTATCCTTCTTCGCAAAGCAGAACCGCAACAGGTCCTCACCCTTGCCGCCCGGCCTGAAAAACGCCGACCCTGCCACCGAAGCCACGCCCGTCTTCGCCAGCAGCGTCCTGGCCTTCTCTGCCGCCGTCGCTCCTGTCCAGATTCTCTCGCTCGAAGCCAGAACGTAGTACGCTCCATCCGGCACATGCGGATCCATCCCCGCATCCCGCAGCGCATCCACAATCATGGTCCGCTTCACCTCATGTTCTCGCGCCAGCCCGCGTAAAAGTCCGTCCCCAGCTTCTCAACGCCATCCGCGCACCCATGCTGCAACGGAGCCGGCGCACACACATACGTCAGATCATGAAAGTATCCAATCGACCCCACCCACTTCGCATCGGCAACCAAATACCCTACCCGCCACCCTGTCACCGAGAAGGTCTTCGAGAACCCCGACATCAAAATCGTCCGCTCCCGCATCCCGGGAATGGTTATCGGACTCACATGCTTCGCCCCGCCATAGATAAAGTGCTCATAAATCTCATCCGTGAACACAAACAGATCGAACTCCTCGGCAATCTGCGCCAAAGCCTCCAGCTCCGTCCGAGTAAACACCTTCCCCGCCGGATTCGACGGCGTATTGATCACCATCGCTCGCGTCTTCGGAGTAATCGCCGCCCGCACCGCCTCCAGATCCAGACCCCAGTCCCGGAGCCGTCAACGCCACCGGCACTGACGTGACACGCATCGACTGCAGCGTACTCACGTGGTACCCGTAGAACGGCTCAAACACCAGCACCTCATCGCCCGGATTCAGCAGCGCCATCGCCGCCGCATGAAACGCCCCCGTCGCCCCGCTCGCCACCAGCACCTCGCGCTCCGGATCGACCGTCAACCCCAGCGTCCGCTCCACCTTTCCCGCGATCGCCTTCCGCAGCCGCGCAATCCCATCCATCCGCGTATAGATGTTGTGCCCATCGCGCATCGCCCGAATCGCCCCTTCCGTCACCACCTCCGGAACCTCGGTATCGCAGACGCCCTGCGCCAGATTCACCCCGCCCATCCGGTCGCACTCCATCGTCATCGCGCGAATCTCCGACTGTACCAGCCGCGGAGCCAACTCACTCAATCCCAACTTTGAAGGAGTCTCGATCTGTCCCATGCCCATCGCCCTCGACCTGCGTCCCATCATCTTACGTCCGGACCGGTTTCAATTCCACATCCTGCGAAACCTCACAAGCTGCAATCCGGACGTTGCTCATCGTCGCTAACGAGATGCGCGGGAAGCTTCTTATCAACGCCTGCCCTGCTCCTGACAAAATCCTGACAACTGAAGAGCGTCACTGGGCGATTCTGGAAAGAGCATATTTTACTGAATTAGCTTGGAACGAAAGAGAAGCTGCATCGGGTTGATTCAGAGTCAGAGTTGCAGGCTCCTGGTCTTCTCGCCGTCTTAGTCGCAGGTTCATACGAGCGGCGATCTTTCTATCCAATCATCTTTGGCCTTGCTCTTCTTGCGACCCGGCAGCAGCGGCTGGGCGACAGAGCCTCAGCGATAAGGAACACCTCCCCCAATGATCGAAACAGACGTCCTCATCATCGGCAGCGGTCCTGCCGGTTCGACAGCCGCGCTCGCACTGAGCACCTATGGCATCCGTAATATTCTCGTCTCCAAATACGGCTGGGTAGCCAACTCACCGAGAGCCCACATCACCAATCAGCGAACCTTCGAGGTTCTGCGCGACCTTGGTGTCGAAGCAGAGGCTCGCGCTCTCGCAGTCCCACTCGCAGAGGTCGGTAAGACGATCTTCTGCACCTCGCTTGCGGGCGAAGAGCTGGGGCGTCTCTACGGCTTCGGCTCGGACACGGCTCGGACCGCAGACTACACACTCTCCAGCCCCTGCATGATGGGCGATCTGCCGCAGCACCTGATGGAGCCCATCCTGGTCGGCACCGCCGCCAGCCGAGGGACACGGCTTCGATTCGATACCGAATATCTCTCGCATACGCAGGATGAGTCCGGCGTCACGGCAACCGTAATAGATCGGCTCAGCGGCGAGAGCTATCAGATCAGGACGAAGTATCTTATCGGCGCCGACGGCGGCCGAAGCAGGGTCGCCGAGGATATCGCACTGCCAATGGAAGGCAGCATGGGCCTGGCCGGCAGCACGAATATCGTCTTCGAGGCCGATCTGACAAAGTATGCGGAACACCGTCCGGCCGTCTTGTTTATGGTGGTGCAGCCGGGGCTTGGGGAGACCGGCCTCGGCATCGGTGTCGTCCGCATGGTGCGCCCCTGGAAAGAATGGCTGTTGCACAGCGGCTACGACATGAGTAAACCAGCACCGAAGCTGACCGAAGCCGAAGCGATCCAGATCGTCCACAACATGGTCGGAGACGACAGCATCCCGGTTAAGATCAAGTCCATCTCACTCTGGACCATCAACAATCGATATGCCACGCGTTATAGCTCGGGCCGCGTCTTCTGCATGGGCGACGCCGTACATCGTCACCCGCCCACCAACGGCCTTGGATCGAATACTTCGATACAGGATGCGTACAATCTGGCCTGGAAGCTCGCCCTGGTCGTCAACGGCAAGGCGAATCCCACACTGCTCGACACCTACAGTCTGGAGCGCGCACCGGTAGGCCGTCAGATCGTCGAACGCGCAGTCAAGAGCATGGGAACCTTTGGCGGAATCTTCGAGGCTCTCGGCCTAGTGGACGTCAAAGACCCTGCCCAGGCTCGCGCATGCATGGATCAGCTCAAGGCATCGACACCTGAGGCAGCGACACGACGTTCTGACCTGCGCAAGGCTCTTGCGGTAAAGAACTATGAGTTCAACGCCCACGGAGTGGAGATGAACCAGACCTACGTCTCCTCGGCGGTGGTTTCAGACGGCACCTCACCGCGGCTGCCAACGCAGGATCACGAGCTCTACTATCACCCGACGACATTTCCCGGCGCGCGCCTGCCGCACGTCTGGCTCCAGCGAGATAACCAGTCTGTCTCGACACTAGATCTTGTCGGGAAGGGACGCTTTACCGTGCTGACCGGCATCGGAGGTAAGGCGTGGATAGATGCCGCGAGCGATGCGGAGGAGCACTTCGGCGTCACAGTAGACGCATACACCATTGGACCTGCACGCGATCTTTCCGATATCTACGGCCACTGGGCAGAGATGCGCGAGATTGCGGAGGCCGGTTGTCTGCTGGTTCGGCCGGATGGTCACATCGCGTGGCGCGCATCCAATGCCCCGAGCGACATCGAGCACGCAACCACAAGCCTGCGCAACGCAATGAGGTTGATCCTTGGCCACTCTGAACGGTCCGTCGACGCGCCATCGGAGATCCACGCAGACGCCGTAGCGGTCTGACCAGGGTGGCGACAGAGAACGTTAACGTCGACGGATGCCCAAATTCGACGTAGCGTTCTCTGTCTCGCAGTCGGCTAATGTCGATACAGGGTGTTTTGGTCCGTCTCGGTCAGGACATCCAGCGTATGCGCTCACTCCAGAGAGCAATTAGTTACGCAGCGCCGTCACCGGATCGACCAATGAAGCTCGACGCGCCGGTACCGCGCATGCAATGAGCGCCACAGCACTCAGCACCAGCAACACACCAAGCAAGATCAATGGGTCGTGCGAGCTTCCCTCCGCCCAATGTGCCAGTACCCGCTGCAATGCAATCGTCAGGGCCAACCCCACACCGATACCGCCCGCAACACTGGTCACCGTTGACTGAAACACAATCCGCAGCACATGCTCTCGCTGCGCTCCCAGTGCCATCCGAATCCCGAACTCACTCGTCCGTTGCGCCACCGTATACGACACCACGCTATACAACCCAACCGCCGCCAGCGATAGCGCCAGCGCCGCGAACGCACCAAATAACCACGCCACCAACCTTTGCTGTTGCCAATACTGCTCGTTCGATATCCAGTGGTCGAGGTCCTGCACATTCGCTCCTACCTGCTGATCCGAGTCGACCGCACTCACCTGCGCACCGATCGAATGCAACAGCGTCAGCGGCGAAACATCCGAGCGCACAAGAATCTGCGTATACATCCGCATCGTCAGAGTAGACGGCACAAACGCCTCCGGCGCAATCGGCTTCATCAAACCATCGTCCTTCTTGTCTCCAACAATGCCGACGATCTGCAGCCAATCGTCAGCACCCGACGCCATAAGCGTATACGGCGGCTCCTCCTTGAGCGCTGGTATCTTCATCGAGTGCCCCACCGCGTCACCATTGGGAAAATACAGACGCGCCATGGTCTCGTTGATCACCGTCACCCGCGCACCGTTCCTGTCCTCCGTCTCGTCCCAGATACGTCCCTGTATCTTCGGCACTCGCAACAACGGAAAGTAAGTCGGGCTCACAACGTTGATCAAAACCTTCTGTGAATCCTGCGCCGACTTGCCTAAAAACTCCACCGTCGTCGGAAATCCATTCGAAGGC
The DNA here is from genome assembly GCA_963708755.1 of uncultured Acidobacteriaceae bacterium. Classification (GTDB taxonomy): domain Bacteria; phylum Acidobacteriota; class Terriglobia; order Terriglobales; family Acidobacteriaceae; genus Edaphobacter. Next base: position 200,951 of record CAVPTN010000019.1, read on the forward strand.
GGCGTTGCGTTGCTCGAAATCGCGGTCATCTTTACTCCCGGTACCGTCGATACTCGCGCCCGAAGCTGCTCGAAGTAAGCCGAGCGAGCCGCCCACGTCTTATAGGTTCCGTCATGCACGGGGATCACCACCGACATCACATTGTGCGGGTCGTACCCCAGCGATGTGTGCATCAGCTTCAAGAAACCCTGGATCGCCGCACCTGCAGCTGCCAGCATTACCAGCGTCAGCGCAATCTGTCCCCCAATCAGCAGATTATTTGTCGCCTTTCCGCTGATGCTGCCCGCGATCTTGCGCGTTCCTGCCTGCATCACCTGACCTACGTCCGGCCGCGAAAGCTGCAACGCCGGCCATAGGCCGAATAACACTCCAGTCAGCAACGCAACCACCACGCTAAAGAACAGCACTGGCAAATTAATTTGAATTGCGGCTTCATGCGGAAACGAGTACTTCGGCAGCATCGATACGATCACCGCAAGCAGCTTGTACGCGAGCAACACTCCCATCGCAGCACCCGTCACCGACAGAATCAGCGCCTCCGTCAACAGTTGCCGAATCACACGGCCTCTTGTCGCTCCAACCGCCATCCGCACTGCCAACTCGTGCTGCCGCGACGTCCCCCGGGCCATCAGCAAGATAGACACATTGCTACACCCAATCAACAAGAGAAACGCTACCGCACCAAACAGCAGATACAGCGTTCCTCCGAGCTGTTTAACAAAATCCTCGTTCAGCCCGGAGAGAAAGAACTCGAAGTGATCCGTGGGAAAATGTTTCGGCGTATCCTTCGCAAACTGCAGAATCATCGGGGTCAAAGCCGCTACCGCCGCCTGAAGCGTCACGCCTGGCTTCAGCCTCAGCCCCACATAGTCCGATTTCGTCGGATCCTGCGTCACCTTCAACGGCAGGTAAACGTCTCCGTCCTCCCAGGTAAATCGCTGCGCCGCCACACCCACAATCGTGTAATTCTTGCGAACGAGCTGCAGGGTCTGTCCCAGGACCTTTGGGTCCGCATTGAAGTGCCGCTGCCAGAACTTGAACCCCAACACCACCACCGGCTGCGGATCCTGTCCGTCGACAGCGTCGGCCGAAATCAGCCCTCGCCCTAGAGCCGCCGGCACGCCCAGGTGCTCGAAGCTGTTCGAGGTCATGTACACGCCATTCACATCCTCCGGCAGATCATGGCCCGTCACCGTCAGATTCCAGCCCTCATCCATGAAGGCGCTCTCCACCACCGGCGACCGGCGAATCGACTGGTACTGCGCACCGGTGAACCCAAACCCACTCTGCCGTCCACTTTTATCCCTCAACCGCATGTGGACCATCCGGTCCGGAGCGGCATAAGGGTAAGGATTCATCAGCACGGCATGAACAATGCTGAACACCGCAGTCGTCGCCCCAATCCCGAGGGTCAGCGAGATAATCGCAGTCAGCGTAAATCCGGGACTCTTGACCAACTGCCGTAAGGCATAGCGGAGATCCTGAAACAGCGTGGACATAGCGTTCGCTCCGTAGACAGAGTGTGGCCCTCTCAAAGAGAAGCACTCAAACGACCAACCCACGATTCCCGTACCTGATTGATTTCTATACGGTGAGGCTTACTTGATCATTCCGCAACTGACCAAATTCGTAACTCTGCTGTTCACGAACGGACAGAACCAGATATACCGCCAGACTGAATCAGAGCTCGGTTTGCCAGGGACTATTTGTCAGCGATCAAATTAGGACGCCAGTTACTTGCCCAGCGAGACGGCTGCGGACCCATTACAAAATGCAGCTTTGCACCAGCTTGAATCTCTTCCCATGTGATTACTGGCCGGTCTAGTGGCTTATCGTTGAGAGTTGCGGACTGGATATATACGTTCTTTGGAGAGTTATTCTCTGCTTCTATTTGAAGAACCTTTCCGGTGCTTAGTTTCAATGTCATGTTGCTGTACATCGGACTTCCGATCATGAACTCGCCGCTGGCTGGATTCACTGGGTAGAAGCCCATCGCCGTGAAGAGCAGCCACGCCGACATTTGGCCGCAGTCATCGTCACCATCCAGCCCACCTGCATCGTAGCCATACTCCGCTGCGGCTATCTCACGTACCTTCGCCTGTGTCTTCCATGGCTGACCACCAAAGTCATAAAGATATCCATAGTGATGGCTCGGTTCGTTCGGATGCACATTGTGTCCGCCGCTGAAATGAAGATCGAGCTTGGCATCGTACGATTCGGCTCCTCCCATCAGTTGAATCAAGCCGGCTTGATCGTGCAACGGCGCCCACGTGTACGCCCAAGCGTCGCCTTCGGTCCAACCTGCGATCGACCTATTGTCAGGCGTATCTCCTGGTCCGCCGATGGGAGCCCACTTTCCATCGGACGTCTTGCCGTTCATCAGGCCGAGAGCCGGGTTATAGAGATGGCGATCATTTAAGGAGCGGTGCACGAAGAATCGATAATCTTCTTCACGACCTGTGGCCTTCGCTACCTGCGCCACGCACCAGTCGTCGTAACTATCCTCTAGAGTGCGTGATGACGCTTCGTCTGTTTTATCCGTCGGAATAAAGCCAAGTTGCTTGTAGTACGTGAGGCCTCCACGTGCCTCATACGGTGTGTGCTCTTCGCGATCCAGCCAACGACGCGTTGTATCTCCGTCGGGCGGAGTCATCGCATCTTTGTAAACAGCTCGCCAGGCTAATTCGCGATCGAAGCCATGAAACCCCTTGCGTACTGCTTCGGCAACGAGCGAGTCCGCATGTGTACCTATCATGATGTTGGTGTAACTTGGGTTTGGCCACTTCGGCATCCATCCGCCTTCTTTGTAGTTCTGCAGCAATGCCGAGATCATGCCGTCGATTCGCTCCGGCGCAACCAGTGTCAGGAGGCTGTTCTCCGCGCGAAAGGTGTCCCATATCGAGTACGCGGTGTAGCTTTCGCCTGCATGGATCTGATCGTCGAAGGCACTGTAGTAGTGGCCGCCTTCCGAGAAGATTCGAGGATACAGCAGCGCATGATAGAGCGCGGTATACAGTCGCGTTTTTTCCTGGTCTGTTGCACCGCTCACTTGCATCCGGCTTAGCTTTTCATCCCAAATAGTCTGCAATTGATGCCTGACAGCTTCGAAGTCCCACTCGGGCATCTCGTGTTCGAGATTGGAGCGTGCCTGATCAATACTCAAAAACGAAGTCCCGACGCGAACGTCGACCGTTTCCCCTGCTCTAAATTCGGCATACGCTCCGCGGCTTGACTGGGCTGTGCTGTCCTCCATGCCATAGGTCTTTGCATCGGTTGGAGCCTGTCGAAACTGGATGACGAAATAGCCCTTGAAGTTAGGGAGTTTGTATGGTCCCAGGTGCGCATCCATGCGATGTGGATTGTAACCAGTAATCTCACGCGCCTGCACATTGACAGCAGCGTATCCGCTAACACCCGGTCGAGAAGCCTCCACGAGTACCCGTGCAACGCCGCTTTTTGGAAAATGAAAACGTAACATTGCACAGCGTTCTGTCGCCGTCATCTCAGCGTGAATTTTGCTGCCTTCCGTAGAGCCGAGAAATACGCCGTAGTAATCGGGTCGTGCTGTCTCCTTGCCGTGCTGGTATGGCAATTTGCGGTCTTCAGGGGATGTTCGCAGTTCGCCGGTTTGAGGCATGAGGGTCACATAGCCGTAGTCGCCCATCCAGATTGCGGGTTGATGCGTGCCAATGAATCCGGAGATCGTCGAGTCGTCGTAGTTGTAAGAAGTGACGCTTATCTTGTTCTGCCGTGTTTGGGGCGTCCAGTTCGTCATGCCGAAAGGCGGCGTAACAAACGGCATTGTGCCCCCATACCCAATCGCACTCTTCTGTGTGCCAATCAATGGATTGACGTAGGAGACTGCGTCGCGCTCAGCCGCAGATGCAAAGCTGGCAAAGAGAGAACCTACGAGTAGGCAAAGACCTCGAATGAACATGAAAAATGAGTATAGTGAGGGCTTGAAGACGCACGCAACGAGTTTACGTGCTGCACTTGCACGAAGTTTTAGATTTCGAGATGCGAGGCAACTTCGGAGTGCAGAGTTTCCGACGTGATTCGGAGCATTCCTGTTAGTGCTCCCGTGCGATCAACCGGACAACAATTCAAAACATCATCCATGAGCCGGATCGAACTGACGCTCAATCTCTTCAAGAGTCTTCCCTTTCGTTTCAGGGAGGAAAAACGCCGCGGTGATGAAATAAACCACAGTGCAGGCGGCCCACACCAGAAACATCAAGTAGTAGCCATACGTCGAAACCAGCGGAAGAAATACGCCAGCGATAACAGTGGAAACACCTTGATTGAGAAGTAACGCGATGCCCATACCCGCAGAGCGGATGCGCGTTGGCATCAACTCAGATAAGGTGAGCCAGACAACGACACCTGGTCCGATGGAAAAGCTAGCAATGAACAAAGCCAGTCCGAAGGTGATGAACCAGCCCGTACGCTCTGCAGGAACGTTGCTCAGGAATGCGCGTTTAATATTCAGTTGCTGTGTGGGGAATCTGGCGTCTGGAATAATCGACAATGGTTCCGTATCGGTGCTGACCATGGTTGCCAGCTTGTCGCCGGTTCCGTAAGAGTAGAGGACCGTCAAAGCCTTTGCGCCGGATTCTTGGGGCGACCAGGTTTTGATATTGCTCGAAGACAGTTTCAGGCCGTTTTCCTGGACCTGCCTTTGCACTTGATCGGTGATGTTCAGCCTATGTGATTCAAACCCGTAAAAGAAAAAGGCTATCGTCAATAGTGCGACGATGATGCCACCTGTACCCAAAGTGAGCAGGAACTTTCTTCCCTTCTTGTCGATCAATGCAATGGCAACGATGGTCATGGCGCAGTTGAGCAGCTTTACCGCGAGGTCTCCTTGCGCGGCATGAGTTGCAGACATGCCTGCCTGCTTCAAGATGACGATCAGATAGCTGAGGACCGAGTTGATGCCTGTTGCCTGATTGCAGGCAAGAATGACGCATGCAAGAACAAATGGAACGACATATTTACGCTGCAGGAGTGATCCTGTGTGTGTTGCTGCCTGCTGCTTGTTCTCGAGAGAGAGTTCCTGCATTTCGCGCATCTCTCGTTGAGCTTCCTCGTCGGAGGAGGCGCGGCGTAGCGCGGCATTCGCCTCTTCTATTCGACCCTGACGGAAGAGCCAGCGCGGGGTTTCGCTGAGGAAGAATGCACCAACAAAAAAGATGACGCCGGGATAGATGACGGAGAGAAACATCCCGCGCCAGGCATGGTCTTCAGCCGCTCGGATGAGCACAGGATCGTTTGCGGCTACCCGAATCGCCGACTCTGCCTGATGGATGTAGAACCAGCCAGTGAAGGCTGCAGCGAGTATGCCAAAGGTGAGCATGAATTGAAAGACCGCCGATCCCCTGCCCCGGGTGTTTGCGCTTAGACACTCAGCTAGATAGAGCGGGACCACGACGGCAATCACTCCGCCGCTAAAGCCCTGCAGCAACCGCCCCAGCAGAAGAGGTACAAAGCCGTGCGAGAGCACGATGAGGCCGACACTCGATACGAATAAGAGGCCGCTTAGAATGACCATCTTTTTGCGGCCAAACCAGTCGGCGAAGAATCCGGCGATGAGCGAGGAGAGCATGCTGCCGCCGAGCACCGCTGCGACGATCGCAGATGTCTGACTCACTGTCAGATCAACTGTTTTACCCAGATAGAGGAGAGCTGCGGAGATGATGCCTATGTCGATTCCATAGAGGAGACCGCCCAAGCCAGCGATACACAGGAGAAATCTGTTGTAAAAAACAGGGCTGACTTTTGCTGACGGAGCTGGGTTCATGGGTTCCTTGCAGAGAATTTAAACACTAATTCGCAACGATTTGACTGCATTCGGTTGAGTTGAAGACTCTCGCAGAGAGCGTATCGTAATGAACTCTGCGTAGGAAATATCGCTCAGTCACCTGGTTGCAAGGAGACTATCTTGACGCAAGTTTAGTGGAGTTGTAGTGTAATCGAAACAAAACGTAATAAAAAGATACAAATCGATGAGGGCTTAGTGAAAGCTTCAGGTTCAGAAGACACTCCGGACAAGTTCGTTGACATGGTGAGCGCCACGGCAGAGGTTGATCTTCGCCTGAGCGACTTTCATCCACGTTCCAGCCTAAACAGCAAAGTGCATACGGTGGAACGCGCTCGTTTTCCGGTAATCGACTATCACAACCATCTCGACTCGATGGATCCTCGGGACGTTCTCTCCATCATGGATCAATGCGGCGTAGAGCATGTTGTCAACATCACCATGCAGGTTGGCCAAAAGGCGTTGGATATGATGGACCGCTATCACGCGGCTGCGCCTGCACGCTTTTCGACGATTGGATGGATGGATTGGAGCGGGGTTGAACGTAGCGATTTTGCGCAAGTCACCGTGGATCGCCTGCAGCGGATGATCGATCATGGCGCATGCGGCATCAAGTTCTGGAAGGACCTCGGACTAACGCTGCGTGACACAGACGGTAATCTGTTACGCATCGATGATGATCGATTTTCGTCTATCTTTGAGGCGTGCGGAAAACTGGGCCTGCCCGTGATGTTTCACACCTCCGATCCCACTGCGTTTTTCGCCCCGATCGATGCCGAAAATGAACGGTACGAGGAGTTAGCGGCACATCCCGACTGGGGGTTTCATCAACTCCCGGTCACCAAGCGCGGTTTGCTTGAACAGCGCAACCGCGTCATCGCGCGACACCCTTCCACCACTTTTGTGGGTGCCCATTGCGCCGAAAGCGGAGAGGATCTGGCATATCTAGCTGAGCAAATGGATGCTCTTCCCAATTTGCAGATCGACATCAGCGCCCGCACACCGGAACTTGGAAGACAGCCTTACAGCGCACGTGCATTCTTCTTGAAATATGCGGATCGTATTCTGTTCGGCACGGATTTGTTGCCTGAAGTTGAGATGTATCGACTCTATTTTCGCTTTCTAGAGACGGCCGATGAGTATTTTGAGTACCCCTCGCACGCTTCGCGGCAAGGAAGATGGAATATCTACGGGCTGTTTCTGCCAGAGGATGTCCTTTTGAAGGTGTATCGAGAAAATGCTCTTCGACTTTTGCCACGACTTCGGTAGCAAAGTTTGCGAATGCACGTTATAGACTTCCTCGGAAGCTGCTGGATGCAACCGAAGAGTTCGAGGAATTTCGTATCTCTAAATTTCTAGACTCCGTTTTGCGATAGAAAGTTTTGTCTAAGGGTTTGGTCTCGAAAGGCCTCTGTACCGCCCGACGCCAGTGTAGAGAGCGCGCCGGTGACATTCCCGATCCGTGCAGCTTGAGTTAGAGAAGCGCCGCGGAGATAGGCGCTTAGAAAGCCCGCATTGAAGCTGTCCCCTGCCCCAATCGTATCGACGGGAACTACAGAGAGGCCTGGAATACGTTGGCGTATGGCTCCGTTCTGCACCAGTGCTCCGCTCGAACCGCACTTCACCACAATTATGGGAACACGACGACCGACGATCTCCAAAGCCTGCTCAATGGTTGAGACTCCAGCTATACGAATCAACTCACTTTGACTCGGAAGAAGAATATCGACAAGATCGAGGATCTCATTGAGCACGCCCCCCCACTTGTCTTCCGGATCGTCGTTTGTGTCGAGAGAGATGGTCAAGCCAGCTGACTTTAGTTTGCGAAGAAAGTCTGCAAGGCCGGACTGAAGACCACGCTGGAGATACAACGAGGACAGATGAAAGTGACGGGAGGAGGTAAGGTACTCTATCGGAAGATCTTCTATGGTCATCTCTGCCATCGTGCCCAGGTAGGTGAGGATATGGCGCTCCTTGCCGTGCGGCAGAAGAACCGTCACTCCAGTACCGGAAGATCCGAATCCGGCTTGAACGTGGGTAAGATCGACTCCGCTCTCTGCCAGCCTTGCCAGAGCCAGCCTTCCAAGCTCATCGGAGCCGACACGCGTCACGAAACCGACCTTTAGTCCAAGTGAAGCGAGATTATGAGCAACAATGGCAGACGAACTCCCAAGAGTGAATCGGAAGTCTGAGGCCAACAACTCGCGCTCCACCGGCATTTCTTGAGGTAACCCGTACAGAATAAGGTCCAGGTTGATTTCACCGGCAATCGTCACATCGAAGCGAGGTTCTAAGGTCGCTCCATTCATAGTTGTCGCTCCTCATTAGTTGCTTTCATAATTAGCTCTTATGTTACTATTTCTTGTGTTTTGTTTCTTTTGTTTTTGGATTTAGTTTGTTTGGAGGACTGATTCCGTGGGTGCATTAGCAAGTTTGCTTGATCTGCCGACATCCGAACAGGAGTCACGGGGGCTAATTTTTACGCCGCGAGAGATTGCGCAGCAGCCAGAGACATGGCGAAAGACCGCGTTATTTTTTGAGACGCATCAGAGGCGGTTTCGGAGTTTCCTCGAGCAAACAGGCGTGACTGGTCCTCTTGAAAAGCGGCCGATCGTAATGCTTATTGGCGCCGGCACCTCCGACTTCATCGGAGAGTCGCTCGCACTTCTCCTCAGGCAGCGTTGGGGATGCGAGGCATCCGCGGTTGCAAGTACAGATTTGCTTCCTAGTATGTCGGAATACGTCATCCCGGGTCGCCGCTACCTTTGGATCTCATTTTCGCGCTCTGGTGACTCTCCCGAAGGGGTAAATGTTCTCGAGCAGGCTCTGGAGATCTATCCCGAGATCTCGCACCTGGTGGTCACTTGCAATCCTAACTCCAGGATGGCGGGACTTGCTGCCAACCACGCCCACGTCTGCACTGCAGTTCTCGACGATGCGGTGAACGACCGCAGCCTGGCCATGACCAGCTCATTCACCAACATGGTGGTGTTAGGGCAATGCCTGGCACACGCCTGGAGTTTCGCGGAGTATAAGCCCATTCTCGATGGCATGATCGAGGCGGCAAATAAGTTCCTGAGCGACTCTGCTGAGCTTGCACAAAAGATGGCCGCTCGCCGGCCAAAGCGTATCTGCATGATTGGTTCGGGATCGCTCGCGGCTGTTGCCAAGGAAGCATCTCTCAAGGTGCTGGAGATGTCTGGTGGCCAGATCAAGACTATGCCGCAGACTTCACTTGGGCTTCGTCACGGCCCGATGGCCGCCCTTGATCGTGATACCGATCTGGTTTGCTTTCTGTCGTCGGAACGAACTCGTTTCCGTTATGAAGTTGACCTGCTCCGTGAGATTAAAGCAAAGAACATTACCGCAACCTGCATCGTTGTAGGCTTGAAATCGTCCGAGGATGAAATTGCACCTCTCTGCGATACATATCATGCTATCGATGGACTCTTCCCTGACGCCTATCGGCCACCCGTGGATGTTATCTTTGGACAACTTCTTGGCCTCTACGCCTCTATCGCCTTTGGTCTGAGACCAGATGCACCTAGCCCAGCAGGCGTGATCAGCCGCGTCGTGAGCGATTTCACGATCTATCGCTAAGATGTCCTCTGTTCTACAGGATCATCTCAGGTTGCAGGCTGATGGCACTCAGCGGGGAATTTATTCTGTGTGTTCGGCGCATCCGCTTGTCTTGCGCGCCGCGGCAGAACAGGCCTCAGCGGATGGAAGCCTTCTTCTCATCGAGGCGACAAGTAATCAGGTCAACCAGATGGGCGGGTACACCGGGATGCAGCCATCTGATTTCCGCACCTTTGCCAAAAAAATTGCGGCCGACGCTCATCTCGATCCTCAAAAGCTCGTGCTCGGCGGAGATCATCTCGGACCTAATCCGTGGCGGCATCTGCCGGCAATTGAGGCGATGCAGCACGCAACGACCATGGTAGCTGCCTATGCCAAGGCTTCTTTTAGCAAGATACATTTGGATGCGAGCATGTCGTGTCTTGGCGATCCCACCACACTCAGTGATGAAGAGGTCGCGAATCGAAGCGCGGAACTCTGCGCCGCCGCCGAGGTAGCCTACGCTGGAGATTCCGATAAGCCGGTCTATGTCATCGGGACTGAGGTACCTACTCCCGGCGGGGCGACACATTCACTCGACGGTCTCGCGATTACTCCTCCTGTAGCGGCTGCTCGTACTCTAGCGATTCATCGTCGGGTTTTTGCAGAGAACGGCTTGGGCGACGCCTGGACGCGCGTGATCGCGATGGTTGTGCAACCGGGGGTAGAGTTCGATCACGACAGTGTCGTTTATTATCAACGCGCGAAGGCACAGCCGCTCGTTGAATGGCGACAACAGCAGGCCAGCGAGATCGTCTTTGAAGCGCATTCAACCGACTATCAACTTCCTGAAGCATATGGCGAGTTGGTTCATGATGGATTTGCCATTCTGAAAGTTGGTCCGGCGCTGACGTTCGCTTTACGCGAAGCATTGGATGCGCTCGCCGCAATCGAAGAACTGCTCATCGCACCTGAGCAGCAGTCGAAGTTGTTGCAGGTTGTTGAGCAGACAATGCTTGCCAACCCCAATGCGTGGCAGCCTTACTACCAAGGGAGCCTTCAACAGCAACAACTGCTTCGACGCTTCAGCTACAGTGACCGTGTTCGATATTACTGGCACTATCCTGAGATTGCAGCTTCCGTCGCGCGACTTATCAATAATCTCGAAATAACAAGGATTCCGGAGAGCGTTCTAAGTATGTTTCTCCCAGCGCAGTATGCGCGTGTTCGGCTTGGAGAGATATCAAACGATCCTCAATCTCTGATAGTCGATAAGGTCAAGGATGTCCTGCGCATCTACGCCCGATCGTGTTAACTCGATCGTTGAATTGATCTGTGACACAACTCAATTTTCGATACTTAGAACGAAAGCTTCTTCGCTGATTGCTTCGTCAAGTCCGGCGATGAGAAATTCGATGGTCCAGGAGTGGGTTTGATTGGGCTCGAGCACAGGTGCAACCCCATCGCGGATGGCGTTCTCAAGAGAGCCCCGCGCGGCGACGGTAGGCTCGAGTGCAACTGCATATTGACGTCGTTCGGAGTCTTCTGGCCATCCTCCATAGCAGAGCCAGAGGCCCAGAAAAGGTAGCTGTGCGGTATCGAAACGAAGCGTAATTCCCCGACCGACGGCAGAGCGAAAGATACCACATCGCCCAGAAGGGAGCGGCCCAGCGTAAAGCATGTCGGCTGTGTCGGCATTGGAAGACAGCGTCGCGCTCAAGTCGATGAAATCTGATGCCTTGTGTGTGATTGGCCACGAGATCGAGTCGCCCTGAGTACCAAGACGATTGTAGGCGGAGGACTCCACCCGTACGGACGCTACGCTCGCTGGTAAAACAATACGATCGCCTGGATCAATCGAAAACAAAGGGTGGCACGCATAGAGATATTCGACAGGCTGCGAGCTCAAATTCTGAACGAAATAGTCTATCCGCAGCGACGTCGGGTAAACCTCAAGCCGCTTTGTAAAACGCAATGGACGACTGATCCCATCTGCGGCGATAGTCACCGCGCATGAAGTTGCAATTCCCTGGACTGCCCAGGGAATTGCCCAGAAATCTCCATGATCTGGTACCTCAAGGTCTGGCGAACCAATCCCCGATCTCGCTACTGAAGGGAGGCACTCGTCGATCCCGGAACAGGCTCCGTCTTGGAAGCTCAACCCTGGAGCCAGCTGCCCATGAGATGAGCGCTGACTGGACGAACCCGAAGGTTGAAGCAGAAATTCAACGCCTCCGCCTTGCAGCGACTCGATTCTTCCGCCACTGCCTGGGAGCAGAGCTACTCTTATCGCACCGTTCTCCAAAACAATTCGATCGCTGCCCTTACTCATGCGAAGTCGCACCAATTCTGAAGGCGTTGTACCTGCGACTTTCCGAACTCCTTATTAAACCTGCGTCGCAATTGCCGAAACCTTTCGCTCGCGCCACTTGCCGCGTGTAAAGTCGGGAAATTCCATTGGCGCGCTACCGCGACTTACAGAAGCGATACTGAGCGGAGCTACCGAGGACCACGCGGCGGCGTCATAAACATCCATGTCGGGCGGCAGGCCCTCGCGGACACACTGAAGTAAGCGGTAGAGCATGATGTAATCCATGCCTCCGTGTCCACCAATCTTTTTAGCAATCTCCCCCTCTTTCTTCCAGAGTGGATGCTCATACTCTTTCCATGCGTCGATTGATCCCCACGACTCGTCGTTGTTTTGACCATCAAGATAGATGCGAGGGGGGTAGTCCTCGAAGATTCCCTTCGTTCCAGCTATGAGGTTGATGCGATCATACGGATGCGGAGTGGAAACCGTATGCTTTACGGTGATCGTCAGCCCATTGGCCGTCTTGATCAATGATGTGTTCATGTCCCCAGTGATGTATTTTTCTGCCATTCGAGGATCGCTTGCCTGCAAATGCTCTTTACGATACGCATCTAAGCCGCGCTGAGGAGTGCTCATCGAAACGATGTAACCGAATCGATCGCCGCGCTGAACTCCCATGTAATTCGCTACCGGTCCAAGGCCGTGAGTCGGGTATAAATTCCCATCGCGCTTGGTGTGCTCTGTCCGTCTCCAAAGGCCTTCACCGGCGTTTGAGAACAGTTCCTCCCGTAGGTCGTGAAGATATGCGCCTTCTCCGTAAAGCAGATCACCAAATTTACCCGCATGTACCATACGAAGGATCAGAGTCTCGTTGTAGCCATAACAGCAGTTCTCAAGCATCATGCAGTGCTTGCGTGTCTCTTCCGACGTCTTCACGATCTTCCAGCAGTCTTCGATCGTCGTGACGGCAGGCACCTCCACCGCGACATCTTTGCCGTGCTTCATGGCAGAGACAGCCATCTCCGCGTGCCAGTTCCACGGAGTCGCTACTATAACCAGATCCACATCCGGTCTTGCTAGCAGTTTTTCGAACGCGTGCGGACCATCTGTATATAGTTCTGGGCTCTTCTGGCCCGATCCCACAACTAGAGAACCAGCATGCTCCGCCTTCTCCTTTACGACGTCGCACAATGCGACGACCTGAGCATCCGCGGCGAGCAGATTTTCGAGCAGATTGGTTCCGCGCCCTCCGGTGCCGATCATAGCGACCTTTGGATTTCGCTTTTCGAAAGGGACGTCGATCATTGTGGCTGATGCGCCCGTTTCAGCATGTCCAAGGTTTCCGAGGCTCGCGCTCACTGCACTAGCGGCGCTCATCTGCACAAAACGGCGCCTTGTCCACGATCCCAATCCGATAATCTTCTCGTCAAAATTCAAGTGATTTCTCCTCGTTTTCGCATCACAGAGATTGTTTTGCTCGTGCCGCCTGCTGTAAATCAGTCAACTGAAACCGTGGGCAATACTTGTTAGAGATCGTTGAACTTATGTATGAAGCCGATCGTTAAACCAATTCGCAAGCAATCGAAATCTTTAATCTTTCGCATGAGAGTATTTGAGTCGAAGGTGACGTGTCAAAACAATAATATGCCCTTCGGTGAAGATATGTGAAAGGTAATGAAGGTTCTTCGTGCTAGAATCGGCACACTGCGACGTAGTCATAACTTCGAGGCACGCGTCGCAGAAGAACCAGACTCCGGGAGATCCCACTCTATGGGTGCATCTGTGGACGTAGCACCACCGCAACGTAACGTTGCGGTTGATGCTTATCGTGGTCTCGTCATGTTGTTAATGATGGGCGAAGTTATGCAATTTGAGAGAGTTGCCCACTCATTCCCAAACAGTACGCTGTGGCGCATCCTTTCATTCAATCAAACACATGTCGAATGGGTCGGGATGGGTCTTCACGACATGATCCAGCCGTCATTTACGTTTCTTGTTGGTGTTGCGCTTCCCTACTCTCTAAGAAGCCGCCAACGAAAAGGTGAGACCTTTCAGTGGATGATCGGGCATACGATCTGGCGGAGCTTTCTTCTGGTGGCGCTAGGTATTTTTCTGCGGTCTATTCATAGCGAAATGACGAATTTTACTTTCGAAGACACCCTGACCCAAATCGGCCTTGGATATACCTTTGCATTTCTACTTACTTTTGTCCGACCACGGTGGCAGTGGACCGCTTTTGGAGTGATCCTCTTTGGCTACTGGCTGGCATGGGCACTCTACCCGGCTCCTGGACCAAATTTCCCCTACGCTTCTGTCGGGGTACCTGACGACTGGCATCAGCATCTTTTAACCGGCTTCGCTTCGCATTGGAATAAGAACAGCAACCTTGGACAGGCCTTCGATGTATGGTTTCTGAACTTGTTTCCTCGCCCAAGCCGTTTCCTCTTCAATGACGGTGGATATCTCACACTCAGTTTCATCCCTACGCTCGGCACCATGTTGCTCGGATTGGCCGCCGGACGTTGGCTGATAGCGGACAAACCCAACGTCCCTATGCGCAAGTTCCTGACGGCGGCAGCCATCCTGATGGCAGCGGGCCTCCTGCTGCATTTCACAGGGATTTGTCCCATTGTCAAGAGAGTTTGGACACCTGCGTGGACGCTTTTTAGTGGCGGAGTGTGCTTCCTATTTCTTGCCGTGTTTTCATGGATCGTGGACATCAAGAAGCACACTCGTCTTGCATTTCCACTCGTCGTCATTGGCATGAACTCAATCGCAGCTTATCTAATGGCTCATCTGTTTGAGGATTTTATCCAAAGCAGTTTCCGCATCCATCTGCGCATGCCAGTGCTCAATATCTTTGGGACCGCCCTCGAGCCCGTTACACTTGGGCTGCTTACACTCGCGGTCTACTGGCTTATACTTCATTGGATGTTCCGAAACAAAATTTTTCTTCGCATCTGATTCGAGAGAGCGGCGTAGGTGAAATGAAGAAAGAAGTAACTGAAAACCATGCAGGTGAATTGCGTGTGGAAGAGCCTCTGCAGGAAGGAATGATGGCAGAGGAGCGCCGGATGCAGATCCTGCAGATCTTACGGTCCGAGGGTCGGGCAAAGGTAAACGAACTCGTGCGCCGCTTCAATACGTCGGCGGTGACCATTCGCAGCGATCTCAATGAATTGGATCAGAGAGGTCTCGTGCAACGCTCACACGGCGGCGCGGTGATCCAGGATACCGTGTTCCGTGAGTCTCCGGTACACGAACGCATCAAGAGTCAATCGAAGGAGAAACAGCGCATTGGGGCAATGGCTGCCACGCTCATTCGAGAGGGTGAGACGATCATTCTTGATTCAGGAACTACGACACTTGAGGTAGCCCGACATCTCAAGAACATTCCTAATCTTCAGGTCATCACAAATGGCGTAAACATCGCATCGGAGCTCCTGGGATCGCGCAACACCCAGATCATCATGATGGGAGGCACAGTTCGTAACGATTCAGCCTCAATCGTTGGTCGCGCAACCGAAGATATGCTGGAACAGTTCTCAGCAGACAAGCTCTTTCTGTGCGGCGCAGGTTGCGATCCCGACTTCGGCGTCAGCGGTACCAATCTCGAAGAGACGATGGCCAATCGAGCAATGCTGCGTGCAGCGCGCGAGATCATCGTTGTAGCCGATGCCAGCAAATTCGGCAAACGCAGCATGTCCCTGATCGCCTCCTTCTCCGAGGTCGACATGGTCATCAGCGATCTGAGCCTCCAGCCAGAGCTGCAGGACAGAATTCGATCATTTGGGTGCAAGCTCATTCTCGTCTAAAAGAATCACCGGAGAGCTCAAGGAAAAAAGACCGCAATGGCTGAGCCACTGCGGTCTTTCTACCGTGGGTCTTCTTAGTAGTAGAACTTCAGTCCGATCTGGATAAGTCTCGGATCCCGAGCCGCAGTCACGATACCGAAGTTGGTTGAACCGAAGGTAGTAGCGTTATTGGAGTTTTGCGGTCCAGGAGCTGCAAAGAGGAAATTCGGATGGTTGAGCACATTGTAGAACTCTCCACGCAACTCAAACCGCCGCTGCTCTCCTACGGGAATCGTCTTCAGCACCGAGACATCCCAATTCTTCACGCCCGGGCCATTGACAGTATTGAGAGTCACATCTCCAAACGATCCGAACGCCGGGTCCTGGAATGCGCAGGTATTGAAAAAAGTACCAGCGGCACAAGGTTTCCCTGACGCCTTCTGACCTGGCACAAAGTCAGGCCGCTGCTGTCCATCCGAGTTAGCAAAATTAGCATTGGAGTCGGTGACCGTAAACCAGGTCCCTGAAGACAGTGTGACAATCCCAGATAGTTGCCAGTGACCAATAAGGTAGTCAACCACCTTCCCGGAACTACCTGCGAGTGACTGGCCAGTCCCAATCGGCAGATCCCACGAATAGCCTGCAGTGAAGCGATGCCGAACATCGAAGTCCAGATTGCCGTACTCGTTCAGAATTTTTGCGTCTCGAAAGGAATCATTATTCTGCGCAGTGAGATTCGCGTTCGATGAGTTTCCAAGACCATGGCTATACGTGTAGTTCACAATGGCGGCAACTCCGTGGCTCAGGTGCTGCTCGAGTTTGACTTGGCCGGAGTTGTAGTTTGAGAAGCCGTTCGAACGCAGCCACGCGATGGAGGTATCGAGTGTTGGAAAGGGACGACGCGGAGCAGTTGGTGCGGAGGTGTCTGCTGTCGGCGAGGCTTGGTTCAGGTTTGAGTTGGTGTAAAGACGTGTCCCCTTGGACCCGACGTAAGCCACTTCGATCGTCATGTGTGACGTGAGCTCATGCTGCACGGTCAGATGCCACTGCTCAACGTACGGTATCTTCAGCTTGTCTTCCGAGAAAAGGTTCGGGGTGTTTGGGTCACTGAGCGCGTTCGACGGAAAACCTTCCGAGAGCGTGCGGAGGCCCGGAACCGAACAGTCGGACGCTGTTGAATACGAGGCGAGACTACAAGGTGCGACGAAGTTTTGTGATGCGAAGTAAGGAGGATTGAAACCGGGGCTGGGATTGCTATAGGGTCCACTCTCTTCACCGTTGAAGAAGAGACCAAATGCAGTCCGCAACACCCATCCTGGTTGGAACTGATACGCCAGGCCGAAGCGCGGCGAGAAGCTCGTGTAGACCGGAGGGATCAATCCGTTCGTGGCCGTGTGATTCACCGGCAGCAGGCCAGCGAGAGTCGGGGTTAGCTGAACGTTGCTACTCTTCGGAATGTCCAGAAATCCCGTAACCGGATCAAAGTTCGCCTGCGCGTTGTGCCGCTCGAGGATCGCAGAGAAAAAATCCCAACGAATACCCGCGTTGATCGTCAGCTTGGATGTGGCACGCCAGTCATCCTGAAAGAAGGTCCCAAAGACCTTCCGGTTATAGTCCACATTGTTGATGTTGTTGATCGCGCCGCCGTCTGTCTGTCCCGCCAGCATCGACGCCAGCCCACTGCCGCCTGTTCCTTGTGCGGCCGGGTTATCCGTAAACTGGGTTCCGAAGTTAAGTGTCCCGCGTGGCGCCGCTGGTTGGAAGATTGTGAACTCTTCCGGTCGAATCTCAGCGCCAATCTTAATGCTCTGACTACCCACAATCAACGTAAAAGCATCCGACAGCGAGTAGGTGTTCTGAATCTCATTCGATGGAAGGTACGTCGGGCTGCCCAGCGTAGCGACATCGTTGAAGAACATCTGCGGCAGTCCGCCGTTGTCAGTGCCCGGCTGGTACGGTACGCCCGGGAAGCCGACCTGCGCAGACACATCCTCACCAGAAAAGAATTGGAAGCGATTCGTGTGAAGGCGGTTGTAGCCTAGGCGAACCTCGTTGACACGTGTCGGAGAAAATACATGTGTTTCGCTTACAGCGGCAAGGTAGGCATTATTGTTTCCTACTCCGGTAAAGAATCCGCCACCGTCGGCGAAGCCTGGAAACGTCGCTGGAATTGTTGAGGGAACACGGCTCATACTGAACCGATAGAAGATATTGTCGCTGTGGGTGAGTACCTGGTCGACTCGAATATCGCCCTGGTTGCCTGTACGGATCAGGTTTGGATTGGAGACGTAGTTGTATCCCACGCCGTTCGCATTGGGCTCAGGGTAGAGAGCTGCCAGTGTTGACCCGAGCGAGTCGATATTCTGTTTGGGAATAACGTTCGATGGAGTTCCATCCGGGCTATAGCCAAAAGGAACGCCGCAGAAGCCGGTTGGGCTTCCAGCCGAAGCCTGAGTGAGCTTCGTGTTAAACAACTCACCGTTGTATGTTGGACGACCATTACAGTCGTTTACTCCCGTCGGCGTGCCAAGATCGAGCTGACTTGAAAAGTCTCCTGCCTTCTGTTGGTCGGTAGGTATAAGCGCAGTGTTGGTCTGCCCCTGCGAGAGTCGAAGCCCTTCATAGTCCACAAACAAGAAGAGTTTGTCGTGAATGATCGGAAGACCAATCGTGGCTCCGAATTGATTCTGGTGATATGCAGGCAAAACCTGATCGAAATAGTTACGAGCATCAAAATCCTGATTACGCAGGAACTCATAAACAACGCCGTGAATATGGTTCGATCCACTCTTTGTAGTAGCATTCACAACCGCACCGGTTGCGCGCCCAAACTCCGCCGAATAGGCACTGGTATCGAACCTGAACTCCTGAAGCGCATCGACTGACGGCATGATCACGTAATTCGCTTCGTTCAAAAGATCGGGAAGGTTCGAGTTATCATCGACGCCGTCCAGCAAAAAGTTGTTCTGCAGCGACCGCGACCCATTTGCGCTGAAGCCGAAACCCGACTCGTCACGGGCACCCGGCTCGCTCACCGTCACACCTGCCGACAACTGTGCAAGTTGAACAGGGTTTCGTCCGTTGAGCGGAAGGGTTTCCATCGTGCGGGCATCAATCAGTTGGCTACGCTCTGAAGTAGCCGTTTCCAGCACCGGCGCACTGTCGCTCACCTCAACAGTTGAGCTCACCGCACCTGTTTGCAACGCAAGATCGAATTGTTGCCGTTGTTGAACGCTTAGCGTAAAAGGGCCTGCAACTGCTTGATTGAAACCGGCAGCGCTCACCGTCAGCCGATACGTGCCGATATGAACCGGGCTGATCGTCCACTCACCGTTTGCCGCACTCTTCGTCCGATAGACGAAGTTAGTCTCCGTATTTGTGACTGTCACATCCGCCATTGGGACAGTAGCGCCAGTCTTGTCGGTGACTCTACCTGCCACTGTTGCAGTATCTGTCTGCGCCTTCAGCAAAGGGACTGCGACGAGAAAGGCAACAAGCAGAATGAAATTTAATATCTTCACATTCCTTCGCATCTGCATAAGGACTTCCCTTCGGCTTCATGAATTTTCATTTGTTTACGTATTGTTGTGAATAATCAAGGAAGCTTAATAAATTGTCAACTTATTTATGTGTTTTGTGACGAACGAAAGACCTCGGCATCGGCAAGTGCGCTTGGAAAAAATCACAGAGGGCTCATTGCCACCATCCAATCGGGGCCAGCTTATTCGTCTTCTAACCAAGTGCACGATCCGATTCGGATTTCTTGGGTTGGGACTTTGATGGCCGCAACTCCCTGTGCCACCTCAAGGTTTTACGATGTCCAGGGTGAGTATCGTACCCTCGTTCTCGACAATGAACGTTAGCCGTCGGCGGCGAAATGAGTCAAGGTAGGCAGATGCGGGGCGGCAACGGCTGCAGATAGAATTGCTAAAGCGAATAAACATGAGAATCCATGCCTGACGTCACCAGGGCCGAGCTTCTCGGCCCTCTTCTGAAAAATGTCTCCCGCTCTTTTTACCTTACTCTGCGCGTGCTCCCCACTGAGATGCGCGATCCGGTCGGCCTTGCTTACCTCTTGGCACGTGCCGCGGATACGATCGCAGACACATCCTTGATCCCGCCTGCGAAGCGAATGGAACTACTCCTGTCGCTTCGCAGTCAGGTGAACGGGCTCGCCAATAGCGATGCTCTGGCAGCTATCAGGGCGGAAGTGGCCAGTCAGCAAAGGGACTCCGACGAAAAGATTCTGCTCGAGTCCCTTGGACCCGCCCTCGCAGTTCTTTCTCAATTTGGAGAGTCCGACCGCGAGGCTGTACGTGATATCGTCGCCACCCTCACAGAGGGCATGGAGTTCGATCTTCGTACATTTCCCGACGAATCATCGGGACGCATCGTCGCACTTCAGGAGTTCGCCGAACTCGATCAATATACCTATATGGTCGCTGGATGTGTTGGGGAGTTCTGGACGAAGATGACTTACGCTCACGTACCGGGAACGTTCACGGACCCTCCTGCGCTAGTGATGGACCGTGGCATTCGGCTTGGAAAAGCTCTGCAGATGACAAATGTTCTCCGGGACTGCAGCAAAGATCTGCGCATCGGCCGATGTTACTTGCCGGCTACGATGCTCGCTCGATGGGACCTGACACCGCAAAACCTCTTATCGCCCGATACATCGTTGCGGGCACGCCCGGTCTTACTGGAACTGGTCAGAAAGGCTCTAGATCATTTCCGTGCCGGGATTGAATACACACTCTCTCTTCCCGCGTTCTCTATTCGACTGCGGTTGGCCTGTCTGTGGCCGATCCTCATAGGGCTAGAGACTGTATCGCTGCTAGTGGACAACGATCGGTGGCTGGATCCTACAAAGATCTCAAAGATACGACGCGGTGACGTATACCGAATCTTGGCGTTGTCAGTACCGATGGTTGCATCCAACAGGTTGCTCCGTATGTGGACGGGGCGAGTAATAACGAGAATTGAAGCTCGCATGAATGACGGATCGATTTAGGTCCGTTTCCTTATGTCCGCTTGCTCGATGAGGTCCGTAGACAGACCGGAATTACCCGCAGCTCTTCCCTTCGGCTATTTCGCATTGCCAAACCAACGTTTCAACGTACATAGCGGCGGAGATTGCGAAGGGAGGTGCGCAATCTCCGCCGCTAGTGAAGTTCGGGTGAGCAATGTTCAAACAAAAAGTGTCTTTGCTGCGGTGGTAACGTTGAAGCGTGTTGAGTCGGCAGTGTTACGGTGCGGGCCTCCGCGGCTGTCTGGGCGCTCTGAGGAGAACGACGTTGATCGGGCGTTCAGGTTCATGTGGCTCGGTGACGACGGCGACAACGATGCGCTCGAGCCAGGCGTAGCGGACGAGGGATTCGATCTCGGCCTCGCGGCTGAAGAAGGTGCGTTCGATTCCGCTCTCGGTGAGGAGAACGAATGCCTTCGAAGTCGCCGAAGCGGTCGTAGATGATGCCTTCTATCTTGCCGATGAAGTCGCGGTCATGGCCGAAGAGCCCGCCTTTACCGAAGATGCCTTCGCCCGGTTCGCCGGGGCCACCTTTACCTGGACCTTGTCCAGTGCCTTTGCCCTGTGTCGGTGGCGCCGTAGGATCCCCAGGGCGAGGGAGTGATGGTGCCGGGGTCGACGCCGATGCCGGTGAGTCGGCCGCGAACAAGCCCAGGTAGCGCTCGAGGACGGGAATCCAGCGGTTGCCTGGGAGCATCTGTGTGAGCCGCCAGCTGAGGATGGAGTAGATGTTCTTTTCGAAGGGCCGGATGGTGACTGGCTTGGCGACGGGGATGCGCACGATGAAGGAGCCGACGACATAGCGCCAGTTGCGCATGACTGTGCTTCGGATGTCGGTGTCACTGGCGGTTGATGCTGCGCTGAGCGTCTTTTTTGCAGTGGGTTCAGGCGGTAGCCTTCGGCATGCGGGGCTGAGGAGGCGCGGTTGGGAGGGTTGCGAGGGTGGCTGTCGAAGGAGCCGCGGCGCGTCGAGACGCGACGAACGTGGATGGTCGAACTCCTGCCCTGCGGTGACGCCCTGGGGAGAGCTCGACAGTGAACAGGCCAGCGAAGTTGGCCCCGATGACGGGCGGGATGGGGACGAAGGCGAATCCTCTGGGCACGGTGCACTGAATGGTGTTGGCGTCGGAAGCTGAGAGCTGGTTGGTGGAGTAGAGTTTTTCGCGAGCGTGAGGACATCGGAGGAGGCGACGGCTGGCCAGTAGATGCTGGCGACCGAGCCGATGGGCGTGTTGCCCCAGTCGATTATGAAGTTCGTCGGGATAGTTCAAGAGTTGCCCGGGTGTGCCGAGAGGAAGGCTAGGCCGGGCGTCAAAGGTTTGCGGACAGATGTGCGCCGAGGGCGGCCCGGGATTATCGGAAAGGGTGAACTGGAGGTTGCGCTGCGCGAAGTTGTCGGAGTACTCGGGGCCCTGGATGATGCCGGGGCCGGTGGGGATTGGTGCCTGGTCGTATACGAGCTGCGCGACGATGCAGCTATGAGTGCTGGGAAGCAGGGACTGAATGGATTTCCCGCTGATGGTGTTGCCTGTCGGATAAACATTGAGGTAGCAGCCATAGTAAGCCCAGTTCGCCGCTGGCGCCGATCTGAACAGGCTGGTTGTTAATGCTGTTGCCGGAGTAGTCGGTGTTGACGCCGAAGTCGGAGTTGGACTCGTAGTTGCCGGTGGCGAAGAACGGAATGGTGGTGTTGCCGGTGCCGATGAGGGGCGAGAGTGGCTGGCCTTCGCGTCGTGGTGCGAGGGGTAGGTGAGGGTCTGGAAGTCCGTATCGCTGGTCTGTGCGACGAAGAGGCGGAAGAGAACACGGACGTTGGCACCGGAAGAGGTGTTCGGGGTTCCGCTGAGGCGGACGCGAGCGACAGCGAAGTTATAGTTCGTGAACGGCGTGCCGGTGGGATTGGATGGATCGACCTGCGTAGGGGTTACGGAGGAGTCGGCGCTGAAAGCGTTGTTCTGGTCAGGGAGGAGCGTAAAAGGGTCAGTACTGGTGGGGTCGTTGTAAGTGCTGTTGAGGTGGGTGAGGAAGGCCTGAATATAGCCGAAGCCGTTTGCCGTGTCGAAATGAGTGTTGTCGGATGCGTTGAGGGGGATGCCGTCGATAGGGGATTTGTTGATGCCTGGGCAGACGGTGAAGACGCGCAGATCCTGGCTGAGGGCAAAGTCTCCGTTCGTGGCGTAATTGGAGAAGTAGGGATCGGCGCCTGGCTCGAGATAGATCTCGGTTTCGGCGGAGAGGGCTTTGCCACCGATGAGAATAGAAGAGGTGATGAGGGGGACGGCGGTCGGCGTAGGTGGATCGCCGGGATTGGGAAAGATGCCTCCGTCGGCGAGGGACTTCACGGCTGAGGAGTCGAAGTCGACAGTGCATGGAAAGAAGATGCGCTGAGGAGTATCAGGAGAGGAGTTGATCTCTGGGATGGGGGCGCCAACGGTAATTTTGACTTGAGTAAAGGATGTGATGACGGTGGGCTTGATGTTGGCGGCCGTCACTGCGTTGGGGGAGAAGCCTTCGAGAACAAGCTGAATGGGAACCGGGTTATCGAATTTAGCGTTGATCTGTGCCTCTTCAAGGCCGAAGGAACCCTTGTTGACTTCGAAGTAGAAGTTCGGGTTGTAAAGCAGCGAGGCGATACCGTTGAGGAGCTTTGTGCCGTCGATGCTGCCGAGGCCGGTGCAGGCGTCCCAACCAGCTCCAGCGCTGAAGAACGGAGCGTTGGGGGTGGTGCCGGTATAACCGGGGATGGCGAGCTTTACGTTGGCTGGTGAGTCGAGTGAGCTATTGTTGCCGACGGTGACGTCGTTGAAAGCGACATCCTTAAGGGCGTAGAGAGTGTCGTTGAACGGGCCGAGATCGCGTCCGATGGCAGAGCGGATAACGGCGGCGAGGCCGGCATAGAGCGGGGCGACGCAGCTTGTGCCGATGAAGTTGTAGCTGATTCCGTTTACGAAAAAGGGATTGAGTGCGACCATGCCGGCGACGTCGGGGACACCGCGACCTGTTTGAACATTTCCAGCGGAGTCGGTCGCTCCGGTGATTCCAGCTGCGGTCTGGTAGGGCGCGTCGGTGGAGGCGGTGAAAGTTTTACTGACGCCACCGCCTGTGGTGCCGAAGTTGTTGCTTGGTGTTGCCAAAGTTTGAGGTGGAGTAGGAGTCGTTCCAGACGACTTCGGACGAGGTGCCAAGGACGGTGCCACCGACTGCGGTGACCCAGGGGTCCGTGCCGGGATACATAACGTGGCTTGAGCCATCGGGCGCTGTTGGAGAGCCGGAGGCAAGAGGCCACCAGTTGTCGGCTCCCCAGTCACCGAGTGCGATGAAGACATCAACACCGACTGCAGCGAGTTGCTTGAACTGGTTTGTCATGAGGGAGACAATGGAGCCGCTGTCGGATAGATTGCCGACGGTGCTACTGGCGTCGTCGAGTTCGAGAGGGTAGCTACTGGTGAGGACGGTGGGGCCGTTCTCACCTTCGGGCAGTAGGGCGCGGTTGAGAAAGACGAGCCAGCCTTGTTCGCTGTCCTGCGTGAAGTAGACGTTGACGGTCGCGCCTTGGGCAACGGTAGAGGAGGTAGAGATGTCCTGAGTGAGTTCCAGGATAGGAGCGTTGGTCGCGGAGCCGAGATTGGCGGAGGTTACGGCCTGATACGAGAGCAGTGTTGTTCTGAAAGGTGGTTCCGCTAACGGTGAGGTTAATGTTGTTGATGGTGGGGGCAGTCTGATAACCGCTGACCTGGCTTGGGAAGTAGGTGTTGAGGATGTCGTTTGAGAGGTAGCTGGGCGTGAAGCCGCTTGCTTGCGGTGCATGCACGCCGATGGTCTGATCTTTGGCACCGGGGTTTGGAAAGTTGTATTGCTGGGCGAGGCCGGCAGCGGAGAAGAAGCCTGCGCCAGCGGGATCGTTGCCTGCACCTGCAGCTACAGGTGCAGTCGCGCCTGCAGTAACGCTCCGGGCGCGATCGTCGAGTCCTACGACGGCTTCGATGATCCCGTGTAGGTCCGGGGGGAGTTGGATAGGGCCGTCGTAGCCATGGTGAATCTGGGTCCGTGGAGTCTCCTTCTCCTTTTGGTGTGCGGAGATGGCCTTCAAGGGCATGGGGAAAGGAGCTTCGTAGCGGTTCAACGTGATGCCAAAAGCAGCGTTGAACTGAGGCGGGGTCCCTTCAAGGGTAACGGTGCGGCGGCCGGGGTGGGATTCAACGACAGTGAGACCATAGGCAGCAGCGAAGGCGTGCACCTGATCGATGTCGGCGTCGGTGGCTCCATAGCGATTGACGTACTCTTGGCGAGTGAGAGCTCGTCGTTGAGCGATCGGTGTGTTGTGCCAGGTGGTGAGATCGGGCAGAGGAGGGCTGGAGGCACTCCGGCACACTACAACGGTTACGCCGAGACGACGGGAAGGGTCAGCGGGTCCGAGGAGCTTGTGGGTTTCTTTGCGTGGACGTGTGCTGCCAACGAGGGGGCGCTTGGAATCTGTGGATGTCATTCATCCATCTCCTTGATGAAAGGATGGGCCCGATGACTCACGAGATTTTATTCCCGCAACTGGTAATGCGACAAACCAATGGGAAAAGTGCCACCTACGCACTTTAAAAAATGGCATATCTGTGCAGGTGGGAATAAACCAGAAAAAATTACGTTAAATGGCAACACCGGCGCTTTCTGCCGGTGTTGTATCTCCGCGGTGCTTAATCTTCACTGAGGGTCTTCGTTCAGAAGTAGATCTTGGCCGCTAGCTCGCCCTCTCGTGCAGCGTTCAGCGTCGAACTTATTGTTCCTGCGGAAGTTGCATCGATGTTGGCTGCAGGAGCGGCGAAGGTTGTGTGATTGAAGATGTTGTAGAAAGATGCTCGAAGCTCTAGTGCTTTCGACTCGGTAAAGCGAAAGCTCTTGATGAGCGAGGTGTCGAACTGTACCAGTCCGTCCGCCCGCAACGTATTGATCCCGCCGTTTCCATAGGTATATTGCGCGGGGATGGCAAAGGTGTCTGAGCCGTTTGGCATAAGAGAACGACAAGCTGAGTTGTGCGAATCGTAGAACCAGCAATTTACGTTGCGAACGAGCGTGGATCTTCCAATGACATTAGGGCGTTGACTGCCTACACCTGTGTTGGCCTGATCACCGCTAATTGTCGGTGTGAATGGCAGCCCAGACTGCAACGTGGCGATGTTGGAGAGATTCCAGCCTCCTACGATGGCATTCGCCCAACGCGGCACTTGAGAAAGAAACATATGGCCATGTCCAAACGGGAGTTCGTAAAGTGCGCTTGCGACAAAGTTATGTTTCAGATCGTAGCTGCATACACCGTAGTAGTTGATGAGTGGCGTATCCTCGCGCACAACCGTCGTGTAAGTACCATCGGTCAGACACTTCGCATAGGTGTAGGAGACAAGAAAAGTAGCGCCGCCATAGTTGCGCGCCTCAAACTTCGTTTGCAGAGAGTTGTAGTTTCCATTTCCCGCAAACTTTGAATAACTGATCGTGCCCCACTGTGGTCGCTCCCGGCGGTTTTGCACCGCGCCAGCGCCTGGATTTGGATCGTTGATCTGGAAGGCCTGTTGCATGTGCGTCGTTTTATTTCCGACATACGCCACATCGAGAGATATCTTGCTTCCGAACTGATGCTGCACCGCAGCGTTCCACTCCTGAATGTAGGTGTTCTGAACATCAAGAGCCATCGAGGTGACGCTTGGCGTCGAGCAGGAGTTCGCAACGTAACCGAAGGCGCACACAGCTCCTGACGTGTTCGGCGCAACAACGGGCTGCCCCTGGTAGAAATCAGCCAGAGTGAAGGTTGGTGCCGGTGCTGTGTTGTTCAACGACTGAGACGCTATGAATGGAACAGTATTCTGCGTGTTATTAATTGCGTTGTCGTCGGGAAAGAGAAAGAACATGCCATAACCGCCGCGCAGTACCGTATTGTTTGTGGCGCTGTAAGCAAACCCGAGGCGTGGTCCAATGTTGAAGTAATCTGATTTGCGAATGGACTTCGGAAGACCGAGGTCCTCTGCGTACTCAAAGCGGTCAGAGAAATCCGCGACCAGCTCCGGTGTGAGCGGCTGAGCATTCAGCGAGAAATTTCTTGGAAGAACGAGCTTGCTATTGGTTAGATCAAAACCCGTGATCTGGCCCTTGTCACCGGAGTTATAAAAGGGATTAATCTCCCAGCGAAGTCCTGCGTTGATTGTCAGATTCGATCTCGCGTGAAAGTTGTCCTGTACATAAAATGACTGAAAGTTTCCTGCATTGCCCCAAAGGCTGCGAAAGCTGCTGCGGCTTGCGCTACGCGGATAACCCATCAGCAGATCGGCCAGGTTGTCGCCTGAGTATGCCCCATTGAAGTTGAAGGTTCCGGACGAGTTGTTGCCGGCAACGAAGGTGTTGGTGTTGTGGAAGAGCTCGTAGCCGAAGCGAACGTCGTGTCTGCCGCTCGCATAGGTCACATGGTCGGCATACTGCCACGAGCGAATCTTATTCTGCTTCGGATAGCTGTTGTTTGCTTGACCGTTGTAGTTGGAGTAATTTGCGATTGTAATGCTGGGGAAGCCCACCGTCGATTCCGGCGCTAGTCCCTGTAGGCCTGATATCCCTGCGGCAGCGTTGATGTCCTGCCCTTCGAGTGAACTCGTGAATAGAAAGTAGCTGCGATAGTAGGAGACCTGAAGCTCGTTGAGCCATTTGGCATTGAAGACGTGAGTTTCGCGAAAGAGCGCATCCTGCCCTCGGCTTCTGAGAGGAAAGCCGCCCATTGCTGGGTACGCATTGGGGTCTGTCTCGTGGTTGTCCGTGATGGAATAGCGGCCGGTTAGATGATCCGCTTGAGTCAGTTGATGATCTACACGGATGTCACCCTGATCCAGTTGTTGTTTCAGCTTGTTCGTGAGAATGGCGCGACCGATGCCATTTGTCACAACGTTGGCGTGCGGCATGTACTGCAGCAAGTAGGCAGCTTGAGGCACTGGCGTAAACGTATTAGGTCCACGGCCGTCGTTCGCAATCGCACCGGTGATCGGATTGCGAATGGTAACTCCTGGAGCCTGCGAGAAGTCTCCCGTGCGCTCGGCATCGGTTGCGACGATGCTGTTGAAGTTCTGTGCAAGGCTGTAAAGGGTTCCTTGCATATCTACAAAGAAGAATGTCTTGTCTCGCCAGATAGGCCCTCCTACCGCAACGCCGAACTGGTTACGGTGGAGTGCTTGATTGCGGGCAGTTGAACCGGCAGGAGGAACGAAGAAGTAGTTCTTCGCATCGAGAGCATTATTGCGAAGGAACTCATAAGCGGTTCCATGAAATTGATTCGTGCCGCTTTTGAGCGTAGCGTTCACGATCGTCGGACTGTGGCCATATTCGGCACCCATGTTGCTCGACTCCACCTTAAACTCATCGAGCGCGTCGACGTTCGGCGAAATGATGGTGCCGCCAAGCTGAAACTCCGTGATATTTGCACCATCAAGGTACCAGCCTGTCCATGAAGGAGAGAGACCATTGACGTTGACGTTGACAGCACTGGCACGAATCGATGTTCCGCCGGCGGCAATATTCTGTCCGCCCTGGATGTAGCTGACGCCTGGCGTCAGCTGAGTGAGCTGCCAGAAGGAGCGGCCATTCAATGGCATATTTTGTACCGTCTGTGTATCGATGACCTGACCTACTGATGAAGAGGCTTGGTTGAGTAGAGGGGCTTGGTCCGCGATAATAGTGACTCTGTCGCTGACGGCGCCTACTTGCAGGACGGGGTTGATGGTTTCGCGTTGTGCTACCTGAAGCTCTGTATCTGCGATCTGTGCCGGTGCGAAGCCCTCGCGAGTAACAGTGACGGAGTAGTGGCCGATCTGCAGGTTGGGCACGGTAAAGTCTCCATTGTTGTCAGTCGTCGCAGTACGAACTTCTCCGGTGCCGAGATTCCTTGTTGTAACCGTCGCACCTGGAATGGTCGCGCCGGTGTTGTCCGTTGCGGTCCCCACGATGGTGCCCGTGTTGGTCTGAGATGTCGCAAAGGGTACGGCAATTGCTGCAATCACAAGCAAAGACGACCCCAGCAACGTTCTGATTGTTAAACGCATGACTTACTCCTTTTTTCAAATCCAGGTATTGCGGTTCGTAACGTAGGCTGCGTCATGACGATGAGCCTCAAACCCATAGCAGGGGCTGCCGAATCGGATAGTTACGGATGATCTCTTTGTCGGTCGGATCTGGATTGAGCATCTTCCAGAGCGCTATGTCCTCTTCGCGATGGCAGGCCAATCCAGAGAAGAGCAGCCCCGGAGACCTCACCGGCAGCGCATCGAAGTGTTCAACGTCCTTTGCGTATGGCCACTTATTTTTATCTTTCAAAAAAGGGTAGATAAATGCTGCTGCCTTGCAGAGTCCGCGTCCATCGGGCAATGCGAAGGTGGTGAGGTCAACCCCTGATCCCTTAAGCGACTGCGCCAGCCCAGCCATTACGTCAAAGTTGAAGATGGAGTAGCTATATGGTTTTGTGCGGGCCAGTTCTTTCGGAAAAGAACCATCCATGCCGAGCTGATCTGGGAGCAGCTTTCCTGTGAACCATTGCCGAATCTCATCGCGTATTCCCTCGTCGCCAATCAGCCTGGCAAACTCCGACGCTTGCAAGGCCCAGCAGGTAGCGTGATTGTTCAGGGTCGTGCGCTCCTGCCTGCCTTTGTCGCTGTTCTTCATCCAGCTCAGGTAATCGCGAAACCATTGCTTCACGCTTTGCAGATCGGCAGAGGAGAGAGCTTCGGGCCCTAGAAAGCTTGCGGCTCGCGCTACCTCAACTAGATGGAGGGTGTCGATAATGCCGTAGTTGCGGCCTGTGGAGACGCCGTGGACCCCCTGGGAAAATTCGAGGTTCGGATTCATGCGACTTTCCGGTGTCACGAACCAGGCTCGCAAATGGTCGCCAGCGCGTCTGGCGTAACGGCGGTCTTTCGTCAGCAGCCAAGCCGCTGTAAGGGCCGGCATTCGGACCGAAAGATCGATCATCACCTTGCGGTGGTCATTGAAGTTCTCAGGATTACTTTGGCCGTCCCGGTTGATATATGGTCCGTCGGGATTCTTTGGGTTAGGCCAGAAATAGTCGGCCTGAGAAAAGAAGTCGTGCGGGCCGCCAGGACTTTTGGGAGAACGGAACGCCGTGATGGTCACCGGCTCCATTGGGAGGTATTGCTTAGCCGCCTGGAGGATTCGGCTCCGGTCTGTTTGCGCCACCAATTGGTAGCCTGTCGATTCGCTTGCCGCCCAGGCCGTGCGTGTCCTGACAGCAATTGTCGCCATTGCCACGCCGGCACAAAACTTTCTTCGATTGAGTGTCATCATTCCAACCCTGTTGAGATAGGCTCAGCAGAGGTGTCCCTGCAGGAGCGACATCCACCCTCCACTTCGGCAGATATGAATGGCAAGTGACTCACCGTTTGCCCCATTTTTGGCTTGTTGTTACACCCAAAAACGTTTGTCCCAAATGCTCAAACCGTTGAAAAGATTACATCTCTACTTAAGGTTCGATATACTTTTGACGCTCCAATGATCCAGACCCCGAATGTACGCAAACGATGGATGCCTGCTTCTCCTGAGGAGCATTCGGAGGTTCTGCATGCTCTTGAGTCCGTGCTGGCCAGCCCGAGTTTCTGCAACAGCAAGCGTTATCCAGCTTTGCTGCGCTACGTAGTAGAGCAGACGCTTCTAGGACACGGGGACGAAATTAAGGAACGAACCGTCGGCATCGACGTCTTCGGTCGAGCACCCGACTACGACACCAATTTGGATACGATCGTTCGCTACACCGCGGGCGAGGTGCGCAAACGGCTGGCTGCCTACTATCACGAGGTAGATGCTCCGGTTCAGATCTCCCTGTCGGCCAGGTCGTATCGACCCGAGTTCACACGCATTGTGGAGGTCCTGGACTCAAAGGTTGAAGAGAAAACCGAAACTTCAGTTCCTTTGACCGAGGCGTTTGATGCTCCTGCCGCTCCTGCGCCGTCGCCTATGCCTCCAGTCTCCAGAAAACACGCTGCGGATTGGGTGATTGGGGTTAGCCTTGTTCTCCTTATCCTCCTCGTTGCAGTACGTTCATGGAATGTCACGCGCACTGACCCCGTCGGACGTTTCTGGTCACCAATCCTAAGCCAGAAGGAGCCGACAATTATCAGCCTGGGCGGTGTGGTCTTCTCGCCACGCTCAAACATTGGCACAGAGGTCGCTACCGATCCTGCTGATGTGAATCCATATCTGTCATTCGAAAATGGACTGGCGATGGGAAGAGTGGCGGCGCTCCTCAACGCGCGTGGAGGTAGCTACCGCGTTCAACCTGTGGCTTATACAACGTTGGCTCAGATACGAGAGAACCCTACAGTTTTAGTGGGTGCCTATAACAATGATTGGTCTCTCAGGCTTGTCGAACCATTACGTTTTCATTTTGCTCAGCATCCTGACGAGCGCATTGTGGATGCCCAGGATCCTAAGCGTTCCTGGGCGCGCGACATCTCGAAGCCTTTCAGTGATGGCCCAGATTACGCGCTGGTAGCGCGTTTCCGAAACCCGTCAACCAATAGCATGGTAGTTGTCATTGCAGGTCTACAACGCTTCGGAACAGATGCTGCTTCTCAGTTCGCGACGTCGACCGATCTATTGGAGGGTTTCGATCGTCAGATTGGATGGAACTGGCGCGACAAAAACATTGAGGTCGTGCTTCGAGTCGATGTGGTGAATGGACGAGTCGGGGCACCAATTGTAGAAGCCACGCATGTATGGTGAGCGTACATGTGGCTCACAAGCCAATCTGGTCGGACAGCTACGGTAATTAATGTGTAAATCGACTGTTGTTTGGCCGTGGGATAAAAGAGGATCGCGTCTAGTTTTATGCTGGTGAGATGAAAGTACACCTGATCGATGGAACCTACGAACTCTTTCGGCATTACTACGCCGTCCCTAAGATGTTCGACCGGGATGGCCAAGAGGTAGCGGCAGTGCGCGGGGTTCTCGCTTCGCTACTTGGGATGGTGCAACAAGGCGCAACGCATCTGGCAGTCGCAACCGATCATGTCATTGAATCCTTCAGGAACGATCTCTGGCCTGGATATAAGAGTGGCGCTGGGATCGAACCCGATCTTCTCTCCCAATTCTCGATACTCGAAGAAGCTTTGAGCGCTATGGGTGTCGTGATTTGGCCAATGGTCGAGTACGAGGCAGATGACGCCCTCGCTGCCGGGGCCAAGCTAGCAGCAAAAGACAAGCGAGTCGATCAAGTAGTCATCTGTACACCAGATAAAGATTTGGCTCAGTGTGTTGTCGGCACTCGTATCGTGCAGCTCGACCGCCGCACGCGCGTCACGCGCGATGAGGCCGGAGTGAAGGAGAAATTCGGTGTATTTCCAGCTTCCATCCCAGACTATCTTGCCGTTGTCGGAGACACCGCAGACGGTTTTCCTGGAATCGCAGGGTGGGGTGCCAAGTCCTCTGCCGCGGTACTCACTCGCTATGAACATCTCGAAGCAATCCCAAAAGACTGGCAGAGCTGGGGAGTGAATATTATGAATCCCAGAGCCTTATCGGAGACACTTCAAAGCAATTGGGATCAAGCGATGCTCTTCAAAGATCTCGCTACCCTTCGTAACGACATACCTCTCTTTAGTTCGGTGGACGAGCTTCGATGGACAAAGGCTACTGACGCCTTTCCGCCCTTCGCCGAGCGCTTGGATGCTGCCACTCTCAGACCGAAGCCCAATGCAAAAAGAAAATAGCTTCGCTGCACGCCGGCAACTCCACGATTAGGACAGGAAGTAGTACAGATTGATGGCAGCAGAGCATAAATAAAACGCCACGAAACAAAGATGCAGTGCGAATCGTCTGCGTTTCGCTTTAGAGACTTGCGAATCTTAGTGCGTCGCGGGTCCATCTAAAGACCTAACGCAGGGTTTCGAGGAGCTTGAATGGCCGCTTTCTGTGCATGCTGTGGGGCAAAGATTACCGGTAAACCTGAGGCGTGTCCGGTCTGTCACGCGCCACGCCACGGGATGGCGCCGCCAAATTCATAGAATTTCCAAAACCCGTCAGTGATCTTCCATGCAGTAACGCAAGGGACATACGGATCCGGCAGCTAACGACTAGCGGCCGAAATTAGCACACCGCAAAAAAACTACAGCATTCACAAATCCGCCCTTTCTGCCTCACTGAGTAGTAGATCCGGAAGACTGAGCACAACGTTTTCGCGTCTCTTCATGAGGCGAAAACAGCAGAGCCGTTCGATCGCTTCACGATGGCGAATAATTTTATTGAGATGGTGAATTCATCGAATCGGTCCGCCAATATAGAATTGCCCAACGCATCGCGCAAGAAATGATCCACTATTCGTGAGGTAATCGATGAAGCTCTCAAGAAGGCAGTTCAACCAATGGGTGGGTGCGGTGGCGGCTACCATCGCTTGCTCGCGACAGAGCTTCGGATTCTCTAAGAATGGGCTCGGCCTTGGGCTGAACACTTGGAGCCTGCGAGCTCTTTCACAGGATGAAGCGATTCCCGTCATCATGGAGGTTATGAAACAGTCGAGGCTGAAAGAATGTCAGATTTTGTTCAGCCACGTTGAGCCAGCGAAGTTGAGTCCAGTGTTTCCCGTTGGCATTATGAGCGCACCCAAGTCGCCTCCAACGCCACAACAACTGGAAGAACAAAAGGCGACTGCGACCGCGTTGACTGAGTGGCGGCTCTCTGTCCCGATGAGCTATTTCGAAGATATCCGGTCTACATTTGAAAAGCAGGGTCTCCGAATTAAGTCTTATTCGGCCAGACTGGGGAGCTCCGAGGCGGAGATCGATCGCTTATTCCTGATGGCAAAGGCTCTGGGAGCGGATTCGGTCGTTGCCCGCATCCCGGAGTCGCTGACAAGTACGACAGCGGCGGCAGCAGAGAAACATCGAATGATCGTCGGCATTCAGTTCTCCGATGTAAACACGATGGAGAAGCAGCTCGCTACCTCGAAGTATTTCCGCATGGACCCGGACATTGGAGATCTTACGAAAGCGAAGATAGATGCGTTGCAGTTTGTAAAAGCTAACTATACGTCCATGTGCGCGATTGATTTGAAGGATGCACTGCCAGGGGGCCCAAGTGTTCCATTCGGGCAAGGGGCAGCGCACATGAAAGAAGTCCTGCAGTTTCTGAAGGAAAAGCAGGTTCCGATCAACGCATATGTGGATTGCGACTACGCTGGAACTGGTCGGTCGGCTGAAGAAGTCGAGAAATGTGCCTCGTATGTTCGAAGCATCCTCGGCTAATGGATAGTCTCTTGAGGAGAGAATGTGATCTCTCAGGCTCTTTGGATGCTGGTTTTATTCAGCGTATGCGCGACTGGAGACCGCAGTAGTCGACCATAACGGACTTCCGCCGCGAAGAATGCTAGGGTCACGCGGATCCATCTTGCTGGTGGCATTACACCTCCTGGCTGCTCTCTGTTCGATACACATTCGCTAAGTATCTGGTGAAATCCGAGATCGAATCAGCTGGGTTTTGGTGCCAGAAAAGGATGAGATCGCGTCAGCCGCTTTCGCGCTCGATAGAGTCTGGATTTGGCTGAGGCTAAAGAGACGTCGAGGTCATGCGCTATCTCCCTCATGGAAGTCTCTTTCGAAATCCGAATAAGCAGTGTTGATCGCAACGTAGGATCGAGCCTCTGGATCGCACGCCGAATCCTCTCGCATCGTTGGTCCTGGTCACAGAGCTGCTCAGGATTCATGCCATCGTCCAGAAAGTCGACCGATGAGCCCTCTTCTCCGGAATCAAGCGGCTGGTCAAACGAGATCTCTGGCCGCGATCGACGTTTGCGTATGACCATCAGCGCCGAGTTTATGGCAATTCTGGTTAGCCAAGTTGAAAGACTGGATCTTCCTTCAAAGGAAGGTAGGGCTCGATACGCACGAATAAGTGTGTCTTGCAATGCATCCTCAGCATCTTCGTGGTTCCGCGTTATCGACATGATGGACTTGTAAAGACGGTGGGCGTATATCTTCTGTAGTTCCGCAAAAGCTGTGTGGGATCCAGCTTTCGCAGCGTGCAGAAGTTCCTCATCATATGACCTCGCATCCCAACTTACTCCCGGCGAAATCGCTAAACAATGCTCCGTAGAATTCATACCTGCCTCCTCTTTTATCTTCATGAATTGACATCAGAAACAGGGAAACTCAACTCAATGAGGTGGTGAATTGAGCCACCCGAAGCGCCGCCTAACGAAGCAATAACCTCCAAAGCGGCAAACATTTTTCGAAAGCTTGGCAATCCCAACACGACTGTTGCGTGGTGTTCCTATGTCTATGTGGTGATTAAGCCAGAGGCGTGGAATTCGATCTATTGGACGAACGTATCGATCAATACCTTCGTATGAAGGGCAGACAAGGCTGTAGGGATCAGTGCCTTGAGGGGATCAGCCTATGGCACACGTGAGGAATAGTACGATCTGAAACTTTTTGCAAACAGCCATGCCTACGGTCGGTGACGGGTCGCGGGAGCTAGAAGCTGAAGGAATCAACGGTTCTTTCACGCGCACAACCCTCTGAGTATTGAGATTTTTCTCAGTTTTCTTGTGCTTTTCGATCTCGGTACGAACTATATTAGGAAAATTGGAAAGTCAGGCCTTCCGCTCGGATAATTTAACCGGCCGGAAGTGATCGGCATCCGTCCATATGACGGCATGCAAAGGAGTTAGAAGATGAAGAGGGACGCTCCTCCCATTTCTCTCGCTGGATCCCATCTCAATAAAGTTCGTCACGTTTGCGCATTCTTCACCAGCGAAGAGGAAGAATATCGCGTACTCCTGCCATTCATGAAGCATGGCTTTGAATCCGGTGACAGGGCGGTCCACCTTGTAAATCCGGAGCAACGTCGGGAGCATTTGCAGCGGTTGTCGGAGGTGGGGGTAGACACCGCTGCCGTTCAAAAAAGCGGTCAGTTGACGATCCAAAGCAATGCCGAGGCCTACCTCCAGGATGGACATTTCGACAAAGAGCTAATGCTGGCAACATTCGCGAAGATGGCTAGTAGCAACAACATTGCTCGTGTGTTTCCTCTCAGCCGTATCGTCTGCCGAATGGATTGGGCCTCTCAGGATCGGTCAACCATTGAGGACGTCATAGAGTTTGAATCGCGCGTGAACGATCTATGGAGCCAAACTGATGATGCGGTCATCTGTACCTATCATCTAGCGCGATTCAGCGGCGACGCAGTGATCGATATTATGCGTACCCATCCGATGGTCATCATCGGTGGTACTCTCCAGGAGAACCCCTTCTTCACGCCGCCTGCCGAGTTTCTCCGCGAATACCGCGAACGGCGCTCTGTACGGACGTCTCATTGGTAATGACCGACGAGTATGCGCCAGAATGCTGCCGAGCCCGAACAGGAAGTTAAACGCCTGCAGCGCTGTATAAGTGATCTGGTTAGTGTCCTTGCTCTTCCGGCTGCCTGTAACAACAGCGAACCGAGCCGAATCCTGGAAACTTTCCTCGACGCTCTAATCAAACTGCTTGACCTCAATTTCCTCTACGCTCAGGCGAGAGTTGCATCTCACAAAGCTCCGATAGAGATGTTCAGAATCGCTGACTCCAATGAAGTTTGCGATAGCCGCTATGAGATTCGCCAGGCATTGCGTCAATGGCTTGGGGAAGATACCACTGATCATCCGGCCATACGTAGACTCATGGGGGCGCCGGATATTTCGATACTCCCACTGCAATTGGGGATCGAAGGCAGCCTCGGCCTTATCGTAGTCGGTTGTCAAAGATTAGATTTTCCGCAGCAAACCGAGCGCCTTGTCATGACGGTGGCCGCAAACCAAATAGCCATCATGTTGCAGCAGGCGCAGCTCATGAGTGAGCAAAGGCGCGTCGCCCAGGAACTTGATGAGCGTGTTGCACAACGGACTTCAGAGCTAGCTGCAGCCAATCAGGAATTGAGAATAGAAATTGCAGAACGGAAAGAGATCGAGGAACGCTTACGCGAAAGCGAGCGTGAGTCTCGCCGCAACGAGGAGTTTCTGAAGGAAGCACAGCGGCTTACCTTAAGCGGATGCTTTTCCTGGTGCGTCGATAACGATGAAGTCAGCTGCTCTGAAGAGGCTCTTCGCATCTATGGATTTGAACCCGACACCAAGGTCACGATTCAGAGGCTCGCTGGTTCAGTTCATCCCGACGATCGTCCTGTGCTGGCGGAAAAAGTCCGAGAAGCGCGCGGGAGCGGTGGCAACCAGGATTACGGAATTCGCCTTCAGATGCCTGACGGCTCGGTCAAGTATTTGCGCGTAAGCTCTCAAGAGACACGAGGTGAGAGCGGGCGACGGGAATATATCGGAGCCATCCAGGATGTAACCGCACGGCACATCGACGAAGAGGCTCTCAGTATGGCACGCGCTGATCTCGCACATATATCGCGCGTTACATCCCTTAGCGCGTTGACCGCTTCGATTGCCCACGAGATCAATCAGCCCTTGTCAGGCATAATCACTAACGCAAATACATGCCTCCGAATGCTTGATAGCGTTTCGCCGAACGTTGACGGAGCGCGTGAGACTGCGCGCCGCACGCTTCGAGATGGGAACAGAGTCTCTGAGGTGATTGTGCGTCTGCGAACACTCTTCAATAGAAAAGAAGTTGTCGCTGAAGCAGTTGACCTAAGTGAGGCAGCTCGCGAGGTAGTTGCGCTATCAATGAGCGAGCTCCAACGGAGCGGAGTCTTCTTACAGAATGAGTTCGCCGACAATTTGCCTATTGTCAAGGGTGATCGAATTCAGCTACAGCAGGTAATTCTCAATTTGCTACGCAACGCACTGGACGCTATGGGTAATCTCGAAAACCCATCGAAGCGATTGGCTATAACGACGGAAAAAGACGGCGAACAGGTACGTGTCATGGTCAAAGATTCAGGGATCGGCTTCGAACCTGCAGTTGCCGACCGACTCTTCGAACCTTTTTATACGACGAAGCGCGGGGGCATGGGTATCGGGCTCTCGGTAAGCCGCTCAATAGTTGAAGCTCACGGCGGTCGAATGTGGGCAAAGGCAAACGACGGGCCTGGAGCTACTTTTGCGTTTTCGATTCCTTGCAACCACAGCCAAAACTCTGGCAAAGAACGTGGATCCGCGAAGGTGCTCTGACATCAGAATACCGATACCTAAGTACAATTGACGCGCTTGAGGAGCGTCCGTCATTATGATCTATCTGAGGCATCAAGAAGAGGTCCATGAGAATCGACTTAGTTGCATTGTCGGACTGCAATCTGGATGAGCATTCACGAGACTTGCTGGGAGAACATCGGCTTTCTCAATCAGCACCGCGTAACCAAGAGATTCTGGCATGAGAGTCCGATGATCAAAACGCCACTGCTTGTATCGGTAGTCGATGATGATGAATCGGTGCGGGAATCTTTGCCGGATTTACTAAGAGAGTTTGGGTTTAATGCACGGACATTTTCCTCGGCGGAAGAGTACCTCGGATCAGAAGAGATCTTGCGAACAAGATGCTTGATTTTGGATGTCGCCATGCCAGGAATGTGCGGCCCGGAACTCCAGATCGAATTGCAACGCCGCCGGATAGAGACCCCGATCATCTTCATCACTGCCCACCAGGATGAAGCTGTACGGTCGCGCGTGCTTGAAGATGGTGCGGTCCAGTGTTTGCTAAAGCCGTTCAGCGACACTGCCCTGTTGCAAGCGCTCAATGCGGCGCTGAAGCAAAAATAAGCCGATCATTTATATAGGTGTATAAAAATGACAGCTACGTGTATGACCGAAAGTGAAGTAAGGTCTTATCACATGTCTCAAACCTCACCGATAGTCTTCGTCGTTGACGACGATATCTCAGTCCGTGAGTCGCTGGAACTTCTGATTCGACATCAAGGTTGGCATGTGGAAACGTTCATGTCGGCGCACGAGTTTCTCGACCGTCCACGCGAATTTGCGCCGTGCTGCTTAGTGCTCGATATTTCGCTTCCCGGTCTGAACGGTCTAGAACTGCAGAAGCAGGTAGTGACGGAACGACCTGATATGCCGATCATCTTCATCACAGGCCACGGCGATATTCCGACGACAGTGCAAGCCATGAAAGCGGGAGCAATGGAATTACTCACAAAGCCTTTCGGCGACGAAGCGTTGTTGGGTGCCATCCGGAGCGCCATTGAGCGCAGCAAGTCTTTGGGCAGTCGCGATGCGGAGCTTCGAGCTCTGAAATCGGGGTATGTCCGTCTTACCTCTCGAGAGCGCGAAGTTTTTGCACTTGTGGCTGCCGGCCTTCCGAACAAACAGGTGGGGGGCCACCTTGGCATCAGTGAGATCACAGTGAAAGCACATCGCGGAAATGTGATGCGTAAGATGAAGGCTGATTCGCTGGCTGAGTTGGTGAATATGGCTGCGCGCCTCCGCCTGACACGATCGAAAATTTCGGGCCTTCCTGTCAATAGATAACGCCTCGCTGGCTCTTCGCGCTGGCAGATAAACACATGAGCGTAGCGCTCGCATGTATGCACGACGACCCAGGATATCCTTGGACACTAAAGAAACTAGCCGAGCGGTCGGTATGTCTCGATCGGCCTTCGCTCTAAAGTTCAAAGAGACGGTAGGGCACCCCCATGGAGTACCTGACACGCTGACGCATGCTTCTGGCTAGCGACAAGCTGAAGAACTCAGAGATTCCATCTTCCTCCGGCATATGAACACACCATGTGCACATTCATCAGCGATGCCTGTTGACGCCGCGAGCCTATACCGCTTTGAGGAGCTTGTTAGCTCATACTCCTTTTTGGTCCACGTTGACCCGTCGGCCCACCGAAATTGCTCTCCAGAGGTGGCGATTATGGCGCTGAAGCTGCGTCCAGCATGGACTCTAAGAATGTGAAGAATACATTTATTCTTACATATACGACTTATATGGTCCTTGATTAAGCTACAATTCGGACATCCTCAGTCCTATATGCGTTTTATGCAGGGAGAATGCCGTTTTATGCCTCAAAGATGGGCTGCGCCACAACTTACCTGCCTGCTCTTCGTGCTCCTGATTCTATCGGCGCGGGCTTTTGGCCAGGAGCCACCATATTTCGTGACCTACTCCGATGTGCTCGAGGAGCCTGGGAATCTGGAGATTGCCAGCCAGAATATCTACAGCACACCCAAGAATCTGAACCCGTTCTACGGCCAGACGGTCGAGCTGGAGTATGGCGTTACCGGCTGGTGGACAACCGAGGTTTATCTGCAAGGACAGGTGACGGCACACGATTCCACAGTGTTCACCGGCTTCCGGTTTGAGAACCGCTTTCGTCCGCTTCGCACATCGCACTGGATCAACCCGGTGCTGTACCTGGAGTACGAGGACATCAATCAGGCGGATAAGAGCTTTTTGGAGATCACTGGAAATCAGGTGATCCAGGATAAGGCGGTGTCGAACGCGCTTCTGCGGGCGGATGTGGAGCGGTCGATTGAAGGAAAGTTGATCCTGTCGAGCTACTGGAAGGGCGTCAACTTCTCAGAGAACTTTATCGCCGAGAAGAATATTTCGAACGAACCGTGGGAGTTCGGGTATGCGGCTGGAGCGAGCCGGTCGCTGGCGAATGGGGGCAGTCCCAAAGCGTGCTGGTTCTGTAGACAGTACTTTGCGGTGGGCGGCGAAGTGTTTGGAGGGCTTGGGACTCGATACAACTTCGGCCCAACGGGAACCTCGATCTATGCGGGTCCTACGTTCGCCTACAACGCACCACGCAACCTTACGATTGTGGCCGGCCCGGAGTTTGGGCTGAACGACAACAGCGCGAAGGTGCTGTGGCGGTTGAAGGTGGCGTACGAGATAAATCAGTTTCGCGATTGGTTCAGGAGGTCTCGATGAGACGCGTATTTGGCACGGCGTGCGCCGTACTCTCTGCTGTATTGCTGATGGGAGCCGCCAACGGGGCGTGGCTTAGTCGTGTCTCGACCAAGGACCACCAGCGAGTGAGCCCGTTTGCAGGAAAGCCCGACCAGTTTCAGAACGCAGCTTCCGCAGGTGCACAGATCTTTCATAACGAGTGCGCCAAATGTCATGGCAACGATGCGATGGGCCTCCATGGTCGCCCGAAGCTGGTAAGCGATCGGATCGCTGGGGCGTCGGATGGCGACCTGTTTTGGATGATGAACAATGGCGTGCCATGGAGGGGGATGCCACCGTGGAACATGCTTCCGGAGAAGCAGCGCTGGCAGTTGGTGGCTTACCTGCGGGCCTTGAACTCTGAGGATTCACACGCTCAATCGCAATCGAATGAGGCCGGATCTGAAGGTGCGTCGAAATGAACGTTTTGCTGCGAGGCTGTATGAGTTTGCACCGGTACATACGAAGCACGGTGTCGTTGGTTCTGATGTTCTTCGGACTGACGCTGGCGATTGTTGGCGCGGTGGTGGGTTGCGGCTCCGGCACCGCGCCTGCGGTGAGCACGGAGAATGAGGGTGCAACGCCTGCCGCCGATCCGATCGGGGAACGACTGTTTCTCGATACGCGATTCGCGAAGTTTTTCTTTCAAAATATGACAGGTGTGAATACGCCGCTGACTACGGGCGACCCGGTCGTGGCTGTGGTCCATACGCCAAACGGTGATCTGCCAGGCCCGTTTGCCGGATCGAGCATCAACTGCCGCTCATGTCATTTTGTAACGGAGTTTCAAGGCATCCCAAATGCCGGCAATCGTACCTACTCGGACTTCACAACGCGCAGCCCGCTTCCGGTTTCGCAGAACGGTTTCGTTAACACTCCGCGCAATTCGATGCAGATGGTGAGTACGTTTCGCGTAGACGGCGGGACGCAGTTTCTTCACTTTGATGGCGAATTCGCCTCGGGAGAAGACTTGGTGATTGGCACGCTGACCGGGCGCAACTTCGGCTGGGCGCCAGAGGACTACAACACGGCGATTCATCATATTGCGACGATCATTCGGGGTGACAATGGTTCCGATCAACTTGCTGCCGATCGGAGTGATGGACTTTCGTACAGTGTGCTCTTCAAGGGCGTAGATCCGCGTATCACGAGCGATATTCTGCTACCGCCTTCGCAGCGCATCGACGTCACGACTGCGACAGATATACAGGTCGTCCAGGAGGTCGCGCTGTGCATCGCGCAATACTTCAAGGATCTTCAGTTCAAAACGGATAATTACCAGAGGTATATTGCTTCTCCGTACGACTTCTTTCTGAACAAAAATCACCTTCCCCGTCAGCGACTGGTCGGTGAGTCCCCAGCTGAGTACAACAAACGGCTTTACAACGATGTCCTTGCGTTGTCGAATCCGGTGTGGGTGACCCCGGCTGACGGAACCTTTGCTTATCATGATCAGCCCTTCCAATTCGGCCCAACGGAGCTGACTGGATTGAAGATCTTCCTGAAAGCTGCTGCTACAGGTTCTGGGAACGACCAGCATGCGGGCAACTGTGCGGCCTGCCACACGCCGCCGGACTTCACAGACTTCGCCTTCCACAATACGGGGGTTGCACAAGATGAGTACGACAGTGTGAACGGCGCAGGCGCGTTCGCAGTTCTCCATGTTCCAGATCTGACGGAGCGCTCCGCTAACCCGAATGCGTGGCTGCCGCAGACTCCGGCACATCCTTCCGCAAGCGAGACCTTCCGGCGCCCGGCGTCGGCATCGAACGCTGCGTATGCGGATATCGGGATGTGGAATATCTACATGAATCCGGATTACCCGAATCCACAGGCCAACTTGAAGGGTTTCGTCTGCGCGGCGGGGAAGGACTGCTCGGTGGATCAGGGACTGGCGTCTACGATTGCATTGTTCAAGACGCCGATTCTTCGAGACCTGGTGGATTCGGCTCCTTACTTCCACAATGGCAGTCGGGCGCAGTTCGGGGATGTTGTAGCGTTTTACATCAAGAGTTCGGCTCTGGCGAAGGCAGGCAAGCTAAGGAATGCGCCACCGGAATTTCAGATGATGAGTCTGTCGGATGACGACGTAAGTGCGTTAACAGCGTTTCTACTTTCTCTTACTGAGGATTACGACGACGCGTAGAGAACGATCGCCGGGAAAGATGGCCAAGCGGCCAGGTGGAGAGCACTATCCGCCATCCACATTTCAACACCAAGAGATTCTCAGCAATCCAGACCAGCATCCAATGGCCTTTACAAGCTAGAACGTAGTTTGAAAAGGAGAGGCAGGAATATTGAAGCAGTCATTGCACAAACTCGAGGTCTTCGACGCGCGGTCAAGGGCTCTATGAGGTTACGTCGACCGTCAGCGATTGGACAGGAAGCCAGAAGATCCAGGCTGGCCTTCTGACATTATTTTGCAGACACACCTCGGCTTCGCTCTTGATCCAGGAGAATGCCGACCCCACTGTGCGCCGCGACATCAAAGCTTATTTTGACCGTCTCGCACCAGAAAATGGCCCCTACGATCACGACGCCGAAGGGCCCGACGATATGCCCGCCCATCTGAAAACAGCATTGACTCAGGTACACCTATCGATACCGGTCATGAATGGAAGCCTTGTATTGGGCACCTGGCAAGGCATCTACCTTTTTGAACACCGATTACGTCCTCATAAGCGCGAAATAGTGCTGCACCTAATAGGGGAATAGGCGCGTCTCCCTTCAGATCTGCTGATGAATACAGGCGCGAGCTTGAGGTTGCACAACTCTTGTCGAGAAGCCGTAGCTCAGACACGTGAATCAACGATCACATCGCACAAGCCTACTTTCCGACTCATCGCGGCGAGCCTTCTGGCGGCGGGTCAGCGACCATGGTGGCGTCGCGCCGGGGAGAGGGAACGGCGCGGAGACTGAAGCTCACGACAACGGCGGGACTGGAGTTCGGAATCACCTGGAGGGTGCCGAGAGCCTCGATCGCCGAGGGGCTCTGGTCGCGGAGTCGGAAGACGAGGACGCCGGGCTGGACCTCTTTGGCAGAGAGCAGGTTGAAGCCGCCGGTCTGCTGCCGGAGTTCGATCTGTGCAGTGGCAGCGGAGGCGAGCGCGACATTCGGCAGAGCATTGCCAAGTGCGGGGTAGCTTGCCTGGTTGAACGCGGCGAGCCAGCCGTAAAGGAGGCGACCGGCCGGGGTGTCCGGGATGAGGCCCACCTGGTCGCCGAAGCGAGGCAGGCGAACGAGGATGGTGGGGTGAACCGGGCTGACGTGGTTGCCCGGGCGGGCCGGTACAGGAGCGTCCGCAGGATCACCGAGGACGATAGTGTCGATCTGAGATGGATCGTCCTTGTCGTCATCAGCCGAAGCGGCTGTGGACGTATTGGCAGAACGGGTAGCGCCGGACCCGTTGGAGGTGAGATGTCCGTGCCCGCTATGACTCAATACATATAGGACCGAGGAAAGAGCACCGGCGGCGGCCACGATAGCGAGCAGAATGGCTTTGGGGTTGAGCGGCTGGCGGCCAGTGATGTAGAAGCGGGGAGCAGTGGCAGAGGGGACTCCGGTATGGAGGGGCTGCTGCATGGGTGGGTGGTCCTTGAGTATCGAGTTGGCCGCCAATGCTAGTGTAGACGGGCTGCCAAACCTCGGTCGTATCTCTCTTCACAGGCATCTCGTTTGGTCAGGACGAATTATAAAAGCGCTTTCGGTGAAATGAACCCACATGCTATCTCGGCTCGGGGGATATGCCCATTTAGGTCTATGGTTCTGAATGTTGGAAAGTGCTCTAATTCTCCTCTGCGAGGAGACACATGCCGAAACGTCTGGCTATTACGATTGCGGGTGCAGTGTCGCTGGGGAGTTATGAGGCGGGAGTG
The DNA here is from genome assembly GCA_963708755.1 of uncultured Acidobacteriaceae bacterium. Classification (GTDB taxonomy): domain Bacteria; phylum Acidobacteriota; class Terriglobia; order Terriglobales; family Acidobacteriaceae; genus Edaphobacter. The sequence goes on from CAVPTN010000019.1 coordinate 245,202, forward strand.
CTGTATGAGGTTTTGGATGCGATTCATCAGCATAATGCCGCCGACGGCGTGACGGATGACGAGAAGATCCTGATCGATGTGATGACAGGTGCTTCGGCTGGCGCGATGACGGCGGCGATCGTGGCGCAGAAGATGCTGTACTCGGCTCAGGAGTTTCGCGGGCCCTACGATAACCCTTTGTACGACGTATGGGTGAAGCGTATCAGCCTGGACGGGTTGCTGGAGACGGTGAACGAAGAGACGGGCGAGGTGGAGCCGCCTCTGCGATCGATTTTTTCGTCGAACACGGTGGAGAAAATTGCCGAGGATACGCTGCTGGGACGCTATGCGACGGGGGAGTGGCCGGCTCCCATAACGCATTTGGCCGCGGCGCGTTCGATCTCTCTTGGGATGACTCTGACGAACCTGAACGGCGTCGACTATGGCTATGATATGCAGCCCTGCGGGAAGTTTATCTACACGCGGCACGAGGATCAGATGACGCGTGTGGTCAGCGTGGAGGGGAGCGATAAGCCCGATGTGTGGCGCGAGCTGGCCGATGCGTCGTTGGCGAGCGGGGCGTATCCGCTGGCGTTTAGAGCGAAAGAGATAGACCGCAGGCGGGCGGAGTATGCCAAAAACGGTCTCGAGCCGTGGACGGATGACCCGTCCAGGTTTACTTATACCGATGGCGGAGTCTTACAGAACGAGCCTCTGGGTATGGCGAAGAACCTGGTCGATGACATCGACAAGCACTGGTACAACGACAGCAGGTTCTACTTGTTTGTGTCGCCGCATGGGAGAACTTCAAGCGCGGACTCGAGCTTCTGCGAGGTGAATGCAGACTACTTCCAGATGATGAAGCGGTGGGCGAAGGTGCTTCTTGGCCAGTCGGAGTTTCAGGACTGGATTACTGCGGTCGAGATGAATGAACAGATTGCACTGATGGACGCTCGGGCCAGCGAACTGGCAGAGAAGCTGCGTTCAGGCGAGATCAAAAGCGGAAGCCTCAAGCGCACTGCGGAAGGTTTGCTGAAGGTGTTGTTTACGCAGCCGACACGCACGGGAACGAGGCAGGTTGCGAAGATTGGAAAAGAGAGTCTGGCTGAGTCTAGACAACGGATTGAACACCAGTACAAAGAGGAGATCGCGAGTCTGGGGGTAGGAAGCTACGCCGCCGATGCATTTCGCGATACGGTGCTGGCGTTTGAGACGGCAGCGAATCTCGGGCACTGCGACTATATGCGAATCTATGGAATCGCGGTGTCGGAGCAGTTGCTGGCGGGTGCTGATCTAACGGGCTTTCTGGGGTTCTTCGACGAGCGGTATCGCGTGCATGACTACGACCGCGGACGGATGGTGGCGCGGATGGTATTGACCGATCCGGTGATGAGTGAAGCAGGAGAGCTGGGACCGATACGATATACGCCGAAGCATACGAATCCTATCGACAGCACTCTGAATGGGCTGCAGCTGGGGCAGTTGTCGATCGAGGAGCAGCAGGCGTTTCGCGAAGGGGTGAAGAAGCGAGTAGGAGAGATGGTTCGATACCTGATCGGATTCTGGTCTTATCCCGCGGATGTAGTGGTGATCGATCCGCTGATGAATGCAGTTCTGAATCATTTGTTTCGTGAGTAACAGGACTATCTTGCTAAATCCTTTTATTTCTATAGCCCTAATTTGTGACCCTCTAGAACGAATAAATGTCCACGACGAATCCTGATTTACGATAAATCGTCAATGCACATTAGAGATGAGATTCGAAATCCTAAGTCGACTTATCGTCACTAACCTGCATCATCAAAAACCGTCCGCTCATCTAATCATTTATGTCCAGCCAAACAGTTACTCGCACTATTGAATCCGATTTTGAGCCCAAGCTGATCTATTTGAAATTGATAGATGCTTCTCTGATCCCTCAGTGGGCACCTGTCTTCGCAGACACAGTGGATCAAGCGCACGAGACCACATTCCGAGTCACAAAAAATGGCGATGCATTTGATTTCGAACTACATGCCAATGAGCTCGCATTGACCGTCGACTATCTGCGCAACATGGCGAATGGAAGACGAGGCGGAGCTTACATTCGCGTTATGTCCAAACCGCTTGGCGGTAGTGTAGTCGCGATGACTGTGCCGGTCGGACCCAATACTAGCCCAGCCCAAGTTGCTGCTGTTCTGGAGCAGGAACTCGAGGCGCTTATCAAACTTCTCTAGAGAAACGCGGCTAATGGAACTTCATCGTCATTAGCAGCGCGGTTCCCCGGAGTGATCTGCGAGCCGCTGCACGCAATCGCACGAATCCATGATCCCGAAGATCAGCGGGTTGACTCTCACACTCAAAGTCGCAGCACGACGACTGTCATGTCATCGTGCTGTGGCGCGCCGGCGGCAAAGGCGTCGGCCGCACGAAACAAGCTGCTGCAGCAGCTCCTCGGCGCTCAGGTCCGCGTGTGCTTGCGCCTCGGCGATCATTCGGTCTTCCCCCCACTCGTCTTCTGAGGCGTTCATGGCTTCGCTGATGCCGTCAGTAAAGGCCAGCAGAATATCGCCGGGGAGTAGGTGAAGTATCTGCTCCTTGTAGACCGCGCCGGCAAGCAGCCCGATGACGGGGCCGCCGTCTCCCAGGCGAAACACCCGCCAGGCGCCGTCTTCTTTGCGCAGCACCGCAGGAGGATTGTGTCCGCCATTGACGTAGTGCAACGTGCGCGAGGCGCAGTCCAGTTCGGCGTAGAAGAACGTGGCATAGCGGTTGGACTCGGACGCGTCGTAGAGAAGGCGGTTGACATTGGCCATCTTGGTCCCCAGATCGCCAGCGCCACTCAGCACTTGACCGCGCAGGCTGGCGTGAAGGCTTGCCATCAACAGGGCGGCGGACATCCCCTTGCCACTGATGTCGCCAATCGCGATACCCAGGCGGTCGCAGCCGTGCGCTGTTGTTCCGCTGGCGGAAGAGCTGTCATGCCCTGTGGCGGCTAGCGATCCATCACGGATGTCGATGAGGTCGTAGTAGTCGCCGCCGACTGCCTGGGCAGGTCTGCAGTGCGCGGCCATCTCTACGCCCGCAACGTTGGGGAACGTCTGCGGAAATAAGCGCTCCTGCACCTCGCGGGCAATCTCGAATTCGCGTTCCAGCTTGGCGCGCGACAGCGCCTCTTCGGCCAGCGTGGGAATAAGCTTGTAGATGTTGACGAGTATGCCAGACGGCAAAGCCTGGCTGCTGCCCAGCGCAAATCCTCGTGGCAGCGATCCGCCCTCGAAAAAGCGTTTGCCTTTGCCCAGCACAATGGGATTGACCAGCAGAACCACCTCGTCCGCCAGTCCGTGATCGAGCAGCACGGAAATCAGCGTCGCGCTGCCCGCGACGATCAGGTCTGGGCCGTTCCTGGCCTTAATGCGTCGAACGCTATCCACGAGGTCCGATCCAATGGCCTCAAATGGACCCCATTCCAGACTCTCCGGTCTGTGAGTTACAACGTACTTCGTCGCCGCATTCAGGCGGTCCGCCATTGGACTATTCGGTGCTTTCGGCCAGAAACTCGCCAGCAAGTCGTAGGTTCGGCGGCCAAGCAGCACGTCGCAGGCTCTTGCCGTACATCTCGTTGACAATCTGTAGCCCGGCAGGCGAGCGATACGGCGCGGTCCAGTCGCCGTATGGGAAATCGTCCTCCGGACCGCTGGTCATCTGGATGACGCCATCGAGCGAGATGTGCTCGATGATTTTGAGTTTGCGCATATTGATCTCCTACAAATGCTCGTTTGCGCCCTCGTGAGGCACTATCTCGGACCGAATGAACGAAGAGCAAGAGCCGGTGGACAACAGTTCCACTAGGCTTTCACCGCCAAACGCGGCAAGTGACAGATTGTACGAACTGAATCCACCGAACAACGAGACAGTAGCAGCTTCGACCAGTGATTAGTATCGCATTGCCTCGCAGCCAATGTAAGGAACCTCGATAAACGCAAAGAGCCCCTCCATATTAAGAGGGGCTCTTTGCACTCCACGAGTTCACTGAGTGTTATCGACTACAAAATAAGCTCCATGAATTTCAGGAAACAACTCACACCATTTGACTGACACCCGTCGTGATCGTAGCTAAGGAATGTTAAAGCCGGGGTGGGTGGCGAAGGCGTTATCGATGATGACATTGCCGCGCTGTTTGGCAGAAGCCAGCAGAGCGGGAGTGGTTCGCGTTCCATCTACGTGGAACCACCAGAGATAGAGGGCGTCGTACATCCAAGCTCCTTGGTAGTCCCAGCTGGAGTCGGCACCGGATTTGCCAGCGCCGAAGACGGAGCCGCGGGGGAACGTGGCATCGTGAGGTTTGCCCCCTACGTGGCGCGATTCGTGGACGAGTGTACCGGCGCGGGTAACGACGTCCTCGCTATAAAAGAAGCCAAGATAGAGCTCGAGGCGTCCCGTCACAAAGAGGTCGCAGAAGCCGCTGGTAACCCAGACCCAGGCGTCGCAGACCCAGGTAAAGAACTTGCAGACCCAGCTGCAGGGCCACCAGTCGCAGCAGTCCTTGTCCCAGTTTTCGCAAGCGTTGTGGCTCGTATCGCGATAGTGGGCGCAGCCGGCGCTGAATGTGGTCGCGATAGCGCTACCGTCTCCGCATTGGGCACGAAGATTATTGAGCGCGTTGAGTTGCTCGCGGACGTAACGGCGACCCCAGTGGAGGATGTCGCCGTTCCAATCCTCATTATCGAAGTCCTGCGCGGAGAAGTTGAGGAGCCAGAAGGCGGCAAAGGTGCGGCAGAGAGGCTTGGTATTGTTACAGGCGTCGTCGAAGCCCCAACCGCCCTGCCAGTAGGTTCCGTTGAACCCGTGGGTGGACCATACCCAGTCGATGAAGGGCTGATTGCAGATGCGGGGACCATAAAGGACATCGCCGCTGGTATTGAGGTCGGGTACGTTGTAGGTACAGTTGGCCATTGGTTCCTCCTGCAGTGCGCGGCTATCGGCGGTTGAGGGTAGGGGGAGGATTGTTGCCGGCGGCTGCGGCTCGGCGGTAACCCTGCCCACCTGCGAAGCTCGTGGCGCGGTCATCGGGCGGAGGAGGCGTGCGGCCTCCGCCTTCAACTCCGGCAGCGAGGGTCTGCTGCGGGTTGCGGATCTGGGGAGCGTCGCGGACGTCGATACTGCGCAGATCGAGCAGGAAGCGTTGATCTTCAGGCAAAGCGGCGGCTATGCGTTCGCGTTGATTGCGTCCTTCCGGAGCTTTGAGCAGCTCCTGGACTGCGGCGCGACGGATGGAGAGAGAGGGCTGAGTGAGACATGCGAACAGGGCATCAATGGCCTGTCCGTTATTGTCGCCCGCGAGCCGGCCGAGGCCTTCGATGGCGGTGGTGCGGAGGATGGTCTCTTCGGCGACCGTCGAGAAGGAGTGTGTATCGTTGGATCGCTCAGAAGGTATACGGCTGAGAGCGATGGAACGGAGCCAGGGAAGGGCAGCGGGATGGCGCAGCTCCGAGGCGGCAAAGATCAGGGCGAAGCGGCTGGGGTAGTCCCTCTCGCGCAGGGATGCCTCAAGGTGGGCGATCTCGGAGACGACGGCCTCTGCCTGACCGCGAAGAGGCTCAAGGGCACGGGCGTACGTCTCAGCGGCGGCGTCTTCCTGGCTGTACATGACCGACAGGAAGTTTCGGAGCGCGTTGGCAGCGTCGCTATTGCGGAAGGGGTCTTGAGGTCGTTGTGCGGGACCAACTGTATCCGCGTCGTGCTGGGATTGTAGGACCGCGATGAAGACGCCGATGGCAACGGCGCCTAAGGCGATAAAGGATGCACGGATCCAACGGCTGCCCATGGGAAAACCTCCGCATTAAAGAATTCTGCGTACGAGGGCCCGGACGGGAACAGAGATTGCGAACGCGAGCAGGGAGAGTGCGCTGGCTGCGACGATCATGCACGGCAGGCAGGGCTTGCGTGAGCTCATGTTCGCTCCTGTGGGAAGGATTATGGACCTCTCGGCCGCGGAATGCAAGCAAGAGGCCGTCTCACGAGACCAGGCTCCGCACGCGGTGCCTCCGCGAACAGCCAACGCCGCTATTGAGCGGCTCGCCGCAGCGAGTCAACCTCGCCGCCGCAGCCTGTCAGATTAAACGCGATTTCGTACTGTAGACCGCATTTTGAGCTGAACTAACAACGATATTCTGTACTGAACTCAGAGCTGTTGAATGTCAGATGGAATTCTTCAGCGATACGGGAGATTGGTTTTACGGTAAGCAACTGTCCGAGAAGCCGTTTTATCAGCCACTTGTCACTCATCAAAACTGTCCTACGAGGAGCGAATTGTCCTGTGTTCACGGTCGTTCCCCGAGCAGTTTCGCAAAAACCAGCGGGCGCTGGCGGCCCCGGGGCAGTTGTATTCGCAACAGACCATAACGCAACGACAGAGGCACTACAAATTGCTGCTTCGTTCTGCTCTTCGATGAATTTGTCGCTGCATTGTTTGCATGTGCTACCCAGGGGAGTTGAAGACAGTTTAATAAGGGGATTATCCCTGTGATCATCACTGAGGCTTTACATCATCTAGTGGCAACGGTAGAGCATAAGGTCGGTCCACCGGTATGTGCAGTCACCTACGGTAGTGAAATCTCTAGTGCGATCGTCGACCATGCTCGGGCTAACAAAGCCACGCTGATCGTTCTTGGCGTTCGTCGAGCATCTTTGGCGGCCTCACATATACCGGCCCATATTGCCTACCGGATCATCGCTGAAGCTCCCTGCCCTTTTCTTACGGTGGCAAGTATGTCTGCACCTACGACCTGTTCTCAACGATCCCGACGCTTGACGAAACGCAAACAGTAACTCAGGAGATATTCAAATGGAACGAGACGATGAAGACTTCTTCCCGATCTCGCCTCTTCCGTGGCGGAGAACCAGTCGACACTCTTGACTTCGGCCTGAGTGAGACATATCCGTACGATCGAACGGCTGGAGCCCGAGGCCATGCTGGGGCGGACCAGCATCGCCGATCATCAGTTTGATTCGAGCTTCTTCAGCACCGATTTCTGGTTTATGTGGTGTACGACCTTTGCCTTCCAACCCTGGCACAGTGCTGTTGAGTTCAAGCGATATTTGGTTAGGTTTACGCACATGGTCGCGGGCTTCAGCAAGCTGAATGGCATTATGCGAACCGTTTATAACCAATACGATTCGATGATTCGCCCTCTGAGTAAGTGGTTGGAGGAGCGTGGGGTGCAATTTATCTTCAACGCCAAAGTTGCTGATCTCAAGTTTTGCCATGACTATGACGGAAGATCGATTGAACTCATCTCCTACGAGCGCCGTTGTACTCACCCACTCACGTTGGCCCGGCACAAGAACCTGCGTCTTATCCGCCGCTAACTCCAGATCGCCTGCTGAAGTGACCGTTGACGTGACGGACGCGCTAAGAGGTCCGGCAAGACTTGGATCTCGACTTGAAATGCTTGTGGCGGGTGAAAGCAGTGCGTGCTCCCATCTTTACTAATTGATAGAGCTCTTACTGCTTAAATCCAGTGCTGCTCGAAACCCAGCAGCTTCAGTCGCAGGAGCTATAGCTTAGACTCGACCTACATGCTCAACCGGGGCTATGCCTACACGACAATCATTAGCAGCAAAGATCATGGACAAACCCTGCTCTCCCATCTGGCGAGTCTCTACCCACACTCAACCCCACAAGGCTGGCGACAAAACCTGGACGACCGCCAAGTCACCGTCGACGGCGTCACCGCCATCGGAATCGAATCGCTCATTTCAGGCCAAACTCTTGTCTGGAACCGGCCGCCGTGGATCGAGCCAGACTCTCCTCAGCACTTCGAAGTCCTGTTTGATGACGCCCATCTGTTGGCCGTCAACAAACCTGGCGGTTTGCCCACCCTCCCCGGCGGCGGCTTCATGGAAAATACCCTGCTGCGCCTGGTGCAGAAGCAAGACCCTAACGCAAACCCTGTTCACCGGCTGGGCCGAGCCACTACCGGCATCGTCCTCTTCGCCAAAACACCGCAGGCGGCCTCTAAACTATCCGCAGACTGGAACACACCCAGAGTTCAAAAGATCTACCGCGCGCTGGCTCAAGGCATTGCGCAGTGCGACTCCTACGAAATTCTCACACCCATCGGCCTTGTGCCGCACCCGCTCATCGGTTCTGTGTGGGCCGCCAGCCCAGGTGGCAAACCGTCAAAGTCCTTGGCGAAGGTGATCTCACGCACGACAGGCACCACAACATTCGAGGTAAGCCTACGTTCGGGGCGCCCTCATCAAATCAGAATCCACCTGTCATCCATTGGCTATCCCCTGGTAGGCGATCCGCTGTACGGACCAACCGGCAAGCCTCTCGAAAGTCTCCCCGGTCTCCCGGGCGATGGAGGATATCTCCTGCACGCCCAGTTTTTGAAGTTCCACCACCCCATCACCGGAGAACAAATTAATCTTGAGGCAGCTGTGCCGTCCGGATTTTCATCGCATTAGTAAATTCACGACGGGAATCAAATCAAGTTGGCCGTTAAAACCCGAGCGCGAGCGGCGTTCGCCACCTCTTGCACTCAGGGCCGCCGGGCCACCGGTGCCGGGGATAGCGCCGCAGCAATTCCTTCCGTACCTGCGGATAAAGGCGCTCCCAGAAGCCTGCGAGGTCGGTCGTGGTCTGGATCGCACGATAATTCGGCGCGAGCAGGTGAGCGACCGGAGGCGTTTTGTTCGGACCGATCTTCGGGCTCTTCGTCATTCCGAAGAAATCCTGCAGACGATGAGATCCACGGTAGCCTCTCCTGTTCGTAGTGAATCTTCGTCTGGCGACCGCTCGCAAGGCGCACGCTGAGTGGGGCGAGATCGTTTAGCAGTCTCCCATTCACCTGCTGTTCAAGCAGAGCGATGAAACCCTCCGCCGCGTTTTGCGGTCCTCCACGTCGATGGCCATCATGAACTCGTAGCCGTGCGCGCACCGGCAGCCTCTGCCGTGACTCCGTCCGACAGCATGATCTGACTGCCGGATCTTCTGCACGCGACGCGGTCCGGAAAGCCCACCAGAACGGAGAGCAACGGAGCGTCGTCATCATGGCGAGGCTTTCCCGATAGGCGCGCCGCTCGCAGTAGTTGCTCTGCGTGCTGTCGCTCGCGAGGACCTGACGCGCCATCCAGCGCTTCGAGCAGGTCACTCTTCTCGTTTCGCTCGCCAAGGCTGAGTATCGCGGCGACGCGGCATCCATCTTCGCCGACTCCTCGATCGATTGCCGCAACGAGGATGCGTGAGAGTCGCAGTGAGAGAGGGTATCAGTGTTATTACGCAAAGTATCGAGGGCGACGTGGGAATAACGGTGACGTTACTCAGTTTTGTTTTGCAGAGGAGATCACTATGTTGATCAGTAATTTCAAAGTCATACTTCCACGACGCTTCTAACTCGCTTGGGAGAGCTTCAGTTTCTTTTAGCGCAAGGACCGGTAAACACTGGTTCTACTCAGTTGTACTCGTCGCCTTCACCGGGGTTTCATCGATCGGAGCTTCAGCGCAAACCAACAGCACGTTTGTGCAGACAAACATCATCTCGGACGGTGCGACAGTAAAAGCACTCGTAACCGATCCCACACTGATCAATCCGTGGGGGGTTTCAGTCGGTCCAGCTATCTGGATCGATAAGGCTGGCAGTGGCTCGGTGGCGGTCGAAACTCTCGCTGGTGCCACTGCGACACCATCGCTGCCGCCGGTCACGATACCAGCGGCAGCTCCTGCGCCAGCGCAAGGCAGTCCAAGCGGCACGGTATACAACAACAACAACGCTATCTTCGACATTCCGGGCAGCACATCGGCCTTATTCCTCTTCGGCACCCTTGACGGCACGATCGCCGCCTGGAATCTGAACAGCGGGACGCAAGCGGTGACGGTGGTCAATAACTCCGCCAAGGCCTCTTACACCGACATCGCGCTCGACACCAACGCAACTGGAACGTTCCTGCTTGCGGCAAACTTCAGACAAGGCACCGTGGACGTCTTCGACAGCACTTTTGCTGCGCACGCTCTTACAGGTAGCTTTGCCGATCCGACATTGCCCGCGGGCTATTCTCCCTTTGGCATCCACAGCATCGGCGAAAACATCTATGTAACCTACGCCCAGGTCAACGCCACCACAGGCGAGAGCGTGGGTGCAGGTCTCGGCTATGTCAATGAGTTCGACAACAATGGAAACTTCATCGCGCGAGTCGCCAGTCAAAGCGTATTGAATGCGCCATGGGGGATGGCGCTTGCTCCTGCGGGCTTTGGCAGCTTCGCTGGCGACCTTCTGATCGGCAACTTCGGAGACGGCGTGATTAACGCTTTCGATCCGAAGACGTTTGCGCTGATTGGCTCGTTGAACTCCGAAGCGCAGGCACGCCGATCGCGAACATCGGCCTATGGGAGATATTCTTCGGACAGAACAGCGGGCAGACCACTACGTTGGGCGATCCCAACACCCTGTACTTCGCCGCCGGTATCAACGGAGAGAAGGGCGGTCTCTTCGGCTCGATCGCGGTCGCCCAACCGGCAGCGGCTAACTTCACCCTTCAAGCGTCTGCCAACTCGGTCACTGTCGCTGCAGGACAGACGACCGGGAATGTAACGCTATCACTGGCCGCAACGAACGGGTTCACAGGCCCTGTAACCTTTTCCTGCGTGCCAGCTTCTGTCGTCTGTACCTTCAGTCCGCCATCGGTCACGCTTTCGGGCTCCGGCACGACCTCGGTTGCGGTGGCCATCGCTCCAGCAGCCACAGCAGTTCCACCAACGACTGGTGGTGGCTATAACAGGTCTTCCAATCAGTCTGTCCATTTATTCCAGTCAAGGGCGGGCCTCACCGTTGCATTAATCGGTCCGGCCGGCCTACTTGCGTTCGTCGGTCTAAAGCGCAGATCGATCCTCGCAGGCGGAACGCTCTTTGCTCTCCTGTTGGTAGTGGCTACGGCGGCGATTACCGGTTGCTCCTCGTCCGCATCTCCGCAGCAGGCAGCTGGTACAACGCCCGCCGCACCCGCTTCGACACAAGTTACGATCAATGCAGTCTCGGGGGCGATTACACAAAGCGCCATGGTCACCTTCACTGTGCAGTAGCCTGAATTTCGCGATAATCAAGGGCTGCCGAGAGGCAGCCCTTCACCTTTGCAGACGAGGAATTTATAAACCTTTGCGCATAGCAATTCAGAGACAGGAGCTACGAGAGCCGGGGTCATAACGCAACTTACATGCGTTCGCTGCGAGCGTGTTATCTCCAGAACTCTTCAATTCAAAAAAACGGATTGTATTTGGGAGGTTGCGTCGGAATATATCGCAGTAAATGTCTGCTCTGAACCACCACCGGAAGAGGGTGAAATAAACACCGAAGACACACTAGCGGTGACGTTGTAAGTTCCAACTTTTGTAGGTCGATTTGTGTCTCCTACCCATTCCTTACTATCAGTAGACAAGTAGAGTTGCTTAGACCCGCTGAATAGGGCTACAAAAAGTCTAACGGTCACACTGTCGCCGGAGATAGTTGCGGAAGATAAACTGGCGAGGACCGGGCGCTGAGAGTTACTGACAGTTGAGCAGCTTCAGCGGAGGCAGTAGTGGAGAGGAATTCACCTCCCGAGTCTTGATCAGTTGGATGACGCCTGAGCTAACCCTATAGGTCAAAATGCATTGATCTGCCGACCACCCACTCTTACTTCCCGGAGCAATGCCGTTCATAATGAAAAGAGAAAGCGACTGCACATCCGTTACGCCTCCGGGATCGGAGTATGTCGTCACAAATGCCTGCTCTGAACCACTCCCGGACGAAGGGAAGAAAGATACTGGATTTGAGTTTTGTGCTTGAAGAGCAATGTTGCGCCTAATCCCGCAAATAGAAGTACGATCATCTGGCTTAGCTTCAACGCAAAGCGAAACGATGGGGCGCCTACGAGAACATTGAAACCAACCCTGTCTACCCTCCGAAATTTCACCAAGAGCAAGAGAGAGTTTGCACGTCTGCGGTTACTTCTGTGGATCCCCCGATTGCGTGCAGAAATTCGCTGCTATCGCTCCCTGACCAGAATCTTTTCAATGAAAGTGCAGAGAGAAAAGAGGTGTTTGCCTGCTGCAATTTCTGAAGACTAGCGCCCGAACTCTGCTGTCGAGATCGTCGGTCAGTTTTATGAGTAGAGTCGCTGACGTGCTACGGTTTTGGGCAACTCCTCTGCGGACGAAGACAACGGTATCTTCCGCGAGTCTCCAGAGTACCGTTTGAGGTGTCATCGGATTGCACGCCACCCACATGCGGACATCGGCATCAGAATCCTGTGACAGCTTTTCAAGTAAATCTCGATTATTGGTATTTGCAGCCATCCACCGCAGCCAGTCGATTTCCTCGGCCCGCAACTCGCCGATTGTCCGAGGCTTTTGCCGCAGCCAGATGACAGCGTCCTCGGTACCATAATGACCTTCATATTCGGCAATCAAATCCTCGCCAATCACATCATTCAGCCAATCCAACATATGCTCTCCTTGCATTCTTAATGCAACCTCTCACTACTGCTTCAGGTAAGCGATCAAGTTCCGCCGTTCTTCCGCCTTAGGAACGCTGAAGCTCATATTGTTGTCTGGCACCATCAAATCGGGATCGCTCAGCCACTTCTCCAGGGTCGCACCGTTCCAAGTCACCCCAGAATTCTTCAAGCCCGCGGAATATGTAAATCCCGCAATGCTTCCGGCCCTTCTGCCAAAGACTCCTGCCAACCTCGGTCCCTCACGATCAACAGCCATCGCATGACAGCCTGTGCAACGCTTCTCGAATACAGCCTTGCCTTGCACTGCATCGCCATCTCCAGCCAGAGCCGCCTCGCTCCCACCCGAACTCTTACCGAGCATAGACAGCGTTTGCACATCGGCCTTGGAAAGCTTTGCATTCCAGTGCAGCAGACGATACTGCAGCGGAGGCATCTCACCGCTCTTTGCCTCTTCGAAGATCTTCGCAGTCAAAACCTCCTGCTTATCCGCCGGCATTTGCTCCCAGTGATGAGAGGTCCATCTTCTTGCGCGCCTCAATGATGTCGCGCTCGATCAGCCACGATCCTGGAGCGATCCGCGCATACACTGGCCAGCGAGTCTCGTTCGAATGGCAGTCCGCACACTTGTTCACCAGTATCGCCTTTGCGTCTGCGGGCATAGTCGCACCCTCCAGCAGCGTGCCGAGCCCTTTCGTCGGCTCGACACGCGGATTCCCAAACGGATGAACATACCCCAAGGCCACTACTGCGGCTACGGTCAATGTCGCAGCAGTCCACGGGCGCATCAAACAGTCTCCGCCAATGTCGTGTCGACGACAGCCAGATGACTATGTCCTCGAACGACCTTAACCTTGGTCACTCCAAGCACACTCTCCAGCTTGCCCGCTGGAACCATCATCGGCCCTGGATTCGGCGCCGCTCCCGGGGCAGGCTGCGGAAATGCCGTCGCCATCGCCGTGTGGAAGGCCACATTGCCTTCGACTTTTTGCACCACCTGGTGGATGTGGCCGTTCAGAACCGTCACCGAACCGAAGGGCTTCAGCATGGCGAGCGCCTGCTCTCCGTCCTTCGTGCCCCATCCCCACTTCTCATAGACCATCCACAATGGAATATGGGCGAAGACAACGATCGGAGTCGAACGGCTCAAACCGGCCAGGTCAGACTTCAGCCACTTCAATTGGTCCTCACCCATATTCCCCATCGCATCAACTTGTACGCAGTTGTTCAGGCCCACAAAGTGAACGCCCTTGTGGTTGTAGCTGTACCAGCCATTACCCAGCGTCCCCTTGCCGAAACGCTGCTTGTACTGCGCACCATCGTCGATATAGTCGTGCTCCCCCGGCACATAAAACACCTCATTTTTGAAACCTTTAATAACCTGCGAGGCCGTATCGAACTCCGCTGCTTTCGAGTTTTGCGTGATGTCGCCGGTGTGAAGCATGAAGTCGGGAGCCTTCATGCCCGCAGGCACAACATTGGCCCTGTCGATGGCCTTCTTCAGCGTCCCGGTCACATCGGGGTTTGCTCCCTTGTTGAATCCGATGTGGCAATCGCTGATTTGCACAAAGGAAAAATCCTCTACCTTCCCAACTCCGGTCCCACCACCCTTCGTCGTCTGCGCCAACAGCTTCGAAGTCGGCACGCCGCCAACCATCGACCACAGCAGCCCTGTGCCGGCCCACGCCATGCACCCCAGAAAATTGCGCCGGTCGATCCCATCCCCCACGGATTTAGCAACACCCTCTTTCTCCTGCACTACTTCGTCTTCCTTGAACCGATTCATATCAAGCTCCATCTGATTTTGATTGCCTACACCGTCTAAAACTGGCGAGGTGCGCATTTATTCCAGCCCGATAAAAGAAATCGCGCGAATAATCCAGCAGCAATTTGGTTACAGAAATGCGGCGACAGGTTTAGCCGAGAGGTTTTGCCCCGTGCGTGTCGCTGCCATCCTTAGGCTTTCCCTCACCTTACCGGTTGCTCGACCACCCCTGTCAGACCCTCACGACGGCGCTTGCATCCCCAACCACCGTCCACTGAGTTTCCCAACTGAACTCGAATGACCCCGCGAATGGCTATTCGCGCCAAACTTTGCTTATCTTCGCCTCTTTGATGGAGAACCATCGAGTTGCACATTCATTCTCGGAAGACCGCAAAAAGAATGGAATAAATCTGTCTCATCTCCGTTTTATGAGGTATGTGATGCCAGACTCTTCTTCAACCGGAAGTTCCACCATGCGTTTCGATGCCATTTCGGATTTTCTCGTTATGCTGACCCTCACACCATGACCCCTGCAACCGCACACGTCGCCCGCATCTCCAGTCTCCAACCATCCGGTGCGCCCGACTTTGCTATGATCCCGAAAGCTACTGAGCATGGTCGTGGTTGGGATAACCCCATGTCTGGTTCCGCTTTTTGGACCACAGACCGTAACTCCAGTCAGGTTGAGGCATACCGCACCATGCTCTCTGAAACAAGTCGTGGCGACACCTTTGAACAACTTGCGCTCCCGCTCTTTCCGTCGCTCTACAACCACGCCTTCTGGCTGACCCGTAATCAAGGCGAGGCCGAAGATCTCGTGCAGGAGACCTTCTCAAAGGCCCTCAGTGCCTTCGATTCATTCCAGCCAGGTACAAACTTCAAGGCTTGGACCATCCGCATCCTTCGCAATACCTTCCTTACTACGCGCACCGGCTTAGCCGCCTCCCGCACTGTCTTCCTCGAAGACCATCCCGAAAAACTCGACACCCCCGCCGGGTCCACTCCGGAAGACAATCTCATCCGTCTCGACAACCAGGCCGCTCTCCACATCGCAATCGAGCAGCTTCCACTACAACTCCGCGAAGTTTTGCTCCTCTGCGACGTTGAAGAGATTAAGTACAAAGACATCGCCCTCATCCTCGATGTCCCCATCGGCACTGTTATGTCGCGCGTCTCGCGCGCCCGCCGCACCCTCCGCCAACTTTTGCAGCCGCAGCTCGGGGAATCCCTATGAGTCAACCGCCTCAAATCACTGAACATCTCAACTCGACCACACTCAACGCCTTCATCGACGGCGAACTCCCAGCCAACGAACTCCAAGGAGCGGAACAGCACCTAACCACTTGCCACGCCTGCACTCTGCGTATCCTCTCCGCCACTCAACTCAAAGCCGCTACCGCACGTGCTGGCAACCGCTTCGCTCCGCCGCCCGAAGCGCTAGGTCGCCTCGCCGCACAACTCCGTTCCCAATCGCAGTTGCATACAAATCCTCAAAGCCAGACAAACCAGCAGCCGGAAACGAAACCGTCCGCTCGCCTCTACTCCATCCGTCCTGCAGCTTGGGCATCCCTCGCCGCAGCTATCCTGCTGACGATCTCACTCCTTAGCTGGCGTCAGCTTCATCAAACCAATGCCCTCGCGGCCGAACTCCTCGACCAACACCTCGCCACCCTCTCCAGTGCAGCCACCCCGCAGGTCATCTCTTCCGACCGTCACACCGTCAAACCCTGGTTCCAGGGCCGCCTCCCCTTCAGCTTCAATCTTCCCGACACCGCGGCTCTACCATCAGATACCATCCTTAAAGGCGCAGACCTTACCTACCTCAACGGCCAGCCCGCGGCTCTGCTCCTCTTTACCATCCACAAACACGAGGTCTCCATCTTCCTCACGCAACGGTCCACCAACCCAACCCTGTCCACTCTGCCGGGAGCCCGCGCAGGCTTCACTATCCACACCGCCACCACACCAGATCTCCGCCTCGTCGCCGTCAGTGATGTCAACCCAGCCGACCTCGACAACCTCTTAGCGGTTCTGGTTCAAATACAAAAACCCGCGTAATTGCCAAATACAACACTATTTCGTACTGGTACGATTTAGCGTTGTTCAGTACGAATTAGCGTTGTATTTGTCACAGCCAGCCCCGTCGACTCAGCCTGCTCCTGCGCATGATAGCTACTCCTTACCAGCGGCCCGCTCTCCACATGCTTGAAGCCCATCCCCACAGCCTCATGCTTCAGAAAAGCAAACTCCTCCGGCGTGTAGTACCGAGCCATCGGCAGATGATCCCGACTCGGCCGCAGATACTGCCCGATCGTCAGAATATCCACCTTCCGATCCGCCAGGTCACGAAACACCGCCAGCAGCTCGTGCATCTCTTCGCCCATCCCAACAATAATGCCTGTCTTGGTTACAATCTGATCGCCATCCCGATCTGAGAACATCTCCGCCGCAAGCTCCTTCGCGTGCTGCAGAAACCGCAACGACTTCTCATACCGCCCACCCGACTTCGCCACGCGATACAGCCGCGGCACCGTCTCGATATTGTGATTCAGAATCTCCGGCCTCGCCGCCACCACCATCCGCAGCGCTTCCTCGTTCCCCTGAAAGTCCGGCGTCAGCACCTCCACCCTGCACCCCGGAGCCTGCATCCGAATCTCTTCAATCACACTCACAAACGCCCGCGCCGCGCCCACATTATCGTCATCGCGATTCACACTCGTAATCACGGCATGCGCCAACCCAAGCTGCGCCACCGCATACGCCACTCGCCGCGGCTCATCAAAATCAATCGGCTCCGGCTTGCCCTTCGGCACCGCGCAAAACCCGCATCGCCGCGTGCACAGATTTCCCAGCATCATGAACGTAGCCGACTTCTGATTCCAGCACTCCCCGATATTCGGGCACTGCGCGCTCTCGCACACCGTATGCAGGTTCAGCTCCCGCGCCATCTTCTTCAGATTATGAAAGGTCTCCCCCATCGGAGCCTTGGCCTTCAACCACGCCGGTTTAGGCGCAGGCTTCTTCGGCGAAAGATCAATCTGCACAAGTTCAGCTGGAGAAATCATCTCTTTCATTGTATCGCCCACGCCCAAAACTACGCCAAAACGCCACTCGTCACACTCCTGTGGCATAACCACATCACTAATGGCATACTTATGTGGCCGTCGCACAGGAGCCACTACAGGAGCTTCAATAATGCCGGAATCGAAACTCGACCTTCTCCAGGGCACCCTCGACCTCATGGTTCTCCAGACCCTCACCACCATGGGCAC
The DNA here is from genome assembly GCA_963708755.1 of uncultured Acidobacteriaceae bacterium. Taxonomy (GTDB): domain Bacteria; phylum Acidobacteriota; class Terriglobia; order Terriglobales; family Acidobacteriaceae; genus Edaphobacter. The sequence goes on from CAVPTN010000019.1 coordinate 262,692, forward strand.
TCTTCACGGATACGGCATCGCCCGCCGCATCGAGCAGGTCAGCGGCGACGAGCTCCTCCTCAACCAAGGCACCATCTACGCCTCACTCGTCCGCCTCCAGCAGCGCGGCTGGATCTCCGCCGCCTGGGGCACCTCCGACAACAACCGCAAGGCCAAGTACTACTCCATCACCAAAGCCGGTCGCAGCCAGCTCGCAAAAGATGCTGCCTACTGGCACCGTCTCTCCAGCGTCATGGGCCGCGTCCTCACCATGTCACCCGAAGGAGAGGCCTGATGACAACCCTCCGCGAAGCATGGAACCGCATTCAATCCTTCTTCCACAAACCGCAGCGCGACGCCGACCTCGAAGCCGAGCTCCAAAGCCATCTCGAACTCGCGATCGAAGAAAACCTGCAACAAGGCATGTCCCCCGATGAAGCCCGTCGCAAAGCGCTCATCCGCTTCGGCGGCGTCCAGCAAGCGAAGGAGCAACAGCGCGAAGCCCGCGGCCTCCCCTGGCTCGACATCCTCCTTCAGGATCTCCGCTTCACCTTCCGCACCCTCCGTCGCGATCCCGCCTTCACCATCATCGCGGTCATTATCCTCGGTCTCGGCATCGGTGCAAACGTCGTCGTCTTCAGCGTCGTCAACACCGTCCTCCTTCGCCCCCTCCCCTTCCGCAACCCCGAGCAGTTAGTGCGCCTCGCCGGCTCAGGCGGCCCCGGCGGAGAGTCCAGCGCAACCTACTCCGCCGACGCCATGCAGGAGTTCCAGCAACGCAACCGCTCCTTCCAGGAAGTCACCGGCTACTTCGCCTTCTCCTCCAGCGACAACTACAAACTCATCGGCAACGGCCAGCCCCTGCCCGTCACCGGCCTCATGGTCGCCGATAACTTCTTCAAGACCCTCGCCATCCAGCCCACTCTCGGCCGCCTCTTCACACCCGAGGAGTGCCTGAAAAACAGCCGCCCCGTCACGCTCCTAAGTCATGCCTTCTGGAAGCGCCAGTTTCACGCCGATCCAAACATCGTCGGCCAGACCGTCAACCTCGACAACAAACCCGTCACCGTCGTTGGCGTCCTGCCCGACACCTTCGACTTCGGCGCCGTCTTCTCGCCCGGCGCCAGAATCGACATCTACACGCCCGTCATCATGGACGACATCCGTCACTGGGGAAACACCATGGCACTCGTCGGCCGCCTCAAGCCCGCAGTCACCGTCGCGCAGGCGCAATCCGAGGCAAACCTTCTCTTCCCGAAACTCGACGGCGACGCCACCCACCCCGAATGGAAAGCTGAATACACCACCCGCTTCTTCGCCCTCAAAGACTACGTCAGCGGCAAACTCCGCCGTTCTCTCATCGTCTTGTGGTGCGCAGTCGGCATGATCCTCCTTATCGTCTGCGTCAACCTCTCGAATCTTCTCCTCGCACGCGCAGCCGCACGCGGAAAAGAGTTCGCCCTCCGCAGCGCCCTCGGCGCAGGTCGCGCGCGCCTCATCCGCCAACTCCTCACCGAAAGCCTCGTCCTCTCCGGCGCAGGCGCGCTCCTCGGTCTCATCACCGCATCAGCCGTCGTCTCCTGGCTCGCCCATCAAGGCTCCATCGCGCTTCCACTCTTCAACAGCATCCGCGTCGACGGCACCGCCCTCGCCTGGACCGTACTCATCGCAATCCTCACCGCAGCCATCTTCGGCCTCGTCCCAAGCCTCAAGATGTCCAGCAACCAGATCCAGGAGATCCCTCAAAGACGGCGGTCACGGAACCAGCGAAGGCCGCCAACACGAGCGCCTGCGTTCCATCCTCGTCATCTCCGAGGTCGCCCTCGCCTGCGTTCTTCTCGTCGGTGCAGGCCTCCTCCTTCACAGCTTCCTGCGCGTCCTCGATATCGATCTCGGCTTCCAGCCCAGCCGCGCCGCCGCCATCCAGGTCGACTACGACGACCACGACAACCCCGATCTAAGAGCCACAATCTGGCGCAACGTCATCACCCGCGTCAAAGCGATCCCCGGCGTCGAAGACGCAGGCATCTCCGACAACCTCCCGCTCAGCCGCAACCGCAGCTGGGGCATCACTGCCAAGGGCAAGGAATTTCACAAAGGCGAGCTTCAGGGCACCTTCGTCTACATCGTCTCGCCCGGCTACCTCAGATCCATCGGCATGCATCTCGTCAAAGGCCGCGACATCACCTGGGACGACACCCACTCCAGCCAAAAAGTCGTCATCATCAACGAGTCTGCCGCCAAAGGCCTCTGGCGCGGCGAAGATCCCATCGGCCGCACTGCAAAGATTGGCAGTGACGACGTCATAGTCGCCGGTGTCATCGCCGACGTCCGAGAGAGCAACGTAGAAGACACCGGAGGCTGGGAGATGTACCTCCCTGCAACCCAACAAGGTCCTGACGGAGCAGAGCTTGTCGTTCGCACCAAACTCCCGCCAGAGGTACTCGCCGCCAGCGTCATGAACACGCTCCGCGACATCAACCCCAGCCAGCCCGCAACCGAGTTCAAGCCGCTCAACCTACTCGTCGAGCACGCCCTCTCGCCCCGCCGATTCTTCGTCATGCTCGTCTCGGTCTTCGCCATCCTCGGCCTCATCCTCGCGGCCCTCGGCATCTACGGCGTCATCTCCTACTCCGTCACGCAAAAGACCCAGGAGATCGGCATCCGCATGGCGCTCGGCGCAACTCAATCGCGAGTGCAACTCGGCGTAGTTCTCAAAACCCTTACTCTAGCCATCATCGGCATCGCAATCGGCACCACAATATCCTTCGCAGCGTCGCGTCTCATCGCCACGCTACTCTTCGGCACCGAACCAACCGACCCCGCAGCATTCCTCGGCATGATTCTTCTAATTGGAATTGTCGCGCTACTAGCCGGCTACATCCCAGCCCGCAGAGCCTCACGAATCGACCCCATGGTAGCCCTCCGCAACAACTAAGCACCCCACCGCATCGCCAATCGCCCGCTGCTGTTGTAGTTAGTAGTTAGTAGTTAGTAGTTAGTAGTTAGTAGTTGCCGTCATCCTGAGCGCAGCGAAGGATCCCTGTCTTTGCTGTTCTTACGATGTTGCATTCGCATGCAAAAGCAGTGAGTGCACCATCTCTTCCGAGCGCTGTTCTCAGCCGCTCGGATTTATCACAATACCGCGCCCCGCAGTACACAATCAGGATCGCCATACCACCAAAGTTGTACCAGGTAACCAAAGGAAAAGTACCGAACGGGTCATTACCCCGGCTATGCTCCTCGTAGCAAATCCTGTGACCCAGCACGCGTCCAGGACCGCTGCACGTTGAGAGATACGGAGGATGAGCCTCATGACGCGGACGAGAACTGGATCACTTTTTGGATTGATTGCTACAGCGGTACTATTCACCTCAACCGGGCGCACGTTGGCACAGGAGAATCACCTCACACCCTCCTCAACTCCACAAGCCGCCCCCTCGTCTCAGTTGCAGCCCGCGTCCCTCACGAAGCAGAAGAAAAGCAAGCAAGACTACACAGGCCCCATGACACTGGTGGAGCTGCCACCAACCCCCATGCTCGATGAAGAGGGCAATCAACGTCAGGATCCCGACGGCAAGCTCATGTTCAACCCGCCCGTCCGGCAGCAGCGCGACAAATACGGACACCCCCTCTTCGACCAGCAGGGCAAACCCCTGATGCAGAGCAAAGACAACCTCGGATACGACGAAAACGGAAAGAAGCTCCATGCTTCCAAAGAGAAGCCACCAAAGATCGTCTCCGTCTCCATCACCCGCGGCACACTCACAGTCGACGGCATGACAGGCAAAGCAGCTCTGAACTACGAGATCAAGGATCTCAAGTACGTCTACTTCTACATCCCCGGCATCGGCACCACGGTCATCTCAAACGCACCATTCCCCGGAGCAGTCGAACAAAAGAGAGCCTTCGACGACAAGACCCTTACTGTAACCGTGGGTGAACATATTGTGCAGTTGTCATCGGACCAGCGCCTGCTGGGTAAGACGGCAGAGTCTGCCTTCGTCCTGGTAGACAAGAACTTCGCCGTGCCAACCAAGTTCCCTGTGATGGGTTACGGGCCAATCCGTGTCGCTCCCTACGCGTGGCCGGGATCGAAGCAAAATCAGGAAGTGCAAGGCATAGCCGAAGCACCTCCCCTGCCCGCTGATCTCCGCCCACAGCCGCTTCTCCAGCCATGCCCTGCTGGACAGATGCGAACGCCGGGTGCATCGATGCAGACGAATGCGCAGCATCCATGCATGCCCATCCCGTCAGCTCAAGCTACGACCACAAGCGCCAATCGAGCGGCTACCTTCATGGGAGACGCACAGGCACAAGAATAACGGGTCACAGTGATTGCTTACTCGCTTTCCTGACTACTCGCGGCTTCCGCTTTCTTTTCCTTCAGGATCTTCTTCGCGTAGTCACGAACCAGTGGGTCGTGATCCTGCTCGACCTCTTGCAAGATCGGCAGCAACTCACTTGAAGAGTTTGTATAAGAGCTGCGCACAAAGAGCTCTAACGTCTGAAGCCTGTACAAAGAACTTTGATCTCTCAGTTCTGCATGCAGCACCTGCACAGCTTCAGTTGCGTCCGTTGTCGCGAGCGCCTCGAAAGCGCCCTCCTGAACCGCAGCATCGCCGTTTTTAATCAGCTCTCGCAGCGTCGCTCTGTCCCCCTGCTTCGCAGCAAAATGAACTTTCGCAAGTTCAGCGTCTTCGCCCTGAAACGAAGAGACCTCAGCTTCAGACAGAACAGGATTTTCTGCGCTGTCGCGACTGGTCAGTGCGCGCAGTGCAGTCTCCCGGACCATCTGATCTTCGTCATGCAACGAGTTCTGCAGGATCGAGACAGCAGTCGTTTGATCGATGGCAGGGGAGGTGTCGATCTGTTTCAACACCTCAGCCTTCGTCAACCTGCTGGATCGTGAAATTCGAGCATTAGTTTATTCGCCACAACCGGCGCATCAACGTCTGCGGGAATTTCAACGGCCGCCTGCCGGGGTGGATCGTTATGCACATTGCTCTCCACCACTGCCTGCTGGCTCTGCGCACCCGCGAAAACAATCAGGGCAAAGCAGAATCCCACCGGCGCGAGCTTTCGAAACCATCGAAGACGAATCATAAATTCCCCTACCAGATGAGCTTGAGGTTCCCGGTCATGGTGATGCTGTTCGCGTTGTGAATCAGGATCGTATCCGGGCTTGCGACCTGTACGTCGACCAGGTGAGCGAAGTCCAGATACAAGATATGAGTCCCTGCCGTCCCACTAAATCCCTGCGTAATGGCAGCACCGGAGGTGGATTCCAGTCCGACCCACTCGATGAAGCTCGACGGAATATGCAGAATGGTAGCCATGGCGACGCCGCGATACCCAGCGGCGGTCTGGGTTCCAATAAGAAATACAGCCTGGTTCGTCGCGGGAGTTATCGGTGCACTGCTCGCACCAGGTGCAAGACTGAAAGTAATAACCGAGGCATTTGGGACGCTGAGCGTCTGCGATGCCTTTCCTACAATAGCCAACGTGAGCGTCGCAACCACTACTGCGAGAAACGTGCCTGCGTAGCGCCGAATATTTGAGCTTTCCTTCATTTTTTTGCTCCTTGGCGAATCTCGGCTTACCAGATTAGCTTGACGCTACCGGTGTGGATTGTCGTGCCTCCGTTATGGATGACAAACTCGTCAGCACTGAGTACCTGAAGACCGACCTTGTTAGCTTGATCGATCCAAATGATATGTGCCCCCACCGCGGTGCTTCCGGTGTGAACGATCGTCCCGGTCGCAGGCTCGATGCCTACCCATCTCATTCCTAAGGTGGGCATGTGATTCAGCGTGACCATGCTGGCACCGAAGTCGGTATTTGTTGTGTCGGCTCCAAGCACGAGGACCGCCTGATTGGTGACAGGGGTGATGCCCGCACTCGTCGCACCCGGTGCAAGCGAGTAACTTACGACGGCGGCGTTAGGTGTTATCGCGGTGATGGCGGCCTTCCCCACAACTTCGGTGAGGGCAGCGACAACCATCAGGGACACGGCAAAAATGCCGAGGCGCTGCAGGATCTTCATAAGTCACATCCTTCTGTGATCGTTATTCGCGACTGTGGGACACGTACTTGAGTAAAGTGCGCCGGTAGTACAGCGCGAGGCCGATAGCTCCTGCAAGCGTAAGCAGGGCAGAACTCAGCTGAATCGTTCGTTCCTTTGCTATCAAAGCGCGCGGATCAATCACCGATCCTTGACTCATCGCATCCTGTGGGATAACGAATGAATCATGGGAAATCCGCAGATGAGGAGAAAACAGCTGTAATAGCAAGCCCGAGAAAAACACGGCCCAAATTACGAGGGGTACCAGGGGAGAGGGCCTGTTTCGATTGGGCGATCGATCACTCGAATCCATAACATCTCCCAATGAAACGCGTTCGAATGAACTTAACACAACTTCGTGCGCTTTGGAAAGCCGTTTATCAAAAAAATAAATTTTTATTTTATGGCCCGAAATCCATATAACTCGCGACGACTTTTCTATCGCCGCGCATGCGTGGCCGGATTGTTTCATCGACGTACGCTCGACCTGAATCGGTAAACGATAAGTAAGTAAGACACAGACTGCTTCATCGAGCATAAAAAAATGTGGCCCTTCGGACGAACGCCGAACGAGCCACAACTGGATTTTCATCTGATGATGTTCTCAATCATCGGATACATCTACGCGCATAAATCATCGCGTCGCAGACTACCCCGCGATACCCATCCCACGCAGAGCCTCTTCACGCGCCTTCCGCAAAATCTGCACCACATCGCCAGTGGGATAAAACTCCATCGCAATCACACGGTTGTAGTGCAGCTCCCCCAGCTTCCGATAAACATTGTCATAGTTCACCTCGCCGGTCCCCGGTTCATGTCGCCCCGGCACATCGGCAATATGAATCAGCCCAACTTCATCGATATTCTGCTCCAGCTTCTCGATCAGATTTCCATGCGTTCTCTGCTCGTGGTACAGGTCGTACAGCACCTTCACGTGCGGGCTCCCCACAGCCTTCACAATCTCGAATCCCTCCGACACAGTATCCAGATAGATCGGCGGATTCTCCAGCCGGTCGATCGGTTCAATCACCGCCATCAGACCCGCCGCGCCCAGCACATCCGCGGCACGCTTCAACGCGTCGACCGATGCTGCCTTCTGCGCTCCCGCCGCCGCACCGTCAACTCGCTTCCCAGACAAAAGAATGATCTGTCCGCAACCCAGCCGCTTCGCAGCCGGAATAAAAGCCTTCAGCTCAGCAAGGAACGCATCCCCGCCCGACGGGTCCGCAAATCCCGCCTTCACTCCCGACGTCGCGTCTACCGTAATCTTCAAAGACTGCATCTTCGCAAGAATGCGCTTCCAGTCCTCATCCGACCACTTCGAAAACTCACCCACCAGTTCAACGTGGCGGTACCCGGCCTCTGCAACGCGATCCAGATTCTGTTCGAACGTACCCTGCTTATTCAGCGCCCACATCATCACGGAAAACTGCGGTCCGGACCCCGTTGTACCTGCACCCGACCCAGCAGCAGTCTGGGAGCCAGCCATCTGCCCCATCAAACCACGCCCCGCCGTCAACCGCGTTGCAACCGCCGCGGCCATCACACGTCCAAAAGTTCGTCGACTCAACATGCGCCCAATCCTAACAAACTGAACGCAGCCTTCGCCGCCACAAAACAAACTTGGCGAAAAATAAACAAAATAAATTCGTAAAAGTTGGCGTATTTTTCAACGCTCAAAAACACGCTGCGAAAAACCACGTTCACCACGCAATTCACCACGTTCCACCACGCAATTCACCACAAACTCACCACCAAATCACCACACAAAAGCACCCGTTTTCCCAAAACCCCCTCCAAAAACGCCAGCAAATCCACAAAAACTCACCCGCCACCACCCCGCATTTTTTTCCGCTCTTCATGCGCAGCTTTTGTCGCGCAGTAGACCACCCGTTCCACCTCCGCGACCACCCCACCCTCGTCGTCCTTCACCTCCACCACAAACGTCGCATCGGTCCTGCCCTCAACCTCCAGCACCTTACGAATCTCCGCCAACCGTTCCTCACTCAGCCGAAACTCCGCCCGAACCCGCCCCAATCCTGGCTTTTTGTACCGTATCGACGCCGCCTTATCCCAAACCACAACCTCCGGTCCACCAGAAGAAGAAAGATTCGTCGCCAGCATAATCATGTAAAACGGATCCGTCAGCGCAAACAGAGACCCACCAAATTGAACACCCATATAATTCCGATTCCACGGCCGCAGCGGCATCTCCACGTCAATCGCACGCAGATCCTTATCCAGCCGCGTCACCTTGATCCCCGTCCCAAACAACGGCGGCCACCACCCGATATGTCGCAGCCACCAGCTCATCGCAACCTGTCCCGCACTTCCGTCCGCACCAGATAAAGAAAGAACACCAGCGCAAACAGCCCCTGCAGCAGGAACGGTCCAGCATGCGTCTTCTCAAACACAAATAGATTGCCCAGGCTCAGCGTCAAACACCCGCCCAGCACCAGCGCCCATCCCCAACGACGCAACCGCAGCAGCCCAAACACACCAGCCGCCAGCAGCGTACACAGCGCCAGCACACCATACTTCCCGCCACCCACACCGAACCTGCCGTTCAACGCAGCGAACGCATTTACCAGCGTCAGCACCAGCATGAACATACAAATTCCCGCCACGCCAGGCAACATCCCGCGCGCCTTCGCCTCGAGCTTCTTTACCTCATTCGTCTCGCTCATAACGTATGCAAATAAGCCAGCAGATCATCAAGATCCTGCGGATCCAACGCATTCCCCTGCGCCGGCATCAGGTTCCTCCCATGCACAATCGTCGCCGTCACGCGCTCATCGTTCGCCGGAGCGCCGCTCGGCAGATACGGCTTCTTGAACATCCCAATCAACGCTGGCCCATGCAGCGCCGCATCCTTGCGGTCATAGTGACACGTAGCGCAGTGCGTCTGATACACCGCATGCCCCCGCGTCTGCTGCGCATTCAAATCTGCAAGCGGCGTAGGTGGCGGCACCGACTTACATCCTGCAAATACGCACACAAACAATAAAGCAAAATACTTCTTCATCCCGTTCCATCCCACCTTATCCACGCAAGGACTCAGCCAGCAAAACAAATCCAATACCCGCCAAGCCCACGTAAACGTACCTCAAAAACGAATCTCCATGCAGACGATGGTTCACCACTCTGCCCAGCCACACCCCCGGCAACAGAACCGGCAAGCACATCAGGTAATAGTGTGTCACAGCAGGAACCCAAAGCCCCGCCAGCCAGTACCCCACCATGCCAATCAAACTCGCCGGCAGAAAATATGCCTGCAACGTCGCTCGAAAATGCTGCGCCGACCAGCGTCGCATCGCCCCATAAATCACCAGCGGAGGCCCATTCATTCCAAAGGCTCCCCCAATCACTCCCGCAGCAAATCCACACCCGAATAGCCACGCCCCACTATCGTTCTTCAACTCAGGCGGCTTTCGACCGAACAGAGAATAGATCGAAAAAGTAATGATCAAAACCGCGAGCACGATCTTCACAGCTTGCTGATGAACACTCGTCAGCAACAACAGCCCCACAGGTATCCCAAAGAGCGAACACACCACCAGCCAGCCTGCGCTGCGCACATGAATCTTCCGCCAGTCCTGCACCACCACCACTGCGGCGATCGTAATCGAAACCAGCACAGAAAGTGGCGTTGCGACCTTGAGCGGAATAAAAAAAGCAAGCAACGGGACGGCAATCAGTGATTCGCCAAAACCAAACGCCGATCGAAACAGCGTGGCAAAAAAAATCACAATCAGCACATGCAGTGTGGTCGCATCCATCAAATGCCACACATGTTGACGCTCTGCATCATCGGAGTAGGACTACGCTGCATCTCTCCATTCTAAGTGTTCTAAGCCTGAATTACTCTCTCTCAACACATCTGCAAAGTCGCTAATTCGCCGCCGCAATCGCAGCCACAATCTTGTTCGTCACATCTCGATCCGCATTCGTCTGTGGCAGATGATTCCCCACCATGATCGAAAAAATTACAGTACGTCCGCTCGCACACTCCACATACCCACTCAACGCCCGCGCCTCACCCAGCGTTCCCGTCTTCGCAAACACACGACCCTTCAGCGGCGCCACCGTGAACCGTCCCTCAAGCGACCCGTCCACCCCACCCACCGGCAAGCTGCTCTTCCAGTCCGCAAACCACGGCTGTGAACTCGCATACTGCAACAACCGTGCAGTCGCACGCGGCGTAACAAGATCGTGTCCACTCAACCCCGACCCATCAAAGAAAACGAAATCATCCTTATCTATCCCCGCACCAAGCAGGAACTGCCGCACCACCTTCGCCCCCTGCGCAACCGTTCCGTCTCGTCCTCGCGCCGCACCCAACTGCCGCAGCAGCAACTCCGCATGCAGATTCTGGCTCGTCTTATTCGTCACCACCACATCCTGCACCAGCGGCGCAGACTGATGTGTTGCGATCGTTCTCTCTTCACCATTCATAGCCGCATCAAACTCAGCGTCGTCCGGCGGTTCAAGCCTCTGCTGCGGAGGAACGTCCTTCGCCTCAGCATCCACAACCACACCCGACTCACGAGTAAAACTCTCCGCATCCATCAACACCCGATGCCGAGCCTTCGCCACACCACTCACAACAATCCCACGAGCCTCCAGCATCGCCTTCAACGCCATCGCCGCATACTCAGGCGGATCCTGAATGGCAACCTCTTCCACATCCGGCTTTGCATGCAATCCAATCGTTCCATAGATCCGCAGCACCTTCGATCCCAACGCCCGCTCGAACTGAATCGCGCTCCGACTCTTCGCCACACCCGTCGTAGCAGAGACCTCCAGCGTGTAATAAGGCACCGTCGGATCGATCACAACATTTACCGGCGCACCCACTGCACTCCCGGGGCTCACCGTTATCTTAATCTGGTTATCGTTGATCGACAGCGCCGACACTGGCGCGCCATATCCCCAAACCGCATCGTCAATCACCCAGTCCTGCGCATAAGGCTCCCACGGAAATACCGTGTCATCTGCAATCACGTCACCCTTCAAATTCTTCAGCCCACTCGCCGCAACCTGATTCGCCATCTCTTCCAAATACCGCAGCGGATCTGGCTCTTCAGTAGACCCCGCCTTCGATCCGTTCGATCCCTCCACCGGCGCCACATACGGCAGCACTCGCCCCGACAGGTTCGCGTCACCATTTCCGACCAAAACAAGATGTCCTGTCAGCGTGCCACCATCGCCGAACACTCCACGCGCCAGCACCTTCGTCTCATACGTCGCCTTCGACCCCAACAACGCCATGGCTGCCGCAGTCGTGAACAACTTCGCATTGCTCGCTGGCTGAAACAGCTGCCCTTCATTCAACGAATAGATCGGCGCGCCATCCATCCCGATAACCGCAACTCCCCAGTGGTCCCGAGCCACCGCAGGCGCTTCCACCAACGCTGCAATCGTCTTCGAGAGCTCCGTGCAAGGCCCACTCCTACCCGCCTTCAACACAACCGGGCCATCGCACCCAACACTCTGCGTCTGCGCCCAATCGACTCGTCCGCAAACTGCCGCAACAACCAACGCCCAGCTTGCACATCGCAAAAGCCGCATCATCCGCGCAGTCTAGCATCCCCCGACGACAAGCCCCTCGCTATCAAAACTTATGTCCTGCCTGACGGGCCACTTCGCGTGGCGCGGTCACTTCGTGACGGGTATACCTTGTCGTTGCGGATGGTCCGCGTGGGTCCTTCCGCTGGTCGGAGTCAGCTTGTGCCCGACCAACGGGAGGCCTCAAGGCTTGCTCTGCCACGACAAGTTAAAAAGGCGTGCGAACGCACGCCCCACGCGCAGTGGGCCCGTCCGGCAGGACGCAGCTAAAATCTCCACATGCCCTTCGCCCCACGCACCCATCACGACTGGCACCTCCGCACCCGCACCCTCCCCCTGGGCAAGCAAACCGTCGTCATGGGCATCCTCAACGTCACGCCCGACTCCTTCTCCGACGGCGGCCTCTTCTACTCTCCCCTCCACGCACCCGAAAGAGCCCTCGAGCAAGCCCTCAAGATGCTCGACGAAGGCGCAACCATCCTCGACATCGGCGGCGAATCCACCCGCCCCAACGCCACCCCACTCACCCCCGACGAAGAGCAGTCCCGCATCCTCCCCGCAATCGAAGCCGTCCTCAAAGCAGAGCCCGAAACCATCCTCTCCGTCGACACCTTCCACGCCACCACCGCCCGCCGCGCCATCGAAGCCGGAGCCGAGATCGTCAACGACGTCAGCGGCCATCTCTGGGACGAAGACATGTCCGCCACCTGCGCCCAACTCCGCTGCGGAACCATCCTCATGCACACCCGAGGCCGCCCCCACGACTGGCCAACCCTCCCCCCACTTGCACCCGAGCAAGTCGTCCCCATCATCCTCACAGAGCTAGCCGCGCGCCTCGAAGCCGCCGCCACCGCCGGTATCCCACGCGAAAAGATCGTCATCGATCCCGGCTTCGGCTTCGGCAAACGCCTCGACGAAAACTACCCACTGCTCGCGCACCTATCCGAACTCCAGCAGTTCAGCCTTCCAATCCTCGTCGGTATCTCCCGCAAAGGCTTCCTCGCCCATACCCTTGCCCAGGCGCCCAGCCTGTCGATCCTTCTCAACGGAGCAACCCCCTCCATGGAAGACCGCCTCCACGCCTCCACGGCCGCCAACGTAGCTGCCATCCTGAGCGGTGCCCACATCCTCCGCACCCACGACGTCCGCCCCGCCGTCGAAGCAGCCGCCATCGCCGACCGCATACTGGCAGCCAGCTAAAAATCATCGCGCAAAAAAAGGTATACCCGTCACGAAGTGACCGCCTCACGCGCAGTGAGCCCGTCCGGCAGGACAAGTCCTAAACCGGATTCCCCGCCGAATCGGTCGTCCAACTCTCCGTCTGAAATGCAATGAAAATAGCGATCCACTCACCCTTCGAAGGCAGATTGATAAACAGCGCACCATCCTGCCAGACACCGTTATCCCCACTAAACCCGCCGCCCTTACCGCCCACGGGATTCCCCTGATTCATATGAATATCGTGGATCCCATCCACCTTCCCGGAGTCAGCAAACGAGCTCCCAAACGCATAGATCACGCTCTCCTTATCCGCGATCGTCATATTCAGCAGCGTCACCACCGCGTTTTGAAGCGCAGCCGCAGCCGCCGTCCTCCTCATCGCCTCTTCGGAGCTGAGCCCCTTCGCGCCCTTCGCAGGAGTCTTTGGCAGCAACGTCATCTGCTCCCGCGTAATCATCGGCACCCCATCGATCTGCTCCCGCACAAAGTCCAGCGCCAACCCACCCGGCACACTCGTCAGCGCCGTCATCCCCATCGGCAACGCAGTCAAAGCGGCCAGATCCGGCGGCGTGAACTCTTCCACCACCGCGTACAGCACCTCCGACCCATCCACCGACTGAATATTCACCGCAACAGTAAACGGCCCACCATTCGCCTGCATCGTGATCTGGTAATGCGCACTCGATCCTGTAACGACCTTACCCGCCGTCGGCCTACCTGCCAGCACACTGTAGTTTGTAATCGGCATCTTCGCTCCTCGCACTCATCACCTGGCGAGCGCAAATTCGCTTCTTATCCTAACGGTCCCAAAGCATCGTCAGATTAAACGCCAGCCTCATCCTCAACATCCTCCTCTTCATCTTCCTCATCGTCCTCTTCCTCCGCGGCAGCGGCGTCATCTTCATCCTCCAACTCCTCATCGTCCCCATCTACCGCCGTCGCAGCATTCGTCGCCTCACTGCTGGCATGCTCCGTCGGATTGCTGGCCGAGTTATCGAACATCGCCGTAGCATCCGGCCCAATCTCGCGCAAAATCTCATCGAACCCCTGATCCTTTGAAGCGTGTGCCATCTCATCTCTCCTGTTTCAAACAAAAATAGGGGTTAGCGCAAAAGACCATAACCCCAGTCTGACCCGTTGGATGCCGAATTATCCCCGGCGGCTACCCTCTCGATTTCCAGAGGCCAATCCCCTCGTCCGCGTTATCCTCAGGGGAGAAGGAAAAACGAATATGCTTGCAGCCCTGCTTGCCCTCGCCGCCGCCAATTTGATCTGCCTCATCCTTCTTCTGCTCCGCAAGCAGCAGGTCCCCACGCAGGACGCCCGCCTCACCCAGCTTCCCGACCAGCTCACCCGACTCGACGCACGCAACGAAGCCCTCGACCGCCACCTGCGCAGCGAACTCGCCGAACTCCGCACCGAAAGCGCCAACGAAGCGCGCCGCACCCGCGAGGCAGGCGCTGCCGACTTCGTCGCTCTCCGCACCGAGATCACCGCCACCATCGCCGAACTCAGCGGCCTCCTGCAGAACGGCCTCAATGCCTTCCGCAGCGACAACAAAACCTCCGACGAGACCCTCCGCACCGCCGTCCAGCAAAACCTCGACTCAATCGCGCAGCGCCTCTCCTACTTCATCGCAGAGGTCAACCGCAATCAAGTCGAGGCGCGCGAAGCCCTGCACAACCGCCTCACCGAACTCTCCGGCGAAGCCAACGACCAGCAGGAAAAGCTCCGCTTCACCGTCGAAGAGCGACTGGAAAAACTCAACACCACCAACGCCGCCAAGCTCGAAGAGATGCGCGTCACCGTCGACGAAAAACTCCACGCCACCCTGCAGACCCGCCTCACCGAATCCTTCGGCCAGGTCACGACTCATCTCGGCGAAGTTCAAAAGGGCCTCGGCGAGATGAAGGAGCTGGCAACCGGCGTCGGCGATCTCAAGAAAGTTCTCTCCAACGTAAAATCCCGCGGCGTCGTCGGCGAGTTCCAGCTCGGCCAGCAGCTCGAGCAGATGTTCTCTCCCGAGCAGTACATCAAAAACGCCCGCATCAAGCCCAACACCCTCGAGTCCGTTGAGTACGCCCTCAAGTTCCCCTCTGGCGAAGGCCAGACGGGCCCTGAGAGCTACACCCTCCTCGCCATCGACGCGAAGTTCCCCAAGGAAGACTGGGAGCGCCTCGAACACGCCTACGAGAACGGCACGGTCGAGGAGATAGCGGCGGCTGGCAAAGCCTTTGAGCGTGGCATCCGAGCCGAAGCCAAGCGCATCTGCGACAAGTACATCGACCCTCCCACCACCATGCCCCACGCCATCATGTTCCTCCCGACGGAGAACCTCTACGCCGAAGTCGTCCGCCGCCCCGGCCTCCAATCTGAAATCCAGTCCAGCTGCCGCGTCACCATCGCCGGGCCATCCACCTTCATGGCCATCCTCACCAGCTTCCAGATGGGCTTCCACACGCTCGCCATCCAGAAAAAAGGTGACGAGGTATGGCGCGTCCTCTCCAGCGCCAAAAAAGAGTTCGAAACCTATGGCGGCCTGATGCAAAAAGTCGAAGATCAGGTCGGCACCGTTCAAAACACCATTCAAAAGCTCGGCGTTCGCACCCGGGCAATCAATAAAGCTCTCAAAAACGTCTCCAGCATCGACGCTGGCTCCTCCGTCTCCAACCTCATTGGCTTTGAAGATCTCGCCAGCGTCGCCCCGCTTCTGGCCGCCGCCAGTGACGAAGACTAAAGATCTCCCTTTTCCGCGTCCAACACCGACGCGCCCCTATGCTTTACACTCACTGAGGCGCTCAGTATGCTTGATATTGGCCCTGTCGACATTTGACGACATACGACATCCGATTTGATTCCAGAAGTAAAACAGGAGAACGAAATGGCAGCAGTAGACGAGAAGGTAAAGCAGATTATTGTCGAGCAGCTTCAGGTGGATGAAGCGGAAGTCACCCCCGGCGCAAGCTTTCAGGAAGATCTCGGCGCCGACTCCCTCGACGTCGTCGAGCTCGTCATGCAGTTCGAAGAGGCATTCGACATCCAGATCCCCGACGAAGATGCCGAGAAGATCAAGACCGTCAAGGATGCCGTCGACTACATCGAAAAGAACCAGAAGGCCAAGTAAACAATGGAGCAACGTCGCGTCGTTGTAACCGGCCTGGGCCTGATCTGCGGGGTCGGCAAAACCGCCCCTGAGGTTTGGGACGGTCTCCTTGCCGGCAGGAGCGGTATGGCGGAGATCACAGCATTCGATCTGACCGGCCATCCGTCCGCTTCGCCGCAGAGGTCAAGGACTTTGACCCTCTGCTCTTCGTGGAAAAGAAAGAGGCCCGCAAGATGGGCCGCTTCATCCACTTCGCCCTGGCCGCGTCGGCCGAGGCGATGGCCCACTCCGGCCTCCAGGTCACCGAAGAAAATCGCGACCGCGTCGGCGTCCACATCGGCTCCGGCATCGGTGGATTCGATGTCATCGAGCGCGAGCACGCCAACCTGCTCTCCGGTGGCCCGCGCAAGATCTCGCCCTTCTTCATCCCCGGCTCCATCATCAACCTCGCTGCCGGCCACGTCTCCATCAAGTACGGCGCGCGCGGACCCAACGAAGCCACCGCAACCGCCTGCACCACCTCGGCGCACTCCATTGGCGATGCCTTCCGCATCATCCAGCGCGGCGATGCCGACGCCATGATCGCCGGCGGCACCGAAGCCGCCATCACACCTCTGGGCGTCGGCTGGCTTCGCCGCCATGAAGGCCCTCTCCACCCGCAACGAAGACCCCACCCACGCCTGCCGCCCCTTCGACAAGGATCGCGACGGCTTCGTGGTCGGCGAAGGCGCCGGCATCCTCATCCTCGAAGAGCTGGAGTTCGCCAAGGCCCGCGGCGCAAAGATCCTCGCCGAAGTCATCGGCTACGGCATGTCCGCCGACGCCTTCCACATGACCGGCATGGCCCCCGAAGGCGAAGGCTGCTGCCGCGCCATGCAGCACGCGCTCAAAGTCGCCGGCATCTCGCCCGACAAGATCGACTACGTCAACGCCCACGCCACCTCCACGCCCCTCGGCGACGCCCTCGAGTCCAAGGCCATCGAGAACGTCTTCGGCGAGCGCGCCATCAATCACAAGCTTCTGGTCAGCTCCACCAAGTCCATGACCGGCCACCTCCTCGGCGGCGCCGGCGGCCTGGAAGCCGGCATCACCATCCTGGCCATGCAGCACCAGATCGCCCCGCCCACGATGAACATCGTCGAGCTCGATCCTCAGTGCCGCCTGAACTACGTCCCCAACAAGCCGCAGCCAGCCAGGATCGACTACGCCCTCTCGAACTCCTTCGGCTTCGGCGGCACCAACGGCTCGCTGGTCTTCAAACGCTGGACAGAATAATCCCATCAATCAAGCTACCTGAGGCCCGGCGAAAGTCGGGCCTCTTGCCTTTAAGACACCAAAGAACAAACGATCCTGAGCTCAGCTAAATAAATCTCAAAAACCTGTCACATTTTTCGCCATTGGTAAACATGGTGCTAAGCCACCACGTTTACCACGCAAATCACCACAGACTCACCACCAAAACACCACGTTTTGGACACCGTTTTTCGCAAATACCCCTGCAAAAACCTCACTTCACCAGCGCCAGAAAAAATCCGCCCTTCAACAGATATTTTTGTGGAATCGGACTCGTCCGCGACTCCGAAGTCCCCCTGCATTTCGCATTATCTGAAGCTTCACCGTCAACAAAATCGGCGACTTCAACAAAACCCACGCCAAGGTATAAAAGTAGACGGAGATCCCTCATGAAGCTTCGCCTCACCCTCTGCCTCCTCGCCGCGACCCTCACCACGCAAGCCGAAGTCTCCCTCCCAAAACTCTTCTCCTCCCACATGGTCCTCCAGCGCGACATGCCCATCCACGTCTGGGGCAGCGCCACTCCCGGCGAATCCATCACCGCCACCTTTCACGACCTCACCAACACCGCCACCACCGACGCCACCGGTCGCTGGAGCATCTACCTCCCCGCACAACCTGCCGGCGGCCCCTACACCCTCACCGTTCGCGGCACCAACACCATCACCTTCGATGACGTTCTCCTCGGTGATCTCTGGTTTGCCTCCGGCCAATCCAACATGGAGATGCCTCTCTCTGGCTTCGGCCCCGACACCCTGATCGAAGACGGCGACAAAGAGATCGCCGCCGCCAACTACCCTGACATCCGTCTCCTCCTCGTCGAAAGAGACACCTCCGGCTACCCCCGCGAAGACATCAAAGCCACCACCGGCTGGGCCACCTGCACTCCCGCATCCGCAAAGGACTTCTCGGCCGTAGCCTACTTCTTCGCTCGCAACATCCAGAAGGCCCTCGCCGACAAAAAGCAGCACATCCCCATCGGCCTCATCGACTCAACCTGGGGTGGAACGCCCGCCGAGGCCTGGACCAGCATGGACACCCTCGGTGCCAACGCATCCCTCACGCCCGTCTTCGCCGCACACGCTGAAAAAATCGACAACGAATCCACCGAGATCCGCCTCGACGCCATCGACAAGCAGCTCCGCGCCGAAGGCAAGCCCACCACGCCCGACCGCAACTGGCATCCCAACCCCGACTCCTGGCGTCCCGCCGCTCTCTACAACGCGATGGTCGCTCCCTTCACCCCGCTACCGATCAAAGGCGTCATCTGGTACCAGGGCGAGACCAACTCGGCTCTCAACACCGTCGGTCTCTACGACAAACTCTTCCCCGCACTCATCCAGGACTGGCGCCAACATTGGGCACAAGGCAACTTCCCCTTCCTCTACGTCCAGATCTCCGCCTTCGCCAGCACACCAAAAGAAAACTGGGGCGAACTCCGCGACGCTCAGCGCAAGACCCTCTCCGTCACCAACACCGGAATGGCCGTCACCGTCGACATCGGCAATGAGCACAACGTTCACCCCGCCAACAAGCAAGCCGTAGGCGAGCGCCTCTCACTCATCGCCCGCCACCTCGTCTACGGCGAAGACATCGTCTCCTCCGGCCCTCTCGTCCGCCTGGCCTACCGCGACCACGCCGTCATGCACGTCTTATTCGACAACGCCGTCGGCCTCCACGCCAAAGACGGAGCACTCGAAGGCTTCGAAGTCGCCGGTCCCGACCACGTCTTCCTCAGCGCCAGCGCCCGTATCGATCACGCAGCAGGAGCCGACTCCATCATCGTCTCCAGCCCCTCAGTCCCCAACCCACGGTATGTCCGTTACGCATGGGCCAACTTCCCCAAAGCGAACCTCTACAACGGCGCAGGTCTACCCGCCTCCACCTTTACGTCGTTCCAGCCTTTTCCGTAACGTCAGTCGATGTGACTTCTAACTCGAAGCTGCCGCAACTGCCACCGACACGAGTAAACCCAGCACCCACCAGCCGACCACAACAGCAGCAGCCCTTCCGGTCGATACCTTCGCCACGATTGCTGTTCCAATCACCAGCAATACGACCTGCCACAACCCGATCACATCGAAGAAGCTCAGAGCCGCCTTAAGGGCCGGCCCCGAGTCGGGCATGTAATAAGCCAGGTTCGTCCCCACAGGATTTCTTGGATCAAAGTTCTCTGCGTCGTTGCCAAACAGCAGAGTCAAAATCGACAATACCCCGATCAGCAGCCTTGGAAGCGACGCATACATCGACACCGCGAACATTTGACTGAACGTCGTCCTCGCCCCCAGGCCAAAATTGAAACTGGCCCAGTAAATCAGGGAGAAGATCGCCACAAACAGCAGAATGATGGCAAACGATCCATAGCTCAAATAGCGCCAGATCTTCGCTGCAACCTGCATTCTGCCGGCTCTTTGCTCCGGCGTCAGGTTCGCAACTGCTTCTTCCTGCTTCGGATTCTGATGGACCTGATTCTCCGCCACCCGTTCCCATCCAACCTGCTTCTCGATCGTTGCGGTTGACACCAACGACACCACCACCAGCAGCAAAAACGGCAGCCACCAGCTCGTACTCCGCAAAATATCCCTGAACGTCTTCGTCGGAGCGATAAACGTATCCACCACCCGCTCCACCTGGCTCAATCCCTGCTCCGCATGCTGCCCATCCACCGTCACAACGTCGCTCATAAACTCTCCCGCGTAAGCCGTCCGGCAATTCAGCAAAACCACGGCTACGAATGTCTACGCATTCTAGCCCACCTTCACGAACCTTCCATCAGAAACTTCAGTCCGGACCGACCCATCACCAACCCTCAATTCCCGGTCCCGATAAATTGAACCTTGTCCGGCGCTTCGCACACGCCATCCTGTTCTGAGACAGGCAAGCACCCGACCAATCGGACATCACAAATTCAAGCGTGCTTTACGAGGAATAACAGTAGTCGTAGGTGCGTGGATACATTTGTCCGGGTCGGTTCAAGCTGGTCTAATATAGACGCACCTGAGGACGAAGCTGAATGTTTTCCGCACCAATTCCAGACAACGATGCGGAACGTGTCGCAACGCTGCGATCATATGCCATCCTCGACACCCCACGTGAGCAAGCTTACGAAGACATTACAGCGCTAGCTACCTACTTCTGCGCGACTCCGTATTCGACCATTACGTTCGTTGATTCGAGTCGACAGTGGTTCAAGTCGGAGGTTGGCTTCGGAACGAACGTAACAAGTCGCTCCGATGGCTTCTGCGCTTGCGCAATCCTTCATCCGGAAACTCTCGTCATTGAAGACACCCTTGCAGATCCCCGTTTTTCAGGCAATCCATTTGTTCTGGATGGCCCAAGGATTCGTTTTTACGCTGGAGCTCCCATCATCGCTCCGAACGGCAATATCCTTGGCACTGTCTGTGTCTTCGACAACACGCCTCGTCATCTCTCTTCGGCCCAGGTCGAAGCTCTCGAGGCCCTGGCACGTCAGGTGCAGGGACTGCTCGAGCAGCGAAATACGATCTCTCGTTTGGAAAGTGCGCTTGCAGCCTCGGAAGCAGCAGAGCTGCGTCTTGGCGAGCTAGCAGCAATCGTCGATTCGTCAGATGACGCCATCCTGAGTAAAAATCTCAATGGCATCATCACCAGTTGGAACCTAGGGGCAACACGAATTTTGGGCTACACTGCTCAGGAAATGATCGGGAAGTCGATTCTGAAGCTCATCCCCGAAGATCTTCATTCCGACGAGCCGGTCATCATCGAGAAGATCAGATCCGGGCACCGTATCGATTCATTTGAGACGGTACGGCTCACGAAAGACCGAAGACGCATCGATGTGGCCCTCACTATATCGCCCGTCAAAGATGACCATGGCAGAGTCGTCGGCGCATCCAAGATTATGCGCGACATCTCAAGCCGCAAGCGTATCGAACAATCGCTCTTGCAATCTGAGAAGATTGCCGCCGCAGGCAGAATGGCTTCGACCATCGCGCATGAGGTCAACAATCCGTTAGAAGCTGTCACGAATCTCCTCTATCTTCTTAGGCCGCTCATCACCGATGTGGCCGGGTGTGAGTACCTCGCAACCGCAGAGAGTGAGATCGCCCGCGTCTCCCATATTGCCAGGCAGACGCTTGGCTTTTATCGCGAGCACTCACAGCCGAGCCCTGTGTCGCTCTCCGAACTTGTCCGGCACGCGCTCAAAGTGTATGAGCCGCGGTGCGAGACCAACGATATCCAAATCGAAATCCATTGCCTCTCGACAAAATTATTGACATTGCGGAGAGGAGAGATGATGCAGGTGATCTCAAACCTGATCGCGAACTCGATGCATGCGATGCCTGCAGGGGGTCTTCTTTCTATCTCTGTAGAAGACACTGAAGGCGGAGATGCCGGCATGGTTGTTATGACCATTCAAGACACGGGCATAGGGATAGCTCCCGAGAATCTCCCAAAAGTCTTCGACGCGTTTTTCACCACCCGTAGCACAATCGGCACCGGCATCGGTCTATTCGTGGCAAAACAATTTGTCGAAGGACACGGCGGCCGGATTGAGTTGGAAAGCAAGAACGGCGCAATCGAGCATGGGACGACCGTACGCGTCTTCTTACCACTTCGCACGGAATACGAATCGACTAAGAAAGTAGTCAGTGGCCACCCTACTAGCGCGGTTGAACCGCCAATCAACCAATAGCCTCATTCAACCTCGTTACTCGACGACCACCAGCACGTCACCCGCTCCAACCGTGTCTCCAACGCCCACCGCAACCCTCGCGACCCGTCCGGCCTTGGGAGACTTCAGCTCATTCTGCATCTTCATCGCCTCAATCACCACCACTGCCTCTCCCGCCTCAACCTCCTGCCCCACCTCGATCAGCACCCGCACCACCCGGCCCGGCATCGGCGACTTCACCGGCCGCGGCCCATCCGTACCGGCGCCCGCACCACGCCTGCCCTGCAGCGACCGAGGGTCTTCCACCTCAAACCCGAACCGCCGACCGTCGATCACCACGCCGTCGCCATCGAGCACACACCGGTACTGGCGCCCCCCCACCAGCAGCGACAAAACGCCAGGCTGCAAAAACAGACCATCGACAGTTACAGATTGGCCATCGACCACGCACTCAATCACGCCGCCTCTGCCCACCTCGGCAGGCAGCTCAACGCGTCGCTTCTCTCCCTCAATCTCAAGCCAGACCGTCAAAGTCGCAAGCCCTCCCGCCGACCCGCCACGGCCCATCGGCTCTCCTCTACTCCGTCAGCCACCGCCGCAACCTCACGCTTCGTTGAAGCCGCAAACAACGCCGCCGCCACCGCCACCACATCCTTCGGCACCTGCTCCGTAACCCCGGCAGGCTCACCCGCCAGCAATCGCTCCAGATACCCGGTATCGATCCGCGCCGCGCGAAAATCTTCATCCATCAAAATTCGCCGAAACAGCCCAATATTCGTCTTGATCCCACCAATCACATACTCATCAAGCGCCCGAAACATCCGATCGATCGCCATCTCCCTCGTCTCAGCGAACGCCACCAGCTTCGACAGCATCGGATCATAATCCAGCGGCACATTCCAACCCTCATACACCGCGCAGTCCTCGCGAATTCCCGGCCCACTCGGCTGAATAAGCCGCGTGATCAACCCAGGTGAAGGAAAGAAGTGGTTCTCAGGATCTTCGGCGTAGATCCGGCACTCAATCGCATGACCACGCAGCCGCACCTGCTCCTGCGTCAGCGGCAGAGCTTCACCCATCGCCACACGAAGCTGCATCTGCACAAGGTCGACTCCCGTCACCATCTCGGTCACAGGATGTTCAACCTGCAGCCGCGTATTCATCTCCAGGAAGTAAAAGTTCTCCTCAGCATCGACCAGAAACTCCACGGTCCCGGCGTTCACATACCCAGCCGAAAGCGCCAACCTCGCCGCGGCTTCACCCATCCTGCGCCGCAACTCCTCACCCACAACGGCCGACGGAGCCTCCTCGATGACCTTCTGATGCCTCCGCTGCACCGAGCACTCGCGCTCGCCCAGATAGATACAGCCGCCATGCTCATCCGCGATCAACTGGATCTCGATGTGCCGAGGCCGCTCGATCAACTTCTCCAGATAGACCTCACCCGACCCGAAGCTCCGCTCCGCCTCGCTGCTCGCCGCCGTAAACGCCGACCCCAGATCTTCAACCCGCGACACCGCCCGCATTCCTTTCCCACCGCCACCTGCCGCAGCCTTCAGCATCACCGGATATCCGATACCCGCGGCCACGCGCGTCGCCTCCGCAACATCCGCCAGGCCGGTCACACTTCCCGGAACCCGAGGCATCCCCGCCGCATCCGCCGCCTGTCTAGCCTTGGTCTTTGACCCCAGCATCCGCATCGCACTCGCAGGCGGCCCAATGAACGTCACACCCGCCGCAACACAAGCCTCCGCGAACCCCGCATTCTCCGAGAGGAATCCGTATCCAGGGTGCACTGCATCTGCCCCTGCTCGCCGCGCCACGTCAAGAATCAAATCACCCAGCAGATAGCTCTGCGACGCTGGTGCTGGCCCCAGCCGGTACGCCTCATCGGCATGCAACACATGAAGCGCACCCCGATCTACATCGGAGTAGACCGCTACGGTCGCTATCCCCATCTCACGGCACGCTCGAATGACTCGCAGTGCAATCTCACCGCGATTCGCAATCAGCACTTTTTTTATCGATCTTCGCAAGCGGCAATTTTACCCCACCCAACAATCAGCGTCCCATAGGTTCAACATGACACCGCACAATAAAAGAGGCCTCCCATCACAGGAGGCCTCTCGCAAAACAAGACGACAGCGACTACTGCATCGTTACGCCGCCTTGAGTCGCCTTTTCCTTCTTCTCTTCGTTGATCTTGCGGGCTCCCATAGCCTTCTGGATCCACATATCCACCTGGGCCATATCTGCCTTGCGCGCCGCTTCATCGCCGCACTCCAGGTCAGCCTTCCGGCGATAGGTCAACTGAAGGTACTGCATGGCATCGTCATAAGTCGGGTTCAGCTCGACAGCCTTATTCAGATACTGCAATCCCTCGTTCACGAGATCGGTATTCGCTGCCTGCAACTTCTGGCATGCACCTTTGCTCTTCTTCGGGTTGCCATCACCAGCATCCGTCAGTCCATCCGCAGCAAGGATCGTGATCGCATTCTTGTAAGCAAGCGTCCAATCCACGAAGCCGACCGTGTAGTACGCCTCTGGGTCGTTAGGAGCGATCGCAATAACCTTCTTCTCGTACTCCTTCGCCATATCGAACTTCTTGATGTTGCGATTGATCGAGGCGATCTGCTTCAACGCAGTCAGATCGTTCGGATCCTTCGCCAGAACAGCGTTGAAACCATCCAGTGCCTTCTGCGCAATCGCCAGGTTCTCTGGCGTATCTAAATTCGGCACCACTTGGTAGGAGTACGCTGTGGCCAGATACAGCTTCGCATCCTCATAGTTCGGATCGAGGGCGATTGAATTCTGAAAGTGGTTTACAG
The DNA here is from genome assembly GCA_963708755.1 of uncultured Acidobacteriaceae bacterium. Lineage (GTDB taxonomy): Bacteria > Acidobacteriota > Terriglobia > Terriglobales > Acidobacteriaceae > Edaphobacter. The sequence continues at coordinate 287,402 of CAVPTN010000019.1, forward strand.
CCTCTTCGTACCGTGCGTTCTTGAACGCCTGCACGCCCTTGGTCAACTGGTCCCGAGCCTTCAGGCGATTACACCCGGTTGCAGTAAGAAGCAGCAGCGCCAGCAGAGCGGCCGTAACCGGAATCCGTGCGGTGAATTTCATTGGGCGAATCGTCTCCTTCAAATTAGGCGCGAGTTTGTGTTGCACAGAAATATTGAAACCATCTGACCACGTCTCTCGGCTATCGATTGATTGTAATGGTATATCTCCCGACGTGACTAGGGGTTCCATTCTTTCACCGATCTTTGGTTACTGCCAACCGATTTTTCATGATAGATGCACGATTCTGTTCAGATCCAATGCTCTTTACGATACGATGCGCCCTCGAGACACAAAGTTCACCCCGACCACCAAACATTCGCTCTCAAACAATACGCCCGTCGCGCATCTTGACGATTCTGTCAGCATAAGAGGCCGCATCGGCGTCGTGGGTAATCATCAGAATCGTCTGTCCCAAGCGGCGATTTAGGTCTTTCATCAAATTCAGCACAGCAGCCGAATTTTCGCTATCCAGATTGCCCGTCGGCTCATCGGCCAGCAAAATTGCAGGCGAATTGACGATGCCTCGCGCAATCGCAACCCGCTGCTGCTGGCCCCCGGAGAGCGCGCGAGGCTTGTGCTTCATCCTGTCGGCGATCCCGAGCAGTTGCAAAATCTCCTGAAATGCCGGATCGAACGCCGTATGGCGACCGCCAATATATTGCACGATGCGGATGTTGTCCTCGGCGGTCAGCGTCGGAAGCAGATTGTACTTTTGAAAGACAAAACCAACCATAGTCTTCCGGAGGTCGGTTCGCTCCGTGTTGGTCATACCAGCCAGGTCCCGCCCGTTGATCTGCACGGTTCCTGAGCTCATCGGCGTCAGGCCCCCAAGAATGTGAAAGAGTGTCGACTTTCCGGAGCCAGAGGCACCGATAATCGCCACAAACTCCCCCTTCTTCACTTCAAGATCGACACCGCGCAGCGCATGCACCGCAACATCACCCACCTGGTAGGTCTTGGTCAGACCATGAACTCCAATAATCACGGACTCACTCATACGAAAGAGCCTCCGTGACATCCTGCTTTATCGCCTTGATGCCGGGAACGACCGCCCCCAGCAGGGCTCCCACTACCGCAATCCCGGTCGCAATCGGCCACCAGCTATAAACCGTCTCCTGCACCAGGCTTGCGTGGACGGCGTGCTTCATGAGCCACTGCGTCCCGTAGGTCAACATAATGCCTACGGCTGCTCCCAGCAGCGCCAGCATAAGCGTCTCGCGAAACAGAATATTCAGAATCAACCCCGAAGAACTGCCCACCGCCTTCAATATCCCAATCTCTCGTGTCCGCTCCAGCACAGCTGTATACATCGCCATAAACACCGTAATGAAGCCAACGATGATGGCAATTCCAATGACGACATAGATAAAGTTCTTCAACAGCCCAACGTTGTTAATCGAGAGCAGCGAAGTAAAGTACTCCATCGTGAAGATCTGATAGCCGGGATACTTGGCGCGCAACGAGTCGACCTCTGCATCGGCCCGCTTGGGATCATCCAGCTTGACGTAAATCTGGCTGAGGTGCCCAGGGTTTCCCGTGTCGGTCTGCAGCGCATGCATCTTCACGGCGATTCGTGCCAGCTTCCCCGGCTCAAAGATGCCCGCGACCCGCCACTGGTGATTGATCAGATCCACGGTATCGCCAACGTGCCACTTCTTTTGCTTGGCATAGACCTCATCGACGATCAGGTCATCATCGTTGACCATCGGTCCGCCCTCAAGAAAATGAAAGCCGCCATTCAGCTTCGTGAATTGATCGATGTCGAGGCCGGTCACCGAATCAAACCCGCCACCAAGGGGAAGCACGACAGTCCCCATCGCAAACGCGACGTGCGGCTCCTTCATCAGGATCGCCGGAATCTTTTCGCTCATCGGAGCGGTACTCAACCCGAGTGCCGAGGATCCAGGCGGACGGAACACGATGTCGGCCCCAACGCCACGCGCACGTTGCGCGCTCTCGTCAAGAGTGCCGTAGCTGACCCCAACCAGCGTCAGGATCATCGTCACCTCGACGGCTATGGCAAGTACGCTGAGCAGCGTACGGACAGGCCTATGGCCAAGATTGGCGAATATCAGTTTATTGAGCAAGCTTAAAGTCTAGCGTAAAAACAAGACGAGCGGAGCTGTGTCGGACAGGAGAACAATCCTGGCCCGCTTAAAGTCGTCCACAGTTATTTGTTTTTGGGATGCAATCACAGACGTCGCCCAATAAAAAATTGGAGCGAGCACTCGATCAATTTTCTCCCGCCTACAAAAAGCTCTGGGCGGCTGATCACATAGACCAACCGCCCGAACGAACTCTCAAGAACTAAATCTATTGTCCTGCTTCGACCCGAGGCGTGATGAGACCGATGTTGTCTACACCTGCCGCGTGGCCAAAGTCGATGACCTCAGCAACCTTGCTGAAGTCAAGATCCTTGTCACCTTTGACGAACATCACCTTCTCTTGGCGTGTTGCAAAGATCTCCGCCAACTTGGGTTCAAGGTCGGTCTTGTTCATCGTGGTCTCGTTGATCTTGTAAGCGGGTGCGCCCGCTCCGTTTGATAACACCTGAACCACGATCGTACGGTCGTTAACCGGATCTTCGTGGTGCTCCTTGGGCGGCTGAGGAACCAGCGTCTCCAGCCCTCGAGGCGTTACCGGCACGATGACCATGAAGATGATCAACAACACCAGAAGAACGTCAATAAGCGGGGTAACGTTGATCTCAGAGACCGCTCCGCCAGTATTTCCTCCACCCATTCCCATAGCAATTCTCCTCAGATACTCTCGCCGCTCCAGTGATGCGAGTCCGGCGCTCTACGAAATCTGCAATCTACTTCTTAGCTGGTGTCGTCGTCGAGGCCGTGTCATCGGTTCTCTCGGTGAGCAATCCAAGCTGGCTGACACCGGCCGAACGGATGCCATCAACCGCATCCATGACCTTGCCGTAGTTCGCACGCGTATCGGCGCGCATAAAAACTTCTTTGCTGGTCTTGTTCTCCAGCTTGGCCGAAATCTTCGGCCCAAGATCGTCAATCGTCACCTGGTCTCCGCCGAGGAATGTTCTTCCATCGCGCGTGACAGCAACGACAACTGCATCTTCCTTGTTGGCGTCTTCCATCACTACCGCGGCGTCAGCCTTCGGCAGATCAACGTTGACCTTGTTATTCAACATGGGGGTAATGACCATGAAGATGATCAGCAAAACCAGCATCACGTCCACCATCGGCGTCACGTTGATGTTGGAGTTGACCTTCTTGCCTTCATCCCGCTTATTGATACCCATAACGTATACTCCGTCCGGTTTGCTGTATTTGCTCTCCCTGCGATTCCGTTCAGCCCCCGGATGCCGTTCGCTGGCGACATCCGGAGACCTGATCAGAGTTGTGATTCCCGCAGGGTACTGCTGCTTTCTTTACGCTTCAGGACCGAAGCTTACCGATGGCTCTGCTTGATGAAGTAGTCAACCAGTTCGCTCGAGCTGTTATCCATCTCGACGTCGAACGCCTCTACCTTACCGGTAAAGTAGTTGAAGGTCATAACGGCAGGGATTGCAACGAGCAGACCGAAGGCTGTCGTTACGAGGGCCTCCGAGATACCGCCGGCAACTGCGCCGATACCAGACGTCTTCTGGGTTGCAATCTGTTGGAAAGCGTTCAAAATACCGACCACCGTACCGAACAGCCCGATAAAGGGAGCCGTCGAACCGATCGTGGCGAGACCGCCCAGACCACGCTTCAACTTCGCGTGAACGATAGCCTCAGAGCGCTCAAGCGCACGCTTGGAGCTCTCAACCTGCTCCTCAGTGATCGTGCCGCCCGAACCGAAGCTGCGGAACTCCTGAAGACCGGCCGTTACAACTTCGGCGAGGTGCGACTTCTTCGAACGGTCAGCTACCTTGATCGCCTCATCCAGACGGCCATCCTTCAACGCACCGGCTACCTTCGGCGCAAACTCACGGGACTGCTTGCGGGCTGCCGAGAAGTAAAGAGCGCGGTCGATGATCACAGCGAGCGACCAGATGGACATGATGAAGAGGAGGATGACGACGCAGCGCGCCAGCCAACCCATATTGCCCCAAAGACCCATGACACTGAAGCTGACCTGGGCTTCCTCGAAGTACATTGCGAGTGAGGCAGGGACGTGAGCGAATGTTGTTGCGAGATGAGCGAGAATCACTGGAATATTTCCTCCTGATAGAACTCTTAGAACTCTAACTTTCAAAATCTTGACCCGGGAATCCCCCAAAAGTTCGAAGCCTTTGGGAGACCCGCGGGAGACGACATCGCGTTGTTAGCCTTGGTCTAGCCGCCGCCAAAGTTGAAGTTGACGGTGATCTGTGTATCCACCTCGGTGGGTTCGCCGTTCAAGAGATACGGCTTGTAGCGCCAGTTCTGCACGGCAGCGATCGCGCTCGCGCGCAGCATCTCCGGGCCACTGACAACTGACAACTTCTGAATCGTGCCTGTCTTCGAGATCACTGCTTGCAGAACCACAGCACCTGAGACGTGTGCTGCTCTCGCAATGGGAGGATAGATCGGCTTTGGCTGAGAGATCGCCAGACCGTTGATCACGCCGCTCGATACCCGCGTGGGTCCTTTCGGCGGAGCAACCTTGACGACTGGTGTAGGCGCAGTTCCAATGCCGCCCATCACGCCGCCCGGGACGCCGCTTCCGCTACCCATTCCTGACATACCCGCAACTCCAGCCATCTGCGGCGGAGGTGCAGCGTCTTCCTTCAGCATTTTAATGTCTTTGGGGATCTTCGTAGGTGCATGAAGACCCTGGTCGATCTCAGACACCATCTTGATCGGCTTCACAATCTGAGCCGGCGGTGGTGGCGGTGGGGGGGGAGGTGGTGGAGGCGGCGCTGTCAGCATCGCGGTCATCGCCGTCTTCGGCAACGCCTCGGGATACAGCAGCGGAATAAGGATCATGGTTGCCAGGATCGCGCCATTGAAGATAAAAGTCCCAATCATCCAGTACTTGGACTTGGTCTTGATCTGGCCACCGGATTCCATCAACGAGGATTCGAACATATGCAGCCTCTTTACTGTGAAGAAGAGCTATTTTTCTTTAGACACCACGTCGCTTCAAATTGTTCCCGACTTCATTCCACTACATCGACCAAAATGGCCGAGCCCTACACTTTGGCGCGTTTTCCAGCAGGCAGACTCACCGACTTGCCCCGCTTCACTCGCCAATCCTGGTACGCCACCAACATCGGTGCCGCCACCGCGATCGACGAATACGTTCCAATCAAAATTCCGACAACCAGCGCGAACGAGAAACCATGCAGAACCTCGCCGCCGAACAGATAGAGCGAAAGCACAGTCAAAAACGTCAGCCCGGATGAGATCACCGTCCGGCTCAAAGTCTGATTGATGCTCCGATTGACAACATCGTGCAGCGACTCCCGCCGTGAAAGCGCCAGATTCTCACGAATGCGGTCGAAGACGACGATGGTGTCGTTCATCGAATAACCAATCAGCGTTAGGATGGCAGCGATAACGGTAAGGGTTATCTCCTGATTCGTCAAACTGAACGCACCTACCGTAATCAGCGTGTCATGGAATACCGCCACAACAGCAGCCACACCATAGATCAGCTCAAACCGGAACCATAGGTAGATCAACATCCCGATCAGCGAGTAGAGCGTAGCCAGCCAGGCCTGCTTCTGCAGCTGTTTACCAGCGGTCGGCCCTACAATCTCCACCTGCTCAATCGTGAAATGCGAATCATGGTAGTTCGCACTCAGGGCACTCTCGACGCTCTGGCGGCCCGCGTCATGCGACTGGTCGGTCGCCGTCGACTCCGGCAATGCAATGATCACCTTATTCGCAGCATGTCCGCTAGGGTCACTCACCCGCTGAATCCGGGCATCATGGACGCCAGCATGATCCATCGCCTGCCGGATATGATCCTCATTCGGCGTCTGGTCGAAGGCCACGCGCACCTGCGTCCCCCCTTTGAAATCAACTCCCAGCGGAATGTGATGCCAGAACAGGATGCTCAACACCCCTAGGACGGAGAAGATCAGGGAAAACCCAAGGAAGTACCACTTCTTCCCGAGCCAATCGATATTCGTTGTACGAAACAGTTCCAAGCTCACGCTCTTAAACCCTCAGCGACAGCCCCGCAGGGCCCGCAATCTTTCGAAAAAACTAAATGGACAGCGCCGCGCCGCGTTCTTTCTTCTGCAGAATCGTGTCGAAGATCACGCGCGAGACCAGAACCGCGGTAAAGATATTGGCAAACAGACCAAAAGCTAGTGTTACCGCAAAGCCGCGCACCGGTCCCGAACCAAACAGGAACAGGATCATGGCCGACACGATCGTCGTCACGTGCGTATCCACGATGGTTACCCATGCATGCGCGAAGCCTTGCTGCACCGCTGTCGCCGCCGTCTTCCCAGCCCTCAGCTCTTCACGAATGCGCTCGAAGATCAGCACATTCGAGTCCACGCCCATACCGATCGTCAGAATCACACCGGCAATTCCAGGCAGCGTCAGCGTAGATCCCGTGAAGCCCATGAACCCCAGCAAAATAACCAAATTCAAAATCAGAGCCAGGTCAGCATTGATCCCCGCGCCGCGATAGTAGATCAGCATGAAGATCATCACCGCCAGCATGCCTGCAATCGCAGCGACGATGCCTTGGTGAATCGACGCAGCACCCAGGCTCGGTCCAACCGTCCGCGTCTCCAGATACGAGATCGAAGCCGGCAACGCGCCCGTGCGCAACATCAACGAAAGATCGTTCGCCTGCTGCTGTGTAAACGCGCCGGTAATCTCGCCGCTATCGCGAATCGCCGACTGAATCCCCGCAACCTCGCGCACCTTGTTATCCAGCACAATCGCCATCGAACCCGGTGTTGCGCTCGAGGCGGTATGCGCCTGCGTGTACTTGTAGAACCGGTCGCCAGCTTCCGTCGTCAGATTGAACCGGATATTCGGTCGGCCGTTCTGATCCTGTCCCGGCTGCGCATCGCGGAAGTCCGTACCTTCCACTTCACTCACCCGCTTCAGCAGCCAGATCTGATCCGGCGCACCCGCAGAGCCCGACCCATGCACCAGCTCGGAGTCAGCAGGAATCACCCCGCCATTCGCCTGCATCGCAGCCTGATCGGTATCGTAGGGTCCACCGGTAACGGCGTGAATCGACAGCTTCGCCGTCGACTGAATAATCTCTTCCACCCGAGCCGGATCATCCACACCCGGCAACTCCACCAGGATCTGGTTCTCGCCAAGCCCGTACTTCTGAATCACCGGCTCGCTCACGCCCAGCTTGTCGATGCGCTCGCGAATCGTCTCGATCGACGTATCCAGCGTCCGCGTCTCCAGATCACGAATCGCCGCCAGCTTCATCGTCAGCGTCGAGTTGCCATCGGCCGTCGTCACAACGTCATAGGTCGAGTAGTCGTTGCCCTGCAACACGCCACGCGCATCGCTCAGCTTTGCAGCCGGAATCCCCGACACCACAATCGTCTGCGGACGCGTCGGATCGGTCTTGCCCACCGTCGCACCGACCACCCCGGCCTTCTGGAGATCCTCCTCCAGCCGTGCCACGTCCCGGTCCGTCGTAGAGCCGACAGCCTCGGCTACGTGAACCTCCAACACCAGGTGCGTGCCGCCTTTGAGGTCAAGCCCCAGGTGGATTCGATCTTTGATCGACTGCATAAGCCCGCCATGTGGAATGCCCACGATGCCGAAACAGAAGATCACCAGTACCGCAACGATGAATGCCGATTTCCCGGCCAGATTCTTGCCCATGATCTTTATTGAAGGGTGCAGCCGCGATGCCCAACGTCAACCTCGCCGCCGTTCTCCTTGTTTCTTCCTCATCCGTCTTTAACGGTTCAATCTCAACGTGCCTGCTTCTAAATCTGATACTGCTCAATCTACCGCTAAAACCTGATACAGCTTTACTTGAAATCTCTTCTTAGGCAGCTTGTTCGTCGGTCGTAACCGCCGCAATCGAGCTCTTGACGAACTCAAGCTTCACGCCATCCGGCTGCACGCGCAATATCACCAGATCGTCTTTCACGGTCAGCACCGTGCCGCGAATACCGCCGTTCGTGGTCACACGGTCGCCGGTCTTCAACTGCCCCAGCATCTCCTGCCACTTTTTCTGCTTCCTCTGGTTCGGTGCAATCATCAAAAAATAAAGCACCACAAAAAACAGGATCGGCAGCGCGAGACTACCAAGATTACCTAGCCCGCCCATCGCACTCTGCAACCACATCGCAAACATCAATCAAATACTCCGTTCGACAACTCATCTATTCCAGCCACCTGAAAATGCCGACAGGCACGCCAGAACAGACGCAGCTTCGCTTCCAGCACAAAAGAGGGCCTAGCCCCTAAGCATCGCGTAACCGACGGGCAGTGTCAAGGTGCCATCCTCCCCGAACCCTTGGGCGCACGCCGTTTCCAGGCCATTCTCAACGCTGCCTCAAGCACATCCGCGCTCACCGCGTCCAGCCGAACGCGAGTCATTCCCATCCGTCCCCAACCACCCGGAACCGGCGAAAACACCTCGGGAGAGTCCTCCACCATGCCCACCTGCTGCTCCGGCGTCAGCATCAGCACCCCGTACCCTTCCTTTTCAAACGCAAGAGTACAAAAGATTTTGCCCCCAACCCGGAAGTCCGGATGCCCTCCATGAGCACCCTCAGAAGCTCCCGGTAGCTTCAAAGCCATCCGCCGATACTGAGCTCCCGTCATCCGCGACCTCACTCAAAAAACTCCCAGACAGACTACGCCAAATTTATCCACCATCTACGGTGAGTGCAATTCACCTCGCCGCAATCTCATACACTGCTTGCAACACACATCACGCTGAGCCAAAGCGACCCAACTGCAATCTGTAACCACGAAGGAGCCAATCCGAAATGTCCCTCGCCGAAGACCTCGCCATCATCGCCCGACAGGAAACCGAGCTCCGCTTCACCAGCTTCGACTACGACACCGCCTGGCGCCTCGGCGTCAGCCTCCGCGACCTGGCCATCACTCGCAAGCACTCCATCGTCATCGACATCCGCCGCTTTGGCGATCCCTACCAGCCCCTCTTCTACACCGCCTTCGCCGGCACAACACCCGACAATCCCCGCTGGGTCCAGCGCAAATGCAACGTCGTCTCCCGCTTCCATCGCAGCTCCTACGCCATCGGCCTCACGCTCGAGCAGGCCAACCGCACCTTCAACGACCGCTACAACCTTCCCGACGCCGACTACGCCGCCCACGGCGGCTGCTTCCCCATCCACATCGCCGGAACCGGCATCATCGGCAGCGTCACCGTCTCCGGCCTCGCTCAGCGCGAAGACCACAACCTCGTCGTCGAAGCCCTCTGCCTCGAACTCAAACACGACGTAGCCTCACTCCGTCTTCCCAATCCTTCATGACCAACTCCTTCACCTTAGCTTTTCCCATCAGCTTTCTACACGTTACTGGTAGCGTCTTACGTTGGGCATTGCCTAACAGCTTCTATGCGATTCAGCTGGTAGAGGATTGATTTATGAACATTGGTTTCGCTTCGAAGTCTGTCACGATACCCACGCTTCAGGCAGTTCTCCACTATCAAATCAAGGGTCAAACAGTTAGGTTGAATCGCCTCTAAACAATCAAAAACAATTGTCCTCTGACCTCTGGGAAGGTTTGGTGGACGTGCTGCGCCCACAAGCTTGCAATTTTAGGCTTCGAGTCTATAAACTCTTGTGAATCATAGAAAATCTACTCACCATTTCTCCTCCAAAGCAGCATTCAACATAACTCCTTACTTACTTGTCCGCAGACTTTCCCAACGACAGCCAGGAAATATCACGTAAGCGCTCCATATCGGTAATCCTTCTCCAGCTTTCGGATTTCAATAAGACACTGCCAAACTTCAATATCGCCCCAGCTTCCCACCGTGATACCGTACCGGGATGCGCCTTTTAACTGCTGTCTTCGCAGCTGCCATCACGACCCCGTGCGTCCTCTCTCAAGCCCCCGCAACGCCCACTGCAACTCCAGCCCCAGTCTCGCCCGACACCCGCGCCGCCGTCAGCAAACTCATCGGCGAAGTCATGGTCAACGGCAAAGCCTACGACTACGACCGCCACCTCGCCGACGACATCGGCCCGCGCCTCACCGGCTCCGACAACTACGTCCATGCCGTCTCCTGGGCGCAGGACCAGTTCAAATCCCTCGGCCTCAAAAACGTCCACACCGAATCCTTCACCATGCCCACCCTCTGGGAGCCCGAGACACCCGCCGTCGGCAACATCATCGAGCCGCGCAACCAGCCCCTCCACATCTTCTCCGCCGGGTGGAGCCCCTCCACACCCGCCGAAGGCATCACCGGCAAAGTCGTCTATATCTCACAGGTACTCCCCATCGAAAAGCTGCAAGCCGAAAAAGACAAGATCACCGGCAACATCGTCATGTTTGACAGCGCAAGCTTCGGCGAGCATCCCGCCATCGGTGATGAGCTCAAGGCGATTGCCCTGCTCAACTCCTTCGCTCCCAAGGCGGTCCTCACCACCGGCAGCGCCAACGGCACGCAAAACGCAGGCTCTATCAGCTTCAACGGAGAAATAGCCGCATTCCCCGCCGCGCAGATCGGCCTCGAAGACGAGCTCCTCATCAAGCGCCTCCTCGACGAAGGCCCCGTCACCGTCCACTTCTCCTTCAAGAACCGCGTCCGCCCAACCACTGAGGTCCAGAACGTAGTCGCAGAGATTCCCGGCCGCGAAGATCCCAACTCCATCGTCATCGTCGGCGCCCACATTGACTCGTGGCATCCCGGCACCGGCGCACAGGACAACGGAACCGGCGTCGCCACCGTCCTCGAAGTCGCCCGCGCCGTCCAGGCCCTCGGTCGTCCGCCCCGCCGCACCATGCGCTTCATCCTCTTCGGTGGCGAAGAGCAAGGTCTCGTCGGCTCCAACTCCTACTCGAAGAAACACGCCGCCGACATGGCCTCCATCGACGCCGTCCTCATCTCAGACACCGGCGCCCAACCCTCCAAGGGCTGGTACCTCATGGGCCGCGCCGACGAAAAACAAGCCCTCACCGACATCGAGCCTCTCCTCGCTGGCCTCGGCTCCAACGGCACCAACCCCGACACCGAGTTCCTCTTCGAGACCGACCACGCAGGCTTTGACGTCGCCGGCGTCCCCACCCTCGTCCTCTGGAACGGCGTCGACAAATACTTCAAGCTCCACCATCAGGCCTCCGACACCTTCGACTCCGTCGTTCAGGCCGACCTCGTTCAGGGCGTAGCCACCACTGCGGCCACAGCCTACGCCATCGCAGACTCCGCCCAGCCCTTCGCCCCCCACGACACCCCCGCCGAAGTAGAAGACATGCTCAAAAAAGCCAACGAGTACGACAACTACAAAGCCCTAAAAACCGCAGGCTTCGTCCCCTAGAGCCTTCCCTCCAGATCTAGAGCCGTTCTTCTTCAAATAGGGTGCGGTTGTATTGAGACATGGTGCGGCTGTGTTTTGTCGTCATCCTGAACGCAGTGAAGGATCCCCGTATTTTTTCATCGAGGCGTCACTTACACCGACAGGACAACCGCAATAAACAGAATCCCCTTCGCAGCCTGACGGTCCATCAGTCAGGCTGCAAAAAGGGCCCCATCAAGCGCAAAACAAGATCAAATCCACCCGACTCCGCGCCACTAAGCCCCAGCCTGCGCAGCAACTCCCGCCGCCAGATCCCCTCTAACCCTGTCCATCGTATCCAGATAAAACGCCAGATTGTGCAGGCTATTCAGCACCGCACTCAAAGGCTCCCCCGAAGCAAAAAGATGCCGCAGATATGCCCGCGTATACCGCTGGCACACCATGCACCCACACTGCGCATCCACCGGCCCCTGATCCTCCGCATACTCCTTCTTCTTAATGTTGATGCGCCCCTCCGACGTAAACAGCAGCCCATGCCGCCCCGCCCGCGTCGGCAACACGCAGTCCATCATGTCCACACCCATCCGCGCATACTCTTCAATCTCATCCGGATACCCCACCCCCATCACATACCTTGGCTTATCCTTCGGCAGATGCTCCAGCGTCCGCGCAATCATCTCCCGCGTCACCTCCCGCGGCTCCCCCACCGCGAGCCCACCAATCGCATACCCCGGCAAGTCCAGCTCAACCAGCCGCTCCGCACTCTCCTTCCGCAGATCCGCATACATCCCACCCTGCACAATCCCAAACAGACTCTGCGTCGCTCCCCCCAGCGCCTCAAACCACGGCACCCGCTCCTTATGTAACTCAAAGTGATCCTTCGACCGCAACGCCCACGCATGCGTCAGCCCCATCGACTCCCGCGTCCTCTCCCACGTCGCCGGAGTCTCCACGCACTCATCGAACACCATCGCAACATCCGCACCCAGCGCAATCTGCACATCCATCGAGTGCTCCGGCGAGAAGAAGTGCTTGCTCCCGTCCAGATGCGATCGAAACTCCACCCCATCCGGCGTAATCTTCCGCAACTTGCTCAAGCTGAAAACCTGAAACCCACCCGAGTCCGTCAACATCGGCCGCTCCCAGCTCATAAACCGATGCACCCCACCCATCCGCCTCACCAACTCATGACCCGGCCGCAGATACAGATGGTACGTATTCGCCAAAATAATCTGCGCGCCCTTTCCCCCGGCGCCGACCACCTCCAGCAAACTCTGCGGCACCGCCTTCACGCTCGCCGCCGTCCCCACCGGCATAAACACCGGCGTCTCCACCACTCCATGCGGCAGCCTCAGCCGCCCTCTGCGCCCGCCACCCTCCGCAACTTTGTCCACTTCAAACGAAAATCCCATCCTTTGAATTGTATGGCGTGGACGTTTTGCACATGGTCACGAACACCCCTTTCATATTCCCGTAACCTCCCGTTAATTCATCTGATGTTCAAATTCAATTCACATCCGCAACGTTTTCGAAGCCCAAAATTGCACCTGCACTCATTTCCAAAACTTTTGAGGCCTCAAAAAATGATTCGGAAACTTCTTGCCCTTTCGTTATCCTCGACCCTCATCCTTAGCGGCTGCGGTCAGGGCACGCTCAGCAATCCCGCCGGCAACGGCAACTCGAACACCACTCCGCCGCCCGCCCCGCCAACACCGACAACGCCTCAGGCGGCCATCAAGCACGTCGTCGTCATCTTCGGCGAGAACATCTCCTTCGATCACTACTTCGGCACTTATCCTAACGCCGCGAACCTCGCCGGTGAGACGCCCTTCCTCCCTGCGACCGCTGCCACGGTAGCCGCTGCGACCGCCGCGGCACCACCAGCCTTCCAGCCACCCCGACCAACATCTCCAACTACATCAGTACCCCCACCTTGCTTACAGGCAATCCAAACCTGAATAGCGCAAACAGCAGCACCGCACTCAATTCGGTCCCTTCCAACCCCTTCCGGCTCGCCCCCGCGCAGGCCGCCACGCAAGATCAGGACCATAACTACAACCCAGAACAGCTCGCCTTCGACAACGGCAAGATGGACCTGTTCCCCATCTCGGTTGGTACAGCGAATGGCCTTGCGCTGACCACCGCCACCAACGGTGCGCCAGCTCACCGACACCACTGCACTCACCATGGGCTACTACGACGGCAACACCGTCACCGCCCTGTGGAACTACGCACAGCACTACTCCATGAACGACCACTCCTTTGGTTCCACCTTCGGCCCTTCGACTCCCGGTGCCATCAACCTCGCCTCTGGACAGACTAACGGCGTCATCAACCCGCTGAACGTCGCCTCTGCCATCGTCGCTGACGGCCAGGGCGGATTCACCGACATCAACGATGCCGACCCGACCGGCGACATGTGCTCGTCTACCACCGCTAACTTCAGCATGGCGGGAAAGAACATCGGCGACCTGCTCAACGCAGCAAACATCACCTGGGGTTTCTTTGAGGGCGGCTTCGACCTCACCGTGACCAACTCCAACGGAACCACCGGATGCGGCCGTAGCACACGGCGCAGTCAACATCCCTGGCCATCCGCTCAAGGCAGACTACATCCCGCACCATCAGCCCTTCCAGTACTATGCCAGCACGGCAAACCTCAACCACCTCCGTCCTACCGCAGCCATCGGAACCACCGACCAGGCCAACCACCAGTACGATATGCATGACTTCACCGACGCTCTCGCCGCCGGCAACATGCCCGCCGTCAGCTTCCTCAAGGCCCCCGGCTTCCAGGACGCTCACGCCGGCTATTCCGATCCCCTCGACGAGCAGACCTTCGTCGTCAACACCATCAACGCCATCGAGAAGTCGTCCTTCTGGTCCTCCACCGCCATCATCATCGCCTACGATGACTCCGACGGCTGGTACGATCACCTGACTGACATCGTCAACGGCTCCGCCAGCGCTTCCGATGCGGCCATCTGCACCGGTGCCGCCGCTGCCTCGCTCCCCGGCCCCAACTCCAACGGCGCCCCTGTCCAGGGACGCTGCGGACACGGCCCTCGTATGCCTTTTCTGGTCATCTCACCTTGGGCCAAGAAGAACTTCATCGACAACACCCCAACCGACCAGGCCTCCATCCCCCGATTCATTGAAGATGTCTTCCTGTCCAGCGCGCGCATCGGCGGCGGTTCGTTCGATGCATCCGCCGGCTCACTCACCAACATGTTCAACTTCTCCAACGGCGCCGCTCCGCCAAACCCCAACGTGGTCATGCTCGACCCCACCACCGGCAAGGTCACCAGCGGCAACTAGCTGCTGTTCACATAGCCGTCACATTCACTTTGTATCGTTGAAGGCACGCACTCCCCAGCGGAGTGCGTGCTTTTTTGCTAGCCTCACTACTCCGGAGCCCGCCCCGTTGTCCGATTCCAGTTCGTCCCGCCGACGCTTCCTGCAACAGACCGCCGCCCTCAGCCTTCTCTACGGCTCCCGCAACAGCTTCGGCCAAATGCACGACATGCACCAGATGTCGCTCGCCCAAAAGCCCGCCCCAAACGCGCCAGACAAGGCCGTCCCGATGCTGCACGTCCTCCAGCTCGCCCCCTTTGTCGACGCACTCCCCGTCCCCGAGACCATGGGCGTAGCGCACCCCGGCAAACTCCGCATCACCATGCGTGAGATACAAGCCAAGATCCATCGCGACGTCCCACCCACCCGCATGTGGAGCTACGGCCCAACACCGCTCGCTCCCATCATCGAAGCGCGCTCTGGACATCCCCTCGAAATCGAGTGGGTCAACAACCTTCCCACCACGCACTTTCTGCCCATCGACCACAGCCTCCACGGCTGCGGCCACGACATCCCCGACGTCCGCACCGTCACCCACGTCCACGGCGCTCGCGTCCCCTCCAAATCCGACGGCTACCCCACCGACTGGTTCGTCCCCGGTAAGAGCCGAACCTGCATCTATCCGCTCAAACAGGACGCCGCGACCCTCTGGTATCACGACCACGCCATGGGCCTCAACCGACTCAACACCTACGCCGGTCTCTTTGGTCTCTTCCTCATCCGCGACTCCAACGAAGACTCGCTCCATCTCCCCTCCGGCAAATACGAGATTCCCCTCGTCCTTTACGACCGTAACTTCACAACCGACGGCCAGCTCTTTTACGCCACCTCCGGAGATCCGGATCATCCTTGGATTCCTGAATTTACTGCGGACGGTATCCTCATCAACGGCAAAATCCGTCCTTACCTCGAGGTCGAACCGCGCCTCTATCGCTTCCGCATCCTCAACACCGCCAACAGCCGCTTCTTCGGCCTCGCCCTCGACAACCACCAGCCCATGACTCAGATCGGCAGCGATCAGGGCCTGCTTCCAACATCGACCGAGCAGAAGTTCTTCGCCCTCGCCCCAGCCGAACGCGCCGATCTCCTGATCGACTTCACTCACCTCGCCGGTCAGACGATCCACCTCCGCACCGGAGCCCTCGACATCCTTCAGTTCCGCGTGGCCGCGCAAACCGCCTCAGCCAGCCAATCCATCTCTATCCCAAAGACCCTTCGCACGATCGAGCGCACCCCGAAGTCCTCCGCCGTCACCACCCGCACCATCACTCTCAATGAGTATCAAGACCGGCTACAGAACCCCATGGTCATGCTCATCAACAACAAGCACTGGCACGAACCCACCACCGAGTTTCCAAAACTCAACACCACCGAAATCTGGGAGTTCGTCAACCAGACAGAAGACACGCACCCCATGCACATCCACCTCGTGCGCTTCCAGCTCCTCGACCGCCGCACCTTCGACACCTTCGAGTACATGTCCACGAAAAAGATGCGTTTTATTGCACCTGCACAGCCGCCTGAACCCAATGAACTTGGCTGGAAAGACACCATTCAGTGCCCGGCCGGTACAGTAACGCGCGTCATCATCCGCTTCGAAGGCTACACCGGCAAATACCTCTACCACTGCCACATCCTCGAACACGAAGCCAACGACATGATGCGCCCATTCGAAGTCATCGCCTGAGCCGTTAGCCGACAGCAAAAGACCACAAACTGGCCTCAAAAACCAGCGAACGTACCACGCTGAACCACCGAAAAACACGACCACGGACTCCAGAAGAGACGCACCCACTTCCATGACGTGACGCGATGGGTCGTCATCCAGACCTGAGCGCATATTCGATCGCCTTGTGACGTCATCCAGCGCATGCGTGTTCTACCACAGTGAAGTCCGTCATCGTGACCCTAAGCGCAGTGGTATTCGACCACCGTGAAGGCCGTCATCGTGACCATAAACGCAGCAGTATTCGACCACCTTGAAGGGCGCCGCAGCAGCCGTTCCACCTACCAACTCCCGCTGGACGTCATCCTGAACGCAGTGAAGGATCCCTGTATTTCGTCTTTGTTTACGCGGCACAGAAGCACGCCAACTTTGACTTCACTCCTTAGCCAGCACGAATTCAAGCCACCGCAAAAACCTGTCAAGCCCCAAAAAGCATAAAACCCGCTCCAGACGCGGCGAATCACGTGGCGTATGAGTTATGGTCCACCAGGTAAAATAGAAGTAAGTCCGAAAAACAGCAGTTGAAAGTTGGATCAAGAGACCAGCGACAGACTCATCGTGCAGCGGCTATCTGACTGAAAACAAGTATTTTAGCCCCAACCCATTTGACATCAATATTTTGCGAGGACTTGGCCCCAGCAAGATATTCATAATAAAAGACTTGCGTACAAAATACCCCTACCCCCTGGGGGGAGGGGGTGGCTGTCATACTAAGCGCCCTAAGCGCCGTCAAACGCAGTCCGAGCGTGTCTTGCTTTTCCTTGCGCTCAAATCGGAGTACCGTATCGACAAGGAGATCGTGCCATGCTGAGGAGAGACTTCCTTCGCCGCTCGACCCGCACCGCAGGTGCTGCCCTTCTTGCCCGGTCTGCCATCGCTCGCGCCGCGTTGTTCGACCCAGAGCCCCTCCCACAAAAATTCCACGCGCAGGACGAGGTCGTCCTCGGCCACACCGGCATCCGCACCAGCCGCCTCGCCATGGGAACGGGCACCGTAGGCTACGCCGGCTCATCCAACCAGACTCGCAACTCCCCTCTCACGAACCTCCTCCTCGACGGTTATCACGACAACGGACTTCGCTTCTTCGACTCCGCCGACTCCTACGGCAGCCACCCCTACGTCGCCGAAGCCCTCAAGCACATCCCCCGCGACAAAGTCACCGTCCTCACCAAAACCGACACGCGCGA
Organism: uncultured Acidobacteriaceae bacterium; assembly: GCA_963708755.1. Taxonomy (GTDB): domain Bacteria; phylum Acidobacteriota; class Terriglobia; order Terriglobales; family Acidobacteriaceae; genus Edaphobacter. The sequence continues at coordinate 305,125 of CAVPTN010000019.1, forward strand.
CGCAGCCGGTGTCCGCGCCGACCTCGACCGATACCGCAAGGAGCTTGGCGTCGACTACATCGACATCGTCCTCATCCACTGCGTCACGGAGGGGGACTGGACCACACGCTACCGGGGCGTCATGGACGTCCTCTCCGAAGCCAAACAAAAGGGCGTCATCCGCGCACACGGCGTCTCCTGCCACAGCCTCCCAGCACTAAGAGCCGCAGCCGCCTCCCCATGGGTCGAGATCGACCTCGTCCGCCTCAACCCCATCGGCTCTCACATGGACGCCGACCCATCCACCGTCATCAGCGTCATCAGACAAATGCGCGCCCAGGGCAAGGGAATCGTCGGCATGAAGATTCTCGGCCAGGGAGACCTGCGCGACAAGCCCTCGGAGGCAATCCGCTACGCTCTCGGCACCGGCGTCCTCGACGCCTTCACCATCGGTGCCGAATCACAGAAAGAGCAGAACAACCTCATCCAGCGTGTCGCCGCAGCCTGAACACAGAAATCCCAGTACGGCCACGCCCTAATTTTTTGCAGGCGCAGCTACCGCAGGCTTCGCCACAGCCGGCATCCCAGATACTTGTCATACCAGTCAAACCACCGCTGATAACGGTCCCGAACGAAGCTCGGCCGCGTGAATCCATGAAACTGCCCCGGATACACCACCAGTTCCGCCGTCGTCCCAACACTCTTTAGCGCCTGGTACATCTGCTCCCCACCCACCAGCGTCACGTTGAAATCCTTATCCCCACCCATAAACAAAGTTGGTGTCACGATCTTGTCCGCATGCAAAAACGGATAGGACAGCTTCAGATAAGGCTCGACGTTCTTCCACGGCGGCTGCAGCTCATTGTCATACTGCAAAATGTATTGATCCACCCCATACATCCCGAGCAGATTCGCCGTCCCCGCCCCACTCGAAGCCGCCTTGAACCGGGTCGTCGAAGCAATCGTGTAGTCCGTCAAAATGCCGCCATAGCTCCAGCCGCCAACGCCCATGCGCTCCGCATCAATCTTCCCTGTCGCCACAGCACCATCGACCGCCCCGAGCAGATCTTTTACCTCTTTGTCGCCCCAGTCCGCGTTGATTGCGAAGCTGTAGTCATGGCCCCGCCCCGTGCTCCCGCGATAGTTCACCTGCAACACCGCAAACCCATGCGCAGCCAGCAACTGCCGATCGCGGTGCAAACCGGTGCGAGTCCTGCGACGTCGGCCCACCATGAATCCACAACAGCATCGGTGCCCTCGTCCCCGCAACATACCCAAATGGCATCGTCAACAGGCTATGCACCTCGTTCCCATCCTCCGCCTTCGCCGACAGATCCTCCGCCGGAGCCAGCGCCAGCTGCGCCATCAGAGCATCGTTATGCCCAGTCACCTTCCTCAATGTCTTACCATCGAGCGCATAGATCTCCGGAGCCACCAAATCAGTAGTCCACACCACCGCCACATGCCCATCCGAAGCCGAGATCGTATTCACCGATCCCTTCTCCGCCGTCAACCGCGTCACGTCCTTACCCTTCAGCGGCACCTCCGCCAGATAATCCACGCGATCCTCAGCGATCGTAGTCAACAACGCCTTCCCACCCTGAGCAAACACCGGCGCACCCGTCAGCATCTCTGCCGTCGCCGTCAACACCTCCGGCGCACCGCCCGTCGCCGGTACCACCGCCAACCGCTCCATGTCATAGATTGAGTACCGCGGCGAAACTCCCTGCCGATAGGCAATCAACGAGCTATCCGGGCTCCACGCCAACGGCCCCCCATCGACCCCGGTAAAGCTGGTCAATTTTTTCGGAACTGAGTTACCCTTCGCCTCCACAACAAACACATCTGAGTTATTCGACCGATCCGGATCAGGCGCCTCCTGATTGCTCACAAATGCAATCAGCTTTCCATCAGGCGACCACTCCGCCTGCCGCTCCTCAAACTTGTCCTCGGTCTTGTCATTCCCAATCACTCGCGTTAACTTCTTCGTCGCAATCTCAAACAGAAAAAGATGCTCACGCTTGTCCGACAGATAACCCTGGACATCCTGCTTGAAGTGATAGCGATCGATCACGATCGGCTTCGGCGGCGTTGGCTTCGCCCCCTTCTCCGGTTCAGGTTCCTCCTTTGCCCTTAGCGTCAGCAGCATCTGCTTCGAATCAGGCGACCACCGATAGTCTTCGATGTCCTCCTTCACCTCCGTCAGCTGATGCGCCTCACCACCACGCCGGTCCAGCAGCCACACCTGCGACCCCTTCGCCTTGCCCGGCCGCGACGAAGTAAACGCAAGCCACTTACCATCGGGACTCCAGCGCGGCGACGATGCACCCTCAGGCCCATACGTTAACTGCACATCCTGCTTCCCGTCCCAACTCACCATCCACAGCTCGGAGACGCTCTTATCCTCGCTCACATCCACCGTCGACGTCGTATAAGCGATCCACGACCCATCCGGAGAAACCTGCGGCCCGCCGACGTTCACCAGCTTCGCCAGGTCGTCGATCACCATCGCTCGCTTCTGACCAAATCCAGCAACGGTTAAAACGCACAAAGGCAGCAGACAAAGTCCGGCACGGCGCAACATGTGATATCTCATGAGAGGCAGTCTAGCAGAGCCCTTTTACTCGAACAGCGTTCCTGAAACCGGCATTGAATTTATCGCTCCAGCATCTCGACTGCTTCCACGAGGCTGATATCCTGCCGTACCTGCATGAACTCACTGTGAACTACGTGCTCGTTCCTGCCGATTTCCTTAAACAACATCGCTTTCCCTTCAATCGCAGTATTTTCGATCGCAGCCTTCCAGTCGCCGCCAGGCTCTGCCTCGTGTGTTGTGTTAAAGCTGCTGCCCGCATGTACCGTACCCAGTAAACCCAACCCGAGACTGAGATCATTGGCAATCTTTCCATCGATCCGATGGAGCTGCATCGTTCTATGGTCCACCAGAATCGTGCCTGACATCGCATGCAGTACACGCTCCTCCATCGACTGTGTCTTATACGCAGGATCGGGCCGAAAGAAGATCTGCAGATCGCCCCCCTCCGAATGTGGGTCGTCAAACAAAAACGCCTTCCGCAATAGCGATAGCATCCGTTCAGCGTGGTCCTCATCATTTTTCATCGCCTGCTCCCGCCGCTGAAACACATCCGGATGCGCAACAATGTCGGCCAGCTTCGCTCTCTCAGCAGTGGCACGTGCTGTGCTCAACTGCTTCCCATCTTCGGCAAGCAAAAGTCGAACTTTTCCCATCGAAGTCTCAACCACGCGCTCTCGCCACAGATGGCCGCCCGTCCGATCCGACCGCTCCTCCGACAGATACATGTATTGGTTGCGATGTTCTGCGGGGTCATTCTCATGCATCAGCATCGTGTCTACGATTTGCTTTGCCGCATTCGAACTCTGCGCGCGCAGACCACCGGCTGCTGTCAGACAAATCAACACCGTCGCCCATCTTCCAACCCACATCAACCGCCACTCCTGACGCTGACGATAGAGCACCCAGCTCGGTCTGCGCTCTCAGTAAACCACAGCCACAACGTAAATCTCATCAAAGCAGCGTCCGTATTTCAAGACGTTAACTCAGCTCCCAGAGACTCGCATGGGATGGAAAAATTGCGGAAATATCCAAGAAACCTCAATAAAACTCACGTAGACTAGCCGTCAATCGCCATGGCAGAGCCACCGCAAAATCCGCCGGAACCGGTCATCATGCCTGATCCGCTGATGACGGAACCCGAACTGGTAGCTCCCGACGTCGCGCTTATGCCGAACCCGCCCGCAGGCCGCCGCGCAGCCGCCACCTTCATCTTCTTCACCGTGACCCTCGACATGCTCGCCCTCGGCATGATCGCCCCAGTCTTCCCCCGACTCATCGAAGGCTTCCTCCACGGCGACACCTCCCGCGCAGCCGAGATGTTAGGCCTCTTCGGAACCGTCTTCGCCGCCATGCAATTCTTCTGCTCCCCCATCGTCGGCTCACTCTCCGACCGCTACGGCCGACGCCCCCTCGTTCTCCTCTCCAACTTCGGCCTGGGCCTCGACTACGTCCTGATGGCCTGGGCCCCAACCCTCAACTGGCTCTTCCTCGGGCGCATCATCTCCGGCCTTACCTCCTCCAGCATTCCCACGGCGATGGCCTACATGGCCGACGTCACCCCCCGCGAGCGACGCGCGGCAGCCTTCGGCATGTTGAACGCCGCCTTCGGTGCAGGCTTTGTCCTCGGCCCGGCCGTAGGAGGGATCCTCGGCAACATCAATCCGCGCCTCCCCTTCTGGGTCGCCGCCAGCCTCTCGCTCCTCAACGGTCTCTATGGCTTCTTTGTCCTGCCCGAGTCTCTATCCAAAGAAAACCGCACCCCCTTCTCCTGGGCTCGCGCTAACCCCGTCGGATCTCTCTCCCTGATCCGTCACGGCAACATGATCCCAATCGCCGCCGTTCTCCTGCTCGGTTACATCGCCCAACAGGTCTTGATGAACGTCTACGTTATCTACGCCGACTATCGCTATCACTGGACCGACCGCACCGTCGGACTCTCGCTCGCCGTCGTCGGTATCTGCACCATCGTCTATGGAGCATTTCTCGTCAAACCAGTCGTCGCCAAACTTGGCGAACGCGGAGCCATCACCATCGGACTCATCGGCGGAGCCATCGGCTACTCTATGATCGGCTCTTCCAAAACCGGCCTCTTCCTATGGCTCGGCATACCCCTCCTCAACATGATGACCTTCGCCTGGCCCGCCGCCCAAAGCCTCATGTCCCACAAGGCGAGTCCCTCCGAACAAGGTCAGCTTCAGGGCGCCATCAACAGCCTCCGCGGCATCGCCGGCCTCCTCGGTCCCGGCATCTTCACCTACATCTTCAGTAGATCCATCGGCGTCGGTCTCCACATTCCTGGTGCGCCCTTCTACACCGCTGCCGCGATGCTCCTTATTGCACTAGCCTTGGCACAACGCGCAGCAGCAAGCCAACCGCGAGCCGCCACCTGATTCCCAATGAGCTATTTAGGTTTGCCGAGCCAGGAGTACTGCCATGCGGCCGTGACACTTTGATAGTTGCCGCCGTATCGAATATATGTGCCGTTGCTGTAGCTGAACTTTAAAGACTGACGTTTGGTAATTGGAAACGAGACGGTCCCCCCTACGCGGGAGTTCGCCTGCTGGGTGACTGGGTTTTGTACACCGTTAATACTCGTCTTCCCACCAAACCAATAGTTACCGTCAAGAGAGGCCCACAACCGTGGCTTCGCCTCGTAACTAAGATGGCCTTCAAACGAAGCAATAGGATTTTGCGATTGTGACCGGGTGCCCGCGTAGTAGCTGTTGCGCGACCAGAAGTCGGAGTTAGTCGTGAAGAACCATACTCCCGCGTACCCATCGAGCTGCAGATCCTTCCAGCGTTGAGAATAGCCAAACTCTGGCTTGAACGACCACCGATTCGTTCCCCAATTAATCAGCTTGGTCGGATCGTACTGCCCAGTGGGAGCGATCACTTTCACACTCACGCCCAGCAGAACCTTCTGCTTCCACTTCATATACTCTCTTGGCAACATCGCGCGGCCGCCCTTCAAGTTGACAGACAACCGATAGACCGAATCCACGAGACCCGAACGATAAAGGTTCGTTCCAGCGCCGGCTATAGTCCCATTAAAGTTTCCGACTGCGTAAGGCAACGAGGCCACGACGTTCGCAGACCGACCGAAGAAGTCGAACGAGTGGTAGTAGCTGAGAATCGGTATGCCATAGGTTCCCTTAGCGTCAGAAACAGGAAGGGCGCCGTTGAAGTTAATGTCGCCGTCATAGAAAGCCCCCGACACCGTGACCGCATTCGAATGCAGTGGAGTAATAACATAAGCGCGCGGCGTCAGATCCTGAGCGCCAAGTCCGTCCACCGAACAGGCCACAAACACCCACGACGCGAGTTTCAAGGCTAGCCGCATTCGAATCGCTTTCGAGAACCGTCTCAATTCTCCTCGTCTGAATGCGCTGGCCCATAGCGTGGTACTAGCACTCGCAAATGCAGCCGAACCCCTCACGCTCTCACATCGCCACCTACGGTTTCGGAGGTGGCGCGGGCTTCGGAATCCGGAACGACCACACTCCGCCGAACGAGATGGTATTTCCTACAAAGTGAGAGTAAGCGGTGTATTCGTGGTAGCCCTTGACATAAAAAGTTAGATTCTTCGCCGGAAGAATGTATGAGCCCTGTCCACCGATGGCGTGTACCGAGTAAAAGGGGAGTGTACTGGCCGGGATCGTCAGATTAGTCGAAGCAATCGGCACGGTGCCGCCGTTTTGGGTTATCTGCCACTGGTCGTAGCCGACGAGGCCAAGCTGCAGGAGTTGGCTAAAATTCTTCTTCAACGGAAGAACCTGCCCTAGACCCCACTCTAAGGTGAAGGCCTGCCCGGGCGTCTTGACGGTGCCGTTGGTGCCATCCCTCTCTCCGTGAACCTCCCAGTCCGTGAACACATTCGCACTGGTTCCTTTGTTCTTGGTGATGTAGTAGGTCAGCCCGTCTATCACGTGATTGCCGAAATAACCTGTCCCGACGTTATTCGTAGCTCCAGGATTGTATCGCCCGGTTGGAAGCATCATCGCTTCAGCCGCATAGAAGTCCGCTCGTTTCGTGTGCCAGCCAAGGCCGAAGGGCACGACAAAGGTATCGGCCATCCCACCCCCGCCCCCAGCGGCGCTGAGATCGGGGATGCCTGGATTTTGGGTCGCAAGATCGGCATCGAGAGAGCCGGTAGCGGGAGTAAGGATAAGTGCGAACATAATGTTTCCCTTCGCAACTTTATGATCCAGTACGCCATAAAAAAAATTCTCATCTGCCCAGACGTTATAGCTGCCCGTCACACGAATAGCGCTTCCATTCGAGCCATTGAATGCACTGGAACGGTAGTTAATAGCGAGGTTGGCATAGGTAAATCCTGGCGGCGGTGCGATCCCCGCATTGAGCCCGATCTGGCCGGGCATCCATTGCGGCTTCTGCTGGCCGTGCAAAGGAAGAGCACAGATTAATAGTGCGAACGTAAGAACCGAAATTCGGAAGCGAATGCCCCCGGATATCAACGGAGTAGTCTCGGGATATGAAGTCATTGTTGTCCTTTCGCGAACGGTTCGGGTTACTGGTCAAAGGAGAAGACGCGCTTCCAGTCGTTCTTCATGCTGATTACAACCCAGGAATTTTTCGTCGCCTCAAGCAGGAGTGCGTCAGAGAACGTACCGACATGAGTATCCGGAAGGCCCGACGCAGGGCCATAGGCGTACTCGCGTTTCGCATCGTCGTGAAGAACGAGCATCATCAACCGTGCACCATCACCAGCCTGCGTCCACTCCAGCATCTGTGCATCACCTCCGGAGTTGCCAAACGCAGCTTGAGGCCGCTTGCCAATGAAGAGATTGATACCGACCGCCTTTCCCGGGCCGTCATCAATGAAAAATACCTTCGGCTCTCGCATCAGTACAGGCTTGCCACTTTTGTTGTCGTACGTCGTCGCGATACTTGATCCCACAACCTGCTCCGGTGGAACGCCATACACCTTCTCGCTGTAGACACGCACAAACTCCTGTCCACCGCCCGTAACGATGTACGTCCTAAACCCGTTTGCACGCAGATACTGCATCACCTCCAACATCGGCTGGTAGATGAGATCGGTATAAGGCCGGTCGAAGCGAGGAGCCTTGGCCGTAGCAAGCCAGTCTTTCACTATCTTGTGAAAAGCCTCCGTGCTCATTCCCGCATGAGTCACAGCGACGATCTGCATCCAGTCTCCCTCGCTAAACTTGGCCATCGCCGCATTGTCACGAGCAAGTACCGACTTGAACGGCTCCTTCTGCTTCCACTCAGGATGTTGCGGCGCCATCTCACCCACACGCGCAAGCGCAAACGCGGCCTGAGCATAGATAGGATGTTCTGTCCAAAGCGTGCCATCCTGATCGAACGTGGCGATGCGGTCCGCCGGCTCAATATACTTTGAGCTGGATTTCTCTGTCGTGTCTCTTACGAAAGCAACGATCGCCTGTTTAGCAGGAGCATCATTCCAGGATGGCAGGGGATCGCTTTGAGCGTGCGCTCCTGCCAATCCGAACGCTACGATCACCATTACCAACGTCGCACTCAGGCTTTTGCGCACACGGATGATGAGGCCGTTCATATTTCTCTCCCTCTTGCCCAAATAACATGCCACCGTTCGAGCATAGCTACCTTGCGCAATACCCGCACTTAGCAAAATTGCTAGGCAAGGGATCCAATTGGAAGAAATGGCGACAGTACCTTAGGAAACAGCCGAGGCAGCCTCCCTCACTTTAGCGGCTGGCTTTCTCTCCTTCTTCAACGACCGCACAAGTTGCTTCCAATCCACTTCGGTCTGATCTGCATAGATCTCCGCAAATCTCCCCACTGCATCATCAAATCGCGTCGAGGTCCCCACATACCCCGATATCATCGCGCTGTCTCCCGCCCGAGCATGACCTCGCGCCAACAACTCCCCACACACGGACGCATACTCCATCAGTCCTGCAGCTTTCAAATCTTCCACCTGAATTGAAGCCTTGTGGTCATTCAACTGCCGCACCAGATAGTCCCGCCCGTCCAGCGTCGTCCAACCCAGAAACGGATCGGACTGTAGCTGCATCGCCTGCTCACCCTGCACGACCCTCCGCCCATGATGTTGTTTGGCCTTACGGCCGCGAGACCCGGCAACGTACGGTGCATACCCCGACGCGACCTCCTCCTTGATCTGCAAAAATAGCGGATCTTTTCTCCCATTTCCTTCCATGTAGATGCAGTAATCCCGCAATCCCACCGACCCTGTCCCCACCACTTTGAAAGCCACGTCCACCGGTCGGTACTGTTCCAGAAAATGCTTCCGCTGCGGCTGCAAACTCTCCGAGTACATCGCCAGCGATCCTATGATCTGTTCAGCCAACGCGCCTTTCACCCTCGTCAGGCTCGGCGGTATTGTCTTGAACACCCGCTCCGGCCTTGCAACCACCACTCCCTTCTTCGCGCCTTTCTTCATGGCCGTCGGAGCAGCACCCTCCACCTCAGTCAACACCGACAACGTATGCATCGGCGTCGCTCGCTCCGCCATCTGAATAATCCCTGCCACTGGCGATACACTCCCCAACCGATGCACTTTGTATCGCGCCATCTCAAGCACCGGCATTCGCGCAAAAGAAGCCATCATCATGCGATACCGCGCCAGAAATACCGCCGCGGCGTCGCGGCACTGCGGGTTCTTCGCCCCCGCTGTGCGCCCCGCCAGCACCAGGCTGGTCGCCATCCGCTTCACATCCCATTCGAATGGCGCCACGATCGTCTCATCGAAATCATTGATATCGAACTCCAGCCGCCCATCCGGTCCTGCAAACGCGCCCAGGTTCCGCACATGCGCATCCCCGCATAGCTGATTGCAGATTCCGGTATTGCGCATGAGAGAAAAGTCATACGCCATCACCGGCACTGCCCCGCGAAAGTACGCAAACGGCGAAGCTGACATCAGCTCATACTTCAACGCCACCAGCGCCGGTACACGTCCCTTTGTCGACGCATCCAGCAGCTCCAGCGGATTCTCGCGTCTATCCTTAACGTTCCACGCCTTATGGTGCATGCGCCGCATCTGTTTACGTCGTTCCTGTCCAAGAGCAAAGCGTTCTTTCGCACTAGCCGGATGTGTCATGAGGTCAATCCTCCAACTTCGCTGCAACGAAGAGTCTAGCTCATTGCGACTCATCCAAATCTGCCCTGCCGCGCACTTTACAGTTACTCTTCCGACAGGCCTGGATCGCCTTGATGTATCCTTGCCCGCATAAGATGCACCGATCAACAGGTCCCACGAGGTCCTATGTCCGCCGCGCGAACCACCGAGTTCTCCAAATTTGAACCGCTGCTTCTACTCTCGGTCACCGTACTCATCCTCTACTTCGCGCGGGATCTCCTTGTCCCGCTCACCTTCGCGCTCACCTTGGCATTTCTATTGGCCCCCGCCGTCGCCCGCCTCGAAACCAGGCGAGTCCCCCGCGTCCTCGCCGTCGCGCTCGTCGGCATCCTCGCCTTCTTCTGCATCGGTGGAGTAGGCTACGTCGTCGCGCGCCAGCTCCTCAACGTCGCCCGCTCTCTTCCCGACTACCGCCTCAAAATCCAGCAGAAGATGTCCACTGTCCACTCTTCTACCGAGCAGTCCTTCGAAAAGGCCATCATTGCCTTCGAAGACATCGGCGACGACTTCATCACCAGTGCGTTCACACCTGCAGCCGCTGCAAATAATCAGCAGACGCCCACTCAAATCCAACCCGTTCGCATCATCGACCCCGACCGAAGCCAGCTCCAGGCCACCGCCGACCTCCTCATGCGCTTCCTCCGTCCTATAGGAACCGTAGGCGTCGTCATCGTCTTCACCATCTATCTCCTGATGAAGCGCGAAGACCTGCGCCACCGCATCCTCCTCCTCGCCGGCATGGGCCGCATCAGTCTCATGACGCAGGCTCTTCAAGAAGCCGCCACCCGCATCAGCCAGTACCTCTTCTTTCAGGCCGCAGTCAACGCCTCTTACGGAATCCTCTTTGGCTCCGGCCTCTATCTCATCGGCGTTCCCGACGCCACGCTCTGGGGAGTCCTCGCCGGCATACTTCGCGTCGTCCCCTACGTCGGCACCGCAACTAGCCTCGCATTCCCACTCATCGTCTCCATCGCCGTCTCCAGCTCCTGGCTGCCGCCCATCCTCATCCTCGCACTCTTCCTCGCTCTCGAACTCTCCGCCACCAACTTCGTCGAACCCTGGCTCTACAGCTCCCGCACCGGCATCTCCTCCCTCGCCCTTCTCGCCATGGCCATCTTCTGGGCACTCCTCTGGGGATGGCCCGGGCTCATCCTCTCCACCCCCCTCACCGTCTGCATCGTCGTCATCGGTCGCCACGTCCCGCAGATGTCCTTCCTCCACACCCTCCTCGGCACCGACGCCGAACTCTCCACCGAAGCCCACTTTTACGAACGCCTTCTCGCCATGGACCAGCGCGAAGCCCACTCCATCGCCAACCAGTTCCTTGAAGGCAAGCCTCTCGTCGAACTCTACGACGCTGTCCTTATCCCCGCTCTATCACTGGTCGAACAAGACCGCCACCAGGGAAACCTCGACGATGCCCGCTGCAATTTTTTCTTCCTCAGCATCGGCGAACTCATAGCCGAACTCACCGACTACAAACAGAAAGTACACGCCAACGCTATAGCTGCTACGCCGTATCCGTCTCGCTCCACCAAAACGCAGGAGTTCGCCATAGTCTGCATCTCCGCCAGTGACCAGGCCGATGAACTCACCGCTCAAATGCTCGTCCAGCTCATGGAGCGCTCGAACCATCAGACCCTCCTCCTCTCCGCGAACTCTGTCTCAACAGAGATCCTCGACTCACTCGCCGAAGAGTCCAACACTGTCATCTTCATCTCGGCCCTCCCGCCCTTCGCCTTTTCGCAGGCTCGCGCCATCTGCCAGCGTGTTCGCGCACACCTGCCCAACAACCGCATCGTCATTGGTCTCTGGAACACCACCAACGATCCCGACCAAACCCCCGAGCAAACCATCGAGCGCTTCGGCAGCGGCAAACCCACAGTCGTCGTCAACACCCTCGCCCAGGCCCTCCAGCAAGTCGCGCAATGGCATCAGCCATCCAACTTCTACTCGATGCGAGGATGATCGATTCGTCTTCCGCCACTAACAACAGAAGGCCACGCATCCCATGCGTGGCCTTCTGTTGCTTCAAATTGAAAAGAACTAGTTGATCGAAGTCCGCTGGCGTTCCACACCATCCAGAGCAACCCAAAGCGCCTTCGCAGCGCGCTCTCCAGCCGCCAGCACAGTCTCTTCATCCTCTGGCGCACCCGCAAGCTGCTTGTCGATCAACTCCCGCCACACACTCGCGTGCGCAACATCAGCCGTCTCGTGCAGCGTGAAGTAACGAGCTGCCGCACCCTCAGTCCCATAGTGCTCCGCCAGCCCTTCCGCCTTGGTCGTAGCGATCGCCGGTACCTTCGACTCATATGCATACAGCGCGGCCATCGCAGCCGATGCCTTCTCCTCCTGCATCAACTCGCGGAACGTCGCCACCAGTGCGGTCATTTCAGGCTGCACCGCACGGCCTTCAACCTCACCACGCGAAGCTCCCATCCCTGCAGCAAAGTCCATCCAAAGATCGCTGTGCGGACGGCCCATCGCCGCATCCACGCCCTCTTCTTCAGCAAGATTGCGCAGAACCTCGCGGCGCATCTCACCATCCGGCAGCCGCGAATGCAGCGCGCTCAGATAAGTCGGAAACGCCGACACATGGTGCCAGTACTCCGCCGCATACTCCCGCAGATCCTCGCGCGTCAGCTCACCCTTGGACCATGCCTGATAAAACGGGTGCTGCAACAGGTTGAACGGCGCAACGCGCTCCTCGAAACGGCTCCAGAACCCAGCATTCCTCGAAATCGTCAAAGACATAATCAAGCTCCAATCAAAATATTCACGCGGCCAAATCACTCCCTGCGTAGATCGAGTGTATCGCGATCGAGCAAACCAGTCCCTCAGCCGTGACAAGATACAATTCCACAAGCTCACGACCATTAGAAGCTGAACGACCCGGGCCAAAATCTCTGTCCAACTGGAGTCATCGTGAGGAAGGCATTTTTTTTCTTCAGCATCTTCTGTTCCTCTGGTTCCCTCTTCTCCTTCGCCCAACAAACCAAGCCTGACCTCATCCTCCTCAACGGAAAGATCTTCACAAGCGTCGCCGCGCATCCCTACGTCGAAGCGCTCGCCATCCGTGGAGATCGCATCGTCGCCACCGGCGACACCGCAACCATACGTGCAATGGCAGGCCCAGCAACCCGCCAGATCGATCTCCACGGCAGCACCGCAATCCCCGGGATCAACGACGCACACCACCACTTCTCGTTAGGACCACCCGAAGTCGACGTCGATCTGAAGACGCCCGACCCGACATGGGCGCAGGTCAAAGAAGGAATCGCGGCAGCCATCGCAAAGAACCCTCCGGACAGCCTCATCTCGGTAGCCATCGGCTTCAAGGTCTTCGGCGATCCGTCCATCGACCGCAATGGACTCGACCAGCTCGCACCGCACAATCCAGTTTCGCTTGGAACGTTCACCGGCCACGCAGTGATCCTGAACACCGCCGGGCTGCGCTTTTACCATATTGCCGAGAATCAACCCGACCCGATGGGCGGCCGTTTCGAACGCGACGCCAAGGGCCGGCTCACCGGCACCGTGCGCGAGTACGCCCTCATGAACCTTGAGCGCGCCGCGGCCGATCGTGTTCCCAACAGCGAGGCTGTCGTGCAGATCCGGCAGCAACTGGACGAGGAAGCGAAATACGGCGTGACAACCATACAGGAGCTCGCAGTGCTCATTCCCCCAGCGCGCGCTGTCTCACTGCTTGAAGCTGCGCCGACGCAGATACGTGTCCGCGTCGTGCGCATGCCTGGAACAACCACGGCAGGCCGCAATATCGCTGAAGGCAAGGGCGTGCCCGCGCATCCATCAAATCTGATCACCGTGAGCGGCTCGAAATGGCTTGCGGACGGCGTGGGAGTTGAAGGCACCCTCACGCCACGAGGCGACTGGAAGATACCAGCGAGGCCGCCCCTTGATGCTCTAGAAACCAACCTGCCCCTGGAGTTTCCCAAAGCGGAATATCAGGCTATGTTGCAGGAATCGATCAAGAACAACGATCAGCTACTGCTTCATATCTCCGGCAATCTTTCGGCCGAGACGGTTCTCGACGCCATCGACGCGACTGGCGGCAGCAAGGTCTGGGATGGACGCCGCCTGTGCTTTGAACATGGCGACGGGATCTTTCCCGACCAGTTTGCGCGCATCAAGCAGGACGGCATCATCGTGGTGCAGAACCCCCTCCACCTGGCACCCATCGTACCGCCGGGAGTCGTAGCGTTCGAAAAGGCCCAGCCTTTGAAGTCATTGCTGGCCGCAGGCATTCCACTGGCATTCGGTTCGGATGCGCCGACCAACCCTTATCTCGACATCATGTTCGCGACCAACCCCGGCAATCGTCCCTCGGAGGGCATCACTCGCGAACAAGCTGTCATCGCCTACACTCTCACCTCCGCCTACGCAGAGTTTCAGGAGAAAGAGAAAGGCTCTCTAGAAGCAGGAAAACTTGCCGATATCGCAGTCTTATCCCAGGACATCTTCTCTGTCCCCGTTCCAGAGCTCCCAAAAACCGAAGCAGTCATGACCATCGTCGGCGGCAAAATCGTCTATGAAGCGAAGGTTCCTGCGAAAAACTGATCGTCGTCAGATCTACTTGCAGAAGTTTTGTCTTAGAAAGCACAGTCGCTCTTAGGCCACACTAACGATCATTCAGAATCGATATCGACCCGTTCAAGCATCTTTTGAACGCTCAGGTCGGACACCGGATGCACCATGTCAGGTGCGACCTCGGCCAGTGGTTCCAGCACAAATCTACGCGCCTGCATCTCTGGGTGCGGCAGCACCAGCTCACCGGTATTCATCACAACGTGGCGACCATCGGAGCCGACATAGAACAACAGATCCAGATCAATCACCCTCGGCCCCTTCGCCACTGTGGCTGATCGGTCCCGTCCCATTGCCCGCTCCACGGCGAGCAGCTCCCGCAACAGCGCTAACGGCTCCAGATCGGTCTCGAGCAGCAAAGCTCCGTTCAGAAATCGTGGCTGCGCCAGAAAGCCCACCGGCTCCGTATCGTAAAACGATGAAACTGCTTTTACCTCACCCAGCGAATGAATCTGCCGGATCGCCTCCTCCAGATTTGCCTCACGGTCCCCGAAGGTAGATTCCAGATTCGACCCGAAAGCGATGGCTGCCAGCGACCTCATACCGCCGCCGTCTGAAAGCTGGCAGATTTAGCCATGCAAATCACCACAACTCACCACCATCAACCACCAACTCACCAGCGAAAAACACCCAAAATTACGATGCCGTCGCTGGTTGCAGCCGTCCAGTAACCATTGCCGGCTCCGCCACTTCATCATAACCATGAGCCAGCTCCCAGGCTGACCGGTCACGCATAAGTCTTTGCACAAGAGCAGTATGCATCGCATGTCCCGCTCTCTCCGCAACCACCCTGCCCTGAATCCGCCGTCCCGCCAACGCCAAATCACCAATTAAATCCAGTACTTTGTGCCTGACAAACTCATCCTCAAAGCGAAGTGGTCCATTTTCAACACCTTGCCGGGAAAGAATAATCGCGCTCTCATTTGAAACCCCGCGAATTAGCCCCATATCCCGCAACATCGGCTCATCCTCTTTAAA
Organism: uncultured Acidobacteriaceae bacterium; assembly: GCA_963708755.1. Lineage (GTDB taxonomy): Bacteria > Acidobacteriota > Terriglobia > Terriglobales > Acidobacteriaceae > Edaphobacter. The sequence goes on from CAVPTN010000019.1 coordinate 320,409, forward strand.
CCCGAAAGTACGAGCCGGCGCAATAAACTTTACGTAGTCTCCCGTCGCCAAATTTCCCGTAAATGTCTCATAACCAATAGGTTGGGGGAAGTCGATCGTGTACTGTATCCGGTATCCTGACCCTGGATAGACACCAATAAACTTGGTGCCGTCCCGTACCTCGACCTCTTTCAAAATTTTTAAGTACTCCCGCCTTCGCCTCTGCTGCTTAAGCCCCACGGAATGAAAAGCTTGCACGTAAGGTAAAGCGCTTCCATCAAGAATTGGCACTTCAAGATTGTCGACCTCGACAATAACGTTATCAACGCCAAAGCCAATCAAAGCAGAAAGAAGATGTTCGGTTGTAGAGATCAACACGCTCTGCCGCATCAGGCTCGTTGCATAGCTGACCTTGGCGACGTTACGCCCTACCGCTGCTATCTCAAAGTTGTCTAAGTCCGTGCGTCGAAAGACGATACCGGATCCAGCCGGGGCCGGGATAAGTCGCATGAGGACCGGTGCACCGCTATGTAAGCCAATGCCACTGAACTCTATCTCGGATCGAATTGTCTGCTCAAAGTGAGCTTCCGACGCCACGAATCGATTTCCCCAGAAGAACCGCACATAAGACTACAGCCCAAAACAATCTTAGCTATGTGGTAAATCGGCCACAACTTTAGGCTCAGACTGACTACTTCTTTCCTCAGCCAACGCGGAAACTAATGCCTTTATCTGCTATAAGATCCGTCCATGGATGTTGCCGCGATTTATCATCAGATCGAAAAACAAAACGTCTTCATTCGAACGGCTCTCGAGGAGTTGGTGCGTCAGGAGTCTCCAAGTGAAGACCGGCAAGCAGTTAACGCGGCGATGGCTCTTACGGCAAATTGGTCTGAGGCAATAGGAGCCCGAACTAAACGTCATAAGCAAGCCGCATTCGGCGACGTCTTAGAGATACGTTTCGGCCGCTGTCACAAAGGGCAGAAGCCCGTCCTCCTGCTTGGCCACCTCGATACCGTCTGGCCCATCGGAACACTAAAGGCGATGCCTTGGCGCGTCACTCAGGGCCGTTACTGGGGGCCCGGTGTACTCGATATGAAGGCAGGTGTTGTCATGGCGTTGGCCGCCCTAAGTGCCTTACGTGAGTTACAGTTAGAGCGACCCGTAATCCTTCTGCTGAATAGCGATGAGGAGGTGGGGAGTACCGTTTCGCGGCCTATTACTGAGCGTTTGGCCCTTGAATCGGCTGCGGTGCTGGTTTTAGAGCCCGCTCAGGGCTTAGCTTATAAGACGTCCAGGAAGGGCGTAGGTCAATACCATGTTGAAGTTACGGGGGTTGGAGCACACAGCGGAGTGGACTTTGAACGTGGTCATTCTGCAGTGCTGGAGCTGGCTAAGTTGGTTCAAACCATCTCGAACTTCACCAATTTAGAGCGGAAATTGACGGTTAATTGTGGTGTTATCGCTGGTGGAACGCGGTCAAATGTGGTCCCTTCGCACGCTTTTACCGACGTCGATGTGCGAATCGCAAAAGCAAGCGATGCCGCGTATGTCGAAAAACTTTTTCGTGGTCTGAAAGTCTCAGATCCGAAGTGCAAACTCACGATAACCGGCGGGATGAACCGCCCTCCCATGGAGCGCAAAGCTGGGACGATTGCGCTCTTTAAAAAGCGCATCGGCTTGCCGCTGAACTTGGTTTCTCCCTTGAGGAAGCAGCAACCGGCGGCGGCTCAGACGGAAACTTCACTGCGGCGCTCGGTGTACCGACGCTCGACGGAATGGGTGCGGTTGGCGATGGGGCTCATGCGGCTCATGAGTCGGTGGTCATCGAGCACCTCGTGCCCAGAACGGCATTGCTGGCAGCGATGATTGCCAGCGTCGAGTAGCTCCATGTCGCAAACTACTATTCAGCAAGAGCGGGTGCCGCCTCAGATTTGGCTTCGGCCAAGAGCGCAATCGTACGTGCGATGGGCAGCCCGACCACATTGAAGTAGCAACCCTCGATTCGGGGGATCCAGCGCGCAGCATAGCCCTGGATCGCATAAGCACCGGCCTTGTCGAGAGGCTCGCCGCTAACGATGTACTGCGCAATCTCCGAATCGGTGACGCAGTTGAAGGTGACCTGTGTGATGTCGAGATCTCGGAGTATTTTTTTGTCGGTGACGACAGCAATGCCGGTTAATACCGCATGGGTTCGTCCGCTCAACAGGGTAAGCATCCTTCGAGCGTCGGCTGTATCTGTGGGCTTGCCAAGTATGTGGCCGTCGACAACAACGCAGGTGTCCGCACCAAGAACGACGAGGGGATCCTCCGGAGTGGCTAACGATTCGTGAGCGTTCCATACTGCCTGGGCCTTCTCCTCCGCGAGCCGTTGAACATAGGCAGCAGCAGGTTCGTTCTCGAGAAGATCTTCGTTGAGATTAGCGGCCGCGATTTTAAATTTGAGACCGGCCTGTGCAAGCAGTTCGTGGCGGCGAGGCGAAGCGGAGGCTAGGATGAGCATCACCCTCTGAGAGTATCGGCAGCCTCTCTATTCGCCAAGTCCACAAGCAAAATGAAGGCTAAACTGAAACGCCTTCCACAGAGATATGCGCCTGCATCGTGTGGCTCGCTCCGGGAGCAAGGGTGATGGTGTCGTCCGCTGCATTGACGGTTTCGACAGCGACGAACTCGTGCCACTCGGTCGGGTCCATATCCGCCAATTTCTTCGCGCCGGACTCCCACGGATTCCAGACAACCGTGGTGTTTGAGTTCGTCTTCGCTACATGAATACGTCGTTTGCACACCGTGTCGTGGATGACGCATGCGCTCGCAGTGTTTAGGTAGACGCGGTCTGTGGGGCCTGTAATTGAAATCGCTCCATCCTGCTTCTTTGCCTGCAGGAGGTCGTTTTTATCAAGGTAGGTCACGCCTTCGAGACCAGTGACAGTAATTTCATGGACATCAGCCACTTTGTAGTAGGTGTGGAGAGCTTCTTCGAAGACGAGGGGCGATGCCCCATCATTAGCCACCGTCAGTTGCATGGTCAAGGTTCGACCGATGATGAGCTGATATGCCAGTCGAAAGTGATCGAAGCCTAAGGATCGGCTCATCTCGGTTGGGCCTAGCGTGAAGGTAAGGTGGAGGTCATCCCCGGCGAGCGCGGCGAAGGCGAGCGTCCAGTCCTGAATGCGGCCAAAGCCATGGGATGGTCCCGTCTTGCCATCGTGGCGCGCCGCAAACCAGGGGAAGCAAACAGGGACGCCGCCGCGAATCGCTTTGCCAGGTGCCAGGTCCGTTTTGCGGCTCGTAAAGATTACGGGCTGCTGGCCGGCGGGCTGCCACGCTGTGAGATGAGCGCCTTGCAGGTAAACGGTGGCGCTAGCTTGCGGAGTTGTAATCTCCGCTTTGATAAGACCAGACGCCGTGGCGTTGAATGCGAGAACGCCAGGAAGACCGAAGTGTTCGTTGAGCTGGGCGATATCCATCGTGAAGTAAGTTTAGACGAAGCGCGTTAGAGGGAGATGTACATGTCCTAGACTGTAGGCTGTCCATCGAGAATTAGATCTAAATCAGATCTGCGAATAGGTAGTCGGGCTCAGTATCAGGTTCGTTATGTTACTTACGATCTCTTCGTAGTTGTACCGTGGTGAGTTCTTGAGCTTATTCCACGCGGGGTCGGAGCGGAAGGCATCCCATTTGGCGTTGAGCTCGTTCATATCGGGAGCGCTAAGCATGTAGGTCAGGTTGGGCATTCGGGGGCCTATCAAGGTGTCGCCATAAAAGACCTGGCCAAAGCCTGCACTCTGAAAGATTTCAAATTCTCCGTGGTGAAACATCTCAACCTTGCGAACGTGTGCCTGGCTACTTGGACTTTCGTAGGTACGGAGTTGAAAGATTCTTTTGCCATGAGCCGCGGTCGTAGCTGGCGGAGTCAACTTCGGCCAACCTTCGAATGCAATCAAGAGCGAGCTTTCAATTCTTTGAAAGGCTGGCGCGGTCGCAGGTGCATTCCAGAATGGCTCGGCGGCTTTCATAAACGTCTCGTCGTGCGTAAGTTGGAGTTCAGCCGTTGCCAATACTTCCAGTTTAGCGCTCGGTAACAAAAGGTACAGAGTCGGTGTTTCGGGGCCGATGTCGAGGTGGAACGCCCCGACAGGCGCAATGCCGAGTCGATTCAGCGCGGGGATTAAAGCATCCGATATGTAACTTTCGGTGATCTTGGTCTGCGGACCTGACTGCAGGTGATATTTCCGGATCTCATAATATTCGCGAGGGCGCACAGAGCTAGTCTGTGCATTACCTTGATTTGCCAAAGCAAGAGCGGATGCTGCTAGAGATGTAGTCAAGAATTCGCGCCTTTCCATCAGGCCTCCCGATCGTTTGAAACTAAATTTATTGTTCAATCAAACTCCATTGCAGAATACAACGCAAAGCTTTAGATCGTCTTTACATGGCACTTTTTACTTCACTGAAGAGCGGCCTGAGGAGGCGTCTTCATGAGGTCGATAAATAACTTATTGAACCGCGAGAGATCGAGGTCCGTCTGAACATGAACGAGCTGGAGATCGAGCGCGGGTTTATCGGCCGCAGTCCACGATAACGTATCCCCGTAAAACGGACCTCGCGTTAGGTCTACATCTACGTACAACTGCTGTTCTTTGGTGATGATGGTCGGATCGAGCCAGGCGGCGGCGGCGAGTTCGTCCCATAAGTAGTAGAACTCGCTCGTATATTTCGCAAGGTACTGGGCGGCGGGGTTTGGCGAGCCAGCGATGTCTTTCAGCATCTCCTTGGTAAAGGCGGTTTTGATGGAGATATCGACGGTCGTAAGGTCGATACGCGGCCAATGTGCGCGCAGCGTAATATGCGCCGCTTCGGGGTCGAACCAGAAGTTGAACTCATGGCGTGGGTTGTTGGCGAACTCGGGATCGTCGGTCTTCGGAGCAAGACTTCCGCCCATAATCACGATGCCTTGGGTGAGTTCCGCAAAGTGTGGATCGATAGAGATGGCGAGTGCGATGTTGGTGAGAGGACCGGCGGCGTAGATCGTAACCTGATGCGGATGTGCGTGCACCTGGCGAATGAGAAAGTGAACTGCATCTTCGTTTGTAGATGGCTTGATAGCTGGCTCGCCCTCCTCCAGTTTGGGTACGACGTACGGGCCGTGATACGCCTGACGACTTGTGTTTGCACCGAGATCTCCCCATGCACCGTACCAGGGAAAGGTGCCATAGAGCTGTTGTTGAATCTTCGACTCCTGCTCGGTGCGAACGAGTGGAAAGACTGCACCCGAGATAACCGGAACGTCGGTCCGATGGATGAGTTCAAGCATGCGCAGCGTATGCTGAACTTCCTCCGGCTCCCATGCATTTCCACTGACCATGGTGATGCCGAGCACCTCAGCCTGCGGAGACTGGAGCAGCACCATCATCGCCATCTGGTTAGAGCCAGCAGGACCGGATCCGTCCTGATCAATTAGGACCAGGCGCTTGGTCTGGGCGCTCGCAAGCACCGACAACATGGCGCAGAGCAACAGGGAACTGAAGCGAACAAGTTTTCGGATCATGATCTGCACAGAGTACCAGCCAATAGCCAAAACGGACCACCATGGTGGGTCGGCCGACTCTCGGACTGATCAACCGTTATGCTTAAAAACATCATGCGTCTACCCTCGCTTCGCTTGCTGTTCATCTTTGCACTCCTGCTTTCTGGTGTTCGAGCTGCCTCTGCGATTGAGGTCAAGATCTCTTCCCAAGCGCTAGAGCGTACGTTGCGCGCGCAGCTCTTTAACGGGCCCCAGGGGCGCTATTACATCCGAGGCGACGCCAGCTCCGCCTGTTACGTCTACGCCGAGTCGCCGCATGTGACTTTTGTTCAGGATCGCGTCGTGGTCCGCGTTCACGCGAGATCTAAGATCGGCACTGCAGTTCATGGAGTCTGCATCGGCGTCTCACTGACCACCGATACAGATGTTTCACTGGTTCCTGACGCAGAAGAGGAGAGCATAGGCTTTCGAGATGCGCGGATTGAACGGCTTAGCGAGTCGAAAGAGTTGAACTTTATCCTGGCGCCTTTTATGAGCCATAAACTTCCCGCGCAGATGAAAGTGAACGCTGCTGTATTGATGCGGCAACTCCTGAGCCGTTCGACTGAGACTACGGGCTATGCGTTGTCACTTGATTCGCTGAAGCTGCACTCTTTGCTGGTGGAAGGTGGGTCGCTGGTGATGGACGCGGATGCAAATCTCAAGGTCGACTGAGATCCGCTTCGATGCGTAACCTAATTCGGCGCCGGTGCGGGTGTAGGCATTGTGACTGAAACCGGCAGGGTCGCAAAAAGAGAGTGGAGTTGTAGATTTCTAGAAGGAGATGCGTGCTCCAAACTGGAATTGGCGCGGGTCGGATGCTGCGGTGGGAGTACCAGCCGCTGTGTATAAAAGGTTTACGTCCAGCGTGTTGTTTTTATTGATGATGTTGAAGATGTCGGCTGTGACCTGCAGTGCGATATTGTGCGGAAACATAAAGGCACGTGCAACGCGGAGGTCGGTGAATACGGTATATGGCTTCGTGCCGACGTTGCGACCCAGATCACCGGAGTAGTAGTTACTGGCTGGCCCTGCATCGGCAGGTGCATCGGCGTAGCAAGGCAGATTAAATGCCCCGGTCGGAGAGTATTTCGAGAGCACGGCAGGGGTTCCACAGCTGTTGGTGCTGTTCGGGGCAACTGCGTTCGGCCTGTCGGTCAGGGGATCGAAGTCGAAGTTGGTGTCGGTTCCTGTCAGGATGTTGAATGGTCGCCCTGATGAGACTTCAAAGATTGGCGCGAGTGTGAAATTTGAGAAGACTTTCGGAACGAAGCCTGAGCCACCAAGTTGGCCGGAGTTATAGACGCCAGAGAGAACAAAGCGATGACGCTGATCGAAGGTTGAGTTGCTACGTTCGGCGTTAGGAGCAAAGTTGCTTTGGGGTGCGTCAGAGTTGGAGACGACGTCGGTAGAATCGTCAATGGCGTGCGACCACGTGTAGCTAACAAGAAACTCGTATTGTGAAGCGAATCGCTTTTTCAGATTCACGCTGAGACCGTTGTAATCGGAGGTTCCGGTCGTCAGGTTAGGCGTCATGTCGCCGAACGGCACTGGAACGCTCACACCGATACCGTCAGCCGCGGCAATCTCACTAGCAAGTGCAACACATTGTCCGCCGCCAACTGCGGGGTTGGCAAGAAATGGGGCAAGCGACATGTTGAGGCCAGACTTGCGAAAGAAATTGAGCAGCGGAGGGGCGACGTACGGACCGGTTGGGCCAACTCCGCAGGGATTGACCCCGGTAGCAGTCGCGACGGTCAGGGGACTCGACGTCGGACTGGCAGTTCCCGGGGCAGCAGTACCTGCTTTGACGGCATTCACCGCGTTGCGCCAGTTTGCCGTTAGAAGTTGAGCGTTTACCGGATTGACATTGATCGGCCGATTCAGGTGACGGCCGCCGGTAGAGTTATAGGCAATATTCAGCGAGAGGTCATGCCCTAAATCCTGCTCGATACCGAATGATATTTGCTGCGCATAGGGAGTTTTGAAGTAGAGGTCTGCAGGCAAGCCGGAGGGAAGAATGGCGAGAGGGAAGCCTGCTGCGAGAAAGTTCTGGTTGATGAAGAGAGAGTTGGTGTTGTTCGTGTCAAAGCGTTGCTGGCTTGCCAGAAAATTCACACCTGCCGCACTGGCCCCTAAACAGTTTGCATTGCCCAGAGAGCCCTGGAATGTATTAGTCGCGTTGAGATTCAAGGGGCTCGCTGAGGAGGCGGGGCTCGTCGTCGCGCAGGGCAGGCCGCCGGCGAGAATCACGAGCGGTACTGTCGTTGAGTTGAAGCCGATAGACTGCGCCTCGAGATTGCCGGGTGCACGATCATAAAAGATTCCATAGTTGGCGCGAAGCACCGTTTTAGAGTCTCCGCGGGGGTCGTATGCGATGCCGATACGCGGTGCTATGTTCGTGGCCTGGAGTCGAATACCCTCACGAATGCCGTAGATTCGTTCAGCAGTGCTGGTATTTGCATTGAGGGCCAACTTCGTTGGGAAAGCTTCGACATCATAGCGGACACCAAAATTCAAGGTCATCTTATTGGTCACGTGCCAGCTGTCCTGCAGGAAGGCTCCGAGAGCTTTTACGGTGTATTTCTGTTCTGTGTCGCCGACTCCCTGCACGAAAGACTGCGGGATGCCAAGACCGTATGCCTGGATTGGAGAGAAGCCGGGGAGGCCCGCGAGCGCAGGAGATACGTCAGTAGCGTTGAGTGCCGCGAAGGTGTAGTCGCCGCCACCGTAGAGCTGTCCCTGCACGATGTTTACCGGGATGTAGCGCAGATCGATGCCGGTCTTGATGGTGTGGCGTCCGTGAGTGTAGGTGAAGTTATCTTGCAGTTGGTTCTGGTCTTGAATGCTGTTGACGACTGAGAATGGCGTCTTACCGAAGTAAGCGAAGCCCGGGATGTTTACTGCGGTGTTGCCTCCCCCCGCTGAGCTGGTATTAGCAAAGAGAACAGGGTGCCGGGCAAACTGATAGCGAAGCTCATTCACCTTGTTGTTGCCGAAGACCATGGTGTCCTGCGCATTGATCGCCCAATCATGGAGGCTCTGCGTAGCGGTTCGGGAGAAAGAGTTCTCACCTAGGTTCTGATTCGCCGCACTCTCTTCAATACCGGTGATGAAACTGGGACTGGCGCTGCCAAGCAAAACAAGCTGTTGATTGTTCGTCAGCTTGTGATCAATACGCAGCGAATAGACTTCGGTCTTCTCTGAGATGGGAAAGTTGCCGATGAGGCTGTTTAGTGGAACGAAGGAGACAGGGGTGGCCTGCCCAGGGATGAACGTCGTTCCAGATTGCTGCCCTGAGGTTACGAAGTTGCTAACACCAATACTGGGCTGCAGGAAGGCTGGGTTTTTTCCAGTTGTTGCGAGCGAGGATCCCGAGCCGACCAGAGCAATGTAACTCTGAATCCCTGGGGTATTTGCCGGAACCCCTGGGTTCTGTAGGAACGCTTGCTGTTCCGGCGTTCCGAGCACGGTAAGCGCCCCAGTTGGAGCTCCATAGAAACGGCTGACATCGATGTTGGTGAGTCCGAAGTTGTTACTCCCTATATCGGAGAACCCGGTCTCCTGACGCCGCGTAATCTCAGTCGAAAAGAAATAGAACGTCTTGTCAGGAATCAACGCACCGCCGATGGTGAAACCTGCTTGCACTCTGGTGTACGCAGGCTGGTAGACAGTCGAAAACGGATTGGTGGCTTGGATGTATCGATTACGCAGAAACCCGTAGGCGCTGCCGTGCGTTGCGTTCGTACCCGACTTTGTGATGATGTTCACAACGCCACCCGATGCACGACCGTATTCTGCATCGAAACCATTCGTGATGATCTGGAACTCCTGGACTGCATCTTGAGAGACCGTCGTGCGAGTGCCTCCTGAGAGGTAGTCGCTTGCATCCGCACCATCGATATTGATCGAGTTGGAGCGAGCACGAACGCCGCCGAAGTTCAAGCCAGAGGTTGGGATGGCGCCGATCGATGGTGCAGCGTCACGAGCGATCTGTGAGTTGGTGAGGGTGAAGTTGATGTAGTTGCGGCCGTTCGTCGGCAGGTTTTCGATACGGAGCTGGTCGACGGTAGTGGATTGAGAGCTGCGTTGCGTCTCGATAATGTCGGCGCCTGAACTGACGGTCACGATCTGTGTCGTGCCCACCGAAAGAGATAAAGGTAGTTCGCCCTGTTCGCCTGTTGTAAGAACTACGTTCTTGCTGATGAGCGTATTGAAGCCAGGTGCCGTGGCCTTAACGGTATATGACCCTGGCGGTAGCAACAGCAGACGATAGTTTCCCTGGCCGTCGCTGGTCGTTGTGCGAGAGAAACCTTTCGACTCGTCAGAGATGGTAACGGTGGCGTTGGCAATGACCGCGCCGGTCTGGTCATGAACCACGCCATTGAGCTGCGCTGTAGAGATGTTCTGAGCTTGCAGCCTGGCGGAAAAAAGACCCGCCAGTAAAAGAACGGCGGCCAAGAAGCTGGGGAAGAATAGCCGCGATTTGCGATAGATCATGGGTGATGCTCCCTGTGCGATCAGCGGGCCCCAGCTCCGTTGGCGACGGCTCGGCTGATAACTTTGACGACGCGATGTTCTACATGAATGACCATTCAGTACGCAAGGGGAAACCCACCCGCGGCGGATATACTCGGGCGGTTCGTCAGCAAGAGCGGCATCAATGCGGCTTGTTTTGTGGGGTTTGCTATGTTCGTCTTGCGCCTGCCCATATTTGTTTCGCTGCGATCTAATGCCTCAGAGTAAGGCGGATATGGACTTGTTCACCGTTCTTGTATCCCGTTACGCTCCCCGAGAAGTAGTGGCTTTGGCTCCCGTCGGACAGATATCGAGCAGAGGACACGCGCGACACTTTGGCTCAGCAAAGGTGCAGGTCTGCTGGCCATGAGTCTTAATAAGGGTGTGGTGTTCGTCGAGCATTTCTGCAGACCAAGTAGCGGGAGCCATCTCCATCAGGCGATCTTCGGTCGCGCGGGCATCTGCGCTCTTGCTAACTAGGGCCAGTCTCTGTGTCACACGCAGGTGGTGGCTATCGACGCAGATCGCGCGTCGTCGTAACGTGCTGAAGTTCACTATTGCGGCGCTGGTCTTTGCTCCGACGCCGTCGAAGCGCTCTAACCATAAACGGATCTTATCTGTGCGATAGCTCTTCAAAAAATCAAGCGAGAGCGTGCCACAGCGTTGAGTGATCTGCTCCAGCGCTTGCTTCAGATGAACCGCCTTCTGCTCTGGAAAGGTAATCTGCCGAATCGCGTCTTCTATGTCAGGAATCGATGCGTCGCGGAGATTTTCCCAGCTCTCGAACTTTGTCTGTAAATGCCGCACCACTTCGTGCGACACCTCTGTCTTGGTTCGAGACGAAAGCAACGAATAGATGAACTGCTTCAACGGATCCCAGACGTCGCGCTCGGCGGGCTGACCGTAGCGAGCTAGAAGACGGCCGTGGATCTCGACCAACCTTGTATCGGTGAAGAGCGGCGTAACTCGCATCACATGTAATTTTATTCTTTGCGCGCATTGTCGGGAGCATTGAAGTTCGCCCGTTTCGCATCGTCAACATAACTAACTCACTGTCAGATAAACCTGGTGAAAGTCAGTTTCGCGTGATGCCTACTTGTGCCCCTGCGGGAGTTTGGAGACCCCACGCCATTCTCGGTGTGTTGTGGGCTAAACCGACACGACCATCCGGCCCCAAGAGAATAATGCCCCCATGTCCACCCAGCCGGTCAAACAAGTAGGTAATCGCCTCACGCGCTGCTTCGTCGGGGCTGGCCCCTGCCGCGACACGATCGACCGCCCGTTTACCTAAAACGAGCTTCATAATCGGCTCGCCCCAGCCCGTCAGCGAGACCGCTGCTGAGAGATTGTCCGCATAGCAGCCACAGCCGATCAGCGAAGAATCGCCGACTCGACCAGGGGCTTTATTCAAAGTGCCACCCGTACTGGTTCCGGCAGCGATATTGCCGTGGACGTCGAGCGCCACAGCCCCTACCGTATCGTGCGAGTCGAGGCTTCCTGAAAAGGTTTCGTCAGGCAATCCGGCCAGTTCATCGGCCTGGGCCTTGTACAGGCGTTCCTGCTCGCGCCGCACCACCAAGTCCATGTTGTCGCACAGCGCCATTCCGTGCTGACGTGCGAACCTTTCTGCTCCAGTGCCTACAAAATACACATGTGGCGACTTGTCCAGAACGAGCCGTGCTGCACGAATCGGATTTCTCAGCCGTTCAACACACGCTACCCCGCCCGTACGCAGATTTTCACCGTTCATCAACAGTGCATCCATCTGAACCCGGCCATCCTGCGTGAGGAACGATCCACGCCCAGCGTCGAAGGTATCGTCGTCTTCCATAACGGCGACCGCGGCCTCCACGGCGTCGACGGCGGTAGCTCCTTTTTCAAGAAGGGCATAGCCAGCGGCAAGTGCGTTTGCGATGCCAACTTCGTGAGCGGCAATCGCGTTGTCGGGCATCGCCCAGGCTCCGCCGTGAATTAACAAAACAGGTTGCAGACTCATTGCATCTCAAGTCTACGGGATTTCATTTCATCCGTACTTAGCCAAACCCAGCCGTCATGTAGTCGGCCAAATCAAGGGAGCCTATGTCGAAGACAATCGCAGAACTAATAGTTGAAAGCTTGAAGAACGCTGGAGTCAAACGCGTCTAGCTGGCGAAAACAAACGTGATTCAGCGGATACTTTCCTAGTGCAGACGCCGCAACTGCCTTGTTTATTTCGTTTGGGCGATGAGTTTGCGACGTTCCGTTTCAAGGTAGGTGTAACGGATGCGGTGGATAACAGTCAGAGTGGCAAAGAGCGCAAGTACCCAGAGTGCGGGCGCCATCACTCCCCATCGGTTGCATAGCGCGCCCAGAATCACGCAGACGATGCGCTCCGGTCGCTCCATAAACCCTACTTTGCATGTGCCTATCAGAGCCTCCGCACGTGCACGCGTGTAGCTCACCATGACGCACGCTGTCATTACGAACGCCACTAACCCCACATAGAACAGGCGGTTACCGCGCGCGTAGTAGATCAACAGGCCGAAGAAGATAGCTACATCCGAGTAGCGGTCCATCACGGAATCGAAGAAAGCGCCAAATACGGAGACCTGATTGGTCTTGCGCGCTACACGTCCGTCAACCATATCGAAGACGCCAGCCCCAATGATGATCAGCCCGGCGTACAAAAACATGCGGTTGGCATTGTTTGGGCGAGCGAAACCGAAGAAGCATGCAGCGATAATATTGATGACAAGGCCGATAAAGGTAAGCGCGTTGGGAGAGATGCGGGTCAGCGCGAGGCCGTTGACGATCTTTTGCAGCAGCCAGCCGCTGCCTTTGCCGAATGCGCTTGTCCAAGTCAAAAAACTTGCCCTCAGGGGAGATTGCCCCGTTTTTTACCGCTTCCTTGATAACACATCGCCGACGTATCCGAAGGCGTGCCCTTAAACCTCTTCGGCTACATCGTGGATGGTGAGCAGCTTGAGGATCTCGAGCTCCCGTTTGCCGTTCGGAGTGATGACGGTCGCTGTATCGCCGACCTGTTTGCCCAGAAGCGCGCGACCAATCGGTGATGTCGTCGAAATCAACCCCTTAGCAACATCGGACTCTTCGCTCGTCACAAGCTGATATTTGATCTCTTCGTCCTTGCTGGAGTCGAAGACCGTGACATGCGAGCCAAAACCGACCTTGTCAGTGGGAATGTTGACCAGGTTCACCATGGCGAGCTCGCCCATCCGCTTCTTCAACTGCCCGAGACGGGCGTTGACGAAGACCTGACGCTGCTTAGCCATGTGGTACTCGGCGTTTTCGCTCAGGTCGCCTAGTGCAACGGCCTTTTTGATCTCTGCAGGGAGTTCGGTTGTAAGTTCGTGCTCCAGCAACTTAATCTCTTCTGCAAGCCTCTTTTTTACTTGTTCTGGCATGGGGCCTTCCGAATGGTACTGGCGTGCTCGCAGATGCTCGAGCGGCAGCACGCTGAGGTGAAAATACGATTATACGATGGCTGGTCTGCAAAAGCCGCTATCCGGGTCTGCGAACCTGCCACTGTCTGCTGGGATCTTCTATTGCAGAAGACGTCGGAATATCGATAAAAGACTGAAAAATCGTCTACGATGCGATTTTTGATTGTCGATTCCTTCGAAGTTCATTCGGATTTGCGAGTGTCAGTCAGGAGTGAACGGCCAGCCGTAAAATGAATGACGTGAGTCGACGGCCTGATCTCTTTCCACGTGATTTTGGCCTTAGGCATTACCTGACGGAGGCCCAGATTTGAAGTTTCTCGCGACCCTATTGTTGCTTCTGGTGATTGGCGCGGCTGTCGCCGCTAGCGTCATTTATCGGCCGTATGGTCGATCATCCGAGACCTTCATCGATATTCCTGCTGGTACGGGGACCGAAGCGATTGGTGCTCAGCTTGAGAAGAACGGGGTCATTCGTAACCAGTACGGTTTTGACCTCCTTCGTCTCGTCAAAGGAGGCACGCTGAAGGCTGGGGAGTACCGCTTCGACCATCCTGCTCCTATGACAGATGTTTACGAACGGCTGTTGCACGGCGATGTCTATACCCAGGCGCTGACCATTCCCGAGGGATACAACATCTTCGACATCGCGCAGGCGGTCGAGGCAGCTGGTTTGGGGAAGCGCGACGCCTTCCTCGCGGCGGAGCGCCAGCACACTGAGCTGATTCTGGCGTGGCAGCCACCCGGCGGCCCTCAGCCCGAGTCTCTCGAGGGCTACCTGTTTCCTGATACTTACCAGTTCTCGCGGCACGTTACGCCGATTCAAATCCTTTCGGCTATGGTGCGCCGCTTCCATCAAGAGACCTCGCAGCTTGGGCTCACCAGTGACGTAGCTCACACAGTAATAATGGCGTCCCTCATCGAAAAAGAGGTCAGCCATGACGCAGAGCGGCCACTTGTGGCCGGGGTCTTCGCGAATCGGCTGGCCAAAGGAATTCCACTGGCTACCGATCCGACCGTCGTCTATGCGGCACTGTTGGAGAACCGGTGGCGCGGGACAATCTACGCCTCAGACCTGCAATCTCCTTCTCTTTACAACACTTACAAGCACACAGGGCTGCCGCCGGGGCCCATCTGTAATCCCGGGCTAGCTGCTTTGCATGCGGCGATACGTCCTGCGAAGACCGATTACCTTTATTTTGTGAGTGATGCTGCGGGGCATAGCCGTTTTTCCGCTACGCTCAAAGAGCATAACTCTCAGGTACAGGCCTATCGTCAGGCGCAAAAGTAGCTCGTCTTACCACGGCCGCCATATGGCTCAGGCCAATCGAGTAATAAACAGAGATATTCGTTGTTGTCTTCCGAGAGGTCTACTTGGTTTGTGTGCTGGCGATCTGATCTGCCACGAAACTATGAGAAGCGCAGTCGAACCAGCAGACATCAAAGACGTATAGGTGTAGCAAGATAGTGTGGATGGTTCCCCATCATGGTTTCCGGGCGATGGTCCATGCCAGGAAAGATATACTTGAAGTTTGTGTTCATGAGGATAAGACAAGCGTTCGCTGTGAGTTTGCTTGGGCTGGCTCCGGTGTTGACCGGGTGCCTGACCCACACTCGCATCGTTCCCAAGACCCGTCCGGCCGACGTGGTTCTGGATGCGACGCTGGACCAACTTCTGAAGCAGGTGAATGCACGTTTTGACGGGATCCAGACCATTAACGCGTCGGTGGAGATCGTCGCTACTACCGGTGGGGGGCGAGAGGGTCATGAGACTCAGTATCCGAGCTTCAGCGGCTACATTTTCCTAAGAAAGCCGCAGAACCTGCGGGTTCTGCTGCGAGTGCCGATACTTGGTTCACAGGCGCTGGATATGGTCAGTGACGGGAAGAACTGGAAGATATGGATTCCCAGGAAGAATCTCGCTATGACTGGAACGAGCGAGGTAACGAAGCCGTCGCAGAATGGGCTTGAAAACCTGCGCCCGGCGGTCTTTTTCGATTCGTTGCTGGTGCATGGACTTGCTCCGGGGCAAGTCGTTTCGCTGACGCAGGATACGCGAATACTGACCAACGAAAAAGACAAAAAGGACCTGATCGAGGAGCCAGATTATGACCTCGAGTTTCTGGATCAGCCTGAGGGCCAGATCGAACGTACTGTGCGGGTGATTCATGTCGGCCGGACGAATCTTCTGCCTTATCAGCAGGATATCTACGGGCCGGATGGAGCAGTGGTGACGCGGGCTTTGTACAGCAACTACCAGAAGTTCGGAGATATCGCCTTCCCGATGAAGATTGTCATCAAGCGGCCACAGGACCAGTACAGCCTGTCCGTGACGATCACGAAGCTGGCGCTGAACCAGAAGCTCGAAGACGATCAGTTCGAGCTGAGAATTCCGGATACAGTTCCGATCAAAACCATGAACTAGTTTTGTGATTTTTCGGTGCGCCGAGAGCGGATTTTTTCTGCGTGGTGGATTGGTGTTTTTACAGGGGTATTTTAGAAAAACGCGCGTTTTGTTGTGGTGTTTTTGTGGTGAAAACGTGGTGGCTTGCATGGTGAATGTGGTGATTTAGCGCACACTTTTTCGGGGGCGAAAAATGCGCCACGTTTTTGGAGTTTATTTTTAGGCGGCTGGGTGACCGGGTGGCGTACGAGCAACGGCAAGAGCAACTACAAAGACAGGGATCCTTCCCCATTCGGCTTCGCTCAGGGTCAGGATGACGACTTCGAAGAGTGTTGGATTGGAGGCCGGGAGTATGGGGTTTCGCCCATGAGCTCCGTTCCAAGGCGGAGGCGAGTCCGCTGAGAGGAGGGATGACCCAGGCTAGAGGCCGGCGCGTTTGGCGTGGGCCGCGATTGCTGTGTTGATTTCGAGGGCCAGGGAGAGGGCTGCTCGACCGGCCTCGCCTGAGACGAGCGGTGTGGTGCGGGTGCGCACGGCGTGAAGGAACGACTCGATCTCCAGGCGAAGGGGCTCGCCGGGTTCTACGGATATTTTTTTCAGGGAGAGGCCAGCTGAGGGGTGTTGTGCGACTGGCTCGGCCTTCTCGCCTGTCTCAATTTGCCGGGCCTGCTGGGCTGCTTCGGCTGCCTGAACTTTTTCGACGATCTGGGCCAAGTGGCGGGGGTCCATGCCTGCGGCTGCGGTGACGTCGATCATCAGCAGGTCCTGCCGGGCGAAGTCGAGTGAGAGGTACTGGTGGGGCTGGAAGAAGCGCAGCTTGCGGACGCGCTCGGTGCTGACGCGGCTGGCGGTGAAGTTGGCGATGCAGCCGTTTTCGAACTCGAGGCGAACGTTGGCGATGTCGACCTTGCTGGAGAGCACCGGCAGACCGACGGCGCGCACCTCGCGGACGGGCGACGCAACCAAGCTGAGCACGATGTCGAGGTCGTGGATCATGAGGTCGAGCACGACGTCGACATCGAGCGAGCGCGGGGTGAAGATGCTGAGGCGGTGGGCCTCGAAGAACATGGGCCGGTGGAGATGCTGGCGGCGCCGCGGTGACGGCGGGGTTGAAGCGCTCGAGGTGGCCGACCTGCACGATGCGACCGTGCTTGCTGGCTAGTTCGAGGATGCTGTCGGCATCTTCGAGGGTTGCTGCGAAGGGTTTTTCGATCAGCACATCGACGCCGGCCGTCAAAAGCGGCACGGCTGCGGAGGCGTGATGAACCGTTGGGACGCAGACCGACGCAGCGTTGAGGGGGCCTACTGCGGCGAGACAGGCTTCGATGGTGTCGAAGCCGGGGATGCCGAATTTTTCGGAGGCTTCCGCGAGGGCAGCAGGGGCGCGGTCGACCACAGCGACGAGTTCGACCGGTTGCCCTTCCTGCTGGAGCTGATGGAAGACACGGAGATGGTTGCGCCCGAAGGCTCCCGCTCCGATGACTACGACACGCAGTGGCTGTGAAGCCGACACTACTTCTTTTCGACCGGCGCCTCGACGGCCTCACGGCAGCGGGCATAGAGCTCGAGCAGATGTGTGACCTGATCGTCGCTCTTGGGTGAGGTGGGAAGGCCAAAGCCAGTGGAGCCGGCAGATTTGCTGCCTACATTGGCCTGGGACGCGACGAACTTGAGCAGATCGAGCGCGATGTCTTCGGTGCGACGCGCTGCAGGGGTGGATTCCATGAAGTAGTTCCTCTCGTTTCTCTTAGCCTGATGTTAATGGCCGGGATGGTGTGGGCGCAAATGAGGCTGTTACGAAACTCTGATTCTGGAGGCAGAGTTGTCGTAGGGCGGCTGCGTTGTTGTTTATGGCTCGTCTTGTTTATGGGGCGCTGTGGCCGTTGCAGTGGAGAACGCCGAGGTAGGCGCTCCATGGGCCGACGGCGTCTTGATACTGGTGGGCCATGACGCGGGAGAGTTGGTGGAGATGGGTGAGATCGTGCGTCGCCCATGTGGCGATGAGTTGCGACAGCTTCACGGAACCGAAGGCTGGATGTGTACCGCGGCGCTCTAAATCTTTCGGTTGCAGGTTCAAGGCTTTGAGTGCGGTGAGGTTTTCTGCGCGGAGGTGGGCGAAGTCGTCGAGGAGTTGCTCGAGGGTTTTGTTCTGCGTCTCTTTCGTTTGAGCGAAGCGGTCGAATGGGTGGAATGGCTGCGATTCGCCGTGATCGAGGATGGTGCGGATGCGCGTCATCCAGTCGGTGCGCTCGCCGCAGATGAGGTGGCCGACGATGTCGAAGGGGCTCCACGTATCTTCGCCTTCGTTGCCGCGTGCCCATGTGTCGGGCAGTCCGCGCAGGAGGGCGTCGAGTGCTGAAGGTGTGCGGGAGAGAAGTGCGGCGGCTTCGTCGACGCGGAGTTCTGTCATGGTTGCCATGCCACCATGATGCCTGTGCGTTGGTTTGAAACTCAAGGGCTGGGGGCGGCTGATTTCGAGCGCGGCTGACGTGGCTGCTAAGCGGTGAGTTGGGGAGAGGCGCGGACTGCGCAGAGGATCTCGTAGGCGATGGTGTTTGCGAGATGGGCGTGGTCGTCGGCGGTGATGCCGTCGCCGAGGACGACTACTTCGTCGCCTAGAGAAATTTCTTTTAGTTCGCTGACGTCGACGACGGTGAGGTTCATGGAGACCCGGCCGACGAATGGGGGCTCGTTTGCCGTGGATGATGGCCCAGCCGCCGGGGCGCGTGTTCGATGCGGAGAGCTCGCGGCGGAGGCCGTCTGCGTATCCGATGGGGAGCAGCGCGAGGCGCATGGGCTTGTCGGCTGCGAAGATCCCGTTGTAGCCGACGGAGTCTCCGGGATGGATGTTGCGCAGGCCGATGATGCGGGTCTTCCACGTCATGACGGGTTGCAGGTTGGCTTCGATCTCGGGCTGCGGCCGCGCTGAGGCGTTGGGGGATTCGATGGGCAGGCAGTATCCGTAGAGTGCGATGCCGGGGCGAACCATGGAGCGTGCTCCGATGGTGGATGCGAGGGTGCGCAGCCAGGGGAGGTTCTCTTCGGTGCCCTGATTGTCGACGGTGGAGGAGTTGCCCGCGTGGACCCATATCGGGTGGAGGCCGGACGCTGCGATTTGGGCGATGGCCTGCTCGAAGCGTTTGCGCTGAAGCAAGGTTTGCGGGGACGAGGCGACTTCGGAGGAGGCAAAGTGGGTGAAGACGCCATTGAGTTGAAGCGTTGCGTGGTCTTTCAACCATTGCAGAACGGCAGACAGATCATCGCCTGGGGCGACTCCCTGGCGCGCCATGCCGGTGTCGATTTCAAGGTGGATGGGCAGGGGCGCGGAGTTGTGTTTTGTGACGGCGGCGGAGAGCCATGCGAACTGCTCCTGCTGCCAGACGACGGGGGTTAGCTGATGGCGAAGGAGTTCGTCGGCGTCTTCGGGGAGGGGGCCTGACATGGCGAGGATTTGAGGCTGGTTTTTGGGGTCGATGCCTGCGGCTGTGAGAGCCTTGCGGACGCATGCGCCTTCGGCGGCGTCGGTGACGCCTAGCCACTCGGCGCCGGCGCGGGCGAGGACGGGAGCGCAGACGGCTGCTCCGTGGCCGTAGGCGTTGGCTTTGACGACGGCAAGGACTGCGGTGTCGCCGCCTGCTGCGTTTTTCAGCAGCTGATAGTTCGCGGTGAGGCGCTTTTCTGAGATCTCCACCCAACTCTTCACGAGGTCTATCCTATCTTCGCGCGAGGACGGGGTAGATAGCCGCCGTGATACTCCCGATTCCCCAAGGCACCCTGAGTGTGATACAAAGCCACGTCCGAAGAAAGTACACACGTCGCGAAGCCCACCGGGAGTAGCGACGTTTCCAAGGGGTTCGTCCGTCGCCATGAAAATGAATACTCGTTCAGTAGTTCTGTTTTTCAGCGTTACCGCCGCTCTGGGCCTCTCGCTTGTTGGTTGTTCCGGCAGCAGCTCTAACCCGACTCCAGCTTTGGTGAGCGCGCAGGCGAAGAACGCAGGGAACTTCTCGAATACTGTTTTTCTGGGCGACTCGCTGACGGCGGGGTTTCAGAGCGACTCGCTTCTGGATACGCTGCAGGTGCATGGATGGGCTCCGGTGCTGGCGGGACAGGCCGGATTCAATATTGTTCAGCCACTGATTGCTTATCCGGGCGCGCCGAATGTGCTGCAACTGGATTCGCTGGGGCCGCCTCCGGTGATTTCGCAGGTGCAGGCTCCACCTACCAGCGGGCGGGATAACTTTGCCACGCAGCCGACCGATGTGGCCGTTCCGGGGGCGCTGGTGAACGACGTGATCGCTACTATTCCGTTGGTGAACCCTGTGACCCCGCAGCAACAGATCAATCAGCTGGTGCTGGGGTTTCCGGGTCTGGGCTATGGACAGGGTTATAGCCAGTTGAGTTTTGCGCTGCATGCGCAACCGACGACGATCTTTCTTTGGATCGGCAATAACGACGCACTGATCGCGGATGAGACGGGCATGCCCAGCAGCATGACGTCGGTTGCAAACTTCACCTCGCAGTACCAGACGCTGATTACGCAGCTTACGACGATGACGTCGGCGAATTTGATTATCGCGAATATTCCTGACGTGACGAAGGTGCCGTATTTGACTCCTGCGGCGGAGGTGCTGGGGTTGGTCTCTGAGGAGACGGGTGTGCCGACGGCGGTGCTGAGCCAGGTGTTGGGGATTGTGCCGGGGGATTTTGTGAATCCGACGGGGACGGCAGAGATTCCGTTGATCTTGGCGGGAAAACTGAAGGGACCGATCGATGACGCTGGGGTGTTGTCTGCTGCCGAGGTGGTTGCGGTGCAGGCGCAGGTTACGGCGTTCAACCAGGTGATCGCAGCGCAGGCCAAGGCGGCGAACGCTACGCTGGTGGATATCAACGCGTTGTTCAATCAGCTCTACACCACGGGTCTCACCGTCAACGGCTTCACCGGTAACGCTAGTTTCCTCGGTGGGTTCTTTGCGCTGGATGGGATTCATCCGACGAACACTGGGTATGCACAGATTGCCAATACGTTTATCGATGCGATGAATGCGCAGATCAAGACGAAGATTCCTGATGTTGCGCTGGGGCCGGTTGCGGCTGCCGATCCATACTGGCCGCCCAACATCGTGCCGGTGGGAGCAGCTGCTGCCCGGCGACCGATGATGATGCCTGCGAGTGCGGGGAAGGCTGTCGATGCTTTTATGTTGGGGAAGAGATAGAACGATTGCAAGTACAGGCATTGCATCAGCGTGTTTTAGGCGGCTAGCATCCAGAAAAATCGGAGTGCCGCCGCCAATCCGCAAGCCGAAACAATGAGCCACCACTTGCTCGAGCGTATAGACGCGATAATAGGACATATTATGCTCGCCACCATTGCCAGCATGAGTGCCGTCGAGGCAAGTCTGTAGGGAACCAAGTGGATCTCGTTTGGGAAAACAAAAAAACTCATAAATAGCAGTAGACCAAGCGCACCTGACCACCCGAGCCAGCTAGAAAACATGCCACCAAGCTACGCCTCTGCCAAACACACGAGACTGACACTTCCCAGATACGCGGCCTTGCGGGCTATGGGGTGAAGTTTTTTGTAGCTTCGCGAACGAAGTCTTCGAGCCGCTGGCCCTTCTTCTGCACGAACTGACGGTCGAGTACCTGAACTTTTTCCATGCGGTCGATGCGAAAGACGCGGAAGTCTTTTCGCATCTCGCACCATGTGGCCAGGGTCCATACGCCGGTCCAGAAGTAGAGGGCAAGGGGCCGTGCTTCGCGCTGGCTGGCCTGGCCGTCTTCGCGGGTGTAGCCGAAGGCGAGGGCGCGGCGATCGATGCAGGCCTCGTGGAGGAGGTCGAGGAGTTGGCGCTGGGGCTGCGTCATCCTGTCGCCGGGGGCGTACATCAGGATGGAGTCGAGACGTTCGCGCAGCTCGGGAGGGAGGACGGCTTCGATGCGCTGGAGGGCCTGACCGGCAGCGGCCATGCTGGTGGCTCCGCCCCAGGCCTGCACGAGGCGAGCGCCGAGGACCAGAGCCGTAAGTTCGTCGCGGGTGAACATAAGTGGAGGGAGATCGAGGTCGCGACGGAGGGTGTAGCCTACGCCTGCCTCGCCTTCGATGGGCATGCCTGAGGTCTGGAGATCGCGGACGTCGCGGTAGATAGTTCGATCGGAGACCTCAAGTTTTTCGGCGAGCATGCGCGCGGTTTGAAGACGGCCGCCGCGTAGGATACGGACGATACGGAAGAGTCGGTCGGCCCGTCGCATGCACTTATCCTAGTGGACAACTTTGAATCCGTTCGGTCTTGCTGTTGGATTTTGCGGATTCGCAGACTGCTCAAAGAACTTACTTAGAAGTTGTTGGGACTCAAGCAGGAGCAAAGGCGAAATACGGGGGTCTCTCCACTCCGCCGTGCGATAAAACTGCACGGCTTCGGTCGAGATGACGGATTTAGAGAGGTTCTGGAAAGATCAGGTCGCGCTGTGCAGGCCGACGTGGTTGCCCTCCGAGTCTTTGAGGCATGCGAACGAGCCGTAGCCTCCAGGGATATCGGTACGCGGCATGAGGATGAGACCGCCTGCGCTGCCGATGCGGGAGATGACGGCGTCGAGCTCTCCGTCGCAGTTTAGGTAAACCATGGTGCCGGCGCGGCCAGGCTTTTGAAATGCACGTTTGACGAGTGCGCCGGTTACGCCACCAGGCTCAGAGGGAAAGATGCGCATATTTTGGAGAGGATGAACGTCTTTCTTCATGGAGCGACCGAGAATGGTTTCGTAGAATTGCGCGGCGCGATCGAGATCGGCGCATGGAATCTCAAACCAAACGGCTCCGGCTTTCGGTTGCTGTTTCATAGTGCCTCCTGATCGTAATGACGTTTACAGAGGCAGAATATCGACACCCTACTGACAGCATTGTGTCAGTAGATTTCAGACGCAGATTCTCTTCGGGAATGGCAAACAAAAAGGCGACACACATACTGCGGCTTGCTTTAGTAGCCGGTGGGGTCGCCGTGCTGGAGGTTTTCGAAGCGGGTGTAGTCGGCGAGATAGGCGAGCTGGATGCTGCCGGTGGGGCCGTTACGCTGCTTGGCGATGATGATCTCGGCTTTGCCCTTGAGGTCTTCGTTCTCGCGGTCGTAGTACTCCTCGCGGTGGATGAAGCAGACGACGTCGGCGTCCTGCTCGATGGAGCCTGATTCGCGGAGGTCGCTGAGGAGGGGTTTTTTGTCGCCGCCGCGCTGCTCGCTGGCACGGGAGAGCTGCGAGAGGGCGACTACGGGAACCTTCATCTCCTTGGCGAGAGCTTTGAGGCCTCGGGAGATGGCGGAGACCTCTTGCGTGCGGTTTTCGAAGCCTTTTTGTGCGCCTGCGGAGCCGGTCATGAGCTGGAGGTAGTCGATGACGATGAGGTCGAGGGCGCCGTGCTGCTGCTTGAGACGGCGGGCTTTGGCGCGCATCTCGGCAAGGGTGATGCCGGGGGTGTCGTCGATGAACATCTTCGACTCCATGAGTCGCTCGAGACCGTTGATGAGCTTGGCACGGTCTTCGCGCATGAGCATGCCGGTCTGGATGGCTTTGGAGTTGACGAGGGCCTGGGATGCGAGCATACGGCGGAGCAGGCTGGCCTTCGACATTTCGAGCGAGAAGACGGCTACGACTTTGCCACCACGAACGGCTGCGTTTTCGGCGATGTTGATGGCCCAGGCGGTTTTGCCCATGGATGGGCGCGCGGCGATGATGGTGAGTTCTGACTCCTGAAGGCCGCTGGTCATGCGGTCGAACTCAATGTAGTGAGTGGCGAGGCCTGTGACTTCGCGACCCTGCTCGTAGAGGGCGTCGATGGAGCCGAAGGACTCCTTGACGATAGTCGCGATGTCTGAAAATCCGTAGGTGATCGCACTATCCGCCACTTCGGCAAGCCGCGCTTCAACGTCGCTCAAAACATGAATTGCATCCTCAGATTGATCAGAGGCCCTTCCGACGCCATCTGCAAAGATGCTCATCAACTGACGCAGGAGACTTTTGTCCTTAACAATCCGGACATAACTCTCAATATTAAAATTACGTGGGATTCCTTCCGTAAGAAAGGCGAGGTAGGCTGGTCCACCAATCGAATCCAGCTCATGCCGCTTAATCGAGTTCGTCCTGAACGGTAAGAGAGTCGACTCCTCGCCCGACCGACATTAAATCAATAACAGCGCGATAGACACGTTGGTGGGAGTCCAGCGAAAAATCTTCGACCTTCAACTTTGCAGTCGCATCCGTAATTGCGACCCCGTCCAGAAGCATCGCCCCAAGAACTGCAACCTCTATGTGAACAGAGGCAGGTATTCCAACCGAGGCGTTGAGTTGAGCGATTGATGCCATAATTGTTTATTCTCTGCCGTTCCATGATCGGTAGCAACCGGTGAAGTATCGCTGCGGGACATCTCGAACGCAGTTTCCCACAAAACAAGAGGATTATTCACAGATGAGCGACAACCTCGATAGATATGTGCCTGAGTTTGATGAAAACGAAGCAAGAAATAAGCTTGTTGGACTGACCTCGTTACAACTAACAGATATGCTCATTTATGAGTACAAGTTGAAACGTGTGATCGCAAAGATGTCAGATGTAGAGACAAACAAACTCCGCCGGATCGAAGTAATCGTTGCTGAGTCAAACAGTCTTATCAAAATGCCCGGCATTCCCTCCGCTGAAGACCTTCGCCGGATGATGGGTGAGGAGTGAGATGCAGTCGCAACACTTGAGAGCATGGCCGACTCGCAGGTAAATGGAGGAGTTGCTCGCAACATGCACAGCCGCCGAACGTTATAGGCTAGAGCCAGCCATTCGTTCGCAATAACTCTTTTTTATGAGCGGGGAACCAAGATGGGTGCTGAGAAAGTTTTGACTATCCCGGAGGCCGCGCAGCGCGATAAGGCCTCCTTCGAGGTGCTTCGGGTTTGGATCGCCGAGCAGGGGCAACATGTGAGCATCCGCAGCGGGGCGTGGGAGGATCCGTTTGCGTGGGGGATCGTTCTTGCTGATCTGGCGCGGCATATTGTGCTGGCTCATCAGCTGCAGAATAAAGACACAGACCCCGAAGCCTTCCTGAATCGCTTGCTGGAAGGCTTCGAGGCCGAGATCGACAACCCAACCGATGAGCCCGAGGGAGAGGTAACACAGTAGCTTGCGGCGAGGGAGGTGGAATTACCCCCTCGCTGCAGAGATGCAGTGAAAAACTAAATACAGGGATCCTTCACTGCGTTCAGGATGACGACTTCCGAAAATAGGTCGTTGTTTTATTTATTTGTGCTTGTAGTCCTGGAAGAGATTTGGAAACTGCTGCATGAGAGCGGCAGTTTTTGGGACGTCGCAGATCTGGATGTATGGGTTGTTCGGGTTCTTTTCAGCGTAGTCCTGGTGGTAGTCTTCGCCGTTATAGAACGCCTTGAGCGGCACGACCTGCGTGACGATCGGTTTCGGGAAGACGTGTGCTGCGTCCAGTTGAGCGATGTAGGCCTTCGCGATCTTCTCCTGCTCCGGCGAGGTAAAGAAGATCACTGAGCGATAGGAGGATCCGACATCTGGGCCCTGGCGATTGAGCTGGGTGGGGTCGTGGACCACTGAAAAGAAGATGCGTAGCAGCGTTCCGTAGCTGACTTTTGCCGGGTCGAAGACGACCTTGACGGACTCGGCGTGGCCGGTGCGCTCGGAGGAGACCTGATCGTAGGTTGCTGTCTCGGCGCTGCCGCCTGAGTAGCCAGCGGTAGTGGCGGTAACGCCCTTTACGCGCTGAAACACGGTCTGCACGCCCCAGAAGCATCCACCTGCGAAGACTGCCGTCTCATGTTTTGCGGACGCGTTGGGTTCGTCGAGTACGGGCGCCGGAATCGGCTCTTTTCTCTCTGCACCCATGACCGTTCCCATCATCATCCTCCTGCCACCTACAAACAACACAACGGCGACTAACACGACACCCAACGCTACTAATGCGGTCTTCATTGCAGCACCACTCCGTTCTTCACTTCAGATTGGACGCGAGAAGGGGGCTAACGGTTACATTTCACGGGATTGACGCGCGTCGGCCACAGGACAATGTTTTGATTTCGGTGGTTTTGCTCGGAGTTTGTGCGATTGCCCGCTAAATCAGGCTACTCGTGCTCGTCCTTGAATCTCGATGTAGACGTGAATCAGGCTCACTGCGGCGGGTGTAACTCCGGCGATTCGACTGGCCTGACCCAGCGTCAGAGGTCTGACGCGCGAGAGGATCTCCTTCATCTCGCTGGAGAGGCCGCTTACTGTCGTGTAGTCAAACCATGCGGGAATTGATCTCTTCTCGGCCTTACGCATCTTCTCCATCGAGCGGCGCTGCTGATCGAGATAGCCCGAGTATTTGATCTCGGTCTCCACGGTCTTCATCTCGTTGCGTATCCACGAGGGAAGCTTTGGGGCACCCTCCACTGTGGCCGCATCCATCGCTGCGACCCAATCTGCGAGGACTGGGTCGGCATTCGCGAGACGGTCGCGAAGTACTGGGGCGATCTCCTCGACGGGGACTTCCGGCCGCTTCAGGAGCTGCGCAAATGTTTGTCCGCTGATACTTGCAGAGTCGCCGTCGAGTTTTTCGAGCAGCAAGACGGGCAGTTCTTCTGCGCGCACGCGTGCCACTCCCAAAAGCGCTTCGAACGCAGCAGCGCGAGCCTGTTTTGCTTCGTAGTCAGCCCACGCGGCGTCGTCGATGAGCCCGAGACGCCGGCCGTGTGGAGTGAGTCGCGTGTCAGCGTTGTCGATCCGAAGGTGCAAGCGGAACTCGGCGCGTGAGGTGAACATGCGATACGGCTCGTTGGTGCCCTTACTGATGAGATCGTCGATCAGGATGCCGGTGTAGGCTTCGGTGCGATCGAGGGTGAAGGGTTGCTCGCCCTGTGTCGCCAATGCTGCGTTGATGCCTGCCATCAGACCCTGGCACGCGGCCTCCTCGTAGCCGCTGGTTCCGTTGATCTGGCCGGCGAGATAGAGGCCAGCGAAAGACTTCACGCGAAGTGTGCGGTCGAGTTCGGTAGGATCGATCGCGTCGTACTCGATCGCGTAGCCGGGACGCAACATCTCCGCATTTTCAAGGCCCGGTATGGAGTGCACCATTGCGGCTTGAATCTCCATCGGGAGACTGGTGCTCATGCCGTTGATGTAGACCTCGTG
The DNA here is from genome assembly GCA_963708755.1 of uncultured Acidobacteriaceae bacterium. Taxonomy (GTDB): domain Bacteria; phylum Acidobacteriota; class Terriglobia; order Terriglobales; family Acidobacteriaceae; genus Edaphobacter. The sequence goes on from CAVPTN010000019.1 coordinate 347,486, forward strand.
GGTGTTGAGGCCCTCTGGCTCGAGGAAGAACTGGTGCCGCGTCTTCTCGGGGAAGCGGACAATTTTGTCTTCGATTGAGGGGCAGTAGCGCGGCCCGATGGCTTCGATCTGGCCTGTGTACATTGGCGAACGGTGAACGTTTTCGCGAATCAGACGAAGCGTCTCGGGCGTTGTGTGTGCGATGTGGCAGTTGATCTGCCGTAGCGGAATCTGTTTTGTTCGGAAGCTGAATGGCGTGGGATCTTCGTCGCCGGGCTGCTCCTGAAACTGGCTCCAGTCGATGGTGCGACCATCGAGGCGAGGCGGCGTGCCGGTCTTTAGACGGCATTCGCGGAGGCCGAGGCGCTTCAGACTTTCGCCAAGCAATACGCTGGCTGGCTCGCCGCTGCGGCCTGCGGTGTACTGCTGTTCGCCGCAGTGGATGAGGCCGTTGAGGAAGGTGCCTGTTGTAACGATGGTGGCGGCAGCGTGAATAATCCGCCCGTCGCGGAGCTTGAGACCGCGGACTACACGATTTGCGCCAGCCTGTTGAGTTGCGGCGTCAATCTCTTCGACGATGAGGTCCACGACCTCAGCCTGTTTGATGAAAAGATTCTTCTGGCCCTCAAGCACCTCACGCATCTTCACGCGATAGAGTGCCTTGTCGCACTGGGCACGGGGAGACCACACGGCAGGGCCGCGCGACGTATTGAGAAGACGGAACTGAATGCCGGTCGCGTCGGCGACCTCGCCCATTACGCCGCCAAGCGCATCGACCTCGCGGACGAGATGTCCTTTGGCAATACCGCCGATGGCGGGGTTGCAGCTCATCTGTGCGATCAGATCGAGGTTCAAGGTAAAGATGGCTGTGCGCAGGCCCATGCGTGCAGAGGCCATTGCAGCCTCGCACCCGGCGTGACCGGCGCCCACAACTACTACATCAAACTCTTCCGTAAAGCTCACTTATCTATTTTAGGCTTTGTCGCACGATTCTATGTAAATCGCACCTTTACAATTTGAGTTTCGCGAAGAACAATCAGCCTATGCGACTTTACGGCCTCTTTGCCGCATCTACACTCCTTTGCTCTGCGCTTTCCCTTCCGGTCCTTGCGCAGCAACTTCCAACGGCGATTACCACTGATCCTGCTCCGGACAAGGCCTATCCGGCTGCCATGGAAACCTTTCAGATTCCCAGCCACGGCGCGATGTTGAATGCGCTAGCTTATATCGCTCCCGGAGCGGGGCCGCATCACGTTGTCGTTCTACTTCACGGCTTTCCTGGGAATGAGAAGAACCTTGATCTTGCACAGACGATCCGCCGCGCCGGTTGGGATGTCGTCTACTTCGATTACAGGGGCTCGTGGGGATCGCCTGGGAACTTCTCGTTTACGCACTCGATTGAAGATACGCAGGCTGCGATTGCGTATCTGCGTGATCCGGTCAATGCGAAGAAGCTGCGGTCGGACCCATCGTATATTGTGCTGATCGGCCACAGCATGGGTGGTTTCATGGCTCGATACGTCGGCGCGCAGGATCCAGCGATCAAAGCCGTTGGTTTGATTTCGGCAGCCGACATGGGTGTTGATGGCATGCAGTCGCTAAAGCCTAATGAAGAAAAGACAGCTGTTGCCAGTTTGGCTGGCCACCTCGCCGCGGAGGGAATGGCCCCGCTTGCCGGCTGCACGCCGGAGAGTCTGGCCAGTGAGGTTCTGGCGAACGCGGCAGCGTGGAACGTCATTGCGCTTGCTCCGAAGCTCGCGAGCCGCCCCATGCTTGTGATCACCTCCGATGACGGGCTTGCCGCATCGAACGATGCTTTCGTTGAGGCGCTGCACAAATCCGGTAATGACGAGGTCACGGCGATCCACTTGTCGACCGACCATTCGTACTCCGACGAACGGATCGCTCTTGAAAAAGCTGTGCTCGATGGTCTCGACTATCTGCAGCACAAGTAACACGCGAGACACAAAGGCAGTGGCGATGCGTATTAAACTGCTCTCAGCGTCGTATATTTGACCGGCGCAGGAGATGGGCCAACCTTGAATCGACTTACGCTGAGTCTGTCTATGTTCGTTACATCACGTTCGGAGGCGATGTCGTTCGGGTTCTTTCACTTTCGCCACGGCTGGTTCTTTGCGATTTTTTTGTTCTGCTCGGCGATTGTGCTCGCAAATGTAGTGCACTACATCTTGTTTCGCGTATTACGTCGCAAGGAGGAGGAGAGCAAGGATTTCGGCTGGGGGCTACAGCGTCATCTCGGTAAGCCTGCGCGGGCTATCTTCTTCCTCACTTGCCTGATCCTTGTACTTCCAGCTATTCCCGGGCTATCTGAGAAGATTGAAGACGACCTTCGCCACGGATTCATCATGGCGATGGTTGTTGCACTCGGCTGGTTCGCTATCGGGTGCATCTACGCGCTGCAGGCTGTGATGCTACGGCGTTATGACCTGAACGCCGAAAACAACATTCAGGCCCGCCGCGTCCACACGCAGTTTCAACTTTTTCGCCGACTGCTTATCGGCTTTGTGGTTGTCATCGACGCCGGCGTTCTGCTGTGGACGTTTAACGATCCGCGAATCTGGCACTACGGCTCTGGTCTTCTCGCGTCGGCCGGGATTGCATCGCTGATTATTGCTACTGCTGCAAAATCGACAGCCGCGAACTTCTTCGCCGGCCTGCAGATTGCCCTCACGGAACCTATCCGCATCGACGACGTCGTGGTGATTCAAGGCGAGTGGGGCCGCATAGAAGAGATCAACTCGGCGTATGTCGTGGTTAAGATCTGGGATCTGCGCCGTCTCATTGTTCCGCTGAATTACTTCATCGAAAACTCCTTCCAGAACTGGACTCGCGAGGCCTCCGACATTATGGGGACAGCATTTCTCTATGTCGACTACTCGATCCCGGTAGAAGAGCTGCGCAAGCAACTCGAGACGATTGTTCACCCGTCGCCCCTTTGGAACAAGAAGACTTGCGGCTTACAGGTCACGAACCTTACGGACCGCTCCATGGAGTTGCGGTGTCTGATGAGCTCTCGCAACTCGAGTGAGAACTTCGACTTGCGGTGTCTTGTGCGCGAGAAGATGACGGCCTGGATTCAGCAGAATTACCCGGATGCGTTCCCGACTACCCGCTTCGCTTCTCGCTCAGACTCTTCTCCCAGCTTGACGGGAGATCAAAACTTCCTGCAACATCCTGCCGAGGCGGACTCCCGCTCGTCGCGCTAAACTCCTATCCACCGAGGTTGCTGCATGCTTGGTCAAAACAAGATCATCGCCTTTATCCCAACCAAAGACGCCGCAGCAGCTCGCAGCTTCTACGAGGGCCTTCTCGGCCTGCGCTTCATCAGCGACGACAAGTTTGCGATTGTTATGGACGCTAACGGAACAATGATCCGCATCGTTCGTGTCGGCGACTTCACGCCTGCGCCGTTTACCATCCTCGGTTGGGAGGTTAGCGACATCCACCAGAACGTCGCCGATCTTGCTGCCAAAGGGCTGACGTTCACACGCTATCCGTACATCGAGCAGGGCCCGGATGGCGTGTGGAGCGCTCCAGGGGGAGCCAAGGTCGCATGGTTCGTCGACCCGGACGGAAATACTCTTTCACTTTCGCAGCACTAAGCGTTAGTCGAATGTGGGGAGGTGTTGTATGTCGGTTGAGGGAACCATCTCGACATCGCCGCCTGCCTTGATCCACGCCTTCAGCCCGCCTGTGATGACGTGCGTGCTGCAGTTCTCCTTCTTCAACATGTGTGCCACGCGGACGCTCGTGGTGTCGCGAAGACAACTGCAGTAGAGGTAGACTTCGCACTCGGGCACCATGAACTCTCGCAATGCGATCAACTCTTCCTTCAGGCGGTTCGGCTCTACGCGGATTGAATTTTTGATGCGCTGCATGCCGGGATCGTAGTAGCCATGACTGCGGACATCGGCGATGATCACAAGTTTGTCGAGCGTCATCGATTGCATACGCTCGTAGAGGCTGTCTGCGGAGATTCGATCGACCTCCTTGAACCGCTGCGCGCGCGTTGTGAAGATGATCAGGGCCAGAATGTATCCGAAGCCTAGCAACAGGGCGAGAAACAGCACTGCATGGCTTGCTTGAGTGATCCAGCCCGCAATCTCCTGGATGAATCTGCTGAAGACATATCCCGTGAACAGCCATGAACAGCAATAGATCAGAACCCCAAGCGCATCGAGCCGAAGAAACCGTGAGACTCGCATATTCAGCGTTCCAGCGAGTGGAGCTGCCATGGCCCCAAGCCCCGGAATGAATTTTGCGAACAGCAACGTCTTCTGACCACGACGATAGAAATATCCGGCCGAAGAGAATATGCATTTTTCCGGGTTGATCGACATACGACACATCCCGGAGAGCAGCCACCAACCGGTATGACGTCCGCCGAAGTAGAGCAGCGTATCTCCAGCCACCGCGGCGAACCAGGCTACCGGCAGAACAATCGCCATCTGCAGCCCGTGCTTTGATGCCGCGCCGGCAGCCAGCAACGCGATAGACATCGGCAACGGCAGGCCCACCGCAGCGAGAAACATCACCACAGCCGTCATCGCGTATCCGTGATGCGCGATGAGATCGATCAGGCCCATTTACTCCTTCTCCCGTCGCTACTTCAGCGGTTTGATGCAGGGTATTCCAGACCACACGCCCAAGCCAATACAACCTTAGAACTCCACCCTGAGCCCCAACTGCACCTGCCGCTCGGGCGACTGCCCGGTCGCTGCCGCCGTAAAGGTCCCAAAAGGCTGCACATTTAGACCCTCAGCCGAGACCGTGGCAGCGTTTTGAAATACGAGCGGCGTAACTCCATTGGTCTCTGTTCCTGCAAGATACGCGCGCTGCATGATCGCGGAATAGTTCACCCGGTTCGTCAAATTGAAGAACTCGGCAACACCTCGTAGTTTCACGCCTTCGGAGACCAACACCGCCCTGGTGAGACGGAGATCGACACGACTGGTATCAGGCAGGCGAAGGGTGTTTCGGCCGACTGTGGGTAGATAGACCGCTCCACCTGAGCCGTTGATACTCTCATGGCCGCCTGCTAACCGCGTGCCACCGAAGATGTCCAGGCTGTAGGGCTTGCCGCTGGTTTCGGTAAAAATGGGGGCAACCGACCACCCGTTTACTGCTGTGCGTAACCAGTGTTGCTCAATCGAAAATGCTGGCGCCCAAACAGCACTCGCCACGACCTTGTGGGGGAAGTTCAGCGCCGATAGGCCCTTGTCATACCGCACGTCGAATGGATCGAACTGCGCGTTGGTTCGTGGCGTTGCTGCACTCTGGTCAAAATCGATTGCCTTAGCCCAAGTCCAGCTCGCGCGAAACTCGATACCTCCACGGCTGCGGCGACGTGCCTCCAGAGCTAACGCGTTATAGCTTGCATTTGCGTTGGAGACTATATCTGTCACCGGCCCGAAGTTTGAATTAATCCTCTGATCGTAAAAGGGGACTACGAAGGTCTCTTTATCGCTAACTCCGACTGAGCCGGTGCCTCCTTGAAGTTGAAACACCTTGTTCGCGGTAGATGGGGCGATGTTGATGTCGACGGAGTTTGGCAACTGACGGTCGAGGTTCAGCAGATACGTTGCGCTGGCGACTGTACCTCCTGCTATCTCGCGTTCGAGGGTGAAGCTACCTTGCTGAACTGTGGGGAGACGAAATCTACGATCGAAGACCACTGCAGAAGTCGTCTTTGCCACGGCCGCAGGTGGAGTGGTCACGTATGCGCAAGCATAGCCAAAGCCCTGGTTTGCAACCTGTGGGCAATTTGTAACGGTACTGGGTAAGATAAGCACGTTGGTTGAGGATGAGGGCAACGCGGTGTTCACCAGTGCGCTGCGTATCGTCGCTCCTGGTAACCGTCCATAGAACAATCCGTATCCGATGCGGACCACACCTTTTCCTGATCCGAATGGCTCCCATGACACACCGGCACGAGGTCCGAAGTTATTTCTGTCCTCGGGAAATATGCTTGTCGCACCGGTTTTGCCAAACGCCTGGTCTAGTGATGCATTCGGCTGCTGCGGCAACGGGGAGAGCTCATACTCGTAACGCAACCCCACATTCAGGGTGAGTCCCGGCCTGATTCGCCAGTCGTCTTGTACAAATCCGGCCCACTCCTGGGTATTGAATGTTACTGCCTGTTGTCCGAAGCTCTGCGTGAATGAACGGAAGCAGAAGTCATGTACCGCAGCGTTGATCGACGGACAGCCGCCGTTCGGATATGCATTCACGTTGAAGGTGTAGTCCGTGATCCAATCCACCAGGCCGCCTGCATGGCCAGATGTCGTTCCACTGTCATAGTGAAAAGCTCCTTGAATGTTGCTGAGGCCAACGATGTTGTCATGAACCAGACTGAGGTCGCCCCCCACCTGAAGTTGATGACGACCATGCACCCACGTCAAAAGATCTGCCAGTTGAATCTTGTTCTCGTCCGGGTACGCCGTGCGACCGAGAGAGTTCGATGTGCCGAATGTGAATCCATCCGGCCCGATGGCGATCTCAGGTGCGAATCCACCGACTGACACGGCGGGCTCCTGCGGAAGCGGCGGGGGCGCCTGCTCAAACTGCAGGTCGCGACCATATTGGATGCGGAGCTCATGGCTCAGCTTTGAGGAAACGCGCCACATCCATCGACTGAGCAGCGAATCGACGCTGACGTAACTACTGCCCATGCTTGCGGTGCCGAGATCGACTACGGGTGCTGTGCGCACCCCCGATGGTGAGCTTGAGCGTGCGCGATCATACTGCACACTGATGCGATGACGCTCAGCCGCTTGCCAGTCGATCTTGCCGAAGTTGACTGTCTGATCTTGTCGCCTCTGAACCGTTCCAGTCAGGCTCTCGAGATAGTTCAGGGCTGCATTCACCTTTGTTGCCGTTACACCACGGTTGCCTAGCAATGCGTTCTGAGTCGGCGTCAGCGCATAGAAGTTTGGATCGGCAGGAGTGGAGATGGCCGGAAATGATCGGCGCTGCTGGTCGTACGCGTAGAAGTAGAAGAGCTTGTCTGTAACGACTGCGCCGCCGATGCTTCCCCCAAACTGTTGACGCAGGTCGTGGGGTTTTACTGCCTCACTCGTATTCACGCCGTCGACGTAGTTCGTTGCGATTGAAAACGGATTCGTGGCGCCCAGCGCGCTTGATCGCAGTAAATAGAAGCCAGTTCCATGTAGGTTGTTCGTGCCGCTCTTTGAAACCGTCGTGATGATTCCGCCCGCCGCGTGTCCGTAGAGCGCCGAGTAGTTTTGTCCGCTCACGCGGAACTCTCTCACCGCCTCTTGCGAAAAGGTGTAGGCCGCCCCAGAATGACGTCCATATCCTCCGCCGCCATCCACGCTTCCTGCGCTGACACGGCCATATGATCCGGTCTCCGCTGCATCCTCAATCTCTGCTGTACTCTCTGCACCAGTTCCGCGTGGCACTGAGCCGTAGCTTTGGTCATCATCACCGCCGTCGATGCGACTGCTGTTTTGAGTTGAAGCTACGCCGCGAAAGCTTAACAAGCCGTCGCTCTGGGGATCAGCATTCACTGTTGGTGTCAGCAGGGCGAACGTCTGCCACCTGCGGCCGTTGACGGGTATCAGATCGATCTCAGCCGGCGTGATGACACTCGCCGTTGCGGTAGAGGCCACCTCGTCGATGCTCACCGTAGCCGGGGGGTCTGGTGTCGCTGATACGTTTACGGAGCTGACCACACCACCGATCTTCAACCGTGCCTGCACCGACGTCACACCGCCGACCTCAACCACCACCGGTTCGAGGGTCAAGTTGGCGAATCTCTCGTAGTCCACAACTACCCGATACTCACCGGCGGGCAAGTGAGCCACCACGAACTCGCCTTTGCCTTCAGTTGTCGCGTAGGTCATCAGGCCGTTCGCCAGGTTTTGCACCTGTACCACCGCGCCCACCAGCGCGGCACCGCTTGCGTCGACGACAAAACCGCCAACCGCGCCATCCACTGGCGTCTGCCCTTGAGCGCGCACTCCGACGATTGCAGCGGCAAAGCACCACAACAAGCAGGCCCAGAGAATCTTTCCCACACGCGCGCTAAACCTCGCGTGTTTCAGACAGAACGACATGCACTCTCCGCGGATTTGTACCGCTCTACACCGCGACCACGGGAAGATCAAAAAAAGTACGCTTGCCTGCCCTTTACGATCTGGGCATGGCATCGCAATTGCCGAGCCTTCGGCAATCCGCCGAAGACAGAAGACACTATGAGATTAGCCGCAGACAGCCAAATTAAAAAGCCCTCTTCTGTGTTAACTACAAAAAGAGCGGCAGCCGAAGCTGCCGCCCTTTGAAAAACCAACTACAAGGTTAGAACTGTGCTCGAATTCCCAACTGAACCTGCCGTGGCGTGTACGTGAACCCACTGGCGTTCGAGTTTGTTACGGACCCGAACAGAGGCAGGGCCGAGTTCGCGCTGCTCGTGTTGAACGTAAGGAGGTTGCCCGTTACCTGTTTCGCTGCATTGGTTGTAGTGCCGATGAAATATCCGGTTGTATTCACCGACGTGACGTTCTGACGGTTCAGAATGTTGAAGCTCTCGCCGAGTAACTCCAGCTTCACCCGCTCGGCAACGTTGAACCGCTTCGAGAGGCGTAGATCGAGAACATTTGTCTTCGGCTGCTGAAGACCGTTTCGCTCAAACCCCGGCAGCCGGAAGGCACCGTTCGATCCATTGACACCGCCACCTATAGCGTTCAACTGCACCCCGTTGATGAGACCAGTCGATAAAGTTCCACTGGTCGCCACCGAATACGGCAGTCCACTTTGTGCTGAGAAGTTGGGCGAGATTTCATAGTCGTTCAGAAGATAGCTCTTCCAACCTGTGAAGTGCCACGGCGCTGTCGCCACCGCAGTCAACACAAAACGGTTCGGAACATTCTGGTTGGAGTTTCCATACTCCTCGCGCAGGTTCGTCGGATCCAGCAGTGCATTGGCAGAGGTGCCCGTTGTGTTGTTCTCGCCATAGTCCAGCGCATGAGACCACGTGTAATTCGCACTGAATTGCAGGTTGTGTGTCAGACGATGCGAGATCTGACCCACGAGAGCCTGGTAGTTCGAGTTCACACCGCTGAAGATGTTCGTCTTCGCTCCGAAGTTGCAGTCCGGACGCTGGCTTGGGCAGATCTTTGAGGACACTGTGCTCTTCGCAAAGAAGTTCGACGTAAAAGTAGAGCCGTTTGGCAACGGGCCTTTGCCAGATGTATCCACCACCGTGTAGGTCACAGACGTCGGAGCTGGCAGGTTCTGATCCACGAAGCTCGGCAGACGTCGTCCGAACGATCCCAGCCAGGTTACGCTGATGACGGTATTCCAACCGAGGTCCTGCTCAACCGATAGGTCAGCCTGGTGAATCTCAGGCAGCTTAAAGTTCTTGTCGAAGAAGGTGGAGTTTGGGGGCGTTCCAGTGTTCACCAGAGCCGGAATCACCTCTGGAAAGACTGGGGCGCCTGCGCTTGTCGAAGTGTAGCTAAAGCTCGGCTGACCGTTGAGCGAGCCTGTGTTGATCAGCGCGTTGTAGATCGTGGAGTTGATGACGCGAGCGAAAAACTCTCCGTAACCCCCTCGCAGAATCGTTTTGCCACTTCCAAACACATCGTAGGCAAAACCAACTCGCGGACCGATGTTGCTCTTGTTGCTGGGCATGGAGCCGGTCTGAGGAATCGATGAAACGATGAGGTCGCTCACCGGAGAAGGCAACTGCTCATACTCGTATCGGATGCCGCCGGTCAGACTCAGGCGCGGGTTCAACTTCCACTCGTCCTGAAGAAAGAAAGCATAGTCGCCGGTATTGAAGTCGAGACCTGGCCGACCGAAGCCCTGCGTGTACGAGCTGTAGTTGTGTGCCTGAGAGACTGTCGTGGGATTCTGAGAGAGATATAGGTCGGTGAGGTAGTTGGTCAGCGTCGAGTAGCTGAAACCACCGTACTGCGCAAAGAGATTATTGATCAGGTCGTTCGTATGGATGTAGTCGCCGCCGAATTTGATGCTGTGGTTTCCGTGAATCCAGTTCACCGTATCGGCAATCTGATAGCGACGTTCATCCGGCAGCGCTGCACGTTGGAGGAAAGTCTGTGTTCCAAACGTAAAGCCGTTGGTAATCGCGACACTCGGCGGAAGCCCGCCAAAGGGGTTCGTGTAGCCTGCCGGAGTACTTACCAGGTTCGACGTCTCATACGCCGATGGATCCTGGGCAAACTCGAACTCAAAGTCGCGACCATATTGATACCGGACTTCGTTGCTGATGTTATTCGTGATCACCGTATCCAGCTTCGCAATGCCGAACGTATCGCGTACATAGTCGTTCCCAAAGCTATGCGAACCGTCGAAGACCGTTGCAGCCGTCTGAATGCCGGCGGGCGAGATCCAGCGCAACCGATTCACCTCAAACGAAGCATGATTCTTTCCGTTGATCTGCCAGTCCAGCTTGGGGAAGAAGATCGTTTGATCGCCCGTACGCGGCACGGTGCCAAGCAGTGTATTCAGATTCGTAAGGCCGCTGACGTAGTCGGTTGCTGCTGCTCCGTACGTAGCCAGCTTGAGATTGGTCTGCAGCGTACATGCCGATGCGTCGATCGCACTTGGCGCCGTCGCACCTGTTCCGCCGCACACCTTACCGGCTGGAAGCGCTGCGTCCGGAGTAGCGAAGAAGCTCGAAGGATTGCTCGCGGCAGCCACCGCGGGGAAGTTTCTCTGAAAGCGATCAGCCGCAAAGAAGAAGAACAGCTTGTCGTGAAGAATCGGGCCACCCACGGCCCCTCCCCACTGCTTGCGCCGATCGGTGGGCTTGAAGTTCTGCGTCGTAAACGGCCCACCTGGAACCAACTGCACCGTCTGTGTCGTGAATGCGTTCGCAGCTCCCCACTCTGCATCGCGGTCGTAAAAGTACCCTTCGCCGTGAAACCGATTCCCACCTGACTTCGTGATTGAGTTCACGACACCGCCAGCGGACCGGCCATACTCCACAGTGTAGTTCGACGTGTTGACCTGGAACTCCTGCACCGAAGCCTTGGCCGTCGAGTAGCCTGCGCGAGTGCGACCACGCTCCTCAGAGAAGTAGGCCTGATTATCGTCAGCGCCGTCGATGGTCACGTTATTCAGCAATGTGCTCTGGCCGCGAAAACTCAGCAGACCAAAGCCGCTCGAATCTGCAACCACTCCCGGTGTCAGCAGTGCGTAGGCCGACCACCGGTAGTTGTTCACCGGCAGATCCTGCAGTGTCTTTTGATTGATTACTCCGGAGAAGTCCGGTGATGTCGTGTTGAGCTCAGGCGCCTCGCTGGTCACCTCCACCGTCTCGCTCGCATTGCCTACGGGGAGCTTGGGAGAGAGATCGGTCAGCAGCCCAACTTCGACGATCACCCCGCCAGACCGATAGGTTCGGAAACCCGGCGCGGTAATTGTAACCGTGTAGGTTGCAGGCTGCAGGTGGATCACCCGAAAGACACCCGAATTATCGACTTTTACATTCTGCTCTGCGTTCGTAGCATTTGAGTGGACAACGACAATCGCGCTCCCGATTGCCGAACCGCTAGCATCTTCGACCGTACCGCCAATCGCACCATCAACAGCCGACTGCCCGTAACCATGCAAACCTGTGCCCAAGCAGAACGCCGCAGTCAGCGCGCACCGCATCATTACTCCCAAATTCTTCACTCTGGTCTCCTGAATTTATTCGCCCTGGCAGACTGCACACCCTTCCGCGCCTGCTATGAGCCAATGCTCTGATCAAATGTCCGAGTCCTGACCAGACTCGCATGTTGCCGTTAAGGGAGGATTACGAAATGTAAAAACACTGTCTCCCACAACTTACGGCGGCCCTCAAAGATCGCTAGAACGGCCGCATCCGGCCTTGAATCCTGCTTTCCTGCCGCAAACTAGTACACTGTTAACAGAGATGTTTATTGATGAAGCAAGAATTCGAATTAAGGCCGGCGACGGCGGCAACGGCTGTATGGCGTTCCGTCGCGAAAAGTTCGTTCCGAAGGGAGGGCCTTCGGGCGGCGACGGTGGCCATGGCGGCGACGTTCTTATGTCGTCCTCGCTGAGCCACAATACTCTGGTCCACTTTCGCTATAACCCTGAACACAAAGCGCAGCGCGGCGGCCACGGCCTCGGCTCCAACTGCTCCGGTTACGCAGGTGAAAGCGCCACGCTTAAGGTTCCCGTTGGCACGCTGCTCTATGACGATGCCACTGGCGAGCTGATTCACGACTTTACCCGTCCCAACGAAACCATCGTCATCGCCAAAGGCGGACGCGGCGGACGCGGCAATCAGCACTTTGCTACCAGCACTCATCAAGCTCCGCGCGAACACGAACTCGGCCGCGCCGGCGAGGAGCGTGCCTACCGTCTTGAGCTCCGACTGCTTGCCGATGCTGGACTCGTTGGATATCCCAATGTTGGCAAGTCGACACTGATCTCGCGCCTCTCCGCTGCGAAGCCGAAGATCGCAAACTACGCCTTCACCACGCTTGAGCCAAATCTTGGGGTGGTCCAGGTTGGTGAGTACCCACACACCGAATCGTTCACTGTCGCCGACCTTCCTGGTCTTATTGAAGGCGCACATCTCGGCGCCGGCCTTGGCATTCAGTTTCTTAAGCACATTGAACGCACCAGCGTCATCGTGCATCTCGTCGATGTCTCCGACACAAGCGACCGGCCTGACCCAGTCGCCGATTACAAGGTCATCACCGAGGAGCTTAAGAGCTTCGATCCTGCGCTTGCCGCCAAACCCACCATCCTCGTTGCGGCCAAGGTGGATGTAGCCAATCCGGACAAGCTGAAGAAACTGACCGCAATGGCGAAGCGACGCAAGCTGCCCTTCCTGGCAATCTCCGCCGTGACTGGTGAGGGCATCGAGCCGCTGAAGTTCGCGATCGCCGAGATGGTCGCGGCCCACCGACCGATCGAGTTAGAACCTGAACCTGCAGTCCCGACGAAGATCAGACCCAACTATCCCCCTCCGCCCAACTCCGCAAAAGGGCGGGCTTAAATTCCTTCGTTTCAAGACCCTGCTTATCAGAAAAACGAAGCTCCACTTGCTATTTGAGACAGAAGGCGAGTAGGGTTTAACGCGGACCCAGGTAGTTGCTGGGACAGGTGGTATCCAGCCAAAGTCGGCTTTGTGAGACGACACGCGGCGGAACTGCACTGGAGATGAAGATGAGTTTGACTACGTTCTCTGGAGAACGAGACGTCGCGCGGGTTGGGCGTGATGCCGTTCCCTTCGCTAAGGTAACTGTTCCCTCTTTACTTGAGAAAAAGTCGTTGCGGCAGCCGATCACCGCTGTCACTGCATACGACTATGCAAGTGCCAGACTGGTCGACGAGGCCGGATTGGATGTCTTGCTCGTCGGTGACTCGTTAGCGATGGTGATGCAGGGGCAAGAGAACACGCTCGCAATCACAATGGACGAGATGCTGCTATACACGCGTGGTGTCCGGCGGGCCGTGCGCCGTGCGTTGCTGGTGGCAGACATGCCGTTTGGCAGCTATCAAACAAAGAAGGGCACAGGTGTAGCGAACGCTGTGCGGTTTGTGAAGGAGTCCGGAGCCGAAGCAGTAAAGCTTGAAGGCGGTCGCGAGCGCAAAGAGCTGATCCGCCGAATCGTTGGAGCGGAGATTCCTGTGATGGGGCACCTTGGGTTGACTCCGCAGAGTGTGCATCGAATGGGCGGTTACAAGGTGCAAGGTAAAACGATGGAAGCGATCGATGAGCTTCGCACAGATGCTCTCGCGCTTGAAGAAGCTGGCTGTTTCGCGATCGTGCTGGAGGGCGTGCCGCGAGAGTTGGCGAAGATAGTCACGGACGAGCTGCACATTCCCACCATAGGGATCGGTGCGGGGCCAGATTGCGACGGACAGATTCTGGTGCTTCACGACATGATGACGATGACCTTTTCGACTCCGGCAAAGTTTGTGAGACGGTATGCCGATGTAGCGGGAGTGATGCAAGAGGCGTTGGGAGAGTATCGGCGAGATGTTGAGGCAAGGACATTCCCTTCCGATGCGGAGAGCTACCATCTCTCTCGAGAGATACGAGAGTTGATGGACGAGCCATCCGAAGCACTGAGATAGAAACGATGCGAATGGAGACCGCTCAGACTGAAGAGTTGGGTGTCTGCGTTGGCGTTGTTGAAGCGTCTTCGTGCTTAACTCAAAGACGATGAAGTTATGCCTGCGAAGATGCGGGTGAGAGGAGTTCCACTGAATGCAGATCGTGACGAAAGTTGCGGAGATGCAGAGCGTCTGTCGTAAGTTGCGGTTGAACGGTCGTGTATTCGGATTTGTGCCTACGATGGGAGCGCTTCATGCAGGGCATGTTTCGTTGGTCCGGCGTGCACGTGCGGAATGCGATGTGGTAGCGGCCTCCATCTTTGTGAATCCGCTGCAGTTTGCGCCGGGTGAAGATCTTGCTCGGTATCCACGAACATTTGAAGAAGACTGCGGATTGTTGGAGGCTCAGAACGTCGACATATTATTTGCACCTGATACCGCTGAGATGTATCCGCAGGGCGCGGTAACGACGGTTTCAGTATCTGGCGTTGGAGATCGTCTGGATGGAGCGTCGCGCCCGGGTCACTTTACCGGGGTGGCGACAGTTGTAGCCAAACTGTTTCATGTCGTCAGCCCAGAGCGTGCTTACTTTGGACAGAAGGACGCAGCGCAGCTTGCGGTGTTACGGCAGATGGTACGTGATTTAAACTTTGACATTGAATTGGTGGGCTGCGCAATCGTACGCGATACGGATGGACTTGCACTTAGTAGCAGAAACAAATATCTCAGCGCAGTGGAACGCGATCAGGCATTGGTTCTCCATCGAGCATTGCAGCAGATCGAACGGATGATTGCAGCGGGTGAGCGACGGACTACAGAACTAATATTGGGTGGGATGGAGATCCTGAAGACTAACGATGGAGTACGCGTGGACTACCTGACGATAGTAGATGCTAATACGCTGCTTCCGGTAAGTTCCGCCGAAACAGGCGCGCTTGTTGCGGTTGCAGCATACGTGGGGTCAACACGCTTGATCGATAATTTTCTTCTGGCATGATGTTTCTCGCCGAATCGACGATAACTAAATGAAGAAGGCTGTCCGGTAATATTCCGGACCATTGCCGCCGCTGATTTTCGCTCGACCCGCCTCAGTTTGATGAAGTGTCGAACAAAGGTCTTTGTGGGCTAGCAAAAATGGGTGCGTCGTCCCATGCCAAAGACAGTCCATGTCAGCGATTACCACTAATTATTTTCCGCTGGAATGACACGGAAGTACTATGTGTCACCGGGAATAGGGAGTGTATCGCTTTCCCGCTTTAGTAACATCTGTTGCAGACATCGTTGGTCACGATTCGCGATTTAAGCATCCTAATGACATGCAGCTGCTAACGAAGAATAAAGATAGCTAGACATATTTCGGAGAGAACCGAATTCAAATGCCGAGTACTTCCATCCATGAACTTGCGATTGGAGAGATAGAGCGGCTCTCGCGGAGAGGATTCCAGCACTTGGGCCTGCCGGAGCCACTTGAGAGCGGCTTTGAGCAGTCAACACTCTCTCAGCGCTCGGCGCGTCTCTGGCTCGAGGGCTTGATCGCGATTGGATTTTTCAATGTTTACGTCATCGCAGACTACTTTATTCGCGGCGGGAATTCCTGGCTTCCCTTACAGATTCGCCTGTGCATCGTTACGCCTATCGCTCTGTTGGTGAACGTTAGTATGCGCTGGAGCCCTAACAAAATCTATCGCGAAGCAAGTATCGCTGTAGCAAGTTGTCTTATAGGAATTACTCATCTTTATCTCGAAAGCGATAGGAACGCTACTTCATCGGCATACGCTCAGGTTGGTCTGATCGTAACTGTGATTTTTGTCACGGTTGTAATGCGCCTCCATTTTGTTTACGCTCTCAGCGCATCGGCCGTCTTACTCGCAAGCGATCTTGTTTTCATCCATCACGATCACTTTCTAAGTGGTTCGGAGAAATTGCTTGGGATCACGTTGGCGATCTGCGCTATTTCCATGACCACAGTGGCGAACTATAGCATCGGTCGAGAAGAGCGGGTGGGATATCTGATGCGTTTACGCAGCGAGATACAGAGTAGAGAGCTGTCTTTTTTGAATGTCGAGCTGCAGCGTATCTCTTCCCTCGACAGCCTTACTGGACTGGCCAACCGACACTCGTATGAGCTACAGTTTGCGAAGCTTTGGCGTGAGGCCGTTGATTCCGGATCCTGCATCTCCGCCATAATTATTGATATCGATCATTTCAAGAATACGAATGACACTCGCGGCCACTTGTATGGTGATCGTGTGCTGGTCCGCGTAGCTTCGCTACTACTACAGAGCCTCCGATGCAAGGATGACTTCGCTGCTCGATTTGGCGGGGAGGAGTTCGTCGTTCTGCTTCCTGGAGCGACGCAGGAAGGCGCATTGATCGTCGCCGAGCGCATTCGCAAGCTTGTCGAAGTAGCCGGATCGCCTGCCTTGCCGGAGCCCGGAAGTCATCCTCGACTGTCAACAGTGAGTTGCGGGGGAGCTTCGTGCTACCCAAGTGATGCTAGCTGTCAGGAAGATCTGCTGGATGCTGCCGATAAAGCTTTGTACCAGGCTAAGGCTGCAGGACGTAACCGTGTTTGCTGGGGCGAACTGGCAAAGCCAGTGCAAAAACGGTCGCCGAAAGAGGAGCGTACGGTACAGTACCTCGTGAACAACAGCTCGGAATCGTGGGTGCCTGTGGATTGAACTTCTCGTTGTTCACCCAAACGATTTCATAGATGAACGATCGCTTATCCACACTTTAAAATCGCGCGTCATGAGCTTGCACCACCTCATTCTTGTCGAAAGATTGGAAACCTTGGAGAGCTCGCAGTCGCACGGGCGCTCGATAGTGATCGCCTTAATCACTGAAGTATTCTCAGCCGACCGCGACATCTCCACCAGCTCCCGGATCATTCTTCTTCAAGAAGAATGCAAGAACGAACATGATTGAGCACAGGGCACCCAGAACCCAAAATATGTCCATGTAGGAGAGCGCGCCGCCTTGTCGATGCACCAATTCGTAGAACCTCGCAATTGCCTGGTCGTGGGCGTCCGCGGCTGCAAGCCCAGAACGAGCAACTTTCGAGCCTAGTGCATGAAGTGCGGAACGATATGCAGGAGAATCGGGAGTGATGTGTCCGACGAGGATTTGCTGGTGATACTGAGCTCGCCGGACGATCATTGTGGTGACAACAGAAGTACCGATACTGCCGCCGATGTTGCGCATGAAATTGATCATGCCGGAGACGCTATTGCCCTTCTCTGGAGGCACTCCGATGTAACCAGCTGCAGTGATGGGAACAAATAGAAATCCAATCCCTACGACTTGAGCGACGCGCAGCCACATCGCAAACCGGAAGCTGATTAACAAGTCAACCTCGTGCGCGCAATATAACAGCCCGATAGCAAGGCACAGCCAGCCAGTCGCGATCAGCCATCTGGCTTGAATCTTTGAAGTAAGCCGCCCGACGATGGGCATCATCACCAGCAGCACTATCCCGCCACCGGACAGAACGAGACCGGCAAGTTCTGCTGTGTAACCCATTAGTGTCTGCAGAAACTCCGGAATTAAGACCAGGGTACTGAAAAGCATGAATCCCATCATGAACATCATCAAGTTCGCTGCTGCGAAGTTGAAGCTCTTGAACATGCGAACGTCGATGATGGGGTCTTTGCGGAACCATTCCCAAATCACCAGCGAGATGAGGCAAACCGTAGCGGTCACCACAAGCGTCGAGATGAAATGCGAGCCGAACCAATCGTCTTCCTGTCCCTTGTCCAGAACGACCTGGAGTGAACCAACCCCCAGAGCCAACATCGATATTCCGATATAGTCCACTCGAATTCCCCTCCTCTTCAACCGATGGAGAAACGGCGGATCTTCTACCAGGATGTGCGTCAAATAAAGTGCGAGAAGGACCGGAGGCAACGTGATGAAAAATATCCAACGCCAGGAATAACTGTCAGTAATCCATCCACCCAGCATCGGTCCGACTGTAGGAGCGAGAACCGCCGTAACTCCATAGACGGCAAACGCCGAGCCGCGCTTCTCCGGAGGAAATGTATCGTTGAGAATGGCTTGTGCCATCGGTTGCAGTCCACCGCCGCCGATGCCTTGTATTGCTCGAAACAACAGTAGTAACGGGAGACTAGGCGCGAGCCCGCAAAGCAACGAACTCACCGTGAAAATGGCAAGCGACGTCATGAAATATCGCTTGCGGCCAATCAGCTCCGCGAGCCATCCGCCGATAGGTAAGACGATAGCGTTTGCTGCGAGGTACGAGGTGAGTACCCAGGTGCTGTCGTCGTAGCTGGCTCCAGTACCTCCGGCGATATAAGGCAATGCGACGTTGGCAACGCTGGTGTCAAGGACTTCGACGAACGCAGCCATCGATACAGTGGCGGCAATTGCCCATGGATTTACCTTAGGGCGCCACACGACTTCGTCCGACGGAAGAGCCAGGGTTGTTGCACTCATCGCAGATACACCTTCGCATCGACGTTCATACCGGGCCGAAGTTGGCGGTCACGATTCTCGCTTGGATCGATCACTATTTTTACGAGTACGCGCTGCACGATTTTCACGTAGTTGCCCGTTGCGTTTTCGGGAGGCAGCAAGCCGAAGATGAGTCCCGTTGTACCGGCGATGCTGTCGACATGGCCGTGGTAGGTGCGGCCATTTGAGTCGAGTTCAATTTCTGCCTTCTGGCCTACCCGCATGTGTTTGAGCTGAGTTTCTTTGAAGTTCGCGGTGATCCACACCTGATCCAAGGGAACCACCGTAAGTAGTTGCTCGCCGGGGTCGACATTCAACCCAACAACAACCTTCTTCGTGACCTCGCCCGCTACCGGTGCATATATTTTGGTGTATCCCAAGTTCAATTGCGCTTGTTCGACGGCGGCTCTTTTCTGATCTACATCCGCCCCGGCCGAGGCCGCTTTGGCGCTCATTGAGGCAACACGTTGCGGCCCGGCTTGAGCATCTTCGTAATGTGCCTCAGCCTCAATGAGGCGACTGCGAGCTTCGACAACGGCTTGTTGCGCCGCAGCTTCGTCTGCCTCTGCGGCGGTTACAGCGGCCACATCGGTCGATGCTGCGGCATAAGCATGGTCGTAGATTTGTTTCGGAACCTCCTCCTTCGTCAGCAGTAAACGATAACGGGTGACGTCATCCTGGGCTTTGACATTTTCAGCTTGCGCCTCCAAGACCCGGGCATGGGCGGCGACCGATTGCTTTTCTGCTGCCTGGATCGCCGCGTCTGCATTCTTGATATCCGAAGAAGTGAACTTCAACTGACTTGAGGTTTCGACGGAAGAGATGGGCACATCGATATTGGAACTTTTCGCAGCAGCCCCCGAAGTGTCTAGCGTTGCTTGAGCTTTTGCCAAGGCAACTTGATAGTCTTTTGGATCGATTTCCACAAGCGTGGAACCTTCTTCGACCCATTGATTGTCCCCAACGTGAACCTTCTGGATGTACCCGGAGATACGGGCGCTGACTGGGTAAAGATGAACGTCCACCTGCGCATCGTCGGTCGATTCGAAACCGGAGAGATCGTGCCACAAAAAAACACCAGCAATAGCCAGAACAACAAAAGAAACAGAAAATATCCAACGCTTGTAGGAGCGCATCTTCGAAAACCTGATGGGGCAGATGCGTGAGTGTTCTCCGCTGATGCATCTTGCGAAGTAGCCTGCGGTGGGTTCGTTGATGTGACTTGCTCAGCCGTACTCATTTTTCCTCCATGTATTCCGCAAAGTGCGATTCTGCGACGCCGGTCGCTCTGCCAAAGATATTTTTGCCATGTTGTGGCTATAAAGACTGGCGATATAAGCGTCATTAGCAATTGACAGCGCATCTTGCGCTTGCACGACTTCAATGTTGTCCGTGACTCCCGAAATGAATCGATCGCGAGACTGTTCCAGATTCCGAGTTGCGAGTGTTATCGCGCTCTTTTCCACGGAGACCTCTTGCGCAGACGCTTCCAAATCGAGATAAACATCGCGAACCTCCTGATCGATCCGGGCTCTCAGGTCTTCCAGCCGCTGTTTTTCTTCTGACAGCGAAGCGTCGGCCCGGAGAACATCCCCGTGCACTCTGCCGCCCTGAAAAATAGGAATGCGGAGTGTGGCAGCCGCATCAACTGTGCCGTGTGACGAACCCGGGTTCACTCCAGAGAGACCATAGTCGGTCTCCGCACCTAGCGACGGATCCGCTCGGCAGAAGCAGCTTTTCTCGTGAGTTCAGCGGACCGAACTCGATTTATCTGACTTTGAAAATCGGCACGAGCCTTGTAGGCACTTTGGATCGCATCATCGAGACTCGTGGGTGTCAACTCTTGATAAGGGATCTGGGTGGTTATCTCGAACTGTTGACCTGAAGGAAGTCCGATAGCTCGCGCCAAAACCAATTTCTGCTTCGCGAGATTATTTTTCGCGACAATCAGTTTCTGCTCGCGTGATTGCAGTTGCACCTGGGAGCGAAAACGTCCACGGCAGAGGCGAGGCCCACGGTCTTCTGGTCGGACGTCTGTTGAAAAAGACTCTTCGCAGTGTCTCGTTGAGACGTGGTTGACTCAACCTCCGATTGGTCGGCGATGATCAGGAGATAGTTCGAGACAGTCACAAGCACTACAAGCTCACGAGCATCTTTGGCGCTGAACTTGCCGACTTCACCTGTGCCTTTGAAGCTCGCGCCCGCTCGATCAATCCCCAATCAAAAACAGATTGCGTGAGATAAGCACGCGTGTCGAAATAGCCAAATGGCCCAATGATCGGAGGTTGCCCGGGGATGGTCAGTCCGAAGGACGCCTTCACATTGATTTGATGAACTCCGAAGCCTGTATCGGTAACAACATTGGGGAGCAGTTCGCTCAGCGCCTGCCAGCGCTGTCCTCGCGCATCTGTAACAACAGTCGCGGCCAAAACGCCACCGAGATTTTGCTTAAGTCCGAAGGCGACGGCGTCTTGAAGAGAAAGCGCTACGGGCGTCGCGCTGGATTTTCCTGCGGCCACTCCTCCGAGGTACGGATTCTGCGAGAGGGTTTCGTAGT
This sequence comes from uncultured Acidobacteriaceae bacterium, assembly GCA_963708755.1. GTDB lineage: Bacteria > Acidobacteriota > Terriglobia > Terriglobales > Acidobacteriaceae > Edaphobacter. Next base: position 368,583 of record CAVPTN010000019.1, read on the forward strand.
TACTCTGCGTGGCTTGAACGGCCGAGCGTGGCGCCGTTGTTACGTCGGCTAGAGCAATGGGATTGTACGGCGCCGGCGTCGCTGGCGAGTTGTACTGTGCTAAGGCCTTTGCTCCTTCGAGAAGGATAAGACCGAGCAGGGATAACTTAGTTAGGAATCTGTAACTCATATCTATCCTTGGTTGAAGAGTTCAATCTTGCTCCAGAGGTCAACCGAGCATGGATCAATCTATCCGGCTACTGATTTGGAATTGATGCGGCAGGCGCTTACATCCAAGCGCATTAAGGGGCCGAGGAGTATTACTTCCATCGGCCACTACGAAGTTGAATCCTTGTTCGCGTTGAGTCATGACCATCTTCCAGCTGCCTTCCGTTTGCTGCGCATTCCGAAGTATCTTGCGACGACCCAATGACAACAGGTGCCGCTGGTTGGCAACGACGATTCGTGTCATGCCACCCGCCCTTGCAAACGACGGGAAGCAGCTATCTGTTTCTCAATCCAAGCCTCAATATCAGCCTCAAGCCAGCCAACGGTATTTGGACCAAGAACTATTGCTGCCGGAAGTGTCCCCTGTGCAACGCGCGCATAAATTGTGCTACGGGATAGGCCAGTCTTTGCCTTTACCGCTGGAAGTCTAAGAACTCTGTTGGACATGTGCGAACCTCACTGGATGTGTGGTTCCACATTGCATTAGCAGCGCAATCACGAGTCTCAATTGAGAAAATCAAACCTCAATTGAGTTGGCAGGTGTGCGAGGCGCTTCATGCGAACGTTAAGTTCGGAATGAAATCCTTATGCGTTAAGGGGCTTTAGCTATATAAACCGATCCTTAGTTTTCCAGCCAAGTTCGGTAGTGGTGAAAATCACCTCGATTGGGAACTTTCGAACCAAGACAGAGCTTTTTTGTTACAAAGGCTGAGTTTTCATCCTTCCTTGCCCGTTGCAGCAGCCCCTTTTTCCAGCCGGGTTCGGGTTTTCTAGCGATTATTTACAGCCAGGTTCCGGCTTTTTCAGTCAATAGACTGACCCTTTTGAATAAAGGTTTGATTTCCTCACTACAGGCAATCCTGTCGAACTGAGCCGATGATCAGTTTGTCAAAATCTTAACAAATCGAATCCAGACCAAAGCAATCTCGATGCCAGCAGATAAATACCAACCGACATCTGAGGGCTCACCGGTGGCGATGTAGCCGGAGGGACTAGACTGCTCGGGAGTGAATCAAAGCACACTGTCTGAAGGGCGTCGCGGGATCATTTCATCTAGATCAGCATCATCGTCAAGGGTTTGATATACACCCTGAGCTATCTCTTCTTCGGCCTGTCTATCGTAAGCATCCGCGAGCGGGGTTCCCTCTACGGCAATCTTGTGCTTTTCGCCTTCGTCCTTTTGTGTTGCGCCAGATGGTCTAATCACCATGAGTCTGTCTCCGCCTTCAAGAAACGCCGTTATCGGTTGAACTGCATGCTGCAATGAAGTTGACAACCAAGGTGATCATTAGACGCCAACTCGTGAGAGTGCATTTTGGAATTCATGCTCTCAATCAAGCCGTTCCTGTTTTGTGTCTCTGAGTGTTAAAACCGCTGCTTCTAGATGACCTTTCGACCCTCACACTCTTCGGATAGTTTCCCGTTTACATCCGCAATTCTCATTCTCGTTACTTATTCAAATGCACAAATCGAAGTCAATGAGTGAATCGGCCTGTTCGCGTAAACCGAGGATCGTACGAAGGCAGATCGACGGACACTGGCCGACTGGCACTGATCCGGTCGGTTTCTGCTTTCCCGGGCGAGCGACGGGCAAGAGCCTACAATCTTGTCCATGCCACGCTCTCCATTCGCCCTTGTGCTCGCGCTACTGATCGGTTTTGCTTCTCCTATTGCGGCGCAGAGCGCGGCGACGGGCAACCAGATCACCATCCTCTACGATGCATTCTCGGACAAGCCCGGCCTTGCGCTCGATTGGGGTTATGCCGTGCTGGTGGAGTTTGAAGGCAAACGGATCCTGTTCGACACAGGCAACGATGCGGCGATGTTTGAAACCAACATCAAACGCCTACGCGTCGACCTATCGAAGATCGACCTTGTGGTGTTGTCGCATCGCCACGGCGATCATACGTCGGGGCTGCGCTATGTCCTCTCAGTGAATCCGAATGTGCCGGTGTACGTGCCCAACGACGAAACGTTCATGCAGTCGACGCCGGGTGGGTTTTTCGCGCCTGCTGCCGAGAACACCTCCTTGCCGGCGAAGATGCGCTACTTCGGGGGCACTCCGCCTACGCCGTCACCAGCGCATGGCACGGCATGGCCTGCGGCCCGGTTCCATGCGGTGACGAAGCTCACGGATATCACGCCTCATATTCACCTGATCAGTACGCTGTCGGAGACTCCGGGCTTTCGCGATATGCCCGAAGTATCGCTGATTCTGGACACGCCGCAGGGGCCTATCGTGATCGTAGGGTGCTCGCACCCGGGCATCGAAAACATTCTTGCGAACGTGGTGGCGCAGACACATTCGAGCTCGATCTTTGAACTGGTCGGAGGCCTGCACCTGGTCGTTTCGACGCCGAGTCAGATCGATCACACGGTCTCCGCGCTGTTGGATACGTATCACGTGCAGCGGATGGCGCTGGGCCACTGTACTGGCGAGAAGACTTTCGCGATTTTGCAGAAACGTCTCGGGGAAAATTATCGCTATGCCGGGGTGGGCGAGGTGTTGGGGCTTTAGGCTCGACTCCTCCTACGGATTAGTAACGCTAAACGCCGATGTCGCCGGGAATGCTGGTAGATTCACGCATAATCGCCAACGCGCTCTTCGAGCAGCGGTTAGGCTGGAAACGTGCATTGACCTGGTATCGCCAGATGAATCTCGAGTGAGAATTCTAGACCGCAAAATGCGGGCATAATCTGGGATTTTTGCTAGTTGTATGTGGGCGTTGGGCTCCATACGATTCGAGTAGATCTAAAGGTCAATCTCAGCCTCAGCGAATTTCGGCATTCCTCGTGCCGCGATGCCCGGAGTAGCTTTTGCTTAACCAGGGTAGCTACTCGAAATGTCTTGTTCAGTCGATCTCGGAGAAATCCCATGCGGCGAGCTAAAAAGGTTTTTTATACCGGCGCACTATCTGCTTTGGTACTGATTTGCGCATGCAAGTCGTCCCGCTCCCCGGGCTCCCCTGTGGCCGAAACTTCTCGAGTAGCACCGCCTTCTTCGGTAGTGCCTCAGCCCTCAAACGAGGATGTAGTGTATCTCGATCAGGGATGGTCGAAGGAGACCCGGGAGGGGTATTACCACATATCGCAAGGTTCAACTGTGATGCCGTACGACATCTTCCTGAACCTTGAAATTGCAGGCGGCCAAGAACTGTTCCGGTCGAATGCGAATAGTGAGCGCTACGGCTTCACCCTCGACCCGGTAGATCCGCAAACCAATCCCGACGGGCTTCCTGTAGGACTCAGCAAGACCGTAACTACGGAAGGCCCGTGGAAGGGCGAGGAAGTTGGCTTGACGTGCGCGGCCTGCCATAATACCCAGCTGTATTACAAGGGAAAGCGGATTCGCATCGATGGCGGGGTTGGGAATCATTTCGACATCGAGGCATACTTGTCGGCTCTCGATGACGCGGCGCAGGAAACGCTGAAGGATTCAACAAAGTTTGATCGTCTGGCGGCCCGACTGGGAGTATCGAGTTCAGACGCTAAGAACGAACTGCGCAAACGTTTTGAGGGCGCTGCCGATCGAATTCATAACTATCGAACCCGCGTCCTCGTTACTCCTTATCAGTGGGGACCATCGCGGATGGATGCTATCAGCTTGATTGTCAATCGCGTGACCTCCATGGCACCTGATATTCCTCAAAACTGGGCTGCTCCCCTTGCGCCGACAAAACCTCCCTTCCTCTGGAACGCCCCGCAAGGGTCGTGGACACAATGGCGTGGCGTGCAACAAGATCCGATTGGACGCAATCTAATCGAGACCATGGGCGTGTACATGCACATGAATCTCACCGCCAAATCGCCCAAAGAGGGCCTCTACGATTCGAACGCACGCCTGAAAAATCTTGAAGAGATCGAGGACTGGCTGACTCACCTGGCGCCTCCCAAATGGCCGGAAGAGGTGTTTGGGACTATTGATCGTGCCAAGGCAGCGCAGGGCAAGAAGCTATTCGCCAGTCACTGTGCGGAGTGCCACAATTCCTATCCTTACACTTGGACCGAAGCCAACAAGTACGGCAAGCGCTTCCTTGAAGTTGGCTTGATACCGCAAAAATCGTGGGCACCGATCGGATGCAGTTCGAAGATCTTAGGCCACTCGTAATGACCGCTGAGCTAGCTCCAAACCTGCCAGGACCCCTCAAGGATAAGAGCCTCCTGCCGCAGGGCGCCCTCTACTACGGGCTCTCTCAAAGCATTTTGCATGTAGCACTAGATAAGGTCAATCAGACCCCTGAAGAGGCCGTCAAGATGCACGGCTATCGGGAACTTCCGGTCCCACTTCCTTCGGAGGTGCCTCGCTACAAGGCGGCACCGCGCGAAGGCGTGTGGGCCACGCCGCCTTTCATGCACAACGGCTCAGTTCCCAATCTCTACGAAATGCTTGTTCCGGCAGCGAAGCGCACGAAGAAGTTCTACTTGGAAGAGACTTCGACCCGATCAAGGTCGGGGTGGATACCTCGGGCAAATCCGGAACCTACCAAGTGGACACAACTCTCATCGGGAGCTCGAACAGTGGTCACTCGTTCGAGAACGGTCCTCGGGGTAACGGTGTCATCGGCCCCCTGCTAACCGATCAGGAGCGTTGGGCGATCGTCGAGTATCTGAAATCCATTCCGGAAAGCGCAGCGCAGGTCACGCCATTCGGCGGTCCGCCGAACCCCCTACCTGGGCATGCTAAATGGGCGAAGCAGCCTGAACCGCCGGCGAACTAAGCGGATTACGGATACTACAGGAGAAGAGCAATGTCAGACCACGTAGATGGGCCGCGTTCGATTGGCGATCCATCGATCGACCTCACCGATCTGTTTGCGTTTACCAGCCCGGAAGATGCCAGCCGCACCGTGCTTGTGGCGAATGTCTTTCCATCCGCGGGAGTGAGCGCAATGTTTTCGAACGTCGTCAACCACTCCATCGTGGTTCGCAGAATGACGGTTGCGGGGCTTGGCGAAGCTGCCAAATTCAAGCCTGAAGATCAGGAGTATCGCTTCAACTGTAAGTTCACCGACCTTCAGCGGGCGGCGAGTGTCTCGAAGCCCACGCAAAAGGGCACTTGCACTTTTCCAGGCGGTCAAGAACTCACATTTATCGTGAATGACGAAAAAGGAGCGGCGACTCCGGATGGAGTCTTTCGTGTCTTTGCGGGCTTGCGCTCGGATCCGTTCTATCTCGCGTGGCTCGTTGCGATTCTTAAGAAATTTCCTAATCTCCTAGAACACGACAACGTTCTTTCGATCGTGATTGATTTCGATACGAAACATGTCCTGAACCCTGACAAAGGCTCTCTTTTCGGCGTCATCGCCGAGACGAGTGCGATACCTCAGCCCCGTTCTCTCATTGGGCACGAGCCCCCGCGCTTTGACTGGGTGGGTCGGCCAGAACAGACCAACATGCGCCTCAACAACCCCGCAATGGAAGGGGCGGACGCGTGCGGGACCTTTGGAACCAGATGACGCCGTTCGCGCTTCCCGAAGAGTTTTATCCCATCTTCCGCAAGCGTCTAGTGGATAGTCTGACGAATTGGGATATGCGCGATGGAAAGGCAGACTGGACGCCCGAGGCGTTGGCCGCTGTCGTTAATGTTTACCTCGATGACTTCTTATTGTTTGATGTGTCGAAACCGATGAGCGACACGAGCTTCTTTGAGATAGAAAAGAGCACGCTTCACGGACGCCCGTATCAGACAGGGGGCGGCCGCACCATCAACGCCAATGTTATCGACATCATGCTTACCTGGATGGTGAACAACGATCGCGAATTTCTGCAAGGCGGAGCCACCGGCGCGACGAAGCCTGGAGTTAGTTCATTTCCCTATCTAGCATCGCCCAATACTCAAATACAGACCGCTGTCGAGACTGTTGAGCTGGTCGCATCACCCAAAAAGGTCTGGACACTCATCAGAGACTACACGTACTGGGAGCCGTTAGTCGCCAACATCAAGACGGTCGGTACGGGCGTCGGACAGTTACGTACGATTGAGACGATCGACGGTAAGCGGATTATCGAACGTTTAGAAGCGATTGATAACTCACAGAGGTTCTATCGCTACTCGCTGATTAGCGGTATTCAGGCCACCGATTACGTAGGAACACTGAGCGTCAGCCCGAAAGGGCTCGGGA
>CAVPTN010000020.1:0-178415 GCA_963708755.1 uncultured Acidobacteriaceae bacterium
TATCACTAGACGTTAGTTAGACGATGGCATCCAAAGATTGGATGCAGTTGGCCTTGACACGCCATGTGCACAGTATGGCCGTGATTATATCCATCATTTCCGTAAAATCGCAGCATTATCCGTGCCGAAAGTGCCTTACGCCTGTAAAAACCATTGCGACACCCAGCTTATCAGCGGCCTCGATTACCTCCGCATCCCGCATCGACCCGCCTGGCTGAATAACTGCAGTAGCACCTGCTCTAGCAACTGTTTCAAGGCCGTCCGCGAACGGGAAAAAGGCATCCGAGGCAGCGACAGCGCCCTCCAGCGGGAGAACTGCTTTCATTGCCCCAAATCGGGCAGCGTCGACACGACTCATCTGGCCCGCTCCAATTCCTACCGTCTGGCCGTGGCCCTGGTTGAAGCGCGCATACACGATCGCGTTTGATTTGACGTGTTTACAGACTCGCCAGGCGAAGAGGAGCGCACGCAACTCCTCCGTAGTGGGCTTGCGTTTGGACACAACCTGAAGCTCTGACTCGGAGAGGCGTAACCGGTCAGCATCCTGCACCAGCAGACCGCCCGACACCTGTTTTAGAACTCGGGGTGTCTCAGCCGGCAAGATTTCAATAAGCCGTAGGTTTTTCTTGGTAGCGAAGCGTTCAAGAGCTTCAGGGGTGAACGATGGCGCGACAATTGCTTCAACAAAAAGCTTAGAAATCTCCTCAGCCGCGAGAGCGTCCACCTCGCGATTGATGCCGATGACTCCGCCAAACGCAGATATTGGATCGGCCTCAAGCGCCCGGCGATACGCCTCAACAACAGTTGTGCCCGTTGAAGCCCCGCACGGATTTGTATGTTTAATAATCACGGCAGCGGGTTCATCAAATTCGCTGACCAGTTCCCAGCAGGCATCCAGATCCACGATGTTGTTGTAGCTAAGCTCTTTCCCTTGAAGCTGCTTCGCATTCGCAACGCCTTTACCGCTTCCATCCGTGTACAAAGCCGCTTTCTGATGGGGATTCTCGCCATAACGTAACGTCTTTGACAGCGAATCAATAACACGAATCGTTGTCGGCAAGTTTTCTTGGGAAAATACAGCAGCACCGCTAGGAGTTTCAATACTCTCTAACGCAGTCGCGATCCCAGCATCATATGCAGCCGTAACGGCAAAGGCCGCCTTGGCGAGCCGCCAACGTGTCGAATGGCTTAGGCTACCAGAGTTTGCGGCTAACTCTTCCGCGAGCAAGGAATAGTCTTCGGCGGAGGTGACGATCGCGACGTCCGCAAAATTCTTGGCTGCAGAACGGACCATCGAAGGACCGCCAATATCAATATTTTCGATGACATCGGCAAATGCTACGCCAGGTCGCTGCGACGTCTTCTCAAACGCATACAGATTCACAACAACCATATCGATGGGCTCAATCTTATGTTCTGCGACCGAAGCTATGTGCTCCGCGTTATTACGAATGTGCAGGATACCGCCGTGAACCTTTGGATGGAGGGTCTTTACCCGGCCATCAAGCATCTCAGGGAACCCCGTCAGGTCGCTGATATCGCGCACCGGCAGACCGGCCTCTCGCAAGGCGCGGGCGGTTCCTCCGGTTGAAACCAGATCTACTCCAAAAGAGCTCAGGACGCGGGCAAACTCGATCAGGCCTGTCTTATCGGTAACGGAAAGCAATGCGCGGCGGATAGGGCGAAGATCAGTGGCAGGGGCTGAAGAGTCAATACGGTGTTCAATCATCACTTGCTTATTCTAAGCCAGTCGACAGACCCGACGTTACCGCACTCAGAGAATGACCGACCCGGTAAGAGAGCTGGCTCGAGCTACGTCATGGGCAACGCACCAGCGTTTCAGCCCATCGGCGATGTTCTCGACTGCTCTTGGATCAGCATAACTGGCAGTTCCAACCTGTACAGCCGTTGCGCCCGCCATCATGAACTCAACGGCATCCTCGGCACGGACGATTCCTCCCATGCCAACGATTGGGATCGTCACATTTTTCGAGACCTCATGCACCATCCGCACAGCTATCGGCTTGATCGCGGGCCCCGACAATCCCCCGGTGATATTGGCGATACGCGGGCGGCGCGTTTCGACATCGATAGCTAGAGAGACGAAGGTATTGACCAGCGAGACCGCATCGGCGCCTCCATCAGCAGCAACACGAGCCATTAAGCCGATATCCGTAACGTTTGGAGAAAGTTTGACCATCAAAGGCCGTTGGGCTACTGCTTTGCACCTTGCTACCAATTCCCAAAGCTGCGGAGGATCGGTCCCAAAGACCATCCCCCCGTGGCTGGTGTTAGGGCAGCTTGCGTTGAGTTCGTACATAGCAACACCTGGAGCGTCGTTGAGTGCGCGAATAACTTCTACACAGTCGTCGATGGTGAAGCCAAAGACATTTGCAATGACAACTGCCCCCTGCGTTCTTCGCAGCTTAGGGAGCTTTTCTGCGATGAACGCACGCACGCCCATATTCTGCAGGCCAATAGCGTTCATCATGCCCGCAGAGGTTTCAATTATCCTTGGAGCAGGATTGCCTGCCATCGGCTCGCGGGAGAGCCCTTTAGTGACAAAACCACCGATGCGTCCTAACGAAACGATATCCTCAAATTCAAGCCCATAACCGAAGGTTCCGCTCGCCGCGATGACTGGCGACGCGAACTCAACTCCGGCTACGGTTACCCGCATATCCGGGCCTTTGCTCCGCGCAGTAGCGTTCACTGTCCTGATCCCATTTCCATACTTTATATAAGTGTAGCGTTCGCAATTGCGTCACGTTCATTAGCGTTCATTGTTGAGCTAATGTAATTACTCATTCAAACCACGGCAGTTTGTACTAGCAGAGTGGGTAAGAATAGTTCCGCGAAAATCCGCCGACAAGTACATAGGCGCTCCTCTTGGCGTTCAGCTGAGGCGATTGGGTGGACTTGGACGCCCGCATTCGGGTAGGAAGACGCTAAAATGCATGTGATGATCGATTTGGCATTTGTACGGGCCAACCTGGCCCTTGTTGAAGAAAAATTGCACACTCGGGGAATGGATCCCGCTGCAGCTCTTGGTGATTTTGCCAACGTCGACCAAACACGACGCGAGGCCATCACCCAGGTAGAGACGCTCAAAGCTCAACGGAACCGATTGACGGAAGAGATCTCCAAGCTCAGGCGCGAAGGCCAAGACGCCACCGCTCAGACCGAACAGACAAAGACTTTGAAATCTCAGGTTGAGTCGCTTGAAACCTCGGCTGCGGCTGCCGACGACAAGCTGCGGGAGATTCTCCAGGCCCTCCCCAACCTGCCGCAGGCGTCCGTACCGGTCGGTAAAGACGAGCACGGTAATCGCGAAGAAAAGGTCTGGGGAGATCAACCGAACTTCGATTTCCCTGCCAAACCCCACTGGGAGCTCGGTGAAGCTTTGGGCATTCTGGACTTCAACCGAGCGGCGAAGATCTCCGGCTCGCGCTTCGTCGTCCATTTTGGCCAAGGTGCGAGGCTGGAGCGGGCGCTTGCGAACTTCATGATTGATCTGCACACACGTGAGCATGGCTATACCGAAGTGCTGCCGCCGTTTATGGTCAACTCGAAGTCGCTTTTCGGGACTGGGCAGTTACCCAAGTTTGCAGAAGACCTCTTTCACTGCGACGACAAAGGGACGTACCAGCCGGGCGTCTATCAGGAGAGCGATCACTGGCTCATCCCGACAGCCGAGGTGCCAGTCACCAACCTGTTTCGCGATGAAACGCTCGAAGAGTCCCAGCTTCCAACTTCGTTTTGCGCCTACACCCCTTGTTTTCGCTCGGAGGCCGGCTCTTACGGTAAAGACGTGCGCGGCATGATTCGTCAGCACCAATTCCAGAAGGTTGAGTTGGTGAAGTTCGTTCGTCCGGAGGACTCGGAAGTTGAGCACGAGCAACTGACTCGCAACGCCGAAACTGTGCTTGAGCGTCTCGGACTACCCTATCGGCGTATGCTTCTCTGCACCGGCGATATGGGTTTTGCTTCCGCCAAGACCTACGATCTGGAGGTTTGGCTCCCCGGCCAGCAACTTTATCGTGAGATCTCCTCCTGCTCGAACTTTGAGTCGTTCCAGGCACGCAGGGCAAACATCCGCTATCGACCTGCGGGAGCAAAGAAGAGCGAGTATCTACACACGCTCAACGGCAGCGGACTCGCAGTCGGTCGCACGTACCTCGCGATTCTGGAGAATTACCAGCAGGTTGACGGCACAATCAAAGTTCCAGACGCCTTGGTCCCTTATATGAACGGTGAGACCGTCATTGTTAAACAGCAAGGCCGGGGTTAAAACATGTTCAAACTGATACGTAATTACATCTTCTGGGCCTATGAGCGAGGCAGCTTTCACTATGACGTCATGGTGACTGCCATCCTCATCTTCATGTTTGTCTCGCCCCATTTCATCGATTTCAAGGACAAACCCGTTGAGACCGTCGCACTACACGCCAGTGAGGTTCTCGTCCGAGAAGCGGGTACATCGGGCGGGAGCAGCCGCTTTATTTATCAGGTGCGCGCCGATGACATGAATGGCGCAAACACGGACGCAGAGCGCCGCGCCGCCATTCTGCGTGTCATTGAGCCAATCTCTGGTGAAGTCTCGCTAGAGCGTTATGAACCTGTCCGGAACGTACAAGGCAGGGTTATCGCGTACAACGCGTGGATACTGCGGTAGTCTCGGGTTGCGCGAGCAGCATCGAATCATCAGGAGTAATTGACTTATGAGCAGCATCCGTCGTGTCGCAGCGTTATTTCTAGTCTCCGCCGCCTTTTCAGGCCTTTCGTTAGCCACGGCGGTGGCGCAGCCAAAGCCGGGCCATCTGGATGAAGTTCTTCGGAAGATGGACGCGGCGAGTCTCAAGTTTCAGGCTGCTGAAGCGACCTTCCAATGGGATCTCTACGAGAAGGTCGTGAAACAGACCACGTCGCAGAACGGCACGATTTACTTCAAGAAAGACGGAGCGAAGACGGTGATGGGAGCGAGAATTGTCTCGCCTTCCACTAGGATTCTCGAGTATCACGAGGGAGTGCTGCGGCTTTACGATCCGGGGACTGACCATCTGACGGTTGTTACTTCGAAGGGAAATCAGGCGCAGATGGAAAGTTTTCTGACGCTCGGGTTTGGCGGGAGCGGCAAGGATCTAGCTAAAGCCTGGAATATCTCTGACTTAGGGGAAGAGACCATCAATGGAGTCGAGACGGTCAAGTTGGATTTGGTGCCGAAAGATCCGGCGATTCGCAATAACTGCACACATATGACGATCTGGGTGGATGTGGTTCGCGGTATCTCGTTGAAACAAAGCTTCTATATGCCGTCTGAGGACTATCGGACCGCGGTTTATACAAATATCAAGTACAACCAGGGCGTCGATATCAAGCCGTATCAGATCAAAACGGACAGTAAAACGACCGTGGACCAGCACTAGATTTTTTGGAAGTTGCGCGGAAAAAATCTGGCGTGGTGGACGGCTTCGGAATGCTCATTTACGGGCGTTTTTGAGGGGTGTTTTGGGAAAAGCGGTGTATTTAACGTGGTAATTCGCTGGTGAGTTTGTGGTGGATTGCGTGGTGAACGTGGTGGCTTGCAGACCTCTTTCGGACACGCGAAAAATACGCCACACTTTTAACTATTTTTTTGCACAGCCTCTTCAAGGACTCTGTCCATTTTCCTTCGAAGATTCCAAACGCAGATTCCCTTCGGGAATGACAACTAAAAAGCGAGAGCGGCTCCACCAACTGCGGCGTTGCTCTAGCCCGGGATCCTGGTGCGACGGGCAAAGACGTAGCTTCCCCAGACGAACATCAAGGGGAAGAACTCCAGCGTGTAGCGCGGCTCGGAGTTGTCGAGGGTCAGAAGCAAGGCACAGCGCAGGACTACGAAGGCGGCCATCGCCCATGCCAGTGCTCCGTATAGACCCCATCCGGCGCGCCGCCAAAGCCAAAGGCCGATGACTCCCAGAGCGAAGTAGCTGAAGTTGAGTGCGGCCATCCCGTAGGCGAGGAGGGTCTGGGATCGGTACTCGTGCCAGTTCCACCAATCGAGGCCGATCTGCATCATCTCGGTACGCGGGCGGAAGAGCATGTTTACGAGGCGGGCGATGGGGAGGCCGATGTAGTAGCGGATGGGGTTGGCGTGAATGCGCTGTTGAGCCAAGGCCTCAAAGCGCTGATCCAATGACGGTGTGGCGTTGTCTTTCTGGTTGTAGTCGGAGAGCAGGGCTGCGGTTGCGCCGTACTGCTCCTCGGAGTTGAAGGCGCGGGTGGGAAGGTCGCTGAGGCGGAGGTCAGCGCTGTCGTAGTTCCAATAGACCAGTTCGGTGGATGCGAAGTCGACGGCCCAGGTGCGGTACCAGTGCTGAAAGCCGCGGGGGATGTTTTCGCCGGGATCGGTTGCGGAGCGCGGAGCGAGGGGCTGGATGACGTGGAAGGTGTGCCAGTTCCGCAGTCCCCACGGCACCAGGGGCAAGAGTACGCACACGGCTGCAACTGCGACCGGCCAAAGCTTTTGTGAGAACGGAAACGGCTGCGCGCTCTGCCAGGCCATCCAGATCATGGCGGGGACTACCACTGCAGGGAGCATTCCCTGCTCGGGACGCAGTAGCACCGAGTAGGCCATCGTGACTGCGATGATCCATAGCCATCGGTTGAACCCAAGGCCCGCGCTGTGCCAGCGCTCGAGGCTGTAGAAGGTGAGGGCGATGGTGAAGAGGGTGAGGATCTCGGTGAGCGGAGCTGCCACGTAGGTTGCCGTGAACGGGCAGAGAGCGGAGAGCCACAGGGCGATGATGGCGGCACGCTCCCCGAAGAGTCTCCGCGCCAGGGCCGCGATCAGCAGGCAGGTGCACAGGTCCAGAGCGCACTGAACGTACATCACCGCGATGTAGTGATCGACTCCGAAGATGCGAAAACAGGCGGCGAGGAAGATGGGGTAGCCGGGGAGACGGATCAGGGTCGGCTGGATACCCTTTGCCGACGTGGCGAATCCGTATATGCCGTGCTGCATCCAATTTTTAGCGATGTTGCCGTAGATGAGGGTGTCGCCGTCGACGCGCCCAGCACGCGCTATGTACCAGAGACGCAGGGCGAAACCGGACACGAGTGCCAGCGCGGCATAGATACCTGTCTTCAGCCGTCCTCTGGTCATGTCTTTGCATGATACCTGTGGCGCAACCAGCTTCTGCCGATGAAATTAGAGCAGGTATTCAAAAGCGAATGCTTTATTTGCTGATAGTTGGCGGAAGTCCTTTGCTGTTTTTGGCGGTTGGGGAAGAAGTTTTGGGTTGGAGTGTTATTGATACGGCTGGTGAGAACAAGCAACGACATAGAACAAGCAACGACGAAATACAGGGATCCTTCACTACGTTCAGGATGACGTACGGCAGAACAAACAACACCAAAAAGGTTAAGACAAGCAACGGAGAACGGATGAGATTAGCGGGGAAGGTCGCCCTGATTACAGGCGGAAACAGCGGTATTGGATTGGCTACGGCAAGGTTGTTTGTTGCTGAGGGGGCAAAGGTCGCGATTACGGGTCGCAACCAGAAGAGGCTGGATGCCGTAGCAGCGGAGCTGGGGCCGGAGGTTCTGGTGATGAAGGGAGACGTGTCGGACTTCGCGGCTATGGAACGGTCGATTGCGGCGACGGCGGAGCGGTTCGGCAAGTTGGACGTGGTATTCGCCAACGCGGGCATCGCGCATGCAACGCCGGTTGGAGGGACGACAGTTGAGTCGTTTGAGAAGATCCTGCGAGTGAACCTGACATCCACCTTTTTTGTAGTGCAGGCTGCACTTCCCTATCTGAACGATGGCGCTTCGATCATCTTCAACGGTTCGGTTCAGAGTGTAAACGGAAGACCGGGCTTCAGCGCGTATGCAGCAAGCAAGGCCGCGGTGCGTACGATGGCGAGGGTGATGGCCGCAGAGCTTTCTCCGCGCAGGGTTCGGATCAACGTGGTGACACCCGGAGCTATCGATACGCCGGTCTGGAATCCCACCTCCGGGAGCGCAGAAGAGAAAGATGCGCTGCGCGAGCAGATGCTGAGAGCGATTCCGCTGGGACGGGTGGGTGCCACGCCGGAGGTGGCGAATGCTGTGCTGTTTCTGGCTTCGGATGAGTCATCGTTTGTGCAGGCGACGGAGATCGTCGTGGACGGCGGGGCGACGGGCGCGCCGATGGGTGCCCCGATCTACAGGCCGACCGGTGGGAGCACCCATCTGCAGGCGGTGAGTCGCGAGTTGTCCACAGCAGAGTAGGCTTTCTTCGTTCGTTGAGTTGATCCGTTGAGCTGAGTTGACGCCGGTGCGGGCCGGAGCCGCGTTGACTCCGACCATCCTGCTGCATACGATGAAGACTGACCCCGCTCGAAGAGTCGCAAGTATCTCTCAATGAACAGACAAGTCTTCTACGACCCACAACGCAAGCGCTGGAAGCGGCTGCGCCGAATTTTTGACGTACTCGCCCTGCTGGGACTTGTGCTGGGAAGCGTGTTCGTTGTCGGCCTGTTGCGGATGAAGCCGCTGCCAGAGCTGTTTTTGCAGGCTCAGAAGCGCAACTATCGTGCGCTGGCGAACCAGTCCACGCCAGTGGTGAAGCCGGGGCAGAAGCTGCATCGGTCGGCTCACCGTAAGACGGATGTGAAGCCGGGAGATGTTCCGCTGAACTCGGGCGAAGGTTTGCGTGCCGCTTACTACGTTGAGGATGATCCGGCGAGCTACTCGTCGCTGAAGCAGCATATCGCACAGGTTGACCTGCTGTTTCCGGAGTGGCTGCACGTCGTTACGCCTGATGGAAAGCTGACCTCGTACACCCAGGACAACCGCCCCTACGATGTCGTGGATCATAACGGCGTTCATAAGGTCGACCGTGAGGACAAGGTAGCCCGTACGGTCGTTGCCAACCACGTCAACCTGGACATCTTTCCGCTGGTGAACAACTACGACCCGAACAAGGGCAGGTTTATGCCGCAGGTCGGGGATTTTCTTACCAACGATGCAGCGCGGGCCAACTTCGTCCAACAGGTTCATACGTTTCTTGCGGGAAATCCTACCTATCGTGGTCTGTCGCTGGACCTTGAGGAGATCCCTACGAATGCTCAGCCCGGCCTGAGGGCATTGATCGCGGCGTTGTACGAAGACCTTCATCCGCGCAATCTGCGCCTGTACGTGAATACACCCGTTGGTGACGAGGATTGGGATTTGAAGTTTATGGCAGACCACTCTGACGGGTTGCTGCTGATGAACTATGACGAACACGAGACCGACAGCGAACCAGGGCCGATCGCGTCGCAGGACTGGTTCCTCGATAACCTGAAGAATGTTTTGAAGAAGGTTCCGAAGGAGAAGGTGATCTGCTCGCTGGGCAGCTACGGCTATGACTGGACTACGGCATTGCCGCCGCCAGAGCCTGTTGTGAAGCGAGGATCTCGAAAGGCTACCGCGAAGAAACCGGATGCACCCGAAAAGATACTGTCATCGCATGATCTATCGACGCAAGAGGCATGGCAGGCAGCGTCCGACTCCGACTCGCAGATCGATCTCGATGACGACTCGCTGAATGTGCATTTTACTTACGACGATGAGGATGCGCGTGTTCGACACACGGTCTGGTTTCTGGATGCTGTGACGATTCAGAATCAGATGAGAGCAGCTCGTACGGTGGGTATACAGACGTATGCGTTGTGGCGGCTGGGTTCGGAAGACAACTCGTTGTGGAAGATCTGGGATCATCCGATGCAGACCGACCCGGTGAAGGAGTTGGCTGATGTTGAGCCTGGGTACGACGTCGACACGGAAGGCGAGGGAGATATTCTGCGCGTGACGCGCAAGCCTCAGGCCGGCAAGCGCGTCGTCACCATGGACGATGATGCTTCGGTGCCTGTCGAGTACCGGATGATTACGCAGGAGTCGATGGACTCCTATCCACTCTCGTACACCGTCGAGCAGTATGGCTATCAGGAGAAGAAGGTCGCGCTGAGCTTTGACGATGGGCCTGACCCGGAGTGGACGCCGAAGATTCTCGACATCCTGAAGAAGTACAACGTGAAGGGTACGTTCTTCATGATCGGCGAGGTGGCCGAAGACTACGTTGGCGTGATGCAGCGGGTGTATCGCGAAGGGCACGAGATTGGGAATCACACGTGGTCGCATCCGGACATCAGCGAAATCTCGAATCGCCAGGTGGATCTGGAGTTGAACCTGACGGAGCGGTTGTTTGCGTCGAAGCTTGGCGTGCAGCCGCTTTATTTCCGGCCGCCGTACTCGATCGATCAGGAGCCTGACACGAACGATCAGGCTGCGCCGGTAGAGAAGATTCAGGCGCTTGGCTACGTCATTATCGGCAACAAGATCGATACGAATGACTGGGATGAGCATCCGAGAAAGTCTCCGCAGGAGATTACCGACAGCGTCTTTCAACAGATCGATGATATGAAGGCGCGGCCGTGGAATAAGGGCTCGGTGATTCTGCTGCATGATGGCGGGGGCGACCGCTCGGCGACCATTGCCGCGCTTCCGGTGTTGATCGAAGCGTTGAAGGCACGGGGTTATGAGATTGTTCCGGTGTCGGAGCTGGTGGGCAAGACACGTGCAGAGGTGATGCCTCCGCTAACGCCGCATCAACGCTGGCAGGCACGCGCTGACTCCCTTACGTTTTTTTTCTATAGCTTCTTCCACTACTTTGTCGTGAGTGTGTTCTTCGTCGGCGATATTTTGATGAGCGCGCGGCTGATCATTATCGGGATCTTCGCGATCATCGACCGGTTCCGTAAGAGGAAGAACTATGCGACGCCGGAGTATCAGCCGAAAGTTGCGGTGCTGATTCCTGCGTACAACGAGGAGAAGGTGATCGTCCGGACGATTCGTTCAGTGATGATGTCGAGTTATAAGAATATTCGCATCATCGTGATCGACGATGGGTCGTCGGACAGTACGTTTGACGTGGCGAAGGCCGCGTATCCGGCGGATATTGCGTCGGGTCGCCTGACGGTGATGAGCAAGCCGAATGGCGGCAAGGCAGATGCGCTGAACTATGCGCTGGAGCGGATCGATGAAGAGATTTATGTCGGCATCGATGCGGATGGCGTAATTGCGCATGATGCGATTGCGAACCTGGTGCCGCACTTTGCGAATCCGAAGATCGGCGCGGTTGCGGGAAACGCAAAGGTTGGGAATCGCGTGAATCTGTGGACGCGATGGCAGGCGCTGGAGTACATCACGAGCCAGAATTTTGAACGGCGGGCGCTGGATCTGTTCGACGTGGTGATGGTGGTTCCGGGAGCTATTGGGGCGTGGCGGACGGCTCCTGTGAAGGCTGGGGGCGGCTATCACTCGAACACAGTGGCCGAAGATGCAGACTTGACGATGAACCTGCTGGAGCAGGGATATTGCGTGATCTATGAGGATCGGGCGCTGGCGTTCACGGAGGCTCCGGTGAATGCGGATGGCTTGATGCGGCAGCGGTTCCGGTGGTCGTTCGGGATTCTGCAGGCGATCTTCAAGCATAAGGGAGCGATCAGCAAACACCGCGCGATGGGGCTGTTTGCGCTGCCTAATATTTTGATCTTCCAGATAATTTTGCCGCTGGTGTCGCCGCTGATTGACCTGATGTTTGTTGCCGGGGTGATCCACTACATCATCGATAAGCACTTCCATCCGGAGACAGCTTCGACGGATAGCTTTTATAAGCTGCTGGCGTTCTTTGCGGCGTTTTTGATTATTGATTTTGCTGCGTCGGCGCTGGCGTTTGCTCTGGAACGGAAGCATCCGGCGAGTAAGGGCGATGGATGGCTGCTATTTCATATCTGGATACAGCGCTTTACGTATCGGCAACTGTTTTCGGTTGTGCTGCTGAAGACGGTGAAGCGCGCGATCGATGGGAAGCCATTCAACTGGGACAAGCTGGAGCGGACGGCGCAGATGTCGAAGGCCACGGAGAAGCTGACCGAAGGTGCTTAGCCGTGCGTTGCACAATCGAACTAATCGGGTGCAGCATCTAATCGATGGCGCACTGTGATCTATCCACCTCACGAGCGACGAGAGACTGAAACTCCCGCTAGAATCGACACGTTATGGCTACTATGAATCTTACCCACTCCGCCCCGGCATTTGAGCCGAAGACACCATTTTCCAACGAGCCGTTTGTGGACTTTACGACGGCTGAGAACAAGCGCCGCATGCAGGAGGCGCTTGCTAAGGTCGAGAGCGAACTTGGCCGCGAGTACGACATCGTCATCGGCGGCAAGCGGCTGAAGACTGCCGGCAAGATTGTTTCGACGAATCCCGCACGGCCGGCTGAGGTGATCGGAGTTCATCAACGGGCGGGGGCAGAGCATGTCGAAGGAGCGATGCAGGCAGCGCAAACGGCGTTTTTGACCTGGAGCAAGGTTCCTGTGGCTGAGCGGGCCGGGCTGCTGTTTCGGGCGGCAGAGCTGATCCGGGAGCGCAGCTTTGAGTTCTGCGCATGGTTGACGTTTGAGGTGGGTAAGAACTGGGGCGAGGCCGATGCCGATGTAGGCGAGACCATCGATTTTCTGGAGTTTTACGGGCGCGAGGCGTTGCGGCTAAATGATGCGAAGACGCCGATTCAGTTTCCTGGGGAGCGCAACCAGCTGAAGTATGTTCCGCTGGGCGTTGGGGCAGTGATTCCGCCGTGGAACTTTCCTTTTGCCATCATGGCAGGGATGACGGCGGCGTCGATTGTGACCGGGAATACGGTCATCCTGAAGCCATCGGTGGATGCACCGACGATTGCGGCGAAGTTCTTTGAGTTGCTCGAAGAGATCGGTCTGCCCGATGGTGTTGTGAACCTGTGTCCGGGGGAGGGGCCGGAGTTTGGGAGTGCCGTTGTCGCGCATCCGCAGACACGGTTCATCGCTTTTACCGGTTCGAAGGCGGTTGGGCTGGAGATTCACGAGCGCGCGGCGAAGACGCAGGCCGGTCAGGTCTTCATCAAGCGAACGATTCTTGAGATGGGCGGCAAGGATTCGATCATCGTTGAAGCGGACAGCGATGTGGATGCTGCCGTCGACGGAGTTGTGGCGAGCGCATTTGGCTTCAATGGGCAGAAGTGCTCGGCTTGCTCGCGTGCCATCGTCGCCGCTGACATCTACGATGTGTTCTGCGACAAGCTGCGGGAGAAGGTTTCGAAGATCAAGACCGGTGACCCGGCTGAGAACGTCTACACCGGACCTGTGATCAGCGAAAAGGCCTATCGGAAGACACTCGACTACATCGAGATCGGCAAGAAAGAGGGCACGGTGTTGAATGGCGGCCATGCGATCGAGAACGCTGCGGGCGGGTACTATATCGCTCCTACCGTGATCGCTGATGTGGCTCCGACGGCGAGGATTGCGCTTGAAGAAATCTTCGGTCCGGTGCTGGCGGTGATCAAGTCAAAGAGCTTTGACGATGCGCTGGCGATTGCGAACAACACGGAGTACGGCCTGACGGGTGCGCTCTACTCCAGTTCGCGGGAGAAGCTGGACCGGGCTCGTGAGGAGTTCCAGGTGGGGAACCTGTACTTCAACCGTAAGTGCACCGGCGCGATGGTTGGGGCGCATCCCTTTGGCGGCTTCAACATGAGCGGGACTGACTCAAAGGCTGGCGGGCCGGACTATCTGCTGTTGTTTACGCAGGCCAAGAGCATCGCGGAGAAGGTTGGACACGCGAGCCCTGCTGTGGAGAAGCAGTCTGAACAGATGGGAATGTAAAGACCGGGGCCTCGGCCGGTGAGAAGGAAGTGTATCCGCGACCACACCGGTTGGACCGCGGCTACTCCGCTGTCGCACTATGGCGCGGTGTACGGAACCGAGTTTGGTATCTGTGCTTTTTTTCACGGCAGGGGCCAATGGTATCGCCTGCTGTGTGGTTGTAGTGTGTGCTGCTCAGATCTGTGGACTATAGTTCTAGTTCTCAAAGGAGAGATCGCATGAAAGCAGCAAGCATAGTGGCACTTGCCCTTGTTCTCGTCGTGGCCCCGATTCATGCGAAGGACAAACTCGCTCCGCTCCCGGCCAGCGTGATAGCTGCAAAAACCGTGTACATTGACAATCAAACGGGCCACGCGGAGATTGCAGACCGAGCCTACGATGCACTCACTAAGTGGGGGCGATTCAAAATCCTGAAGGACGCAAAGGACGCCGATTTGGTCCTTCGGTTCACAGCAAACACCAATGGCAGACCCTCCCCCCCGGGCAATGACATAGACATATCACCTACCCCCGTAGTTTTTTCTGTACGCGACCAGGCTAATAATGAACTCTGGTCTGTATCCAAGGACAAGCCGCTTCATAGTCAAACGCGCCTGGATATTGATGAGTTCAAAAAGCGAATTGAAGAGCAAGAAAAAGGCAACTAGACTTTTGCAAAGGCCTTTCTTTATTCGGCTTCTGCTGGCTAACAAAGCAAAATACAGGGATCCTTCACTTCGTTCAGGATGACGACTTTGAAGTTTTTTTTGCCGATTACGATGTGTTCACCTTTGCCGATTACGACGTGTTTGAATGCCGTTGCTAATGCTATAAGTTAACGCTATTTCTGCCGATTATCCGGCGGCTGTCAGGCTGTTTTCATCTGGATCAGGTTTCCGGCTTTGGCTGCGGCTTCGGCCAGAACGCGGTGATGGATCGTGAAGAGGGCTAGTTCGAGGCGGTCGGATACGCCGCTCTTGTCGTAGATGCTTCGTAGATAGTTCTTGATCACCTGCTCTTTGGTGCCGAGTTGCCGGGCAATGTCCTTGTTTTTGCAGCCTTGAACGATGAGAGCGACGATCTGCATCTCCTTTGGGGTGAGGCGGTCGCGAACACGCGTTCCGACGCTGTCGGAGCTTTGCATGGTGGTGACGTTTGCGCGCTGCAGGAAGCGCTGTCCACCGACGACGCGGCGAACACAGTCGACCAGCACGGTGCCCCCGACGTTGCGGTGAAGGATTCCTTCAAAGAGCACTGCAATGTCGTCGGGGACCTGCTCTGCGTTTTCTGCGACCAGAATGGAGCGACTGCCTGCGGCCTGGGTGCGGGCCAGCAGATCTCTAAGGTTGAGGCGGAGGCTGGAGGCGACAAGGATGACCGAGCCGCGAAGGCTGTCGACTGCGGTAAAGAGCTTGGCTGCATCCTCGCACTGGGCCACGATGCGCATGTCGTCCTCGAGCGACAGCGTTCTGGCTGCCCCCGCTCGAAATATGGCCTGATTATCCGCGAGAATAATTCGATTCATAGGTACCGTCGTCTCCTGCCGGGCTCAAGTTGTCCCACAATCCCCATATCGGTTGATTGCAGCAGGAAAGATGCGATGTCTAAGATTCGGACAAATTGTTGTGTTGATAGCACTTTAGGGGCATACATCTCTTCGCCGGGCACATTAACTTTCTGAAACTTGAGACGGTTGACCACAATCGAATCATACGTGGGGTGTCTGGAAACCGTGTCACGAAGTATAAAGGGATATGCCTAAGCCTATTCTGTTAGCGATCGACGACGATACCAGCGTGCTGGAAGCTGTGGTTCAGGACCTGCGCCGTCACTACGGTCAGGACTACCGGATCGTCCGCGCTGCCTCTGGGGGAGCTGCGCTGGATATCTGCCGCCAGCTCAAAGAACGTAAGGACATCGTCGCCCTGTTTCTCTCCGACCAGCGTATGCCTGGGATGACCGGGGTGGACTTTCTGCAGCAGGCGCTCTGCATCTATCCCAACGCAAAGCGCGTGCTTCTAACCGCTTACGCGGATACCGAAGCGGCGATTCGTGCGATCAACTCCGCCAAGATCCACTATTACCTGAATAAGCCGTGGGATCCGCCAGAAGAGAAGCTCTATCCGGTGCTGGACGACCTGCTGGGAAGCTGGAAGGAGGGCTACAGGCCTCCGTTCGAGGGCATCCGCGTGGTTGGTGTGCGCTGGTCGGCGATGGATCATGCCGTCCGCGACTTTTTGTCGCGGAACCGGATTCCGTACCAGTGGTTGAATCCAGAGACGAATCCGGAGGCGCTTGCGCTGCTGAAGGAAAAAGGCATCGACGATACGAAGCTGCCGGTGATCCTCTTCGGAGACAATACGGCCCTGGTGCAGCCCACCTCGACCGAGATGGCCAGTAAGGTTGGCCTGCGGACCCAGGCGCAGCAGGAGTTCTACGACGTGGTCGTGGTGGGTGCAGGGCCTGCCGGGCTGGCTGCGGGCGTGTATGGGGCCTCTGAGGGGCTGCGTACGCTGGTAATCGAGGCTGCCGCACCGGGGGGACAGGCGGGGTCGAGTTCGAAGATTGAAAACTACCTTGGATTCCCTGAGGGGCTTAGCGGCGAGGAGTTGGCAAAGCGGGCATTTTTGCAGGCTAATCGCCTGGGAGCGGAGTTTTTGACGCAGCGGGTGGACTGTATACGCACAGAGAATCAATATCGCATCGTCACGCTGGCTGATGGGCAGGAGGTGACTTGCCACGTATGCCTGCTGGCTACCGGCGTCGACTACTGCAAGCTGGATGTACCGGGAGCCGATGCATTGAGCGGGGCGGGCGTCTACTACGGTGCAGCGTTGACTGAGGCGATGTCGTGCAAAGAAGAGGCGGTTTATATCGTTGGCGGGGCCAACTCGGCTGGCCAGGCAGCTATGCATTTTTCCCGCTACGCCGATCATGTTCACATGCTGGTGCGCGGCAAGTCGCTCGAGAGCAGTATGTCGAAGTATCTGATCGACCAGATTGAGGCGACGCCAAACATTACTGTGGAGACCGGCACGGAGGTCATTGCCATGTCGGGCAACGGCCATCTGGAATGCCTTACGCTGAAGACGCCGAACGGGGAAGAGGCTCGACCGACCAGTTCCCTGTTTATCTTTATCGGTGCAGCGCCGAAGACGGACTGGATGCCGCAGGAGCTTTGCCGTGACAGCAAGGGCTTTATCCTTGCCGGTCCGGATCTGAAGGCGCAGTCTCCGAAGTCATGGAAGCTGGAGCGTGACCCATATCTGTTGGAGACGAGCGTTCCAGGAATCTTTGTTGCAGGCGATGTACGATTCAACTCGGTTAAACGGTGCGCCTCCGCTGTCGGTGAAGGCTCCATCGCAATTCAATTTGTGCATCAGTATCTCGCGACGCTGTGAAAGGCAATGAACCACTAACCCAATGAGCGAACAAACCCAGATCGTCCAAAACCACGTTGTCGAATCGGTCAATGCAGAGCTGATCGCGCTACTGCGTAAGGTTCCCATTCTGTCGTCGTTGAAAGATGATGAACTGCATTGCCTGGAGGGTGTGCGAGAGATCCATGTCGACAAGGGAGACATCATTGCGCGTCAGGGGGAGATCTCTCACTATTTCTGGATTCTGCTCGAAGGGGAGCTTCGAGTCACCCAGAAGACGGCAGAGCAACACGAAATGATAATGGCCAAAATCGATGCTGGCACCACCTTTGGCGAGCTGGCATTGCTGACGACTGTCCCGAACTCGAGTAGCGTTGAGGCGACGTTACCGAGTCATCTTTTGCAGCTTGACGAGGAGCAGTTCTGGAACCTGATGACCAGCTGCCCGCATGTTCGTAAGGCGATCCTGGGTAACATGGCTTACCGGATTCAAAAGATTCAGAGCACGACGGTGCAGCAGGAGAAGATGGCGTCGCTGGGGACGCTGGCTGCGGGCCTGATGCATGAGCTGAACAACCCCGGTGCGGCGGCTCGTCGAGCTGCTTCGCAGTTACGAGAAAACCTTCTCCGGCTGCATGAGATCTCACTCCGGTTCAAAGAGCGTGACTTTACGACTGAACAGAAGCATTGCATGTTCGATCTGCAGAAGCACGCGCTTGCGGTGAAGCAACCGCTGATGATGAACTCTCTCGACCAGAGCGATGCCGAAGAAGAGTTGGCAGAGTGGTTGGAGGCGGCCAACATTGAAAATGCCTGGAAGATGGCCCCTACGCTCGTTTCGATCGGCATGAAGGCTTCGGAGTTAGAGAGTGTCCGCAGTAACTTTAGTGGGCCGCTGCTGGGCGAGGCGTTGAACTGGTTGGATGCGCTGGTCTCGAGTATGCAACTGGTCGGCACGATTGAAGAGAGCATTGGCCGGGTCACTGACCTTGTGCAAGCGGTCAAATCGTATGCATACGAAGGCAAAGGGCAGCGGCAAACGATCGATATCAACAACAGCATTCATGCGACGCTGGTCATACTGGGCCACAAGCTGCGCGAGAAAGAGATCGTGCTGGAGAAGAGTTTCGCGGCTGACCTTCCCCCACTCCATAGCGAGTGCTCCGGGCTGAATCAGATCTGGACGAATCTTCTGGACAACGCGATTGACGCAGTTCCACAGCATGGACGGATTAGCGTCCATACATGGGCGGAGCAATCGACTGCAGACCCGAAGAATCCGCATACGGATCTGTGCATCAGTGTGAGCGACAACGGCAGCGGCATCCCGTTGGAGAGCCAGGAGCACATCTTCGATCCGTTTTATACGACGAAGCCTGTTGGAGTTGGAACAGGCATTGGTTTAGGTATCGTTCAGCGCATCGTTGAGCAGTACAACGGCGTCATTCGGTTCACCTCTGAACCCGGAAATACGAAGTTTGTCGTTCGTCTGCCGAGCGACACCGAATAAAAAATATTGTGGTTGCGGAAGTGATTCTGCGCGACAACATTTTTCTTTCAGCAGCGTTTACCTATTCGAACGCGCGTGCAGTTGTGACTGCGCGAATTGAATAGTGAGGACGCCATGAAACTTCCCGGACTTGCTCTGCCCCTTGTTGCCGCTGCTTGCATATCTATGGCCGGCTGTGCCTCGCACACCGCTTACTATGCTCCTCCCCCGCCACCCCCGCCGGTTGGCTACAACAGCGTTCCTCCGTTGATCGCGAGAGCGGATCATGAAGGCTTCCGTGCAGGCTCCGAAGATGGCGCGCGAGACTCGTACAACGGTTTTGGATATCATCCGCAGCACGACCGCAAGTTTCATAACACTCCTGGGTATGACTCGGCACTCGGGCCCTACGGACCGTATCGCGACGCCTTCCGCAGTTCGTATCTGCGAGGCTACGATCAGGGATTCCGTCGCGGGTAACCGCCAGCGGCAGCTGGTCTTCTGCATCGTATGATGAATGCAGGAGACCACTGTGCCGCTGACGCCTTTTCACATCGCCTTCCCAGTAGACGATCTCGAAGCCGCTCGTACGTTTTATGGAACCACTCTGGGTTGTGCAGAGGGCCGCAGTTCCACACAGTGGATTGACTTCGACCTCTTCGGACATCAGATCGTTGCGCACTTGAAGCCGGGCTCGGCCGCCGACATGGCCCATCACAATCCTGTCGACGGACATGACGTTCCCGTTCCTCACTTCGGCGTGGTTCTGCCAATGGAAGTCTGGGAGACGCTGGCTGAAAGACTTCGCCGCGCGGGTGTTTCGTTTGTTATCGAACCATACATTCGATTCAAGGGAGAGGTGGGCGAACAGGCAACGATGTTTTTTCTGGATCCCGCCGGCAATGCTCTCGAGTTCAAAGCGTTCGCTGATATCAGTAACCTTTTTGCAAAATAAAGGCGATGCGCGGCTTCGAAGAGTCACGAATTGTTTGTGAACACCCCTTCATTGCTCTCTTCGACAGAGCTTAGAAAGCTTCGCGCGTGTTCCGTTTGATATGCGGCACTTTGGAGTGAATTTCCCGGCGTCTCTACCATCGACGAAGCCGACACCTATCGCTGGTATTACCCCATTTTCCGGGATATCCGAGATTGAAGAATTCCCTTACCTATATCGTTTTAGTTCATATAGACTCTCTAGCGGCTGAAAAACACACAATTGACGGCTGCGACCGACGATCAGTTCGTCGTACGGATTTGAAGGAGCATGGATGTCACTTTTCACGCGGTCTAAAGGCTTCACTGTTTCAACGCTGTTCGCAACCGTTTTCATGACGTCGCTTGGTTGTCTTGCGGCGCACGCTCAAGCGAAAACCGATACCTCCAAGATGCCCTGGATGAACAAGGCTCTCTCTCCCGACCAGCGCGCCGACATGGTAGCGCAGCAGATGACGCTCGACGAAAAGATACAGATGGTCCATGGGACCGGCTGGGGTGTTCTTCGCGCGGGTGATCCAGTCCCTGCAAAGTCGAACTTTGCTGCGGGCTACATGGAGGGTATTGAGCGACTGGGTATTCCCGGCATCGATCTTGCCGACTCGGCTGTCGGTGCGCGAATGGCAGCCTACCAGGCGCGCTATGCGACCTTGCTGCCTTCGACGCTCGGCGCCGCATCAAGCTGGGACACGGACTCCGCATTTCTTTATGGCTCTGTGATCGGCCGGGAGCTACGTGCGTGGGGAACCAATATGTCCATTGGTGGCGGCGTGAATATTACGCGCGAGCCACGCAACGGGCGCAACTTCGAGTATGCGGGAGAAGATCCGATCCTCGCCGGTACGTTGACGGGCAACCTGGAAAAAGGTGTCCTCGCTCAGCATGTGATGAGCGACATCAAACACTACGCGCTGAACGACCAGGAGACTGGGCGCACGGTCGTTAATGTGCTTCTCGACAAGAAAGCGATGCGCGAGTCTGATCTTTTGGCGTTCGAGGTTTCGATTGGAATTGCTGAGCCGTCTGCGGTGATGTGCTCGTACAACCTGGTGGAGGGTGATCATGCCTGCGAAAACGACTATCTCCTCAACGAGGTTTTGAAGAAGGACTTCAAGTTCAAGGGCTGGGTAGTCTCGGATTGGGGTGCCACCCATAGCACCGTCAAGTCTGCGTTGAACGGCCTCGATCAGGAGATGCCAGGCGACGAGAACTACTTCAACGCACCGCTTAAGAAGGCGGTGGAGGGCGGCCAGGTGCCGGAGGCGCGGCTGAACGACATGGTTCACCGCATTCTGCGCAGTATGTTCGCTGCTGGTGTGGTGGATGATCCGCCGATCCGCTCGGTTGTCGATCCGTTTCGTGGCCGAGACGACGCACAGCACATTGCCGAAGAGAGCATCGTCCTTCTGAAGAACGCCGATCACATTCTGCCGTTGAAGTCTTCTGCTTCAAATTCGATCGCAATCATCGGATCCCATGCGGACGTTGGTGTGCTCTCTGGCGGTGGTTCAGCCCAGGTCGATGCGCCTGGTGGAAATGCCGCAAATCCGAAGCCAGGCGGCTCCGGATGGACTGAGCATGTCTACTTCCCTTCTTCGCCACTTAAAAATATTCAGGCGCACTCGCCCCAGGCTTCGGTTCGCTACGCTGACGGGATGGACACTGCCGCTGCTGTGGCGCTCGCGAAGTCTTCCTCTATCGCGATCGTCTTTGTAAACCAGCCCATGCAGGAAGACATGGACGCTGTCACTATTGCACTGCCGGGCAACCAGAACGCCCTCGTCGACGCGGTCGCTGCCGCAAATCCGAACACCATCGTCGTGATTGAGAATGGTGGCCCGGTGAGCATGCCGTGGATTGATCACGTCAAAGGCGTAGTCGAGATGTGGTATCCCGGCATTGGTGGCGCGCAGGCGCTCGCGAATATTCTCTTCGGCAACGTCAACCCCTCCGGAAAGCTGCCCGTAACATTCGCGAAGGATGATGCGCAGCTACCAAACCCCGTGGTTCCTGGGCTTGAGGGTCTACCCGCTACGGAGACTACCCAATTCCATAAAGTCGCGCCGTTCGACCTGCGTTACACGGAAGGCGCCAAGGTCGGTTACAAATATTTTGAGGCGACCCACAAGCAGCCGCTCTTTCCGTTCGGATTCGGGTTGTCTTATACGACTTACGCGTACTCCGGTTTGACCGTCGATGATGCGCAGCGGACTGTTCATTTCACCGTTCGCAACACTGGGCCGCACGAGGGTACTGAGATTGCCCAGGTTTATGTTGCCTTGCCTGCCGCTGCTAATGAGAACTATAAACGTTTGTCTGCATGGCAGCGTGTGAAGCTGGCTCCTGGTGAGTCGAAGGATGTCACGCTTCCGTTGCATCCGCTCTCGCTTACCGTGTTCAACACTGACCAGAACGGGTGGCAGTTGCTTCCCGGTGATTACACGGTCACGGCTGGATCATCCTCGAGCGATACTCCACTGAAGGCGACGCTTCACGTACATCCGTAAGGCCTAGAGCCACAGCGTGCCCCGCCGTGGCTCTTATCAAACAGCCGTGCGAAAATGACTTCAGCGTTCCGATCGTCATTTCGCACGGTTTTTCTGCGTTGAAGAGAGACGCGATCCAGTAGAGGGCGTTCGTTCCAAAGATTGGACCGGACGGCTCCGCTCAAATCCTATGCCTTCCCGACTTATCATCAACGCGGACGATTTTGGCCTCACTCTCGGCGTCAACCGGGCTATCGCAGAGCTTCATGAAGCGAAGGCTCTTACGTCGACAACGCTCATGGCGACTGGTGCTGCGTTTGATGATGCCGTACGCATCGCACTGGCTCATCCGACTCTTGGTGTTGGCTGCCATGTTGTTCTCACCGATGGGGTGCCCGCCTCGCCGCCACGAAGTATCCCGACTCTTCTCGGACCCGACGGCAGAACTTTTCGTCCATCGCTGCTCGACTTCATTCAAGCTTTGCTGCGTGGCAAAATCAACCGGGATGACATCGAACGCGAGGCCTTGGCGCAGATACAAAAGCTACAGAACGCCGGTATCAAAGTCACTCATCTCGATACACACAAACACACTCACCTGTTCCCGGCTGTCACACGACCGCTTTTACAGCTCGCTGAACGCTGCTCGATCGGTGCGATTCGCCAGCCGTTTGAGAAGCCGTGGAGCCTTGGCCTCGGTCACGGCGGCGTGGTTCGTCGTATCCAGATCACTGCGGTCGGGCGCCTTCAGAGTGGCTTCGAGAATATGTCGCAGATTCGTAACGCAAATGTCCTGACGACTGATGGAACTATCGGGATCTCTACGACAGGAAATCTCTACGCCAAGACGCTTCGTGAGATTCTTCATGCTCTGCCCGCTGAGGGAACCTTTGAGCTATGCTGTCACCCTGGTTACAACGATCGGGACCTCGATCAGATCACGACGCGCCTTCGCGATCATCGGGATGTAGAGCGGACCACCTTGCTGACGGAGATTCCTGCGCTGGCTTTGCAACCAAACGCTCCGCAACTCATCCACTATGGAGAGCTTGGCGTTCATATGGCCGTATCAGAAGCCAGCCAGGTGATGAACGAGTCCTAATGGGTCGCGGGTCCGTCCAATAACCGAATCACGCACGCAGCCTAACGAGTATGGGAAGTCTATGAAGATCGGTATCACCTGTTATCCCACGTATGGCGGCAGCGGAGTCGTCGCTACGGAGCTCGGAATTGAACTCGCCGCGCGCGGGCACGAGATTCATTTCATTACTTATTCACAGCCTTTTCGACTGAGCGGCCGTGAGGCCAACATTCACTTTCACGAGGTTGTGGCCTCGAACTATCCACTGTTCGAACACCCACCGTATGATCTCGCGCTTGCGACTCGGATGGCCGAGGTTGCGGAGTTCTACTCGCTCGATCTGCTGCATGTTCACTATGCGATTCCTCATTCTGTCAGCGCGCTGCTGGCGCGACAGATGCTTGCTACGCGGGGAATGCATCTCCCATTCATCACGACGCTTCATGGCACCGACATTACTCTGGTTGGCCTCGACCGCTCCTACCTGCCTATTACGAAGTTCGGTATCGAGCAGTCTGACGGTGTGACCAGCATCTCCAGCTACTTACGCGACCGGACCCGCGAGGCCTTCGACGTGACCTCTGAGATTGAAGTCATTCGCAACTTCGTCAACTGCGATGTCTACTTCCGCAACCCAGAGCTGGTCGGTTCTATGCGTCCGCGCTTCGCCGAACCGAATGAACGTCTTCTCGTCCACCTCTCGAACTTTCGTCCAGTGAAACGCATTCAGGACGTGGTTGAGGTCTTTGCACGGGTGGCGAAATCCATGCCGGCTCGATTGATGCTCATCGGCGACGGCCCCGACCGCAGCATTGCTGAGTACCTTGCGCGCCAGCACAATATTCAGGATCGCATTCACTTTATCGGCAAGCAGGACAACGTGAACGAGCTACTGCCACTCGCCGACCTAATGCTGATGCCCAGCGAGATGGAGTCATTCGGCCTGGCCGCGCTTGAAGCGATGGCGTGCAGTGTTCCGACGATCGGCACACGCGTCGGTGGTGTCGCAGAGCTGATTCAGGATGGCCACAACGGCCTTCTCTTCAACGTAGGCGACATTGAATCCATGTCGGCCGCCGCTATCGCGTTGCTGCGCGATGAGCCTCGTCTCAAAGCGATGTCTCAGGCTGGTCGAAAGACAGCGCAAGACCACTTCTGCGCGTCGCGTGTGATTCCGCTCTACGAGGATTATTACGAACGCGTCATCGCTCGCACTGCATCCTCCAGCAAGTGACCGATGGCCTGTCCGGCCGCGCCGCCTATTGGTCCCCATGTCTCAGCGCCTGCTTCGAGTACCGGCATCATCATCGTCACCTTCGTCCCGCGACCGGGACGGCTGTTGATCTCAACAGATGCAAGATCGCCATAGAGCACCTGCATTCTCTCGCGAACGTTCCGGACTCCGATGCCGGTCCCTGGTCTTACCAGTCCACTCGTCACGGAAGCTTCGTCTCGGTCCGGAGCCATACCAACGCCGTCGTCCTCGACCTCAACCATGAGCCGGCCTTGATCCGTAATGCGACTCCGCAACGTCACGGTGCCACCGCTGATTCGTGGCTCGAGCCCATGCTTGATGCTGTTTTCAATCAACGGCTGCAATAGCATTCCTGGCACTACGATATGAAGGGTATTCTCTGCGATCTCCTTCACGACCTTCAGCTTGTCGCCGAATCGCACCACCTCGATATCCAGGTAGTCGTCGGTGAATTGCAGCTCTTCACTAAGGGGGAGAAAGGCTTCACGATCCTTTAGCAGTACCCGCAGGATATTCGCCAGCTTGATAATCATCTCGCGTGCCAGCTCCGGCTTTGACCTAACCAGAGACGTGATTGAGTTCAGCGTGTTGAAGAGAAAATGGGGATTAATCTGCCGCTGCAACGCATCCAGGCGCGCTTCCAGAAGTAGCCGCCCCTGCTCTTCAAGCTTGCGTTCGACGCGGATTGCGTTCCAGATCTTCAGTGGAATTCCAACTACGATCGGGGCAGTCGCGCAGATCAACAACTGCACCCACCATTCGTTGGAGTACAACTCAAAGAAGTGCCGCGGGTAAAATCGTCCGAGCATGCTTGTGCCGAGCTGCATCGACGCGACGAGAAGCAACAGCAAAATCTGCCGATCCAACTGCGGTCTTCGCAGATTTCGCGTCACCCAGCGGTAGATGCTGAGATCGATCATCGGCGAGAAAGACCAGACATCTTCGGCGTCAGCGAAGCGTCCGAAGGCGCCGGAGATCGCTGCGACCGCCAGATTAACTGGCAGCGCCCAGTATTCGTGGTGCAGTACAGCTGGAATTGCCAGGGCCGCTCCACCCGCCATCGCAGCCAGTGGACCCACCAGGATGCCAAGCAAGATTGTGGTTTCGAAGGAAAGGTCTGCGGCAAGGAAGTTCGGCACCGTCGTCCGGACCCAGACGCCCAGGGTTAAGGGCACACAGATGATGATGACCAGCCATGCGGTCTGCCGGGGAGTTCGACGCTGCAGTAACAGAAGGTTTTTGAAGCGCTGAGAGCGCGCGAGCGAGCTGGAGACCGCTGCCGCAACGCCTAGCTCGATCAGCAACGTAATTAGAATCAGCTTGGAGTCGGTCGGGGGCACACCATTACTTTACGCCCGTGGCGCAACTCCGCATCCTATGGCTCCGCCGGCAATCTAATCTCCATGGATGCCGAAACGTATAATGAAGCTATGCCGTTCGCAAGCGTGACCAAAGTAGCCGAAGCCGACTTCCCCACCCGCTGGGGACACTTCCGTATTCTCGGCTTCGAGGGTACGATTGAAAACCCCTTGGCCTGCAACGATAACGTCCCTCCGCCAGCCGTGCGTGTCGAATCTGCCGTGGCTCTGGTTATGGGAGATATCCACTCCGCGCCTCCCATCGTGCGGGTGCACTCCCAGTGCCTCACCGGGGACGTGTTTCACTCCCTGCGCTGTGACTGCCGCCAGCAGTTCGAGCTCGCCATGGCGACGATTACCGACGCGGGCGCCGGCATCCTCCTCTATGAGCAGCAGGAGGGCCGCGGCATCGGCCTTATGGCCAAGCTCCGCGCTTATGAACTGCAGGATCAGGGCCGCGATACCATCGAAGCAAACCTGGAGCTCGGTTATGAGGCCGATTGCCGCCACTTCGAGCTTCCCGCCCAGATCCTCAAACAGATGGGCGTCGAGTCGGTCCGGCTTATTACCAACAATCCGGAGAAGGTTGAAGCCCTCGAACTCGCCGGCATCAAAGTCGTCGAGCGCATCTCCGCCGAAGTTCCGAGTGAGCCCACAAACGAGCGCTACCTCCAGACCAAGCGCGAGAAGATGGGCCACCTCGTCAGCTAATTCAGCTCTTGAATACAGTCGAGTCAGGATGGTGGTTCATCCAATCGAACCAATAGTCTTTGTGTGCGTCGATCTCCTTCAAGCACCGTCCTGACAGCTTTCCTTCCACCGCGCAACCTTGAAAGTTCCACGTTGTACCTGTTTCCGCATCGGTCATCGTTCCAGTGCGCGGCCCGGTGGCAAAGGTAAGATTCGTATCGCCTTCAAACGTTCGGATGGATGCGCCGTCAGGTCCGACCAGCAGAAGGATCGGAACCTTCCCGACGTTATCTTGAATTAATTTCATCGCTAAGACTGCCTGAATCGGATAAGCCTTGTTCACTCCAGCTGAGGTAATGCCCAGCATAAGCTGATGAGGCCCAATGCCGGACTTCGCCGTGTCCACGACTGTCCGCGTCTTCTCAACGTGTTTCTCCCAGTCCTTTGGGTCGTACTCAGCCGCATAGAGAGAGTTTGGTTGCAGCACCTGCCCGTGTGGCTGCTCTTGTCTCCACAGCCCAAAGGTCAACTCGTTGCTGCGAACAAGTTGAAGCTGCTTTCCTTTGAGCGGGCCGTAGATCGCCTCGCCGGTGCTCTGCTGCCAGATGCTGCTCGTCTCCTCGTCCCGCAGCAGAGCGTTTCCGTTGTTGATTCCAGCGAGCCGGAAGTGCAGCAATTTGCCATCGAGAATGCGGTTCCACACCAATCCGGTATGGCATAACGTGCAATACGTCACCGCGATCGGCACCCCGTTTACGATGTCATTCACGATGTGGTGGTAACCCATGGTTCGGATAGGGTACGCGCGCGCGTCTTGTCCCAGAGTGACCGCGAGCACTTTGTCATCCGGATCGACCTTTGCCGTGGCAGCGCTTCCAAAAGATGGTGCCCCGTAGGGATGAAACATCTTTTCGAAGATATTGATGTGCGTGAAAACCGCGCACGCAGTTGCCACAAGGAGCAGACCGACCATCGCAAAGCGAGACCCCAATCGCATGGTCTTCCACGTTTGAATGATCAGCACAAACAAGATCACGGCGCACACGCCAGCGAGCCAAGGAGCTGCATGACGAACGGCCAGGGCAATCTCTAGCTCGCGGGCTCCCTGGGGACGAAACGGGCGAATGACAAACATCGGAATCGCTACGCAAGCGACGCAAATTGCAGCACTAATCGAAGCCAGAGATAAAGCTCTTTTTGACTCAGTCTTTGTGGTGTACATCTCTTGCATTTGTGGCATGTTCTTCCTCGCAGCGATTCAACGCTGTCGTTGAGGACGAGTCAACCCACACAAGGGTGGAGATTCGAGTCAGCCTGATGGATGAGCGCTGGGGGCTCTGGAATCAGGTCTTTCGCATACCCATTACAACCTTTGCCGTTGTCACTGCCTGACCCACGTGCCGCTGTGTGTGCTCCGCACAGTGGACCAATAGCCCACCTACAGTACTTGGCAATAAGGCACGACCAACACCACGCTTTTCCTCATAAGTGTTTTGCGAGATCATCATGATTCGCTTCTGGGACTCACCCAAAGCTGCCCCTACCTCTGCCAACACTTCTTCCGCAAACGCGCCGTCGCCATCTCGCTAGCCAGAGAATCCATCTGCGCTCCTGATAACGCCTTACCTTCTGCGTAAGTCAGCAGACCGGTCAAGGCTCCGCCCGATGTGACGCAGATGGAATGCTACTGGCGCGAGTTCGAATGGCCGTGCATTCATCTCTGCGTCGCTCAAGCCTGCGCACCATCGCTCAACATCTTCGCTGGCCAACTCCAGGGCATGGATTACCTGCCTTCGCAGCGCATCCATCTCCGCGTGCGTTCCCCGCAGCCACGGTTCAACCATCAGTACCCTCCCTTCGTTCAACACGCATCCGATAGCAGCCCGCATTCGGATCCCGCACCACCACATATCGCACGAGCGGATCCATCAGCATCTCCCGCATTGTGGTTTCGGGTGATACATCCTTTGCCACTAACTCACGACGCCGAATCATCTGCTCTGCATCATAGCCGTCCAGCAGAGGCACCCAACTGCAACAGCCCCTCCGGATACTCATCTTCTTCCCTGTGTCGTTTGCATGCCTCCTTGTGCAGAAACACGGGACCCGGCTGCGGTATCGACGCCACCCCATCAAATGGATTCAACGTAAACAACAGCCTTGTCTCCTCACCCACCGCAAACGGCTGCAGGCAATGCCGACAAGGGCCTAGCCCTGTCGCTACCTTCGTCGTCACCGGATGCCCGTATCCAGGTGACACCATTGTGGCTCTTACCTGATCGGCCAACTCACTCGCGATTGCAATAATTCGTAACTCGCTCATCTGAACTCTCCAGTCGTGTGAACTCAACTGCTAAAGCCATCTTCGCGAAAACGAGTTACGCTCACACTCCGAATTGTTCAGCCAAACTCAGAGCCCCTTCCCTTTGCGAAACTCTCGCACGACGTCTCCTACATCACGGTGTTCGCCGTCGACCGCGTAGTTCATTCCGCGCATCTCATCCGCGCTTACCTTCCCTGCGAGCCTATCCATTGCCAATTGGATTCCAGGATGACGATGAAGGGAGTCCTCACGCACCAACGGCACCGCATCGTACGGTGGAAAGTAGTGTTTGTCGTCGGCCAGGACTACGAACCCGAGCGCTCGTATCGGTCCATCAGTCGAATTGCCTGCGACCATATCAACCTGATTGTTCGACAGTGCTCGGTACAGCAACCCCAGGTCCATTGTTCGGGGCGCGTCAGCGAATTTGAGGCCGTATGTTGCCTCAAGGCCCCGCAGACCGTCGGGTCTCTCCTCGAACTCGTATCCCACTCCTAGCCGCCACTGTGGCGCGACCTTTACGGCGTCTGAGATGGTCTTCAACTCCAGTCGTCGCGCGTCGTCTCCTCGCACGACCATTGCGAACGTGTCTTCGAATCCCATCCCCGGTCCTACCAGCACGTGATAGCGCGAAGCATACAGCTGAGTCACTCGTTGTAGCACCGTCGCAGCGTCCCTCTGACCCATTGGCGGCAGAGGCTGCTTCAGGATCGCCGTCAACGCCGTACCTGTGTACTCGACATAGCCATCGATTCGTCCGCTCACGAGCGC
Source organism: uncultured Acidobacteriaceae bacterium (assembly GCA_963708755.1). Classification (GTDB taxonomy): domain Bacteria; phylum Acidobacteriota; class Terriglobia; order Terriglobales; family Acidobacteriaceae; genus Edaphobacter. Next base: position 29,512 of record CAVPTN010000020.1, read on the forward strand.
CTGCTGACAGAGATAGCTTCCGGCCAGATAAAACCTTCGGGCAACTTGCTCCCCAGTGACTGCTTCGATCTCCTGCGATAGCAACTCTCCGAGGACGACCTGCTCGGTAAAGTTCTTCGCGCCAATGGTGATGCGCGATGAGCGCGGAGGAGCGCAGGACACACAGGCCAGCAAAAGACCGAGAACGAGAGCACTCAGTGGCAGATCGGACAGCCGTCGTGGCGCAAACTCGCTGGGCCGCTGATTTGCTGACTCGCTCCTCACACCCGCCTCACGGCTAATCTCTTTTCCAACAACCCCAATCCTGCGTCCGCTATCAAGGCTAGTAGGGCCGCTGGAATTGCTCCTGCCAAAACCAAGCCGTTGTCCACGCTCGCAACTCCGCGAAAGATCAGTTCGCCGAGCCCCCCGGCGCCGATCGCAGCCGCAATCGTCGCTACACCCACACATGTCACCGTTGCCGTTCGCAGGCCTGCGAGAATTACGCTTGCTGCGAGCGGTAACTCGACCTTTATCAGCCGCTGCCAGGAGGTCATCCCCATCGCATTCGCAACATCGACCAGCGCGGGATCTACACTTCCAATCCCTGCGTAGGTGTTCCGCAGAATCGGCAGCAGGGCGTATCCGGTCAACGCCAGAATCGCCAACCGGGCCGCGTTCTCCCCCAGCCATGGCACCGGCAACAGCAGACCGAACAGCGCAAGGCTTGGTACGGTCTGCAATACATTTGCAAAGCCGATGACGGGCTTCGCCAGAGCTCGATTCCTGGTCAGTAGAATTCCAAGCGGCAGACCAATTGCCGCCGCCAGCAACATTGCCGAGAGGGTGAGCCAAAGATGCTCAAAGGTCAGTCTGCCGATCTCCCACCCGTGTTGCCTGAGGAAGTTCGTCATGCAGACACCGCGCGATGTACCGCATGAACGTAATCTTTTACATGAGGATTCTCGGACCTGAGAACCTCATTTGCCGGAAGGTCCGCCACCACAGCTCCTTCAAACAGAAAGACCACTCGGCTCGCGAGGTACAAGGCTTCATCAAGATCATGTGTCACCAACAAAACGGTCTTTCCGACACGGCGCAACAGATCTTTCAGCATGGTTTGCATCTCTGCGCGCGTCAGCGGATCGAGAGCGCCAAACGGCTCATCCATCAACAATACCGTCGGGTCCGTCGCCAGAGCTCGGGCAAGACCGACACGCTGGCGTTGGCCGCCGGAGAGCTGCCACGGATACCGTGCGCGAAACTCTTCATAGTCGAGGCCTGCAAGCTCCAGGACCTCTCGTACGCGAGTCGCAGTCTCCTGCTTCGACCGTCCCGCGAGTTCAAGAGCCATCCCGGCGTTTCGCTCCACTGTCATGTGAGGAAACAGCCCGGTCTCCTGGATTACGTATCCAATGCTTCTGCGGAGCGCCACCATGTCGCCATCCTGCGTGCTCTTCCCCGCAACCAGCACCTCACCCGCGCTTTGCTGCACCAAGCCATTGACCATACGCAATAAGGTCGTCTTCCCCGACCCGCTGCGCCCCAGCAGGGCGGTCGTGGTTCCTGCCTCAAGCTGAAGCGAGATGTCGCGCAAAAGAGCACGCCCACTCGCCAGCGTGTAGCTCACCTTCGCGAACTCAACGCCGACTGTGGGCATTTATTTACTCTAACGTGTCTTGCAAAATGAGGGGCTTACTCCGCCGTCTCCGCGGCTGGCTCAGCCACGGCAGGCTCACCTGCTGCTCCAGGCTGTCCCTTTACGCGGACTACCGTAATCTTCTCGAATCCCTCTTTGAAGGTGGGTGGCTTCAGACGCTCGGCCATCTTATGCATCACCTCGTCGGTCACCTGGCGGTCGCGCTTTGAGTTCCGCTCCAAACACACAGCCAGCGGCACGTCGAAGAAGACGGCTTGTACTTCATATCCGAAGCTCTTGGCCATCTTGATCCACTGTTTGCGCTCGTGCGGCGACAGATTCGTCGCATCCACGTAGTTCCATGGCATTTTGGCGATCAGCCGCGCGCGCAGCAGGCTCCGCAGAGTTGAAAACACCAATCCCTGATACCGCTGCTCAGTAATGTCGTCGAATAAGAGCGTACGCAGAAGGTCGCTCGACAGAGGAGTGACCCCACGCCGCTTGTACCAGGTCGTCTTGCCCGATCCGGGCAGGCCGATGGCAAGAACGACATACCCTTTGGGCGACTTCAGCGCAGTCTGTTCGGCTGGCGGTGTGCCCAGTGACTCGGGCTGCGTCTCCATGACCATCTTGGGCTCAGTCGGCGATGCTGGGGTAAACGCCTCAGCAGGCGGCGCGTCGATCACCGGCTCAACCGGATGCTCGGTCGCCGTTGACGTTGACTCAGCGGCACGCGCCGGCACGGGCTCTGGGTACGTTGGTCTCAGGGGAGCTGGCTGGTTTGCGGGCAGCTCCTGCCCACTTTTCCCCGTGGACTCCGAATCATTCGGTCCACGTCTCGGGCGTCGTCTCATCTTTTCGCTTATCCATTCGCGCAAATCGCGCATACGACGCTTGTAACACAGCGCGGAAGCCTCCCGCAAATCGGTCGCACCACCCGAGACACCCCGGCCATTGCTCCCCCAGCCCAGATTTTGTGGCTCCATCCCATCTTTTCTCAGCACTTTACATCGTCCATTCACATCGCTGCAGTACTGTCGCCGATGAATGAGGTGAACGATGCCAGTCGAAGTCTTGGATCTCGATCAGATGCAGACCGCCTACAAGGAAGCCGTCGATGCCTGGGTCAGCGCCATCCGCGAAGAAGAGGCGCTCGCCTCAGTCAACCACTCCGAAGCGGAGATTGACGCGTGGGAGGCGGCGGATTTTCGCGAGGAAGATGCTCGCGCGAAGGCTAAAGAAGCCAAGAAAAACTACGAAGCAGCTCTTCGCGAGAAGTTTTTCAAGTTTTAGCCAATAGACGAGAGCTTTCCAATAAATCTCCCTCACCGTGGCCTAACCGCACGGCATGCTGCAATTTGCGTCACCTCGGTCTCGATGGTAGGATCCCGGTCTGATGGCGTGCAGGCTTGCTGGCTGCGCTCTACAATAGTGAAACGTGTAAATAACGCAGCAACCTGACAGGAGCAACCGAAAATCATGGCAGCAGTAAAGGTAGGCATCAACGGCTTCGGCCGCATTGGACGCAACGTCTTCCGCAGCGCAATCGGCAATCCAGATATTGAATTTGTCGCCGTCAACGACCTGACCACCCCCGCCACCCTGGCCCACCTCCTCAAGTACGACTCCATCCTCGGCAACCTGAAGAACGAGATCACCCACGGAGAAGACTTTGTCGCCGTCGACGGCAAGAAGATCAAGGTCTTCGCCGAACGCGATCCTGCCAAGCTCGACTGGGCGTCCGTCGGCGCACAGATCGTCGTCGAATCGACCGGCTTCTTCACCGATGCTGAAAAGGCCAAGGCTCATCTCGGCAGCACGGTCAAGAAGGTGATCATCTCGGCTCCAGCCACCAACGAGGACATCACCCTCGTCCTCGGCGTCAACGACAACAAGTACGAAGCGGCGAAGCACAACATCATCTCGAACGCCTCCTGCACGACCAACTGCCTCGCGCCTGTCGTCAAGGTGCTCAACGACACCTTCGGTATCGTCAACGGCCTGATGAACACGATCCACAGCTACACGAACGATCAGGTCGTCCTCGACGCGCCCCACAAGGATCTTCGTCGCGCCCGCGCCGCTACGCTTTCGATGATCCCGACTAGCACGGGAGCCGCCAAGGCCCTGAAGCTTGTTATCCCTGAGATGGCAGGCAAGCTCGACGGCTTCTCCATCCGCGTTCCGACACCGACTGTCTCGGTAGTCGACCTCACCTTTGTCTCCGAGAAGCCCATCACGGTGGAGAGCGTCAATGCCGCGATCAAGGCCGCTGCCGCTGCTGGTCCGCTGAAGGGCTACCTTGGCTATACCGAGGAAGAACTCGTCAGCTCTGACTTCCGCGGCAATCCTCTCTCGTCCATCTTCGACTCCAAGCTGACGAAGGTCATCGGCAACACCGGTAAGGTGATCAGCTGGTACGACAACGAGTGGGGCTACTCCAACCGTGTGAAAGACCTCATCACCTTTCTCGTACAAAAGGGTCTGTAAGACCAACGCCCAGGCAGTCGTCTGTCTTCAGACTTCTGCCTGGGCATCGATTCTGCAATCAAATCGTATCTCGTGAGTCTGTACATTTGGCAGAGGTTCAGCTGCCTTGATCGAGAGCGCTACGACCGGTCACCTTCAGGGATTGATCTTCATGCCTCGCGCCAAATGTCGCTGGCAGTGGCTTTATACGGCATCTCAGGTCACGTACACTGTAGCGCCAGTCCAAAGTCTTCCAGGAGCGTTCTGTTGCCCGAAATACCTCCCTTTCATCCGATTGACTTCAAGATGCGGTTCCCCGCCCTGGATGGCATTCGAGCTCTAGCTGTAACCATGGTCTTCTTTTGCCACTAGCATTGTGGTTTTACATCTACCACATGCTCTTTGCGCTTGCATTCGTTAGGCTACTCGTTCTGCTAACTCAATGGACGCACTCGTTGGCGCTTAGCGGTCTTATCGAATTAGGATGCGCCTTCTCAGCTAGTTTTCTGGTCGCTAAACTCAGCTACGATCTCTTCGAAGTCCGCTTCCTCAGGCAAAAGACTCACTTCGAATACGACTCTGAGTTAGAGGAGCACCGTCATGCCTTCACTACAAAGTAAGCTCGAATACTCGCTCGCGGCCTAACAGCATAACGAACGGATCGCCATGACCAGCCGCACCAACATCCCGGGCACCTCACCCTTCGAGCCAATCATCGGATTCTCCCGTGCTGTACGCATCGGCAATCACATCCACGTCTCCGGCACCGGCCCGGTCGGCTGCGATGAAGGCGACGTCGCCGCACAGACGGACAAGTGCCTCACCATCATCGAGACAGCTCTTAAGCAAGCCGGCAGCTCCATCGAGCATGTCTATCGCACTCGCATGTACCTGACCCAGGCTCAGGACTGGGAGATCGTCGGTCGCGTGCACGGCAGGTTCTTCGGCACAATTCGTCCCGCCGCAACCATGGTCGTCGTTGCTGCGCTGCTCAACCCGGCCTGGCATATTGAGATTGAAGCAGACGCCTACATTCCGGACTAGCTGACGCTCAACATGCTCTAAAATTCGGCATGTCAGATCAACACATTCGGCATGTCCTGAGGGCCATTTTCGTGGGCGGAATAGTGGCTGCGATCCTGGACCTCCTCGACCCCATCATCTTTTTCGGACTTCGTGGTGTTGCACCCATCAAGATTCCGCAGTCCATCGCAAGTGGAGTTCTGGGCCGCGGCGCATACTCTGGCGGGGTCCGCACTGCGCTTCTCGGACTCGCTCTACATCTGTTCATTGCATTGGTATGGGCCACAGTCTTTGTCCTTGCATCTCGTTTCCTGCCATTCCTTACACGGCATGCCGTCCTCTCCGGGCTGATCTACGGAGCCTTTATCTACGTCGTGATGTACTATCTGGTGCTTCCACACACGAACGTATTCCCCAAAAACCACGCAAGTGGCCCGGTTCTCCTCAACAGCATTGCCGCGATGGTCTTGCTGGTGGGCCTGCCCATATCTTTAGTCAATCGCCGCTTTGGGCCACCTCCTCGGGTATTCTCTAACTGACATGTCCAAACTATCCATCCGCGACCTCGACCTGACCGACAAGCGCGTCCTCATTCGCGTCGACTTCAATGTCCCTCTCAAGGACGGCATCATCACCGACGACACTCGCATCCGCGAGACGCTCCCTACCATCGAGTACGCCTTGCGCCACAAAGCCAAGGTCATCCTCTGTTCGCACCTTGGCCGGCCCAAGGGCAAGCCCGTCGCGGGTATGAGCCTCCGCCCGCTCGTCGATCATCTGCGCACACTCCTCGACCACATCCTCGGCGATGACGAGAATGTGGCTTTCTCTCCAGACTGCGTCGGCGAGATCGCAAGCGAGATGGCGGCCAACCTCGAGTCCGGTCAACCGCTCCTGCTCGAAAACCTTCGCTTCCATCCAGAGGAAGAAGCCAACGATCCGGCCTTCAGCAAAAAGCTCGCCTCGCTATGCGATATCTATGTCAATGACGCATTTGGCAGCGCTCACCGCGCACACGCCTCTACCGAAGGCATCACCCACTTCGTGAAACAATCCGCAGCCGGGCTGCTGATGGAAAAAGAGCTAAACTACCTCGGCAAGGCGCTTACGGAACCCGATAAGCCTTTCGTCGCCATCATCGGCGGAGCCAAGGTCTCCGACAAGATCCAGGTAATCGACAATCTGCTCGAAAAGGCCGACGCCATCATCATCGGCGGCGGTATGGCCTACACGTTCCTCAACGCGCAGGGTCAGAGCACCGGGAAATCGCTCGTTGAAGCCGACAAGATTGACGTTGCCAAGGCTGCTCTCGAAAAAGCAAAGACTATGGGAGTTCGTTTCCTTCTGCCCGTCGACCACGTCCTCGCCGACAAGTTCGCCCCCGACGCAAAGACTCAGGTCTTCTCTGGAAACGGCGCCTTCCCTGCCGATCTCATGGCACTCGATATCGGCCCCAAATCCATCGCGCTCTTCGAGGACGAGATCACCGAGGCCCGCACCATCATCTGGAACGGTCCGATGGGCGTCTTCGAGATGGCGGCCTTCGCTCGCGGCACCAACGAGATCGCCGGTGCAGTCGCCCGCAATCATGATGCGACGACCATCGTTGGAGGTGGTGACTCGGTCGCAGCGATCCAGCAGTCCGGCTTCGCAAATCGCATCACCCACATCTCCACCGGCGGCGGTGCCAGCCTCGAGTTCCTCGAAGGCAAGACCCTCCCCGGCGTCGCCGCGCTGACGGAGAACCAGAGCCTTAAGTAAGGCCGAAAACTTACACCAATGAGACTTCGCCACCACAAATTGTCGTGCCTAACTTTCTGCATGCTTGGCTGTCTATTCGTCGCTACCGCATTTGGTCTCGACAGCGCCAAGGTTGCTCAAGCGAAATATGATGCCCTGAAAGCTAAAGTACAGGGTGGGGACGTCAATATCGATTGGCGAGAGATGCGGCTGGATGCAGTCGTTGCAGATGTCGATGGCACATTCGATTGGCATCTAGCGAACACAGCTGGCGTAGCCGCATTCAATGCGGGTGACTACGAGGGAGCGCTCCGCAAAGGCCAGGAGATCATTCAGCACAACATCGCGAACGGGGATGGCCACTTTCTTGCGATGGTAGCGTTGAAGCATCTTGAAAAACAAGAGGAGGCGGCGAAGGAAAAGCTAATCGTCGATCAAATCGTGCAATCCATAATGAGTTCCGGAGATGGCAAGACTGCTGACACGGCTTGGTTTACGGTAAGTACCTCGGAAGAATATTTCGTCATCCGCATTTTAGGACTGAGACCGAAGTCCCAGGCTTTGGTCAAGAACGGAACGTACTCATTTGACAAGATGACGGTCGTGGGAGAGGACGGCAAGGAAACCACTCTCTGGTTTAACACAGATACAGACATCGAATTGACCCGCAGAGTTGGGGAAAGTTAAAACAGGTTGCACGACCAAGGATCATGTTTTGTTTCGATCGACGGAAACCATTTTTTCTTTCTTCCCTTCCCTCAACGACTTGAAAATGGAATACTGATCCGCACATGCGCAAGCCATTAATCGCAGCCAACTGGAAGATGTACAAGACCCCCAAAGAATCCCTCGCATTCCTCAGCGAGTTCCTTCCCCTGGTCAAAGACCACACAGCCAGCGAGATCGCAATCTTCCCGACCATGTCCTCGCTCGGGTACGTTATCGAGGCGACCAAAGGCACCTGCGTCACCGCGGGAGCCCAGACGATGCACTGGTTGAACGAAGGCCCCTACACCGGCCAGACGTCGCCCACCATGCTCGAAAGTATCGACTGCACCCGTGTCCTGCTTGGACACTCCGAGCGCCGCATCTACGCCCATGAGACCGACGATATGGTCAACCTCAAGCTCAAGGCGGCGTTGGACCACGATCTGATCCCAATTGTCTGTGTCGGCGAAACCCTTGAAAAGCGCCAGTCCGGCCTCACAGAAGCCGTTCTCCGCTGGCAGATCGCCTGCGCGCTCAATGGGATCAAGGGGGCCTCGTGTGGCCGTTTGGTAATCGCCTACGAACCTGTCTGGGCCATCGGCACCGGCAGCGTGGCGACACCCGAACAGGCAAATGAAGCCCACGCCATCATTCGCCGCGAGGTGGCAACACACCTTGGCCTGCCATGCGCCAGCGGCATGCGCATCCTCTATGGTGGCTCCGTCAAAGCCGATAACGTGGCCAGCATCATGGCTCAACCCGAGATCGACGGTGCGCTCGTCGGGGGTGCCAGTCTCCAACCCAAGTCATTCGGCGAAATTATTCACAACGCTACCGCATAGCGGCTAATTGTCGGGCGAACTACCGCACGACACCAGCCTGGTCCACCGGCCAGTACACGAATGCCGCCTTGCCGTAGATCAGTTCTCGTTCAACGGGCCCAAAGTCACGGCTGTCGCTCGAAATCGATCGGTGATCGCCCATCACAAAGTACTCATGCGCAGGGACTAACATCTCCGGCTGAGAACGATCATCGGCAAACCGTTTCGGAACATATGGCTCCGCGGTCGGCTTCCCGTTCACGTAGACCTGCCCATGGTCGATCCGGAGGTCGTCGCCCGGCAGAGCGATCACGCGTTTGATATAGCTCTTTTCATGGTCACGCGGATACTGAAACACCACCACATCGCCGCGATGAATCTCTCCCATGCGATAGGCCATCTTGTTGATGAAGAGTCGATCCTGATCCTCCAGCACTGGCAGCATGCTGGTTCCTTCCACCCGCACCGGTTGGTACAGAAAAATGATAATGAACGCCGACACGACGACCGAGATCACCAGATCACGCATCCAGGAATGCATCGCACCCCGATCGCGCCGCGGTGGCTCACTTACCGGTCCACCGTTAGGTTCTAATTGTGCGTCGATCTGCACTCGATCTTCCGACTCCTCTATCATTTAGACGTCCCACTCCCCAAAAAGCCTACTGCGTTTCGTTGTTGCATCCAGGCCGGTCACCGAGCAAACCTATTTCCAAGGGCTGCATCTTACGTATCACGAGCAGAGGCTGCAGTTTGCTTCGCAAAATCTATGAGATCCATCCCCTGCGATTCGAACCTCATCTGCGTACCACAGGTTCCGTTAGTGCGCCATCCCCATCTTCGATTTCGGTATACCTCCGACCCTTTATGATAACCGGTCTGGGGCAAACCTTTCTTGACGGATTCGAGAAGGTTAAGACTAGAATTGCCCCAGCAGAACAGTAGGACACTTATGGCAACCCTTACCATGCTCGAGCAGGCCCCGACACCCAAGAACGTCAACCGTGGCGCAGCAGACTTCAACGATCTCACCACGGAGACCGCCAACGCCGCCTCAGAGGGACTCGACACTAAGTCCGCCCTCGAGATAGCCCGAATCATCAACCACGAGGACGCAAAGGTCGCGGCAGCTGTTAAAAAAGCGCTGCCAGAGATCGCCGTCGTCATCGATACCGTTGCTCGTTCCCTCCGCGATGGTGGCCGGCTCATCTACGTTGGTGCAGGCTCCAGTGGCCGAATCGCCTCCCTCGACGCCTCGGAGTGCCCACCAACCTACTCCACGGCTCCCTCGCAAGTCCAGTACATAATGGCTGGCGGACCCAAGGCCCTCGCCTCCGCCTCGGACGTCAATGAAGACTCCCCTGAGATCGGCCAGCGAGATATCGCCCGCCGACGCCCAACGCGCAAGGACATCGTCATCGGGGTATCGGCCAGTGGCCGCACGCCGTACGTCGTTGGGGCGGTTGAGTATGCCCGCGCACGCGGAGCAAAGACTGCAGCCATCACCTGCAATCTGCATACTCCCTTAGCCGATGTTGCTGACACCACCGTGATCACAGAGGTCGGCCCCGAGGTCATCTCCGGCTCAACACGTATGAAATCCGCGTCCGCCCAGAAGATGGTCCTCAACATGATTACCACGGGAGCCATGACTCGTCTCGGCTATGTTTACGACAATCTCATGGTCAACGTGCACATGAAGAATGCGAAGCTCGTCGAGCGCGGCATCCGCGTTCTGATGAAGGTCTGCGACATCGACCGCGACACCGCGATTCGCACCATCAAATCCGCAGGTAAATCAATTCCGATTGCAGTGGTCATGCTCAAAGCCAACGTCGACAAGATGGAAGCGGTACGTCGCCTTACTAAATCAGACGGCAACGTTCGCCTTGCCATCGACGACTCGCGCCTGGAGCTCTAGTTCGTCGAATAGCAGTGCCCAACTTTATGGAACGGCCTAGACTAAGGAAACGGTCTAGGCCATTTCACTTTATCTGGACTGTGGTGCAGATGACGACGGCAGATCCTGCTCCGAAGTTATCCTCCAGCCTCCTCCAGAAACGCGTTTGAGCTTGAGCCGAGTTGGGACAAATGACTCTACAATCTCCGAGGGCGCCGTCTCATCGATGAAGTGCTTTACCAGCCGAACCTCTGCTTCGGATTTTGTCTGTCTCTCGATCACGACCTTCTCCATCTTGACCGTCCACAGTCCCTTCCTCATGTGAATGGTGGCCTCCCTATCCTTCAACACTGCGTCTTTGCTTACATCGTATTTGCCAACATATTCATCCACGGTGTCAGCATAGAAGGCAGCCTGCGCGCTTGCATCGCGCGTACGCATGGCAGTCGCCCAATTTCCCAACCACACTCGGATGTCTGCCACTTCAATGGTCGGGTCGACGATTTGAGGCCGCGCGAGAGGCAGCAGGGGCTTCGCGTCTACCCCATGACTCGGCGCGGCTGCAGGCAACGAATTTGCCGTGATAGCAGCAGGCTGCTCGGCCGTCTGAACTGAGGGCACTTCGGGATTCGAACCAGGGCGATAGAAAGTGTAGACACCTGCGGCCGCCAATAGTAGGACGGCCACTCCGGTCAGCCACTTACCAAGCCGCTTCCTTGGAGGAGCCTCTTCGGTTCGTGCAAAGAGAAGTGGCCGCTCCTCCAGCGGTCTCGGGGCGTGCCGGTCCAACTCGATTACCTGTTGCAGCCAGACACTTTGGCCTAAGTCTGTACTCCCTTTCACTCCAGGAACTGCGATAGCCTCAACACTTTCTTTCGGTTTAGCAGTCGGGTGCGAAAGAGCATCTTGCTCTAGCTCAGCAGTTGATTCAGGCGATGGACTTTGATCTTGATCAGCGCTCTGTTTGGTCTTGGCAACTTGTTCGAGTTCAACGGTGCGCTCTACTTTGGTTTTTTGTTCCGATTCTGCGGCTGGTTTTGATTCAGCAACCGAAGGTTCATCTTCCAACTTCGGGTCTGCAATTTCGCTTGTGGCCTTAGACCCCGTCTCTGGCGCAAATATTGAGGTCAGCTTCTTCAGGCGGAATGTTCTCGTACACATCAGAGGTCGCCGTATCAGTTGTGGTTGGCAAAGATGTGGTCGGCGAAGCACTATCAATCAACCTCTCGGAGATAACACCCTTTGCTATGCGTTCATCTTCGACGTCAATTTGCGCGTTCATCTGGTTATAGAGCTCTTCCAGCCACGGATTTTCTTTCAGGTCGAAACTTTGTTCCTGCTCGGCATGTCTTCTGAGTTCGATATTTTGTTGCAGCACCCTAACATTTTGCTCGGTCGAAGCGGTCTCGTCAGGTTTGGCTTCCAGACCAGCCGAGTCGGACTCCGCCGATACTAGCTTCGAAGGTGCGATTACGATCTCCGACGCCTCATCCGAAAAAATATTTTTTGCGGACGTCTTTTCCGAAATATCTTCAACCACTGAGTCCGTCACATCAGTTATTGACGGCATCTGCGAGTCGATAGGCGCTATGGAAGCACCGTTAATAGCCAACCCCTCTTCGAGGTCACCCTGTGCCTTTAGTTGGCTAAACAATTCGTCCAGCCACGCATTTCGCTCTACTTCAACACTCGGCTCTACTCTGGCGTTTTGTTCAGCTGGAATAGAGCGTTCCGATTCCACATCTTGTGTCGAATCAGAAGCCAATTCCAAGTTGTCATGCCCGTAGACTCGCTCATCCCGACTCCGGCTCTTGATTCTGAACAGAACTAACAAAGGTACGCTCCTCCAAAACGTCGCTTGAACCCACCGAATCTGCTTCAATCGGTTCTTCTCGCACCGACGAAGCAGGACTCACACTGTGCTGCTCATCAATGGTGATCTGCGCCTTCATCTGGTTGAACAGCTCTTCAAGCTTTGAACGTACGACATCACCTTGCGATTGGTCTCCAAGTAAGGCCGACGCTTGAAAGCTCACCTCTCCACTGATGATGGTCTTGTCGTTGTCCGCATTCACATGAAACACGGTCGTGTCACGCACGTTCATTGCTCGTGGCGACGGTCCCAAGCCTTGTAGAGTAATCCGATCGCCGTAGCGCACAACATTGCTGGAGATTTCTCGTGAACACATCTCCAGGGCGCGCAACACCATCTCGCGATCTGGCGTAGGCACGGTCTCCAAAATCTCAAATCTCATAACACCTCATCCTTAATGGATGACAGAAACCCCGTCTGGGGAAGCTGACAACAGGTGAGCATGCACGATAAAACGTCTCGGTGCGGCACCCACGTAGTCGAAAGGAAAACAGGTGATGAGCGTAAGCTCTGGCCGTGCAGCGATATCCAGCACCTCAACCTTGTCAGGACTCACGATTTCGGTCGAGTCAACAACATAATGATAGGTTCCGGTTTTATCGATAAGTCGTATCTCCATCTTCGGAGTTACCCTGCGCAAAGGTCTGAAAAACGAATCACGATGTCCTGCCAATCCAACCGTCCCGAGACCACCAGGCACAGCCGTTCCGGGGATATGGCCAACGCCTAGTCGAAGACTGTTCACGTCGTAGTCCGCTGTAATCGGCGCCGACAACTCGAGCGCAGGGATCTCTATCCTTCCGATCACACTATCTGCCATGGACACGTCGTTCTGAGTAACGGCGTCACCACCTCGCTGAGGTTTTCCAATGCCTGCAGCGATATTCTGCGATCCCCTCACCTGAATGCCCACTACAAGGCAATAGCCGAGGCTGAGAGCCCCGGCCGCCCAAAGCAGACGTTCAGCGTGTGTCAGTACTTGCATTCCTACTCCTGCAGCGGCTGTCTTTCGCTTGCAGGGGATGTACGGTTCTTCGATGCGATGATGCGCAACGCAGCCGCTGCAATCAGTGAGCAAAGTCCGATCATCCATACCCACGGCAACCAACTTGCCGTATGAGGCAACGCCTTGATCGGCGGTTTCTGGCTGAGGCTGGCCGTCTCGTAGCGCGCAGCTTTGATGGACGGTGCATTTCCTGGTCCGACCTGTTCGAGCGACAGGACCCACAGTGTCAGTAACTGCATATCGTCCTGCGACAGCGTGCTATCGGAGACTTTCCCTTCGGATGCAGGATCAACGGCCGGCACCTTGGCGGGATTCGACTTAGCAATTGCAACTGCGTCATCCTTCGGATAAACGAACTCTACGACCGATGGACTTCCGTTAAAGTACCAACCCTTGATGTATGGAGTGCCATCCGACGAGTTAGCCCACTTCACAGGTCCACTGCCCGCTGGCTTTTCAATCTTGCTATTTGGAACACCGATAAAGGTTGAGTGTTGAGTACCGTTTATCGCATCGACTTTCAGAATGATGCGATCTGACAAGTGGTTCACGATGTGAATCGAGTAAGAACCTGGCTGCAGCGTAGCACCAGGGATATGGGTTGCGTTGGAAAGTGTGAAATCAGTGGAGGGAGTTGCCGGACTAGCAGCCAATAAGGCCATATTCGCTAAACAGACAAACATACAAAAAACAAAGGTTTTCAGTCGCATAATTCTCCTTTGCAGGATCGACGTGCGTCCGCGATATGCAAGGTGTACGCGAAAAGGAACTATTTAGGTTGACAGAAAAACAAGGTAACCCAATTTTTTTGGCAATAGTAACCGAAAATTTCGGCATAGCGTCGGCAGTAATCAAAACGGAATTACCGGAGGAGGCAAGCTCTCATAGAAATCGAAGATTCGACCTGTGTTTTACTGGCTCGAACTAACAGCCGGTTATTCGTGAACAGGACCCTCACAGCTCCAAACTATCCCTATGTATTACGTTCGCCGAACATTGCGGCGTGCCCTTCAATCCAGAACAGACCCTGCGACGATGAATTTCATCAAATTCCTCGTTCATAGACCCGTACGTCCTTAGCTGTCCAAATAATTGATAAACGGTGTTTACTTCCTCACAATGAGTGAATAGACACGATTCATGGCCAGATCAACAACCGGAACCAGCACCGATACTCATTTCCACTCCAAATCTTCGTAAACTGCCAAGATGGACAAGTTTGTAGTACGCGGCGGCAACCCTCTTCTCGGCACCATAAAAGTCTCCGGAGCTAAAAACTCCGCCCTTCCGTGCATGGCCGCCGCCATTCTGACCGAAGACGAGGTCATCCTTGAGAATATCCCTCAAGTACAGGACATCGAGACGGAGCGAAAGCTCCTGACCAGCATGGGCGCCGAGGTTGAGCTCGGCTACGGTCGCGCCCAGCATCGCACCCACATCAAGTGCGCCATCCTCTCCGATCCCGTAGCTAAGTACGAGATTGTCAAGACCATGCGGGCCAGCTCACTCGTTCTCGGGCCCCTCATCGCTCGCACCGGCATAGCACGCGTTGCTATGCCTGGCGGCTGCGCTATCGGTGGCCGCCCCATCGACCTCCACATAAGTGGCCTTGAAGCAATGGGTGCCACCATCACCCAGGATCACGGCTACCTTGAAGCCCGCGCTGATCGCCTCAAGGGCGCTCACATTGTCTTCGACAAGATCACAGTCACAGGAACTGAAGACTTACTGATGGCCGCCACCTTGGCCGAAGGCGAGTCAGTCTTCGAGAACTGTGCTCGCGAGCCCGAGGTCACCGACCTGGCCGCATTGCTCGTCGCTATGGGTGCCAAAATCGAAGGAGCCGGGACCGGCACTATTCGCGTTCAGGGAGTCTCCAAACTTCACGGCGCACGTCACCGCATTAACCCAGACCGCATCGAAGCAGGGACTTTTCTCGTCGCAGGAGCCATCACCGGTGGCGATCTCAACGTCGACTGCTGCGAACCAAAACACCTCGGCGCTCTGATCTCAAAGCTCGAGCAATGTGGTGTCAAGATCGATGTCGGTGCCGATCATGTCCGCGTCCGCTCAGGCGGCGAGCTCAAAGCGTCTGATATGACCACGGAAGAGTACCCCGGCTTCCCCACCGACATGCAGGCTCAATATATGGCTCTGGCCACTCAGGCAGAAGGCACCAGCTCCGTGACCGAGAACATCTTCGAGAATCGCTTCATGCATGTTCAGGAGCTCATCCGGATGGGCGCAAACATTACCATCTCTGGGCGCACCGCAACAATCCGAGGCAAAACGCCGCTGCAGTCCGCTGCAGTCATGTGCTCTGATCTACGCGCTTCAGCGTCCCTCGTCCTCGCAGCGCTCGTTGCAGATGGCGAAACCATTCTTGACCGCGTCTATCATCTCGATCGCGGCTACGAGCACTTCGAGGAGAAGCTTCGCGGCGTCGGTGCTCAGATTCGTCGGATGGGAGATGTCTTCGGCAAAAGGTAACGCATACCGTTACAGCAAATCTAGTTCTTTCCGATACACAAAGGCGTCGAGTCCTGCTTTGCCGTAGAACCGGCGCCTTGTCGCGATTCGTTTGTATCCCATTCCCTCATAAAAATGGATCGCACTGTCATTACCCGTAAATACATGTAGATCCATCAACCGCGCGCCCATCGTCGACAGGCGCAGCTCCGCCTGTTCCATCAGCCTTCGTGCGATGCCGCGCCGACGATGCTCCTTTGCGACATCCAACGTCACGATATATCCGTGCCACTCCTTCTCGGCGTACTCCACATGAACAATCACAAATCCAACGATCTCGGCTCCGCCTATCTCCGCGACACGAACGACAGCACCGTGCTCCTCTGCGAATGTCTGCATTGATTCGCGATCGAAACGAAACTCCGCCGAAAAGCACTCCTGGTCCAATTGAAACATCACATCGAGATCAGTCGGCCTATAGTCGCGCAAAACAATCTCACCACTCATCGATCACCGTGCATAGAATAACCTCGATTGGGTAAGCAAAAAAAATGCGCCTCGCTGAAAGCTACTCAGCAAGGCGCATTTTGCACGCTTCTTCTTAGAACACGAACTTGCCGCTAAGTTGAAGCTGCCGTGACGATCCGCCATCGCTTGTCGCGAAGCGGGTTGAGGAGATCTGGCCAAACGTCGAGGATGCAGTGTTGCCCGTCGGCTGGCCAAAGTTCGGATGATTCAAAATATCGAATGCATCCACACGAAGCTTGAAGGTCACTCGCTCCGTCAGCTTTGTATTTTTCTCGGCAGACAAATCGACATCCGCGAAGCCAGGGCCAGTGACGGCATTACGCTGTATGTTGCCCAGGCCAGTGATTGGATTTTGGAAGCTGCAGGTGGGTGTAATCCCGGAAGCGGGACACACAGTAGATTGGATGAAGCTCACGTTAGCAAGACCGGTTTGAACCTTTTTGGTCGCGATCGGACCAACCAGATTTGGCCGGATTACCCCTGCAACTCCCGTGAACGTTGAGGTGTTGTAAGTAATGTTTACAGGATTTCCAGTCTGGTACTGCACGATCGTCGACAAGCTATAACCTTCAACAAACCGGTTCCCCTTGAACGGAAGGTTGTAGATCGCATTACCGGCGTAGTGGTTCCTCGTATCAAAGTCAGACAAACCATAGTTGCCGGCGGGATTGGTGCTGTCCTGGAAACCACCACCGGTGCCTGAGAGTGCGCCCTGCGATCCAAGCGAATTCGTATCGAGGGACTTGGACCATGTGTAGTTCATGTTGAACTGCAGACCATGAGCGACGTTCTTCGTTGCGACCAGCCACAGTGCGTTGTAGCTCGAGTAACCTACGTCGTTGATCTCAGTGATATTGGAGTTCGAAGCCACACCTGGATCGATTGGGCTGGTGGCAGACAAAACTGGGAACGGGCGAACACCAGCGGCGTTCGGCTGGTTTTCGTTGGTCGCAGCCCTTAGATGCCTTCCAACCGAGCCGTAATAGCCCATCGACGTCACAATCCCCCACGCCGCCTCTTGCTGAATGTTGAAGTTGTATGTCTGGGTATAAGCATTTTTGAAGTTAGAGTTGATGTTATTGATCGAAATACCCGCCGCCGCCGCCGAAGTGAAAAGTGAGCCCACAGGAATCGGCTTTGCAGTGTTGGCGTAGTTCACCTTCGTGCTAAAGGGTGGGTTCGACGCCAAACCCGTGACTGCGTTTGCTACAGGCTGATCAGCAAGATAAGCATAGCCTCCCCGAACAACCGTCTTTCCCGTTTTGAAGACGTCCCAGGCAAAACCAAGACGAGGTTCATAGTTGTAGTTCTGCGGGTAGACGCTTCCTAAACCGTTGGTCCCAGTCCGAATCAGCGAGGCTGTATTCGGGTTGAAGATAACGAAACGGTTCTCACCCTCGGTAGGAGTTCCATTCCACTCGAAACGAAGCCCGTATTCAAGTGTCAGAGACGGAGTCAATTTGTAGTTATCTTGCACAAAGAGGCCGGCGGCATTGACATACACACGACTGTCGATCGTAGTCGGAGTGATGCTAAAGCCTGTAGCCAGGTCCTGCGCAAAATGAGCTGTCGTGTCGTAGGTGATTGTGCCGGTATCCTGGCTGAAGCTTGCTTCGAGGAAGCGGCGGAACTCGCCGCCAAACTTGATACTGTGTTTTCCCTTCAGATAAGTCGCGGCGTCGGAGAACACACCAAATGTATCGGATCTGCCCTGAGGGAAGCCGGAGGGTCCGCCGAAGTTCAGATTGCCGACGTCGTTGACAGTGATCTGTGGAATTCCGATCGCCGTCATGATGCCATCGCCGATATGAAAGTCCACAGGGTTGAGTTCAGTCGCTGGAGTAAAGGAGATAACGATCCGGTTGAAGCCGAGACGCGCCTCGTTGACAAAGTTCGGATTGAAGACATGAGTTTCGTTCAGCGTGAGGATCTGACGCTTTCCGGAGCGGTGATCGCCAAATCCGGGAATGGTATTGCCCTGCAGATTCGGCTCAGTGCGGATGTCCTGCTGATACGCGTAAAAGCCATGCAACTGATCTTTGTCGCTTATCTGATGAAGGACATCGATCGTGCCCTGATCGATATTGACCGGTCCCGGAGTGAATGCGACATACTGATTTCCATTATTTCCCACTGGGACCAAAGTCAGAAGGGAGTTCGCAGCCGGTGCGCCGCCAGCAACAATCGCAGCACGCTGCGCAGGCGAGAAGACCGTACCGTTCTGAAGTATCCCTTGTTGCTGCCGCAGTCCTTCATAGCTGGCAAAGAAGAAGGTGTGGTTCTTCCAGATCGGCCCGCCAATAGCAGCTCCGAAGTTATTTCTCTTCAGCGGAGCCTTATCGCCGGTGGAGGTTCCAGTTGGACGATTGAAGTAGTTGCGCGCATCCAAAGCTTCGTTACGGAAAAAATCAAACGCTTCCCCATGAAAGGAATTTGAGCCGGAACGTGTGCTGATGTTCACAACCGACCCTGAGCTACGCCCATACTCCGCACTAAAGGTTGAGTTGTCGATCTTGAACTCTGAGGTGGTGTTGATCGAAGGCTGGAAGGTGATCTGATTCTGAGCCATATCGTTCAGGTTTACGCCGTTGATCTGGAAGTTCACCGAATCTTCGCGATTGCCGGCAGTGATGAAGGAGTTGGCGCCCAGTCCGCGGCTGGCGCCAGTCAAACTTCCAGCAGTAGGAGCGACCACACCGCCTGGAGTCAGTACTGTCAGATCGAGAAAGTGACGGCCATTCAATGGGATCTCTTGAACGGTCGTCTTGTCGATGACCTGTCCCACTGTCATCGTCTGAGTCTCAATCTGCACCGCACCGCTATCCACCTGGACAACTTCACCCGCAGAGGTGACAGAGAGTTGGGCATTGACCGATGCCTTCTGGTCGACGTCCAAATTTACCTTCTGCAGTTTGTAGAGGCTAAAGCCCGGCGCCGAGACCTCGATGTCGTACACCCCCGGCTGGAGCGAGGGAACCCCGTAGATTCCGGCTGAGTCTGTCACGACGTCTCGGTCAAGCCCTGTGGCTAACGAATGCACTTTTACATGCGCCCCAGGTAAAACTGCGCCACTAGGGTCAGTGACGGTTCCGGATAAGGTGGCTGTGGATTGCGCGAAACCCACACCAACGCTCACTAAAAGCAAAGCAACAAAAGCTAACAAACCATTCGGGAACTTCCATGAATTCATCACTTCAAGCCTCCTGCGGAAAAACGCTGCCCGTCCGAGTTTTGTTCGGTGAGCTGCGGCTAATGAAATAAGGATCCCGATCGTTTTTGCAGTGTGCAAAACACACCCGACGGCCCAAAGTAACGCCGGTGGTCTGGTCTTGTATGCCCTCTATCTTGCCGTCCAATGGGGTCGCGACCAGTCCCACGAGTAGAATCTGTTATGTGATATCTAAAGTTTCATGACTTCAAACGAAAGTCAAACGAGCTATGTCATTACAAGAGCATTTTTTTCTTATCAATCTTGAGGTGTAAACGCTTAAGCAATAACGTCAGGCCATCAAATGATGATTTCTTAGACGTTTCCGAAAGCGGGGACACAAGTTTTATCGACCCTCGCCGGGAACGAGGGAAAGAGAAGATACATCAACTACATCATTGCTGTTTGCCTTAACCTTCACCGACAACACTTGGTCGGAAAGGCGATATAGGAAATTTAGTGAAATGTACGTTCAATCGTGTCACAAACAAATATTGAACTTGTCTTTTTCTCGTAATTTCTACCGATATTCTCAGAGTTGACTATTCGGCATCCATCAACTCGCCCAGTTCGAATAAAAAGGTGTACAAATGTTGCCATACCAAGAAGATAGATCCGCCGGAGTATGATGACAGGTCATAAAAAAAACGCGCCTGACGCTACTAAACCCGTGACGCTCAAGACCCTTGCCGAGTACCTTGACCTGTCTCCCGCGACAATTTCCATTGTTCTGAACGACTCGCCCGTCGCAAAGTCGATCTCACCAGCCACCAGGGAACGTGTACATGCCGCCGCTAAAAAGTTTGAGTATCGGCCCAATCTGCACGCCCGCATGCTGCGCACCCGCATTACCAACACCATTGGGATTATCGTTCCAGAACTCAGCGAGGGCTACTTCACCGGCGTCATGCTGGGCGTAGAAGAATATCTTCTTCAAGAGGGCTTTCTCTACTTCACCGTCAGCCATCTCGGCCGCAACGACCTCCGAGACGAATACCAGGAACTCCTCATGAGCCGACGCGTCGACGGCTTTCTCCTGGTCAATACTGAGCTGTCTCTCAACGTCCCCCTCCCAGTTGTCGGCGTCTCATCCCATAGCAAAGCTGCCGGGGTCTCGAACATGATGCTCGATCACACCTTCGCGGCCACAAAGGCTCTCCGCCACCTATATGACCTCGGCCACCGAAAAATTGCATTCATGAAAGGCCAGCGCTACTCTCTTGACTCCGAGTCCCGATGGGAAGCCATTGTTCGCATAGCGAAAGACCTCGGCATCGCCATACAACCTGAACTCTGCATCTATCTTGAAAAGAACTTATGGTCACCAGAGCTCGGCTATCCACCCATGCGCGAACTGCTCTCCCGCACGACTGATTTCACAGCGATGTTCTGCTTCAACGACACTGCGGCGATCGGAGCTATTCGCGCCATTGAAGATGCCGGCCTCAACTGCCCTCGCGACATATCGGTCATCGGCTTCGACGATATCATCGTGGCGGAATACTTCAACCCCCGCCTTACCACAGTGCGCCAGCCTCTTCACAAGATGGGATGGACCGCCGCGCAACTGCTCATTAAGCGTATCCAGTGCCCTGATGAACCATACCCACACGAGGTCTGGTTCGAGCCGGAGTTGGTGGTGAGAGAATCGACGGCGAGCATACACAATTCTCCTCACTCACGGCCAAAGTAAGACAACCCCTGACAGGAGTACCTTGCAACAACTTCATCCAGAAGTAGTGAGCCCCAGCGAAGGCCGCATTGCGACACTTCGTCTGCTCGGGCCCGTCTTCTTTTACTTTTTTGTGGCTGGCATTGCAACCGTAATGCTGGGACCACTGCTTCCAGCGCTCATTCAGCACTGGAAGATCCAGGACTCTCAGGCGGGAACACTCTTTACAGCCGACTTTTTGGGTCAGCTCTGCGGAGCCTGGATCGCCGCACGCAATCTTCGAGGTAGCCTCCTCTACGGCTCGGCGCTCTCCGCGTTAGCCTGTGCAACCTTATCGTCGCTCAGCTTTGGCAACGCCCATGTTGCCCTCTTCTGTATCGGAGTCGGTCTCGGCACAGGTCTTACCGCTGGCAACATCATCGCAGGGACGACCATACCCTCTGCGCGAGCACGTCTTCTAGCCATACTGAATGTCGCTTGGGGCCTTGGTGCAATTGCGTGTCCCCTGCTGCTCCGTATTGCGGGAGCGGGCGATATACGCCGCTTCTTCTTTGTTCTCGCGATCCTCTTTGTCATTGCTTCCCTCTTCTCAACCGCCATGCAAACTTCAAAGATGCCAAGTGACAAGGAGGAAACGAGCTCGCAATCCAGTTCAAATCGGCAACCCAAGCAGCGGATGCCTCTGCCTATATTGCCTCTGCTGGCCTTCGCTTCAGCAATGTTTCTTTACGTCGGCGTTGAAAACTCGCTTGGAGGATGGCTCCCTACCTACGCCGTCAGGACCCACTCATCGCTGCAGGCGTCGTCCATTGCCATCTATTTCTGGGTTGCGGAACTAATCGGTCGTCTCCTCGTGGCCGCTCTCATGTTTCTCCTTGGAGAGCCGGCTCTATATCGACTCTGTCTCGTTCTGCTTATTGTCATCGAGACGCTGCTCTGCGTTTTAGTGCACATATCTGCGGGGGGAATCCTCGCCCTCACAGTTCTCGGCGGTTTCACCTTAGCTCCCGTCTTTCCTCTTTTGGTGTCATTCATGCTCGCCCGCACCGGCAACCACAAACGACTCGGCACTCTCTTCGCCAGTGCCTCGGTCGGCGGAGCTGTACTACCTTGGGTCACGGGCGTCTGTTCCACTCAATTCAACAACCTTCGCGCTGGACTCGTTGTTCCCGCCGCCGGCGCGGTGTTACTCCTCATCCTTTCCGGCGTCGTAACTGCTAAGCCGATCGCGTCCTCGCAGATCGATGCGTAGGTCGCAGGCCCACGAGTTAGTAGCGCGCCCCAATCAAAGACTTCGTGGACTGAGTAGCAACTCTCTATTCAATTCACACGAAAAAAGAGGCCAGGCTAAGCCTGGCCTCCGTGAGGGATGACTTATCTCCAGCCGTTATTTCGCGGGAGCTCCAAAGTGATCGCGGAGTTGAATTACTGCAATGACAACAAGGGCCGCCATAGATGGTCCGAATAAGAGATACATAGTGCCTCCTTCCCCAAGAGTTAGTATGCGAAACGAAACTGAAGTTTTACGACTCATTGCAATTGAAGGGACAGCCCTTCATGAAGCAACAAAACTAACAACGGTACAAGAGCAATTGCGAGACCAACCTTCACTACACAACCTGTGCACTTACTAACTTTCGGCGAAGCATTCCAGCCATTCCAATCAGTCCTGATCCGAGTAGCATCAGACTCGAAGGCTCTGGAGTCGCAGCAGTTCCGATAAACTCCTGCGGTCCCGAAGAGGTATCGTTCGACGGGATATACAAGGTGAACTCATTGAAGTAGCCAGAGCTGATCAACTGTTGGTTATTGGCGGCCTCCAATGCATTACTTGCCAAGGTTCGAGCCGTAGAGTCAAACAACGAACTACCGTTCAGGTCAGATGAATCAAAGATGCTCCATTCCGCATACTGAATCTCACTGAGGTTCACACCTGCTTGCGGGTGAAGGATTTCGGAATAAAGAATTGCATCTGCGCGATAGTACTGATCCATCAAGGTGTTGCCCGTTGGAATACTCTCCTCTGTGACACTCCAGCTCTCGCCCGCACTAATCTCACGGTTGTAGTTAAGGCACATCAGGTTCACCGTCGATGCGCCAGTAGATGTGTTGAGTTGAAAGGAATACGGGTAAATCTCAGCGCTGCCGCCTGAGGGATTCACCGTACCGTTATTGAGTGTGAGCGTGTCCGCTTTAACGACAACCGAACCAGCGATAAGGCAGAAAAATGGAACAAGTAGTGCAATGTTGAGTTTCATAAACTTCCCCCGAAATATGTGCTGCACCCTCTCTGTTGCAAGTGGGGAGCCATTCGCGAAAGACGAGAGAATCCCTGAAATTGCTGAGTTTTCAAATGTCCCACTGAAATTGCGGGGAAAACTTCGGGCATTCCAAGTCAAAGGTTTACCCATGATTTGCCCATAAGGAAAAACATTTCCACTCTCAACATGCAATTGCTAGCAACAACTTGTGTCTTTGGCGCAAAAACTTGCTTTTCAAGTGAGTTTTCCGATCACTCATCCAACAATAAGGCAAAAATGTCGTAGTGAAGCATGAGGGTTCTATAAGTGGTAAAGACAGTGCTGGAGTTGGTTCCCGATTCCGAACATAGGTCGTCAGAAGCACCTCAAGATCGATTCAATACGCACATCCCGATCTGACAGCGCAGAATCCAGCGAGAATGTGTCGACATAAAGCGCAAAAGGAAAGCCGCTTCGTCCCGAAGTGGCTTTCCTTAAACAGAACTGGTATCAAAACAGGAATCGTTGCAGATCACACGGCAACAGTGAAGCTGTCTTCGCTACGGGTCACAGCTCGGTACATGGTGTCGCGCTCAAACGGCTCACGCCCTGCTTCGGTAATAAGGCGAACCAAATCCGCCCGCCGCATGCCTTGCGGAGTCGTTGCCCCGGCATCGTGGTAAATCTTCTCCTCGATCACCGTCCCATCGATATCGTCCGCGCCAAACCGCAGCGAGATCTGTGCCAGCTTGGGCGAAACCATCTGCCAGTAGCTCTTCACGTGCGCAAAGTTATCCAACATCAACCGCCCAACTGCGATCTGCCGCAGATCCAGCATTCCCGTCGTCTTAGGAATGTGAGCCAGCGCGGTATTATCCGGATGAAACGATAGCGGAATAAATGTCTGAAACCCACCCGTCTCATCCTGCACCGCACGCAGCTTCAACAAGTGGTCCACGCGATCTTCTTCGTTCTCCACATGCCCGTACAGCATGGTCGCGTTCGATCGCAACCCAATTTGATGCGCCATGCGTGCGGTATCGAGCCACTCACTGCCGTCGATCTTGTGGTCGCAGATAATATGCCGCACCCGATCCGCGAAGATCTCTGCACCGCCGCCTGGCATCGAATCCACCCCTGCTGCCTTCATGTGCGCGAGTGTCTCGGGAATCGTCATCTTCCCGCGCTTGGCCAGAAAAGCCACCTCCACCATGGTGAAGGCCTTTACGTGAACCTTCGGAAACCGAACCTTTAGCCCACGAACCAGATCCATGAAGTACTCGAACGGCAGATCGGGATGCAGTCCGCCAACAATATGAAACTCGGTTACGGCCTCCGAATACCCAGAAGCAGCCGTCTCCCAAGCCTCTTCAAGCGCCATCGTATAAGTACCGGCTTCTCCCTTTTTGCGTCCGAATGCGCACAAACGGCAGGAGGCCATGCAAACGTTCGTTGGATTGATATGCCGATTGACATTGAAATACGCAATGTCCCCATGCATCCGTTCCCGCACTAGGTTTGCCAGCCAGCCAACAGCGAGAATATCGCCGCTCCGATAGAGCGTCACCCCATCGTCGAAGCTAAGCCTCTCCCCTTGCTGCACCTTCGCCGCAATGGGCAAAAGTGCAGCATCGTCTGTCTGAAACGAGTGTCGAGGGCGCGGAGTGGCTAATGAAGAACTCATACTACAATTCTATTCCTCATTAGCAATCGGAACACACGTCAATGACTCGCCACTTCCTTAGAATCAACCATGCGCGGCTGTATCACGATGCCGTCAAACCAGGTCGCCCCAACGAGATGATCTCCCATCGGTCGCACCAGTCTCAGATTCCAGCCCGTGTTCCAATACTGCACCGTTCGATCCGGCAGATGAACCCCAAAGGCAATCGTATTTTTGCTGCCGGCTGCAATAAGTACGCGCTGTGAAGCAGCATCGTAAAAAATACTGTTCACGTCCCGCAAAAACAGGTTCTTGATCGTCTGCCAGGTAGCTCCTTTGTCGTCAGAGACAAATATACCCTGCCGCCCTCCCACCCAAAGCCCGCCTGCATCGTCCACAGCCAATGCCGAGACCTGATCGATCGCCTCCGGTAGCTTAACCGGACTCCATTGTTCGCCGCCGTCTGAAGAAAGCGACGCGGAGTTCAGACTAGCCGCCAGCACAGTAGACTTCGACGCAGCCACAAAGTTCCAGCTCCTTGGTTCGAAGCCCGGAACCTCTTTCCAGCTCTGACCTGACGTGACGCTCCGGAAAAGTCCACTCGAAGTTGCCGCATAGAGCGTATCGCCTCCGCGGGCCATTCCATTGATCGTCGCCTGAAAGTCCGTGAGCGGCTTTGCAACAGGCTTGTGGACAGTTGTTGGAACAGTGGTGTGTCCAGCAACCTTCTTTCCTGGTCGAGGTGCTGGCGCCGGCGGCGGGTTGAGCGTGATGTCCTTCACGCGGCTCCACACGTCTCCCTGCAACCGATAAATCCCATGTCGCGTGCCTGCCACCAGGCTACCGTCTGTGCCCTGCCCAAGACTGACCACATCGTGGCCCTCTAATCCCGCACTCTTCTGGGTCCAGTTCAATCCGCCATTCGTGCTGGCGAATACCCCACCCAGCGCCTTATCGTTTACCACTCCGACGTAGACATTCTGCGGATTGGAGGCGTCCGCCACGTAGGACGTGATCTCTCTCGCCGAGAACCCATTGTTCGACTGTGTAAACGAATTGCCACCATCGTTGCTCACCAGGACGCCTCCGCGGTCTGTCGCGAGCATTACTCGACTGGTGTTGGTCGGATCAACGAAGACATCGTTGATAATCACCTCGGGACCAGTCGTTCGCTGCCAGGTCGCGCCTGAATCGACGGTACGCCACAATCCTTCCGTTGTTCCGGCAAAGACAATATTCAAATTCTTCGGATCCTGCATCAGAACTCTGGTCCTGCGTGCTGTTGACGGAATCCCCTGAATTTTTTGGAACTTCTCGCCTGCAGTCTGGCTCTTGTAGATTCCTGAGCAGGCGCTTGCATAAACGGTCTTCGAATCTTTCGGATCTACGATGATTGAAAACACATCGGAGTCTTCGATGATGCCCTCTTTCATGTTGGTCCAGTGCTGACCGCCATCGACCGTCTTCCAGGGCAGGTGCCATGTGCCCGCGTACATGATCTGAGGATCCACCGGATCAATTGCAATCGACTCGACCTCATGCAGTTCGTGGCTTCCCTCAGGGCTGATCAGCTGCCAGTGTTCCCCACCATCGGTGGATCGGTAGACACCCTTGAGGGTTCCTGCCACCACAATATTAGGATTCGATGGCGCAGAGGTAAGAGCGCGAATGGACTGTCCGTGCATATCTGCCTCATTCTCCCAGCTTAAGCCGCCGTCTTTGCTGAGAAAGATGCCGCCATCTGGACTCCCCAAAACCCAGGCCCCAACCAAAATACGCTTCGCATCGGTGCTGTTAAGCACGATCGAATCCAGCACCAGGTCATCCCGCTTGCCAATCCACGTCAAACGCTTCCAGTCACCGCCGCCATTTTGCGACTCATACATCCAACCCGTCGCCGTACCTAGGTAGAGATGCGAGGGATTATGAGGATCGGCAGCGAAAGCTCGAGCATCGCCTCCATCCGGTCCAAATGGTAACCAGTTTACAGCCGCAAACGCCTGAAGGGAGGATAGAACGAGAAGAAGAGCTAGCTTACTAGAGAGCCGGAGATGTCTATTCAAGGGAGGTTATCCAATCTATGTGTTGAAGAGTAGAACATTTTACATACAGCCTTCAACACAAAAGCTGACTGGGGTTCCTCCCAGTCAGCCTTTTGTGCAGAACTACTACTATTTGTTACTACTTCTTGTGATGTTTCGCTGGTGGTGCCGTCCGTGGCTTAGCCGTTACTGCGCTTTCGTCCACAGGGGTTAGACCGGAGGTGCTCAGCGTGGCGCCGGCAGGAATCAACGTCGTCGTCACAGTCTTTCCGTTATCCGAACCGGTGTAGACCGAGATACGGCCAGCGTCGATGCCCTTTTCCGTTACCAGGTAGGCCTTGGCATTGACAGCGCGCTCAGCAGCGAGCTGGTCGCCCTTCTTCTCTGCGCTATCCTTATCGCCAACCACAGCCAGCTTCGCATCCGAAGTGCGCTGCAGGTTGAGAGCGATATCGTCAAGGCAGGCCTTGGCTTCGTTATCGACACGTGCTGGCCGCTTCTTGTCACGATCAAAGTTGATCGAGCAGAGCGCGCTCGTTGTCGGGGCTGGCGGCGGCGGCGGTGCATTCACAGTAACCGTCGTTGTGCAGGATGCACTCTGGCCCTTATCGTCAACCACGTTTGCAGTTACCGTGATCGTTCCTGGCGCTGCTCCGGTCGTCGTCAGAGTCGCGGTCGAAGCGCTTCCGCTGACCGAACCTGCCGTCGAACTGTAGCTATAGGTCAGAGGACGATTCTGCGGGCTGACACCGGTTGCGGTGATCGTCGCCGAATCTCCAGGCGCAACCGTCGACGGATTCGCCGAGCAGCTTACCGTTGGCGGCTCAAACTGCTTCACAGTGTAGGTGGCCGAGCAATCCGCTGTCTCGCCGGGCTTTGCGCCCTCGGTGACATGTCCCTTCACCGTATAGGTGCCAGGAGCCGCAGACTTCGTGTCGATGTTGGCAGTTGTGGATGTGCCGGAGATTACACCACCGTCAGCTGTCCAGCTATACGTCGCCGTCTTCTTCGGGTTGAGGTTCAACGCCGTTCCGGTTGCCGTAACAGGATCGCCAGGATAAACAGTCGTAGGCGAAACAACGCAGGAGTAGGTTACAGGCGGCGGAGGAATAATGTGACCGAAGTGCATCACAAGGCCGGTGCTCAACTCAACACCGTTCAGGTTCGCGCGTCCGCCAAGCACACCAGCAGTTGGGGGCGGCGTCGGAGGTCCATAGCTCGCGTGAATATAACGATAATCGGCTTGGAACAAGCGAAGCGAGAATTTGTTGTTAAAGAAAGGCAGATCGTAGTCCATACCACCGCCAACCGTCAGAGTCGGGCCCCATCGGTACGGGTTGTAATAGGTGCCATTGTGCGGAGTTCGGACCATCAAGGCGACCGCCGCCTGCTAGACCGTGCGCAAACAGCGTAAAGTTCTGCATCGGAGCGCGAAAGATCGGACCAGCGGAACCCGTAAAGAGATCGTCATTCTGGCCATTCGGATGAGCCGCGAAGATAATCTCTCCACCAACGTACTTATTGAAATAGTAGGCTGCACTGCCAATGGCGCCGACATTGATCGACGAGTAGCTGATATCTGAGGGCTGAATCTGGCCATGAGCCCCAAAGTAGGAGTAACCCAGAAAAACATCCACTCGGGAAGGGTTAGGCCCCACCGGGGCGGCTGTGCTGGGAGTCTGCGCGCTTAAACTGGCAACTCCGAGACCGACTGCACATGCAGCCAGTACGAACCGGCGTGTACTACGAAACGGGCGATAAACCATTCGAGTTCCTCCACTCAAAGTCTTGCGTTTTTTACGAACCTTTTATTCAGAGATCGTTTTGTTTTGTTCGATTCCTTACAGCTTACTTCAGTTGCTAATGCATCCGGTAAAAAAATACTCCTCGATGACACTATTTTCAATAGGTTACCAGCCCATACAGTAAAAACCTCCGGCCATGGCGCCCAAAGAACCCTTCCAGTAACCTGCACTACCTACTGTGCACTATGACAAATTCAGCGTTTTACGGACTGTTCCCCGCTCCTGCTGAATCTTTTCCTGCAACAGAGTGATTGCATACAACAGCTGCTCCGGCCGCGGGGGGCATCCTGGAACATAAATATCGACCGGGATCACCTGGTTTACACCTTGCAGCAAAGCATAATTATTGAAAACTCCACCCGATGTCGCGCACGCACCCATCGAGATCACCCACTTTGGCTCCGGCATCTGCTCGTAAAGCCGTCGAATCACGGGCGCCATCTTCTGCGAAACTCGGCCTGCAATGATCATCAGATCACTCTGTCGCGGAGAGGGACGAAACACCTCTGCTCCAAACCGCGCAATATCATACCTCGATCCGCCCATCGACATCATCTCGATCGCACAGCACGCCAGACCAAAGGTCATCGGCCAGATTGAGTTCTTTCGCACCCAGTTGATCGCGGCATCCATCGAAGCCAGAACGATACCCTCCGGCTGCTGATCCCCCCAGCTCACCTCGGTCACCTTCTCGTGGTTCTTCCCGAAGCTATCCAGACTGCCAAAGATGTAGCGGTCGTTCTTTTGTGGAGTCGCTGTCGGTCGGTTGCTCGTATTCTCGTTGGAAGCTGTGCTCATGTCTCTACTATAAAACCGGTTGCACGCGCCGCATAACTTATTTCGTTCACTTTCTCGCAAACCGACTAGCAAAAATAGTAGTCCACGCCCGAAAAATTACAGTCTCATGCGGATACCAGCCTTAAAACTTAGCGAGCATTCTCTTCGATAGCTTGTAACAGCGCCTGTCGCAGCACCACTTCCTCGTCTTTATCCAACTTCGCCCCGCTACGAGTCAGGTAAAAGACGTCGATCGCCGTCTCTCCCTCCGTATCCACAAGGGCAACTTCAATATTGCAACTCTGCGCCGCCAAGGTCAGACTCAGGGCCCGCAACAACCCGGTTGTATCCTGCGCCACCACCTCCAACAGCGTACTGTGCGACGAAGCCTCATCATCAAACTCAACCCGCGTCTCCACCACCACCAGCGGAGCCTTCCGTCTCCCCCTCCGTCGCCCGCTCAGCAGCTTCTCCACCGACACCGCACCGGTCATCACATCATGAACGCTCTTCACGAACACCTCATGCTCTGAGGCATTCATCTCCAGCGTTCGAAAGCCATCGGTAAATCGGAACGAATCCACCACCACGCCCTGCCGATTCGAAAACGCATCCGCCGTTACGATGTTCATGCCCCACGCGGCCAATACTCCCGCCATGGTGGCAAACAGCTGCGGTCTATCCCGCGTCACCAGCGTCAGTTCACTCACCGTCGCCGTATAACGAAAATCCAGCTGCACCGGATCACCTGCAAATCCCGTTGCCATCTTGAAGTGCGTCCGAACCTGCTCCGGCGTTCTCGTCAACACATACCGCTCCGGAAATCCCTCGAGATACTCCCTCACAGCCGCCTTCTGCCCCGGCAGCAGCGCGACGACGCGATGCACCAGCTCGCTCTCCTCCTGCGCGCCCAACCGCTCATCATCCACACTGCGGTCCAGATAGTTCGCCGTGGCAATATAAAGCCGCCACAGATTCTCGGCCTTCCACGGCGTCAACGCATCCGGATGTACCGCGTTGATATCCGCATACGTAAACAGGGTCAACATCCGCAGCGCCTCCGGCGTCTGCATCTTCCCTGCAAACGCCCTCACCGTCTCGGCATCGAAGATATCTCTCCGCAGTGCGGCCGACATCTCCAGATGATTCGTAATCAGGCTTACCACCAGGCCGCTCTCATACGTATCCAACTCCAGCCGTTCAAGCACACTCTCCGCCATCCGGGCGCTCTCCCGCGTATGGTCTCCGGTGCTCCGACCCTTGCCGGTGTCGTGCAATAACGCCGCGAGGTACAACAGCCCGGGATGCGGCAACTCACGCAGCACGCCGCCAAACCGTGTCGCCCACTCCGCCATCCCACCCGACTGCGCACTCTCCAGTCCATGCAGCGTATCGATCAGCACAAACGTATGTTCATCGACCGTATACCGGTGGTACGCATCCCGAATCACCAGCGCGTCGATCCCATGGAACTCTGGAATCAGCAGTTCCAACACACCAAGCGCATGCATCGACCGCAGCGCATCTCCCGCGTGAATCCCAGTCAAAATTTCCTGCAGGTGATGCCACAGCGCAGGTCCCTCCTCCAGTTGAGCTGACAGCAGCGGCAACCCCTCCGACAGTCGCTCCTCTGCGTCTCGTCCCAGCGTCACCCCGGTCTTCGCCATCGCCGCAAACACCTGCAGAACGACATCCGGATCTTCCGCCGGATCATGACCAAACTCTGCAGCCGACTGCAGCATCACCCGTCCGCGCTCAAGGCGAAACCCATGCTGCGCCACCTCGATCTTCCGCTCCCGCTTCAACCCCAGCAGCTTCGAAG
The DNA here is from genome assembly GCA_963708755.1 of uncultured Acidobacteriaceae bacterium. Lineage (GTDB taxonomy): Bacteria > Acidobacteriota > Terriglobia > Terriglobales > Acidobacteriaceae > Edaphobacter. Next base: position 60,896 of record CAVPTN010000020.1, read on the forward strand.
GCGCGGGCACCTCGTCCAACATCTGCGTCACTCGCCGTTCAATGCTCCTCGCATGACGAAAATAGAGCCGCATCCAATACGCAGCGTCCGCCTTCTTCGGCCTGCGTCCCTTCAATCCAACGGCATCCTCAGCAGCTGCATCCTGCGCCTGCCAGTCCAGCGTGTTATCGTCCCGCTCATGCCGGTAATGAAGAAAACACCGAACCAGCCACACAAAATCCACCGCCTTGCGAAACTCATCTCCATCAGCCGCTGAAACGCTCGTCGACTCACCGCTCTTCTTTTGTGCCAACTCCGCGGCTTCTCGCAGCTTGGTCATCCACCCGCACACATGCACATCCCGCAAGCCGCCTGGACAGTCCTTGATATTCGGCTCCAGGTGAAACAACGTGTCTCCATACTTCGCATGACGAGCACGCGTCATCTCCCGCAGCCGAACCATCACCGCCTTGTGCTCCCGCTGCAACAGCTTCGGCACACTTTGCTCCAGCAAGGCTTCCGTACAGAGTCTCATCGCCGGTCACCAGCCGATGGTCCAGCAGCGACAGCGCAAACTCCGCATTGTCCGGATCGAATTTCTCGCACTCCGCCAGCTTCCGCGTCGCCGGCGCAACCCGAATCCCGCAGTCCCACATCTCCTGATTCACGCGCCGAATCGCGTCTTTGACATCCTTCTCCGCCACTTTTCCATCGAGCAGGAAAAGCAGATCCACATCCGAATAAGGAAATAGCTCCCGGCGCCCATAACCACCCACCGCCACCAGAGCTATCCCGGTCCGCAGCCGTGGATCCTGCTCCATCGCCTGCGCCCAGAGCCTCTTTACCAACTCGTCTAGCGCTGCCGCCCGCGCGGCAATCGTCACCGCCCCCGAAGCGCCACCAGCCTCGAACGCACCACGAACCTCCAGCATCTTCCGCTGGTACACTCCGCGCATCCCGCTTGTGGGTTCATTTCCTTGCATGGCTATTTTGCTCGAAAGAACTTTAAGCATACAGCCAGCCGCGCCCATCCCGCACGGCCATAGCGTCAATCTGAAACTTCACCTGCCAACTAGCTAAAGTGCAATCTCGCCACGCTCATCGTTACGAATTCGAATCGCCTCGTCGATCTTCGAGATGAAGATCTTTCCATCTCCGATCGTTCCCGTCCGCGCCGCGCCCGTAATCGCAAGTATCGCCTTATCCAGCATCTCGTCCGTGACCACAACCTCCAGCTTCACCTTCGGCAGCAAATCAACCGAGTACTCGCGCCCGCGGTAGAACTCCGTATGGCCCTTCTGCCGCCCGTGCCCCCGAGCCTCGGTGATCGTCATTCCCTCAACGCCAATCTCCACCAGCGCATCCTTCACCGCGTCCAGCTTTGACGGCTGAATCACCGCTTCAATCTTCTGCATATCCGTATCTTCCTCTCGACCCAATCGTCCTACCGCTAAATTTTAGTGCGCCCAATCGTACCCTTCTTCGCCGTGCTGCGAAAGATCCAATCCCTCGCGCTCGTCGTCCTCACTCACCCTAAGCCCGATTAGTTTATCGACGATGAACAGAATCACCAGTGTCCCAACAATCGACAGACTCCACGCAATCGCAACGCCAATCATCTGGTTCAGCAACTGATGGCCATTTCCCTCGAGAAGCCCGGTAGCCTTCCCTGCCCCGAAGATCGGGTTAATCACGCTGTTCGCAAACACGCCCGTCAGAAGCGCTCCAATCGTCCCGCCCGCTCCATGCACGCCGAACGCATCCAGCGAATCGTCGTAACCAAACGCAGCCTTCACCTTCACGACCATCAAATAACAGAACACTCCGGCAATGAGCCCAATCCAGAGCGCGGACATCGGCGTCACAAAGCCCGAGGCCGGGGTAATCGCTACCAACCCCGCTACTGCGCCCGAGATCGCACCCAGCGCCGACGGCTTACCCTGCCGAATCCACTCTGCAACGCTCCAGCCAATCGCCGCAGCCGCAGCACCGAAGTGAGTCGCCACAAACGCTGACGTCGCGAGCGTCCCCGCGCTCAACGCCGAACCCGCATTGAACCCAAACCACCCCACCCACAGCAGGCAAGCGCCAATAAAGCTCAGCACCACCGAGTGCGGCGGCATCGGCACCTTCGGATATCCAAGCCTCTTCCCCAAATAGAGCGCCGTGACCAAAGCCGAAACACCCGAGGTTACATGCACCACGGTCCCACCCGCGAAGTCCAGGCAAGGAAACCGTCCGCCCAGTGAAGCATTCAGCAACCCACCCTTACCCCACACCATGTGAGCCATCGGGCTATACACAACCAGCGCCCAAAGCACCATAAACACCAGCATCGCCGAAAACTTCATCCGCTCCGCAAACGCGCCCGTAATCAACGCCGGCGTAATAATCGCGAACATCAGCTGATACACCATGAACGTCTGCAGCGGAATCGTCGCTGCGTACTTCACATCCGGCGCCAACCCAACACCCTTCAAAAACACATTGTGCAATCCACCAATAAACGCGTTCCCCTCGCCGAACGCCAGCGAATACGTCACCAACGCCCACAACACCGTGATCACGGCCATCATGGCGAAGGTCTGCATCATCGTGCCCAGAATATTTTTCTTCCGCACCAGTCCGCCGTAGAACAGCGCCAGCCCAGGCCCGCTCATCATCAACACCAGCGCCGCCGAAACCAGCATCCAGGCGTTGTCCCCAGCCGACTGCGCCGCTGCAACCAACGCCGCATTATCCGCACTCTGCTTCTCCAGAGCAGCAATCCGATCCGCCTGGCTCGTCGCCGCGGGAGCTGCCGTCTGGACCACAGTCTGGGCCATCACCCGCGCTCCACCCACAACCGACCCGCCAATCATAAGAACGATCAGCGCAAACAGAAAAACAGAAAACACCTTCGCTGCTGGAAGACGCATGATTCAATCACCCGTTTCAAAGTTAGTCATTTCAAAATAAACGAAATTAGCAGGAGAGAAGAGATACGCCGTCAATTCGCCGATCTGGCAGCCTACGACTCAATCTTCACACGTCATATAGGAGCGAAAGTAGCGAAGCACCCGCTGCACCGCCCCGGTTCGCTTTACTCTACACAAGGGAGCGCGCAACACAAAGCGAGAAATTATTCCCACAGGCGTCACGTACCAGCACTCATTCTTCGAAAGGCATCTACCATGTCGACCGCAACTCTCTACAGTTGGAACGAAGTTGAAAAAGAGCAGCTCAACCCACTCCTCATCCGCCAATTTGTCACTGGCACCCAGGCCATGCTCTCCCGCATCGTCCTTAGCAAGGGCTGCGTCGTTCCTACCCACTCCCACGCCAACGAGCAACTCGCCTTCATCCTCCAGGGCGCTCTCCGCTTCGTGATGGGCGACGGCACAACCCACGTCGTCAAGTCAGGAGAGATCCTCGTCATCCCCGGCAACCTCGCCCACTCCGCCGAAGCACTCGAAGACACAATCAACTTCGACATCTTCGCCCCACCCCGCCAGGACTGGATCGACAAAGACGACAGCTACCTCCGCTAAATCCATAACCGCGCCCTACAGCAAGCTGCTCACAGCCTCATCGTGAGCAGCTTTGAAGAATCCGCTGCACGTTGTCTCAGCGTCTCCCCTTCAAGGATCGAGTCACGCATCACTTAACGCCCAAGCATCTCCGTCACCATCGCCACCCACTCCACCCTCAAATCTCCTCGCGCCACATCCCGGTCCGCCCGCCGATACCAATACCCAGCATTCCCCAACATCACCCTCCTTGCGGTGCAGATAAGCATGCACCCATGCGCCATCCACTCCGGCAACATCCTGCGCAATCTCATGCGCCTTCTCCCAGTCGCCCTTACCATCCCACCACAGAGCCAGCAAAGCCCCGTCAAACTTCTCCGCCTCAGTCTCCAGAAACTCCTCAACCGTCATCACAAACTCCTACTGCGAAGCCGCAGCCATATATCCGCGCTCTCTCATCCACTTCGCCATCAAATCCGGCCACACATTCAACTGTGGATTCTCCGCAGCCAATCCCACCCCATGCGAACCATGCTGAAACAGATGCATCTCTGCCGGCACTCCCGCCTTCACCAGGGCCGAATAAAACATCACGCTGTTCATCACCGGAACAGTCTTGTCATCGGTCGTCGCAAACAAAAATGTCGGCGGCGTATCCTTCGTCACCTGCGTCTCATCCGACAGCAACTCAACCAACTTCGGATCAGGATCCTCCCCTAACAAATGCTTCTTCGACCCGCTATGCACCGCTGGCTCTTCAAACGTAATCACCGGATAAGCCAACAGCATGAAGTCCGGCTTACTCCCCTGCCGCTCCACAACATCTGCGTCTCCCGCCCTCCCATCATCGAAGTGCGTCCCTGCAGTAGCCGTCAGATGCCCACCCGCCGAAAAACCCATCATCCCAATATGATCTGCGGCGACACCATACTCCGACGCATGCGCCCGTACCCATCGAATCGCCCGTTGCGCATCTTCCAACTCAACAGGATAGTGATACTTCGACCCCAGCCTGTATCGCAGAACAAACGCCGTCACACCACGCGCATTCATCCACTGCGCAAAGTCCGTTCCTTCCTTCGTCCACGACAGATGTTCGTACCCTCCACCCGGCGCAATCACCACAGCCGTCTTCGTAGCATTCTCGCCCGGCGCTACAAATATCGTCAGGGCAGGCTTGTCGATATCCTCATTTCCCTGCGCCCCCGGAGCCCCCTCCGGCCAAAGCAAAATCGTCTTCGGCGCAATCTCCTGCGACATCACCGGCCCCACAACCTGCCCAAACCCCACGCCACCCAACACCACCGCAAAAACAAAACAGCCCAGCAACCCCTTCACCACGCCTCATCCCCCTCAGCCCTTATACAACGCAACGCAAGTAATGGTACAACCACCTCACCAAACCCACTCAAGCAGTTCACGCGAGAAACTTCACACCAACAACACACCTTCGACATCCTCCCCACCCATCCCGTACCCTTGCATCAGCACCACAGGCCCCACCGGAGAACTCATGAAGCACCTGGTACAAAAGCAGCTCGCTCAATCCATCGCCACCATGCAAGCCGTCCTCGCCGACGAAACCATCTCCGAAACTCTCGTCTCTGTCGCCAAGCTCACCGCCAAGGCCATGGAGTCTGGCCACAAACTCCTCGTCGCCGGCAACGGTGGCTCCGCCGCCGATGCACAACACCTCGTCGCCGAGTTCGTCGTCCGCCTCACCGTCAACCGCCCCGCCCTCCGCGCTATCGCCCTCACCACAGACACATCAATCCTCACCGCCGCAGGCAACGACTACGGCTTTGACCACCTCTTCTCCCGCCAGATCGAGGCCCTCGGTCAACCCGGCGACATCTTCCTCGCCATCTCCACCTCCGGCAACTCCAAAAATCTCATCCGCGCCATCACACAAGCCAAGATCATCGGCATCACGACCATCGGCCTCACCGGCAACGACGGCGGCCACATGGCCCCTCTCTGTGACTACAACATCGTCATCCCCTCCGCCGTCACCATGAATATCCAGGAGTCGCACCTCGCCCTCGAACACATCTTCTGCATGCTCGTCGAGCGCTTCACCTTCGGCCACGACTTCGACAAAAAACCTCAAATCCTCAGCGAATAAGCGCCATTTCTCGCTAAATCCTGCCGTTAGGCTGTCATTCTGACCAGCTTGCTGAAGGGGAAGACCCCGGCATCTCATCTTTGCCGTTGCCGTTCTCTTTCCCCATTCAAAACTCCGTCATCTCGACCGCAGCGGCTCACAGTCGCATCGTGAGCCGCGTAGTGGAGAGACCCCCGCATTCTGCCTGAGCCAGCACACACTCGAAGCATCACAAACGACTGCATCACACAACACCAAATTATTTTAGAGGGTCAGCCTCGGGTTCGGAACGAAGCGAAGTTGCCCAACACCGTCTTTCAGGGAAGAATGGCCGTAAATCACTGGAATGGCTTCAAGGGAGTATCTGTCGGTCATCTTTGCACCGCAGAAAAGAAGTCATGCAGTGCAACTGAAAGTTTTGTGATTGCGAACGCTGGGTTGGTGTGGCACGCTCATCCAACTTTATTATCCTGGCATGGCAACAACTGAAGTTGGTTAGTTGCCCATTTAGGCCTTCCTGGCCGGAGCTGCGGGAGTATTCCCAGTAACCGTTGAAGTTCTCAGGAAGATACCCCCAAGGGCTTCCCAGAGACTTGCCCAGTTCGACTGGAGAGTAAAGAGACCGATGCGGAGTTCGGATGAGGAAATCCAGGTTGGTCCTCCTGCATTTCAACGATGTGTATACCCGCGACCAGCCCGTTGATAAAGTCGATATGCGCCTCGAACAAAGTCCAAGGCAGCGTGAAACGAACAGGAATAAATCTAAGGTGATACGCGAGTAAAGACACCCACTCGGGGGAGTTGTAAAACTGATATTCAAGTTGACGAGAAATGGTCCCTTTTCGTTGGGTAGCCGATCCGTCCTCGTACGCGGAAAATGGCACGAGCATCGTACGAGCCTCTTCTTCGCTAGTCATGCCCGGTCGGATTTGTCGTAAGGTAGAGAGCAACTTTGAGGCTTGCCAGCGACGATAGTGGCTGACTACGCCTTCACTAGCTAATGGAACGGCGAAGAACAATGCCGATATAAGGCCGATGCATATTGCCGTTTTCTTGACGCGCATTCCTATCCTTGTGATGTGCTTAGATGAAGCCTCAATTTACCAGTTCGTTGAAAGGAGCAACCGCACTTCCTTAAGAGATCGGAGTTTCAGCAAGTTCAGTAGTTCACATTAAACTGCCCCACTACCCAACCAACCACCGCGACGACAAAGCACAACTCCAAAATGATACGATTCCCATTTGAAAATGTTTCTGGAGAGTCCCGTGCGACGAATCTTCCCTACCCTCATCACCGTTGCCACCCTTACGATCGCCTCCCACGCGCAAGCCCCCAACCTCGCCCTCATGAAGTACGCCTGCGGCCCCGCCAATCGCATGTTCGCGACCCTCACCCCAACCTCTCGCTTCACCGACACCACCGCCGGCTTCGACCTCATCGCCTCACCCGAGATCGCCGGCAACTCCTGCACCAGCGATAAGCCGTTCTTCTTCTCCGTCGCCATTCCCGAAGGCAACTACCGCGTCACCGTTATTCTCGGCGGCCCACAAGCCTCCGTCACCACCGTGCGCGCAGAAGGCCGCCGCCTCATGCTCGAAAAGATCCCCACGGAACCGAACGCCTCCCTCATCCGCTCCTTCGACACCAACGTCCGCTACCCCGAGATCGCTGGCAACCCAGCCAACCGAGTCAAACTCAAGGACCGCGAGCAAGGCATCCTCAACTGGGACCACAAACTCACCCTCGAGTTCAACGGCGACCACCCCAGCGTCCGCTCCATCTCCATCGAACCCATCCCCAACGAGCCCACCATCTACCTCGCCGGCGACTCCACCGTCGTCGACCAGGACTACGAGCCCTGGGCCGCCTGGGGGCAGATGCTCCCACGCTTCTTCCTACCCGGCGTCGTCATCGCCAACCACGCCGAATCCGGCGAGACCATCCGCAGCTTCGTCACCGAACATCGCCTCGCCAAAATCATGACCACCATCAAGCCCGGCGACTACCTCTTCATCCAGTTCGCCCACAACGACATGAAACCCGGCGCCGTCCCCCTCGACGACTACAAGCGTCTTCTCGCCGACTACATCGCCCAGACCCGCGCCAAAGGCGCAACTCCCATCCTCGTCACCTCCATGAACCGCCGCACCTTCGACGACTCCGGCCACATCACCAACTCCTTCGGCGACTACCCCGACGCCATGCGCGAAGTCGCAGCCCAACAAAAAGTAGCCCTCATCGACCTCAACGCCATGAGCAAAACGCTCTTTGAAACCCTCGGCCCCGAAGGCAGCATCAAAGCCTTCATCCACTACCCCGCCAATGCCTACGCGAACCAGCCCAAAGCCATTGACGACGACACCCACTTCAACAGCTACGGCGCCTACGAGCTCGCCCGCTGCATCGTTCACGGCATCCGCGAATCCAACCTCCCTATCGCCAAACTCCTCGACCCAGCCGTACCCGACTTCAACCCGGCCCATCCCGACTCTCAACCGGACTTTCACCTGCCCGCCACGCCAATTCTCATAAAATCCGACCCCACCAAGGTCGGCCAAACCTAAATACAGCGGAACCATAAGCTCCTGTAACCGTACTGTCACTTCAGTTGCACACCGCCTGCAGTATGCTTGCGGAGCTTGAAGAACGAGAATTCGAGAGGAGACTCAAATGACAACGCAGCAAGTAGCTGATCAGCTAGTGAAGTTATGCAAAGAAGGCAAGTTTGGCGAAGCAGTCAGTACGCTCTACTCAAACGACATCGTAAGCATGGAAGCCGGAGCACCTCCGGGAGGATCCCGCGAGTCCAAAGGCCTCGACGCCGTCAAGGCGAAGGGGAAGTGGTGGGAAGAAAATCATGAGGTGCATGGCGCCACGGTGGAGGGCCCACTCGTAGCCGGGTCACACTTCGCCGTCACCTTCAAACTTGACGTCACCTTCAAACCCCAGAACAAACGCTTCACAATGGAAGAGGTCGCCGTCTACAAGGTCAAAGACGGTAAAGTCGTCTACGAAGAGTTCTTCTACGAGATGTAAACCGAACAAGCGACATCAGCCATCACTCCTCTGAACATCTGCAAATGAAGCGACTCACAGTCTTATCGTGAGTCGCGCAGAGGAAAAGCAAGCACCACTCCATCGCCTCACTTCTCCGCCAACAACACATCCACATCCGTCTTAAAATCCGCCTGCCTCACCGCCCCCACATAAGTCTTCGCCACTCTTCCCTGCCGATCCACCAGAATCGTCGTTGGCACCCCAGCCATTCCATACGCCATCTGGGAACCACGCTCCGGCAGCGCCACCGGATACGGCACCTGAAAATCCTCCACGAACTTCTTCACCTTCGCCGTGCCGCCTTCATCGATCGCGACTCCCACCACAGCCAGTCCCTGCGGTCCCATCTCCTTCGACAGTCGAATCAACCCCGGCGTCTCCTCCCAACAAGGCCCACACCAGCTCGCCCAGTAGTTCACCAGCACCACTTGCCCACGATGCTCCGCCATTCGCCAAGTCCCACCGTCGAGCTGCGCCATCACCAGCTCCGGTACTACCTTCCGCGAAGCCACAGGCGCAATCCCACCAGACTGCCGCGTCCCATAGTGCCACGCCCACGCCACCACCGCGAACGCTGCCACCGCAATCACATACCGAACCCGCCTCGACTCTATCTCGAACCCATTCACAGCAACACGCGCTCCTCTCTCAGCCTAACCTTTTCATCCGCACCTCGAGCTATGTAAAGTGTGAGGAAGAACAGCACGACCGCATCAGAAGGGACCCCTGACATTACCACCCCACGCCGCACCACCCTCCTCAAAACGATAGCGGCCCTGGCGCTCCTTCTCACCGCGCCCCCCGCCGTCCCCTACTCCGTCCAAACTCATCAGGAACTCATTGATCTGGCCTGGAAACAGACCATCCGGCCTCTTCTGCTCAAGCAATACCCTAACCTCACTGAAGCTCAGCTCCAGGAAGCCCACGCCTACGCCTACGGTGGTTGCGCCATTCAGGACTTCGGCTACTACCCCTTCGGCAACGCCTTCTTCTCCGAGCTCACCCACTACGTCCGCTCCGGCGACTTCGTCCTCGCCCTTCTTCGCAACGCGAAGACCGCTGACGAACTAGCCTTCGCCATCGGCTCCCTCTCCCACTACATCGGCGACAGCTTCGGCCACAAATACGCCGTCAACCAATCCGTCCCTATCGAGTTCCCGAAGCTTGAAAAGAAGTACGGCCCCTCCGTCAACTACGCCGAAAATCCCCACGCCCACGTCCAGACAGAGTTCGCCTTCGACATCAACCAACTCAGCAAGAAACGCTTCGCACCGTCGGCCTACCTCAAATACGTAGGCCTCGAAGTCCCTATGCCGCTTCTCCGCACTGCCTTCTTCGAAACATACGGCCTGCGCCTCCCCGACATCATCGGCACCAAAGAAACGTCGATCCGCATCTACCGCTACGGCGTTCGCCGCTTCCTCCCCAACATCGCCCGCGCTGAAACCATCCTCCACAAAAGCAGTTTCCCCACCGACATTCCCAGCCCCGATCTCGACACCCTGCGTGCCGATCTCCTCCAGGCATCAGCCGACAACCAATGGGAGAAATATCGCAAGACTCCCGGCTTCCGCAGCCACCTCTACGCCGGATTCATCTACATCCTGCCGAAGGTAGGCGCACTCAAGATGCTCGCCATCAAGGGACCCACACCCCAAACCGAGGATCTCTACATCAAGAGCGTGAACCACTCCATCATCGCCCTGCGTCGCGTCCTCACCAACTACAATTCCATCGACCACTACATCTCCAACCGCGATCTCGACACCGGAGACGTCGTCCAGCCCGGTGGCTATCCCCTCACCGACATAACCTACGCCAAGCTCCTCTCCGTCATCACGAAGAACCCATCCAACATCGTCCCCAACGAACTCAAGCACGACCTCATCGCCTACTACGCTGATCCGCAGTCCCCCATCACAACAAAAAACGATCCTCAAAAATGGGCGCAGGTTCAAACCAATCTAAAAACCCTCGCCACCATGAAGACCATTGGCGAGCTGGACCCGATCCCAGACGAGATCCTTGCCGAATAACTCATCGCGCACTCGCAACGCGCGTCATCCGTGGTTGCAGAAAAATCTGCTCCATTCACAGATACAGACACCCACACCTCTCTCATCCCCGCTCCTGCATCCAACTAACTAAACTAAGGAGAAGCGATGAAAATCGTTCCATGTAAGCCCGTCTCAACCTCTCTCGCAGCCGCTGCTCTAATCCTTCTAACCATTGCTACACTCGCCTTTACAGGCTGCAACAACACCGGCAAGGCCTCTCCCACCCCCGCAAACTTCACCCTCGGCATCAACAACCACTACCTCGACCACCCCGCCTGTCTCCTCACCGACACCCGCTTTCCCTTCGAGACCAGCGACCCTGCAATAACCAAACAAATGGACACCCTGGTCAAAAACCTCCTTCTCGAAAAATCCGTCGAGACGAGCATTCACGTCAGCCGCTACACCGTCGCCACCGCCGGAACCCGCTACGCACCGCGCTTCTGCTACGGCCACCGCGAGGTCACCGGCATCACCAGCTTCACTCCCGTCGCCGTCAACAACGGCTTCAAAGAGACCACCGTCACCTACACCTACACCATGAAGGAAGTCCCCGTCTGGGCCGAAAGCCACGACATCCAGGCTGCCTTCCCTGCCATGGCCCACGCCACCACCAGCCAGGCCACCGACACCATCGTCCTCGCCCAATCCCCCGTAGGCTGGCAGGTCCCCGACTAGCCACACCGCCCCAAGAGAAAACCTATCCAGCCCGACGCAACAACCGATAAGCCCGGTTATTGCCATTGGCCAAATCAATTCACTTGTCGATAAGCCGACTCTTCGTTCAAGTGACGAGGAGCGCGTTTATCAGTACTCATCTTTTTCCCGCCAGGAGTCGATAGCTTCGCTCGTTGAGTGTCAGCGATCAAGTCCCTTTGTCGAGGCTTCGGACTCAGATGGTACGCGGAACGGTTCTACGGAGATGCGCTCGTACCGCACTTCCAGCACGGTCAGGGTTTCAGTGCCGCCCGGCGCATGAAGAAGCACTTCATCGTCTTCTGCCGCTCTCATTAATGCGCGTCCCAGGGGTGACGCCCAACTGATGTGGTTGCGGTCGAGATTGACCTCATCTGTGCCGACGATGCTCACCACTCGCTCTGCCCCTGCGGCATTCGCATAGCGCACGGTGGCTCCAAAGAACGCCCTTGTCGCCCGCTGTCCCGTTCTCGGAGCCTCCGGGTCTACCACCTCCGCGGCTTCGATTCGTTTTGTCAGGAAGCGAACCCGTCCATCGATCTGGCGCAGTCGTCGCTTGCTGTACTGATAGTCGGCGTTTTCACTGCGATCGCCATTGCCCGCAGCCCACGCCACCACCTCCACCACGGCGGGGCGATCCTTGGTGATCAAAAAATGGCGCTCGTCTTTCAGCCGTTCGATCCCGCCTGGGGTGATGTAGTTTTTGCCGTGGTTCTCCGCGGGCTCCTCTACTTTCGGTCTTCTCGTAAACCCTTTTCGCATCCTGCGGCACTCTCTTAGCGCGATTTGAGCTATCGACGTTTATCGATAATAATCCGGCATGACCTCCAATTTGTACCGGGAAGTAGGCTTCTCATCATCTATGTCACGTGCCCCTAAAACCGCTTCTCGAACAACCTGAGGATTTGACTGGTTGTTCAAAGTGAGCGGTAAATAGCCAATGCACTCTGTGTGCACACCAAATGACATCTCCTCGCTGCGCTCCCGTTACAATCGCCACTAGAGGAACCAATGTCGAAATCGCGTCGAGAATTCCTGACCCAAAGCACACTCACCCTGCTCGCCTCCGCCACCGCGCTCGCCCAGACCCCCAACACCCCAGCCACTCCCGGCGCTCCACCCGCCTTCGGCACCTCGCCCTCCGTTGGTCCTGAGGTCAGCCCCACCACCTTCACCGAAGCCGAAAAGCTAATCCAATACACCCTCACCGAAAAAGACCGCGCCCAGGCCGCCGGCAACTGGCGCAGCGCAATGGCTCCCCTCTACGAACGCCGCACCGGGCCACGCAAAGTCGCCATCGCGGACAACGTCGCGCCCTACACGACGGTCAACTCCATCCTCCCCGGCCAGGCCACCCTTCCCACCAAAAACGAGTTCATCCGCACCAAATCCGACGCACCACTCCCCACCACCGACGAAGCCATCGCCTTCGCTCCCGTCCACCAGCTCTCTCGCTGGATCGAGACCCGCAAACTCACCAGCACCCGTCTCACCGAGATCTACCTAAAACGCATCGAGCAGTTGAATCCCAAGATCAACTGCATCATCACACTCACCCGCGACCACGCTCTCGCACAAGCCAAAGCCGCCGACGCCGAGATCGCCGCAGGCCACTACCGCGGCCCACTCCACGGCATCCCCTGGGGAGCAAAAGACCTCCTCGACACCGCCAACATTCCCACCACCTGGGGAGCCGAGCCCTTCGAACACCGCGTCCCCACCGCCGACGCCACCGTCACCGAGCGCCTCAACGCCGCAGGCGCAGTCCTCATCGCAAAACTCAGCCTCGGCGCCCTCGCTCTCAACGACGTCTGGTTCGGCGGCCAGACCATGAACCCCTGGCTCCTCGAAGAAGGCTCATCAGGCAGCAGCGCAGGCCCCGGAGCCGCCACGGCCGCAGGCCTCGTAGCCTTTGCCATCGGCAGCGAAACCGGAGGCAGCATCGTCAGCCCCTCCATGCGTTGCGGCGTCACCGGCCTTCGCCCCACCTACGGCCGCGTCCCCCGCACAGGAGCAATGACCCTCTGCTGGTCTCTCGACAAACTCGGCCCCATGGCCCGCAGCGTCGAAGACACCATGCTCGTCCTCAACTCCATCACCGGCCCAGACAACAAAGACGTCGCCTGCGTCCCCAGCAAACTAGACTTCGACGCACAAGCTCCCATCAAAAATCTCAAAGTCGGCTACTTTCCCCAATGGATGAAAGAGTCCCCCGCTACTGACGTCGACCGCGCCGCACTAGCCGCCATCTCCACGCTAGGCATGACACCCATCGAAGTCACCCTCCCCGACTGGCCCTACGACAACCTCGACCTCATCCTCTTCGCCGAAGCCGCCGCGGCCTTCGAAGAGATCACCCTCAACCACCACGTCGACCAGCTCAAAGCACAAGTTCCCGACGCTTGGCCCAACACCTTTCGCCAGTCGCACTTCCTCTCCGCCGTCGACTTCGTTCAAGCCGACCGCCTCCGCCGCATGGTCGCGCAGGAGATGGCCCGCATCATGGCCGAAGTCGATCTCCTCCTCGTCCCCTCCCTCCGCGACGAGATCCTCACCATCACCAACTTCACCGGCCACCCCTCGCTCACCCTCCGCGCCGGCTTCGTTGAAGTCTCCGAAGCCCGCAGCGACTGGGCACCCGACCCAGCCAAGCCTCTCCCAAAATTCTCACCACCCCGCCGCGTCCCTCACGGCGTCACCCTCATCGGCCGCCTCTTCGACGAAGGCACCATCGCAAGCGCAGGCCTAGCCATGGAACGCCACTTCAACGTAGCGCAGGAAAACCCACCCGGCTTCTAGCGTCGCCTATCAAATCCGCCTCGGCTCTCTTCGCAAATAACCGAGAGAGCCGAGAAAGGATAGGCATATAATTGCCCCCGTGAAAGGTCGCAGGCAAAATCCGAAGCAACTGGCCATATGGGCAATCTGCAGGAGCATTCCTGGCAGCAGGCTCATGCTTCTTGTCGTTCCTGCCGATCCCGCAGCTCCACGCGAGCGGCGATCGGTCTTTGGGATGTCTTATGGATGAACAGCCTGAGACTTACCGCATTATCTGCGGACCCCTTGCAATAGGAATCGCCGTCTCTCTGCTGGCAGTGCGGAAATTCAAACGAGGCTTCCACGAAGGACATCTGGAGTGAAGCTGAACTCGAGCCGGTGAGGCTCTGGTCACCAAACCAGTCTGGGCCTGGATGAGCATGATATTCATGGCCGCAGTTCTATGTCGATGTATCTTACCAGAGACGTGGTCATCGCATGCAGGAGGACTCTACACGTTTGCCTCGGTCTGTTCCCCGTTCAAACAGCGACGCGGATACGACAGTTGGTTGACACCGAAGGACAAGTCCAGGTGGATGCATTGACAGACTTGCAAAGGTCAAAACCAATCCACTCAGGCCACTGGGGACAGCCACCAGTCCATCCTTCCGAATAAACACCGCCTCGCCCTGGACAAGGTATACAAGCCACGATCTGTCAAAGGTTCGTTCTAGCCTAAATCGCACCTGAAGCGGTTCGACGAATGGAAACGTTTGTTAATTGACACCGTCAGTCGCGTTCAGTGTGCCAAAGAAACCAACAAGCGGCTCAGAACTGGGCCGCGCCAGTGCACAACGGAGTTTTACTCACTGCAGTTCGCCGCTTGGTTGCTGAGATTAGTACCGGGTAACGAGCAGCTCGTCACTTGAACTCACATTTACGCTCCCACCAGTCCCAACCAGCGTTGCGTTGTGGCTATGCGGCTCAGCAGAAAGCGTTCTAGAAGGCCTACGATAATCATTGAACCACCTAGAAATGGGAAATAGAGCCCAAAGGCAACTAACAACGCAATCAGGGCTCCAGAGAAGCGGACGCGCCTGATCGATGCGGGCGCACCAAGCACGCCCTCTGCCTTGCGGCGCCACCACATTACCAGACCACTCAGGCTGAGAGTGACAAGTCCTATCGTGGTGAACAGGCTGATCATTTGATTTGCGAAGCCGAAGAGTTGACCTTCATGTGCGGCGATGCCGGTGCCAATGACCCGATCCACCCAAGGCTTCGACTGAAAGTCGGTTCTGCTGAGGATGCCTCCAGTCGTCCCATCCAGCACGAGATCGACCCGCAAAGGCCTGTCTCGGGTGTCGGATTTGGCTGTCCAGTTGCCGCCGACCTGCATCGGTGGCGATATGAGAACAGGGTTGGGCAGACCAAGAGAGGCAACCGTCGCAGCAATTTTGTCGATTGCGAGAAATGCGTCCGGGCCGCTGAGCGTTGTACTGTGGCGTCCCCAAACCGAATGCTGCGCATGTTGTGAGACGTCCATGTTCGGCATACCTTCCATGTGGTGAGAAGCGGGCATTCCTGGCATTGTATGCATGGTGGACATGCCACTCATGTCCGTCATGGCGGCGCTGCGTGCTTTGCGAGCAGCGAGCTCATCCGCGCTGCTGGTTGTCCAGTCCTGCTTGACTACGTGACCGGCACTGAAGTGTCGGATCGCTTTGAGATAGCCACCCCAGGCCTTTGCCCATGGCAGACCAGTGAATAGCAGAAATAGAGCAAAGAACGATACATAGATGCCAGTCACCGAATGAATGTCTTTCCAGAATGT
Source organism: uncultured Acidobacteriaceae bacterium (assembly GCA_963708755.1). Lineage (GTDB taxonomy): Bacteria > Acidobacteriota > Terriglobia > Terriglobales > Acidobacteriaceae > Edaphobacter. The sequence continues at coordinate 76,890 of CAVPTN010000020.1, forward strand.
TCGCCCTCCTGATCGCAATCGCGGATACAAGACACCACCGAGTCCATTGCTGCTGCGCGGCCACCAGAGAAACAGACCTGTGACGATCATTACCACAGCCCATGAAGCTGCAAGCTCTACGATCCACGAACCGTATTGGCCAATGAGCAGTTCACCGTGAAGGCGTGACATAAAAACATCGACGCGATGGTCTTCATTGTCGATGTGTAAGATAGCGAGGGTCTGCGGATGGACGTAGACGCGAAACTGCGCTGTACCTTTGTCTACGAGCACCTCAGCGGCAGAGGTAGACGTATAGGGAAGTTGATAGGAGTCGAGCGTGGAGCCTGGAACAGCGTTAAGGGCCGTTTGTATTTGTGCGTTAGCCGTCGAGCGCTGATCGATGAGAAGGCGGTCGTAGGGACGATCCAACCAGTGCTGTATCTGAGGATGGAAGAGAAAGATCGTCCCCGTTATTGCCAGCCATAAGACAAATGGGATGCAGAAGAGGCCAGCATAGAAATGCCAGCGCCAGACACTGCGGTAGTCGAGCCCGCTGGAGCGGTTCGACGGTGTGGGTGCGGATAGAGGTGCCATTGGTTTCTCCCTCTCATTGAAGAGGCGCTGCGAATCGGTGTGGACCGCGCTCTGGCATACATAATGCCCAAAGGCCGACGAAGACTATTCGAAGCGGGAGGCCGTCAAGCTCCCCGCCCGTTGTTCACTAAAAATTGATCCTTGCGGCAAGCTGAACGCTTCGCGCGTCCCCTACTGCCGTAGCTTGTCCGAAGGAACCGTTTGGAGTTGATGGATAGGTTCCTGTTCCCCATGTGCCGTTCGGGATCATGTCGTTGCGATGGTTCAAAGCATTGAAGGCTTCGGCAATACCTTGGAGCTTCACGCGCTCTGTCAGGGCAAAGGTACGACTCAGACGGGCGTTCACCCCAAAGAAGTTAAACCCAATGCCCGCGTTGCGACCGATCACTGCTCCCGGCAGTGCTTCGGTGCAAGGATTCAGCCCTCCGTTGGCAGTGAGGCTATATCCGGGAGCACAAGGCCTTTGCGACGTAGCCTGCTTCGTGTTTGCTCCAGTAGTGATATTGAACGGGAGACGCGAGTAGTACTGGAGGACACCACCGAGCTGCCAACCGTGAGTGATGTGATCGACCCACCCATTCGCGGGGGTTGTAGGAGAGTTCAAGATCGCATTGAAGACCACCCGGTGCCGTTGGTCATCGTCCGATCGGCTTCTATCCTGGCCAGGATTGAAGTTGTTGATCGGAGAGCTAAAGAAAAACTCTCCAACATCGTCGATCGCTTTCGACCAGGTATACGAAATACGAACAGAGCCCCATGAAACAGGCCTTTGCAGATACGACACAGCCAGACCGTTGTAGTACGAGTCAAAGATTGAGCTGTATGGTTTGACGTTGCCGCGAGTGGGATCAGGGCGCGTCCCGTCGACATTAATATTCGTGTTGATTGAACTTATCAGGTGTAGTCCCCGCAGATATTGATAGCTGAGGCTGAGAGTGCTGGTAGAAGAAAGTTGTTGTTCGACCTCTAGGCTCGCCTGCTGCGAATAAGGGTTCTGTATGTTCGGATTCATCGTCGCGTAGTTGGGCTTCGCCGCCGTAGGCGGAGCGGCAGCGACGGAGGGGAATGTTGGTGCGCCCATATCCGTCGGAGAAAAAGTGTAGCTAAAGAAACGTCCTTGCGTTGGATCTGTCGTGTTGTTCGCCGACAGGAGAGCATTTGCCAGTGGTCGCAACGGCACTCGATCGTAAAAGAGTCCATAACTCCCTCGGACTACAGTCGTACCGGCCGCATAACGGTGACCAGGCAAAACCGACGCGAGGAGAGACATTGTTCCTGTCTGTGTTGATCGTCTGTAGCCACTCAAGATCGTAACGAACTCCTGCATTCAGTGTGAGTGAAGGACTGACCTTCCACTCGTCCTGCACATAGAAACCAAGATTCGGATTGTTCTGCTGAACCGTAGGAGTGCCAAAGTTCTGCGTGTATCCTTGCGAATTGTATGTTCCGGTAAGAAAGTTTGCGAGCGAGGAGAAACTGTACGATCCGCGAAGCGACTGAGGGTAAGTGATTGTGTCGTCGTTGTAGAGAAAGTCCATCCCGACCTTTACCGTATGCACCCCCCTCTGCATGACAAAGTTGTCGACAACCTCATAGAGATAATTGAGCCGCCCCGTCGGAGAAGAGGTCGACCTGCCAAAGGTGGCCAGGCCTGAGATCGTTACCGCTGGTCCGATCAAGTCATTGGGAGGGGCGGTCAGACTGTCATAACTGAATTGGCCGCGTGTCTCATTAAAAGTATTAGGAGACAGCGTAGCGACGTTGCTCACCGCCACGGTTTGATTTGTGTCATAAACAGAAGTTCCGTTGCTCACCTCGTTCAGCCCGCCAGCGCCACGGGCGTTTGCGCTGCTGAGTCTATACATGCTGTAACGGATATTGAACTGATCACTTTGACTAAACCGATGATCTCCGCGCACGAAGAGAGTATCCGTGTGCAAGGTCGTCGGATAAAGTGTCGTGGGGGTAGTGACAACTGGAAGCAGAGGCGCTTTATATCCCACCGCAAGGAGACGTGTATTGATTACGGACGCGTTTGCGGGAGTCACGGTGATGATGCCCGCCGTATTCAGTCGGCCTTCTTCAAAGTTTCCAAAAAGAAAGGTTCGATCTTTCTTGATCGGACCTGAGAGGCTTGCGCCATACAGCCCTTGGGTCAAAGGCAGTTTGCTGCCCGAAAGCGCATTATCGGCATTCAGTCGTTGATTTCGCAGAAACCCATACGCGGTCCCATGGAGTTGATTGGTGCCGCTTTTCGTGACCAGGTTGAAGTAGCCGCCAAGAGCCCGTCCAAACTCCGCCTGGCCTCCGGAAGTGACAACCTGGAACTGTTGGACGACGTCCATGCTGAAGACATTTCCGGCTACTCCAGCCGCATCGTCGTTGTCAGACAAACCGTCAACCACAAAACTGTTGGAGAAATTGCGCTGGCTGTTAATGGAATAACCCTGCCCCACAACCTCCGAGGTCTCAGCCAGTGTCTGCGTGCTGGCGGTATTCGTCGGCGAGACCCCAGGAAGAAGCAGCGCCAAGTCGAGATAGTTTCTACCTTGATAGGGAAGGTTGGCGATCTCCGGCTGAAGTACCGTCTGACTGATCTGGCTCCGATTGTCCTCGATAACAGGCGGAACTCCCGTTACCTCAACATTGGTCTCTGTCGAAAGTCTCAGCTGAAGCGCAATGTCGAATGCAGAGCCCACGGTGAGTTGTACTTGACGTGACACCTTTGCGAATCCGTCAGCCTGTGCGCTAATTTGATATTCGCCAACTGGCAGATATGGAAGTCGGAAGTGTCCCTGGCCATCGGTTTGGACGATGTGACTCTGATTCGTAGCTAGTTGAATCGCGGTGATTGTGGCGTGGGCAACAACTGCGCCACTCGAATCGACGACGCGTCCCGTGACACTGGCGTTTGTGAGTGTCTCCTGCGCGCTAAGCTGTATAGCCCAGACCAGAAGAACTGCCGTGGCAAAGTGTGAGAATATCCGTGCTAGTCGAATCATCTTGTCTCCAGTGAATTGGCAACCTCTGCTGGGTTGCGTGCCTGTCGTTCGTAGTTTTGAGCGAAGGTGCTGGAGACGGCGGGCCGCGCTTGCAATTCGCGCGTGACCGAAAAGACATACAAGGACGGGTTGCGACGGCCACTAAGGCAGAAGCGCCACCAAGACCTGCTCGGAACGCATCCTTTGTCGGTTGGTCGAAGGGATCGCTATGGGTCGTAGTGGAAAACGTCGGGTTATAAGGACAGTGTTCGGAGACTTGAGAGACGGCCGTATTGTGAGTGTTTGAAGGCGCAAGTTCCTCACTCGCAAAGCGCATGAAACACTTATGTTTTCCATGTGTCCGACAGCAGAGGGGTAGCGAAGCCTCTGAGATTTCATCGGGCGATGAGAAAGCGACCAGCCACGGGCCGACACACAGCACAAGCAGAACGAGAGCGCATAGGCGTCTCATTCCTCCCCTGTTTGTCCGCGGCTTTATCTGCATTTGTTGACTTCCCGGCGGTTCTTCGCCTCAATGGAAATGAATCTTCTTACGAAGGCTCTTCCGCTTTGGCTAATCGAAATCGAAGTAAAAACGTGAAGCTGATGCGATTCCGTCTTTCCAGGACTTTCCAGGACTCAAAGCAGTTCGCAACATGCCACCAAAGGAATAATTTCCTTAAGTGACTGCGATCATGAGACGGAAGGGCGAACCTGGAGCACGGTGGAAGCTCAGCTTCGTTGGCTTTATGCGAGGGAAGGAAACACAGGAGGACCGCGTTTTTGACGAGAACGATCACGCGATATGCGTCGCATCGACTCTGTCTGCGCCACGCCGGAGGAATGGCCGACGAGCGAAGCGAAAACCGCATTGCCTATTGGCGCGGCGAGCAGTTCGTTATGCGTAGCTACAGGTCCGGATGGACAGTAAGGGCACTTATCAGCTGGAGCGCTCACCTGAGCCGGGCGCCCCGTCAATTGGCCTCGCTCCGGGATACCTGCCATGCAGTGATGCTTCCCGTCGCGACGGCAACATGCGGGCAAGCGCGTCGCTCCGTTCCTACTCAACGCGAAGAGTGGAGAGACAACCGGGAGGCCAAACACAGCCAGCAACAGAATGGAAAGTATCTTACGCAACAAAGATATTGAACCATCGAAGTGTGTGTAGCCGCAACAAAGGTGCTGAATTGGCCAGAAATCGAGATAGCGGACGGACCCGATGGACGCAAACTTAACTGGCATCTGTACCTTGACTCACAGGCACGTTACTCGTTCACATTGATTCTCCTTGAGACGCTTCGCGAGATTCGTTAATGAACCAGTTTTGTTTGAGCCGAAGCGATTGAATCGCAGGTGCCTCAGCGCCTCTGAGTCTTATCCATCCAGATATCCCACGTGAGTGGACCGATCACCTCATCGTCAAAAGGATGGCCTGCCGCTTTGAGAGCCAGCTTGATCTGACCGTGGTGATAGCCCTCGTGCCAAACCATGTGCTGCAGGTACAAGAGTGGGTGGTCGTAGTGGAGGTTCATCGCCTCCCCCGACCGAATGCGGTTCTCCACCGCATGGCGCACAGCTCCCGCGCTCCGCTCCAGCTCTTTGGCAATAACGTCAGCATTTCCTTCCCTTACCCACTCTCGCTCCGGCAGCGAAACGGCACATTCGGGCACATCTTCAGAGAGAAAAATGAGGCGCACAAAATTCATGTGCGTGAACATCTCCGCAACAGTTGGACTACTTGGCAGCGCCCTGGCCTCCAGCCCTCCGGGAGGCAGCGCGTGAAGCAGATTTACCAAAATGCGATTATTTCGATCCCAGGAGTCCAGGACGACCTCCAGCAGATTGTTGTCATTTCCGTCCGCCACTCTGGTCTCCTCCGTCCATGCAGATGACTAGACACTTGGCATACGCGTCCTGACGTATGAAGTTGTCCGCGCCAATGTAATCGACTTATTCAAATCAGATGCAGCTCGAAGGGACGCCTCGCAAACTATTTCTTTTTGATGACAGCCCACGAGGTCCATTCGATCTTCGAGGTAAGCTCTCAGAGCAGAGGTGAGCTCTCAGAGCAAAAGAGGACAGCCTTGAAACCATGCTTGAGTTCCCCACTTGAAACATTCTCCCAAATGAACTAACGTGACTCCGTCTACAAATTCCACATCACAAGGACGCCGACGTCGCAGCCCATCCTCACATCCAACTCTCTACAACTCGACCTCGGCCCTCCCACCAGAAATTAGGACTGATAGCATGCCATCTTCACCACGCATCGCACCACAAAAACACCACAAATTTGCACTCTCATTTTTCATGGCGACAGCAGTGACATTTTTGTCGTCAAGTAGCCTATTTAGTCAGACTTCCACGGAAAAATTAAATCAAAACTTCCAGAATCCGCCAGACGACGCCAAACCCATGATGCGATGGTGGTGGTTTGGCGGTGCGGTCACCAAACCCGAGCTGGAAAAAGAGCTTCAAGATATGCACAATGCCGGCATCGGGGGTGTGGAAATCCAGCCCGTCTATCCCCTTGCACTAGACGATGAAGCCAAAGGAATCAAAAACTTACCGTACCTGTCCCCAGGCTTTCTCGACGCCATCTCCTTCGCCAACCAGACTGCCCGCTCCCTCGGAATGCGCGTCGACATCACCCTCGGCAGCGGCTGGCCCTACGGCGGACCCCACACCACCCTCGACCAATCCGCAGGCCGGCTAAAAATTGTCGCACTTCCAATCACCAGCAACACGATCTACGCCCCGCAACTGCAAGCAGGAGAGTCATTTATCGGATCCTTCTATGCATCCGGCACTCCAGATTCCTACCAGGCAGCCACCGCCAAACCGCTTCCCAACACCTCCAACCCGATCATCGTTCCCCCATCCACCTCAGGCGCTCGCGTAGCTCTGTTCTTCATCGCAAGCCACACAAAACAAACCGTAAAGCGCCCCTCCGTCGGCGCAGAAGGCTTGGTCCTAGACCACTTCTCCCGTGCCGCCACCGACGAACACCTCGCCGACGTAGCCACCCCTCTCCTCAAAGCCTTCGGCAATCAACCTCCATACGCCGTCTTCTCCGACTCCCTCGAGGTCTACGGCGCCGACTGGACCAAGAATCTTCCCGCCGAATTTCAAAAACGCCGCGGCTACAACATCGTCCCCCACCTGCCCGAACTCGCCGCAGGAGGAAGCCCTGAAGCCGACGCCGTCCGCCACGATTGGGGCCAGACCCTCTCCGACTTAGTCCGCGAAAACTACCTCACGCCGATTAACACTTGGGCCACGAACCACGACTCCAAATTTCGCTCTCAAACCTATGGAATGCCAGCGGTTACACTCGCCGACGAAGCCATCCCCGCCCTGCCGGAAGGAGAGGGCCCACAGTGGCGCGCGTTCTCCTTCACCCGGTGGGCAAGCTCGGCCAGTCACCTCTATCACCGCAACGTTACCTCCGCAGAAACCTTTACCTGGCTCCACTCCCCCGCCTTCCGCGCCACTCCACTCGACATAAAAGTCGAAGCCGACCGCATGTTTCTCCTCGGAGTCAATCAGGTCATCGGCCACGGCTGGCCTTACTCCCCTCCTGCGGTAAGCGAACCGGGCTGGAGCCTCTACGCAGCCGCCGTCTTCAATACTCACAACCCTTGGTTTTCCGTAATGCCTGATATCACCCGCTACATCCAGCGCGTCAGTTGGCTCCTGCGCCAGGGAGAACCGGCGAACGACGTCGCCATTCTGCTCCCCGAAGACGACGCCCAGGCCAGCTTCACCCCCGGCCACGCCTCCATTACCGAACTGATGAAGCAATGGATCACCCCGGAGTTGATGTCCACGATCCTCAACGCCGGCTACAACATCGACTACATCGACGCCACCACGATCAACAAGCTCGGAACTGTCCCTTATCCGATCCTGATCCTTCCACCAACAGATCGCATTCCATTCACAACATACACAAAAATAAAAGAATACGCTTCAAGCGGAGGCAAAGTCATTGCGATTGGGAAAGCCCCTGAGATTGCACCGGGCCTCCTCGATCAAGCTCAAAGCCCGAAGATACAGTCTCTTTCCACACAGCTTTTCCACAGCAAGAATCACAAAGGGATTCTCCTCGGCTCTCTGTCTACTCTGTCGGACACGCTCCACCACGCTCTACCTCCAGACATTGCCGTCGCCAGCCAAACCACAGACCTTGGTTTCATTCACCGTAAGCTTCCCACATCCGACATCTATTTCGTCGTCAACTCCAGCAATCAGCCCATCCATACGACCATCCGCTTTCGCTCCCCTCACCCAATCACCGAAAGCTGGAGCCCAGACACTGCGGAGGTCAACTTGGCGGCCAACCAAGCCGGAGCGCAAATTCCCCTGACTTTGGCTCCTTACGAATCACGCATCTTCGTCCTCAGCGATACCCCTGCCCACCCATCAGTCGAGACCCGTAATTTTACCGACAGTCGAGCCATCGCCCTCAACTCCGACTGGCAGATCAAATTCGCAAACGACGCCTCATCTCAACCTTTACCCCAACTCATCTCATGGACCGAGCTCACTGGCCACCAGTTTTACTCCGGCGAAGCCACCTACACGAATAACTTCACACTCCCGGCAAACCCCAGCCACACGATCATCGATTTCGGTCAAGGCACCCCAACCATCGACACCCGTCCGCCCAACTCCAGCGGCATCCACGCCCTGCTCGACCCACCCATCCGCGAAGCTGCAGTCATATACGTAAATGGGCAGCGCGTCGGCTCTCTCTGGCACCCGCCCTATCGTCTGGACATCACCCACTTCACCCACGCAGGCAGCAATACCCTCGAGATCCGCGTCACCAATACCGCGATCAACGAACTAGCCGGCCAAGCGCCCCGCGACTATACCGCCCTGAATGCCAAATTCGGCAAGCGCTTCGATCCTCAAGACATGGACAACCTCAAGCCGATCCCCTCAGGCCTCTTTGGTCCGATCAAAATCCTCGTAGAGGAGCCAGCCAAATAATGCGACCACTCTGTGGATTCGGCGTGGTCAGCACCCTCCTGCTCGCAACCAATCTATGGGCCGCGCCACAAAAAATCCTCCACGCCACCGACTACGGCGCCAAAGCTGACGGCACCACACTCAACACCATAGCCATCCAGAAAGCCATCGACGCTGCATCTCTCCAGGGCGGCACTGTCACCTTTGATTCCGGCATCTATCTCACTGGTTCGCTCTTCCTTAAATCCAACGTCACCCTCGACATCCCCGAAGGTGTCACCCTCGTCGGTTCGGAAAAACTCGAAGATTACCCCATGCTCCCCACTCGTATTGCTGGCATTGAGATGACCTGGCCCGCCGCCCTCATCAACTCACGCGACCAGCACAACGTCACCCTCACCGGCCACGGCATCATCGACGGCGACGGTCCCATCTGGTGGAAGTCTTACTGGGATCTCCGCGCTACCTACGAACCCCGCGGCCTTCGCTGGGCCTCCGACTACGACGCCCGCCGGCCTCGCCTGATCCTCCTGCAAAACTCCTCTGACATCCACCTCGGCGGCGGCCTTACCCTAAAACGTTCTGGTTTTTGGACCATCCAGATCCTCTACTCCCACGCCGTCATCATCGACGGCGTCACCATCCGCAACAACGAAGGCGGTAAAGGCCCCAGCACCGACGGAATCGACATCGACTCATCGCACGACATCCTCGTCCAGCACGCCGACATCGACGTCAACGACGACGCCCTCTGCCTCAAAGCCGGCCGCGACTCCGACGGTCTCCGCGTCAATCGCCCCACCAAAAACGTAGTCCTTCGTGACTCCATCATCCGCCACGGTGCAGCTGCCATCACCATCGGCAGCGAGACCTCCGGCGGCTTCCGCAACATCGAAGCCTACAACCTCACCGCGCTCTCCGGCGTCCCCTCCGGTGTTCTCTTCAAATCCGCTCACACTCGCGGCGGCACCGCAAAAGACATCCGCATTCACGACCTGACCCTCGAAGGCGTCGCCACTCCCATTCACATCACCATGAACTGGAATCCCAGTTACAGCTACGCGACGCTCCCCGCTGACGTAAAGAATCCCCCACCGTACTGGATCGCCCTCACTACCAAAGTCCCCGAAGCACAAGGTCTTCCCCACTTCAGCGATGTCCACATCTGGAACATCAAAGCCACTGGCGCCAAACAAGCCTTCAACGTCAGCGCCTATCCCAACGCCACCCTCGACAACTTCCGCCTCGACCACCTGAACATCGAAGCAGCCACGGCGGGCACCATCGCCAACGCCAAAAACTGGACACTTACCGACAACGCTATCCAAACCTCTGATGGCAGCAAAATCACTCTTACCGACTCCGCCGGAAAAGCCGAACCAAAAGACATCCCATACGGAGAACCCAAATAGCCGCTAACCCAAAGCCGCGACACCCGACCGCTTAAATCGATCCATATAATTCCCAGCCGTCACTCCAAGTACACGAAGAAACGTCCGCCGCATTGAATCAGCGCTCTTGAATCCACAGGCATCCGCAATCTCCTTCAAGCCCTTCGTGGACCTGTCGATCATCTGCTGCGCCGCCTTCCACGATCTCGGACTCATCAAGAAGTACTCCAGCGCTACTGAGCGCTTCGAAGTCGACGGAGCTAACGCCGTCCGTCAGTTCCTCACCGCCCACAGCGTCCCTGAAGAGCAGGTTCAAACCGCGTGGGAGGCCATCGCGCTGCACACCACCCCGGGCGTCACCCAGTACATGAAGCCCGAAGTCGCACTTCTCTTTACCGGTGTCGGTCTTGACGTTCTCGGCGAAGGCTTCGATAACTTCCCTGCCGGCCTACGCGAACAGATCGTCAAGGAATATCCTCGCCACAACTTCAAAGAAGGCATCGTAAAGGCTTTCTTCGGCGGCTTTGAGCACAAACCGTCTGAACCTTCGGCACAGTCAAGGCGGATGTCTGCGAAGTACATGGCTACAAGAGTCCCAACTTTTGCGACCTTATCGCCAACTCCACGTTTCCCAACTCCTAACCCGAGTTGGGCCCTTCGTAACTCTTCTTTCAAATATCGAAAGAATCAACCCATAAATCCTAAATAGGGGTTCGAACCGAAGTTGGCAAAATTAGGAAAGACTTCTTTCACCTGACTGTCAGATAGCCCGAACCATCGCGCAAGCGTTCCTGCGTATTGTTCAACAGAGGTCGTCGGTATCAACCGGCCAGCGCCCATATCGTTGGCTTGGTTCGAGCCAATCACGGGATACTGTCCATACATATCCTGTCCCACCACGGCGCCCCCGGTAACAATGTGGTGGCTTCCCCAACCGTGGTCGGTGCCTGCGCTGTTCGCTGTAAGCGTTCTTCCAAAGTCGGAGGCAGTAAAGGTGGTCACCTGATTATTCAGCCCCGCTGTCGTCATCACCGAATCAAAGTACTCAAGCGCCTGTCCGAGTTCCGTAAGTAGACGCGCATGCTGTGGTGCTTGATTGTCATGTGTATCGAAGCCGCCAAGTGTGACGTAAAAAATCTGCCTGTTCACTCCCAGGCTGCTTTTTCCTCCAATAATTCTCGCCACGGTCTGCAGCGAGACAGCAAGCGAGTTATTCGTCAGCTTGTTTGTGACCGGATCCAGATATTGCGGAGGATTCGCCACTCCACCCGCTCCCGCAGGCAACATCGAACTCGCAAGACTAGCCTGAGCAGCAATCGAGCGACCGATAATTACCTCGTACTCCTTGGCAAAAAGATTTGTCTCTTCAGCGCTGAGGATCGACGCCAGTGCAGTGGAGCCAGCTTGCTGTCCAAACAACGGCTGAGCCAATCCGCCAATTGGTATCGGTCCTGCAGAGGTTACGTTCAACTGAAACGAAGTCTGCCCCGAGAGAAAAAGAGCTACCCCAGCGGTGGAGATACACGTGAAGGCCGAATTCGTGTTCATCGACGCGATCAGGTCTGCCATCGCGCCTCCCCACCCCGTATGAACCGCACTTCCCCCGTCAGCTGTAATCGCCTGCCATGCTGCCGTCTGGTCGAAGTGGGAGTAAAGCGAAGCTGGCAGTGGCACCGAGTTTTTCTGAATCTGCGTCTTTGTCGTAGGAGCGACCAGCGTTCCAGTATTGGTAACGATCGCGGCACGGCCTGCGTTGAACAAATTCTGCACACCGGTCAGATATGGGTTCAGTGCGAACGTTCGGCCACTCTGCGGAGTCTTCAAGACAATTGGAAGAAGGTCCCCTAAGCCGTAAGCAAGGCCCGGTGCCCCTGAGCGCGCCGTTGTAAATGCGCTGAAGGACTCCGTATCCGTCGCGATCACCGTTCCATGGCCATCGTTACCGCCTTGCAAAAAGATGCAAACGAGCGCCCTATAGTCAGTCGGGTTGCCCTGCTGTGCCATCGCAGCAACAGAGTTGAGTTCGAGAAGAAAAGGACTAACGGAAAGACCTGCCATCGACGCCATGGACGCTGTCCGAAGGAACTGCCGCCGCGATAATTCGTGCTTATTCATCATGTTCTCCGTTCAGAACTGCGCGCTGTAAGATGGCGCTGCCATCGCAAGATAAATTGCCGTCTTCACTCGAGCCACGAGTGCCGCGTTGATCGCGCTCTGATCGCCGGCAGGTATAGCAATGGAATTAACTGCAGAGATAATCTGGCTACGAAGCGTGCTGTCCATCTCTCCCGCCAACAAAAGCAAATTGACTCGATCAACCAACTGATCAGGAGTCGCGGCTAATCCGATCTCCGTCGAGTAGTTCGAGAAAACATCTGGCCCAGCCGTCGCATTGGCGCCGATCGCGCTCTGCATGTAGTTCAAATACCCGACAACCGTCGACACATCCGTCATCTGCATCTCAGGCGCCACCAATCCAGCCTTTTCGATGCTTGTTCCAGGAGGAACATATCCCGGCGCAAACCAGTTGAAGACGCTTGGCGATCGAAGTGACATCTCCCCAAGCCCGTAGATCGGATCTTCCGTGCTTCCGATATTGAATGCGCCATTCCGAGATTGAGCTGTAAACGCCCGTGCCCACTCCGTATAGCGAACCAGTGCCTCACGAACCTTGCCGTACTGCGGACTACTGCTTGCGGCGGCGGAGTTCCGCGCTTCATCATCAAGCAGAATCGCCTGAATCACCGCCTGCATATTTCCGCGCACCCCCGTCCCGTCATCCTGAAAGACCGCAGCGACGCGACCGACATAAGCAGGGCTCGGATTGCTCGTGACCAGATGCTGAATCATCTGCTTGCAGAAGAACGGCGGAAGATTTGGATGGTTGAATAAGCGTATCCAGCCCGATCTTCAGATCGCCCACAGGATCGGGGTTAGACTGCGTCGGAATTGTGACGCCAAGAAAATCTTTTTCATCAGTCGAATGGTGGTTCGGAATAGCTCTGCATCGGCAGAATATCTTCGCCAAAGCCAGCACCAACATACGCGCAGCAATTAGACCAGGCTGTATCGCTTTGATCTCCAGGCATATTCCAGCTAAAGCCGGTGAACACCTTCGCCAACCCCATCACATCCGTGTTCGAGTAAGTCGGAATCGGCTTGCCCGTCGGATCCAGCTTCTGAGAACCATCCGGATTGAGTTGATAAAGCCCGATGGTAAAGAGCTGCATCACCTCGCGCGCGTAGTTCTCGTCGGGATCTCGCGTTCGCGTCGCCCTTGTCATTGCCCATCATCGAGAGAAATTGCCCCATCATCGGGTTCAACGTCACATCTTGCAAGCAGCTGGCGGAAGTTGCCGAACGCATCTGCGCCAAGCACATCGTAGTAATTCGCCATGCCTCGCGGCATCTCGGTAACAGCAAAATCCTGTGCCGGAAATCACCATAATTTCGGTTAGCGCATATTTCACACGCTGTCGGAGCTGGTCGCTTCCAGTCAATCGCCTGCTGCCAGAAGCTCTGCGCCACATACCCTGCGTTAGTATCGTTCTGAACAAAGAGGGCAGCGTTACACTTCACATCCCCTGCATTGCATGGAGGATTATTGATGATCAGAGCCTGTTCGACTGCCGGCTCGTGCAAAGTCGGTGGCGTGGTGAACTGCTGATTGAGCCACGCCGAATAACCAATCTTTGAAAGGATGTGAATGTCAGCGTCTGTGGCGCCAAATGTAGCCTGCGCCAGAAAACGCGATGCGTCAGCAGGCGTCACCAAGGGCACAGGCGGCGTTCCGTTCACTTGCGCGATTAGATCTGTCGAGGTAGCCGGCCCCGGACTCGGATTCAAAACTTGAAGGTCAAGATCTCCTGGATCGGTAGGGCTAATACTCGCAGTGAGTTGCCCCCCACTGTTGAATGTTGTCGGCACAGGTGCACCATTCATCAAGACCTGAGCCCCATTGATGAAGTTGCTTCCAGTAAGCACCACCGTTGAAGGACCGACGTCGAAGGCCATCGGAGCACCCGACGTTAGAATCGGAATCGGATTAAGCACGGAGACATTTTGACTGATCGACACTGTCGGGTTGTCAACGCTGACTGCCGTCAACTGAACAACGTTATTCGGCGTTGGAACAACTGCAGGTGCTGTGTAGGTCACACTGCCATCAGCGTTGCCAACAATCGTCCCTATCTGCGCATTGCCACCGGCGATCCCGTTAATCAACCAATTCACACCCGTGTTATTGGTGCCCGTAATCGTAAGCCCGATCTTCAGGCTGTTCGTCACCCGCACACTTGTACCAGCGTTTGTCTGCAGGGTAAGCACTACCTGTCCCGGGCCCACTACCTCAGAGAGCACCGCTGAGTTCGCAGACCCCGGATCGGGATTGTTAACGCCAGAGGATAGGTTCCAGGGTTAGGCGCAGCAATCGATGCGGCCAGCTCAGTATTCGACACAAACGTAGTTGGAACCGGTGCACCATTCCACATGATCTGCGCACCATAGATAAACTGAGACCCACTAATTGTGATCGTCTCCGTCCCTTCAGAAAAAGTTGAAGGCGTCACCGTGTTGATGATTGGAATTGGATTCAACACGCTGACTGTGACAGAGCCAGGTATGTCCTGCGGGAACATCGCAGCAAGGCTCGTAATCGTCACTGAATTATTGGGGCTGGGAACAATCGCCGGTGCCGTATACAGGCCATTCTTATCAACCGTTCCAACCGTCGCGTCCCCACCCTGAACACCGTTAACCCAAAAGTTCATCGGCGATCCGGTAACCTTTGTCTGCGTGCTGAGCTGCAGCGTCTGGTTCACTCGAACGGCACTGCTAGGCGCAGAAATATAAGACGGATAGCCTCTCTCAAAGCCCTTTGCGCATCCAGAAATAAATAAGATTACGGCCGAGATGAATCCAACTACCAACGCGACGTTCAACAAGTGATAGCGCGCAGAGCTCCGCTGCATGAGTACTCCAGTGATACAGGATGAGGCAACGGTTCCAGACCTTCAGTGCTACAGAGATGCGGCTATGATTCCTCTCTAGCCTATTCTTGATCTGTAACGAGATAGAGCCTCTTTTGGCACGGCTTGCTGCAACAAAAGTTGTAGAGAAATCCAATCACCCAGCAGCGAGATAAATGCAGCGATAGACGACGGCGCCGTCAGCAGCTATTTGCTGAGAATTAGCAACCAACTGACCGCGCATCTCTAAAACGAAAGCACCGCAGCTGTGGCGCCAATGACGGTCCCACGTCTCCGTATTGGCAGAACTCGTCACACCACAATCAATTCGTAGTCTGATTGAAAAGATTTGTTCCTATGAAGTCGGTGCTGCTAAGAAAATTCTCAGGTCGCGGAGATTATTTCCTGTAGGTCCCGTCACAATGCTCAGGCCTGCTTCTTGCAAAAACGCGCCAGAGTCAAAGCGGCGCAGAGCCTTACGGGCGCGAATCAAACGTTGCTCGTCTCCATAAAGCGTCTTCTCATCCACAATAGCTCCCGCAGCCGAGCTACTTCCATCAACACCATCAGTGCCAGCAGACAAAATGACTACCGACCCATCAGAAGGCTTCAAAAGCGTAGCTGCATAGAGCGCAAAATGCTGATTGCGGCCGCCGACTCCCCGCCTCTCGGCCCCGCCCGCTTCTTCAGGGGGCAACGCAGGTTCCGATAGCTCAACCGTAACCTCGCCGGACGAAATGAGACAGACAAGCGAGTGCTCTCTCCTCAATTCATGAAGACGATTAAGCAAGTATTCCGCCGCAGCCCTGTAATCCCAGTCATCGCATGTATTGTCGATGACAGCGTAGAAACCAAGCTCTTTGGCACGCTGCTTCGCGATCGCCGCAGTGTCGTCAGCAGATAGTAGTGTCAAGGTGCGTGAATGAAGTTGTGCCGGCTTAGGAGTTTCACAGAGCTCTTCGGACTCAAAAAATCGGCAGACCGAAGCAGGGAGCCTCTCCATAAGACGATACCGCGCCAGCACCTCCCTGCACACTTCGACGGTAGATGTATCAGGTAGTGTCGGCCCCGATCCGAGCGCATCGAGACAGCCCGATGGAACATCCGACACAAGTATTGAGTAACTCGATAAGCCTTCTGCTTCCATCGCCAGCCGGCCGCCCTTTATTGCTGAGAAGTGTTTACGAACGCAGTTGATTTCAGCAATCGACCCTCCGCTATGCACCAGCTCTCGATGAAAGCTCACGGTATCTTCAAGCGAGATAGCTGGATCTAATGGCAGTTCCATCATCGCGGATGCGCCTCCGCTGACAAGAAAAAGACACAATGTTTCTTCAGCCTTGCTTGCATCTACATGCCCTGAACGAACAAGCTCCAAAGCTGCTCTCGCTCCATCGATCGAGGCTTGATTCGGAGTAGGATGCCCACCGGCAAAGAACTGAAAGCCCGGCGGAATATTCGGTGGTCGGTGGCTTGTAATCAATACGCCAGAGATGTCGCAGTTTGGCAGCACGTCGAAGAACGGCAGCAAAGAGTTCAACATCGCGGACGCCGCCTTACCCACCGCAACGATTCGAATACGACGAATGCCGCTCAAATCAATCACATCGTCGCCAAGTCTCAACAAGCTCTCGCCGTGCTCCCCCGACACGCGTTTCACCTTCCGCACAGAAGCCTGCTCAACACCGCATTGCTCGAGAGAATGCAGGAAGAGACCATAAGCGATCTCACGTAAAGACGACGCAGTGTTTTTCAATCAGGCGATACCTCAGCGATACAAATTCTACGAATACTCAATGCAACAGCAATGAACCTCAATCAGATGGTCATGCTTGTTCTACTGCACAAACTATCGAATATTCAATTCACGTTAGCCTTTCAACATGCTGATAAGATTCGCATGTCATCCTACCAGCCTGTACGCCCGTCACAGTTTTCAATTATCCGAGGGATAGCGACCGCCGTGATCTGGAATCAAACGTACTACTTATTCGGGCAAGGCTTGGGATTCTCTGTTGTCCTCGCATCCCTACCCGTCCTCACGCTTTTACTCTTGCTAGGCATTATGAGAAAGCCGGCCTGGGTGGCCGGCCTTGCCGGGCTGACAGTCACACTCCTGCTTGCAACCGTGGCTTACCGCATGCCAGTAGAGGCGGCCATCAGCGCGGCAGCGAACGGTGTGGCATTCGGCCTCCTTCCCATCTCATGGATCGTATTCTGGGCCATCGTTTTGTTTCGAGTTACGGTCGAAACTGGACACTTCGAAATCATCAAAGACTCCTTAGGTCGCCTCACTCCAGACCCTCGCCTCCAGGCTCTCTTGATTGCATTTGCCTTCGGCGGATTTCTCGAGGGCGCCGCCGGCTTCGGAACACCAGTCGCAATCGCATCCACAATGCTCATCGGGCTCGGATTCACCGCCTTCAGCGCCTCTGCAATCTGCCTCCTGGCCAACACAGCGCCCGTGGCCTTCGGCTCCATCGGAATCCCAGTAGTCACACTCGCAGGCACAACCGGCCTACCTCTGGACCAACTTAGTGCCGCAGTCGGACGCATCTGTACTCCCATGTCGTTTCTTATCCCTATCTATCTCATAGCCGCAATGGGAGGCTTTGGATCACTCTCTGGAATATGGACTCCCACTCTTATCGCTGGCGTGACGTTTGCCGTCGTACAGCTTCTTGTATCCGTCTACCTCGGTCCTCATTTGACTGATATCCTCGCTGCTACTGTCACGATGGCCGCGCTCGTATTCTGGCTGCGGTCACGCAAGAACGATGCAGAAGAAATAGCATCGACAGCAGGCCCATGGATGCGCTTTGCATCCACTAACGCAGATGGGATCAGTACCAGCAGCGAAGGGAAGACTTTATCTACACATAGTCTTGGCGAACTACTCTACGCATGGCTCCCCTATGCGCTTCTCGTGCTTTGTGTCCTTCTTTGGGGATGGTTGCCATTCCAGGCACTATTGAACAAGACCGACATCATAGTCCACTGGCCGTATCTGGATAACGTCGTACAACGTGTACCGCCGATCGTCTCGGCACCAACGCCCTATCGCGCGGTGTACCGCCTTAATTGGCTCTCCGCCTCAGGTACCGCTTGCATGGTAGCAACGCTGCTCTCCGCACTCTGCCTCAGGATCAAGCTACGTGACTTCGTGCACATCATCGGCAAAACCATCGATCAGCTCAAGCTTCCTACAGTCACCGTGACTTCAGTGATCGCGCTCGCCTTCCTTATGAACTACTGCGGTGCAACGGCCACTCTCGGACTCGCCTTCTCAGCTACCGGTCGCGCCTTCCCATTCTTCAGTGCGTTACTCGGCTGGATCGGCGTCTTTCTTACCGGCTCGGACACTTCAGCAAACGCCCTCTTCGGCAATCTTCAAGTAGTTACCGCCAACCGCCTCGGCTTCGATCCAGTTTTGATGGCCGCCGCAAACTCCTCAGGCGGAGTAATGGGAAAGATGATCAGTCTGCAGAGCATCGCGATTGCTGCAGCCGCCACCGGTCTTACACAATCAGAGCAGGCAAAGCTCTTTCGCTTCACTTTAAAACACAGCGTATTTCTGGCCGCCATCGTCGGCCTCATAGCACTGCTCTACACCTACGTCATTCACTTTTAGCAAAACGCTGAGAGATCCAGCAGATTATCTGCCAGCCAGGAGGCTATAAAGCTTTTGAACGCCGTGCGGAATGTCAGACACATCCGTACTGCCAAAACCCAGAATGAAGCCCGGGCGAGTCGTCTGGCCGAGATACGTGGTGGAGAGAGGCCAGACCCAAAGATTCTGCCGAGCAGCTCGCTCCCCAATCTCCACGTCATCGGTCCCATGCGGAAGCGTCACAGTAAGATGCATGCCCGCTTCACTTCCTATGACATTGACGGCAGATCCGAGTTCCTTGCGAAGGCTCTCCACCAACACGGTCCTTCGCTCCTGATAAAGGACTCGCATTCTCCGAATGTGGCGCGCAAAATGTCCTTCGCCAATAAAGTCTGTAAGCACGTCCTGATAAAAACTCGGTGTTCCAAGATCCATCGCGCGACGGATGATCATAAAATGATCGACCAGATCTGGCGGAATGACCATGTATCCGAGACGCACAGACGGAAATAAAACCTTACTGAAGGTTCCGATATAGATCACGCGCGCATTGACATCGAGTCCCTGCAGCGATGCGATCGGTGAACTCTCATATCGATACTCGCTGTCATAGTCGTCTTCGATAATCCACGAACCCGTGTTCTGGGCCCAATCCAACAGTTGAAAGCGCCGCTGCGCCGTCATGGTCACGCCAAGAGGAAACTGATGAGACGGGGTGACAATCGCAGCACGCGCTTTGGGGCAAAGTTTGATACCGGCAGAAACATCCATACCGTCGTTATCGACAGGCACCGGCACCAGACGGCAACCAGCCAGTGCAAACGAATCGCGAGCCAAACGGTATCCAGGTTCTTCGAACCACACCGCATTGCCAGGATCGAGAAGGACACGGACTGAGATATCGAGTGCTTGTTGCGAGCCAGTGACGATCATGACTTGTGACGCTTCGCAGCGTACAGATCGTGCGGTTCGAAGATAGCTTGCAACGGTCTCCCGAAGAGCGAGAGATCCCATCACCTCTCCATAGTGGAAGGAGTTAGCGCGCATATTGCGAAGATGACGCGCAACCAATGGAGTCCATACCTGCAGTGGAAAATGATCGAAAGCCATTCTCCCCACGCCGAATGCTCCCCAACCTCGCACCCAGGGTGGAACCTCGCGGCGAGGAAGAATCGACGTACGTTGGGCAACTGGGCGCGGCCCGGAGCGTACCACCGTGGATCGCGCACCCGTTGACTGACTCATCGTGAACCGGTCCGGCAGCGAAGTGCAGATCACCGTTCCAGCACCAACGCGACTTTCAAAGTAGCCCTCGGCTAGAAGCTGGGAATAGGCATTCAGAACGGGCAGCCGCGAAACACGTAGTTCGGACGCAAGCGCTCGTGTGGATGGAACCCGTTGTCCCGGTCGCAGGATCCCGTCGACGATCGCCACACGATACGCATCGCAAATCTGCTTGTGTAATGCCTTCTTACTCTTCCGGTCGATGGCGATGATTGGGAGAATGCCCGGTGCCATTCTAGTCATGCCACGGAGAATATGGCTATGTCAGAACACCGTCAAGTGGATATTTTACAAGGCCAGATAATGTTCTACCTTAAGTGTGGAGCTGTCCTTAGCCAAGCTTGAAATCGTCAGGCATTTCGAATGCGGGCAGTCGCGAATTGGCTGCGGATTCCACCGAGCAATCATTGTCCGGGAACTAGCCCCTGGTCAAAGCCGTAATCTCCGCGACAAACTCCGGCCACTGCGCACATAGCTGCTCTCGCGACCCTTCTTCGTAATCCTCAAACTCAAATCCCGGACTGACGGTACACCCCAGCAAAGCCCAACGTCCGCCCTCCACAAGTCGAGACCCTTGCCAAACCCCACGCTCCACCACAACCTGCGGCCTTGCCCCTTCAGCAGATCGATCCCGATCACCACACTCGCCCCCTTACCATCCGCCGTCAACTGCACCATCTCCACCGCGTCCCCAGCATAAAAATGAAACACCTCATCCGACTTCAGCCGATGCATCTCACTGAACGTCTCCGGCTCAAGCAGGTAGTAGATCGCAGTCCCCGTCCGCCGCGCCCCGTCATATCTCCTATCGCCAAACGCCTCGGCGCCAACCACCTCCGTAGCCTCATACGTGCGCACATACCACCCACCCTCTCGCGGGTGCGGCTGCAACCCAAGTAACTTCTTCACTTCCTCTGCTGTCATCGAGTCCTCTCAGGCTATGCTGGTAACACTCCACCTATTTTAGATTCACGCCTCACAGGAGCCTGACCTGATGCCCATCCGTACCCGCCTGGAGCACTACTTCGGCTTCTCCGCACACGCCACCGACTGGCGCACCGAAATCCTCGCCGGCCTCACCACCTTCATCACGATGGCGTACATCATCTTCGTGAATCCCTCTCTCCTCAGCAAAACCGGCATGCCCCTCGCCGCCGTCACCACCGCCACCTGTCTCTGCGCGGCCTTCGGCTGCATCCTCATGGGAGCGCTCGCCAACTACCCACTGGCCCTGGCTCCCGGCATGGGCCTCAACGCCTACTTCACCTACACCGTCGTGCTTGGCATGGGCGTTCCCTGGCAGACCGCCCTCGGCGCCGTCTTCCTCTCCGGCATCATCTTTCTCTGCCCTCACCTTTACCGGCATCCGCCAGCGCCTCGTCGCCGCCATTCCCCATCAGCTTCACGCCGCGGTCGGCGGAGGCATCGGCCTCTTCATCGCCTTCATCGGATTCCGCAACGCCGGCATCATCGTCCCCAGCGCCGCAACCACCGTCACACTCGGCAACCTTCGCGCCCCCGGCACCGCACTCGCCATCTTCGGCCTGCTCCTCATCGCAGTCCTGCAAGTCATGCGCATCCGAGCCTCAATGCTCATCGGCGTCCTCACCACTATGCTCGTCGGCATCCTCTTCCATCAGGTCCACTGGCAGCCCGCCGCCTTACGACCTCACCGCCATCAGAGCCACCGCCTTCCACCTCGACATCCTCGGCGCCCTCCACATCGGTGCCTTCGAGATCATCTTCGTCTTCCTCTTCGTCGACCTCTTCGACAACATCGGCACCCTCGTCGCCGTCACCCAACGCGCCGGCCTCATCGCCCCCGACCACACCATCCCCCGCCTCAATCGCATCTTCTTCGCCGACGCCAGCTCCACCATCCTCGGCTCCCTCGCCGGCACCAGCACCGTCACCAGCTACATCGAGTCCTCCGCCGGAGTCGCCGCCGGAGGCCGCACCGGCGTCACCGCCATCGTCACCGGCATCCTCTTCTTTCTCTCCCTCTTCGTCGCCCCTCTCGTCGGCGCCATCCCCACCTTCGCCACCGCCCCCGCCCTCATCCTGGTCGGCGGCCTCATGCTCACCGGCCTCGGCGAGATCGAGTGGGACGACCCACCAATCGGCATCCCAGCCTTCCTCACCGTCGTCACCATCCCCCTCACCTGGTCCATCGCCGACGGCCTCAGCTTCGGCCTCACCAGCTACGCTCTCCTCCAACTTCTCACCGGCCGCGCCCGCCGTCAGGATTGGATGCTCTACCTCCTCGCAGCCCTCTTCCTCTTACGCTTCGTCTATCTCGTCCGCAAATAGCGCGCCACGTCGCTCGAAACGTCTCCCTCGCCTCATCAAAAGCCGTATTTCATGCATGATGTGATAAATTCCGCCTATCAACAAATCTGATCTTCCGGCTGAACCCTGAGGTCACCAAACCTATGGCACTTCACCATCACAGGTCTCTCCAAGACCTATCCGAATGGCGTCAAAGCCCTTAAAAATCTATCCCTCACAATTGGCAACAACATGTTTGGTCTACTCGGTCCAAACGGTGCCGGGAAGAGCACGCTCATGCGAACCGTAGCGACCCTTCAGGACCCTGACACAGGCACAGTTCAGCTCGACGGATTGAACGTCCTGACCCAAAAGGATGAGGTGCGTAAGGTTCTCGGATATCTCCCGCAGGAGTTCGGAGTCTACCCGAAGATGTCGGCGCTCGACATGCTCCACCACTTGGCCATCCTCAAAGGAATCACTAATAAAACTGAGCGAGTCCAGATGGTAGAAGCTCTGCTCCAGCAGACGAATCTTTGGGACGTCAGAAAAAAAGCCCTCAGCGGCTACTCCGGAGGCATGAAGCAGCGCTTCGGCATCGCCCAAGCCCTCCTCGCCAATCCAAAGTTGATCATCGTCGACGAACCAACTGCGGGCCTCGACCCTGCCGAGCGCAATCGCTTCCTCAATCTCCTTAGCTCAATCGGCTCAAACGTAACGGTAATTCTCTCCACTCACATCGTCGAAGATGTGCGCGAGCTATGCCCCCGCATGGCCATCATCTCCAATGGCGAACTCCTCCTGGAAGGCGCACCAGCCGAAACGCTAGAAGTGCTACGCGGCAAGATCTGGTCCAAGGTCGTAGCAACGGACGATGAACTCCGCGCTCTCGAAGACAACCTTCAACGTCATCTCCACTCATCTCATCGGCGGTCTTCACGAGGTACGCGTCTACTCCGACTCCAGCCCCGGCGACGGCTTCCGCCCCGTTGAATCCGGCCTCGAAGACGTCTACTTCCTCAATCTCGCCAACCAAACGAAGAACTGACCCAGCACAGGAGACGACACCATGGCCATGTTCTGGGAGTTCTTCACCTTCGAGCTCAAGTTCCGTTTCAAGAGCATCTCGACCTACATCTACTTCCTTCTCTGGTTCACCTTCAACTTTCTCGATGTAGCCAGCGAGAACTTCGGGCCGGTCGGAAACGCCAACGGTAAGATCCTGCTCAACGGCCCCTACGCCAACATCTACAACGACATTGGCATCAGTTTCTTCGGCCTCATCGTCATCGCCGCTATCTTCGGAACCTCCATCCTGCGCGACTTCCAGCGCGATACGGTGCAAATCCTCTTCACGAAGCCCGTCTCCAAGTTCGCCTACCTTGGCGGACGATGGGCCGGCTCCTTCGTCGCAACCGTCTTTGCATTTTCAGGCCTCCTCTTCGGCGAGTTCTTCGGCACCCTCGCGCCCTGGGCCGATCACGCACGCATCGGCCCAAACCACCTCAGCTGGTACCTCCAGCCGTTCTTCTCCATCGTCGTCTTCCAGATATTTTTCCTCGGATCTCTCTTTTTCCTCGTCGCAGCGCTCTCGCGCAAGATCTTCATCGTCTATCTGCAGGGCGCTGCAATCTTCATGCTCTACCTCATCGGCGTCAACGCCTTTGGCGCAACGCGCTCACTCGAGCACTTCTGGTCAGGAATTCTCGACCCGGTCGGTTTCCAGTACCACGACGACATCACCCGCTACTGGACAGTCGTTGAACGCAACTCGCAGCTCTACTCCTGGTCCGCCCACTCCGGTTATGGAGTCTTCCTCTTCAACCGCCTCCTCTGGGGTTCGCATCGGCGTCCTCGCACTGCTCGCAGTATGGAAGCTCTTTCCCATGTCGGTTGAAGCGCTCACCGCTCGCACCAGCGGCAAACGAGCCGCGCTCGCCCGCGAGCAGGAGCTCGATGAAATCAAGCCTAAACGGAGCCTGGTAGCCGTTCAGTTGCCGAAGATACACCAGATATTCGGCCCCGGCACAACCTTTACGCAGTTAGCATCGCTCACCCGCATCCGCATCTCGCAACATCCTTCACGAAATTCCGTTCTGGGGCATCCTCATCCTCATGGCTGGCCTCGCACTCAACAACGGCCACTTTGCCGGCCGTGTCGCCGAGCAGAATGTATGGCCTGTCACCTACCTCATGCTGCAGTCCGTCGAAGGTGGTGCTGTGCTCTTCCTCTACATCGTCGCCACACTATACGCAGCCGAACTCATCTGGCGCGAACGCGACACACACTTCTCAGGCATCCACGATGCCCTGCCCATCCGCGAAACCGACTGACTGGTTCTCCAAGCTCTTCGCTCTCTGCTTCGTCGAATTCATCCTGCTCACAGTAACCGGCCTCTGCGGCATCATCATGCAGACCATCGCAGGCTACTACCACTACGAGCTCCTACAATACGTCAAGGAGCTCTACTTCATTACCTTCCCACAGGTGCTCATCTTTGCCCTGTTGGCGTTATTCGTCCAGACTGTCGTATCCAACAAATTCATCGGCCACGGAATCGTCATCGGCATCTTCGTCATGCACGCCGATCCTGTTCAACTTCGGTTGGGAAAACACCCTCTACCTCTTCGGCAACACCCCTCCTTACATCTACTCCGACATGAACGGCTACGGCCACTTTGTCCCGTCAATTTTCTGGTCCATCACATACTGGCTATCGATCTCCTGCATCCTGGCCGTTATCTCCATCGCGTTCGCCCGCCGCGGCTCTGACGACGCATGGCCCGCGCGCATCCGTCTGGCTCGCCAACGTGCACCCCGCCTCATCCCCGCCGCAGCTCTCTTCCTCGTCATCGCCATCGGCAGCGGCGCGTGGTACTTCTACAACGCCCACGTCCTCAACGAGTACCTCACCGCAAAAGATCGCCGGCACATCCAGGCTGACTACGAACGGAACTTCAAAAAGTATGAAAATGTTCCTCAGCCCAAGGTCATTGCAGTCGATTCCAACATCGACATCTTCCCCGAGCGCCGATCCGTCATCCGGCAACGGCCACTTTGTCTTGCAGAACAAAACCCCGCAGCCTATCAGCCAAATCCACATCACTGACCAGAAACAATCAGTCTCCAACGTTCAGTTCGATCGACCGTTTCACATCGTCTCGACAAGTCCTCGCGGCGCTCTACACCATCTACCAACTGGACACGCCCCTTGCACCAGGCGACAAGTTGAACATGAACTTCACCGTCGCCTACACCAGCCGCGGCTTCAAAGACGGCAACGAACGCCCTGAGCTCGCCTACTCCGGCACCTTCTTCGACACCGATTACTTTCCGACCATCGGCTATAACAACGGACATCGAACTCGACGATCCCCGCCGTCGTCGCGAAGAACACCTGCCCGATCAGGAGCTGCTCCCTCAACGCGGAGACACAGTCGGCAGCCTCACAAATCTCTTCACTCCTACGTCCGACTGGATCACCTACCGCACTACAGTCAGCACCTCCGACTCGGACTCCGAAGGTAAGCCACAAACCGCAATCTCACCCGGCTACCTGACCAAAGAATGGCACGCCAACGGACGTCACTACTTCACCTATGACATGGGCGAAGTCAGGACGCTGGATTTTTTTGCCTTCGTCTCCGCTCGTTACGATGTCAAACGCGAGATGTATCAAGGTGTCGCCAACCCGATCGCGATTGAGGTCTATCACACGCCCGCTCACACCTATGACGTCGATGACATGATCGCCTCTTCCAAAGCCGGCCTCGCATACTACGAAAAGAACTTCAGCCCCTTTCAGTTCCGCCAGTATCGTATCCTCGAGTTCCCGCGTTATCGCGGCTTTGCACAATCGTTTCCAAACACAATTCCCTTCTCCGAAGGCATCGGCTTCATCGGCCGCCAGGAGAAGCCCACCGACATCGACTTCACCTACTTCGTCACCGCGCACGAACTAGGCCACCAGTGGTGGGCGCATCAGCTCATCGGTGGCGCGCGTCGAAGGCTCCAACATGATGTCCGAAACACTCGCCGAGTACTCCGCGCTCATGGTCATGCAGCAGAAGTACGGCTCCTGACAACATGCACAAATTTCTCAAGCACGAGCTCGACGGATATCTCAGAGGCCGCGCCGGTGAGATTCGTCGCGAGCGTCCCGTTGTCCTTGTCCAAAACGAACCCTATGTCTGGTACCAGAAGGGTGGACAGGTCATGTACACGCTCGCCGACTACATCGGTGAAGACAAGCTCAATCTAGCCCTTCATAATTTTTTAAAACAGTACGGCTATGCCAACGCGACCGACAGCCAGTCCGGCCCCTATCCCGACACCCGTCAGTTCGTCGACGCTCTTCGCGCCCAGACCCCGCCCGAACTCCAGTACTACATCACAGATGCCTTCGAAAACATCGTCCTCTATGACAACAAGGCGGCCTCAGCGACATACACCGAAACTCCCGATCACAAATACAAGGTCACATTCACAGTTGAGGCTCGCAAGGTCAAGGCAGACGGCAGCGGAAACGAAACCCCAATGCCGCTCAACGACCTGATCGACATCGGCATTGTGAATGGTAAAAAAGACGAGGAGAAACCTCTCTATTTGAAAAAGGTTTGGATAAACCAACCTACCCAAACCTTCACCGTCACCGTCGATCAGCTTCCAACCCGCGCAGGCATCGATCCCTACAACAAACTCATCGACCGGAACGCCGACGACAATCTGATCGAGGTCACAAAGCAATAGGCAATACTGCTTCGCGCCTTATTCTGTCGAGCTGTTGAGTATGCTCTACCTTGGCCTGCACCACATCGGGTCCCAGCTGGACGCAGATATCCCATTCTTACGTTTGCACATCCTTGCACCTACGCTCATTCATCTGCCCCCTTTGGGGTATTTAATACTGAAGCGATAAGCGTAATGTGTTCCTGAGAGTTCAGGTTTGATTGGTCATTCCTGTGTTGTCCTGCATTGGCAGCCGGGCACAGAACAGCTAAAACCAAGGGGGCAGTATGATTACGCTCGCAGTGGGAGTTCTGGTTACCGTAATTGTTCTCATCGGTTTTGGTTTCCTCTCGACCGCCTCGGCCGCATGGTTCTTCAAATACCGGCAACCACACAATACCTTGCCTTCGCACGATACCTTGCCCTCTATAGACAAGAACAATTGATATCGCACGTCGCCAAGCTGGGTAGCCCTTAGCGACGACTGATCATATTAGATTGAACCCGCGACCCAACCTTGCAGCAGCCCAATCTCCTTCGGTGTCAAGCCCCAAATAGGCTCATCTCACTACGTATCAACTAGATACACGTGGCGTATGAGTTATGGTGACCCCGGTATAATTAATACAGAGGCAGACTAAGAGATACGCTTGTGCGAAATGTTCGTGGCAGCAATCTCTGTTTGCAACTGCATGACTTACAAACAAACCTTTTAGAATGAAATATTTGACCGCAACCACCATGGATTCAATATTTTACGAGGGACTAAAATCGTAAAATATTGATTTTAAAAAGTTTAGCGAGGGTGCCCCCCCGGGGGGTACCCTCGCTAAAGCCATCTCAGTCCCACCGATAGGAGTGGGGGAAGCCCTCGTTACTTGCCAAGCGTCGGCTGAGTCGAAGTACCCACAGAAGCCGCAGGGGATCCGGTGCTTACACCATCGGACGCGGCCTGGTACGAGATGATCGTCTTCAGGGTTTCGTACGGAATCCCCGATAGAGGTAGCAAATGCCCATCAACTGCCAGCATCGGAGTTTGATCAACCTGTACCTCTTGTGCCAGCTTGATCGAGGCATCCACCTGGTCCTTGGTCGCCTGCGTTGCTGCGCATGCAGCCACCGCCGCTGGATCTAGCCCAGCCTTGGTAACGGCAGCCTTCAGCGTCTCGTCGCCGGTCTCAGGTGTCAGAGCATCCTGCGTATCGAAGACGGCCGCAGAGTAGACAAAGTACGCGTCGTTCTTCTGCTTCTGCACACAGTACCCATAGGCCGCCGCCTTGTACGCGAAGGGATGCAGATCGACGAGCGGGAAGCTCTGGTAGACCACGTGAGCGTTCGGGAAGTCCTTGACCAGCTGCTCCATGGTGGACTGTGCTTCTTTGCAATGCGGGCACTGCAGGTCGGCGAACTCGACCAGCATAAAGTCCTTGCTCGTCGCACCACGCGTTGCACCGTCTGCACGTGCCTGCAGTACCTTACGCAGATCCGCAAACGGCTTATCGCCAAACGGCACCACCGCATCGCCCGCAACCGCGTGCTTCCCATCGGGAGTCACAAAGAACACAGTTGGCTGAACCTTGGCATTCGGCGTCTTGTCCGACACAAAGACTATAACCTTGCTGATATTCGGAGCGGCGGTTGTCTGGATCGCCTCCACCCGCCAGATGCGGTTGGGATCATATCCCCACAGCGCCTTCAAAAAGGCGTTGACCGTATCGACTGACGGCGAGGCGGCAGTGAAAAACTTCGGATTCACTGGCGGAAACGGATCGGCCTTCGTCTGCTGCCCGAGGCTCTGCAACTGCAGAGGAGCTGCAGCCTTCTGGGCTGCCGGAGCCGCCTGCGCTGCGCCGGAGGGCTGAGCCGGAGCAGGTGCCGCACCCGTTCCTGTCTGTGCTCCCGCCGCAGTAACACTGAAAACTGTTGCCAATCCCGCCAACATCCAACTTGAAATCTTCAAAGAATCCATCCTCCGCTGACGCAATCCACGCAGCATCTCTATTACACCTGAACCTTGACCGCAATGGGAAACCGACGGCCCATTCCGAACGACTTTTTCGTAACCTTCAACACAGGCGCAGCCTGTTGTCGCTTGTATTCACTCCGTTCCACAAGCTGTAGCACCGACCTTACCAGCGCAACATCAACTCCCTGCTCCTCCGCAATCTCTTCCGCCGAGCAGTAGCGCTCCACATACGCTTCCAGGATCGGATCCAGCACCTCATAGGGCGGAAGTGAATCCGTATCCCGCTGCTCAGGTCGCAGCTCCGCTGACGGTGGCTTCTCGATCGTCGCCCAAGGTATAACCTCCCGCACTCGGTTGACATACCGGCTCAAGGCATACACCCGCGTCTTCATCACATCCCCAATCACTGCCAGCGCCCCCACCATATCGCCGTAGAGCGTACAGTACCCCGTAGACATCTCGCTTTTGTTTCCGGTCGTCAATACCAGCGCCCCGAATTTATTCGACAACGCCATCAGCAATGTTCCCCGAATTCGTGGCTGCAGGTTTTCCTCTGCTAACCCAAACGGTGTTCCTGCAAATAACGGTTGCAGCACGTGTTGAAACTGCGCGAACACGTCGTGAATCGGCAGCAGTTCGAACCTCACCTTGAGATTCTTCGCCAACTTCCGCGCATCCTCGATTGACCCCAAAGATGAATACTCAGTCGGCATTCCTACGCCGATCACATTCTCCGCTCCCAAAGCTTCTACCGCAATCGCCGCCACCAACGCTGAGTCTATGCCGCCACTCAGACCCACCAGCGCCTTGCTGAACCCACACTTCCTCACATAGTCCCGAGTCCCCAGCACCAGCGCATTCCACATTCCCGCGACCTCATCCAACTCAGCGCAGGTGGCAACAGCCTCTCGATCGTTCGTGTCGAAGACAACCAGGTCCTCCCTAAAGGAACAAGCTCGTGCCACGACCTCACCATCAGGCCGAATCACCAATGATGAACCGTCAAACACTAGACTGTCATTTCCCCCAACCTGGTTTGCCATTGCAACATATGCGCCATGCCGCACTGCGAGCGCCGCCAGCATACTCTGCCGAACTTGCATCTTTCCTTGCCAATAAGGAGACGCAGAGATATTCACAATTATGCGCTGCTGCTCAGCCCTGTCTTTCGGCTGAGTCTTCCACTGCGCCATCAACCTTTCCACTGGGTCGACTGGATACATCTGTCGTGGCCAGAAGCCCTTATCGTTCCACGCATCCTCACAGATCGTAACCGCTAACGGCTCCCCACTGATGCTGATCAGCGTTTGCTCTGCTGCCGGCTCAAAATATCTCTGCTCGTCAAAGACATCGTAAAACGGCAGCAACATCTTCTGCTGTACAAAGCTCACTTTACCTTCATCGAGCAGCGCCGCAACATTCCTCACTTGCTTCCCCACGTTTGAGGTAGCAGCCATCACAGTCCCACATAACAGCGCTGGTCGTCCGCTATTCGCCGTCCATTCGGCCAGCTCAGACGTTACCTGTTCCGCTCGCGCCACAAAAGAAGATTTTTCCAGCAGGTCCGCTGGCGGATACCCACATACGGCCAGTTCGGGAAACACCACAAGATTTACGCATAACTCTTCAGCACGAGCAGCATATTCAAGAATCTTCTTTGTATTCCCGACAAAGTCCCCAACGGTCGGGTTAATCTGAGCAAGAGCTATCTTCACCTGTTAAGTCTACCGCTTAGGAGCCAGTCCCGCTCAGCACTACTGCCACCGTTCGCGCCAGAATGCGTAAATCCATTCTTAGGTTCCAATTTTCCACATACGCGGTGTCTAAAGAGATATAGCTATCGAACGATGGATCTTGTCGCGCCTCAACCTGCCACAGGCCTGTAATTCCCGGTAGCACGTCCAGACGACGTAGATGCGCAAGATCATACTGTTCTACCTCAGCTGCCATCGGCGGCCTCGGTCCCACCAGACTCATATCTCCCTTTAATACGTTGTAAAACTGCGGAAGCTCATCGAGCGAATACTTCCGCAGCCATCTGCCCACTCTTGTAATTCGAGGATCCTTCGCGATCTTGAACAACACACTGTCTCGCTCGTTCATGTGTTCCAGGTCAGCTTTCAATTTGTCCGCGTTATGCACCATCGTCCGGAATTTGTAGCAAGAGAACGCTCGCCCTTTTCGTCCGATCCTTTGCGCTTTATAAAAAGTCGATCCCGTTGAGTCGATACGGATTGCGAGAGCTATTGCCAACATCACGGGAGCCGCCACCAACAATGCGATCGACGAAACCGTAATATCGAGTACCCGCTTCACTAGAAATCCCCCAATAGGAAAGTCCTTCCGGTGCAGTGGAATCGTCGGGAATTGACCAACATACTCGACCTTCGCGTTCCATGCGAGTCCGTCGTACATATCCGGTACGACACGGACATCGATGCCGGCTACCCGGGCCTCCTCTACCATGCTGATCACCAGCTTCTTCTCTGCCGGCACTGAGAAAAAAATTTCATCTACAAATAGTGATCGTGCCAGTGACAGACAGTTTCGAGCATCGCCGATCACATCTACATCACCAGACTCCGCCTCGCGTTCAGTCAAAGCGACAAAGCCTTTGAACCGGAAACCCAGGTGCTGAAGTGTGTCGATATGATTCCGCAACGCATGTCCGACCCGCCCTGCACCTACGATCAATACATTTCGAGTCTCAATGCCAGCTCGGAAACGTCGATACACCATCCGCCGCCACAACGCTCGCCGCAGACAGAGTAGAGCCATAGTGAACACCACCATCAAGGCAACTACTATCCTCGATATGGCCTTACCATCAGACAGGTACAGCGTTCCACAAAGCAGCAACCCGGAGGTCAAGGTCGCTTGCATAGTCATCCTCTGTTCGTGCAAGCCGCTGCGATGCTGGATCGCTCCATACAATCCGTACGACCGCGTGAAGAAGACCAGGCAAATACCAAACCAGCCAATGTAGAAGAACAAAAGATTCGGAGAAGAATGTATTAGATCTGGCAGAACATGAAGCGTCGAAACATTGGGAGGCAAGTCTACGCGAAACCTCAACGCGAGCACTGCGGAAACTACAACAGTCAACATATCGAGGGACGCCCACACAGAACTCGTAATCGATGGTTTGCGGAACAATCCTGTGCCAGCAGTTGACGTGCGCCTACCGCTCCCTGAATATTTTTTTCCTGAAACAATTACTTGCTGCAGATAATCCGGTGTCGCCATCGCGAACGCCTTTCAACTCATGAGTCCCTAGGCCGTATAGTCGTTAGGATGCCTGAAATAGAATCTCAGAAATGCCCTCCGATAAAAAAGAATCGTTACAGGTACGAATCCCGATGGAACACTGTCGCTTCCAAATCTTTGATGCACTTACCAATGCTGTCTAACGGAAGTGTATGAGTCCGAGCTGATACTTGCAGCATACGTTGCAGGCTGTGGCTTGGCAATAGCTATGCAGCGTCTTGCGACGTTGATGTAACCTGCACATCCACATCAATTTAGCTATAACGTTATTTGTGCTGGGTATCCCTCTAGACGGGTGTAACAAGTTCATCTAACGTCAAAAACTCCTGCACAATTGGATCCTGGCACCGTTCCATCTCTTCCATCGTGCCAAAGAAAATCGCTTTCCCAGCACTTAAAAAGACCACGCGATCGGCTAACTTCTTGGCTAAACGCATGTCATGTGTCACCACTATGCTCGTCAGATGTAACTGTTGCTTTAGTCTTTCAATTAAGTCTCCCAATAGATGCGCCATAAGTGGGTCTACCATGGTCGTGGGCTCATCGTACAGAACCGCTTCGGGTTGTGACGCCAACGCCCGTGCAATCGCCACCGACCGTTTCATTCCGGTCGACAGGTCCGACGGCAGCAGGCTCTCCATCCCGGCCACTCCTACCATCTCCAGCAACCCCTTTACCACCTGCAAAATTTGATCTTCTGCCATCTCTCCACGTTCTCTCATCGGAAAGGCAACGTTCTCGCCCACCGTAATTGAGTCGAATAGGGCTCCATTTTGGAAGACCATCGTTACTTTCCGGCGAATCTCTTGTAATTGGCGCTCTTTGAAGCCGCAGATATTCTCCCCAGCGACCTTAATCATTCCCTTATCTGGCTTCAAAAATCCCAGTAGCATCTGCAACGAGACCGACTTCCCAACACCACTTCGACCAAGGATGCAAAGCGTTTCTCCTGGCAGGACATAAAAACTCACGTCCTCCAGTACCACAAAGTCACCGAACGACTTGTACACGTGTTCAAACGAAATGTATGGCCCAGGCTTGTTCTTTACATCAGCCACAGCCTCGGCCGCAGCTTCGTTTTGCTGAGCCGCCTGCTCCATGAAATCGCCCACGACTGGGGACACGTCCTCGGACACACTCTCAACTAAGGGGGTATCTGCAGCCACCTCGGTTTGATGTTCGTCTACTTTTTCATCAGGCTCAGACATATCATCGACTCCGACTTAACAAATCACGGCACAAATCTAGCCTAACCCATCACCTCAGTTAGGTATCTAGCGCGTTCTCATAACGTTCAGCTTTCGCAAACTCCTCTGGCGTATTAAGGTTCGCAAACCATAGATGCCTGGCGGCTTTTTGCGCTTCGGTAATGGCCGACCAGCCTTCGACAAATCGGTTCTCCGGCTTCGTGCCGAAGCCAACTAACGGCACGTTCCATAATCCTGCTCCCGGTAAAATTCCGCGTTGGATTGCTAACTCTTTACTGGCAGCTTCGAACGCGGGAAGCAACTTGAACTGCGCCCGAGCGAGCGACTCTGATAGAAACGGAACAACATCCTTATGCAGCAAACAAAATCCCGGCTGTGGCTGCCCATCGACC
The DNA here is from genome assembly GCA_963708755.1 of uncultured Acidobacteriaceae bacterium. GTDB lineage: Bacteria > Acidobacteriota > Terriglobia > Terriglobales > Acidobacteriaceae > Edaphobacter. The sequence continues at coordinate 110,506 of CAVPTN010000020.1, forward strand.
GTAAACATGTGCACCCACGTCCTTATCCCCCATTTCTCCTCCTGCAACCAGCTCCTTAGCCAACCAGCAATAAAAGCGGAAGGCAAAAATGGCATATCCACCGGTAGAAAAATATTCCAATCGAAGGTCGAATCGAGAAGCGCCGCCTCCATCCCCCCATCGGCCCACATTCTGGATGCAGGTCCGGCAAGATGGGCGCGTATTCTGTGAGTTTTGGGTCGTCGCTTAAAATCCTCACGTCCAGGCACACACGCCGCAGCTTCTCTACCGCATGGCGCACTAGCGGCTTACCCGCAAGCTCCAACAAAGCCTTGTTCGCTCCCATCCGCGAACTCTTCCCACCTGCTAACACGTATCCGCCGACCGCTTCAGGCACTCGCCCTGGCATCAAAAAGCTACACCACTGAAAAATCGAATAATCGACTCAACCCCCCGATGGAAGTTTGCAAGATGAAACTTCTCATTCGGTGCATGAAGGTTATCGTCGGGCAGCCCAAACCCCATCAACACCGTAGGGATCTTTAATTCACGCACAAAGTCTCCCACAATCGGAATCGACCCTCCCCCACGCACAAAGACGGTTTCCCTCCCAAACACCTCATGCATCGCTTCAGTCGCGGCTTTTACATAAGAGTTATCAGTACTCACCACAATCGGATCACCCGAGTGGATCAACCGCACTTCCAAAACAACCCCTTTGGGTGTGATCGACTCCACATATGCTTTGTACTTTGCAAAACTCTCCGTCGGATTCATATCCGGCACCAGCCGCATACTCACCTTCGCCACAGCCTTCGCAGGAATCACCGTCTTGGCTCCCACCCCAACAAACCCACCTGGCATCCCATGTACGTCGAGCGTTGGTCGTGCCCATGTCCTCTCTTGCACGCTCAAACCAGCCTCACCCGTCAATGCAACCGATCCGATCTCATTCTCCCGGTAGTACTCTTCATCAAACGGAAGCGCCTTCCAAGCCTTTAGCTCGTCAGTATTTGGTTTCTTCACTTTGTCATAAAATCCCGGGATCAAAATCTTCCCATCTTCATCCTTCAACTTCGCGATCACCTGTGAGAGCGCAATAAAAGGATTTGGCGCCGCGCCGCCATACATCCCCGAATGCAGATCCGTCCGCGCCCCACGAGCTTCGATCTCGGTGTAGATCATCCCCCTCAACCCCACACACAGCGTCGGCATCTCCGGCGCAAACATCTCCGTGTCCGAAACAAGTGCAACGTCCGCTTTCAACTGATCGCCGTGCTCGCGAACAAAAGCCGCGATCCCCTCACCACCAACTTCTTCCTCGCCCTCAATGATTACTCGAACATTTACCGGTAGCGTACCGCCACCCGCAACCATCAGCGACTCCAGCGCCTTCAGATGCATCCACATCTGCCCCTTGTCGTCCACCGCACCGCGAGCATACAAATTTCCATCCTTCTCCGTCGGCTCAAACGGCGGAGACTTCCACTCGTCTAAAGGTTCAGCAGGCTGCACATCATAATGCCCATAACAAAGAACTGTAGGCTTAGCCTCCCCCCCAACCTCACGCGACGCGTGTAGCCAATCCGCATATACCAAAGGATGTCCGTTCCGTTTGGTCGTAGCCGTTTCGATTAAACGAACATTCTCCATCCCGATCCGTTTCAACTCCGCCGCAACAAACTCCGCAGCTCTCCGTACATCCGCGATGTGCTCCGGCGCTGTTGACACCGAAGGTATTCGCAGTAGCGCCTTTAACTCCTCAACAAAGCGCCCTCTATTTTCTTGCGCAAACGCAACCGCCGCCATCATCGTCGCCACTGGTCCACTCTCCAGAAACCTTTTCCGCAAAACTGTGATCTTCCTGCGAACATAAGTATATGGAAGGACCTCGAATTACGGTACGAAGAGGATGGGTAGACTGCAACAATGCCCATCAAATATCGGATGTTCATACCTTCTCAGTGGAATCGGCTTCATGGCCGAACTGCTTCCATTCAAAACTTCAAGTTTCCAGGGTTTTCTACAGATCAACCACCCAACCGCAGCAAAGGAATCGAATCCTACTTTCTTATGATCCTCGCTTCATGACTGTTTTTCGAAGGACAATGACTCCATGAACATGATTCCGAAGACATCCTCGTCCTTAACCACCCCTTCGACCAATCAAAAAGATGGCCAGACCTGGGACACTGACGCCTACGCCATCAATGGCCGTTTCGTCGCGACCCTCGCATCGGACGTAGTCGCCCTCCTCGCCCCACAAGCGGGCGAACATATTCTCGATCTCGGTTGCGGCGATGGAGCACTTACAGAACAACTTGCCGCCACTGGGGCTATTCTTACCGGCGTCGACAACTCTCCCACGATGCTCGCCGCCGCTCGGCAGCGTAACCTCCACGTCGAGCAGCACACCGCCACTGCACTTCCCTACCATCAGCAGTTCGATGCTGTCTTCTCCAACGCCGCTCTCCACTGGATCACCGGGCTGTCGGGACATCATTCCGCCCTTGCTGGTGTTCACCGTTCTCTGCGTCCTGGCGGGCGCTTTATTGCAGAGATGGGCGGTCACGGCAATATCGCCGCCATCCGTACAGCGCTTCAGGCTACTCTCGCTCCATTTCACATTGACGCGGAAGTCACATCCGCCAGTTTCTTTCCCTCACCTGCGCTGTATCGTCGTCTCCTCGAAACAGTGGGCTTTACTGTCCGATCAATCGAACTTATCCCTCGCCCCACGCCACTCCCCACTGGCATGGAGTCCTGGCTCAATACATTCCGCAATGGCGTCCTCAACCACCTCAGCGCATCCGATCGAGCAATCGCCCTCGCTAACACCATCGCTCTCCTCGAGCCCGTACTCCGCGATGCTGACGGCAACTGGACAGCCGACTACGTGCGACTTCGCTTCCACGCTACCAAATGAACAAGTGCAAGCCTCCGCACAACTCGTTAGTCCCTCACGGAGTGTGAGGGACTGACGAATTTAGCATGGTGGGAATGAATCATCTCCAGCAACAAAACATCTCATTTTTGCGTCAAAAGAATGAACCACCGTAAACAGGCCCATGAAAATAAAAGCTCCGAATTCTCTCAGTCTTATGAATATGTTCCTACCACTGTATCTTTTCTGCGGGATCATACAGGCCCAGGTTTCCACGACACATTTCCACACGGATGCGCTTCACCCCCTTAGTACGATCAGTCTTACCGCGAGCGGGTTCACGTTACATAGCTCGTCTTCAAATAGTGATGCAATACCCTCAACTGAATTTTCCGACACTCCAGAGACAGCACAGACGATTGCGTCCACGTTAGTTTCACCCCCAAATGAAGGTCAGCAGACTAAACGCATCCTTGGTATCTTTCCAAATTTTCGAGCAGTCAGCGCCAACGTTCACCTGCCTCCTCAAACAGTCAGAGAAAAGTTCATCACGGCTACGCAAGACAGCTTCGACTACTCCTCGATATTCATTCCAGCCATAGTTGCAGGCTACTCTCAGGCGACTAATGCGACCCCGGAATTTCACCAGGGTGCCGCCGGATATGGGAGATACTTGTGGCACACCTACCTCGATCAGACTAGTGAGAATTACTTCGTCGAGTTCATTGTGCCCGTAGTCACTCGCGAAGACACCCGTTACTACACCCTTGGAAGCGGCGGATTCTGGAAACGCACCGGATACTCTCTCAGTCGTGCGGTCGTCACACGCAGCGATGCTGGCCATAACACTTTCAATATTAGCGAAGTTGTTGGTGCTGGCGCCGCAGCTGGCATCTCGAACCTCTACTATCCATCAGGAGAACGAACGTTCGGGAACACCGCAAGCAGATGGGGCTTAAACGTAGGCATCGATGCCGTCACCTTTGGGGTTCATGAATTCTGGCCAGATCTCAATCACGCGCTCTTCCACGGAAGAAGACAAACTGATTGAACTCACAAGCCGGCATAGGCTTTATGCCGGCTTTTCGGCGTCCAATCCTTCGGAAAACCTGAATAGGTTACCGGTCACCAGAACCGGGCTCAAGGTTCGTTAAGCACTGCTCCAACACTTCATTCACCGCCTCAATCGAACTCTCCGGAACACCTCGCCACAGCTTTCTCTCAATCAATTTCGCGGTCTTTTCTGCGCTCAGGAGCAGCTTCTCTCCCTCAGAAGTCAGCCGGGCGGTAAGAATGCGATCGTTCTTTTGATCTTTACTACGGACGATCCACTCACCGTCCTCAAGCCCCCTCAATAGCGACTGCGCTGATTGCGGCGTGACGTAGCATGATCGCGCCAACTCTGCACCTGACACCCCAGGTTGATCTCGAATCGCCTTCAGCACCTGTAATTGCGCCGTGGTTACCCCCTGCGGACGCAGGCTCTCGTCCATCTGGCTGCGGAAATGGATCAGGATGCGCTTCATCATTTGCGCAGTCCGTCTTCGCTCCGCTTGTTGATTTTCCCCAATTCGGGCGGCGGTATTCATATCAGTCTCCTGATATTATATCAGGAGACTGATATGGCAACGATGACAATGAACCCGCCTGCCGTCTGGAAGCCCCACCACAATCCCTGGGCGGTCGCTCTCACGGTCACCCTCGCCACATTCATGGAGGTCCTCGACACCTCCATCGCCAACGTCGCCCTGCCCCACATCGCCGGGTACACTCGGCGCGAGCTCCGAAGAAGCCACCTGGGTTCTCACCAGCTATCTGGTCTCCAGCGCCATCGTCCTGCCCATCTCCGGCTGGCTCTCCAACCGCTTCGGTCGCAAGCGCTTCTACATGACCTGCGTCGCTCTGTTCACCATCTGCTCCTTGCTCTGCGGCATCGCTCACACTCTGCCACTTCTCATCGTCGCGCGCATCCTGCAGGGCGCCGGCGGCGGCGGCCTCGCCCCCAGCGAACAGGCCATCCTCGCCGACACCTTCCCCATCGAAAAGCGCGGCCAGGCCTTCGCCGTCTACGGCATGGCCGTCGTCGTCGCTCCCGCCATCGGCCCCACCCTCGGCGGCTGGATCACCGACAACTTCAACTGGCACTGGATCTTCTTCATCAACATCCCCATCGGCCTGCTCTCGCTCTATCTCACCAACCGCATGGTCGAAGACCCACCTCATCTCAAACTCCGCAGGGAGCAGGCCAAACACCTCAAGGTCGACTTCATCGGCCTCGGCCTCGTCGCCTTCGGCGTCGGCTGCCTCGAATTCACCCTCGACAAGGGCCAGGAAAAGGACTGGTTCGGCGATCCCATGATCCGTACCTTCGCCATCCTCGCCGCCGTCATGCTCATCTTCTTCACTTCTGGGAGTGGCACCACCCCGACCCCATCGTCGACCTCAAGCTGCTCAAGAACCGCAACTTCGGCACCGCCGTCTTCCTGCAACTCATCCTCGGCATGGTCCTCTTCGGCTCGACCGTCCTCATCCCGCAGTACCTGCAGGCCCTGCTCGGCTACACCGCCGAACGCGCCGGCATGGTGCTCTCACCCGCCGGCTTCGTCATGATGCTCATGATGTTCGTCGCCGGCCGCACCCTCGGCAAAATTCGATCCGCGCCTCATGGTCTGCCTCGGCTACTTGGTCACCGCCGTCGGCATATACAACCTCACCCGCCTCGATCTCAACGCCGCCTTCGGCACCGTCACCCTCTGGCGCATGTTTCAGGTGATCGGCCTCGCCTTCATCTTCATCCCCATCAGCACGCTGAACTACGTCGGCGTACCCTGCCAGCAAAACCAACCAGATCTCCAGCCTCTCCAACTTCGCCCGTAACCTCGGCGGCAGCGCCGGCACTGCGCTTCTCACTACCTATCTCGCGCGCAACTCCCAAGTCCAACAGGTTACACTCGCCGCCAACGTTATTCCCGGCAGTGTTCCCTATCGCCTTTATATGGACAGCATGACAAAGATGATGGTTGCGCAAGGCATGTCCGCCGCAAACGCATCGCAGATGGCTATCGGCCAGGCCTACCAGCAGATGCTCCGTCAAGCATCCATGCTTAGCTACAAAAACGCCTTCGCTATTCTCGCTGGTATGATTTTTCTCCTCGCCCCCCTGCCCTTCATAATGCGACTTCCGACCAAAACCACGAAGCCTGACCCTGAGGCCCTAGGCGGTCACTAGTTAAGCCAAAGATCGGTGATGTTGCCTCCAGACTGCTGTTGATCTTAGCTTCACTAAATTTTTCCACACCGTGGACAAATGAAGCCATCTCAGCATTCCTCATACATTCAAATCTGGTCGGATAACATGCGATGTTGCCAGTGCTAACCTATCCTCCATGCACCGGTCCAAGTACTTCCGCATTCTTTTTTACTGCCTCTTCCCCGTCGCTGTTTTCGCACAGATTCCCGCAACACCTGATGCTCCACCGCAAACTATCGTCGCTCAAGATGCTCCCCTCAACCGAGGTCTACCGACGCTCTTTATCGTTGGCGACTCCACCGCACGTAATCAAGCAGACCTTGGCTGGGGCGACCACCTTGCCCACTACTTCGACACCACCAAAATCAATGTCGCCAATCGCGCCCGTGCCGGCCGTAGCAGCCGCACCTTCATTAATGAAGGCTCATGGGCCAAGGTTCTCGCAGAAATGAAGGCGGGTGACTTTGTTCTCATCCAGATGGGCCACAACGACGGCGGTGACCTCGCCGGAACTAAGCCCCGTGGCAGCATTAAGGGCATCGGCAACGAACAGCAGCAGATCACACTCCTTGACGGTCACCAAGAACTCGTTCACACCTACGGCTGGTACATCCGCCACTACATCGACGACACCCGCGGCAAACAGGCCAACCCCATTCTCCTCTCCCTCACGATTCGCAACATTTGGAAACCCGATTCCACCGGAATCCCTCGCATCGAACGAGACATGGGCTACGACGCTGAGTTAGCGCAGCTCGCAAAAGAGCAGGACATCCCCTACGTCGATATGGCTACCATCGAAGCTGATCGCCTCGAAGCTCTCGGCCCTGAGAAAACAGCTCTGCTCTTCCCGGTAGATCACACGCACACGAGTGCGGAAGGCGCGGAACACAATGCCGAATCTGTTGTAATCGCCCTCCGCAACGCCCACTCCCCTCTCGCCGCCTATCTCAGAATCAACAGCCCCTTAAAATCACAGCAGAATTGAGCCAACCGCTCGAAAACGTCTCAACAAATGTGAGAGGAAAGAATAGAATTCTCACAGTGAACAAAACTGCCTCAAACGCGGTCTATCTGGTTGTCGCAGCGATGCTCATCGTTGCGGCCTCAACGCAAGTTACCCCAGTGCAGTCGGTGTCGACTCTTCTGGCTTGCACCGCAGCTCAGCTACAGTCTGGCACTCTACTGGTCCTCCGCAACCTTGGTTCCCGAACCAGGCCCAGTCGCTCGTCTTTGGTCTACGGTGACTTCTCGAAAGCCAAGGTCCAAACATTTACTAAGAACTCACCCGTAATACACCTCCGCCGTTTAACTACCCCGTCTGTCATCTTGATAGGTGTTGAAGCCAGCGACGAAATGCACTCAGCCTCTCACGACACTTTTGATAGCGGCTGGTGTTCCTCTCCGGTGTCTCTAAGAATTACCTCGGGAATTGACATCCTTCTGGCTCCCTTTACCGGGCCCCTTCGCGTTACCTCCGGCCAGGATGCTAAATATCGCTTCGCCTATCTCAAGCGCGACCCGGTCTACGTCCGCTCGAAGATCTAGCCAAGCCACCGTCCAAATTTCGCCGTATCTCACACGGCCAACTCCACTTCCACCTGCGCCCCCCATACCAGTTACACTAGTATTTGGGATAAAGTGCGCCCCGAAGGATACCGGTTTGCTCAACTCAGTCATTGCAAAAGTCTTTGGCACTAGTAACGAACGCGCGGTCAAGCGCATCCAGCCCACCGTCGCGCAGATTAACGCGCTCGAGCCAGCCATCCAGGCGCTCTCCGACGAGGCTTTGCGCAATAAGACCGCCGAGTTCCGCCAGCGCATCGTCGCTGCCATTGCAAGCATTCCCGATACTGCCGAGAATGCCGACGAGCGATACACTGCCGAAAAAGAGGCTCTCAACGCCATCCTGCCCGAAGCATTCGCCGTAGTCCGCGAAGCCGGCAAACGCGCCGTGGGCATGCGTCACTTCGACGTTCAGATGATCGGCGGCATCGTACTCCACTCAGGCAAGATCGCTGAAATGAAAACCGGCGAAGGTAAGACCCTCGTAGCCACCCTACCCTGCTATCTGAACGCACTCGCAGGGCGCGGAGTTCACGTTGTTACCGTCAACGACTATCTCGCCAAACGCGACGCCGAATGGATGGGCAAAATCTACGGCTTCCTCGGCCTCACGGTCGGCGTTATCGTCCACGATCTAGACGATCAGCAGCGACGCGACGCCTACGCCTCCGACATCACATACGGCACCAACAATGAGTTTGGCTTCGATTACCTGCGCGACAACATGAAGTTCGAGCTCAAGGATCAGGTTCAGCGGGGACACTATTACTGCATCGTCGATGAAGTAGACTCCATTCTTATCGACGAGGCCCGAACCCCGCTCATCATCTCCGGCCCGACCGATCAGACCACAGACAAATATGCCCGGGTCAACGTCATTATCCCTAAGCTCGAATTAGGCGAACTTATCGAGACCGTCGAGACCAAAACCTGGTCTGGCGACTACGTTGTCGACGAAAAGACACGCTCCATCACAGTTACCGACGAAGGATGGGAGAAGGTTGAAGGACTGCTAGGGATTGGAAATATTGCTGATCCGGAGAATTGGGACCTCAAGCATCACGTCGAGACCGCCATCAAGGCTCACTCCCTCTACAAGAGAGACGTCGAGTATGTCGTTAAAGACGGCGAAGTCATCATCGTCGACGAGTTCACTGGCCGCCTTATGCCCGGCCGCCGCTGGTCCGACGGTCTTCACCAGGCTGTCGAAGCTAAAGAAGGCGTGGCCATCCGCAAGGAAGACCAAACCCTCGCCACCATCACCTTCCAGAACTACTTCCGCATGTACAAAAAACTCAGCGGCATGACCGGCACCGCCGAAACCGAAGCCGCCGAGTTCGACAAGATCTACAAGCTTGAAATCGTCGTTACACCGACCAATCGGAAGATGCTCCGTATTGAAAATGCCGACGTCGTCTACCGCACCGCGCAGGAAAAATACTTTGCGGTCGCCGACGAGATCGCCCGGCTCCACGCGGAAAAGCAACCTGTCCTCGTGGGCACGACGTCAATCGAAAAATCCGAATTACTCAGCGAGATCCTAAAGCGCAAGGGCGTCCGCCACGTTGTCCTTAACGCTAAGTTCCACGAGAAAGAAGCTGAAATTGTGGCCCAGGCAGGCCGTCTTGGCATGGTTACCATTGCTACCAACATGGCTGGGCGCGGTACAGACATTCTCCTCGGTGGAAACGCAGAATTTATGGCTCGCCAAGACCTCGTCCGCAAGCAGCAAGCTCGCGCCGTCTCGGCAGCCGAAGGCGCAATCAATCCCGTAGCTGGCCCCGGCATGGTCCGCTTCTATTACACCGGTCAGGAGTTCGAAACAACACAAGCCAATTGGGACGCCGCCACCGCAGCCCACGAGGGTGCAGCCAAAGACGAGCATGACAAGGTCATTGAAGCCGGCGGCCTACATATCCTTGGCACCGAGCGTCACGAGTCACGGCGCGTCGACAACCAGCTTCGTGGCCGCGCCGGCCGTCAGGGTGATCCCGGCTCCTCGCGCTTCTTCCTTTCGCTTGAAGACGACCTCATGCGCATCTTCGCTCGGGAGTGGGTTTCCACGCTCCTTCAACGTCTTGGGATGGAAGAGGGCGTTCCCATCGAATCCGGTATGATCTCGCGCCGCATTGAAGCCGCGCAGAAGGCCGTCGAAACCCAAAACTTCGAATCCCGCAAACACGTCCTTGAGTACGACGATGTCATGAACAAGCAGCGCGAAGCCGTCTACGGTCTCCGGCGCCAGCTCATGGAAGGCGTCGACCAGAAGCAGCTGATCACCGAGGACTACACCTCCACTATCCTCTCGAACATCCTCGATGAAAACGCCCCGGAAAAAGTTCACGCCGACGAGTGGAAGCTCGAGCCTCTTTTCAATCAGATCTACGACGTCTTCGGTGCGCGTCTTGAAAAAGAAATTGACGCAACCCAACTTAATCGCCATGAGCTGGGCGAAGCGATCTTCCAAAACCTCCGCGGCCGTTACGATATCAAAGAGAGCATCCTCGGCGCTGAAGCGATGCGCTACCACGAACGCATCGTCATGCTCTCTGTCCTCGACGGCCTCTGGAAAGATCATCTTCTCGCCATGGACCATCTCAAGGAAGGGATTGGCCTCCGTGGCTACGCCCAGCAGGATCCCTTAGTTGCGTACAAAAAGGAATCCTTCGAGATGTTCGAAGGCATGATGATGCGCTTCCAGGAAGACACTGCCCGGCACCTCTTCCGCATGCAAATCATTGGCCCCGACGGCAGCCCGATCGAATCCGCCGAACAGCTAGCCAACGCCCAAGCCCATGCGCAAGCTCTCTCTCAAGCACAGCAGGCACAACAGTTAGCTCCGACCAATGCACAAAACGCCCTGCCGACATCGGGTCCACCACAGCACACAAATGCGCCATCAGCGCGCCAGAACACGCCAACAGCCCTGCCCAACCGAACGCCATCTACAACTATCGACGCTCTCGAGCGCGAGTTTCAGAAGAAAAAGCAGCGTGAATTAGAGCAAGCGCGCTCGGTCAGCTCCTCATCTGCCAACACAAACGGCTCAGGCACTCGCCACTCTGGCGAAAAGGTTGGTCGCAACGACGAATGCCCCTGCGGTTCCGGCAAGAAGTACAAAAAGTGCCACGGTGCCACAGCGTAATCTTGCAAAATAACGGCATAGCCGCCGATGCAATAGGAGCTGCTGACGCATTTATTAGGAGCAGCTCTATCGAGAATCGCCAATAAAAGTTCGCCAAACGAGCACTTTCGACATGTCTCGCTTGCACACTATTAGCACCCAACCGACAAATCCACCTCAATTCAAAATTGGGTTGGCGTGGCGATGAACTCGAAGGGAACAGCCATTCGTATCCTCACTTCTCCAGATCGTCCAGCAGAAGCTTAGCCTTCGTCGCCAGTGTCTTAGCCCCTTCAGCGTCTCCAGATTTCAGCGCGTCTTGCGCATCCTTCCAGAAGTTCTTTACCTTGCTTACCTGAGCTTTCTCCTCCTCCACTTTTTGCGCCGACAATGCATTCAGCCTCTTGTCGATCGAAGCGATAAGGTCCTCCGCCTCCTGCTTCGTCTGCGGATTCGTTTCTCCACCGGCCGTCAACGCACCGACCGCTGTGTCGGAGGACGGCTCCTCCCGCAGCGCTAGCTATCTGCGTCTCCGGAGGCGGTTCAGGCGGCACGATAACCTTTGGCGGTTGCTTCTTCCTTCGCTTCGGCTTCCCCGCCTCGGTCGAAACCGGTACCGGAGGAAGCTTCTCCGACGGTGCCTCCACCACCGGGAGATTCTGAGGCTCAGGAATATCCTCGAGCGCCACTGGCGTCAGCACCGGCGGCAAAGGCGCAAGCTGCGGCTTATGCCGACAGCCCGATAGCCCAATCGCCAATACAAAGCAGATAGTCGTCCATGCGATCTTCCGCGAAAGCTTGCCCTTGCCCTTCAAACCCGTTCCCCTATTTCTTTGTGAACCGCTCCTACAGCAACTGCTTTCCTACTCTCGACACTAACTCCAGCAGCGATCGGCAGTCGGAACGTGAATGTCGTTCCGCGCTCGACCGAACTTGGGTCTGCATTGGATCGTACCTCCATCGCTCCGCCATGCAACTGCAGAATTCGATACGTCATCGCCAATCCGATTCCACTGCCCTTCGGTTTTGTCGTGAAGTACAGTTCGAAGATACGCGGTAATAGCTCCGGAGGTATACCCTCTCCTTCGTCAATCACCTCAACCACTGCAAATTGGTGGTCCCGACGCATCCGCACCCTCATCTCCCCACCCTCGGGCATCGCCTGCATCCCGTTCAACATCAGATTTAAAAGCGCCTGCCGCATCAACTCAGCATCCACTCGCACGGCCATCGATTCTTTTGGAGCATCTACGACGATCCGCACTCCATTCTCCTGCATCTCTGCGGTTGTCAACTCTACAACTGCACCAACAACCTGCCTCAAATCATGCTCTCGTAAGATGCAATTCCATCGGCCGCGAAAAGTCTGCCAGCGTCTGAACCACCCGATCTAACCGCTGCATTTCGCCCGCCAAAATATCTACATGCCGCTGTGCCCCACCAAAGGCCTCCGCGCCGCCCGGCACCAACTTTCCTCGTAACAACTCCAGATGTAAAACCATTGCATTGATTGGGTTTTTTACCTCATGCCCAACTCCAGACGTCAGTCTTCCGATTGCCGCCAGCCTGCGCGCTACCTCTAACTCCTGGCCTAACTGGGCCGCTGATTCCATATCGCGGAGTGTTAGAAGCGTACCCATATCCCCCCGCCACCCAATCCATCGTCTATTCGATCCAACGAAATCTGAACCTGCCTCCCGTCCTCGAGTGTTACGCCTTGCGAGCTTATCTGGCTACCGTCTGCAAAAGCCTCCAGCACCGCTGCCCCTAGCGCACTTTCTGGAGCAAATATCTCCTCCAATCGCTTCCCTACCATCTCCTCGTGACCTTGGCTTGGCGCCGCCAAAAAATAGGCGACAGCATCGGATACCATAACCGCTCGCCTGTCCGCAGTAAACAGCAGTACTCCGTCCCTTAGCGTGTCCAGCATTTGGTTCAAATTCGCCTGCAGTGCCGTATACCCGGCCTCCTGCGTACGCATCTGTTCTCCCAGCCGATCGAGCGTTTTGGTTACCCGTACCACCGCATCGCTTTTGCCATCGCTAGTCTCCAACTGCCGCGCAGCGTTAGGATCCCCTGGCAAACTGCCAGCCAACGTTAGACTCTCAAGCCTCGCACTAATCGTCTCCAATGGCCGTAGCGCGACGTTTGCCAGCAAACCTGCGGCAAGCATTGCTGCCACCGCAGCCAACGCCGTAAAAATGAGTGCAGACAGTAGCCACGGTTCATATGCATTCTTCAAAAATGTCGACCGCACTCCCACATGGACCACTAAAAAGGGGGTCCCGTTCCTATCCAGCGCCTGTGAAATATCCAGCACCCGCGGTTTCCCGAACACCACCTTCATCTGATGGGCCACGGTCCCATGTTGTACACCTGCAAGGCTGAACCGGAACACGGCTGGCTGGCCTACGGCATCCGGATCCGTACTCACCAGCGTCATTCCGTGTGCATCGGTCACGCTCACGTCTTGCACCGTCGGTGAGTAGCGCACAACCGTATTCATCACATCCGACAGCGCCGTCTGGCTTCTCAACGCTTCCACTACTGCAACGTGTAACGCCTCGTCAGTTCGATCGACCGGAGGGTTTGAGCGCAACCCTGCCTCGACCGCCTTCCTCATCTCCAGCCAAACTTCATGCGCGAGAACATCGTTGGCCGCAGCAGTCTGCTCAATCCTTTGACGCATCAACTCGCTGACGAACAGAGCTGACAGCACCAACACGATCGCAAACGTTAACCCGGTCGCCGACAGCACGAGCTTCGTCTTCAGGCGCATCGTTACTCCGTTACGGCTGGGTTCGAATATTCCTTTAATTTATTCTGCAAAGTCTTCGAACTGATCCCCAAAATCTCCGCAGCCTTTGTCTTGTTGTTGTGCGTCGCCACCAAAGTCTTTAGAATCAATTGCCGCTCGGCCTCATCGACAGTCGTACCAACTTCGACCCGCACGGAGTTCGACTCGTCCAAATGCCGCTGCATGTCATCCGACGACGCTTGCATGGCCCCAACGTCGGTTACCGCAACTCTGGTAGGTGGTGGTGCAAACCCTGGCTCTCCAAAGTGAGGCGGCAGATGCTCAGTCCCCAACATCCCCGTTCCAGCCAGAATCACCGCCCGCTCAATCGTATTTCGCAATTCTCGAACATTACCCGGCCACTTATACTCTTCCAGCCGCGTCATAAGCGAGTCCTTTAGCCCCGCGACCGTGCAGTGATGCCGTTCATTCATATCGTCTATCATCTTCTCCGCGATCGCCGAGACATCCATCAAGTGATCCCTTAGCGGGGGCATCTGGATGTTGAAGACATTCAGCCGGTAGTAAAGATCCCCCCGTAGCTCTCCACTCGCCACAGCCCTCTCCGGATCTTTATTCGTCGCCGCGACCACGCGAACATCCACTGGCGTCTCGATCTTGCTGCCTAATCTTCTCAGCTTTCGATCCTCAAGCACCCGTAGCAACTTCGCCTGCGTTGCCATCGGCATCTCGCCAATCTCATCGAGGAGAAGCGTCCCCTCCTCAGCCAACTCAAAACATCCGGCCCGCCGTTCGAGTGCCCCAGTAAATGCACCCTTCTCATGCCCGAATATCTCGCTCTCGATCAGCGTCTCGGGGATCGCAGCGCAGTTCACTGCGACAAACGGCTTGAGCCTCCTCGCACTCAGATCGTGCAGAGCCCTAGCCACCAACTCTTTCCCTGTCCCACTCTCACCCGTCACCAAGACCGACACGTTCGATGGCGCAATTCGCTCGATCATGGTAAAAATCTCCATCATCTGCGGGGATGACCCCACCATCGGACCCAGCACGCCCGTATCTCTAAGTTGCCGGCGTGTCGCCTCCAACTCAACGTCCGCCTCTCGTTGCTGGCTCGCATTGTGCAGAATCGTCCGCAGCCGATGTGGGTCCACCGGCTTGGGAATGTAGTCATATGCACCCATTCGCATCGCGTCAACAGCCGACTCGATCGACCCCTGTGCCGTCAGCATAACTACCGCTATACGCTGTGGCAGTTCGCCGATGCGGCTTAGTAGTTCCATCCCGTCCATTCGAGGCATCTTTAGGTCAGTCACCACAATTGCAGGAGCCCACGCAATCGCCTTTTCCAGACCCTCCATCCCGTCCGCAGCGCACTCCGCCCGATATCCCCAGCTTTCGACCAGCTCCGTCAAACCGCTGCGCGCATGCATCTCGTCTTCAACAATCAGAACCTTTTCCAAGACAGTCACCATCCCTATTTAAACTTTTTGGAGTGTCCAAGTAAGGATGCAAAATGCTCAGTAGCGTTCCTAATCGGCACTCCCCGGTATCACCGAAGTCGTCAATTTCAACCAAAGCGTTACGCCCAGAAGCCCAAAGCCCGTTCCTTGGGCTTGTGCTTTATGCCACTTCTAAGGATATCCTTGAATACATGCTTGAGCCCGAAATTACCGTAGAAGTCTTCGCCCAGCGCCGTCAACAACCCGATGCCCCAATCCTCTTGGACGTCCGCGAACCCTGGGAGTATCAGACGGCTAATCTACCAAACTCCCTTCTGATGCCTATGGGCGAAATCCCCGCCCGGGCACACGCTGAGCTGGACCCCGACGCCCCCATTGTCGTCATCTGCCACCACGGTGCCCGCTCGCTCAACGTCACCATGTGGCTCCGCAATCAAGGTTTTGAGCACGTCCAATCCCTCGCAGGCGGCATCGACGCATGGTCGCGCACCATCGATCCCACGATTCCCCGCTACTGATGGCATGCCTGCAGGAACCCACAAATATCTTGGGGCTTCAATTGAACAAGTTGTTCACCGTTGTTAACCATCTCAAATGTGGCTGACGGCGCAAACGGTGCTTTCGCCAATTTCGATGATCTCTATCAGAAAACGCTGTAACAGATAACTACGATCTTCCATGTATGGTTACAAATGGGAAACAACTTTTGAGCGTGAGGTTGCTGTGCGAATAGTTAATCGTAGGAGTTTTCTTCTAGCAGCAGGGGCGGCAACATCTACAACGATTTTCGGACGGAAGCTGCATGCGTTGGTCGGCCCCATAAACGAAGGCTTCAAGGCGGTTGGGGCCAACGATCACATCCAGATCGCACTCATCGGTGCGGGTATCCAAGGCCAGGGGGATACAAAAGTTGCCATTCAGGTCCCGGGCGTCAAGCTTGTCGCGGTGTCGGATTGTTACGACGGGCGGCTTGCCCACAGCAAGGAGCTCTGGGGTAACGACATCTTCACTACGCGTGACTATCGCGAGATCCTAGCGCGGAAGGATATCGACGCTGTCATCATCGCCACGCCAGACCATTGGCATAAGCAGGCCGCAATCGACGCGATGAAAGCCGGCAAGGATGTCTACTGCGAGAAACCGATGATCCATCTGTACTCCGATGGGCCAGAGATGATCGAAAGTGCCCACGCAACGAATCGGATACTCCAGATTGGTAGCCAGCGTGTGAGTTCGATGATCTACGCAAAAGCAAAGGAACTGCTCGCCGCAGGTGCTATTGGGCAGCTCAATATGGTGACTGCGCGCTGGGATCGTAACTCGTCCATCGGAGCCTGGAATTACACCGTTCCGCTAGATGCGTCGACAGAGACTTGTGACTGGCCCCGCTTTCTTGGGACGGCTCCTAAGATTCCTTTCAGTGCTGAGCAGTTCTTCCAGTGGCGTAAGTGGAAGGCTTATGGAAGCGGCGTTGCCGGGGATCTTTTCGTTCATCTGTTCAGTGGCACGCACTTTATTACAGGCTCACACGGTCCAACGCGTGCAATGGCAACTGGCGGGCTTCGCTTCTGGAAGGATGGCAGAGATGTACCTGACGTGATGCTTGGCCTCTTTGACTATCAGGAGGGTTTAACCTGAGCCTCCGCGTAAATTTTGTGGACGGTGGCGAGGAGAGCGAGGGGCTAATCTTCACCGGATCGGAGGGCACGATGGAGATTGCAGGGAATACAGTCAGCGTAAGTTGCTCGCCGCGTCAGAAGGAGCCAGGGTATACCGTTGGCACATTCACTGAGGCGATGCAGAAAGAGATTCTCGACGCCTATCGTCAAAAATACCCGCTTGCGCACCCGGTAGGAGAGCCGTCGGCTGGTTACGAAAAATATGTTGCGCCTCCTGGATATAGCGATAGTTACGATCACTTCCACAATTTCTTCGAAGCCGTTCGGTCGCGCAAACCGGTCGTGGAAGATGCTGTGTTTGGCTACCGTGCTGCCGGAGCAGCGTTGCTTAGCAACCTGAGCATCGAGCGCGGTGCCATTGTTCGCTGGGATCCAGACACTATGAAGCTTATGTGACCTGCAGAAGAAGTACATGGTCTCCGTGACGTTGCAACTACCTTCGATGGGCCTGATTATTTGTACACAAATTGTTTGCGAGATATGCTGACTTCATCGTCGCCCGCTGAGAGGTCGATACGTGAACCCGACAACAGCCGAGAGCACCAATGCTGATCGCATTACACGCGCGATCTTTGAACATGCGACTCGCATCAGCCAGGAGCAAGAGATTGAAGAGCTGGTACGCCTCAACGCGGACTTCGCTCGAAACCTTGCGGGCGCGGATCGGTGCAGCTTGTGGCTGATAGATACGAAGACGAATGAGTTGTGGACGAAGGTTGCTCACGGTGTGGATCCGATTCGCATCCCTTTGGGAGAAGGCTTGGTCGGAGCATGTGTCAAAGAAGATAAGGTGCTGCTGGTCAACGATATAACCAGCGAGCCGCGGCTGCTGCGCAAGGTCGATCAGAGCAGCGGGTACCACACGCAGCAGGTGCTTTGTGTCCCTCTTCGGGCGGAGGGTCGCGTGATCGGTGCGCTGCAGTTGCTCAATAAACCTAGCGGTTTTACTGAGGCGGATGCCGGTTTGCTGGGGCTGCTGGCCCATTTTGCGGCGAGTGCCATCGATAATGAACGGCTGCGTCAGGAGGCTCTTGGGGCGAAGCTGATGAGGCACGAACTGAACCTTGCGCGTGATGTGCAAGCACGGTTGTTGCCGCAGAATCCTACCGGAGTTCCTGGGTTGGGGTGTGTTGGTTTTTGCCGTCCGGCGCGGTCCATTGGCGGTGACTACTATGATTTGTTGCCACTGCGCGATGGGGGTTTTGCGCTGACGCTGGGCGATGTTTCTGGCAAAGGAATTCCTGCTGCGGTGATGATGGCGAGCATCCAAACGCTGCTTCGCAGTTTGTTGCAGCGCGGGTCTGAAGACCTCGCGGGGATACTCAGCGAATTGAATCGGACGCTGTATGTCAGCTCGACGGCGGAGCGTTATTCGACACTGTTTTGTGGGGTTATCTCTGCGGATAGAACGAAGCTGAGGTACGTGAATGCTGCGCAGGTCCAGCCTTTGCTACTGCACTCGGATGGGCAGTTGGAGCGGCTGGAAGGGAGTGGTTTGCCGGTCGCGATGATGCCGGAAGCAGTGTATGAGCAGAGCAGTACGGCGTTGCGGCCGGGGGATTTGCTGGTGGTGGTTTCGGATGGGATTGTTGAGGCTTGTAATCAGGAGGATGAGTTTTGGGAGGAGGCTGAGGTTGACCGGATTGTGCTTGGACATGGGGGGGGTGATGTCCTGGAGCTGCCGGAGAAGCTGTGCCGTGCTGTGGATGCGTATGCGAGTGGTGCGGAACAGTATGACGATATGACTGTGGTGGCGGTCAGAATTTCGTGATTTGTGTGCAGATTTAATTTGGGGTGGTAGAGGGGCGTTTTTGCAGGGGTATTTGCGAAAAACGGTGTCCAAAACGTGGTGTTTTGGTGGTGAGTTTGTGGTGGATTGCATGGTAAACGTGGTGCTTTGACGACCACTTTTTCGTGCTCGAAAAATGCGCCACGTTTTGCATATTTATTTTTGAGTTCTCGGGTTTACTTTTCAGTTACTACAGGGCGGCGTACTCCTTCTTGGCGGCGAGGAGTTGGGGAAGGTCGGCGTTGGCGTCTTTCCAGGTGACGAAGAGAGCTTCATAGGCCTTCTTCGCTTCCGGCTTGTTCCCTGCCATCGCGTAGGCGCGAGCGAGGCCTAACTGGGCCTGACCGTAGTCCTGCAGAGCCTGAAGGGTCGCGCCTTTGTACTTTGAGGCGCGCTGGAAGGCTTCGATGGCGTTGGCGGAATCTTTGAGACCGAGGTAGGCAAGGCCTTGCAGGTAGGCTCCGGGGGACACGAGATCGAAGGCTTTTGCTCCTTCGAGATTGGTGAGGGCTTCCTGGGGCTGGTTTGCGGCCAGCGCGAGCGCCGCTCGAGCTTGGGGAGCAACGATCTGATTGATCTGCGTGTCTTCCGGGTACTGCTTGACGAGGCTCTCAATCAGCGGCAGAGCGATGGCAGGTTGGTTACAGATTGCGGCGGAGACGGTGGCGGAGATAAGGGTCGGTTTCGTTTTATCCAGCGCAAGGGCAGCTTTGATGTCGCGGGCTGAGTTTTCGCACATGCCTGCAAAACCGCGGCCCGATAGTCGGAGCAGGAGATGTGGCCTGGGCGTCGGTTGCTTTCTGCGTAGCGGCCTGTGTTGCAGCCAGATTCCATGACTGGCTTGCCTCACGATACTGGCCTGCAAACTCCTGCGATTGCGGCGATGCCTGGCTCATCTGGTATTGATCGACTCGGCCTTCCACTTTCGCGGCCGCCTTCGTCATCGCGGCACGATCGCCGGTTAGGAAGGATAGCTGGTAAAGCAGTGAGAGGCTTCCGGTCCCGCTGTCGGCGTGCTGACGATCGGCTTCGGCCAAGGTCTGTGCTGCGTCGCTGAACCGGTCGATGGCAATCTGCATGGACGCGAGGTTCAGGAACGCGACGCCATCTGTCGGATCGAGAGTAAGCGACCTTTTCGTGTTCTCGATCGCTTCGTTGATGAGCCCGATGTTGCTTTGGGCGACTCCCGAGATTAATCCAGTTTGAGATGTCCAGCGGATAGGTTCGAACCGCAAGTTCGAGGGTGTCTATGGCCTTCTGGACGTTACCGATTGCATTGAAAAAGTAGTGCGCCTGGATGTAGAGCCGTTCGCGTTCGCTGACGTTCTTCGAGAGGGCGTAGGCCTTGTTGTAGCACTCGAGTGATCTGCCGCGCTGGCCTGAGTTGCCGTAGACGACGCCGAGGCGGGCCCAGGCCATGGCGAAGTTCGGATCTATTTCAACGGCTTGACGGTAGTGACCTTCGGCCTGTGGGATGTCGAAACCCTTCTCGTGCTCGACGTCGCCGAGGGCGAAGGCGCGGAAGGCTTCGAGCGAGGGTGTGGTGGCCTGGCCCATGGGCGTGTCGAGCTTCTGGATGGAGGAGAGAGATTCGCCGAGACGGGCGCGCATGGCCGTGGCTACGGTACCGATGGCGTCGATGACGTGCTCCTTGTCGGGGGCCTGGGCCTGCACGCTGGCGATGTCGTCGCCGGTGTTCGTGTTCTGTGCGGTGACGCTGATCACGTAGTCGTTGCCGAACTTTGCGATATTGCCGGTGAGGTAGGCTTTGATTCCCTCACGCTGCGCGACCTCGCGGACGATGGCGGGGGTGAGGGCTTCCGTTGATTGCTTGCCCAGATATTGCATGCTCTGACGGATGTGCTGCTGGCTGACGAGGTTGAGGACAGGCGACTGCTGCATCTGGATGGCGAATGCCTGAGTGAGCGTGGTGTCGAAGACGGGATCGCCGGTCTTGTTCTCGAAGTCGGCGAGGATGATGGAGTCTTTGGCGGAGGGTGTGACAGATTTCGTTACCAACTGTTGGGCTTTGTGGTTTTGCCAAAGTTGAAAGCCGACAAAGCCGAGCACGGCGAGGATAAGAAGCGATGCGATGGAGACGCCGATGAGGCGGCTGCGCTTCTTCAGTTCATTTGAGCGGAGCGATGGCGCGCGGAGGCCGTGCTGGTCGTAGTCGGCGTCCCAGAGCTTTACTTCGCCTACGCCTTTGAGCGTGAAGGTGCCCAGAGGCCGGAACCTGATGCCCAAGGGGTCGCCGATGAGCTTGCGTGCTACGTCGGTGACGACGATCTGTTGGGGCGAACCGGCAGATTCGGCGCGGGCGGCGGTGTCGACATCGGTGCCATGCCAGCTATTTTCAAAGTACTCCGGCGTGCCATTGTGAATGCCAATGCGCAGTTGCATAGGGCCGGATGGCGTGTCGATTGGGTGCGTGCGGAGACGTTGCTGGATTGCGGCGGCGCAGCGGATGGCATCGACGGGGTCGGCGAAGGTGAGAAAGAACGAGTCGCCGATCGTCATGATCTCCTTGCCGTTGTGATCTGCGATTGCGTCGCGGATGAGGCGGAGATGCTTGCTCTGAATCCCTTCCAGATAGGCACGGTCGCGCTCGTGAGCGTCTGCACCGAGCGAGGCTGCGCGTTTGGCAGCGCTGGAGCCGACCATGTCGGTAAAGACCAGAGTGAGAGGCGTGGGAGCGAGCTTCAGTGCTGGATGAGCTGGCTCTGGTTCAGGCAAGGGATCGGGAAATCTATGAACATCAGCCAAGGGATCGACTCCTAGAAAAGCAATAACGAACAGGGCCCGGTGTGACTTGTTCTCCTAGACGCCGATGGTCTCGCCTTCGGTCGCTAAGTAGGTTTCAGGAAACTCTCGACGTGCGTTGTCGAGGATGGAGTGTAGGGTGTCGTCGTCGTGAGCTGGGTCGTGGTGGAAGAGCAATAGCTTCTTCACGCCTGCGTTTCTCGCGACTTTTGTGGCTTCGAGCCACGTGCTGTGACCCCATCCGTGACGATGTTCATACTCCTCGGGAGTGAATTGCGCGTCGTAGATGAGAATGTCTGCGCCTTTCGCCACTTCGACGAGGCCGCGGTCGAACTCGGGGACCCCGTGCTCGAGGTCGCTGGCGAAGACAACTTTGCGATCGCCGTGACGGAAGCTATAGCCCAGGCAGCCCTGCGGGTGATTGAGAGGGAAGCTGCGCACGGTGGTTTCGCCGAAGTGGACGAGCTGTTGTGAGACGTTGACGAAGTGGCGTTGCGCCGGGAGAAAACGGAAGTCGACGGGAAAATATGGCACGCTCATCTGGCCTTCGAGCGTCTCACTGGTCTCGGATGGCGACTTCATGGAATAGAAGGTGACGCTGTTTTCTCTGGAGTAGAGCGGCTGGAAGAATGGCAGGCCCTGGATGTGGTCCCAGTGAAAATGTGTCAGGAAGAGATGCAGATCGGTGGGGCGGCCCGCTGCTTCTTGCATCAAGGCTGCGCCGAGTGGACGAACACCAGTGCCTCCGTCGACGATGACAACCTGGCCACCCGGTAGACGGACTTCGAGACAGCTGGTGTTTCCGCCGCTTCCCATGTTCTGAAGACAAGGCGTCGGGATAGAGCCCCGCACACCCCAGAATCTCAACAGCATCTGTTCTGAAGCTGAACTCATGGATAAATCTCGATCCGTTCTTGAGCGATATACGATTTTCTGGGCTGGGAGTAACGGTATTCGTTTCTTAGGATTGTGTAAACAAAAAGCTTACTCAGGGTTCTTCCGAAGCTCTTTGAACAACCAAATCCTCGCCATAGCCCAATCGCGCTTTACCGTTCGAGGAGCGACGCCAAGGGCGGCAGCGATCTGCTCCAAGGATAAGCCACCGAAGTATCGGAGCTCTACGACCTTTGCCTGGCGCGAGTTTACTTCCGTCAATCTGTTGAGTGCCTCGTCGAGTGCGAGCATCTCCTCGGTGCGTTCATCGGAGATCGCCAGCCCCTCTTCGAGCTCGACCCGCTTCAGTTCGCCACCCCTTATCTTCGCTTTGTGCGCTCTTGCGTAGTCGACCAGGACCCTCCGCATGACGTGTGCGGCGATTCCGATAAAGTGCTCTCGATTTTGCCAATCGAGATCTTCTTTGGCCAGACGCATGTAGGCTTCGTTGATGAGCGCGGTGGGCTGGAGGGTATGGTCTTGCCGCTCCCTGCGCATGTAAGACGTTGCAAGACGATGGAGTTCGGCGTAGACAAGGGGCAGCAGCCGGTCCGCTGCGGCAAGGTCTCCGTCATTCATCGCTTTAAGAAGTTGGGTAACCTCTCCGCTGTCGCTCGTCATCAGTGGCTCAACGCTACACTAAGGCTGTGGTGTGTTGCTACGCAAAAAGATGCCATATCGCAACTCTTCAGCTATACGGGCCTAGTAGCAAGATCTGACAAAAGAGTTAGGCAAGTTTGGCCCTTTTCGCGCATGGTCTTCGCTTTAATAGGTGTGTGAACGACTAAGCCGTGATTTCACTGCGACTTAGTACTGGAAATTCGTCGACCGTTGTGTAAGTATTGGCGCCGAGACCAGAGAACATTTGTACGTCCTTGTTGTGCCGGCGTAGTTCAAGCTAGATTCGTTCGATTCGGGCCCCCTGGAATCATTCGTCACATCATGGACATCAAAGCGCTCATACGACACCGCCAAGCTACATTCCTTCTCCCCAGGTAGGAACCATGGCCAGTCAAGAACAATCCGTCGAGCAATTGTTCGGTGCCGCCCTGGACCAGAAGCCGGAGGATCGTCGCGCCTTTCTGGATCGCGCGTGTGCTGGCGCTCCCGAACTCAGGCGGCGAGTCGAAGAGTTGCTGCTTGCCGATGAAGAGGCAGGGAGCTTTCTCGAAAAACCGTTCCTGAGTTCTCTTGCAGACAAGTGGGACGACGTGACGCCTGTCGACGATGGCGCGGCGGCGGGTGGTTTCAAGCCTGCGCCGGTCGGGCGATTCGACCCCGGGCAAGTCATCGCTGAGCGATTCACAATTATTCGCTTTATTGCGCATGGTGGGATGGGAGAGGTCTACGAGGTTGAAGATCGCTTCCTGCAGGGAGTTCACATTGCGCTCAAGGTGATTCTTCCGCATATCGCTGGAGATGTAGGATCGTCGCGGCGCTTCGAGCAGGAGGTGCTACTTGCGCGCAAGGTGACGCATCCGAATCTTTGTCCCATCTATGACATTTCCCGCTGCCAGGAGCCCGCGCCACCGTTTGTTTTTCTGACGATGAAGCTGCTCGCCGGGGAGACGCTGGCTTCACGGCTCAAGAGGCCACTTAGTATCCCTCGCAGCGAATGTGTGTCGATCTTTCGCCAGATGATTTCAGGACTCGGGGCTATTCATGATGGGGGGATCGTCCACAGGGACATCAAACCTAATAACGTGATGCTTGATTACTCGGGCTCAGAACTTTGCGTCTCGATCATGGACTTTGGACTGGCGCGCCTGTATGACTCACAGGCTACGATCACGGTTGGACTCATAGCCGGTACGCCGGGGTACATCGCGCCGGAGTTGTTGCGGGGAGATCCTCCGTCGCAGGCCACAGACATCTTCGCCCTTGGCGTGCTCTTTCAGCAGGTGGTGACGAATAGATGTCTCAGCGAAGAGGTGCATGGGCTGTCGGTGAAGCCGTCTCCTGCGCTTGATAGGGCTGACGTTCCCTCTGTCTACATTCATTCGGTGAAGGAGTTCCTCTCCGAAGATCCGAAACGGCGCTGCGCGGCCTTTCAACAGATTCGGTCTGCCTTCGATTCGGGAGGTGCGATCACTGATCGAGGTCTGAGCGAGCCGGTCAGCTCGATCGATGTGCCGGCGCGACGCATTTTGACTCGTCGTAATTTCGTTGTGGGGTCTGCGCTTACTGCGTGCGCCGCGGCGGGGGGAGTCGCATGGAAGTGGGAAGGCGTCAAAAATGCTTTCGATGATGCTGTCCATCCATTGCCGCTGAAGCGTTTTGTAGCGTTGCTCAACTGGCCGCCAAATTCAGACGTTCACGTCGGGCCAATGGTAACGGGAGTGATTGACGCCATTGAAAACGAGCTTGCTCGTGCTGAAGCGTTTGATCGAAACCTCTTTGTGATTCCTCAAGATGCCAGCGGAGATACGAAGACCAGCGCACAACTCAACGACGTTCGGGAGCGCCTGGGAGCCAATCTTATACTGGCCGCTTCGGGCGCAGCTCAGGCCAATCAGTTTCATCTGTCCCTTCGTGTTCTGGACCCTAGTTCGACCCAGTCGATTCGAGAGAAACGACTGAGCCTGCCACTTGACGAACAGATATCTTTTCATCGAGGGCAGTTCGAGCCGCCGCCGAACTACTCGATGTAACCCATTTTGACCATAACGATAAGCGAACCACTCCAGACACGAAGTCGCCTGAGGCTTACGCTGCCTTTCAAGAAGCAGAGATGTCGATGAAGCAGGACAACGATGAAGGCCTTGATGCTGGAATTGAGAAGTATAAGCAGGCCGTGGAGTTAGACCCTCGCTATGCAACTGCTTACGCTCAGCTCGCTTGGGCTTATCTCCGCTTCTATGGCGTCCATGGGGATGCGGGCGCTTTGTCGCTTGCTCGCGAAAACGCCGACACGGCACTTACGCTAAACCCAAATCTGGTGATCGGGCATCTCGCACTAGCGTCGCTGCTAGGACAGTCGGGAGACAGCAAGGAGGCTTTGCGAGAGATTTCTAAGGCTGTTTCGCTGGATCCAGACAATCCTCATACGCTTGCGTATGAGGGCACTTATCTAACTACCCTGAATCGTTGGGCAGATGCGGAAAGCACTTTCACAGGCTATTGAAGACGCGACCGAATAATTGGTTGGCTCACAACGAACTGGGAGCGCTGTTCAACGCGGAAGGAAAGTATCCACAAGCCGTTGTTGAGTTTCGGGCAGCATGTCTCGCTGCACCTAAAAATGCAATGTCGCTCAATAACCTTGGCTCCGTCTATCTCCAACTGGGCAGGATCTCCGAAGCGAAGACGAATTTAAAGCGCAGCCTGGATCTTAAGAGCAGCGATTGGGCAGCCAAATCGATGGCGGCATCCCTTCGCAGTGAAGGGGCACCTGCGGACGCTATTCCGTTTGCCTTGAAGGCTGTGGAGACTAACCCAGCTGAAGCCTCTAACTGGCTCGAATTGGGTGATTGTTACTCTCTGACTCGAGGCTATCGTGATAACGCCACTAAAGCCTACACGCAAGCGGCGAATGCACAAGAGCAAGAGCTAAAGGATGACCCTGAAGACGGGTCCGGGATGGATGATGCTTGCGCTATGCCGAGCCAAAGCCGGCATTCCTCAGACCGCTCTGGCGCTCATTGAGAAAGCGGAGTATCTCGTCGCCCCTGCCGGCGATCTCGATTCGCAGTTGTACAAAGTGAGAACGCTTGAACTTGTTGGAGACGTGACGAGGCTCTCGCTACCATTGCCACCTGTTCAAAAGAGGCGCTACTGAGTTCCAGTTTCAGACCATGCCTGATCTGGGAGCGCTTCGCGACGATCCTCGCTATAAGGCGATCGTCAAATCGATGCAATCTAGAACCGAAACGAATGTGTAACTAAAAAAGAGGTGACGCTTCATGAGAAGAGATCAAGCACTTAGAGTTGCAGCATTCGGATTTTTACTTATAACTTTTGGTTGTAAAAAAACCGTTCCGATACTAGTAACGGACGAACAATTGGACGGTGCCGTGATAACTTCGGATCGCGACATATTAAAGTTTCACAGATGTTTCTAACACTTGCATGCACGTAACGTTTCCTAATACAGACAAGTATCCTCCTGCTTGCGTGGACATTACAGAGTTCACGATTTATCCTGGACAATCCCAGACCTGTCGAGTGAATCCGAATACTTCAAAGGGAGCCGGTCTATTACAAGGTTGGATCAAGCGAGTGCCCAGTACAACCTGGACCACCCCCGACGCCAATTCCTTACAGTGTAGTTCATTGCAAAAACTGTTAGCTAACGGTGAGCGGCCAACAGTGGCTAGCAAACCTTTTACATGTCCCACTCAAACTATCCTCATGAATATCATTTGTTAAGCGATACAGCGATAGGACAAATCAGACTTCGTTGCATTGACGCGTTTGCATTCAGTTAGTGCACGTTGACATCATTTAGATATTGAACTTTGTTCAACGTACAGTCGTCCCGGGTAGCGTTCGGGGCTTGAAACTTTGCAACCAAATCGAGGAGCAAATCAATGTCTTCGTAGTGTGGAGTTTGTGCTCAGCGCCGAGGCGAATCGTTGCGATCTAGAACCGAAGCAAATGTGTCACTAATTCGAACGAGGAGAAGTTCTTTCATGCGAAGATACTGTGCGTGTGGACTTGCATCATCAGCGTTGTTTATTGCGGCTTCGGTTGCCATGACAGTATCGTCAAGCCTCTTCCTGTATCGGCTGCCACAGGCCCAGCCAGAGCCTGACCAAATCCGTACCCCTCCCAAAAAGCAGAAATGGTTGTGACGAAAGACAAACTCTCAGGATACGTAGTCGCAGCAGACACCAACGACACTCTTTCGTTCGAGTCTAAAAATGGTAGTCAGCTACAATGTGCTCTTTCCAACAAAAGATCACTACGGAACGGCCTCCTGCTTGCGACCCGACCTCAACTAATGTACGCCGGACATTATGACACGCACCCGGTGACCCCCCGGGCACCGTTCACATGCCCTATCAATCGCCGCTGCCAAGAATGGCGAGCAAGTCTATTACAAATTAAGAAGGTCAAGAAAAGCAGTACACCCGCTCCTTCGCTCCGTCTCCTGCTCCAGCTCCGTCTCCTGCTCCGCCTTCGGCCCCGGGACCACCACCGCCTCCACCTCCGCCGCCGACCGAAATCCCTTTCAGTGTGGTGCACTGCAGTCATTGTTGATCGTCGATAGCATCGCTTCTTCGTCGACGGTTGGCGCAGCCTTGGAATTATGCGTGGCTTTTATCTAGATACTGGATGTCGAGGAGAGTACAGTCGTCCTGGGCTGGGTTCGGGGCTTGGAACTTTGCGATGTGATCGAGGATTGAGTCGATGTCTTCGTAGTGGGCGATGGTGTTCAGGCCTTCATCACCGAATTGCTGGCCTGACGGGTCTTCTGCTTCGGTGAGGCCATCGGTTGCCAGGAGGATTCGCTCTCCTGGTCGTAAGGTGTAGTTCGCGGAAGCGTAGGTTGCGCCTTCAATGAGTCCAACGATCAGGTTGCCTTCTACAAGACGTCGTATATCCGCGCCTAGAATTGCGAGTGGAGGAACGTGGCCGCAGTTCATGTACTCCACGCGCCCGTCGGGAAACAGTTTGAGCAGAATCATCGTCGCGTATTTGCCTACGTTGCGAGTACATAGAAACTGATTGACGAGTGAAGCTATCGCCGGCAGATCCTGACCGGCGAGCAACTGGGAATGAATGATGCCTTGAAGCGTAGCCGCTACGATTGCGGCTGAGACTCCCTTGCCGGATACGTCCGCGATTGCGACGCAGACACTGTCTTCAAGGACAACTGCGTCGTAGAAGTCCCCGCCGATGGCAAGACAGGGAACGCTCTTTGCCTGAAGCTTTGCATAGGGGATTGTCGGAAGCGAGATGGACATCAAGCCACCGTGAATCCTTGCCGCAACAGCAAGCTCTTCACGGGCCTGCCTTGCTTTGGACTCATCCTCCGCGAGTAGAGCGTTGTGCAGCAGCGCCGCCGCCTCCGTGGCGATTGTGTCGAGCAACTGGTGATCGACTTCAGTGAGCTCTCCGAGCCGGATCTGGCTATCCAGATAGAGCAACCCAAGCAGTTTGTCTGGCTCCGTTGCTGAAGCGCGCTTTCTTAGAGGGATGCAATAGATACTGCGAATCCTGTGTGCCATGACACTCGACCACCCGGAGGCCTTTTGATCGGCCAGAGTGTCGCTGATGGAAAAGTTCGATTCACTTTCGATCGCCCTCAGCATGGCGTTGCGTGAGACGGTGGAATCTTCTTCTACGACTTTACCGTCGGCGCTGAGGCCCTGTGCGAGACGCATCTCACCTCTTTCACGGAGGAAGACAAAGCCCCGCTCCAAGCCAGTGAGTTGAAGCGTCAGATGAAGGAATGCGCTGAGGATATCTTCGATCGCGCCGCCCTGGTTAAGTTGACGCGCGGCACGAATAAGCCAGTTCAATTTCTCCATCTCGAGAGCTGCTGGCGGAAGCTCGTCAGAGGGAAGGCGGAGTTCGCTGAGCGAAGAGATCAGATGGCCGGCTGGCTCGGATAATGAAGTGCTTGACTCGTCGTTTTGTTGGAGATGAAATCGTAGCCGAGGACCATTCAGAGAGCCTATCTGCAGAACGTCGTTGAACTGCAGCACGGATCGCCCAACGCGCACGGAGTTAACAAAAGTTCCGTGAGTGCTGTTCCGATCGACGATGGTATAGCGGTCACCCTCTCGCAGAATCAATGCGTGCTGACGAGAAACCGTAGGATCGCTAAGTATCACATCTTGACCTTGGGAGCGGCCGATCGAGGTAGACTCGCGATCGAGATGGATGCTGTGGTGTCCACTGGCATCGGAATAGCTAAGCGTAGCGATACCCATTGAAAGAATCCTGTTTGCTAACGAGGTATTGGAGACCGATTCGATTTGCTCAATCACAGATGCCTATCGCTTCCTCGTCCCAGACGTTGGCGGCTGACGATGCCACTCATGATACAGCTTGGAATTATGGTTGGTGGTGTCACTGCGACTCTACCCTTCATTGATTTTCATAACTCGATTTCCTTTTGGAGTGAGACACCCAAGACTGCCTTCACCTAGTTAAAGCGGAGATCGTTATTTTTCGTGCCAAATTCCTGAGATCTTATTTGGGTCTTAGCTCATGAGCGCACAGATGCAAGAACTCTATTGAGGCCAATCCACGTATTTGATCAACAGCACTTCGTTGCCGATCTCACTGTAGATCAATTCGTCAACGGTGCCACCCGCTAACAGAAGACCATATCCGCCGGGTCGCATTCCTTCTTCTTCTCGTTTAGCGATGTGAGCCGCGGGATCCTGCGAGGAAATCGCGATGGCCGCATGGCTCAGCGATTCCTGGCGGAAACCAGCACCTGGGTCACGCACGTAAAATACGATTGCTCTCGCAGTGCGGACCGCAGTGACTTCCACTACCTGTTCTGCATTAAATGCCGCTCCATGTTCCATTGCGTTTAGCAGAATCTCTCGCAACGCCTGCATAATCTCTTGGCGCGTGTCTTCAGGCAATTGAGCGTTCAGCTCATTCGCGAAGGTCATGAGGCGTTCAGCTGTGATGAGCCGACAATTGACGCGTACCGACACCCATCCGGGTCTGGCCGATAAGATTTGTATGTCATCCCGCCATTGACTATCGGACGCCGCCCTACTGGCTATGTTGGCGACATCGTAGAAGTTAATCGGTGGCGTGAAGCAAGCGAAGACTCGTGCACGCATGGCAGCAATGACTTCGTTCGGAGTGCTGCTTTGCGCCAGAACGATGCATTTGACTCCAGGCCTGATGACGCGCATCTCGTCCAGAAGCGCCAGGTCTTCATCAACAGCGCTATCGGGATTGGTAATTACTACCCCGAAGGACCGCATACGCAATCGCTGCAGTGCGTCGGCATTTCCTGCTGCATACTCCAAAGGAAGGCCGGCAGCTGAGATTGCGCCACCAATCTCCCGGCTTATTTGAGAGTGACTGCCAATGATCAGGACGCGGCTCATGTGCGCTCCAAAGAGGTGAGCTTGTAATTCTAGATTATTTCTCTCGAACGTTCCCTTTCTCGCGTTTGTCTATGTCCTTCCCGCGATAGTGGGCTGCGCAGCGTGAAGCTGAACAAAGAATTAAGTTCAAATCTAATCTTCGAGGGGAGGGGTGCATAATAGTACGGATATCGTCGGTTCAATGATCTGCATCCGGTCGCACTAACTTCATGACAGGCAGGTGACAGTGGGGGCACGCGAATCAGTCGTAACTCTTCAAAAGTTGGTGGGGCAAACGGTACTTGGTCAGGAGACTATGATCGAGCGTTTAAATTATCGGTCTACTGGCAAATGGACATCTTCTTGTCGAAGGGTTACCTGGGCTAGCTAAAACTCGGGCGATTAAAAAGATGTCCAAGTTTTTGGACGCTGGTTTGTCGCGTATTCAGTTCACACCGGATCTACTGCCTTCCGATATTACGGGCTCAGATATCTATTACAGCGTGGAGGGTAAGGGTGAGTTTCGGTTTCAGCCTGGACCGATCTTCAATAATCTTGTCCTCGCCGACGAGATCAACCGAGCTCCGGCCAAGGTGCAGTCGGCATTGTTGGAGGCGATGGAGGAGCGCCAGGTAACGGTCGCGGGCAAAACCCATCCACTGCCTCGCCTCTTTCTCGTAATGGCCACGCAGAATCCTATTGAGCAGGAAGGTACCTACCCCCTTCCGGAAGCGCAGATGGATCGGTTTCTGATGCATATCTATGTCGGTTACCCGGAGGAAAAATCCGAGCGAGAGATCATGCTGCTGGTACGTGATGAGGAGCAACCGCCGGCACAAACGTCTTCAAAAGACTCTTCCAGTCCATCTGAGCTAATCTCCCAGGATGTCATCTTTACAGCGCGAAACGAGATTCACGCAACTGAGATGGCTCAGGCGGTTGAACAATATATCGTTAGTCTGGTCGAAGCGACACGCTATCCCGAACGCTACGACAAAGATCTACGAAAGTGGATCCAGATTGGCGCTAGCCCGCGCGGAACGATTGCCCTCGACAAGTGCTCGCGAGCATATGCGTGGCTCAGAGGCAGCTCATTTGTGCGGCCAGATGACGTGCAAGCGATCATTCATGATGCGCTTCGTCATCGTATTCTGTTGAGTTACGACGCGCAGGCCGAAGGGATCAATGCAGATCAGGTACTCGATAAGATCATTCAACTGGTTGCAGTAGCTTAGCAACGTATTCATGCCATGGGAGCTTACGCCGAACTCGATTCGCTGATCGCGTTGCAATTTAAGTCGCGCGGCTTCTCTTTGCATCACCGCCAGCCGGTACACAGCTTGCTCTTCGGTCGACGCGCCTCGCGTGTTCGAGGGCGCGGACTCGACTTTGAGGAGCTGCGTGCTTACGTTTCCGGTGATGACGTGCGCAGCATCGATTGGCAGGTAACTGCACGTATGCCGAAGCCCTATGTCCGCGTTTATACCGAAGAGCGCGACCGGTCGACGATGCTGATTGTGGATCAGCGCATCAATATGTTTTTTGGCAGCCGAGTCTCGATGAAGTCTGTAGTTGCTGCGGAGATCGCAGCGCTTGCGGCCTGGCGTGTCTTCCACCAAGGCGACCGGGTGGGTGCTTTCGTCTTTAATGACGACTCTGTCGAAAAGATCCCCATACGCCGCAGTCGCTCCACTGTTCTGCGAATCCTCGACCGCGTCTCGCACATGAATCACCTTCTTCGTGCGGATCTTCCCGTAATGGCCACCCCTGATCGCCTCAATGAAACTATCAAGTCGGCGGCACGGGTCTGTCGTCGCGATGGTCTCATCGTAATCGCAAGCGACTTCGACGGCGCTGATCAGACGACACGAGATCTTTTGCTTCGTCTTTCGCGTTCAAACGATATTGTTTGCTGTCTTACCTATGATCCGTTGTCGGTGAAGCTGCCCGCGGCGGAGCAGCTTATCGTCAACGACGGAAAGTTGCAGGTTGAGCTACAGCTCGACCAGGAAAAGGTTCGTAAAAGCATTCTCGACGCTTCCGACAAACGTGTTGCATTCATTCTTTCCTGGCAGCATGAGATTGGAATTCCGATTCTACCTATCAGCACAGCAGACGACGTTCCGACGCAACTTCGTCATCTGCTTGGCGGCATTGCAGAGCTGCGGAGGCGGACATGACATCCCCCCTGACACAAACCGTATCTCCGACGGCTCTCGACAAATTGCACGACTTCTATCAACCGCCACCTGTGCCCTATACCCCGCATACCCTTGGCTGGTACATCGTATTCGGCATTCTCGTTCTTCTTATCGTGTGGTTAACGATTTGTGAGATTCATAAGTGGCGGAAAAACCGTTATCGTCGGGAAGCTCTTCATGAACTCGCTTCTACTCCTCCGGAGCAACTCTCCGGACTGCTCAAGCGTACGGCTCTAGCTGCGTGGCCTCGAGAACATGTGGCTTCGCTCAGTGGAGACAAATGGATTGGCTTCCTCGCAGAGAGTTCCGCCATACCGTCGTTTCTGGAGAACCCGGGCAACCTCATCGAGCAGATAGCTTTTGCACCACCTCCTCTTTCGCCAGGAGACGAAGCTGCCCTTAGAGATTTATCCGCGCAATGGATTCGGAGGCACCGTGTACAGGCTTGAATACCCATGGCTGTTGGCGCTGCTTCCGCTTCCGATCATTGTCTATTGGCTGCTGCCCCCTTACAAAGAGGAGCAGGATTCAGTGCGCCTTAGCTTTTTCAGTTTCATCTCCTCCGCACTGGGTCTCACACCTGCTCCTGGGGCTGTAGTACCTCGGGCCAACTGGCTGCAAAAAATCCTGTCGCCAATCTGTTGGGCTTTGATGGTCGTTGCGCTAGCTCGGCCTCAGTTGGTCGAGCCTCCGATTCAGAAGATTCAACCCGGACGCGATCTCATGCTTGCACTCGATATCTCGCAATCGATGGAGACGCCGGACTTCTTCACCTCTGAACATAAACGCATGCGTCGCGTCGACGCAGTCAAACATGTTGTCAGCGATTTCATTCAAAAGCGCAAAAATGATCGGATCGGTTTGATCGTCTTCGGTCAGGCCGCGTATCCGGCCGCGCCATTCACGCTGGATCATGACGCATGCCTGAAGATTTTGGGGCAGACGGACGCTGGAATGGCTGGCCCGCAGACGATGATCGGCGATGCCATTGGTCTCGCGATCAAGCAGTTCAACGCGAGCGATGCAAAGGAGCGCGTGTTGATTCTGCTCACCGATGGCAACGATACCGGCAGCCGTGTGCCACCCCAAAAAGCCGCCGAGATTGCCAAACAGAACAACATTACCATCCACGTTGTCGGCATCGGAGACCCACACGCAAAGGGAGAAGACAAGGTAGACTATGCGGCTCTGGGTATCATAGCTAAAGCGACCGGCGGTCAGGTGTTTCATGGAGAAAACAACGCAGAACTCGAACGCGCCTATGCGACGCTGGACCAGATCACGCCACAGAACTTCAAAACCTTGAGCTACCAGCCGAAGCGTGAGCTATTCATGCTGCCGCTTGCTGCAGCCCTCGTTCTACTGACCGGATACCACCTGCTGATGATGATCGTAACTCTGGGGATGCGCCTGTTTCGTCATGGAGGTCATGCGAGTGAAGAGGCGACGACATCCTCGGTGCTGAAGGTACGCGTATGAGGGAATGGCTCAACGCCCTTCACTTTCTGCGGCCACATTGGTTTTGGCTGCTGGCTGCCGTACCAGTCTTTCTTCTCTCGCTACGCTTTAGCGAAGATGTTCGTGCGCGCTGGCGACGCTATATCAATCCTGAGTTACTCGAACACCTTATTGTTTCTCCAACGCGGAGTTGGCGCCTTCGTCCGATACACACACTCTGTGCGCTCATGGTTCTCGGTTCTGTCGCATTAGCGGGCCCTACATGGAGTCGCGAACAGCCACCGTTTACAGAAGACAAGGCTCATCTTGTCATCGCGCTCGATCTCTCACAGACGATGGATGCAATTGATCTGGATCCAACCCGTCTTGAGCGCGCCAAATTGAAGATTCACGATCTCATTGAAGAACGGACTGGAGCACGGACGGCGCTGTTCGTCTACGCGGGTTCCGCGCACATGGTGCTTCCCTTCACCGCGGACAAATCGCTCTTCGAGCTATACCTTAATTCGCTATCAACGAATCTAATGCCGCGCTCCGGGAAAAACACCGCTCATGCCGTAGAAACAATCGAAGATTTTCTCAAAGACGAGACGGACCCCGGAACAATCCTTTTCATTACCGATGGCATTGAGCCCCAAGCTTTACCTACATTTCGACAGTTCCTTTCTCGGTATGCAGGAAGAGACGACGTCCTTGTAATGGGCGTCGGAACTGCTGCCGGTGGCCCCGTCCGCACGTACGGCAATCACTTTCTCACCGATTCTGCTGGACGGCGTGTGTATGCCAAACTCGATGTAAATGCCCTGCGCAATCTCAAGCAGCTCGGCATCGATGCGACTTCGCTTACCCTCAGCGATGACGACATTCAGTGGATTCAGCGACGCGTGCAGCATCATCTCCAAGCCGTGCGACAGCATGATAGCAAAACCCGACCCATTGACAAAGGCTACTGGTTGACTATTCCGATAGCCGTTATTGCCGCATTCTCTTTTCGGAGGGGATGGACCGTACGCTGGACGTCTGCAGCGCTGGCTTTCGTCTTCATACTTCCTCCGACAGCAACAGAACATCGTTTCCGCTGGATAGACCTGTGGCTCACGGACGATCAGCAGGGCCGATATTATTTTGAACGAGGCGAATTCGAGCAGGCTGCAAAGCACTTTGAAAATCCAGTTTGGCGTGGCGTCGCACTGGAGCGCGCGGGTCACTTCGACGACGCATTAAATGCGTTCGCCCTCAGCGACTCCGCGGAGGCTTGGTACAACCAAGGCAACGCCCTCACTCGGCTTGGCAAATATCCTGAGGCTGTTGAAGCGTATCGTCAGGCGCTCGAACGGCGTCATCCATGGGCCGAGGCACAGGAGAATATGGTGCTGGTGAAATCCCTGATTCCAAAGACATCCACGAAAAAGGACGATCAAGAGGAGCAAGAGCAGGCGCCGAATCTTCCACCCGATCAGATCAAGTTTGACGATAAGGGCAAGCAAGGGAAAAAGATCGCCATGAAAGCGAACCTTGACCCGAAGACGATTGCCGATATCTGGATGAGAAACATTCAGACAACGCCTGCTGACTTCCTGCGGCAACGATTTGCTATTCAGGCTGCACAGGAGAAGCGTTGATGAAGCATGGAATTATCTGTTTTTTTGCTCTGTGTGGTGCAAGTTTTTCATTTGCGCAGTCGCCTGTTATCCGAGCTACTTTTAACGCCGACGAGAGATATCATAGTTGGCCAAGCCGTGCATCTCAACGTCGCTGTTCTTGTACCTAACTACTTCACTGGCAGTCCCGATTTTCCTGTCTTCGAGCTTGAAAACGCGATTGTCGTTCAGCCGCAGAACCGACCGCAGAACTTGTCAGAGACTATCGGCGACGTGCATTACGCTGGGATCAGTCAGTCCTACACAATCTATCCACAACAGGCTGGAGAGTTCCGGCTTCCTCCGGCGCAGTTCACTGTTCCCTATGCTGCAAATCCGCCAAAGACAGCGGAGGCGCATCTTTCGTTGCCTCCGCTAATATTTCACGCCAGTATTCCAGAGGCAGCCCAAGGTCTTAGCTACTTTCTCCCAACCACTGCGCTTACGCTGCAACAAAGATGGGAACCATCTTTGAAGAATATTCGGGTGGGCGACACGTTTCATCGCACCATTACAGTGACAACTATGAAGACGCAGGGAATGATGATCCCTCCGTTGTCGTTTGAGGCCTCAGATGGTGTACGTGTTTATGCAGAACAGCCCACTGTCGTGGACCAGAAGACACCAACGGGCGAGTTTGTTTATGGAAGACGTACTGAGTCTGCGCGATATTTTCTGCGTAGCGCTGGTGAATACACGTTGCCGCCTATTCAGCTTCAGTGGTGGAACCTGAACACTCATAAGCTTGTTACCACCACGCTTCCCTCTGTTCATCTCACCGTTGCGGCTAATCCAGGCTACGTAGAAGAGTTGCCGCCGGAGCAAGAACCTGTTGTGGCTGTTCAACCTCAAGCCGCGAGTTTTTGGCAACGTTATCGCTTATCGATTCTTGTCGGTTTTCCAGCTTTTGTCTTCGCGTCTTTAGTTTTCTGGCTTATGTGGCGATATATTCCGATGTTGCGTCGTCAGTTACGACAGAGTAGTGAGAGAAGAAGAAATTCGGAGCGGGCTTACTTTCGACGATTGATTACCGCGTGCAAACGTAATGATGCACAGGGAGCTTATCGATCTCTTATTAGCTGGGTTGTGCGCCGTAATGGCGGTGTGACTTTGCAGGAGTATTTGCGACGAGCGAACGATGACGAGCTGGTTGTTGCGGTGGAAGAGCTTGGCGCTTCGCTGTATTCCGGCGCAGATAAACAGAGTTGGGATGGGAGCCGATTATCGCGGTTGCTTCGAAAGCATCGTCATGACCGGGAAAAAGATCTAGGATCACGGGGAGTTCTTCCTCAATTGAATCCTTAAATGAGTATTTGGCGCACTTATTTTTTGGCCGGTGTTTGCAGTGTTTTGCGAGGGTTTTTGAAGAAAAAGCTGGTTGAACGTGGTGTTTTTGTGGTCAATTTGTGGTGGATTGCATGGTAAACGTGGTCATTTGACGGCCATGTTTTAAGTCATGAAAAATGTGACACGAGTTCTGAGTTTATTTTTTGAAGTTCCTGTTTTGGGAATTGCGGCCTGCGAATCGGCGGCCTCTATCTTTTGGTTGGACCAATGAGCCACCTTCCTATTTTTGGGTTTCGAGCTATGCGGCTAGCGCTGTGAGACAAGTGCCTGATGGTGCAGCTACAATTTCGCAACGACGAGGACACCATCTCATGCATTCGAAGCTTTCAGGTCATTTGCGTTTTTTCTGTTTAACAACTTTTGTTTTGGGTGCGACTCTTGTTGCGTACCCGCCGGGCTTTGCGCAAGCTCCTCATGCGCTGGATGCGGCCGAACAACAGAAGGTGGATTCTCTGGTGAAGCAGATGACGCTTCAGCAGAAGATCGACTACATCGGTGGGACAGGCTTTGGAGTGCGGGGTGTTCCTTCGCTTGGAATTCCTCCGCTCAACATGTCGGACGGGCCATATGGAACACGTTCGAACTCGGGGTTTCCGTCGACTACGTATGCAGCGGGAGTTAAATGGCGGCTTCGTGGGATCCAGCGTTGGCGGCGCGTGTCGGTGCAGGAATCGGCCGCGATGCACGTGCGCGTGGAGTTCACTTCATGCTTGGGCCCGGAGTTAATATCTACCGTTCGCCGCACAACGGGCGCAACTTTGAGTACTTCGGTGAGGATCCGTTCCTGGCAGGAAAGATTGCGGTGGGCTATATCACCGGAATGCAGGAGCAGGGTGTCAGTGCGACGGTGAAGCATTACCTGGGAAACAACAGCGAGTTTTTGCGGCATGACTCGGACTCTGAGATCGACGAGCGAACGCTGCGCGAGATCTATCTGCCTGCGTTTGAAGCAGCGGTGAAGGAGGGGCATGTGAGTTCAGTGATGGACTCTTACAACCTGATCAATGGACAGCATGCCACACAGAACAGCTACTTCAATACTGAGATCATGCGCAAAGAGTGGGGTTTCAAAGGCATTATGATGTCCGATTGGGATGCAACCTATGATGCGGTCGGCGCGGCGAACGGCGGGCTCGACATCGAGGAGCCGACCGGAAAGTTCATGAACAACGCTACCCTTGGGCCGGCGATTAAGGCTGGTAAGGTCTCCGAGGCGACGATCGATGAGAAGGTGCGGCATATTCTCGAGACGGCAGCTTCGTATGGGTGGCTGACACGTGATCAACTCGACAACTCTATCTCGTTTGTCGATGCGAAGAATAATGCCGTTGCGCTCGATTCGGCACGCGAAGGTGCGGTGCTGCTGAAGAACGAGGGCAACCTGTTGCCGCTGGAGAAGTCGGCGGTGAAGACGATTTTGATCGTTGGACCAGATGGCTATCCGGGGGTTCCGGTAGGTGGAGGCAGTGCGGGAGTGGTGCCGTTCCACCAGGTGAGTGCGCTTGAGGGCATCTCCACTCTCGTCGGTGCATCAACGACTGTGCTGTACAACAGTGGTGTTCCTACGTTGTCGCATCTGGCGTCGGCGACGGAGTTTACGACGGAGGCAAAGGGCGGCAAGCCTGGGCTTACGCTCGAGGCCTTCAACAACCTTGACTTGTCTGGAACTCCTACTTCGAAGACGGTTACCCGTCATGCAGTGCTGGCGGGGCTCACGATCAAAGAAGCGATTGCTGATATCGATGCTGTGATGGAGATGCTGTTCAACTCGCCACCGTCGCAGATATCTCACCGCCTTACGGGTTACTACAACGCGGCCACTTCGACGAAATACATTCTTGCGTTGGAGGATTCAGGGGAGGGCTCGGGGAATCGCGTCTATGTGGATGACAAGCTCGTGATCGACAACTGGAAGATCGTGCGTGCATTTCAGCCGCATTTGACGATGGAACTTGCTGCCGGTCCTCACAAGATCGTCGTAGAAGAGTGGCAGAAGACTCCTATCGGAGGGCACGTGGCGCTTGCGATTGTGCCGGAGGATAAGATCGTGAATTCTGAGGCGGTGAAGCTTGCTGCCAAAGCGGATGTTGTCGTGGTCACAGCTGGATTTGAGCCTGAGAGCGAAAGCGAGGGCGGGGACAGGACGTTTGCTTTGCCCTATGGCCAGACTGAACTGATTCGCGCGATGGCGGCGGCGAATCCGAAGGTTGTGGTTTCGATCACGTCGGGCGGGAATGTGGATTCTACGAAGTGGCTCGACCGTGTGCCTGCGGTTTTGGAGACGTGGTACGCGGGACAGGAGGGTGGACGGGCATTGGCGGAGATTCTGTTCGGCGACGTCAATCCTTCGGGGCATTTGCCTGCAACGTTTGAACGAAACGAGGAAGATAACCCCACCTTCAAAACTTACTACCCTGAAGGAGATTCCAAGCGGGTTGACTATAAAGAAGGCATCTTCGTTGGGTATCGCGGATATGAGAAGAACAAGGTCAAGCCGCTTTTTCCGTTTGGATATGGGCTTTCTTACACGAACTTCAAATTTTCGAACCTGTCAGTGAAACAGGATGACGCGGGTGGTGGGGTGCATGGAACTGCCACGTTTGACGTGACGAATACAGGTGCTCGGAAGGGTGCAGACGTTGCGCAGTTGTATGTGACAGAGGATCACCCGAAGGTGGCGCGACCAGAGCATGAGTTGAAGGGCTTTGAGCGCGTGGAGCTAGCGCCGGGAGAGACGCGACATGTAACTATTCCGTTGGACGCGCGATCTTTCTCGTATTACGACGTTGCGGCAAAGAAGTGGGTGATCGGTTCGAATCAGTTCACGATCTCCGTGGGTGATTCGGTTGAGTCGCTTCCTTTGAAGGAGGGGCTCAGTTTGAAGGCGGGCAGCAACTAGTGGATCGTGGGGAATGAGGAAATGGCTCCAATGCCTTTTGAGGGTTGGAGCCACTTCTATTTCTATTGGCCAGCAGAGTCAATTCTTGTAAGCACAGATGTTTCTGCTAGCAACAATGGGGTTTCATGCGAATATGAAGTCTGTGCCGCATCAATCTTTGCCAAGCAAAGGACAGATACTTGAGAACGATCGCATCCTACCTTCTTCCCGCCTTATTGACGTCCACGCTTTGCGCTCAGTCGAACCAGCTGCCTGCGGCTGACAAAGTTCTTGCCCACGATATCTTCCAGCAGCTTATTGAGACGAATACGACGGACTCGGTGGGTAGCACTACGGTCGCGGCGGATGCGATGCGGAAGCGTCTTCTGGACGCCGGCTTTCCTGAGGCCGATGTGGTTGTTATGGGGCCGAACGACAGGAAAGGCAATATGGTGGCTCGATATCGTGGTCGCCCTGGCTCGACGATGAAGCCCGTTCTGCTGATCGGGCATATCGATGTCGTCGAGGCGAAACGCTCTGATTGGACTACCGATCCTTTTCAATTTGTCGAGAAGGACGGTTACTTTTATGGGCGTGGCACGCAGGATATGAAGGATAGTGATGCCGCGATGGTTGAGAGTTTTATCAGGCTTCGGCGTGAGGGGTTTGTTCCCGACCGCGACATCATTCTTGCGTTGACCGCTGATGAGGAGGGCGGCAAGTCGAATGGTGTCGACTGGCTTCTGAAGAATCATCGTGAGTTGATCGACGCTGAGTTCGCGATCAATCCTGATGCTGGTGGGCCAGAGTTGGAGAAGGGCAAAGCTATCAGCATGGGAGTTGAGGCCACTGAAAAGCTGTATGCCGACTATCGAGTTACAGCGACGAACCCGGGCGGGCACAGTTCCCTGCCTCGTCCCGACAATGCGATCTACCATGTGGCGGATGCACTTGGACGGCTGGAGCACTCGCCGTTTCCGCTTGAGACCAACGAGATTACGCGCGCGTATTTTGCCAGTAGCTCGAAGACCGAGACGGGGCAGTTAGCTGCCGATCTGAAAGCTGTCTCTGGGCCTGTGCCAGATCCGGCGGCGGCGCAACGGCTTTCAAAGGATATGATCTACAACTCGTTGCTGCATACGACGTGCGTTGCGACGATGATGAATGCTGGTCATGCGCCGAATGCGCTACCTGGAAGCGCCGTGGCCAATGTGAACTGCCGCATCTTTCCGGGCCACTCGCAGGAGGAGATTCGTCAGGAGCTGATTCGCATCTTTGCCGATCCGACGCTGAAGGTGCAGTATGTCACCGACGGTGGCGAGGTCTTCGATAAGGGCTCTGAT
This sequence comes from uncultured Acidobacteriaceae bacterium, assembly GCA_963708755.1. Lineage (GTDB taxonomy): Bacteria > Acidobacteriota > Terriglobia > Terriglobales > Acidobacteriaceae > Edaphobacter. The sequence goes on from CAVPTN010000020.1 coordinate 151,567, forward strand.
CGTAAGTCGATGGCACCGCCGCCTTTGAATCCAACGGTGATGAAGCCTCTCGAAGCTACGGTGCAGTTGATTTGGCCCGGTATTCCGGTGATTCCTGAGATGGAGACTGGCGCCTCCGACAGTATTTATACGATGAATGCAGGCATTCCCAGCTATGGGTTTTCCGGTATGGGCGTGGATCGCGATGACGACCGTGCCCATGGACGCGATGAGCGTATCCGCTGTCGTCGATTTTTATACCGGAGTGCAGTTCGAATATATGTACCTGAAGGCGCTTACTTCACAGTAGAGATCAATCTGCCCTGAGCGCCTGCATGGGGTCGATGGAGGCGGCACGGCGCGCTGGGAGCAGTGACGCGATGAGTGCCAGCAGAAGCACGAACACCGCAGCGAGCGTTAGGACGAGTGGGTCGAATGCACTGACGCCGAAGAGGAATGAGCGCAAGAGGTACGAAGTGACGGCGGCGCCTGCAAGTCCGATTGCGCAGCCTATGAGTGCCAGCTTCGCTCCGGCACTCACTACGAGGCGGATGATTCCTGAGCGTTGGGAGCCGAGGGCCATGCGGATCGCCATTTCTTGAACGCGGAGCGCGACGGAGAATGCAATCACGCTATAGATCCCGAGAACGGCGAGTATCAGCGCGGCCGCGGCGAAGGATGAGATCAGGGTGGTGTTGAAGCGGCGTGGAGCTTCGGTGTCTGAGATTGCGTGCTCCATTGTTTGGACCTGGTTCAGTGGCAGTTGCACGTCGATCGAACGCACTGTGGCGCGCAACGCATTCTCCATCTGCTCTGGTGGCATGGAGGTGCGCAAGGCGATGTATCCGCCGTTGCCGTTTATGTCGCTCGGTGAAGCTAGTGCACCGGCCATCGCTTCGGCTTGGTCGACTGGGCTGTAGTACTGCTGCTTTGTTGGGGCGTCGGGGGAGCTCTCCTTTACGTCCGCTACCTCGCCCACGACGACTGCCCAAGGTGTATTCATCGACTGCGTACCCAGGCGTAGGCGCTTGCCGATCGGATCTTGCCCGGGCCAGGATTTTTGAGCAAGCTTTTGATTCACGATGACGACCAGTTGGCTGCCGGCTTTGTCATCCTCCGTGAAGAACCGGCCATGCAATAGAGGTATGCCCATCGCGCGGAAGTAATCACCTCGCACATGAATCGTCGTGGCCAGGTCGATGCTGTCGCCCTTGGGTGGGACGTATCCTTCCGGAAGGAACGCACCGTTTTGGTTGTTTCCGGCAGCGGGCAGGAATGAGGTCAGGCCCACGGACTTGACGCCCGGGAGAGCCTGCAGCCGCCGCAGAAGCTCACGGTTGAACTCGTCCGCTGAGGTCTGGGTGGCGTACTGCTTCGCTGGCAGCGCATACGAGGCTACAAGGGTGTGGTCCGGCCGAAATCCGAGATCGACCTGGCGCATCTTGTCGAAGCTGCGAAGAAGCAGGCCCGAGGCTGTGAGGAGGACCATTGCAACTGCAATCTCAGCGATCACCAGAGCGGAGCGGAGCCGTGCGTGCCCGCCCGCGCTGCCGGTGCGTCCGCCTTCCTTCAGTGTGTCGTTCACGCTAGTACGCATTGCTGCAAAGGCTGGCGCGAGACCGCAGACGACTCCAGTCAAGATGGCAAGACCGAATGCAAAACCGACTACTGGCCAATCGAGGCCGATTTCGTTGACGCGGGGCAACGTCTCGGGGAGGAGGCTTACACCCACGCGAAGCGCGACGGCCGCAAGGATTAAGCCGACGACGCCACCCGTTACGCTCAATATGAGGCTTTCGAGGAGGGTCTGCCACAGTAGCGTCTTCGCGCTCGCTCCAAGTGCGAGACGAACCGCGGTCTCCCTCCGTCTGCGGATGGCGCGAACCAATAGAAGACCGGCGAGATTGGCGCAGGCGATCAGCAACACGACGGCGACAGCAAAGAAGAGGGTACGCACCAGTGGTCGGGCGTCCTCAATCGTCTCCTCACGCAACGGCCTTACGACTGGGTGCATGTTAAATCCCGCCATGAAGGCCGGGTAGTTACGCACTGTCTCCTTTGCGCTCCGTTCGGCGTCAGTCTTAGCTTGCGACGGCGAAACACCGGGCTTTAGACGGCCCACCATGCTGTAGCTCCAGTCGGCCGCAGCGGTTGGTGTTAACTCCTGCTCTTCGAAGCTCATCGGAACCCACAGTTCGCTGTGGTTCAGGCGGCCGGGTGTCAGGGGGAACTCAAAGTTTCGCGGCATCACGCCGATGACTACATACGGCTTGCGATCGAGCAGGATCTTTTTACCAAGAATTCCAGAGTCACCGTGAAAGCGGCTCTGCCAGGTGCTGTAGCTGAGCACCGTTACCAGTTGATGGTGGTCGTCTTCCTCTTGAGTGAATATTCGCCCCAGAAGCGGTTGTACTCCCAGTGCCGGCAAGACCCCACCGGTTAATCGTGTTGCATTCACCATGGCGGGATCGACCGCGCCAGATAACTCCAGACCGGTACCGGCATAACCGCCCAGGCTCTCAAAGCTCTGCGTGTCGCGCACGTAGTTTCGTATATCGGGAACAGTTACACCTGCCTCGCCGTTGCCTTGAATGTCGGCGCCCTGGATGATGTCCGCGAGCACCATCAGCCGGTCAGAGTCTGGAAACGGCAGTGGACGCAGCAGTACACCTTCGACGATTGAGAAGATTGCTGTCGTTGCTCCGATGCCAAGCGCCAGCATCAATATCGCTGTGATCACGAATCCTGGAGACTTCCATAGTTGGCGAATAGCGATTCGTACATCGCGAAGTAGAGATGTCATCAGAATTCCTCTTATAGATCATGACTAAGCACTTACCTTGCCACATACGCGCTGCTAATGCGTTTTGTTCCAACAGTGTTTACAGACTGTGACCACTTCAAGGCTTTCAGTTGTCCAGAATCGGATTTGGCTGTCCGGAGACGGACAGCTATTTTCTACTGATCCAGGGTGCGTCGGGGGGTGTTCGCATGATTCGGTAGATTGTGCTCAATCTCAATTTTGAGAAGATGGGTCGGACTCGGTATTTTCGGGGAAGTCTTCCCTTTCCTCGCTAAATGAGATAACGTTTGCTGCACGTTTGTGGTCAACTTCTTTCGCGACGCAAATTAAATCTGATAGCACCCTGATATGGAGACATTATGAGACTCGTTCAAGTTTGCAAGGTTGCCCCGCTGATAGCTCTTTGGGTGATGGTTGGCGTCGTGGGTGCGCAGACGACACCCAAGCCTGCTTATCTGGACACGAGCCTGCCTGCCGAACAGCGTGCGTCCGATCTGGTCCATCAGATGACGCTCGAAGAGAAGGCGACGCAGCTTGTGAATCAGGCGCGCGCTATTCCGCGGCTGAACATTCCAGCGTATGACTGGTGGAGCGAGTCGCTTCACGGCGTCGCTGTGAACGGGACGACTGAGTTTCCGGAGCCGATCGGTTTGGGTGCAACCTTCGACCCGGCCACCATTCATGAGATGGGTATCGCGATCAGCACGGAAGGTCGCATCAAGCATGTGCAGGCAGTTCGAGCGGGGCATAGCAATATCTTCGAGGGACTGGATTTCTGGGCGCCTAACATCAACATCTTCCGCGATCCGCGTTGGGGACGCGGGCAGGAGACGTATGGTGAAGATCCATTTCTGACGGCGCGCATGGGCGTCTCCTTCGTAACCGGTATGCAAGGCGACGACCCACGCTATTACCGCGTGATCGCAACGCCGAAGCACTTTGCAGTACACAGCGGACCCGAGCCTACGCGCCACGTCGCCAATGTTGAGGTGAGCAAGCACGATGAAGTTGACACCTACCTGCCAGCCTTTCGCGCGGCGATCATGGAGGGCAAAGCTGCATCGATTATGTGTGCTTACAACAGCATCAACGGGCAGCCGGCGTGTGCGAATGAGTTTCTGCTAAAGGACCAGCTTCGGGATAAGTGGGGTTTCAAAGGTTACGTGGTCTCGGATTGCGAGGCAGTACGTAACATCTTCAGCGGACATCACTACAGAGCGACGCAGGCTGAGGCATCGGCCATCAGCCTTCAGGTAGGTATGGATAACGAGTGCATCGACTTCATCGCAAAGGTGACCGATGACCACGACTACGCGCCTTATGTCGAAGCAGTGAAGAAAGGCTATCTGAAGGAGAGCGAGATCGATGTTGCGTTGACGCGACTTTATACCGCACGGATTCAACTTGGAATGTTCGACCCTCCGGAGATGGTGCCGTACACCAAGATCGACGAGAAGCTGTTGGATGGACCGGCGAATCGCGCATTGGCTCGCAAACTGGCCAATGAGTCGATGGTGTTGTTGAAGAATGATGGCGTTCTGCCGTTGAAGAACCAGGGCGTGAAGATAGCAGTCGTGGGCCCGTTGGCTGACCAGACGAAGGTGCTACTCGGCAACTACAACGGAAACCCAACTCATTCGGTCTCGATGCTGGAAGGTCTTAAGGCGGAGTTCCCTTCTGCGCAGATCAAGTATGTGCAGGGGACACAGTTTCTTAGCAAGGACGGTACTCCGGTGCCTGCGTCACTGCTGACGACGGATGGAAAACAAGGCGTCCGTACGAGCTATGTGGTGATGGATGAGTCTGCGTTGCTGGGCTCGGGGAAAGCACCTGCGCCGCTCGCAACGAGGGTGGATCCTGGCATTGGTGTCTCATCGGGACCATTACCGGCTGAGGTTGTTGGGAAGAAATCTGTGATCGTTCAGTCGGAGGCAACTTTTACGCCTACTGAGACGGGCGAGTACAACCTGGGAATCAAAGGGGAGAATTTTTACCGCGCATCGCTGGACGGTAAAGTCGTCACGATGGCGTTTATCACTAACGGTGTTGAGACGAAGCTGGGCAGGGTCCATCTTGAACAAGGTAAGGCGTACAACTTGAAGGTGGAGTATCCGCTGCCCCAAGGTAGCGGGACAGCGCCGCAGCTTGTTTGGTCGAAGGTCGATTTGAAGCCAGCCCCTGAGGCGGTGGCAGCAGCGAAGGATGCGGATGTCGTCATAGCTGTTGTGGGAATCACGAGCGAACTTGAAGGCGAAGAGATGCCGGTGAATGAAGACGGCTTCAAGGGCGGCGATCGAACGAGTCTCGATCTGCCGAAGCCTGAACAGGATTTGCTGGAGGCGGTGGCTGCTACTGGTAAACCTCTGGTGGTTGTGTTGATGAACGGGAGCGCGCTGAGTGTTGAACTGGGCTAAGGAGCATGCGAATGCCATCCTTGAAGCGTGGTACTCCGGTGAGGAGGGTGGCTCGGCGATCGCAGAGACGCTGTCGGGTCGCAATAATCCCGCGGGAAGACTGCCGGTGACCTTCTATACCGGGGTTAGCCAACTTCCTCCGTTTGAGGACTACTCCATGAAGGCGAGGACGTATCGGTATTTTGATGGGACGCCGCTCTATCCCTTTGGCTATGGGTTGAGCTATACGAGCTTTGCTTACAGCGGACTGAAGCTGCCCACTGCTCCGGTGACTGCTGGTGAGGCGGTTGCAGCCAGCGTGACGGTTGCGAACACAGGCAAGATTGCGGGCGATGAAGTCGTCGAGCTTTACCTGAATTTTCCTAAGGTATCGGGCGCACCGAAGAAGGCGTTGCGCGGCTTCCAGCGGGTACATCTTGAACCCGGGGCGTCGCAGGAGGTTAGATTCGAATTGAAGCCGCGTGACCTGAGCATTGTGACGGACGCGGGCGAACCGGTCGTTCCGGAGGGTGAGTTCACAGTGTCAATCGGAGGAGGCCAGCCTGATTCTGGATCGCCTTCGGTTACGCAGGCCTTCCGTGTGAAGAATAGTTTGACGTTGCCTGAGTAGTTCGGGGCGAAGCTTGGTGAGTTCGTCGAGGCGCTTATGTTGGCGATTGACGGGCTCACCGGGGTTCTGCGAGACTCACGCGTATGCCATACAAAGGGAACGTTGAGTATGCTCAGGCGCGGAAGATGCGGGAGAAGAATACGCGTCTCTATCGGCTTGCACATTGGCCTTTATGGATCTGGGTATTTTTTCTGGCGCCGGGACCGTTGACGTTTGCGCTCTTTGCACGTGGGTTTGGACGCAATAATCTAGCGTGGCTCGGGTTAGTTTTGGTGGGGACTGGCGTGGCGGCTCTGCGCGGACGGCTGCCGGGAGCTGAACCTGGACCCTATATTCTTCGCTTCGATGAGGACAAGCCGAATCCGCTTTACCGGCGGGTTTGCTACACGTTCGCGTGGAATGCTGTGGTGAGCTTTGCACTGCTGAATCTGGTCGGATTGTTTATCGCAGCGGTGACGGGATCCTGGTACATGAAGCAGATCTATAACTATGGATATCTGCCGCTGTGCCTGACGATTCTGCTGTTGGGACTGGGTGGGATGCTGCCGCGTGTGGGGTCTTCGACGAAGGGTGAGGGGACGGAGCGGCGCTATTTTTATGGGTCGGTTTGGGCGGTGACGATTAGCCAGACGATTCTGCTGGCGTTGTGGAAGATACTTCCGCAGACACGCGCGGCTAGCTGGGTTAAGCTGGGTATCTTTGTTGGGGCGCTCGTGGTGGCGGGTCTGGCGGCTTATCGTGGCAAGCTGCCGCGGACCAGGCCTATCGTGCCGGGGGAGTTGATGGTCGCGGACTGAGTTGTGACCTCATGATTTGGCCAGTGATACCTTGAGGAGATCAGGCTTGCATTTTGATTTGTTTTTATTTTCCCCGGGGAGCGAGGGCTTTGAAGCAGATGATAGGCGCATTCCGGGCCGGCACCACATATTCTTTCTCAGAATCATTGAGAATAGCCGCTAAGACGCTCCAGGCACTTACTGTTTCTTTGCTCCTTGTGTTACTAACGTGCTGCTCAAATGAGTATCAAGTGCTGTTCGTTCCGTTGAGCGATTCCGTGAATAGTACGACGCTATTCATGGGTGATTCGATTACGTACTTTTGGCCGATGCCAGTGCACAACGCTGGCATCGCCGGTCAAACGACATCGCAGATGCTAACCCGATTCAGTACGAACGTGATGGGACATGGATTTAAGCGGGTTGTCATCCTCGGCGGCACCAATGATGTACTGCAGCGACGCAACCTCTCGGCTGTTGCATCGAACCTGGATGCGATGGCAGGAATAGCCGAGTCGGCGAACATCGAAGTCGTGCTCTGTACCCTTCCTCCCATAAGAGATCATCATCAACAGACAACAACCGCAAATCAGGGGATCGTAGCCTTGGCCCAATCAAAGCGCTTTCTCCTTGTTGACTATTTCACGATGATGTCTGGTAATCCTGATTTCTTTAGGCCCGATGGGGTTCACCCAAATGCACTTGGTTACGAAGTCATGGAGACAGCACTAGCGGAGGTTTTAACATTAACGGAGTCTCTCTTGTGCGCGTGACTTCTCGATCCGCCATGGCAGATTGTGTCACAGTAGGGATCTTGGTTGCGGTTAGCCACGGCACCCATGAACACAAACGAAGCGCAGCCGATATATGCATCTCTATAGAGGGGCCATTCTCTACCAGATCGCTTTTCCAGCGGTGCGCCAAAAAAAATGTACGGGGAGGCAAGGGCGAGTATACGTAGCTGTGCGATTAGTGCACAGAACAAATCGCGGATGCATTGCACGATAGTGTCTCTACACGGGCTCGACGGGGATCAGCTTTTCTCCGTGGATGTTGCGGCGGATTGCGGCAAAGCCAAAGCAGGCGATGTACACGTAACAGATTGCGGGAAGCAGGAATGCATGATGCAGACCAACGCGATCGGCGAGCTTTCCGGTGGCAAGCGGAATGAGGGCACCACCGACGATGGCCGCAATCATCACGCTGGAGCCTTTGCTGGTGAGCGATCCAAGGTTTTGGATGCCAAGTGTGAAGATCGATGGAAACATGATGGAGTTGCAGAGGCCAACGGCTAATAGCGCGAACATGGCTACGTGACCTTGCGTGAGGATGGAGAGAGTGACGAGAGCGAACGCCCCCAAGGCAGCGGTTGCGAGGACGGGACCGGTCCTGATGCGCTGCAGAATGGCCGAACCTACGAAGCGGCCAATCATCGCACCACCCCAGTAGACCATGAGGAAGTTGGCCGCCTGTGCCTCTCGCAGGCCAGCGATGGAGGGTAGCCCCATGAAGTTGACGAGCAAGCTGCCGATGGCGACCTCGGCGCCTACGTAGGTGAAGAGGCCGATTGCACCGGCGATGAGCCACGGATGATGCCAGAGGCTGTCGGGTTTTGAGAGTGCGTCGGCGAAGGCACCGGGGCGAAAGTCCTGGGTGAGAGTGTCGTTTTCCTGCTGCGGTTTCAGTTTGATAAGGCTTAGTGCGATGGCGAGGCAGAGAAGGGTCAGGGCCATGCCGATGTATGGCACGCGAACGGAGGATGCTTCCGCGAGTCGATAGGCCTGACGCGCTACCTCTTCCATGCTTCGCAGGCGTTCGGGCGCGATGGGCTTTGCGCCTTTGAGGATGAGTGCGGAACCGAAGAACGGCGCGATGAAGGTGCCAACGGAGTTGAATGCCTGGGCGAGGTTGAGACGGCTTGAGGCTGTGGCGGGCGGACCGATCACGGTTACATATGGGTTCGCGGCGACCTGCACTGTTGTCATGCCAGCGGCGAGTATGACAAGCGCCGTAAGGAAGATGCCAAAGACGGCGTGGCTGGCGGCGGGAAGAAAACATATGGCTCCGGCCGACATGACAAGAAGGCCGATCACCATGGCGCGTTTGTAACCGAACAAGTCTACGAGTTTGCCGCCAGGATAACTGAAGACGAAGTACGACGAGAAGAAGGCGAACTGGACCAGCATCGCTTCGGCGTAGGTGAGTTCGAAGATGCTTTTGAGATGGGGGATGATGACGTCGTTGAGGCAGGTGAGAAAACCAACCATGAAGAAGAGGGTGGTCGCGACAGCCATGGCACGCGTGTCCGTCTTGATGGATGAGTCGCTGAAGCCTGTGGTGTTGCTATATCCGGTGTTTGTTTGCACAGTGATCTCTTTCAGAATCGATCAGTGGTGCCAACACTGACGTTCTACCAATTATCTGACACCGGGACAGTACATCGTTTTAGTTGGTGCAATCAAGCTGAAACGGCTGACATGTGAAAACAAGCCAGCCGTTTTGGTGGATGGTGATAATGCGCGATGGCTACGCTGATGTGGATGTTAACGAATGTACTGGTTCGCTTTCTTTCTCTCCGAGTGGAGAGAGCCCTAGCTGAGAACGGCCCAGTGATGTCAGGTCCGCTTCCGTTCCGCGTCCCTTGAAGTCGACTTCGAAGTCGTCGGGGGCGAAGTCCGGCGGGGTTTTACCGGAGAGAAACGATGGAGCCTGTCGCGCAAGGTACGCTGTGTTCTTTGCGCAGCCCGGAGTTGAAGAGATGTACATGACATTGCTGTAACCCTTTCCGCGATGCTCGTTCTCGACTGCGTGGACGACATCGGAGTGCCAGAAGACTGTATCTCCCGGCTCCATGAGCGGGATAGAGGAGAGAGCTTGGATGAGCAGGCTGTGGTATTGAGGATTGATGGAGAGTGCGCGGCCTGGAGCTGCTCCACAAAGGTCGTCTTCTGGTACGTCGTCCTGTAAGGCGCGGAGTAGAACATAGACCATCGATTCGGCGATGGGAATGAGTTGGAGTGTACCGTCTCCCTGCCCTTGTCGAGTGAGCGCCGTCCATCCCTGGAAGGTGCGGAACATCGAACAGACGGCGGGGGATGGCAGCTCTCGTACTTCGGGGCGGAATGCTGCGTCGAAGGCGTTGTACTTGAGCCAGTCGCCAGAGAAGACGTGACGGTAGACTTTGCGGAAGTTCTCGTCGAGCCAGCGCTCTACCGAGCCGCCGTCTACGTGGGGTGAGAGACCCAGCGAAGCGGATCCTGGTGGGCGGCGGCGGATGCGATCGGCGTAGACAGGAACTATATTCGGATCGAAGTGCCGTCTTCCTTCACTCTCTGCCTGCCATAGGTTGTTGAGGAAGACGCGAACGCGGGTGAGCTGCTCGGACTGCCGCGCCTGAACTTGGGGACGCGACCAATAGATGCCGTAGATCTGGGGCTTGGCCGATGCGAGGGTTCCGAAGTATTTGTCTTCGGCCGCGTTGGCTAACTTTGCGTCGAGACCGTTCTCTTCGACGTAGGTTGCGATCTCGTTGTCCCAGGCTTGAGCCTGCGCTACGTCGAACGTTCCGCGAATGACGCACGCTCCGCGATCTTTGATCTTTGCAATCAGGTCGGCGGGTACGGTGCCTGCCTTGACGTCAGAAAACTGCACGATGGGTATGACGGACTGCCCGGCCTCACGCTCCTTGACGATGATGTCGACGCGGCGGCGCATCTCCGCTTCGACTTGACGAAACACTTCGGCGTGATTGGGAAGAGCTTTGCGCAGTGCCTTTTTCGTGCTGCGAATCGCTTCCGGGAGATTGTCGATTTCAAATGCCATGATGTTCACCTCTTCTTAGATCAGGAGGGCCGGTAGCTTTCATGCATCCACACCGTCCTGGCTACGCGATTTGAACTAAAAGAACCGCGTGAGTAAGTCTAGGGTTGTAGGTGAATTGTGGCTGATGCAGATGGGCCAACTTTCGATACAATTCGGACAGCAATTGCCGATGATATGACCGAAACGGGAGAGCGATGAAACCGCAGTTTGAGCGCGTTACCTTTCCGAAGGGCTGCTCGCTTCGCGTGTACCACCGACGCGTGCCGGAGATTCCGTTCGAGTGGCATCATCATCCTGAGTATGAGTTGACGCTGACGTTGAATAGCCGTGGGTGGCGTTTCATCGGAGATCATATTGGACAGTATCAAGCGCCTGATCTGGTGCTGGTGCCTTCTGATATGCCGCACACTTGGGCTTCGACTGCGACACTCGATGCTAAAGAGCCGCATACCGCGATTGTGATCTGGTTTTCGGGGGCGTGGGCGCTGCGACTTGCTGAGATATGTCGGGAGTATGGGAAGATTCGCAAGCTGCTACGAAGTGCAACGACCGGTCTGGTGTTTTCTACGGAGACAGCTACCCTGGTGAGTGGACGTTTGGCGGGGCTACTCGGCGAGAGTGCGACGAATCGTCTTCATACTGCGCTCGATCTTTTATTGGAGCTTGCGGAGGCTGAGACGATTCCGCTCTCGAAGGCTGGAGTCACGGTGCCTGCTACGTCGGATGCGGAGCCGGCGCAACTGACGCGTGTGCTCAATCATCTGCACAAACGCTTTCAGGAGATCATTCGCATCGATGCACTATGCAGGGTTGGGAATATTTCTCCACGATCGCTTCATCGTCTCTTCGTGAAGCATACGGGCGAAAGCGTGAGTGACTATCTTAGTAAGCTTCGGATTGGGCGGGCATGCATGCGGCTTGCGGAGACTGATCTTCCGGTGAGCATGATCGCGGGTGAGGTGGGGCTGTCGAACCTTGCTAACTTCAATCGTCAGTTTCGCAGGGTTCGACAGATGACGCCTACTGCATACCGTGATTATTTCCAGAAGCATGGAGAGTTGCCGGGCGGTGCTGGGGAGGGAGTTCAGGTTCGCCCTCGGTCACTTGATCGTCATCGAAGGCGCGTTCGTCGAGGCTGATCGTGCGTGGATTGCTATGGGCCGGAGCTGTGCAGATATTTGATGAGGTCGCGACGCTCGTCTGGCTTGGGTACGCGGAAGTCCATCTCGTTTCCGGGAGCTACTGAGTCGGGGTCGGTGAGCCATTTGTCGAGTGTTGCTTCGTTCCAGACGATGCCTGCTTTCTTGAGCGCAGGCGAGTAGGTGAAGCCTGCCACGGTGCCTGAGGTGCGTCCGTAGACTCCCTGGAGTCGCGGACCTTCGCGGTCTTGCGTCAGGATGTGACATCCGTTACATCGTCTCTCGAAGATCTCCTTACCTCGGGCGGCGTCTCCGTTCCCTGCTTGGGCCGGATCAGAGCCTTCCGATACGCTGGTTTGCATTCCGTGCGACCACTGGACCAGAGTCTGAATGTTTGCGTCGGAGAGTTTTGAGTCCCAGTGAATGATTCGATACTGGATCAGCGGCATGCGGTGGGACTTTGTTTCCTGCACGATCTTCGCGGCGATGGTTTGCTGCTTATCTGTTGAGTAGGTGTCCCACTGTGCGAAGTTGAATGCTTTGCGGCCTTCGACGATGTCCCGCTCGATGAGCCACGATACCGGCGCGAATCGACCATAGATTGGCGCGTGCGTCTGCATCGAGTGGCAGTCGGCACACTTCGTCATCAGGATCGTGCCTACTGCCGCTGGAAGAGAAGTGGCCTTCATCGCAGGAGGCTGCGCAGTAGCCTCGCTGTGCAGGCCCGCGTCACCGAAAGGATGAGTGCGAGCTAGCAGAAGCGATGTTGCGAATGCGACTGCGCAGCCGAGGGACATCGAGCGCCAGGTTTTCATGCCACTCCCTCTAACGAGGAGTCAATGATTGGCAGATGACTGTGCCGGGCGAGGTAGCGGACTTCGGTGACGCCGAGGACGCTCTTTAGTTTTCCGGCAGGAACGACCATTGGTCCCGGATTCGGAGCTTTGCCCGGCGCTGGTTGCGGAAATGCAGTGGAGGTCGCAGTGTGGAAGGAGACATTGCCTTCGACCTTCTGCACGACTTGATGGATATGACCGTTGAGCACTGTTACGGAGCCGAAGCGCTTGAGATACGAGGAGAGCCTGCTGCACCGTCCTGCGGTACCCCAGCCCCAATCGGGATAGACCATCCATAGGGGGATGTGGGCGAAGATCACGATGGGAGTTGAGGGCGGAGAGCGAATGCGAGATCGTCTTGGAGCCAGCTTAGCTGCTCGGCGCCCAGGCGTCCCATTGACATCGATTCTGGTAAGATACGTTGTTGAGTCCGATGAAGTGTACCCCTTTGTGCGTTGAAGCTGTACCATCCGCTGCCCAGAGTGTTCTTGCCGAATCGCTCGCGGTAGAAGACTCCGTCGTCGGTGGCGGTGTCGTGCTCGCCGGGAACGAAGAAGGTCTGGTTTACTTTGACGCTTTTGATAATCTGTTGGGCTGTGTCGAATTCGGACGGCTTCGCAGATTTGAGTGATGTCGCCGGTGTGCAGCATGAAGTCGCCGGGGACAAGTCATCGCGTTGATCTTGTTGATGGCGAGTTGGAGAGTCGGCGACATCCTGGTTTTGCGGCTTTGTTGAAGCCGATGTGGCTATCGCTGATTTGAACGAAGCTGAAGTCTCCTCCACCATGCGCGGGATTTGCGCCGTGAGAGCCGGTGGTTGCGGCGAATAGTTTGGATTTGGGGACACCACCTGCCATTGTCCAGATTAGCCCTGTTCCTACCGAGGCCATGCAGCTAAGAAAGTTCCGCCTGTCGATTCCATCAGGGCAGGTTTTATTGGTCGTTTCAGACCCAGTTGGGGTTAAGCTTTAAGTTGTTCCTGTTTTGAGTCGGTGTTGCGTTTGTCGCTCATGGGTTAATCCTCTCATGGACGCAAACTAAGTTTTGAGGAGATTATTCCGTTCAAAATGGAATAAATTGATCGCACGCCAGTTTTCATCAGTGGAAGATGCAACAGGAAGTCAGAGAAGATGACGTTACTGCGATGGAAATCCGCGCCTCGCGAAGACCCTCCCCAAACCTCCGGGTTTGAGGGACTTGCGATGCCTTTGCTTCCCTCGCTCTATAACGTCGCCATGTGGCTTACCCGTAACGGCAATGACGCGGAGGACCTTGTGCAGGAGACTTTTCTGAAGGCCCTCCGTGGTTTCTCCTCATTCGAGCCCGGTACCAACTTTAAGGTGTGGATCTTTCGCATTCTCAGAAATACGTACCTGACTTCGCGTAGCGGGCTCGCGGCTTTCCGTACAGTTGCGCTGGAAGATCAGCTGGGGGATGACGAAGAATCCGGTTCGCGTCTTTATCCCGAAGGAGCGATCGATCGTGAGACGCCTGAGATCAATCTCCTTCGGCTGAGCGACCGTGCAGCGATCCAGGCTGCTATGGAGAAGTTATCTCCGGTGCTGCTTGAGGTTCTTCTGCTCTGCGATGTAGAGGAGATGAAATACAAAGAGATCGCCAGCGTCCTCGAGATCCCGATTGGAACTGTGATGTCGCGCGTTGCTCGCGCGCGTACATCTCTTCGCGAAGCTTTGCAGATTTCACTGGTGCCAAGGGAGTTCCGCATAACCGATCATCTTTCTTCTTCAGTTCTGAACTCGCTCGTCGATGGAGAGTTGCCGACAGAACAATTGGCCAGCGCAAACCAGCATCTCGCCGTTTGTCCTGCGTGTACCTCCGACGCCCTCGTAAAAAGTCTGTTGAAGTCTCGCCACCTCAAAGGCTGGTCAACGAATACACCCCCACAACATCTGCAGGAGCGCGTGAAACGTTTGGCCTCACAGATGGATTCGGAGCCCTAGTGCCGTCGCACCTTCGACGATGTTGCGCTCGAAGGGGCGATTCTGAATGGCTCGGGTGGTTTGCTGCTGCCGCGCTCTTATTAGTATCGGTAAGCCTGGACTTTTGCAGCGTTCACAGCTTGCCTCAATCCGGCAGGCTGCGTGGGCCACGGAGGTCTCGGATCAACATATCGCCACTCTTGCGACGAAGCTTGCCACCACAGGTGCTTTCTACGGACCGACATACTGTGAAGCCATGGTTTCAGGGAAAGTATTCCGTTCAGTTTCAACATACCGGAGAACCTGCCGAGCGATACGACTCTCGATGGAGCTAATCTGGCTTACCTCGGAAATGAGCCGGTCGCACAGTTGCTCTATAGGATTGGCAAGCATCGGGTCTCCGTCTTTATTCGAAAAAATGCGGGTACTGTAAACGCTAAGGATCCGGTGACGGAACACTCGGGATTCCACCTGAGAGGTTTTTCGAATGGAGATTTTACATTTGTTGCAGTTAGTGACGTTCAACCAAGTCGGTTGACGGGCCTGCTCGACGACATCGAAAAGGCGCAAACGACCACTCGCCCTTAGGGATTTTCAAGTTCCGCTCTCTGCGGGTAGAAACGAATACATTAAGACGTAAGAAGAGTGCCAGTATCCGCTAAACTTCGCTACATTGGTGTGCATGGGTTTGAGGCACTTAATCTTCTACTTCACTTCTCGTTCTCGGTCTGCTGGTACAGCCTGCGATAGTTTGTGCCGAGTCGCCGACATTGGCTGCTGAGGGGGTACTTCAGCGCCTGATGCCGCAGCTGGCGCGCCAGTTCGATCTGGCTCTCGTTTCCAGACAGGACAACAAAGACTATTTTCGCATCACTGGGACTCGAGGACACATTCGAGTGGAGGCAGCCACACAGCCTACTCTTCTCTACGGTGTCAATTGGTATCTGAAGTATGTGGCGCACTTGCAGGTGTCCACCAACGGTGTTCAGTTGGGCTCACCTGGCCTTATTCTCGCGGCCCCAAAGACGGCCATTGAGAAGCCTGCGCTTTATCGTTGGCGCTATGCATTGAATGAGAACGTTGACGGCTACTCTGCCCCTTACTGGGACGAGAAGCGCTGGCAGCATGAGATCGATATCCTTGCTTTGAGCGGCACGAACGCCGTACTGATCGAACGCGGCATGGACCTGGTGCTCTACCAGACCTTCCGAGATGCTGGCTACTCGGATGAGGCGATTCGTAACTGGATCGTTCAGCCTGCGCACCAAAAATGCAGTTGATGGGAAATATGTGCTGCTTCCAGGGTCCGATCTCAATGGAGCTTCTTGAGAAGCGATCGCGCTCCGCGCAGCAACTGATTGCAACTCTCCGCGGACTTGGAATTATGCCCGTGCTACCCGGATACTATGGTATTGTCCCCGCAGACTTCGCCTCACTTCATCCTGGCGCGCACGTCATCACTCAAGGTGACTGGAACGGATTTACGCGTCCGGGCTGGCTGGATCCACGCGATCCAAACTTCGACAAACTCGCAGAGTTTTTCTATCGCCATCAACATGCTCTCTATGGCGATTCGGCAACCTATGACATGGAGATCTTTCAAGAGGGCGGAGCATCAGGTGATGTTCCGGTACCGGAGGCTGCAAAGAAAGTTCAGCAGGCTCTCATGCGCGTGCACCCCGACGCGCTCTGGATGCTGCTTGGATGGCAGCAGAATCCGACGCAGGAACTGCTCTCATCTCTCGACACTAGCCACGTTCTTATCGCTGAGATCGAGCAGGGGCGTATACCTCGCGAGGACCGCGATAAGGAATTTCGTGGCGCGGCGTGGCTCTACGGCGGACTGTGGGAGTTTGGTGGACGCACCACTATGGGAGCGCCGCTCTATGACTACGCTGTTCGTCTGCCGGAGATGGCAAAGCGCACCGGCAGCCGCATTGTCGGGACCGCCATCTTCACAGAAGGATTGGATACGAACCCCTTTGCGTTTGACCTCTACACTGAGATGGCCTGGCATGCTGATCCGGTTGATCTGAGTGAGTGGACCGACGAATATGCAGTACGCCGTTATGGCGCGGAAGATGCTCATGCGCGACGTGCGTGGCAGATCCTGCTCAAGACTGCCTATGGATACCGTGCCGACGGCAATATGCAGCATGGCGAGCGCGATGCTTCGCACGACTCCATCTTCAACTCACAGCCTTCGCTGACAGCAACACGTGCAGCTACCTGGTCTCCGGATGTTCTCCGCTACAATCCAGACGAATTTGCACCAGCGCTTACGGAGCTTCTGCAGGTCGTTCCTGCGCTGCGCTCCACCGAAACGTACCGCTACGACCTGGTCGACGTTGCCCGGCAGACGATGGCCAATGAAGGCCGTCGGCTACTGCCGCTCATCAAGCAGGCTTATGACTCCAAAGATAAAGTTGTGTTCGCTCGACTGACTCAGGAGTGGCTTCGTGACATGGAGTTGCAAGATAAGCTACTACAAAGCAGCCCATATTTTCTTCTTGGAAGATGGCTCTCTTTTTGTACCGCCATGGGCCTCATCGCCAGTAGAGCTTGATCGGCTTAACGATGATGCTCGCTCGATTCTCACTACGTGGGGCGACCGTAAGGCAAGCGAGTACGGTCTCCATGAATACGGGAACCGCGACTGGGCTGGTCTGACGAGCGACTACTATATGCCACGCTGGCGGATGTACTTCGACTCGCTAGACAACTCGCTCGCCACGGGAGATGCTCCGAAGAGTATCGACTGGTATGCTTTCGGCGATCGCTGGAATCACAGCCAAAAGAACTACGCCGCCGTGCCACAAGGTGACTCCTACGCCGCCGCGGTTGCTATCGCGCATGCTCTTCATCTCGCACCTAACCAATAGACCGAGGCGCACCAGTACACTATGACAACGATGAGCGCACCCTCTGATGCCCCTTGGCCATCTCTAACCGCCGCACGACCAGGCCGCCTGCTGTCGCTCGACTTTCTCCGCGGGCTGACGATTGCCTTTATGATCCTCGTCAATAACAACGGCAGCGAGATTTACGCTTACTGGCCGCTCAAACATGCGGCATGGAATGGCTTCACGCCGACCGACCTGGTCTTTCCTACCTTTCTTTTTCTTGTTGGCATCTCGACGGTCTTTTCCAGCGCATCGCGTATTGCGCAGGGTGCCGCAAGGCAATCGCTGCTTCGGCATGTCGTTCGGCGTTCCGTGATTCTTTTTTTGCTTGGCCTGGTGGTGAACAGCTTTCCGTTTTTCAATCTCCATACGATGCGCTTCTACGGGGTGCTTCCACGCATCGCCATCTGCTATTTGATAGTGGCTTCTCTCTATCTCGTTAGTCCCGGTTGGCGCGGCAAAGCCGCTCTCGCATTCGCTGCGCTCGCTGGATATTGGATCCTGATGAGGTTTGTGCCGGTGCCCGGATACGGTGTGCCTGGACGTGACATTCCATTGCTCGATCATGACGCGAATCTCACTGCGTGGCTGGATCGCCAGATCTTTTCCGCCTCTCATCTCTACGAGCACACACGGGACCCAGAGGGGCTGCTCAGTACGATTCCAGCTCTGGCCACAGCTTTGCTCGGCCTGCTGACGGGTATCTGGTTGCGAACTCAGCGCAAACTCAGTCAAAAGGTAAGTGGTATCGCGATCGCCGGGCTCTCAGGCATCGTTTTGGGTGGTCTATGGAACTTCACATTCCCCATCAATAAAAAACTCTGGACCAGTTCGTACGTTCTCTTCGCCGGCGGCCTCAGCCTTTTGTTGCTTGCGCTGTGCCTTGCGATCGTGGATCTGCCAGAGAGAAATTCTGGCAAGCAGAAGCGCTCCCTTTTGCTTACACCCTTCTTCATCTTTGGAACTAACGCTATCGCTGCTTATATCTTCTCTGAGCTTCTGGCCGCAGCCATCGCCAGCATCCATCTGCGTCAGGGCCTAAACCTCCAACAATATTGTTACCAGCTGATTGCGCGAGTCGTACCAGATCCGGCCTTTGCTTCCCTGCTCTATTCCGTCCTATTCGTTGTCGTCTGCTGGCTTTTTGTTTCCGTACTTTACCAACGCAAAATCTTTCTCAAGGTCTGATCCGTCTCTAGAAATGAAGTAATAGAGGATGTACTTTCTTGCCACATGCAAACATTCTTTCGCATCTTACTTCTGCGGGCTCGAACTTAGGAAGAATATTAGTCTCGTTTTAGGATGCGCGCGAGATCTGTTCGTCAGTCTAGCTTTGAAGATACTGGTGAGCTGTGCTTTCGCGATAACATTCGCTGGAGGGGTGTGGGGAAACATGAACTTGGTTACTCAGACGCTTTACCGGCTAAGGCTGCTGCCACCGAAATATTAGACAGCAGTTCCTGCGGCACATTATGCCGCTCCTGTAAATATGCAGGGTCGTTGAAGGATGCCCAGGTTCTGCTCTGGCTATCTTCCCAGATAAGAATCTTAATGGGGAGATCAATCGCGATACTCGGAGCCGCTAACATAAGCGGAGTTCCAACCTTTGGATTGCCGAAGATCATCAGTTTGGTTGGCGGCAATCTTTAACCGAACTTTTTCCGCTTCTCCACTGTGATCAATTACTGCAAATAGGGTAATTCCTTTCGTTTCCAGAATTTCCTTGAGTCGCTCCACCGTTTGGTCTACTGAGTGATTGCTGAGAGTATCAATGATGCCATTATCTTTACTGTGCGCCATTAGCCACCTCCGAGCCACTTCAACAATGTAAACGAATGTGTGCTTCGTCCGACAAGATGGCTTGCCGCCTCTAAGTAGAAACGCTAACCAAATCGCGGAAAACCGCGATCTGGTTAGCATGTGATTGAGGCAATTTCCAGCCGCGATTGCTAGTTGATTTCGATCGCACTCAACAAAGAGCTATTGATGCCGATTTGGAATTTTCGTATCCCACATGGCCTGCGGGTGCGCAGGATCTAGTCGCTCGCTGGAGGACTGACTCTGTGAACGGCGAGACGACCATCTGAAATCGCCGCTCAGTTTAGCAGTGACTCATCTGACTCCTATTCCAGATAGTTTTCGGAGTTGATCTCCAAGGATGCGGGCGGAAGGTCGGAGGCGCTAGAGCCAAGTGATGCGTTCGGAGTATCAGTCATCGTCAATTCAAGCGTGCCGCCATTGGCGATATCCTTGTGGCAAAACCAGACTCGATTGATCCTCGTCCGTTCAAACGAATGCTTGGACATATTTATTGTCGTGGGAGTTGTTGCGAGCAATGATGGAAAAATCTTTCCCGTTTTTCAAGTGGATGGTGACTTTGTCGAAGACGGGACTACCTACGTCGTACGTTGGGAGTCCTGGGGTGACGGGAGAAGCCCATCATCGAAAACACCACGAACGCGCTCAGGCCGCCTCCGTCTTCATCACCCGGAATGCCTTGCAGTGTGTCGGTAAAAAATGATTCGAGCAACATACGGATGCGCTTCTGTGTCTTCCAAGGCGTTCCGAGACGGTTGTATATATAAGGAATCGCCAGGCTTGGTTCGTTTCCCATGGAGAACTGACCGGCCATTGAGGTGGAATCAGGAAGCTTCGCCTGGAACTCATATTTTGAGCGGCCCAGCGGCTCGCGGAATAGCTGATCCAGATTGGCCTCGGCTCTTGCGGTTCCACCCATCAACGTGATCAGGCCGTTGAAATCGTGTGCCACATCCCACGTGTACGTATAACCATTATTTTCGTCATAGTAATCCCGAGCGCCCATTCCGCCATCGAACTTCGGGTCCATTGGCTCGATCCAGTGCCCATCTGAGTCTTTGGGCCACATCAGTCCCTTTTCGGCGCGGAAGAGATTCTTGTAATTCGCAGCCCGCTGGAGAAAGAGCTTCTCGTCCTCAGTCTTGTGCAGAACACGGGCGAGTTGAGCAATGTTCCAATCGTCAAAGCTGTTTTCCAGTGTTACGGGCACGGGCTGGCGCTTCTCAATGGGTGAACCCCGGCCACCGTTTCCTTTTCTCCGGGGCGCAAGGCTGGCATATAACCGTGGGTGAAATAAAAATCGTCTAACGGCCCCTTTGGGGCGAGGCTCCAAGGAAGCATGGTTACTTCAAGCGATCGCTTGCGGATACCTTCATAGGCAGTCGGTAAATCGAAGTTCTGCACGCCTTTGAACCACGCGTCGGCAAACCATGGCGCAGCGTGATTGCCATTCATGCACGCATAATTTCCGGACACAGTTGCGAACGTTGGCATTACCCCCGATTGCTGATACATGCGACATACGATTGAATCTTGTCCGCCTCCACCTTGGGGTTGAGAAGTGTCTGCAGAGGCTCCAATGCGCGGAACGTATCCCATAGCCAATTGTCCACATAAAACGGACGGGCGTCCTGATGGATTTGATGATCAAAGGCGCTGTAGTAGCGTCCATCTTCCGTAATGTTGACCATTCGCTCGAAGCATCGATAGAGGGCCGTGTAGAAGATCCTGCGTTGTGTTTCTGTGCCGCCTTCCACGGTAATCTGCGCAAGAACTTCGTTCCAACGTGCCCTTGCCGCATCCTTCACTCCGGTCAGACCCCAAGCCGGGATCTCGCGCCGCAGGTTTTTCTTTGCCTGCTCTGCACTAATGAATGAAATGCCATAGCGAAAGTCCAGTGATTTGGTATCACTTATCGAGACGGCCACACGACTTCCGTTCTTGACGTGATCTACCTTTGAGGCGACTGGCGAACTGAATTCTCCGTACACGTACGCTTTCATGCCGTCAAAATTTTCCTCCCCAGCCACTACGCGGCCTTGCACGCGTAGATCGCCCGACAACCGGTTTCCAACTACTACTGAAGCTTTGCCACTCGGAAAAGTGAACCAAAGTAGCCGCAGCGTTCGGTTGGAGAGAATTCCACCTTAATCAGAGAATCATCGAAACGCGTTGAAAAATAATACGGTGTGGTCTTTTCTTGATCGTACGCCGCTGGGGTACCTTCGCCTGGCATGATACTGAATAGCTCGTGCATCCTGTGGAGCGAATCGTTAGCGGAAATGAATCCATCTGATCGTTCAGGTGTTGTTCCGAATCGGATATACACGCACCATGCTGTTAGGCAAAAACACAGCTGGGCGAGTTGGCACCAGCAGAATGCCGACATTGCCGATGGTGGGATTAACATACTCCACCTGCGCCTGACATATGGCGCGAACATCATCAGCGCTACGACACTCCGGCGGCCACAGTTTTTACATGGCAAATTCCCTTTGCAATAAGTTTTTCGATTTCCAACTTCATCTCCATGGCAAATGGACCACGAAGTCGGCATTTCAGAATACCTACTTTGAAATCCGGTTCTGGACCATGCAGATAGTTTAGTCCTTCATTAGTCAACGGCTATCAAGTGGATAGGCTCTTGATTCTTGATCGACTCGAATCACACCTCGCCCCTGCTCGCTCTTCCGTTGGCATTTAGAGATTTGGGTGTAGATCCCGTACAGGGCTTACTTGCTCTAGCAGAGATGCGACATGAAGAATCGTGGATTCGGCTTGCCAGCTACCAACGATCTGCACGCCGATCGGCATTCCGTCATGGCTGGTGAAGAAGTCGCGCCAGCTGTGGGCAGAGTGTTCAGGCGCTTGGAACGTCGAGCATTCACGGCGCCGGTGTGGTGGATGATGATGTGTTCCTGGTAAATCGGCCTCTTGTACATAGAGCGAGCGATTAAGTTCTCGCCAAGGCATTCAGACTGCGTATTTACAGGCGGCGCAGAGCGAGCATCGTGATGTCGTCGGACTGCGTGCTCCCCCGGTGAACGCGGATACTTCTTGGGTCAACTCGGGATGAGGTCGCGGCAGCCGGTTCGGGGCCGCGGGTGAGAGAGGCGATCACGGGCTCGTCGGAGATCATCTTTAGCGATGTTCTGGGCTTCGGGCACTCCGTCGGTGTAGAGGAAGAGGGAGTCGCCGGGATGCAGCTGTAACGTGCTGCCGAGATAGCCCATGCCGTCGAAGAGGCCCAGCGGAATGCCGCCGACTTCGGTGATGGCTTCCACCTCGCCGCTGTCGGTTCGTAAAGATAGGAGGGTTATGGCCGGCAGAGCAGTAACGAATTCACCGGTCTTCAGGTTCAGCAGTCCGTAGAAGCAGGTGGCGAACATGGCGCTCACTCGCTCCTGCACCAGGACCCGGTTGACTTCCTGGAAACACTCGGCCGGCGGCATGCCCTGACGCCGTAGTCTTCACCTGATGCGGGTGACTGCCATAAACAGGGCGGCCGGAATGCCTTTGCCGGAGACGTCGCCGATGACGACGCCAAGCCGGTCCTCATCGATGAGAAAGAAGTCGAAGAAGTCGCCGCCGACGGCGCGGGCTGAGGTCATTTGCGCATGCAGATCGAAGTCAGTGCGTTCGGGAAAAGGCGGGAAGGTGCGCGGCACCAGCAGGTGCTGGATGGTGCGGGCGGTGTCGAGTTCCTTTTGGATGGCGATGAGTTGTTCGCGGTCGCGGGCCGCGTTTACCATCTCGGCGCAGAGGAAGGAGTTCTCGATGGCGGCTGCCGTCTGAAGGCGATGGTGTTGAGCAGCTTGAGGTCGGCGGTGGAGTAGGAGGCGCCTGGGTGTGTTGGCGAGAGCGATGACGCCGACGGTGCGCTGGCCGGCGCGCAGAGGGGCGCAGATAAGGGCGTTCAGGTCGTGCTCGGCGAGAGCGCGAGGGTCGGCGTGGCAGTCGTTGACGATTTCGGCGATGCCCCGTTCGAGGATCGAGGGGACGAATGCGAGGAATCGGCGAGTGGTCCCAGGGCTTTCCGGCGATGCCGAAGGAGGCCGCGGTGCGGAGGGCATCGGCGGTGTCGAGCACGAGAATGCTGCCATGCGTGGCGGGGATCAGGCGCTGGGCCTGGGCGAGCGCGGACTCGCGACGGCGGAGAGATCGAGCAGTGCGGCAAGTTGCTCGGAAAGCTGCTCGATCAGATGGATTTCGCGATAGAGGTGGAGGACCTCGCAGCCAGGGCGCGGCTTTCGGCTCGCGGGCCGCGAGGTGCGTGAGGAGCAGAGCCTGGCCTGCTGCGGTTGGGGGCCGGTGACAAAGCCGATGGTTTCTCGCGGCGTGACGGGAACGCGGGTTTGAGTGGACTGATTCATCGGCGATGGTGCCGAAAGATGGCTGGCTGTTAAGATCGATGATACACGGAGCACTGGGTGCAGCGCTGGCAAAGGGCTTTGATCGCAGGCAAGCTGCCGGACCGCGGCCGGCAAGGTTTGAGTTTAAACGAAGGCATTGAGCTCATCAGCGTCGGTGAGGCCGAGAACAGAGCGGGCCTTGGCAACGAGAGCGTCGGGATCGAAGGGCTTGGTCATGTAGAGATCGGCGCCGACCTCCTGGCCGCGCTGGCGATCGAACTCCTGGCCCTTGGCGGTGAGCAGGATGATGTGGATGTGGCTCATGCCCATCTCGTTCTTGACGGCGTTGCAGACGTCGAAGCCGTTCTTCTTGGGCATCATGACGTCGAGGAAGACGAGGTTCGGCTCTTCTTCGCGGATGGTTTCGAGCGCCTCTTCGCCGTTGCTCGCGGTGAGCAGTTCGACGCCTTCGTCTTCGAGCTCTTCCAGGGTCTGCTGGATCAGCGTGCGCAGATGGGGTTCGTCATCAACGATAAGAATCTTCATAGGCGTTCATTGGTAGATGAGGAACAGAACGTTCTCCATGCCTTTCTCGAAGCGCAGGGCACGAACGGCTTCGTCACTGGAGAGCAGCGAATTCAAAATGATGATGTCGGGCTTGGAGAGCGACGGCGCTGCGAGACCAGCTCGGAGCCGTTCGATTCGACGACCTGATAGCCGCGGTTTCGAGAACATCGGTGAGGGTGCGGATGGTCGAGGCATCTTCGTCGACGACCATGACTTTCTTCCTCGACTTGCCCTGATCGAGCAGCGTGTCGACTTCGTGGAAGAGCGAGCGGTATCGATGGGCTTGGTGAGATAGCGATCGACGCCAAGGCGGAAGCCGCGCTCCTTATCTTCGACGATGGAGAGGATGATGATGGGGATGTCCATCGTGGCGGGGTCGTTCTTGAGCACGGCCGCCACATCGAAGCCATTCATCTCGGGCATCATGACATCGAGGATGACGAGGCCGGGCGTTTCTTCGCGAATGAGGGCGAGGGCCTTGCGGCCGTCTTCGGCGAGGCGCACGCAGTAGCCGGCTTCGGTGAGCTCCTGCTGCAGGAGAGAGCGGATGTTAGAGTCGTCATCGACGACGAGAACGGATTTGTCGCGCGGCTGATGCGTGGCGACGCGCTCGCGCAGCTGGCGGACAAGCGACTCGATAGTCGACGGAGCGGCGGGCGGGCAGAAGTTCGAGCTGCCGGCTGCTTCCGGTGATGGGCAGCGTGAAAGAGAATGTGCTTCCGTGGCCGGGCTGGCTTTCAACCCAGATGCGGCCGCCGTGGTACTCGACGATCTCTTTGCAGATGGGCAGGCCGAGGCCGGTGCCCTTGGGCTTGTCGGTGAGCGTGTCGCCGACCTGCTTGAACTTTTCGAAGACCTTGGGCTGATCGGCGGGCGCGATGCCGATGCCGGAGTCTTTGACGCCGACGACCAGCTCGCCGTCTCGCGCGAGCGGAGCAGTGATGGAGCCGGCGTCGGTGAATTTGACGGCGTTCGAGATCAGGTTGATGACGACCTGGATGAGCCGGTCCTGATCGCCGGTGATCGTGGGCAGGTCTGGGTCGATGTCGCGGACGAGTTTGAGCTTCTTCGCTTCGAAGAGCGAGGCTGTCGCGGCGACGGCGCGCTCGATCACGTCGCTCGATCGAGACGCTGGCCATGTTCCAGGTGAATTTGCCGGCTTCGATCTTGGCCAGGTCGAGCACGTCGTCGATGAGCTTGGTGAGCCGTTCGCCTTCACTGACGACGACTTCGAGATTTTCGATGACCTGCTGCTTGGCCTGCTGGATCTTGCGATCGTCTTCGGGGATGAGCGGGAAGAGGCGCTCTTCGAGGCGGCGGCGAATGATCTTGGCGAAGCCGAGCACGGAGGTGAGCGGCGTGCGCAGCTCGTGGCTGACGGTGGAGAGGAACGAGCTCTTCGCGGCGTCGGCTTCTTCGGCGGCGGCTCGGGCGTGGCTGGCTTCTTCAAAGAGCTTGGCGTTGTGGAAGGCGACGCCGACGGCGGAGGCGATGGTAGAGAGCAGGCGCTGATCGGCTTCGGTGAAGCGGCCTTCCTGATCGGTGGACTGCACGCTGATGACGCCGATGACCTGGCCGCCGGAAGGGATCGGCACGCCGAGATAAGAGGCAGTGCGCGGCCGATCTGCTCGATGCCGAGCTGCGCCCGGTTGCGTTCCATGTCTTCGTTGATGAGCAGCGGCTGACCGGTGCGGATGATCTGCGAGGTGAGGCCGGCGCCGAAGGGCCGCGGCGGCGCATCTTCGCCAAAGGTGTAGGGAAAGTGGAGCATCATCGTGGCGCGGTCGAGCAGCGAGACATAGGCGATCGGCGCGTGGAAGAGGTCGCGCACCTGGTCGCCGACAAGTTGGATGAGGCGGTCCTTGTCGAGCTGCGTGGCGAGCGCCTGGGTGATGCGGTTGATGGTGACCAGTTCGGCGGCGCGCTCGCGGACCTCGTGCTCGCGCTCGTTGATGACCAGGTAGGCGTTGGCGTTGTCGAGCGCGATGGTGGTGTAGGCGGCGAGGTTTTCGAGCAGGCTGAGGTGCTGCTCGGTGTAGGCGTTCTTCTTGAAGCTCTGAATGCTGAGCACGCCGAGCACGCGCTCCTGCGCGATGAGCGGGAGATAGATCATGGAGGCAGGCGGCTGCGCGCTGGCTGCCGTCTTCGAGCGCACCGCCGCTGTGCTCGTAGTCTGGGATGTACTTCGAGAATTCGGTCGTCGACGTCGTTGATCAGGATCGGCTGGCGATGATCGATGCACCAGACGGCGAACTGGTTCTTGTCGTCGGTGCTGCGGGTGTAGGGGCGTAGCGTTTGCCGTTTTCGATGGCGAGGCTGTACTCGATGAGGTGCTTTTCGGCCGGTAGAGGCCAACGCCGAAGATGCTGGCATCGACGATCTGGTTCACGCGCTCGTAGAGCTTGAAGAGGATGGTGTTGAGATCGAGCGAGGCGGTGATCTCTTTGCCGATTTCGCTGAGCAGCTCGATGCTGTCTTTCTGCGCGGCGATCTCGGCGGCCTGGTCGCGAATCTCCTGGGTGCGCTCGTTGACCGTGGCCTCGAGGATCTTTGCCTGGGCTTCGAGAGCTTCGGTCTTGCGGCGGGCCTTTCTCGCGCTCATGCGGATGATCAACGCCACGCCAGCAACGGCAGACATCAGCAGAAGAGCAGTAAGAGGACGTAAGCAAGGGTGGTGCGGTACCACGGAGGCAGGATGACGAAGGCGTAGATCGCCTTCGGGGCCGACGCGGCCATCGTCGCTGCGGCGAGCGAACGCGGAAGCGATAGTTACCCGGGCCAAGGCCGCTGTAGTTGGCTTCCTTCTGCTTGCCCCAGGCTGACCAGTCCTTGTCTGCGCCTTCGAGCAGGTACTGATAATTGGTGTTTTCCGTGGCGCCGTAGTCGAGGG